>JAIGNE010000070.1:0-43984 GCA_036528635.1 Deltaproteobacteria bacterium
GCCATGCGTCATCTCCTTTGTGAGCGTTTTAGCACATCAATATGGTTGTGCAACCAATTTTGCCTTCTTCTAATATTTTATTGTCAAAGAACAATTTATACCTTAATTATGACACAGTCTGGAAAGCGGGAATCCAGTGACTTATGCGTGTTCTGGATTCCCGCCTGCGCGGGAATGACACCGAATTGGAAAAGCAGAATTCAGAACACAGAAGATAGAATAAAAAATATTCTGTATTCTGTATTCTGGCTACTGGCTTCTGTCTTCCTGATTATTCTTTTGGAGAAACCGCATGGATCGCAAAAAAGTAAAAACAAATACTACTGAAGAATTCGAAAAAGCGGCAGCTATTCACGACAATGCAAAGTACGTTCTGAGGCTGTACGTTACGGGAATGACACCAAAGTCAACCCGCGCCATCACTAATGTTCGGACACTGTGCGAAAAATATCTGGAAGGCCTTTATGAACTCAAAGTGATCGACATCGACCAGCAGCCGAAGCTTGCCGCCGGAGAGCAGATTATCGCCACCCCGACACTTATCAAACAACTCCCCCTGCCCTTTAGAAAGCTCATTGGCGACATGTCGGACACGGAAAAGTTTCTTGTCGGGATTGATTTAAAAAAGAAGACAGAAGACAGGCGCTAGTAGTCAGAAGACAGAACAAAAGATTTTTTCTTCTGGATTCTGGATTCTATATTCTGGATTCTATTGAACGAGAGCAAACCTATGAACGACTCGCGTAAAAACCGCCAGCAGCTTTTGGACGATTTGCAGGAACTCAGGGAGCGGATGGCGGAATCCGAGGAAACGCTGCGCGCCATTTTGAGCGGCGAAGTGGATGGTCTGGTTGTTAAAACACCGGAAGGCGACAGCGTCTTCACCTTATCGGGCGCTGATCATCCTTACCGGATCATGGTCGAAACCATGAATGAAGGGGCCGTCACGCTGGCCGCAGACGGCACGATCCTCTTCTGTAATCAGGGTTTCGCCGATATGGTCGCCACCCCGCCGGAAAATATCACGGGAAATTCCATCTACCGGTTCATCAAAACGGTCCAGCGGACGTTATTTGAGGACTTCATTCAGCGGGCGTCAAAAGGCGGTAGAATTGAGATTTCCCTTTTGGCTGCCGACGGGACATGCCCAGCCGTCCTTCTTTCTAAAAGCTTTCTTCGCGACGGAACGTTAGGCTCGATATGCCTGCTGGCATCCGACGTGACCGAACTGCGGGAGGCGCAGCAGGCACTGCAGGAGTCTCACTGTTTGCTGGAAGTTCGGGTAGAGGAAAGAACCCAGGATCTCCAGGCAACCAAGGTCCTCACGCAGATGCAGGCGATGCGATTGCAGGCGACTCTGGACGCAACGCCGGCCATCATCTGGATAGCGCATGACCGGCACTGCCGGGAGATTACCGGGAATCACGCAGCCTATCAATTTTCGCGTGCTGAGGAATCGGCCAATCTTTCCAAAACGGGCCCCGGCAAGGAACATCTTACACACTATCGCGTCTTCAAAGACGGGTCGGAACTGCTACCTGAAGATATGCCGATTCAAAGAGTGGCTTTGTCCGGAGAGCCGCTTTGGAATCATTCCGTAGATTTCCTCTTCGATGACGGCACAACGCGTTCCCTGCTCGGCAATGTCATCCCGATGCGCGACGACCAGGGTGAACTGTCCGGAGCTATTGCCGCATTCATCGATGTGACGGAACACGCGCGCGCTGAGGAAGCACTGAAGAAAAAAGCCGCCGAGCTGACGGCCGCCAACAAGGAACTGGAAAGTTTCAGCTACAGCGTTTCCCATGACCTGCGGACCCCCCTGCGGGCAATCGACGGGTTTTCCCGCATGCTGGAGCGCAAATACGCCGCCACGCTCGAAAAAGACGCCCTCGAAAAGTTAAACGTCATCAGAGCAAATACCCGGAAAATGGATCAATTCATCAATGACCTGTTGGCCTTCTCCCGCTTAAGCCGCACGGCAATGAGCTCGGCCGAAGTCGACATGCAAAACCTTATTGAAACGATCTGGACTGAAATAAAGAACGACAATCTCGATCGGCAACCGGTATTTAAAATCAACGGCCTGCCATCTGTTTTAGGGGATTCTTCTCTCCTTAGTCATGTGCTCACTAATCTTCTTTCGAATGCAGTCAAATTTTCCAGACACCGCACACCGGCGGTGATCGAAGTGACCTGCCATCGTGAAGACAACGAGGTTGTCTTCTGCGTCAAGGATAACGGCGTGGGTTTCGATATGCAATACGCCGACAAGCTCTTCGGTGTCTTCCAGCGTCTGCATACTGCCGATGAGTTTGAAGGGACAGGCGTTGGCCTGGCCATCGTCAAGCGCATCATTCATCGACATGGCGGGCGTGTGTGGGCGGAGAGTATTCTAAACGAGGGTGCCTCCTTTTATTTTACGCTTCCGGCAGGGCAGAAGAAGACAGTAGTCAGTAGTCAGTAGCCAGTAGCCAGTAGCCAGTAGCCAGTAGCCAGTAGCCAGTAGCCAGTAGCCAGTAGCCAGTAGCCAGTAGCCAGTAGCCAGTAGCCAGTAGCCAGTAGCCAGAATACAGCAGACCGGAGTTCGTAACCAGAACAAAACATTTTTTCTTCTGGATTCTGGATTCTATATTCTGTATTCTATCGCAACGAAGCCAGTAGATAGTAGTCAGAACAAAAGCATTTTTTCTTCTGGATTCTGGATTCTATCTTCTGTCTTCTACTGGAATGAGAGCTAATCAATGAACAATAAGGATAAAACCCGCCAGCAACTTTTTAGATGAATTGCAGAACCTCCATGAGCGGATGACGGAATCCGAGGAAACGCTGCGCGCGATCCTGAGCGGAGAAGTAGATGGCCTGGTTGTCAATACGGCTGAAGGTGACCGCGTCTTTACCTTATCGGGCGCCGATCATCCATACCGGATCATGGTCGAAGCGATGAACGAAGGGGCCGTCACGCTGGCCGCAGACGGCACGATCCTCTTCTGTAATCAGCGTTTCGCGGATATCGTTGACGTATCCATGGAAAAAATAACAGGATCATCGATCTACTCATATTTTTCACCGACAGACCTCTTACTTCTTAAGGATTTATTTGAGCAGGGATTAAAGGAAGACCGTAAACTGGAACTGACTTTAAAAGCCGGAGGCAAAAAATCTACACCAGTCCTGCTGTCCGCAAGCGCGCTCATCCATACCGATATGCCCGAAACGGTCTGCATGGTGGTTACCGACCTGACCGAGCAAAAGCGCAATGAGGCATTACGTATAGAAGAGGCGGCGCTGCAAAAAGCGCATGACCGGTTCGAAGCCCAGGTCGCGGAGCGGACGGCGGAATTGCGGACGGCGCTTGCGGAAATTCAGGCGATGAAAGAACAGCTCGAGGTCGAAAATATTTACTTCCGCCACGAAAGCAAAATGAAGCATCAGTTCTAAAATATTATCGGTCAGAGCGACGGTCTCAAGTATGTGCTTTACCGGGCCGAGCAGGTGGCTCCGACCAAACCCGGTAAGCCTGATGAGCCGCGTGTACCGGGAGGGGACAAATGGCCGGAGCAGCCACGACCGGGTGAAAGGGACAAGCGGCCTGATGGAGGTGTGCCCGGTATTACGGACAGGGAAAAACAGCCCATGCCCATCCCGGATGAAAAGAGCAAGAAGCCTGCTGACCGCGTGCCCGCTGTCATCGACAAGGAAAAACAACCCACGCCGCGCCTGGATGAAAAAAAGAATGATCCTGATACAAAGTCTCAGCGTGTGGCGCCGGTAAAACCGGAACAGCAGGAAAAGCGTCCCCAGCCCGCACGACTGGAACGGGTGATCCCCGCACAACCTCGGCGCCCTGATGAACCTGCCCGCCGGCCTGAGCGCGTGATGCCGGTAAAGCCGCCTCCGCAGGAGCGGCTCCCCCAGCCCGCACGACCGGAACGGGTGATCCCCGCACAACCTCGGCGCCCTGATGAACCTGCCCGCCGGCCTGAGCGCGTGATGCCGGTGAAGCCGCCTCCGCAGGAGCGGCTCCCCCAGCCCGCACGGCCCGAGCGGGTAAGTCCCGCAAAACCTGCCCGGCCGGCGCAACCGGCTATCCGGCCTGAGCGCGTGGCGCCAAAAAAACCGGATCGATCGGAGAAGAGTCGTCCGCCGGAAAATGATCCGGAAAAACGGAAGGAGAAAACAGGCATCGAGGAGCGATAATGATTTAGCGGCGCCTCAATATTTTGAGGCGCCGCTAAATGTTGAGGCCCGACGAATGATTGTTTTTTGAAGACGCTTTGATCTTGCAGTGTAATCCACTGTTATTAAACGATAAATTAACTATTCTGTTTCACGTTCGCTTGTTGGCAGACTATTTGCTCTGTTATCCTGCTGTTATGCTCTTTGCAGTTATACGAATAAGGTCATTCTTTAACAAGAAAGGAGATGCCTCATGAACGTGTTGATCGTCTATTACTCGATGTATGGCCATATCCGCCGCATGGCGGAGGCTGTGAAGGAAGGGGCCGACGGCATAAGCGGTGCCAGGGTCAGGATTTGCCGTGTTCCGGAAACACTCCCTGAAGAGGTTTTGCAAAAGATGGGTGCGCTGGATTCGCAAAAAGCGCAAGCCCATGTGCCTGTCTGCAAAGTGGATGATCTGACCTCGGCGGATGCCATTATCTTCGGCACCCCGACCCGCTTCGGAAACATGTGCGGTCAGATGCGCCAGTTTCTTGATTCAACAGGCGGACTCTGGGCCCAAAACGCTCTTGTCGGCAAAGTGGGCAGCGTTTTTACCTCCAGCGCGACCCAGCATGGCGGGCAGGAATCGACTATTCTTTCCTTTCATATCACCCTCCTGCACCAGGGCATGATCATCGTCGGCCTCCCCTACAGTTTTTCGGGACAGATGCGGATCGACGAGATAACGGGGGGGTCGCCCTACGGAGCTTCAACAATAGCCGGAGGTGACGGCAAACGGGCGCCCAGCGATAACGAACTCGAGGCAGCCCGCTTCCAGGGCAGGCACGTTGCGGAAATCGCAGCCAGGCTGTACCGCTGAAAGCAAAAACCGGGAGAGTCCCGGAACAACCATCAAATGAAGAAAGGGAGGAAATGACCATGGATCAACAGAACTCCGATCAGGGATGGCAGCAGCTTCAGGCGAACATCGAAAACTTTTTGAACCGGACAACCGCCAGCAATCTGCAGAGCATCGAATACAAACCGCGGTTCATCGCCCTTCTTACGATGTCGTCCGAGCATCATCAGAGTGATCTCCAGGAGACGGGTATGTGAAATAAGCGCTCCATCTCTGTCAGGCACATCAGCGTTTTCCGAAAATGCTGCTATTGGAATCGCTCTCCGGGCATTGCTTCCGGACAGCGTACAAAGCGATTGACGCAACCTGATGGGTGCGCAGATAATCCGGTCATCACGAGCGCGCCGCATTGACCGTCAATATATCGCGGACCCTTCCGGTAAATGTCCGGTTTGCAAAGATGGAGAGAGGATGTCTTGATACAAGGAGAATCGTCATGATCAATTACGGTTTTACCAAAACGTTGAATATCCCTTATGAGAAGGCCGTCGAGTTGGCTAAAGAGGAACTGAAAAAAGAAGGCTTCGGGATATTGACCCAAATCGATGTTCAGGAAGTGATGAAGGAAAAGCTGGGCCTGGATATGAGCAAATACATTATCCTGGGCGCCTGCAATCCTCCGAATGCCTATCTTGCGATCCTGACCGAGGAAAACATCGGGCTCATGCTGCCGTGCAATGTTATCGTTTATGAAAAGGGCGGCCGGACGGTGCTGTCCTTCATCCGGCCTGCAGTTGCCATGCAGATGGTTGATAATGCGGAACTTCAGAAAGTTGAGGAAGAAGCAGAGGGAAAGCTGAAGAAGGCCTTCGATGCCATACAATGAAGATGGTTCGGAAATGAAACAATGTCCCGGATTACTTGTTGCGTGATGACCGGTTGTCTTGTATCCTGCACCTGTAATAGCTGCACGACGCAAAGGGAGAAATCGCCCGGGAAGACCATGAAAGAAGGAAACAAGACCTTGAAGGTCGGCCCCGGATGACTTTCAAAACGGCTCATGAAGACGGCCTCCGGGAAGGCTTGGCCATCGGGGAGAAGCAATGCGGATGAATCATATCAAAACCAGGCGCTACGGCGTCGGCAATCCGGTCAAAAGAATATACCTGGTTGCGCCCCGGCATCCGGAAAACTTCTGGTCGATGCAGGGAACAGCCGCGCTTCTGGGCGCCAAAACGCTCATGCCCAATGCCGCGCTGCCAACGCTGATGGCACTGACGCCGCCCGAAATAAACGTGGAATATGTCCTGTGTGATGAAAACATCTCCGGGCTGGACTGGCAAATGCCGTGCGACCTGGCCGTGATCACCGGATCAACGCTGCACAAAAAGAGAATACACGAACTTTGCGGCGGATTTCGGAAAAAGGGTGTGGAAACGGCTCTGGGCGGCGCTTATGCCAGCATCAACCATGATCAATGCACCGGGCTTGCCAATTATCATTTTATCGGCGAGGCGGAATATACCTGGCCTGTATTTCTTCATCAATGGACGAAAAATTGCGCCGAACCCGTTTATCATCAAAAGACTTACATCGACTTGAAAGACAGCCCGGCGCCGGATTGGTCCCTGATTGATGTGAAGGATTATATCAATGTCAGCGTGCAGACCAGCCGCGGTTGTCCCAATCACTGCGAGTTTTGCGATGTGACTCAGTACGTGGGCAGAAAACCGCGCGTCAAATCGGTGGAACAGGTCATGCAGGAAGTCAGAAACGCTCACGCCCTGGGAGCCCGGACCGTTTTTTTCTCTGATGATAATTTCCTGGCCAATAAAATTTTTGCCGGAAAGCTGCTGGCCGCAATCATTGAATGGAACAAAGTCCAAACCCGTCCGCTTTCTTTTTCCACGCAAATCACGGTGGAAATTGCGGATGATGAAAAGCTGCTCAGGATGTGCGCCGACGCCCGCTTCTCCGTTCTTTTTCTCGGCGTCGAGACCGTGCGAAGCAAAAGCCTGGAGGAAGCGAAAAAATATCATAATTTAAAATTCGACATTTTCGAGCGGATCAGGAGGATTTCCCGCTACGGCATTATGCCGTTTCTCGGGATGATTGTCGGTTTCGATCATGATGATGAAAGCGTCTTTGCCGAGCTCGATGATTTTATCACCCGCACCAACAGCCCGATTGCCGGCATCAGCCTGCTCAACGCGCCGCGAAATACGCCGCTCTATCACCGTCTGGAAAAAGAAAATCGTCTGATCGGCGACGATTTTTCCGGTGAGTGGCAGCTGGATACAAACATTATTCCCAAGCAGCTGAGCCGCGAAGCGCTCTTGAGCCATTACTGCGAACTGTTCAGAAAGATATACGACCCGGATACTTTCCACACGAGGCTGCAAGGCTGGCTTACGCAGGTGGAATACCAAAACACCCTGTATGTTCATAAAAAATTTGACCGCAGACAATTTTCCCACGGTATCAGAATGCTGATATATTTTCTTTTCCTGGCAGCGCCTGCGGAGCGGAAAGTCTTTTTCAAAACCGTGATCGAAACAGGGAAGGTCAATCCCCGGCAAATGCGGCGGGCCTTCAGCTTTCTTGCGCAGTATCATCACTTTTACGATTTCGTCCACAGCAAGTTGCCGGAAAGAATTTAGGTCATCGCACGCGACAAAACGAAGGAGACCCATTCCCATGATGGAGATTTCTTTTGCTCGCCCACACATCCGGCCGCCGCAATCAGCGCGGCCGGTTCAGGCTCATTCTGCGCCCGGGAAACTGAGCCCCGTTCGCCCTTCAGGGCCGATAGCCTTATGCTTTCTAAGTTCTTGACTTAAGTCCTCCGGCTTTCTATAATGCCCTAAACAAACTTGAATGTTGATCAAGAGTCTTCACCCGTCCTCCTGCTTATGGCAGCTGCAATTCAGGGCATCGGCAAGATGTCATTCCCGGCGGAGATCGTGACCGAACCATCCGACGGTCCCGACGCCCTGCCCCGGAAATTGATCCGCCGCTGGAGGAAATCGGAGAGAACAAGAGGAATACATCGGACGCTCGCCACAGAGACCGCCTGCGCCTGTTCGGAGAGCAAGACTTCCCGTTTACAGAAGGTCCTGCACCTGAAACAGGCCTTTCACCGCAAAAGGATGGAATATGAAAGCAAGCCCCTCTTATCAAAAGATGAAAAACGCGTTTCTCGGTAAAAAGGACCTTTATTACAAGCTCACCCTGAGCATCGGCCTGCTTTTTATTTTCCCCGCACTCGGCTTTCTCTTCTTTGCCGTACGATATAACATTCTTGAAGACGAATCCCTGCCGCTTTTTCTGATCGGTTTTCTCGTCTTTTCCTTTCTCGGTTTTTTCTTTCTGCGAAGTGTTTTCAAGAAAGTCGCAAGAATTTCAGAGGAGTTTTCTGAAAAAGTCGCGCAGGACCCCTCCGCCGTTCAATTTCAGCGCGGGACGGATGAATTGAGCAATATTGTCGGTTCCTTTAATGCGCTGGATAACCAGTTAAAAAACACCCTGAACCGACTGGATAAGAAATCTCTGGAAATATCTACCCTGAAGGAACTGTCGGACCTCTGCTACATGACCTTCGATACCGACGAGCTCCTTTACATCACCCTGGAGAGGGCGCTCAAACTGGCCAGGGCGGATATCGGGTCGGTCCTCATTCTGGAACAGCCCCAGCGAAAAAAATTCATTGTGCAGGCGCAGATTGGCCTTGTTGACGAAATAAAGGTCGGCAGCAAAATTGACTTCGATACCAGCATTGCCAAGTATGCCATTATCAACAAGTCACCGCTCCTCATAGAGGATATCGAAAAAGACAGAAGGTTCGGAAGAAGCAACCGGCCCGTCTATGCCACCAAATCTTTCATCTGCATGCCCCTTAAGACCATCGGCGATATCATCGGCGTGATGACCCTGTCGCGAAGAAACGACGATACGGTTTTCTCGCAGGACGACATTGAGGGGTTGACGCCGCTGCTCAGCAATGCGTCGCTGACCTTTGAAAATATCCGCCTTTTCAAGGAGAGTGAAAACAACACGGCGGTCATGAATGCCACCCTAAAATTATTAAAGACCGTCAACTCCAGCCTGGGGGAATCCGAACTGATCAACTCCATTTTGAACGATATTCAGTCGCTGGTCCCCTGCGACCTCGCCTTTATTTTGACGAAGGACGATAACCGGCCTGATGAGCTCTTGATCTTTGATCTCGCCTGCAAAGGAGCGATCGGCATTGCCAGAGGATCTTACTTTCCCTACCGCGATTCTCTTTTTGATAAGGTCATCAAACAGGAATCCAGCACCCTGATCACCGACACATCTGAATTGACAGGCGATGCGGAGCGTGCATTATTTGCCAACCCCTATTCCGCGGGCTGTCTTTTGCACCCCTTAAGGATATCGGGCAAAGTCACGGGTATTCTGGCGCTGTGCTCATCCAACCCCGACACGCTCACCCGGGAGACTCATTTTCTGGCCATCGTCAAGGATGGCGTGGCCCTGGCCATCGAGCGCCTGAAACTCGCCGCTTCCGTGGTCCGCAGAGACCAGGATCTGGATACCTTAAAGCAGATCGGCGGCGCGCTCACGTCGTCCACCTTCAACCTTAACCAGGTGCTGGAGTATGCCATGGGCATGATCCAGCTCACGATGGAGGTGGAGGCAGGTTCTCTGCTTCTCCTGGACGGCGACGAACTCGAATTCAAGGTAAGTTTTGATATCGAACCGGTAACAGTCAGCTGGCCGAAGATGAAACTCGGCCAGGGTATCGCGGGTTATGTAGCGGCGCGGGGGAAATCAATCATTGTCAACGATGTGCAGCAATCACCCCACTTTTTCTCGGCCGTCGATGATGTCACGGGATTCAAGACAAGGTCGGCGCTTTGTGTTCCGATGATTTCTCAGGGCAAAGTGATTGGCGTGGTTGAGCTCCTCAACAAGCGCGACGGCAACTTTGGAGACAGCGACGAAAAGCTTCTTCAGTCCATTGTTTCATCTCTGATTATTGCCATTGAAAACGCGCGGCTCTATGAAGCAACGGTCAAAATGACGGAACACGAACGGGGCATTCGCCAGATTTTTCAGAAATTTGTTCCGAAGGAAATTGTGGACAAGATCATCTATGGTGAATCATCCGGCAAACCTCTGCCGGATGAGTTCAGGACGGTCACCCTCCTCAATATTGACATCAGGGGCTTCTCGAAGCTGGCCAAGACCATCGGCCCCCACAGGACCGTTCCCATGATCAACTATTTTTTTGAGATGATGGGCGATATTGTATTCAAACACCAGGGAATCGTCGATAAGTATCTGGGCGACGGCTTCCTCGCCATATTCGGTGCGCCCGTATCCAGCATCTCCGATGCCGACAATGCCATCGCCGCCTCTCTGGAAATGCAAAAAGCAATTCACCCGGTCAGTGAATATTTTCAGCAGCAGATCGGCCACCCCTTATCCATGGGGATAGCCATCCACACGGGTGAGGTTGTCGTGGGCAATATCGGATTTGAGAAAAAGATGGACTATACGGTGATCGGCGACGCCGTGAATACGGTATTCAGACTGCAATCCGTTGTCAAACCTTTCAAAAACGGCATCGTGATCAGTGAAAAAACCTGTAAGGCGTCCCGATCCGGACTTCAGGTTAAGGAGATCGGCGAATATGAGATCGATGCGGCGCTCGAGAAGGTAAAAGCCTACGAACTTCTGAGTCCGGATGTGATCCCTGCCGCGCATCGAAAGCCCGGCAGTTCCGGCGACGAAGGATAACCCGGCAATCTCTTGTATCCCTCAACATGTTGAGGTTCCGCCATGTTCGTCTTCCTCTTGATTGCCTGGCGCATCGTCAAACTGTTTTCTATGAGCAAGACCGTATCCACGACGGAAGCTGCGGCCAAGCTGGATAAAGAGAATAAGTAAGACGAACGCTATGGTAAGCAGCGGCAGCCCGGTCTCAGACGGGCGCGCCGATTGGTACAGTCTTGTTCACCACCCTTCCGACTTTCAAGTCGTAAAGCCGATAAACAGTCTCCTGAGACCTGTCGGATGAAAGGATCAGGATTTATTTCTGAGAAGAAACATCCGGCCGGGCTACCCCAAGCTTAAGCATCCTCGCCCTTAAAGTACCCGGACGAATGCCCAGGATTGTTGCGGCGCCTTGATTTCCCTCAATCCTCCACCCGGTTTCGGAAAGGATTTTCAAAATATGGCTTCGCTCAATCTCCGCCAAAGTCCTCACGACGGGTGAGATAACGGCGGATGAAATATCCAGTTTATCGATCAGATGCAAAACCGGCCCGGAACACAAAATCACTGCGCGTTCAATGATGCTTTCCAGTTCCCGGACATTTCCCGGCCACGCGTACCCCTGCAGCGCCTCCAGCATCTCTTTCTGCACGGACACAATCTGTTTGCCGAATTTACCGGCATATCTCTCCAGGAAAAACCGGACCAGCAGCGGAATGTCATCTTTTCGCTGTCTCAGGGGTGGGATGGTGATGGGGAAAACATTCAGCCGATAATACAGATCCTGCCGAAACCGGCCCCGGCGCACCTCTTCATCGAGGTCTCGATTGGTTGTCGCTATGATCCGCACATCGACTTTGATCGTACGGGAAGATCCCAGGCGCTCAAATTCGCTGTGCTGAATCACTCTCAACAGCTTTCCCTGCATTTCCAGCGGCAGCTCCCCGATCTCGTCCAGGCACAGGGTGGAACCATCAGCAACCTCGAATCGGCCTTCCCGGCGGGCATCGGCTCCGGTAAAGGCGCCCTTCTCGCGGCCGAACAATTCGCTTTCAATCAGATTGGCGGGCAGCGCGGCGCAGTTGACCGTGAGCAACGGCCTTTCCCGGCGGGGGCTCATCCGGTGGATGGCGGAAGCGATCAGTTCCTTCCCCGTACCGGTTTCACCCAGGATGAGGACCGTTGTATGGAGAGGAGCAACTTGCTTTGCCCGATAGAGAACATACTTGAGCCCATCACTTTGCCCGACAATATTTCCAAATATATTTTCTGTTTTATTTTTATGCCGAAAGTAAATATTTTCAGCCCCGGGCTGTTCCTTTAATGCGCTGTCTTCAGAAAGAGTCTGCTGAAAATCAAGCGTCCGGTCCTCGAACAGCTGTTCCAGCTCGTCCATATTGAGATAGCGCACGTGATGACGCGACAGGTTCTGCCGTCCGCTATCCCCGTCCCCGGAATCATTTTGGAAATGCCAATACCCATGATCCGGACGATTGGACGATGGTTCCCTTCTACGTTCTAAATGATCATTGTTCATATCCACACCTTCGCTGACGTTAATTCAAGAGGAAGTAGTTCCAGTCATTCCTTGCCTGCATATTTATCCGTTCGGGATAGAGAAGACAATAGTAGAACATATGTAACCGATCGGGGGGATGAAACTACTATGATGATGACCTTCGGTGAAAACGACAGCTCGTCAACCTTGATTCTGCAACCCCTCAATATGTTGAGGTTCCGCCAGATATTGAGGCCGGATGAAACACCGGTCGGCCACGGCGAGACCGTACTGGTCGTGGAGGACGAACTGGCCCTCCTGACCATCGACAAAATAATGCTGGACCGATTAGGGTATCGGGTGCTGACCGCCGGCACGCCCGGCGATGCTATCCGGATCGCTGCGGAAAACGCAGGCGGGATACACCTTGTCCTCACCGACGTCGTCATGCCGGAAATAAATGGCAGGGAGCTGGCTTTGCGGCTGCAATCCCTTGCCCCCGGCATAAAAATTCTGTTCATGTCCGGCTATACGGCCGACGTGATCGCCCGGCGCGGGGTGCTGGACGAGGGCGTAAACTTCATCCAGAAGCCGTTCTCGATGAAGGATCTGGCAGTCAAAGTGAGGGACGTCCTGGACGACCGGCCACAGCATAAAGAATAAGACAGAGCCAGGCTTCAGGGGGCAGCGAAGACCTGCATTCATTCTCCATAGCATGCTGCGAAGCAATTGATTAAGTAAAGACGCATTTTCGTTCCACTGAATTGGTAACCTTCCATCTTCAAGATGATGTGACGATTGATCAGTAATAGGTTAAACCTGCTACTAACCTGTCAAGCAACCATCATTGTAAATCTTGAATTAATCCATACATTAGCAGAAATAAAATTAAGGAGGAACGTATGAAAAAGACTATTTTTATGATTTCTCTGGTAATAATTATGGCATTTGTCCTTTGCATCACTACGGGCCAGAGTCAGACCGGAAGAGGCGGCTACGGCTATGGTATGGGTCCGGGAATGATGGGAGGAGGCTATGGTGGCTATGGTATGGGGCCCGGCATGATGGGCGATGGCTGGATTGATGTACCTGATAAACTGCCGGCACCCAAAAACGCGGAATGGGCACAAAAACTCCGGGAGATTCTGACGATGGAAAAAGAATCTCTGGCACAGTATGAGGCCGATCAGGAAAAATTCAATGTCTATATGCCTTACATGATGGTCATCCCTCAGGAAGAGAATCACGTTGAATGGATAGGGCAACTGTTTAAAGCTTATAGCTTGCCTGCTGATGGAAAGACGCCCCCCGTGGTGGAGAATAAGACATTGACGGATGCCTACGAACTTAGTGTAAAAATGGAAAACGATTTGTTGCCCCGTTATGAATGGCTCGTAAAAAAGGCCGAGGATCGCGAGTCGGCTCAGGTATTGAATGTTATCCTTCTTCAGAGCCGCTGGCATCTGGTGATGTTTGATCATGCCTTGCGCATGGGGCATGGCTATGGATACAGCAGGGGATGGGGCATGGGACGCGGCATGATGGGCGGTCACGGCTACGGTATGGGGCCTGGCATGATGGGAGACTATTATGGAACTGGTCGTGGCTATGGACGGCAATATCCGTCAAGAAGCAAAACCATAGACGCGAAGGAAGCCGCGGCCATGATGAATGACTATCTAAAGTCTTCAAGAAACCCCAACCTGAAGTTGGGTAAGATAAAAGACACCGGGAATGCCTTTGAAGCAGAGATATTGACAAAGAAGAACGATCTCGTTGACAGGGTTCATATTGACAAGGCAACGGGCTATATAAGATCGGCTTATTAAGCAAGCAGATCGACTAAGTTGGCCTTTGACCCTGTTTCAAGGCGGTAATATTATTATCCGGGAGGTAGCATTCTATTGCTTCCTTCCGGATAAATAAAAGGAGAGGTGCTTTAAATGAAAAATATTATCGTGAAAATCATTGCATTGTCACTCATGTTGACCGTCATATCATTATTCATTGCTTATGCCGCTGACAATCCGACATCCATCAATAAAAGCAATGATGAGCAGTTAAAAGATAAACTGAAGGGAATTGACGGGAAAATGGCGGTCGCGATAGCCAACAAGTGGCACAGGGATAAAATTGACGTTGTAACTTTTGTTACACCGGAGAAGGTCATTTTCAAGTTCAAGGATGGACAGATGATCAGTGTACCGCTACCCGATGATGTAATGATGGTTTCAATTGCGCCATATATTAACAAAACTCATACGTGTGCAACACATTATATATCGAGTTGCAATGCGGAATTGAAGAGCACAAACTTAAAAGTCGTAGCTGTTACTGCGGGTGGTAAAACCTTGATTAACAAAATCATGAAAACAGCACCGACCGGTTTTCTGGATCTTTGGCTGCCCAGAAATCAAGCCATTAATATAACAGTGAGCGCCAAAGGCAAAAGTGCAACCGGGAAAATATTCACCAATAGAGATAGCAAAACATGCGAAACAACTCTCAAGCTGGAATAATACAATCAAACCTTAAAAGGAGATACCGAAGATGAAAACATTTTTGAAGTTATTTGTTTTTATGATGGCGGGATTTCTTGTGTCCTGCGGAGGTATGGGTTGCTATGATGGACAAGGCCCCGGCGGCGGGTGGCCCATGATGCATTACGGATTTGGATATGGAGGAATGTTTATGTGGATTATTTTTTTAATCGTCGTGGGCGTGCTGATCTATTTCATTGTTCAGGCCCGGAAAACAAAGAGTCAGACACCGGCACAGGGTGAAAGCCCCCTGGATATCCTGAAGACGCGTTATGCCAGGGGTGAAATCAGTAAAGAAGATTTTGACCGGATGAAGCATGATCTTGAAACTTAATGCATTTCGGAAAAAGATAGTGGCGATTTTTTGAGCAATGTAATCGAGTCCGTGGAGGAAAGATGAAAATCACCGATCCGGCAGGCAAGATGACCAGCGGAAAAGAGAACACTGTCATTAGAACCAAAGCGGAATGGATCTGCCCCATGCACCCCGAGATTATCCGCTATGCGCCGGGCAATTGCCCGAAGTGCGGCATGTCTCTGGAGCCAAAAACGCCTCTGCCGGCAGAAGGAAAGATGGAATATACCTGCCCGATGCATCCGGAAATTATCCGGGACAAACCGGGAAGCTGTCCGAAATGCGGCATGGCACTGGAACCGAAAACCGCCTCGCTGACCGGGACAGAGAGCAACCCGGAATATGAAGATATGCGCAGGCGCTTCATTGCGGGCGCCATCCTGACGCTTCCTCTGCTGATGATTGCCATGCGCGATATGATTCCGGGCGGACAATTTCTCGACACACTGGCCGCTGCCAAAACCTATCAGTGGCTGGAACTGTTCCTCGCAACGCCGGTAGTCCTCTGGGCGGGATGGCCCTTCTTCGTTCGGGGTGTTCAGTCCGTCATCAACAGAAGTCTGAACATGTTTACCCTGATCGCTCTCGGGGTTTCGGTGGCCTACATCTACAGTCTGATTGGCGTGTTGTTTCCCCAGCTTTTCCCCGCAGCTATGCGGACAGCGGAAGGCACCGTCGGGGTTTATTTTGAAGCCGCGAGTGTCATCGTTGTCTTGATATTGCTGGGTCAGGTGCTGGAACTGCGGGCCAGAAGCCGGACCGGCACCGCCATAAAGAAACTTTTGGGTCTGGCGCCGAAGACTGCCCGAAAAATAGACACCGAGGGGAATGAAAACGATATTCCTCTGGCGCATGTCATGAAGGGCGATCGTTTGCGTGTCCGGCCGGGAGAAAAGATCCCCGTGGATGGCGTCGTTCTGGAAGGATTAAGCAGCGTTGACGAATCGATGATTTCCGGTGAACCGATACCGGTGCAGAAGCAAGTCGGGGACAATCTAATCGGTGCTACGGTCAACGGCACCGGGTCATTCATTATGGAGGCTCAGAGGGTAGGCGCTGAAACCGTTCTGTCGCAAATAGTCAAAATGGTGGCCGAAGCCCAGCGAAGCCGGGCGCCCATTCAGAAGCTTGCCGATGTTGTAGCCGGATATTTTGTGCCGGTTGTTATCGCTATCGCACTGATTGCTTTTGTCATGTGGTACTTTTTTGGTCCTGAGCCCCGGTTAGCCTATGCACTGATTGCAGCTGTCTCAGTGCTGATTATTGCCTGTCCCTGTGCTTTGGGTTTGGCAACGCCGATGTCGGTTATGGTCGCAACAGGGAAAGGTGCAACGATGGGGGTCTTGTTTAAGAATGCCGAAGCGATTGAAACCCTGAGGAAAGTGACGACGCTCGTGGTTGACAAAACCGGAACGCTGACCGAGGGCAAGCCGAAACTCATGCAGGTTGTCGCGGTTCCGGGCATGGATAAAGACAGCGTGTTGTTACTGGCGGCGTCTCTGGAGAAAGGCAGCGAACACCCATTGGCGGCAGCCATTATCGAAGGGGCTGTCCATCAAGGGATCCACCTGACCGATACGAATCATTTTGTCTCCCATACCGGCAAGGGCGTTTCCGGCGAGATTGAAGGCAAAAAGGTATTGCTTGGCAACAGTTCGCTTATGGAAGATTTCAAGATTGACGCCGGTCCTTTGGCAGAGCAGGCCCGGACGATGAGCTCCGATGGACAGACGGTCATGTTTGTGGGGATTGACGGTGAAATGGCTGGAATGCTTGCAGTTGCCGATCCAATCAAAGAGACCACGCCCGAAGCAATCCAGCAATTGCATGCTGAAGGGATCCGGATTGTGATGCTGACCGGCGATAACAAGGTGACAGCAGAAGCAGTTGCCAAGAAACTTAATCTGGACGAAGTGGTGGCCGAGGTTTTGCCGGATCAAAAGGCAGAGGCAATTAAAAAGTTTCAACAGGGCGGTCATGTTGTCGCCATGGCCGGTGACGGGATCAATGATGCCCCCGCCCTGGCTCAGGCACAGGTGGGTATTGCCATGGGAACGGGCACTGATGTTGCCATGGAAAGCGCCGGTGTTACCCTGGTGAAGGGCGACCTCACCGGCATCGTCCGCGCGAGGCGTTTGAGCAGCGCCACCATAGCCAATATCAAGCAAAACCTTTTCTTTGCCTTTATTTACAACGCTATCGGCGTACCTATCGCAGCGGGTGTCCTTTATCCCAGCTTTGGCCTCCTTCTGAGCCCGATGATTGCCGCTGCCGCCATGAGTCTTTCATCTGTTTCCGTGGTCGGAAATGCCCTCAGACTGAGGAGAGTAAAGATATAGGACAAGAAGAAGCAATCGGGGCATTCATCGGGAGGTCCAGATCCGCTCTGAGGCATACCCCGATTAATCCGCTTATTATTTCTTGCATCAATTTCCAGATATTATATATTTGCCGCGCATCGTTGAAGCACTCTGCGATTTTAACGGGAGGCCGAATGGCCCTGAAGACCCGGATGAAACCGTGAAGGCACTCCGGTATGGCCCGGAAGAATTTCCGTCAATACCGGGAAAACGCCGTGCCGCACAGGCGGACATCGAGCATTTTATTGAACAGAGGCTGAGGTAAATAAGCATTCCCTCCGGAGGTCATATGGAAACAGGCAGCAGCATGTTTGACTCTATCTTTAAACCACGCGGCGTCGCAATTATCGGGGCCTCCCCTTCCGATCTGGCCACCCTCGCGCACATGAAAACAAAAATCAAGGATCGCCTGTACCTGGTGAACCCGAAATACACGGATGTGCTGGGCAAAAAATGCTACCCGACTATTTTGGACGTCGAAGCGCCAGTCGACTATGTCATCATCGGCGTCTCTGCCGCCCTTCTCCCGCAGGTGCTGGAGCAGTGCATCCAAAAAGGCGTCCGGGTTGCGCAGATTTTCACAGCCGGTTTCAGTGAGACGGGCATTCCCGATCGGGTGAGCAAGGAGGAGGACTTAATACGAATGGCCCGGGGCAGAATCCGGCTGATCGGACCGAATTGTTTCGGCGTCTACTGTCCCGGGGCAGGCCTGTCCATCGTACCGGAAGCCCCCACCGACGAAGGACACATTGGTGTTGTCGCCCAGAGCGGCAGTTTTGCCGAATCCTTTTCTTATTTCGCCGGGACGAAAAATCTCCGCTTCAGCAAAGTGATCAGCTACGGCAACGCCGCCGACCTGGACGGCGCCGATTTTCTGGAATACCTGGCGGATGACGCGGATACCAAAATCATCGCCTTCTATATCGAAGGAACCAGAGACGCCGCGCGTCTGCACAAAGCACTGGTCCGGGCGGCAAGGCAAAAGCCGGTCATCGCCATCAAAGGCGGGATGACGGCCCAGGGGATGCGGGCGGCCGCCTCTCATACGGCAGCCCTGGCCGGCGCTCCGGATATCTGGCGCGCTTTCTTCAAACAGTGCGGGGTGCTGCAGGTGGAAAACTTTGATGAAATGGTGAACACCCTGATCGCTTTGGACACCTCAGGGCTCCCTTCCGGACGGGCCATGGCCCTGATCACCAACTCCGGCGGCTTCAGTGTTATTCAGACCGACCTGTGCCTGAATGCCGGCATTCAGGTGCCGCGGTTTTCTCCGGAAACCATCGAAGCTCTTCGCACACTGGTTCCCGCGGCCGGAACCAGCATGGGAAATCCCCTGGACGCCTGGCCCATCTATTATAATATCGGCCCAAAGGGCAACATCGCCGACATCATCAGAATCGTCGCCGCGGACCGTCATATTCAAACGCTCGTCTTCCAATTCGATCAGTTCCGCTATCTGCGCCGCATCCTGGGACAGGGCATTGATGCGCATATGAAGCGGCTCATCGAATTGATGGTGGAAGGCTGCGAACAAGCCCGTCAAAAGGAACACAAACCCGTCCTGATCACGGTTTCTCTGGACCCTTATCTGGAAGACGAAGAAGACCGTTATTATAATCTTCTTCTCAAAAGAACTTTCAGCGCGAAGGGATTCCCCGTATACCCCACACTGGATGCGACGGTCAAAGCCCTGGCCAATCTGTGCCGCTACACTGAAGGCCGCACCCGGCCGCGGTCAGCGGCCGGGTGAAGTTGCAAGCGGGCGCATCCCCCACAGTTTGCCGCGGAGAGCTTCAATTCAGGCGTCATCGCGCCGTCGTCGCCATGCGCGTCAACGGTAACAGGGTCCATAGGGAATGGTTGTACCAGTTCTTTAATTCCCTTCTCCCAGGGCTTCGAACTCTATGATCCCCCAACGACCGTCTTTATGCCTATAAAAAGAAACGGGTTCGACCCGGACGGAATCGGTCACTACCGGCACAATATCAACGTACTGCATGGCGTATTTATCAGAAAACTGGATTTCCTGAGACACGCCGTTTGCAAAAACAATCCGCGCCCTTTCCATGATATGCCGGCCGCCGCCACCGCCGCCGAACTTGTGCACGATGCCGATCCGCCGCACATTTACCGGGCGCGAAAATTCAACTTTAAACGCCTCGTTGTTAAAACTGTAGGCGGCAATTCCGTCTCTGGCCTGAGAATACTCATCAGCAGCATCGGGCCCGGTGATGCCGTCATTCACAACCGATCTCGGTGTGCTCCAGGCCGTAAATCCGGACGTGATTCGACCGCCATTTGCCGTTAAGGCGAAATTCTTCAACCCAGATACCTGCCCATCGTCGAAATGGATGCTCACGACATCCTCCTTCGCTACCGGAATCGTCATCGATCGGCCGCCTTTAAGCTGAATCCTCATTTCTGCCTGCGCACCCGAGACAAACAACATGACCAGGGAAAGAACAGCCGCTAATTTCAGATACCTCAGCATACGGACCTCCTTTTATTCACTTTTAATGTTATTGCTTTCAAAAGGCATGTCTCCCGGCGCGCCCATCCTTGCCGGAATCCGGCCATTATTATACTGATTTTCCAAACAATGTCACTCGCTTTAAATGCCTGCAACAACGGATGCTTTAAATTTCCTCACTCCGCATATACTCGGTACATTCAACTTGCCTGCGGAATCGATGGGGTGCATTCTCCTGGCAAGCGCGCTGCAGACTGACGCGCTTTCTCCAGGCAGCCGATCAGGCCCTGCATATGCTGTTCTTCAATAAAAGGCGACATGACGAATGATTTTATGGCGACGACGGGCTCGCCTGAGGCCGCGGTCCGGTAATGCGCCGTCAGCGACAGGGCAAAACCGCTTTCCTGCTCCATCTGGCGATGCAGCTCGTTAAAGATTTTCCGGTTATACTCATTGTTCCGCCGCAGGCTCCCGGCTGCCTCCGGGTTGTTCAGTTCATCGTAAAAGACCGCCTTGGCGTCGACCCCATCGGGGTAGACCCGAAACAGCGTTACCGGACCATAATTGTAATCATTGACCTGGCACATGGCCGGATGCTCATCCAGCCTACGCCTCAAGACCTCGGACATGGTCACGAGGTGCCCGAGGAGCCCCCGATAACCTTCCTTGCCGAACAACTTCAAATTGGCCAGGGCGGCGAGCACCGAGCCGCCGGAACGGGATGTTTCCAGGGTGAACACGCCGGGGTGATAGCTGCCGAACTGAAACAGGTAGGGCATAAGGCCGGTATCGCGGCTGATGAGGTTCAGGTCATCTCTGTTTTTACAGAGAATCATGCTGGAGACATAGGGCCCGAAGCCCGTCTTGTGAAAATCAATGCCTACGGTGTCAGCCCGCGACAACGCACTGATGTTGACCTGCGTATCCCAGAGGCAGCGCAGGGTCCGGGGATTGAACCCCAGCGTGTTGGCATCAAAGTCGTAATCATTAAAGACCGACCAGGCCCAGCCGATAACGGCATCGGCGTGGATGTGGGGCAGATAGGGCAGCTTGTATTCATCAGCCAGGCTGTCGCGCAGGCCGGCAATATACTGGAGATTGTCCATGCCGAAGGCATCGGTGGTTCCCATGGTCGCAATGATAGCGGCGATTTTTTCTCCCCGGTCCAGGAGGCTGCGCAGGGTCTTTTCCAGGGCGGCCAGATCCATGGAATTATCGGCATCGGTAGGAACGCTTACCAGGCTGTCCGTTCCCAGGCCCAGCCAGCCGGGGACATTGATCTTGGCATAATGAGCCGCGCTCGAAGCAACCAGTTTTGCCCGTTCATACACACCGCGGCTGAACGTTCCGGGGCACGCCTTTTCCAGGCCGAGTTTGACGCCATAGAGGACCGTGCCTGTGCCGCCAAAAGTGGAAAAGCCCGCCGCGCGCCCGGGATCATACCCGACAAGCGCGGCGCACATGGCCGCCGCCTCAATTTCGGCAAGACCGACGCGGTAGCTGTATTCGTCCGAGATGATGTTCGGATTGTAGATGGCGCCGAAGAGATTGCCGATGATGGATGGCACCGATGTCGGCGGAACGACGTTTTCCTGCGTGCGCGGATGGCTCCAGATGAAACCGCCCTGCATGTACTCCGCGATGCCGGCGACCGTTTCCGCGACACCCGACATGGTTTCCGGAACCTGCCGTGACCGGGCCTGGCTGTAGTCAATGGGTTCGCGCACACCCAGGTAGGGGTGGCCTGTTTTGAGCTTGTCGATTTGTTCCAGACCGTCGGCTATCGAGGCGACAAACTGTTTGTCGGCATCCGTGTCCGAGACCGGGGAAGGAAACGCGCTCCGCAGGAGGGGGAGCAGATCGGCGTAAGTCCTGCCTTGTCTGGCGGACGTTCCGGGCGCCGACCGGAAACCGGAGGAAAAAGTTTCGAGTAAGCCGGACAGTTCCAGAACCTGACGGATCGCCGGGCTGACCTGCATCAGACGAAAAGGCAGGAGATTATGCGTTTCTCCGGCCGCCTGACGCGCGGCCGCCACTTTCATCAGGAAAAGAAGGGATCGGATGCCCGCGCTGGAAATATACTGCAAGTGCGAGAAGTCGAGGACCACCTGTTGTTCGCTTTCCCGGACCAGCGGTTCGAGCGTGTTTTCAAACGCTCTGGCGGAGGCGGCATCCAACCTGCCCCGGCATGTCACGGTGATGCGAGATGCTCTTCTTTCAATATGGATATCCATGGTGCTTCCTTTCTTACAGGGTGTATTCTACTTACAAGTCTACCATGTTTAGCCAGGAGAAAAAACCTCGTGGGGCGTCCGGTAGCTGAGGCACTTTCCGGGTCGATTATTAAGTTTATGGACCGCAAAAGCAACTTTTTTTTCGGAAACAGAATTTAAATTAAAGCCTTCTTCTATTATTTTCCATTATCTCATTGACTTCCGAATCGCATCTTTATAAATTGTGATCACGGCGCTTGCCGCCGAACGGGCCAGAAATTGAGCAGCCTATTATTTAATCAGTGAAAAAAGGGGGGTACAATGAAAAAAACCGGTTTGATCCTGTTGATGACGATACTCTGTTTTTTTGTCGTGATGGAAAATTATGCCTCGGCATGGTCGGTTGAAGTGGATAATCATCCCTGGTGGTGGCCGGGCCAAATCAAATTATGCACGGAAAAACTCATTGGACACGATGAATGCGAAACGAAAGATATTGCCCAAGATGCAACAATCAATTTCCACACCGGGGCAAGATGTCCGAAGAGCCTTTCCGGAAGGCTTAACGTTTTAAGAAATCTGCAGCCCGTATTCATTGCCCTGCAGCCGGTCAGCATTCACAGCGGCGACGACATTTCCGATATATCCCAGGGAAGAATGGCCTGTAGGAACTCGGGATGGAAGATTTGCCGGAAGCATGGGGCCGAGGGCGCATACTCTAATCTCCAGGATAACGACTTCGGATTCTGTAAGAAGTGATTCGATGGGACAATACAGGATGTCCCTTCGTCCAGATTGTCACTCCTCAGGCTCCCCGGGACTTGCGGCAGCCGGCCGCGCGGGGCGGCGTCGGCGTTTGCGCCTTCTGCGTCGTTTCGCCGGCGCTTCATCGATCGGCGTTTCCGTAACGATGGAAGAAGGCTTCCCTGAAAGAAACGCATCCCACCATGCCGGAGCGGACCTGTTTTCCCCTTTCAACTCCTCTGCGAGATGCAGGTATGCCAGGGCGTCTGCAAATTCCGGTCTATTGACGATGACCGAAGGACGACGCGGCGGCACCCTGTGAAGCAAGTGCTGCATGGCGAGGATGTTGCGCAGTTGATTTACGACCTTTCCGGGAATGCTCACGGTCCTGGAACATTCTTCAATGAACTCTCTGCAAACAGCATCCTGTGTCAGCCGGATGGGGATGCCGTCCCGGTGGCCGGCCAGCGCTGTTTCCTCGAGGAGAGGACCGAAGAATGCGGCAAAAAAAAGCGCCGGGGACGGCGATATTCCCATCTGGCATCGCGAATCGAGGTATCCAAGATTCGTGTTCATGATATCCAGACGATGGGTGTTTCCGCCCAGCCACTGACCCAGCCCGGGAAAAAGGGCGGCAAGGAGTCCGCTTTTGTGCATCAGACCGAAAGCCGGTCGCGCGGCGCCGAACAGGAAGAGTTTCAACATCTCTTCATAGAGCCTTCCCGGTGACGCCCGGGAAATGGTGGAGGACAGCTCACAGAGGGTCTCCCACGCGGCAGGCTCGATGACAAAATGATGGGATGCTGCAAAACGAACGGCGCGGAGCATACGCACCGGGTCTTCGGTAAATCGTATGTCCGGATCGCCGATGGGGCGAATGATCCCCTCGCGGAGGTCGTCAAGTCCGGTCGAGTAGTCAATGACCGAATAGTCCGCGATATTGTAGGCAAGGGCATTGATCGTAAAGTCACGGCGGAGGGCATCCTGTTGTGGTGTGCCAAAGACGTTGTCGCGCAGAACCATTCCGGAGTCATCTTTGAGGTGACGGGGGCTGTGGTGATCGGAAACCGGTTTTTCCATGTCCGGTTCATCAGCGAGGGCATCAGCCCGAAACGTGGACACTTCGAGGATTTCGTCTGCAAAGTGCAGATGGGCCAGCCGGAAACGGCGGCCGACAAGACGGCAATTGCGAAAGAGACGCTTGATCTGGCCGGGTCTGGCGTCCGTGGCAATGTCGAAGTCTTTGGGCGTGCGATCCAGAAGAAGGTCGCGGACACACCCCCCGATCAAATAAGCAATGAAGCCATTGTCGCGGAGCCGGTAAAGGGTGCGGAGAACATTCCGGTTTACCTTTTTGCGAGAGATCCGGTGTTCCTTCCGGGGAATGATTAGTGGCTGCATAGCCTGCACCATAGCACACCAGATCGAAAAAGCAAGATTTCGGCGTCATTTACTGCGGATTGAAATATTGAATACCCGCTAAAATTATCGGGAGCAGAGGGATATCACATGATACGGGGCGGCCGATGCATCGATGCGCGACTGCCCGGGCAAGCGTTTATTATAATCGTCCGTTCAAAATATAATCATTGATTCTTTGAAATACATCCCATTGTGCGCCCTGCTTATTTCTTGTCATTCCATCCTGGTTTCCTTCCGGTAGGCCGCGTCCCGGAACATGTACTCCAGCTTCATGGCTGTGACGAACGCCCCGCTCATCATCCGGCGGATCTCGGGAGTCGTCCTGCGCATGTAACCATCGATCACGTCGACAAACTGCTTCGTCCCGCTCTTTTCCCATGAAACACCGCCATACCCCGCAAGCCAGGGGCGATACTTGTTGCCGGAAGAAGGACGGGCTTTCTGTATGTCGCTTCACATCCAACTGCAGAGCAGTGTGGCTATCAATCCGACCTCGAACGCAAAACGGGCTGTCCGGAATGCGGCTGGGCGCCCCCATTGGTTCGCAGACGATCACCGACTCTCTATTCCTCTATCAGCGAACAGCCAAAGTTGACGCAGTCCTCCGAACCGCACATTGAATACATCTTCGACACGTTGCAGGAAACACTTTTTGTTGTCTTATCAGCGTGTATCTCTGCATTATAACCTTTCGTTATGATGGCTCCGACAACAACGATGCTGCACGTGAGATACAATTTAGGTTCCGTCTTGCTGCTATCGGCACTGCATTGGCCCCAACAGCCGGTAATAACATTGGTGAACGTACTTCCATGCGTGAGACCCAGTACGCAGCTCCCGACAGTGTTGTTGGGGGTAATGTTTAGATTGTAATGATAGGTTTCAGGCTGCGCCGCCAGCGGGAAAAAACACACAACCAGGATAGTAAAAAAGAATATCTTTTTCATTTTCGTTTCTCCTTTGTTTAAGTTGGTGTGGAAAGAATTAGACTTCAGCCACTAACCATCTGCGTTCCAATAAAAACATCGATGTAAGCTATGCTTCCGCGCGATGCAGACCGTGTAGGGAAGCATTTATAAATTAAGATGGCAAAATGTCAAGATTAAAGATTTGCCCCTTGTAGAACCTTTGCCGGTTCCATCTTGCGGATTGAACCGGCACATTTAAGCGTTTATCGAGAGCAAATTAACGGTCCGATCAAAATGATTGAACCGGCGGGCGGTGAGGATGATGCCACATGCTTAATGCCAGGCAGGCGTTAGAATAAATCCCTGATTTCGCAACGACTGGCCGGACAGCAGTTCCAAATCATGCAGAAGAAGAAATGCCGACCGGCCTGCGATCTGTTTTCAGGCGCTGGTTTCAGATATCCCAGGCTGCCTGAGCCCCTTCGGTTGTCGCTTCAATGATGCGACGCGGCTCGAGGGCATCGCCGACGATAAAGTGGCGGATATTATTTTTGGCGAGCATCTCCTTGAACTCCTGTTTCGGAGTAATTCCCACAGCCACAATCACCTGGCCGACCGGTTCGATTTTCTTTTCAACACCGCTTGACCTGACCATGACGAATCCGTCAGCGATCTTCTCCACCCGGGTGTCGAGCATGAACCTGGCGCCTGCCGCTTCGAGGCGTCTGTGCATCATCGTGTTGTGAGCCCCCTGTGGAGGAACCGGCATATCGGCCAGCATTTCCACCAGCATGACGTTCTTCACACCTTTGTCGCAGAGGAAATCGGCCGTCTCCATTCCCACGGGGCCGGCGCCGATGATCACGGTATTATCCTTAAGCGGCGCTTCGCCATTCAGGATCTGCCATGCATCGCAGACGACGGATGCCGAGATTCCTTCGACCGGACAGGTGCTTTTGTCGCCTCCCGTCGCGAGGACGACCACGTCGGGCTTGCCGGTCTTGATCATATCTTCCGTGACTTCCGTGCCGGTCTTGATATCGACGCCTTTATTCCGGCAATTGTTCGTGAGGGTCTGTATCCATCTTCCATAGACGGCCTTGTGGGGCGCCTTCTCCGCGTAGCGGATCTGACCTCCCGTTTGCTGGTCTTTTTCAAAGAGCGAAACCTTATGGCCGAGTCTTGCCGCCTCCAGCGCGGCTGTCAAACCTCCAGGTCCTCCTCCGATGACCCAGACCCTGCGGCTTTGTGAAGCCTTGCCTGCCGGGCGGATGAGTTCCTGCCCCGTCTCGGGATTGATGGCGCAGCGGATCGACTTCTGCTCATAGATCAGCCGCTCGATGCATCCCTGGTTGCAGGCCAGACATTCGCAGGTATCTTCCGGATGCCCCTCCATGGCGTTCTTTAGAAAATCGGGGTCTGCAAGGTGCTCGCGCGCCACCGCGACCATATCCGCGTCGCCGCGGGCGATGACGTCGTTCATAAAGTAAGGATCGAAGTACCTGCCGACGCTGATGACCGGCACCGTGGCAACATCCTTGATCTTGCGGGCAAGCCACGCTTTAAATCCCTGTTCATACTCCACCGGGGCGCTCGCGTTGGGGGTGCCCACGCTCACCTGGGCGTTGGCATGGGTGCCGAAAGAGACATCGATCATATCCGCACCTGCCGCGACGATATCCGGGATGATCGTCTGGACATCCTCTACCGTATACCCGTTGATGATGCATTCCTCGCAGGACAGCCGAAGCGAGATGGGAAAATCCGGGCCCACTTTCTTGCGAACCGCCTCCAGGCAATCCAGGATGAAACGGGCTCTGGCGCGGAAGTCTCCGCCGTATTCATCTTTGCGCTGATTGCAGTGAGCCGAGAGAAACTGCATCAGCAGATAACCGTGCGCCGCGTGGAGTTCCACGGCATCGTAGCCCGCAGTTTTGGCGCGAAGGGCCGCAGAAGCGAAAGAGGCTATCGTCTCATGAATTTGTTCCAGCGTCATCTCGCGCGGTATGCCTAAGAGAGGAAACCGGAAACTCCGGATGGCCGAAGGCCCGAGCGCCTCGCCCGTGCCGAGCAGCATGACATTTTCGCGCCCTGTGTGATGGAGCTGCATGGCGACCTTGCCTCCCTGGGCATGAACAACGTCGGCAAGCTTGCGCAGTCCCGGAATGTATTTGTCATCCCAGACGGCAAGTGACCGGGGTGACGCCGACCCCAGAGGGTGAACCTCCGTAATTTCCGTGATGATCAGCCCGGCGCCGCTTTGCGCCCGGCGTTTCATATAAGCAAGGTTGGCCTCGCTTACGGTGCCGTCCTCGTTTCCAAGTCTTGTTCCCATGGGCGGCATAACGACCCGGTTGCGAATCTCCATGGATTTGATTTTGAAAGGTGCGAGCAAACGGTCCAGATTTTTCATAAGATATCTCCACAATTTTATTTTATTTAAGATTAATCAGGGACAAGCTCCGTTTCATCATTAAACGACTCCCGCGTCATCAGGCGGTGCATCCAATTGCAATGGCACCGGGAGCTTGGCCGCCGCCAATGACAAGGATAAAGTGAACGGCGCCCCTGTGCTTGCCCTTGAGCATTTCAATGCCTTCCGTCTGCCTCCCTCATTTTCTTCAATACGATGGCTATCGTCGCGGAATCCACACGGGCTCGCTTCATCAAAGATTTCGCCCTGACAAAATCATCTGAATCAACCGCGTCGTAAAAGGCATCGATCAGGTCGATCTCGGCAAGTTTTTCAAGAACCAGCGTGCCCTCAAAATCACTCTCTTCCATGAAATCCCTCGTTTCAAAAAAACCGGTTTGGTGTCCCCGGAATATGAAAGGAGATTCCGGTGAGAACTGACCTTTCTATTTATGTTCAGATCATTTCTTTAAAAACTGCCATCCGTTCACCAGCTCTTCCGCATCCGCCGTGATACGCTGGATAAGTGCTTTCACACTGAGGACACGATCAATACCCGTCACCGAAAATGAAGCGGCGTCGCTCCAGTCCACATCCGCGGGGGCCGGTCGCGAAGCGGCGTTTCGGTCAAAAGGCGCCGGTGTCAGAACGCGTTTACGGAACTCGGGCTGATCCAGACCGAGCCCCAGCATTTTTTCCTTGAATTGATCATTGATCGGGCATTCGGCAGTCGTCATGAAGGCGCTGCCCATGGTCACCCCCTCGGCCCCGAGCGCCAGAGCACCCGGCAGACCACGGGCATCCCCGATTCCCCCCGCGGCGATAACGGGAACGGTGAGTTTTCGGACTCCCCAGAGGATCGTCGTCATGGTGGGCAACTGTTCGGGATTTTTGATTCCGGCGCCTTCCGATCCTACCAGGATGATGGCATCCACGCCCAAATCCTGGGCATGGATGGCGTCCTTGACCCGGGCCGATTTGTGAATCCACGGCAATCCCGACTCCTTGATTCGCTGCGCCAATGCATCGGGTTTATAAACGGATGTCTCCAGCGGCACCTTCTCCTCAATGCAGACCTCCAGCATCTTGTCTATTTGCGGACAGATGCCGATGCTCAGATTCACGCCGAACGATCCGGAGGTTGCGTCCTTACATCTTCTGATATCATCCCGCAGCTTTTCGGGGGTCCTGGATATCGACGCGGTAATCGTTCCGTGGGCGCCCGCCGCAGCCACACTGGCGGCAAATGACCATGTTCCAATCCTTTCCATGGCCCCCTGCAAAATCGGATATCGGCAGCCCAGT
Organism: Deltaproteobacteria bacterium; assembly: GCA_036528635.1. GTDB lineage: Bacteria > Desulfobacterota > Syntrophia > Syntrophales > Smithellaceae > UBA8904. The sequence goes on from JAIGNE010000070.1 coordinate 29,012, forward strand.
AATTCTGTTATTTTTGTCTTCCACTGCATGATGTGTTTCTCCTTTTGCTTCCAGATGGACTGCTCTTTAATCTTACGCGCCTTACTCACCCAAACCGCATGAGGCTCACGCTGGAATATTCTACACCGGACGCCACTATATCTGCGCGTTTTCTTCGCCACTTGCGGACACGTGTAATCTATCACGCCGGGTTTCAGTAAATCAAAGGAAATGTTGATAAAAGTACCGGGGGCCAGCGGGGATGTCTCCATTGGTTCCCCAGAATGTTATTACGGCGTCAAATCAGATTGACAGATCTGCATATATTTCTTATACAGAACATACGTATGTTTTATGAGCGTCTGTCCTTAACTATGAAAACTAACATTAATAAAGGAAGGAGGAGATCAATCCGGGTTTTTCGAAAGATACAGTAGGCTTTAGCATGATAACGGATAGTCAATCGATTTTTTAATAAAAAAGGAGGAGATTGTAAATGAAATGTATCAGCAAGGTCGTTATTCTTTTTGCGTGTCTGTTTTCAATCATTGCGCTGTCAGCTTATAACCCCCCAAACGTGTCTGCCGCAAAAGCGGAAAAGAAAGCAAAAGTGGTAAAGGCGGAACCTGTGGAAAAGGTCAAGTTTAATGCCGCCGTTGACGCAAACAAGATGGGTGATATGTCCGACTATGATCCTTCGAATCCCGTCATTCCGACAGGCGATACCATCAAGATCGCTATTGTGGCTTCCTTTTCCGGAGCCGCAGCAGCCAACGGGCAATTCTACTGGAATGTCGTACAATGGGTAGCCCATGACATCAATAAAAGGGGCGGCATCTGGGTCGATGGCAAGAAAAAAATGATTGAAGTCCTTAAAGCCGATCACATGGGCAAGGCAGACCAGTGCAAGAAAGTCACCGAACGGATGATTCTCCAGGAAAAAGTAAATTTCCTGTGGGGTACCGACGGCAGCCATCTCATGAAAATCATCAACGAAACAGCCAATAAATACAAAGTAATTGCCTTGAATGCAACCTGCCTGTCCGATGACCTCCAGGATGCCTCCAATTTCTCCCGTTATGCCTTCCATGCCGCTTTTTCCACCGAGCAGGTCGGTCGCGCTTTCGCCTATTATTATGGTCAGGTTCGCAAGAAAGAGAAGAAATTTTATATCCTCTGCCAGGATTACTCTTTCGGTCATCAGATTGCCGACGGGTTCAAGGCGGGTCTGAAAGAATATTATCCGGAAGCTCAAATCGTTGGTGAGGATTACCACAAACTTTTCCTGACAGACTTTGCCCCTTATCTGGAGAAGATTAAAGCCTCCGGTGCCGAAGTCGTTTACACAGGAGACTGGTTCCCGGATGCCGGAAATCTCTTGAAGCAGGCGCGGCAGATGGGCGTGATGCTTCCGTTTGCCAATATCTATATGGATACTCCTGATTTTCTGCATGAAGTCGGCGTCGAGGGGACAAAAGGATTGACCAATCTCAGCACTTGGATGACGGCAAACCCCCAGTTCCAGGAGCCCGGGTATGTCAAAATGTACAAGACATGGAATGATCTCTGGAAAAACAAATGGAAAACCCCGCCATTCAACGGCCGGACGTTTGAAGTTTACACCGGCAATTGGGGTTCCTGGACCAATGTTACTTACTGGCTGATGAGTGTCATTGAGCGTGCGAAAACGACGGATCCGGAAAAGATCATCAGCATCTGGGAAAATGACAGCTTCAAATTCGTCAACGGCAAAGTGGTGAAGATGAGGGCATGCGATCACAAGATTGTCCAGGATTTGGCTATCGTGGAGTTTGTACCCTGGGAGCAGCAAAAGATGTCCTTCAATATACCGCCTTACTACTGGTATAAAGGCTGCTCGTCCTACGGACCGTCGGCTGTCATTCCGGCTGCAAAAGCTTTACCGTGGATGGATCAGAAGCTGGAACGCTGCAAAGGTAAAAGCGGCTGGGGTGAATAGCAAACTTGATATGCCTGTTCATCGATTTTGGGTCTGATCCTTTCCAGCTATTCGTGGAGGGAAAGCAAAACGCGATGACCGCTGCATGAGATGTGACGCAACCAGCGGCGGCATGCCGCGAACCTTGTTGTTGATACCGAGGCTGCCCGGGATATCCCGGGCAGCCTCTTTTTTTTGGTGAACCTTTCCCGGAATACAAACAAGATGTATTGAAGGACATCCTGAACCCCATTTGACCTGTTCACTGGCAATGGATTTGTTATTTTTGCTAAAGTTATTTTCTGGAAAGTCGACATAATAAAAGAATATTTGTGTAACATAAAGCTGATCATTGAATGATCATTCAAATCAACTCGCATATTCAGGTGATTAGAGGAAAAGGAGAACCAATAATGAAATTGTCGGATATGAAATTGGGAACAAAGTTAATCTGGAGTTTTGGCGCGATTATCACCTTCCTGGCGGCAATCGCCCTGATCAGCATTATCCAGGTCACTCTCATTAACAGCAAAATCTCGGATATCGCCAATATCAGAATAGTCCAGTTAAAGTATTTCTACGAAATCACAAAACAATATGATGTCATGGCCAGATCGGCATCAAATATAGCACTGACCGTTGATGAGGGTGTCCAAAAAACACAGGAAGGCTTTTATCTTAAAAGCAGAGCATTAGTCATCGAAAACTTGAACCACCTCGGAAAGACCTTGACAACGTCTGAGGACCGCAAAGCCTTCGACGGGATTCGAAAGGCAGCGGAGCCGATGCTTGCTTTGTATGACAAGGCTGTTCAATTCGGCCGGGCCAACAGAAACGCCGAAGCCGGCGACATCATTATGATTCAGGTGCTGCCCGTTCAAACCAAATTTCTTAATGCCATGAATGAGACGGCGCAGATTGTCCAGATGGCCAGCGACAAGGCGGCAAGTGAGGCATGGACGCTCACGGTCGTCGGCGGAACCATCATCCTTATCCTGGGAATCGCAGCCGTTGTGCTGGGCATCATCATTGCCCTTTTAATCACCAGGAGCATTACCCGACCTATTCATCATGTCGTAGCGGGCCTGAGAGAGGCATCCGATCAGGTGGACCAGGCGGCAGCGGAGGTGACGTCATCAAGCCAGTCTCTGGCCAAAGGAACATCTGAGCAGGCTGCGTCTCTCGAGGAAACCTCCGCATCTTTGGAGGAAATCAACGCCATGACGAAACAAAACGCTGAAAATGCCGGCCAGGCCAAACACCTGATGACCGAGGCTCACGATATCGTCAACCGCGTCGACAAGCATGTGAATGCAATGGCCGCGGCAATTCACGAGGTCACTCAATCCAGCGAGGAGACCGGAAAGATCGTCAAGACCATCGACGAGATCGCTTTCCAGACCAATCTCTTGGCTCTTAATGCGGCTGTCGAAGCGGCCCGTGCGGGAGAAGCAGGCGCCGGCTTTGCCGTTGTGGCGGATGAAGTAAGAAATCTGGCCATGCGCGCGGCCGAAGCCGCCAAGACAACATCCAGTCTGATTGACGGTACGATCACCACCGTAAGAAAAAGCCGTGATCTGACGCAGCAGACCCAGGAGGCTTTTAAAGAAAATATTACGATCGCCCAAAAGATCAGCAATCTCGTTGATGAAATTGCCGCCGCGTCTCAAGAACAGGCCAGAGGAATCAATCAAGTGAGTCTGGCCGTGGCAGAGATGGACAAGGTCGTTCAGCAGGCAGCGGCTATTGCAGAGGAATCGGCCGGTGCCTCCGCGCAGATGGGCAGTCAAGCCAGCCATCTGAAAAGTTACGTCGTCGAACTGGCTGCGGTTGTTGAAGGCCGGCAGGAGAAAATGGACCTGGCTCTGACTTAGCATCAGGAGCGGACAGAGCGGGCGAAGGAGAACATGCATCTGGGGACATCCATGACAAGAAATGTCCCTATGTTCTACAGCGTCCTGTGTTCTACTTTTTTTAGTATTATTTCATTGACATTGGATGCCGGATTGACTTAGCTTTAACTATAAGAAGAAATGACCGATCATCACTTTAGGACTTGATATTTCTGAAAGAATGCAATCTGGAAAAGGCTTGTCTTAAGTGGAAGGTAAAGGAGATTCGCAATTTCTGAAATAAACAAGCCAGGACTCTTCTATGGATATATCGTCGTATTGTTCAGTTTCCTGATACTGATGATCGTTTGGGGAGCACAATACAGCTTCGGTGTCTTCTTCAAACCGATGCTGAATGAATTCGGACTCTCCAGAGCAGAACTCTCCGGCGCTTATTCCATAGGTCTGGTTATACAGTCCGTAGCCTGTATCTTCACAGGCAAGCTCTGCGACAAGTACGGGCCGCGGTTAGTCGTTTCCATTTGCGGGTCGCTTCTCGGGATCAGCTATGTATTGATGTCGCAGGTGCAGGCGATCTGGCAGATTTATATCATTTTTGGAGTTTTCGCGAGTATTGGCGTCGCCGGCACCTGGGTTCCCCTGCTTTCCACAATATCCAGATGGTTTGTTGCCAGAAGAGGCATGATGAGCGGCATTACTTCCGCCGGCGTTGGAGCCGGAGTCATGCTGGTGCCCCCGTTATCCAGCTTCCTCATATCCAGTTTCGGCTGGCGCATGTCCTATATCATGATCGGCTTCACCCTAATGATACTGGTCATTGCATGCGCCCAAATGTTAAAACGCGACCCGTCCGAAATCGGACAATCCGCCCTGGGCATGTCGGCGCACCATGACCATCACGCTCTGCACTTTACCTTCAAACAAGCACTCCGAAGCCCGCAATTCTGGTTGATCTGCGGGGTTTTTCTCATGATGGGATCCTGTTTGCAGTCCATACTGGTGCATATCGTTCCTCATGCCACAGATGTCGGGATAGCGGAAGTAACCGCTGCCACGATTATTTCCGTAATCGGCGGCGTGAGCATTATCAGCAAAGTATCGTTCGGTGTCGTTATAGACCGCCTGGGCAGTAAACCCGTTGCGATTATGATTGCCTCGCTGATGTTAGTCGCTTTCATCATCATACAACTATCCGATACCCTCTGGGTGCTTTACGTCTTTGCAGTCATTTTTGCTTTCGGTTATGGCGGATTTGCAGCCATCCAATCACCCTATCTCGCTGAACTCTTCGGTCTGAAATATCATGGCACGATATTCGGATTTACAATATTCATCATCGGGCTGGGCGCGTTTGGACCCTTTATCGCCGGTAAAATATTTGATGCGACTTCCAGCTATCGTCTGGCTTTTGTCATGCTGGCGGCCATGAGTGTTCTGGCCATCCTGTTTGCCCTGGGAATAAAAAAAACGCACCTTACCAAGAAATAAAACTGAATATTTGGGGGCGGGTTCACAACGTCCCTCTGTTCCGCTCTCAGAAGCGCCTGATCATGTCAATTTACTTTTTTACCAGCGTCCGCATGTTAAATGTTAAATGAAGCGGAAAGATTGGTTTCGTCGTATGGTCGTGGTTCACAGACTATCAGAAAACACCGTCATGCCCCTCTTTATCTATTCCCGGTGCACTTGCAAATTGAATCCACCCCTCTTCAAACATACCCCAATCTTACGCAGACCAAAGTTTTGTCTCAACCATCTTTTTCTTGACAGGTTCCACTTTTTAATTTACTTTTCCATCAAACGATGGAATCAATGAATGGAGCCATGGCATGGCAACGCCTTTAGAAAAAGCCCGTAAAAATCCCGATTCCATGAAGGCCCGTATCCTCCATATCGCCCGCCGTTTTTTCGGCGAATACGGCTATCACGGAACCACCACCCGCATGATTGCCAAAGAGGCAGGCATTGACATCTCCACGCTGCATTATCACTGGGGCGACAAGAAAGACCTTTACGAAGCCGTCATCGTCGACATTAATAAGGATCTCGGACAGAAATTGACGGCGGTCGAGAAACGCATCCACGGCCTTCCTCTCGATCAGCGCATGGCTATCGCGATTGACGCCATGACGGATTACCTGTTTAAATTCCCGGAAGTATCCAACCTCGTCCTTTTCCATTATTTCAGCAAGACCCGTGATGCCCTTGATCTGCGGATTCCCGAATTTACCGCCGATATTGCCCGCTCCATGGGCCTGACCCGGGACAGAAAAACCACATCTCCACGCGCCAAAATCGAAGTATTGGCCGTTATGAATGCCATCCATAACTTTATTTCCGGAGAAAAATTCTTCCGCCCCATCGTGAATTTGAACCGGAAGAACTACATTTCAACCGTCAAGGAAACTTTGAAATTTGTTCTGATCGGGTCTTTCGCAGAGCGTGAAAAGAAGCAAAAGTCGTCCTGATGCCCCTGTTTTGATCCTATCTCCCTTGAACATGAGGGAATCAAAGATAGTCAAGGAGGATGTTATGGAGATTGCGAAACGCACGGCGTTAGTAACAGGAGGTGCTTCCGGCCTGGGAGCGGCGGTGGTAAGGCGAATCGTCAAGACCGGCGGAAATGCAGCCATATTCGATGTCCAGCGGGAAAAGGGCGCTGCGCTGGCTGCCGAACTGGGCCGGAGCGTACTTTTCTGTCTGACCGACGTCACCAGTGAAGAAAGCGTAAACAAGAGCATCGCCGGCGCCAGGGAGCATTTCGGCGGCATTCACTTCTGTGTCAACGCCGCCGGAACAGGATGGGTCGAGCGAACCGTCTCTAAAAACGGCCCCCATTCCCTGCCCGTTTTTGAGCAGATCCTCCGCCTCAACCTGCTGGGCACTTTCAATGTCGCCAGCAAGGCCGCTTTTGCCATGAGCGCGAACGAACCGAATGACAAAGGCGAAAGGGGCGTGATCGTCAATGTATCCAGCACGGCGGCCTTCGATGGCCAGATCGGCCAGGCCGCCTATGCCGCCTCCAAAGGAGCGGTAGTCGGCATGACCCTGCCGATGGCCCGGGATCTTTCCGGCCTCGGCATTCGTGTCGTTACGATCGCGCCGGGGCTTTTTAACACGCCGCTTTTAGCCATGCTGCCCGAAGAGGCTATCAAGGCCCTGAACAATTCCGTTCCTTTCCCCAGGAGAATCGGCGAGCCGGATGAATTCGCCCTGCTCGTCGAACAGATCTTCTTGAATCCCTATTTAAACGGCGAGGTCATCCGGCTGGATGGGGCTCTCCGCATGGCGCCCAAATAGGAGTGAAGCCCGCTCATACAAAACAGAGTCATTGATGAAAAAAGTGTTACCGGCATTGGGACACATGTCTTTGCAGTCCCTGATGTTTCTTATAGCAAGTTGCTTTCAAAGATTAACATATGAATTTTTGAAAGCTTACTTGGTATTATGCCCGGTAAATCAACCTTTTGATATTTGATAGCTACTTGGTATTAGGAGGAAATCATGAAAGAAAAAGTTTACATCATCGGCGTGGGAATGATTCCGATCAGCAAGATGGCCGGAACGTATGAATCCATGTGCGCGGAGGCCATCCGGGAAGCGATGGAGGACGCGGGCCTCAGTTATGAAGGTGATAAAGACGCCATCGGGGGAATCTGGTACGGCAATTGTGTTCAGGGCATGCTTACGAGCCAGCATTGTGTTCGCGGGCAGGTGGTACTCCGTCGCCTGAATTTTGAGAAAATGCCTGTCGTCAACGTGGAGAACGCCTGTGCCACAGCGACAACGGCTCTGAACCAGGCCGTGAATCATATCCTGGCCGGCGTATCGGAGCTGGGATTGGCCGTCGGCATTGAAAAAATGCTTCCGGATCTGGAAAATCTGGATAAATATCCCGAAATCAAGGCCGCCCTTCCTTACATGGGACTGGCCGCCTTCTGGGCCGGATGTGAACAGGACCGCAAAGATCAGTACATTGAGCATTGGCGGCATCAGAAATCGGAAATTCTGGGCATCCCCTACGAGGAAACCACCGTCGGGGGCGATCGCAGCCCCTTCATGGATTACTATGCCGTCAAGGCGCTGCAGGGCATGAAAAAATATGGTTATACACAGGAACAACTGGCCAGGATCTGCGCCAAAACCCATCACCACAGTACGATGAATCCCAAAGCGCAGTACCGGAAAGATATGACCTGGGAGGAGGTCATGTCAGACAAGCTTGTTACTTATCCCCTGACCCGTCCCATGTGCGCTCCCACGGGCGAAGGTTGCGCCGCTGCTGTCGTCTGTTCGGAAAGATACCTGAAGGAGCATTCCGCCGTCAAAGATCCCCTGCTGATCAGGGCGTCGATATTGATCTCCGGCCGGAACCGCGGCGATTATGACCAGGACATTTCCGGCCGGGGAGCAGAAATTGCTTTTCGCCAGGCCGGGCTGACCCCCAAAGACATCGATCTGCTCGAAGTTCACGATGCCACCACCTTTGGTGAAATCTACCAGACAGCGCAGGCCGGCTTCTGCAAGCCGGAGCATGCCGGGGAATATTGCTCATCCGGAGCGACATCCCTGGGGGGTGAGCTTCCTACAAATGTGAGCGGCGGTCTGATTTCGCGCGGCCATCCCGTCGGCTGTACCGGTCTGGCCCAGGTGTATGAGCTCGCCACGCAACTGCGGGGGCGGGCGGGATTGCGTCAGGTGAAAGGCGCCGGAATCGCCATGCATATCAACGGCGGCGGGGTCGTCGGCGTGGAAGAGGCCTCCCTGGGTATTGACATCCTGGAAAAGGCATAGGGGGCAAAAATGGACATTATCCAATATTCGGAGGAACACCGCATCTTCAGGGACACCCTGAGAAAGTATCTGGAGAAGGAAGTCATCCCTCACGTCGAGGAATGGGAAGAAGCGGGCATTGTCCCCCGCAGCGCCTGGAAAGGCATGGGTGAACAGGGCTTTCTGGCCATGCACGTCCCCGAGGAATACGGCGGCTTCGGCGCCGACTTTCTGTATTCCGTCATCGTAACGGAAGAGCTCTGCCGAACCAACCATACGGGCCTTGCAGCGTCCCTGCACAGCGATATCATCGTGCCTTATATCGAGGCCTTCGGGACCCAAGAGCAGAAAAGGAAATATCTTCCGGGGTGCGTCACCGGAGACATCATTACAGCCATTGCCATGACGGAACCCAATACGGGAAGCGATCTGGCCGCCATCAAAACAACCGCCGTGGAAAGCGATGATTTTTTCATCATCAATGGTCAGAAGACTTTTATCAGCAACGGCATCAACTGTGATCTGGTCATCGTGGCAGCCAAAGACCCGGCGGAGACAAACCCCCATGCCGCTGTCGACCTTTTTCTGGTGGAGGCGGGCACACCGGGATTTGACAAAGGCAAGCGCATCAAAAAAGTCGGCTGGCACAGTCAGGATACCGCGGAACTCTATTTCACGGACTGCCGGATTCCCCGTACCAGTCGCCTGGGAGAAAAAGGTTCGGGGTTCCTCAACCTCATGCTGAAACTTCAGCAGGAGAGGCTGGTCTGCGCTATTGCCGCGGTGGCCGCTGCCGAATTCATAATGGACCTGACGATCAACTACTGCCAACAAAGAACAGCCTTCGGACGACCGATATCCAAATTTCAACACAGCCAGTTCGAACTGGTCGAGATGATGACGGAGGTTAAACTGGGAAGGACCTTCATCGACAAGCTGATCGTCGATCATATGGAAGGTAAAAATATCGTGGTGGATGTATCCATGGCCAAATACTGGACGACGGACATGGCCTGCCGGGTGGCGGACCGGGGTGTCCAGCTTTTTGGCGGCTACGGCTACTGCGAGGAATACCCTATCGCCCGGGCCTGGCGGGATACCCGGGTGCTGAGGATTTTTGCCGGAACCAATGAGATCATGAAAGGAATTGCGGCCCGCTTCATGGGGTTGTAGCAGCGCCCCGAGAAGCATGGGGATGCTGTTCTCCGCTTAATATTTCCATTGGCAGTAATCCGGAAAGTCCACGATCTTCCTGGTTGCCTCAGGATTTCCTTGCAGGGCTTGCTTCGCCAGCTTCCCGCAGAGAGAATCAGGCTTCTTTGAATAGTATTGTGCTATGTTGTCCGCACAAGCGCTGCAGGCTCCCATCCGGGAGAATCTCTCCCTTGCGTATTTGTAGCTTTTCCCCGATTCGGATCTTTGTTTTGGTTTGTAAGTTTTGCCAAGTATTTTGGCGATCCCTTGAACCTCCCGGGATCTTACAGACCCGTTATCAACAAGTTCATCAATGTCGCGGACGTTGCCGCCGCATAAATCACGAACAACGTCTTCGTGGTAGCGATTCCAGTACTTGTCCGGCAACCCTGCCCGCCAGGCAAGTTCATCCATTTTTTCCTGATAGTTCGGATTGCCGTATTGGAGATCACTGCATGAAATTTCTGCCAAGGCCGAACCGGTTAAAACCAGCATCGGTATGATCACGACCAACACCCATGTGATAATTTTGTTTCGATGCAGCATTGTTTTTCTCCTTTCCTTAGAAACCGGATGGCCTGACTGTTTCAGGCGTTTTCCCTGGCGATTTCCCTAACATCAGATCAAATGCCTTAACCGTTAGTTCTCTGTAAGGGATACCATGCTCTCTCTCAAATTCCCAATACCAACAGTCCAGGCCATTTTGCTTCGCTGAATTCGACGCATTGATCAAGAGTATAGTCCTTTGCCCCGGCATTGTTAGTCGTTTATCGTCACGGTGGGAACAGATCTTTAAACTTCCGGCGTTTTCGCCGTCCACGTCACCATTGACCTGATTAAATTATTTTTGTCATCTCGGGAAAGTTTTGAAAAAAAATGCCGATAATAAAATTGATTTGGTTATATAATCCAACGATTCTTTTTAAAGATGCGAGGTGGATCATGAAGAAGAAAACGGCAATCTGCATCATTTTACTGTTCTTTTTGTTTGCAGGCGGCGCATACGCGGACAATCCCGGCAAAGTAATCAGTTTTAAAGGCTATCAGAAAATTGAAATCGGGAAATCAATCCAAACGATCTCCAGGGCAACCGGTTTCAAATTTAAAAAGGATTCCGAAGCAAAAGAAGATTTCGCCTGTACTTATGCCGTGACGCCATCCTTGCCCGGAATGTACATCATGCTGGTCAAAGACGTCGTCGCCAGGATTGATGTGGACAAGGGCGACTACACAACCCCGGAAGGCGCCAGACTGGGCGACAGCGAAAAAAACATTAAAAAACTGTATCCCAAAGCTGAAATTGAAGGACAGAAGTACGTTCCCGAAGGACACTATATTACAGTCCGGTCGTCCGATAAGCGCCATGCCATTCTGCTGGAAACAGACGGAAAAAAGGTAACGGCCTTTCGCGTTGGCCGCATGCCTGAAATCGAGTGGGTTGAAGGCTGCAACTGAAGCCCTGCCGACAGATTGCATTAACTTTCGTTGATTCCGTACCGCCTCGGTGAGCAGATGACCGGTGATTCCCGTCAAAACGGTCCCGGGCTTTAACGCAGTTTTTGCGGCAGTGCCGCGCCGGCGCTTTTCTTTACGCGCTTTTCATCAGGCCGCGTAAACGCTTCTACAGGTTTTCCGGCATCCAGACGGGATACTTTTTGATCTGCATTAAAGTGCCGGCCGAAACCGGCATGCCGATTCTGGTGTAATAAGGCCCAAGATCTCTTTTGACCGTATTGGAAAACATCGTCACCCAGAGGTCTCTTTTCTCCTGATCATTTTTCGGCTTTTCCGCCGGAGTCAATTTCTGATACGCGGCAAACACTTTTTTGAAAGCGTCCCAGCCAAAATCCTTCTGCAGGAGAATATAGGTTTCCAGAGCCAGCTGGGGGTCCTTTTTCCATTCCTCGAAAGGAGCCCCGTTGGCGATATACCTCTTTAATTTTGGCCAGCCGTCTTTATGCCACTGGTTTTCGACCGGCGCTGTTCCGTCCATGCGCTCGATGACATAAAGCGTGAACAGATTGACCGTCACCTCCGTTGCCCCGTCAAACGTCCATTCCGGCTTCTGGCAATTATGTCCCAGTTCATGGAGATGTCCCCACGACGCGGCATGAAAGATATCATTATTTTTCCCCTTGTCCAGGGGGTCAAGACCGGCGGTATATCTGCTGACCTGCTGATTGACGACAATCGGGTAGCCGGCATGCAGCCATCCCAGTTTCGGCTGCACGTCATGAACAAATCGTTCGGCATAATTCTTCGGCGGCTCCTGCTGAAGCTCGTGGTAGTAGCTCGCCGCTTTATCCCAGTAGCGCATCAGTTTTTCCGGATCGTCAATGCGTTTGATGATGTCCGAAGAAAACGTGATGATGATCCGGTCGCCGGCCAGCTCTCCCCAGGGGGCGGCGAAGTAGCGTATCCGCTCTTTCCATTCCGCCGGACGGGTCTCGCCGAGCTTGAAATAAGGCGCCTGCACCGCTCCATTTATTCTGACGTTGATGATTCTGTTTTCCGGCTTGCCGGTTTTTTCCAGATAAATCAATCCCCCGTAAGGAGAGGTCAGCAGGGTTTCTCCGCCGTCCAGGACCTTCGTCATGGAAATATCCGGTCCGCGGTTAAATTGTTTTCTATACTTGTCGTCAAACGGAATGAGGCTGTCCGAATGCGCGCCGATTCTCACCATCACGGTATTTTTTTCACCGGCGCCAACTGTAAAAGCGACAATCCGGCCCGCGGGGGCATAAAGGCCTGTGCTCTGCCAGCGGATTTTGGACATATCCAGCGGGATATTTCTTTCAATTTCGGCTGCTCCGGCCCCCACCATACCGGGGAAAATGTCGGCATCCTTCATCTTGCCGACCCGGTTATGAGGGGCCGACTGGTACAAAGAATTCAACATGGCAACCGTCAGCACAAAGGGTACATCCATTCTTAAAATCGGATTTTTGGGCGATATGTCCCTTTTGGGCCCAAATGAGTCATAATATCCTTCAAACCGGCTCAGGTATTTTTCGTTGTAAGGAAACTTCCCTTTATTGGACTGGATGGCCGCAAGTATTTTATCGACATCATCGTAAGGCATTGGCGCGCGGGTTTCGATGATCTGCGCAACCCTGTCCAGCAAGCGCAGAGGATGGTTTTGATTGCCCGCCGATTGCGACAGCTGAAATTCCTTGACGGTGAAATCGCCATTGAATGCCAGGCCGAAGTCTTTGAGAAAAATATTGCCGATAAAATCTTTTTCCAGACTCTTGCCTTCCCTGCCCTCGCCGTAGTAATTATACACCCAGCCCAGTGCGAAGCAGATGATGCCGCCGCCGTCGGCAACGAACTTTTTCAGTTTGGCGATTGTTTGGTCGTTAAAATTTTCCGGACGGCTGTTCGCGGTGAAGTCAATCAGGATCAGGTCATAGGCGCGAAGATCGTCGGGGAAAGCATACATGTTTTGAAATTGCAGATGGGGGATATCCGTGAATTTGTATTTTAAATTCATTTCCCTGGAAAATACTTTCATCCGCTGGGGATCACGCGCCGCCCACATAAAAATATTGCCCATCAAACGGTTGTTGTCCGCGGTGGCCATGTGTTTTTCGGCCACCCAATCTCCGTGCGTCAGGACAACCACTTTTCCCTTCCCGTAAGTCGCCCCGGCCATCAGCGACCGGCCCGCTCCGTCCGTGACGATAGTAAACGCCTTATCGCCGAATACGTTGATCAGTCCGGGTGCGCCGTCAATCCTGAGTTTTTGAATGCCTCCGGTCAGACGGCTGATGATTGCGTCTTGCTGTGCAAATTCACTTTGCGCGAAAATAGAGAAAGGAATAAAAAACATACATGCTGCGATGAGGGCGGCAATTTTCGATTTCATGATGCTCCTTTTCTACTGGGCTAATCCACATTGGGTAATCGTTTCTTTTCCAAGCCATGGGCAATAAACTTGCTGCCGTCGATTCATGACGACAATTTATACCACAGTTGACCTGATTTTTTCTTTCCTTTTTATCCGACATCCGATAATTAGAAAAAGGTTTAAATATTCAGAAAAGGCATATTCATAAGGGAATCCTATGATCATGACACCCTCAAGAATTCTCCTGATATTCATGGTCGGCATGCTGATTTCAGCCTCACCTGCTGCCACGGAACAACTGGAGCAGGAAAACTGGCAAAAGATTTGCGGGCGGGTAAAAAATGTTTTCTATCCTCCTGCCGACCTGCCGACAACCGGGGATGCCAGGGCGCTGAAGGATTGCAGCTCCTATAATCTGTACTACGGGTTTGTAGAGAAAGCGAATCCTGTAAAAGCAAGGCTTTGCGCTTATGGTGAAAAGAAGGATCTGGGTGACAGCCCTTTCTACGGCAAGGCCATGCTGATGACCATTTACGCCAATGGCATTGGAGCGAAACGCAACCTTGATCTTGCATTAAAACTGGCTTGCGAAGTCGGCGGCGCTCCCGCCGAAATCGAGGGCAGAGTGAAACATCTGGCCGAACTGAAAGCAAAAAACTGGCAGGGCAGTGATTTTTCTTTTTGCGATGATATCACCAGCGGTTACATGCAGGGGTTCTGTGCCGATCACCATGATCAATTTGCATCGGTTAAAAGGAATGAACGGTTGGGCGAAATTCAGGGGAAATGGACGAAAGCGGACCGGAAGGCGTTTGCCGAATTAAGCAAAATCGCCGACAATTATTTCGATGTCCATGTAGATCAAGAAGTCGATCAAACCGGCAGCGGCAGAGCCGCCCTGGCCATCGGAGAGCTCGCCGTCCAAAAAGATTTTTTCCTGAAAACCCTGGAAGAGTTGGACCGGGGCACCCTGCCCCAATACTCCGTTCACCAGTTCAGGGCTGCGGATTCACAATTAAACACCGTTTATCAGCAGATACAAAAGAAGACCGACCTGGAATGGGGGTCCGTCACCAAAGAAGGCATTAAGATCGCCCAGCGCTCATGGGTTAAATACCGGGATGCGTGGATAAAATTCTGCTCAAAAAAATATCCCGGCATCACTGCGGAAAGAATCAGCACCCATCTGACCCTGAATCGCGTCAAAGAGCTGGAAGAATTCTAAAATGGGACGCTGTTAACTTATGATTCCTGAGAAGTAACTCTTGCCTTGGTTGTAGCAGTGATATAAAAGCAACCATGTATAAACAAACGAACCCCCAACAAACATTATTTGGTATAGAAACCCAGCTATCTCTTAGCCTGAG
>JAIGNE010000071.1:0-12288 GCA_036528635.1 Deltaproteobacteria bacterium
GTTAGGGTTGGTGTCGCTGCAAGATACGATGCGACGACTTCAGCGTGTTCAATGAACCGCCGGATGCGGAACCGCACGTCCGGTGGTGTGGGAGGACGGCGGGGGTGACCCCGCCTCCTACCTAATCCGTGTGAGCATTTTACCCGATGCTGTACAACGGGTATTCATTAAATCAACATATTCGGTCATTGCGACGCGGGTTTAGCCTCGCGGGTCTCCGCTTTTTGCCCGGGGCGCAGCCTTGCCGCAATGACCCGGTTATGGATTTCAGAAGGAGTGTCCAGACAGCATGATTGAAGCAGTCAACATCAGTCTTTCCTATGGGAAAAGATTATTATTCAAAGAGGTTAACATCAAGTTTACTCCCGGCAACTGTTACGGGCTGATCGGGGCCAACGGGTCGGGGAAGTCCACCTTTCTCAAAATTCTATCAGGTGAACTGGATGCGGACCACGGGGAAATTAACATCGGCCGCCGGGAGCGAATCGCGGTTTTGAGCCAGGACCAATTTGCCTTTGATAATGAAATCGTCTTCAACACCGTCATCATGGGGCACAAGCGGTTGTATAAGGTCATGAGAGAGCGCGAGGCCATTTACGCCAAGGCTGAATTTACCGAAGAGGACGGTGTGCGTTCGGCCGAACTGGAGACCAGGTTCGCCGAGATGAACGGCTATGAAGCCGAATCCGAAGCCGCGGTGCTTTTGAGCGGACTGGGCATATCCGAGGAGCTGCGGACGAAGAAGATGAAGGAGCTGGAGGCGGGCGACAAGGTCCGCGTCCTTTTGGCCCAGGCATTGTTCGGCAATCCGGATATCCTGCTTCTGGATGAACCGACCAATAATCTTGATCGGCAATCCATCCGCTGGCTGGAAGAGTTTCTCGACCGGTTTTCCAACACCGTGATTGTGGTATCCCACGACCGCCACTTTCTCAATCAGGTCTCCACGCATACTGCGGACATCGATTTCGGGCGGATCAAGATTTATGCCGGCAATTACGATTTCTGGTATCGGGCCAGCCAGATGCATTTCCAGCAGAAGCAAAACGACAACCGCAGAATGTCGGAAAAAGCCGATGAACTGAAAGCCTTCATTCAGCGCTTCAGCGCCAACGCCTCCAAGTCCCGGCAGGCCACGTCGCGCAAGAAGCTGCTCGATAAGCTGACGCTTGCGGATATGCCGACGTCATCGCGAAAGTATCCCTACGTGGTGTTCGCGCCGGAGCGCGCCTGCGGCGACATCATTCTGGAAATATCCGGATTGACCAAAGCCATTGACGGCGTGAATGTGCTCGATCATTTTGACCTGAATGTCCGTAAGGGCGACAAAATCGCTTTTATCGGCGACAATGCCCTGGCCCGGACAACCCTTTTTCAGATTCTGGCGGGAGAACTTACACCGGACAGCGGCAGTTTCCGCTGGGGCGTGACCATTAAGAACGCTTATTTCCCCAAGGAGAACAGCGGCTATTTTGAACGGGAGATGACGCTGATTGACTGGCTTTGCCAGTATTCACTTCCCGAGGATGGCGAAGCCTTTGCCCGCGGCTTTTTGGGCAGAATGCTTTTTTCCGGCGAAGAGGCCCTGAAGAAAACCACGGTTCTCTCCGGCGGCGAGCGGGTGCGCTGCATGCTGTCGCGCATGATGCTCGCGGGCGCCAATGTCCTGATCCTTGATGAACCGACCAACCACCTGGATCTGGAATCGATCACGGCCCTGAATGACGGACTCATCGCGTTTCCCGAGGTGGTTCTGTTTGCCTCGCAGGACCAGGAATTTGTTTCCACCGCCGCCAACCGGTTTATCGATATCGTGGCGGGAGAAGCGATTGAACGGGATCCGGATTTCGAAGCAGATGCGGACCAGCAGGACGATCTGGCGGAAGCGGTCTGATTCGAAATCAGGGCACTGAATCATGGCGACCCGCTCAACTTCGGCGATCGGCAAAGGTGCACACCGATCTATGGAATGCTCATCTTCTTTCGCCGGCGGGTCCCGCCCCCCGATTTTTTTTGCATGATTTTATGAAGTCCAGGTGAGACGCATGGATGTGTCGGGATGCCCTTCCCAGCTTTTGGATAAAAAAATGAGTTTAATATTTTTTGCTCCGCATAATTCCATCCCCTGTTCCAGCCATCCCTGAATAAAATAATAGAGGGGGATGCACCGTGTGTTGAAGTCGACCAATTTGAATACAGCCTGGTTTTTTCCCTCGACCATGACGTCCACCCTGCCAAAATCGTAAAAGCGCTTATGGATCATCCCGTATTCATGGAGAAACATAACCGGATCCTGACCCTCTACAAAAGAGGCGTATATGCCGGTCATGGCAGCCTTGCACTCTGATCGGCCCCATCCTTTGGCGACTTCGGGATTACTCTTTGCCGTAACTTCAAAAATCGCCGTGATGCAATGCTCGTAGGTTTCAAAGGGGTACCAGCCGCCGGGTAAAATCTTATTGCTCATCTGCGCCCGGTCTTTATCCGTAAGATACTTATTGAAAGCGCCGCTCTTGTCATGCTTGATGGCCTTTACCAAATTAATAAAAACTGAGCCTTTGACATTCATGATCTGTTCTCCTTTATTCTATTTTAAAAACAGGAACCCGCGGCATGGAGAAGACGCAGACATGCCATTGCAATCCCGGTAACTTAAGACGGTATGCCGGGCATCGCCGCTGCCTGAGCAACTCCCCGGGAAGAGAAAAATCCCAAGAAGACGGTATTTTTTGCCAGATGTTCTTCAAATGATTCTCCTGTCGTCATCAGGCAAGAAGGATTTTTTTTGCGGACATATTTTATAATTTTACAGTGACAATGTCCAATCGTAATCTGTCCATAGGGCCATGGACTTATATTTCCCTGCAACTGAAAAACCTTGAAAAGTTGCCGATGTTGATGATTCCGATGAAAGCAAGCAAAAAAGGCAGAGCCTTTTAAGGCTCCGCCTTTATCGTGAATATACGGAGAACAATTTTTTACGGGTCATTAAATCATTCTTCAATCCGCCCTGGACACTGCTTTGGTCATGGTCATCATTTGCTCAAGTTTGGCGATCTTCTCCGAGAGGGCCGCATTCATCTCCTCCTGTTTCTGAATGCGCTGCTGCTGTTCTTCGTTGACCCGTTGCTGATCCTGCACCACCCTGGTCAGCACCGACACGATGTCCAGCGAGCTTAACCCTTTACGGTCTTTCGTGGCCACCAGCTCCGGAACATCCTCGGCAATGAATCCCACATGATTTTCGGTCCGGTCGGACTTATAGACATACTTCACCGGGGTGAGACCGGCCAGGGTGGTCAGAGCCTCTTCTTTACTCAGATCCTGGATGTTATCTTTGTATTCCCGGCTCGACGATTGCGTGAGCGTGCCGTTGATATGGACGGTCCTGGCGCTGAAGTCCCCGTAAATCAACGGGGTGGCGGTGCTGGAGTTGGCGATATAAAGTTTGCCCGAGCCCGTTTCATTGCGTCCTGCGTTGTAGCCGAGGAAGATATTGCCGATGCCGGTTGTGTTTTCGTAGCCGGCAAAATTCCCGAGGTAGAGGTTGTTGCTGCCGGTGGTGGTTTTGTAGCCGGTGGTATATCCGAAGAAGGTGTTGTTATTACCGGTGGTGTTGCCCCAACCGGAGCCATACCCGAGGAAGGTGTTGTATCTGCCGGTTGTGTTTTGGTAACCGGTGGCATAGCCGATAAAGGAATTTCTTTCACCGGTGGTGTTTTTATAGCCGGCCTGATAACCATTGAAGGTGTTGTAGCCGGCGGTGGTGTTGGCGTAGCCGGCCTGATACCCGGTGAAACTGTTCCCGGCGCCGGTGGTGTTGGTGAAGCCGGCGAAAGTCCCCGAAAAAGTGTTGCCGCTGGCGGTGGTGTTGGATTGACCGGCTTGCAGCCCGACAAAAGTGTTAAAATTTCCGGTCGTGTTCACATAGCCGGCATTGGTGCCGAGAAAGGTGTTGTAGCTGCCGCCGCTATTGCCATCGCCGGCGCCGACTCCAACGCAGACATTCGCTATGCCCGTGATGTTTTGCCAGCCCGCATAGGCGCCCAGAAAGGTGTTATCGTTGCCTGTCGTGGTGAATTGACCGGCCATTTTTCCTATGAAGGTGTTATCATCGCCTGTGGTAGTGGCCTGGCCGGCATACCCGCCGATGAAGGTGTTATTTTGTTCACTGCCTGCCACATTGGCTCCCGCGTAATTGCCGAAGAAATTGTTGCTGGGACCCTCTGTAGATCCAAAAGCATTGCCTGATAGTACAGAGAACATTAAAACGACCGAACAAAACATGATCCGTGTCTTCATTTCTTTCTCCTTTTCTTCTGTCTGCTTTGGAAAAGGCAGACAGGGGATATTAAAATTTATTGCTGCGTTATGTATAATTTTTTTTATGCGGGAATGAAAGAAAACATTTGTCATTCATTACGCCATCCAATGGGACCGCTCCGCCATCCGGGCCTGCACGGTTTGGGCAAGCCATTCTTCAATTTCCCGGACCATATAGAAAGTCGGCGCGAGGAGTCGATCGTCCGGCGCGATCCGGCCTTCTGCCGCGGCAATTTTCGCGAGCGTTGTGTAAGGATAGATGCGGATCCCCTGCGATACTTTCACGGTGTCCAGGGGCAGCGAATCGGCAAAGGCAAGGCTCTCGAGAACCGATTCCCTGGTTTCACCGGGCCCGCCCAGCATCAGGAACCCCATCTGCCGGATGCCGTGCTTCGCCAGTAGCAGGGATGTCCTGCGGACTTCTTCCGGTGTGAAGTGCTTATTCATGTTTGCGAGGATTCGCGGGCAGCCGCTTTCAAACCCCAGGCTGACTTCCCGGCAGCCCGCCTGCGCCATAAGCTTCACCAGGTCTTCATCCGCGTGGCCGGGGTAAAGGATGCAGCGCCAATCAATCTCCAGGCCCTGATCAATGATCAGGCGGCAAATCGCGCTGGCATAGGACGCGGGCAGATTGAAGGTGTTATCGACAAAGTAGAACTGACGAAATCCGGCCGCCACGCAGTTCTTCAATTCTTCCAGGGCCGCCGCGGGAGACCGCTTCCGGATGGTGCGCCCCTCGATCGTGGCCGTTGAGCAATAGCTGCAATTCAGGGGGCAGCCGCGCCGGGTTTGAAAGGGCATCCATAAATTGCGGTCGTACGCGGACAAAAAGCGATGGACGCCGGCGGCGGGTAATTCACCCAGACCCCGGATAAAGGTCCGCTCGCCCTGCAATCCCCGGTCTTTTAAATACAGTCCGGGCAGCCCCGCCGGATCGGCGCGCCGCTCCAGCCGCTCCAGCAATCGGGGGAAAATCGCTTCCCCTTCACCCTGGACGCCCATGTCCGCGTCCAGATAACTGAGGACGGCTTCCGGAAAGATGCTGTAGCCTGCGCCGCCCAGAACAATGGGGGCGGCAGAGTGGCTCCGGCAATCCTGAACAACGCTTTGGACATCGTCGAGCAGAAATCGCGCCCCGTGCATGACCTGGTCGTCGATATTTCTGATGGAGATGCCGATCACGTCGGGGCGGAAAGATTGGATCGTCCCGGAAATCGTCAGCCGGAAGTCGGCCTGAGTCATTAAATCCAGTGTCAAAACATCATGCCCCTTATCCTGTGCGGCCGCGGCCACGTAATGCAGCCCCAGCGGCAGGGGCACGATATTAATTTTTTCCGTATTCGCGGCGATTAAAAGGACGCGCATGCTGCCATCACCTCCACCTGGCCCGGGACGGTCACAACCGATTTCGGCCTTGCGGGCTGACGGTCCTTCCGCCGGCGAAGCCATCCTGTCGGGTGTAAAAGTTTACCATCTTTTAAAAGCGGATGAAAGCCCTGTCGCGGAAAAAAGACGAGGGGATTGCTTTCCCGCCGGATGCGTGACATCGCGCCTGGCGAGTCCGGCAACGAAGCCTGCGGCCCTCAATTTCCTGCGGTTCAAAGAAGCGATGTGCAAGGGCGGGGCGTAAAATCATGTTGCAAAGGTCCGCATCCTGGGCTATGAAAATCACCATGCGAAAATCAATCTTTTTTATTGTCTCATTGATGGTGGTCGTCCTGCTTGGCGCGTGCGACAAATCGCCGCAGACTGAAAACGCCGGTCCGAAGGCGGATAAGCCCCCCGCTTACGGCGACATCCTGGTGCAGGGCGCGATCGGCGACGCGAGCAATCTCATCCCGCTTCTGGCCTCCGACTCTGCTTCCCACGCCGTTGGCGGCATGGTCTTTAACGGTCTTGTCAAATACGACAAGGACATGAATATCGTGGGCGATCTGGCCCAGTCCTGGGACATTACGAATAACGGACTGGTGATTACCTTCCATCTGCGCAAAGGGGTCCTGTGGCATGACGGCAAACCCTTCACGGCCGCGGACGTGCTTTATACGTACCAGGTGACGGTGGACCCCAAAACGCCGACCGCTTACGGCGGGGATTTTATGAAAATCAAAAAAGCCGAGGCGCTGGATGATTACACGTTTCGCGTCACATACGATAAACCTTTCGCGCCCGCGCTGATCAGCTGGGCTTCCGCCATCCTGCCGCGACATCTGCTGGCGGGGAAGGATATTGCCAAAAGTCCGCTTTCACGCCATCCGATCGGCACCGGGCCATACATCTTCAAGGAATGGGCGGCCGGACAGAAGATTGTTCTTGCGTCCAACCCGAACTATTATGACGGACGCCCTTACATTGACGGCCGGATCACCCGCATTATCCCGGATACCGCCACGATGTTCCTCGAGCTGCGCGCGCAGAATATCGGCATGATGAGTTTGACGCCGCTGCAGTACATGCGGCAGACGGACAACAATCTGTTCAAAGAAAATTTCAACAAGTATCGCTATCTGGCTTTTGCCTACACCTATCTGGGCTACAATCTGAAGAATCCGCTGTTTGCGGATAAACGGGTGAGGCAGGCGATGTCCTATGCGATCAAGAAGGATGAAATCGTGAGCGGGGTGCTCCTGGGATTGGGGAAGCCGGCGACCGGCCCCTACAAGCCCGGCACCTGGGCCCATAACGACAAGGTGAAAATTTACAACTATGAGCCGGCTAAGGCCCGCGAACTTCTGAAGGAGGCGGGCTGGGCGGATGCCAACGGCGACGGCGTCCTGGAGAAAGACGGCCGGCCCTTTGAATTTGAAATCCTGACCAACCAGGGCAATGAAACGCGGCAGAAATGCGCGGAAATCATTCAGCGCCAGTTGAAGGAAGTCGGCATTACCGCGAAAATCCGCGTCCTGGAATGGTCGGCGTTTGTCACGGATTTCATCAACAAGCGGCGCTATGACGCGGTCATCCTGGGCTGGACGATTCCGCTCGATCCCGACGCCTATGACGTGTGGCACTCCAGCAAGACCAGGCCGGAAGAGCTCAACTTTGTTTCCTACAACAATAAAGAAGCCGATGAGATGCTGGAGAAGGGACGCAGCACCTTCAACCAGGCCGAGCGTAAGAAATACTATGACCGCTTTCAGGAGATCCTCGCGGAAGATCAGCCCTACACCTTTTTGTATGTCCCCGATGAACTGATCATCATCTCCAGCCGCATCCGCGGCGTCAAACCCGCTCCGATCGGCATCGGCTACAACGTCGATAAGTGGTACGTTCCGAAAGATGAGCAGAAGTTGTCGATGACCCGTTAGGAACGGTTCATTCATAAAAACCTGTCTGTCCTTCCGGGAGTGCTGGTGCGTTCTTGATAGACCGTGTCGGACGCACCGCCGGTTTCCGCCGGAATGATGACGTTGCGGATAGGTGCTAACCCCCCTCGTCAAATTCCGGCAAAGACGGCGGGCAACCACCGGACTTACGCCCGCCTGATCGATTATTTCTCCAGCAAATCAATGTATTGCCGCCGAAAAACCTTCCCACCAAAAAAACCGCTTGACAATAGAACGTGCGTTCTATATAAGAGAGGCCATGAAAAAAACCCGTGACATAAAGTCTATTGAGCAGAGCCTGGTTGCCTTCTACCGCAGCCAGAAGCGCATGCCCACCTACACCGAGATGATGGACCTGTTTGAGGTCCGCTCCAAGAGCGTGGTTTCCTACTGGATCGATAAGCTCATCGAAAAAGGCATTCTGGAAAAAGACGCCCAGGGATATCTCAAGCTGTCAGGGATTTCCTTTGGCATCCCGTTGGTCGGCAGCGTTGCTGCCGGCCTTCCCGCATCCGCCGAAGAAAACGCGCACGACGTTGTGTCCATGGACGAATACCTGGTGCAAAAACCCGAAACGTCCTTTTTGCTCAGCGTGACGGGTGATTCGATGATCGGCGCGGGTATCATGGAAGGGGACCTGGTCGTTGTGGACCGGAACCGGTCACCCAAAAACGGTGATATCGTTCTGGCCGAAGTTGATGGCCAGTGGACGATGAAATATTTCCGCAGGCGGGGCAGGGAGGTTGTTCTGGAAGCGGCCAATCCGGCGTACTCCGCAATCCATCCCCGCGAAGAACTCAAAATAGGCGGCGTGATCACCGCCTCCGTCAGAAAATATCTGATGTAATCCGGATCAAAAGAATTGGAGTGCCTGTTATGCCGACCACGACCAGTGTTTCCACCCTGCAGATGACGATCCGCGAAAATCCTGCGGCTCAGCCTGCCCGGGAATCCTTCCGGGCCATATTGCGCAAAACAGCAGAAACGGACTGGGATGCGGTTATCCTGAAAGCTGATAAATTAATTTCCAGGGCGGGGGCCGTTACTCTGACCCTGTCCGCCCTGTATTTTGCCTTTATTTTTGTATCCAGGTCACTGCGATAGAATATTCGCGCTCGAATCACGTTATGACTGCTCAGGAAATCAGTACAATTCTCCGAAGGCTTGCCGATCCTCAAACAGCCGAACATTCCCAGCGTTTCTTTAAAACAGGCCCCGGCCAGTACGGCGAGGGAGACCTGTTCCTCGGTATCCGGGTGCCGGTG
This sequence comes from Deltaproteobacteria bacterium, assembly GCA_036528635.1. Taxonomy (GTDB): domain Bacteria; phylum Desulfobacterota; class Syntrophia; order Syntrophales; family Smithellaceae; genus UBA8904. Next base: position 8,915 of record JAIGNE010000071.1, read on the forward strand.
CTGCGCGAGCAGGCAAAGAAATTTAAGGATACTCCGCTTGCCGAGGCCCGGCGGCTTCTCCGGTCGGCCGGTCATGAAGAACGCCTCTGCGCGCTTTTATTGCTGGTGCAGAAATTTTCCAAAGGCAGCCCGGAAGATCAAAAATCCATCTACGAACTGTACATGCAAAATACCCGGTACATCAACAACTGGGACCTGGTCGATTTATCCGCGTACCTGATTCCGGGTCCGTATCTGGCGGACAGGGACAAACGCCCGCTCTACCGGCTGGCGCGCTCGAAAAATCTCTGGGAGCGGCGCATCGCGATCATCTCCACGTTTCACTTCATTAAAAAAAATCGATTTACCGACGCGCTGGAAATTGCCGGAATGCTGCTTACGGACCGGGAAGACCTGATGCACAAGGCTGTGGGATGGATGCTGCGGGAAATCGGCAAACGGGATCCGGCGGTGGAGAAGGAATTCCTCAAAACGCATTACCAGCGGATGCCCCGCACGATGTTGCGGTATGCCATTGAGAAATTTCCGGAAGATGAACGGCAGAGATACCTGAAGGGGCTGGTTTGATGACTGCGGAGGCATCCCGCCGAACCGCACAAAAACGGGCTCAGGTCATCAATGCAAAGTTCGTGTGGTAGTCAGACAGCCCGCGTGAAAATGATATTTAATAACAACTTTCCGAAACGCCGCATTTCGGTTTCCACGGACATCCTTTCAATTCTTAATCCATATTTATCTTTCCTGACGGCATACATTGACTGTGCAGCCAGGACAGGATGGTGAAAATTTATTGACACACAAGATCATTCTTCATATACTCCGCCAACAAAACAGGATGTTTTTCTTAATTTTCATGCACCCCAGGTAAAATAGAAAGTTTTCAGCAATTCAATAAAGATGAATAAGAATGCTTGGCAAGTGAGGCGGCAAATGACTACAAAGGCGATAAAGGTTATTTGCTGCACGAGCATCTTATTCGCAAGGATATATTGTGTGCATGCGGGGCCGACGTGATGCGGACCACTGCTTCGCAGGCGAGGCGGAGCCTCGTGTAATCCGTGAAAGCACGAGGCCGGGTGCGGCATCGTGCGCGTCGGGAACTCACAGGAACAGCGAAGCAAAGTGCGAGGATGGCATCCACGGAGCTTCGCAGAGATCAGACACCGAATGGCTGTCCGGTAAGATCGGAATGGCCCTTTCCCTGCCCATAACGAGGACAAAATAACGATAACGAGACACTTGAGAGGACTTTGATAATAAAATATTTTTATTTGTCCATGTTCAAATAACATTTCAGTTGAAAATACTTGCGCCTGTTTTGTTCATAGCCGGCGATGATCTGAAATACAAGATGAAATCGCCGCAATGATAAAAACTCAAAAGGAGAAGACCATGAAGACCAAAATGATGATTTGCACACTGTTGATGATGCTGTCGGCTTTCGCGGGAAGCGCCATGGGCGGAACGGAAAATTCCAGCTATACCTACTATGGACTGAATGCCGGGGGTTCCAGCACAAGCTCTTTCAACACCTTCATCGGGAGCGGGACCGGTTTGAACACCACGACCGGTACGCGCAACACCTTTATCGGGCACCAGGCGGGAATTAATTCCACGACAGGTCTTCGGAACACCTTCGTCGGAGGGTTTGCCGGCGTAACCAATACCGAGGGCGGCTACAATACTTTTTCAGGCTATTATGCCGGCTACGGCAATACCACCGGTAATTACAATACCTATGTCGGCGGTTATGCCGGCCAGCTTAACTCAACCGGCAGCAACAACACCTCTCTAGGGTATTATGCGGGCTGGAATAACCTTGCCAGCAACAACATCTTTCTGGGTTATTATGCCGGCTACTCCAATACGGTCGGCTCCGAAAATATGTTCATGGGATATCAAGCCGGTTATTCGAATGTCGGTGGCGACCAAAATACCATCATGGGATATCAAGCCGGCTACCTCAGCACCGCCGACTACAATACATTTCTGGGATATCAGGCCGGATATAACACGATATCCAACGAAAACACCTTCGTCGGGAAGGGAGCCGGCTATAGCAACACCACCGGTCACTTCAACACTTATCTTGGAAATCTTAGCGGCTATACCAACACGACCGGTATCGGCAACACCCTTTTAGGATATGGGGCCGGCTATTTAAGTACGACAGGCTGGGGCAACAGTTTTATCGGGTTTGAAACCGGCATGAACAATACGACAGGCACCAACAACACCTTCCTCGGGTATTCTGCCGGTATCAACAATACCACGGCCCACTTCAACACCTTCCTCGGGAATGCCACCGGTTGTGGGAACACCACCGGACAGTACAACACCTTTTCCGGTTATGGCGCAGGCTACGCCAACACAACAGCCAACTACAACACCTTCACCGGTTATCAGGCCGGCTACTCCAACACCGTAGGTGAGCGCAATACCTTTTCGGGGACTTCCGCCGGCTGGTCCAACACGACCGGCAAATACAACACCTTCCTCGGATATGCCGCCGGCTGGGCCAACGCAACCGGCAATTACAACACCTTCTTCGGGTATGCCACGGGCTATAAAACCACCACCGGCAGCAACAACCTCTACCTCGGCAACTTTGCCGGCTACGAAAACTTAACCGGCATCGGCAATGTTTTCCTCGGTTACAACGCGGGACGCAATGAGACGGGCTCCGGCAAGCTCTACATCGCCAACTCCAGCACGGCCACCCCGCTGATTTACGGGGACTTCAGCGCCCAGACCGTCCATATCAACGGCACGCTCACGCAGTCGTCAAGCCGGGAGCTGAAGAGCAACATCCAGGAACTGAAGATCGAAGATGCAATGAAGACGCTGCAGGGTCTGCAGCCCGTTACGTATCATTATAAAACATCTCCGGAAGAGAATCATGTCGGCTTCATTGCGGAGGATGTTCCTGAGCTGGTCGCCACAAAAGACCGCAAGGGGTTGAGCTCCATGGACATCGTGTCGGTGCTGACCCGGGTCGTCCAGGAGCAGCAGGGGCTCATTCAGGAGCAGCAAAAAATAATTTCCGCGCACTCCGGGGAGATCGCCGAGTTAAAGCGGCTGCTCACCATGTCCAAAGCGGCGTCCAGGGCGGACTGAGCATGGTTTAATTCCGCTGTTGCCGGACGAGCGTTAATTCGTTCATGGCACAGCTCGCAGCTTGCTTAGTCGTGTTTGATTAAACCGTATCAAATCTGACTCTTTGATGACGGTGTTCATTCAGGAGCAAAGGACCAATGGCTGCTTGCGCTGGAAGGAAAGTAAAAAACAGATAATAATAATCAAGCACCTGTTCATAAGAGAGTCGGCGCCTGGACAGGCGCCGCATCTCTTATTTGAACCTTCCTGGTGTTTAC
>JAIGNE010000072.1:0-26757 GCA_036528635.1 Deltaproteobacteria bacterium
GTAAGTCCGCCGCTCGTCAGAAAGGAAAGGGGCTCCGGGCTACGCCCTTCGCCCCTTTCCTTTAGCATAGTTAAAGCGGACATATCACGTGCTACTAAAATAGGACTTTTCTATTTGCTGCTAACAACAGAAATTCCCTTTGTTATTGTAAACGCTTGTTTTTAAAATGTTTGACGTGTCACCGCAAGTCGATATGGGCAGGGATTTTGGCTTTTCATGGCTGTTTGGGTTGACTTATTTTCTGTAACTTCTATAATAGACACCTATCGTCGAGGACAAGTGAGTCATCATGGAAATCGCTGCTTTTTATCATTCGGAAATCTTCAAGCTGGGCATTTTAACCATCGTCATTTTTCTGGCACGGATCTGCGACGTATCGCTCAGCACACTGCGGATTATTTATACTTCCCGCGGCATCAGATTTCTTGCGCCGATTATCGGTTTCTTCGAAGTCCTGATATGGCTTGTCGCTATGTCTCAGATTATCAGCAACCTGACCAATCCCATCCTGTACATCGCTTACGCAAGCGGTTTTGCGATGGGAAATTTTATCGGAATATTCATTGAAGAGAAAATGGCCATCGGAACGGTTGTCATTCGAATCATCACGCAAAAAGAATCACTTGAGTTGATCAACTGTCTCAAGCAAGACGGATACGGCATCACCCATGTCGACGCACAAGGTGCGTTGGGGCCCGTAAAAATCATTTTCACCATCGTGCGGAGGAAGAACATTCATCATGTATTGAAGCTTGTTCGTAAGTGCAATCCGCTTGCATTCTTTACCATCGAAGACGTTCGCTCGGTCCGGGATGGCGTTTTTCCGCTTCTCAAAACAAAAGACGACAAGTGTGTTTGACCTGTCCGTAAATCGTCATCTCTCTGGTGTTGATATCCCTGACCACTTGCAACCGCCGCTCTCCGATTTCATATTTGTCCTTTCTATCTTGACAGAAATATTGCATCCGGTTAATAAGAACGTGCCTTCAAGATAAAAACTGTCTTTGTTGTGCGGGCGATGGAGTTCGCCTTTAACCGCCTTGATGCTGATGACTCCTGATAAAATTCTTCGATAAGGAGTTATCGCATGGAAAAAATCTACCTGGTTGCGGCATTCTGGTTTTTTGCCGCCGTCTTGTCCACCGTTTTAGCCAACCGCCTGAAAATCTCTATCGCGCTCATGGAAATCATGGTGGGCGCCATTGCTGGTTTTGCCGCGCTGCAGCTTGGCTATTTTGACAAGCTGGCGCTCCAAGCCGACTGGATGAAATACTGCACGGGTGTGGGCGCTATTCTGCTGACGTTTTTAGCGGGCGCGGAACTCAATCCCGACGCCATGAGAACCAAAATCAAGGAAGTCTCCATCATCGGCATCATCGGCTTTTCCGCGCCGTTTGCCGGCTGTTTTCTGATCGCCTACTATCTCATCGGATGGAATCTTCAAGCCAGTCTGCTTTGCGGTATCGCCTTATCCACGACATCCATGGCGGTTGTCTATGCCGTTATGCTGGAATACGGCTTCAATAAGACCGAATTCGGCAAAGGCATACTGGGGGCCTGTTTTGTTAACGACCTGGGAACGGTCATCGTGCTGGGTCTGATCTTTGCGCCTTTCACATACAAAACAGTTATATTTATTGCAGCAACAATCGTTTTAATGTTTACCCTGCGACCGATGACGGAATACCTCATCCGTCGCTTCGCCTACAAAACGGCCGCCATCCGGGCCAAATGGATTCTCTTTGTTCTTCTGTCAATGGGCGTGCTCGCCGCCTGGTCCGGAAGCGAACCGGTTTTGCCCGCTTATGTGCTGGGCATGGTTCTGGCGCGCACCATGGAGCAGGACGGTCACTTCGTGCGACGCTTGCGGACGCTGACCGTCGGCTTTTTAACGCCGCTCTATTTTCTGAGAGCCGGAGCGCTTGTTTCCATTCCGGCGCTTTTGTCGGGTTTCGGAATTTTTATTCTGCTTCTTGGCGGAAAGGTGGCGTCCAAAATCTTCGGGTTATATCCCGCCATCCATCATTTCAGGGAAGACAAAAAAGAGAAATGGTATTACACGCTGCTCATGAGTACGGGACTGACTTTCGGAACGATTTCGGCGCTGTATGGTTTAACAAATAACATTATCACTCAGGCTCAGTATTCTTTGATTGTCGGAGCGGTTATCGCCAGCGCAGTCATACCGACTTTAATTGCCAACAAGTTTTTCCTGCCGCGTCACCTGCTGGAAGAACCGCTTCTGGAGGATCAGATTCCGGATGAAAAGGACATTAAGAATAAACTATAGAATCGCCTACGCCGCAGAACGGTATAGGGCAACGCCAAAAACCAGAATGCCTAAAGCAAAACGATAAATCACAAACGGCAGAAAGTTTTTCGTCTGCACATAGCGCAGCAAAAAGCCTATCGCGGCAAGGCCTGAAATGCAGGCCACAACCATGCCGGTGATAAATCCTGCGTCAATCATGGACGGATTGGCAATAAGCTCCGGCACTTTAACCAGCGCCGCGCCAAGGATGATCGGCGCCGAAAGCAAAAAGGAGAAACGCGCCGCGCCTTCCCGGGTCATTCCCAAAGCCAGCGCAGTCGTCATGGTCACACCGGAACGCGATACGCCGGGAATAATCGCCAGTGCCTGTGAAAGCCCGATCAGAAAACTGGTCTTAAGCGAAATATGCTGCACATCAATTTGTTTTTTGCCCCTGCGGTCCACCACGTAAAGGATGATGCCCAGAAGAATCAACATGCAGGCAATCAGGACGGGATGGCGGAAAACCGTCTCGGCGATATCTTCCAGGACAAATCCGATGAGAGCGCCGGGAATGGTCGCCAGCACCAGGTACCAGAACAACTTCCCTTCCCTTTCCCCGGGTTTTGTAAATCCTTTGTGCAGCAGGTTTATCCAGTCTTTCCAGAAGTAGAGGATAACGGCAATCAGCGTGCCGACGTGCAGGGCGATATCAAAAGTCAGTCCGGAATATGCCCAGTTCATCAACCAGGGCACTAAAACCAGATGCGCCGAACTCGATATCGGCAGAAATTCTCCCAATCCCTGCACCAACCCCAGAACAACAGCCTGTATAACATCCATCTTCATATTTCCTTATCTGTTTAAAAATAATTCGGCAGTCATACATGATTAACCTGCTTTTGTCCACACGCACCCCTTATGATCATAGAGCGGCCGGATGCAAAAAAGGAATGATTCAAAAATATCCCATTCACGGAAACACAAAGGGGCTTCGTACCGAATGCGAAGCCCCTTTGTGTTTATACACTGCCGCCAGGCGCTTATTCATTTCCTAAGAAACAGGTAAGCGTATTCTTTTTCCAGTTGCTTTATTTCTTTGGTCCGTTCCTTAAGCATCCATTCCAGAAAATCTCTATGCCGCTTTAACTCCAGATGAACTTTAACGCGCGCCTTTACAATTGCAGGGTTAAAGGGTTTGGGGATATAGTCGACAGCACCCATTTCCAGCCCTTTTGTTTCATCTTCTTCTTTTCCTTTTGACGTGACAAAAATGATCGGGATATTTCTGGTGTCCATATTACTCTTTAATCTTCTAAGCACTTCATAGCCGTCCATTTCGGGCATCATGATGTCCAGAAGGATTAAATCTGGAGGCTGCCCGGACTGGGCTATCGTCACCGCTTTTTTCCCGTCTTTAGCGATCATAATTTTATAGTCTGATTTCAATACCTCACTCAACAGACTGAGGTTAGCTGCTTCATCATCAACAAGTAACAGGGTTTGCATCGCTTTGTCTGAATCCATTTCCATTCCACTCCTGATATGTTCAATCTGAATACTGCTGCGAAATTTCATAAAATTGATCGGCTGTTTCCAAAAAGACAGCAACCATTTCCGGATCGAAGTGATGACCGGATTCGTCTTTCATGATATCGATCGCCACAGGATGGGTAAAAGCCGGCTTATAGATGCGCTTCGTAACCAATGCATCATAGACATCCGCAATGGCCATGATCCGTCCGGAAACCGGTATGTTGCTGCCGGATATTCCTTCCGGATAACCCGTTCCATTCCATTTTTCATGGTGCGTATAAGCAATTTCGCGGGCATAAAACAGGTAGGGCGCGGGAGCTTTGAGCAGTTTTTCCGCGTTTAGTATGGCATTCCGGCCGATCCGGGTGTGCGTTTTCATGATATCGAATTCCGCGGGAGTCAATTTGGCCGGCTTTAATAAAATATGATCCGGAATCCCGACTTTGCCGATATCATGCAGGGGAGCTGTTTTAAAGAAAAGATCTATGATGACTTCCGATAAATGATTACGAAAACGCGGGTGATTTTTCAGGCCGCGGGCAAGCAATTTCACATAATGCTGCGTTCGCTTAATGTGCTTGCCTGTTTCATTATCGCGGGTTTCGGCAAGAGAAGCCAGGGCAAAAACCGTTACATCCTGAACATGGGAGACCTCCTTTGTTCTTCGTGCGACTTCCTGCTCGAGAAACTCATTTTTATCAATTAAAAAGTCTCTGACTTTTTTCAGTTGCAGTTGGGTCATCACCCGGGCGATGACAATCGGAGGACTGATCGGCTTGGTAATGTAATCCACCGCGCCGAGATTAAAGCCCCGCTCTTCATCTTTCAGTTTTGATTTTGCGGTCAGGAAAATGACCGGTATATCCTGCGTTGCCGGAACGCTTTTAATCCGGCGGCACACTTCATATCCATCCATTCCGGGCATCATAACATCCAGAAGAATCAGGTCCGGCCGATCATCCGAAAATATGATTTGCAGCGCCTTTTCTCCATTTTTGGCAATACGAATTTCGTATTCCGGCATTAATAATTCAGTTAGAATATTAATATTGCCCGCTTCGTCATCAACAATCAACACCGTCTGTTTTTTCAATTGTTCGTTCATGATGCATTATCCATTTAAAAAAACATTTATTTCCCGGGCAATCTTTTCCAGAGAGACAAGCGCGATGTCGAAATCAAAATTGCCGATGTGTCTGTCCATATCATCCATTTCCTTCCGGCACAGGGAACTTCCGATAAGCTCTTTCAGCGTTCCCATGGCCTTCTGCGCATTCGGATCACTCTTGCGCAGAAACCCGGCCAATTGCAGCACGGCCGGTCCGATGACAACGGAATCTGCTGATTGATCGTTAAAACATTTTTTGTCCTCGCGGCCGGTTACCTGACGCCTTATGCATGACAATACCGGCTGTAATATTCCGTCCAGCTCGGACAGCATTTTGTCATAAGCCCCCGCATCATTTGTCCCGATGGCCGCTTCCAGATTCCCGGCCGCGGTCTGAATATCAGCGGCGGAGATATTGCCGGCAACACCTTTGAGTGTATGGGCCAGACGTTCAGCTGTCTTCAGGTTTTGCTGATGAATCGCTTCTCTAATGTCATCCTTTATCGTCGCGTATTTTACGGCAAAATCCAGCAGAAGTTTTGAGTATAATTTAACGTTTCCATTGGCCCTGTTCAGACCTGTTGTGATGTCAATTCCCGTGATGCTTTGAGGGAAACGATTCTCAATATCCTGCTCGTCCTTTCCTTTGCGTTGATTGGGCGTTTTTTTGTCTGCCTTCATCAATCCCGGTCTGGTCCATTTAAGGAGAACTGAAAATAATTGTGCCGGATCGATCGGTTTGCTGACATAATCGTTCATACCCGCGTTCAGACATTGCTCCCTGGCCCCGCTCATCGCGTAAGCGGTCATCGCGATGATCGGCAAATCCTTATAGCGCATATCCCGGCGAATCAGTGCCGTCGCTTCGTAACCGCTCATTACCGGCATCTGCACGTCCATGAGAATGATATCATAAGCTGATGTTTTCACCGCATCGACGGCCTCCTCACCATTGTTTGCCAGATCTACGGTGAAACCAACGCTCTCCAGAATCTCTGTTGCCAGCTGCTGGTTAATCTCATTATCTTCCACTAAAAGAATTTTAGCACCTCCAATTTTATCTTTAAAGGACGATTCAATGGACATCATCTTGGAATGAATTTGCTGATGAGTATTTTTACCGAATACTTCAAGTATCGTATTGAATAAAATGGATTGGTTGGTCGGTTTCATAACATACGCATTGATAATTTTATCCGTTTCCGCCTTTTTCATTATTTCTTCGCGGCCAAAAGCCGTTATCATGATGATCGCCGGTTTTTTCAATAACGCAACATGATCCCTTATCTTTTTTGATGTTTCGACCCCATCCATGCCTTGCATCATCCAATCCATAAGCACCAGATCATAAGGTTTTTCTTTTGCATCCTGCGCTCTTTCCAGCTCCCGGATCGCCGCCTCGCCGGATTCAACCGCTTTTGCCTGAAATTTAAATGACTCTAATTGCCCGACAAATATTTTACGAACAATTTTATTATCATCGGCTACAAGGACTTTAAGATGATGAAGATCTGGGGGGGTGGCAAGATGAATCTCTCTTTCCTCCGGCTGGCGCGCAAACTCCACGATAAATGAAAAGGTGCTTCCTTGATTGACTTCGCTGTGCACCGATATTTCTCCACGCATCATTTCAACAAGCCGCTTGGAAATGGCAAGCCCCAGGCCCGTTCCTCCATATTTCCTCGTCACGGACGTATCGGCCTGTGAAAAGGCCGTAAACAGCTGGGATAAATGCTGCTGTGATATTCCGATACCCGTGTCTCTGCACGTAAATTTGATCCTGCAGAGTTTTTCATCCTTCTTCACCAGGTCGGCTTTTAAAACAATGTGTCCTGATTCAGTAAACTTTACCGCGTTGCTGGTGAGATTGATCAAAACCTGCTCCAGGCGCAATGGATCACCCACGAGTTCAAAGGGCACATCGTCTGCGACGGAGATAATCAGTTCCACACCCTTTCGGGCCGTTTTGACGGAAAACATATCTCCCAGCTTGTTGAAGATATGCGACAGGTTAAAATTAATCGATTCAAACTGCAACTGACCGGCTTCCACTTTGGAGAAATCCAGGATATCATTGATGAGACCTAAAAGTGATTCCGCCGAGTGATCAATCTTCTTTAAATAATCGCGAACTGATGTCGATGTTTCTTTTTTCAGGGCCAGGCCGGTGAATCCGATGATCGCATTCATCGGTGTCCGGATTTCATGGCTCATATTGGCTAAAAATTCACTTTTCGTAATCGTCGCCCGCTCTGCCAGTTCTTTGGCCATTTTAAATTCTTCTATCCTTTTCCTTTCGGTGATGTCGATCATAATCCCCTCGAAATAAAGGATATCGCCATGATCACTGCAGACGGCATGGGCGTTTACGGAAACATTAATGATGTCTTTATTTTTGCGATAAGCCTGGATCTCAAAGTCTTTGACATACCCTTGATTCTGTATGAGGATTAAAAAATCGCCTAACACGGAAGGTGTGACACATGACTGTTCAATCAGGCTGGACGAATTCATTAAATCTTCCGGAGATGCATATCCCAGAATATCCGCCATAGCCGAATTAACCGTCATGAATTGACCTTCTGTCGTACTTTGGAAAATACCCTCCGCCGCATTATCAAATATACTGCGGTATTTTGCTTCGCTCTCCAGCAGAGCCCTTTCAACTTTCTTCCGTTCAGTAATGTTCCGGCCGACAAACATAATCCCTGTGGGTTTGCCGTTTTCATCACGCGTAAACGATGCGGTGGTCTCCTGCCAGACGGTCCCGCCGTTTTTGTGATACAGTTCCATTTCCATATCTCTTTTGCGGTCAACGTCGACCGGCTCACCGCTGAATTCCCGCTCTAACTCTTCAGTAAGAATTGCCAGCGTCCTGGCGTAGGATTCGGGCGTCATCAGCTTATCGATCGGGATTTGCCTGACCTCTTCCGGCGTAAAGCCGCTCAGGCGGATTTCGGAAGGACTTTGATACGTGTAATTGAGATCCATGTCCATGGTCCAGATGCTGTCGTGCATGTTTTCAACAATCATGCGGTAGCGTTTTTCGCTTTCCCTGAGAACGCCCTCCACCTTTTTACGTTCCGTAATGTCCCGGCTGACCAGCATGATTCCCTCCGGTTTGCCGTTTTCATCCCGGATGAAGGAGGCCGTCACCTCTTGCCATACGGTGTGTCCCTGCTTGTGGTAAACTTCCAGATCCATGTTAACGGAGTAGTGAAGATCAACCGGTTCACCGCTGAATTCTTTAATAAATGCTTCCTCAATGACTTTTCTCACAATGGCACGGGATTCCGGTGTCATAACTTGATCCGGCGTTAATTGCATCGCTTCTTCAGGCGCAAATCCGGTCAGGCGAACCTCCGATGGACTTTGGTAGGTCGCTTTAAAATTCATATCCAGAGTTGTGATGGAGTCATGCATGTTTTCAACAATCATGCGGTAACGTTTTTCGTTTTCCCGGAGAGCATCTTCCATTTTTTTGCGGTCGGTAATATCATGAGAAATACCACGAAATCCCATCGGGCTGCCTTCTGCATTCCGGATAAGCGATGCAGATAGTTCGGCAAAGGCTTTCATCCCATCTTTTCTGATATAGACATACTCCATCCCGTTAACCGGCAGTCCCGTTCTGTACATGCTCCTGAAGATCTGATGAATCGTTTTAATATGGTCTTCATCTGTATATTGATCGCTGTTTTGCCCGATCAATTCCTCCCTGGAATATCCCAGAAGTCTGCACAGCGCATCATTGACAAATGTAAAGTGGCCGGCCGGGTCGAGCTCAAAATAGCCTTCCACCATTTGTTCAATAATCGTGCGGTACCTTTCCTCGCTCTTTCTCAGGGCATCCTCCGCCATCTTTTTATCGGAAATGTCCCGTGAACTCATGATGGCAGTTGCTGCGTTGCCGCAGGCGTCCCGGATAAGGTCCGCCACTGTGTCCAGCCAGACATAATGACCGTCAACATGCCTCACCCTGTATTCGACCCTCACAGGCCGCGAGGAAGCTTTACCCTCTGAAAACTTATTGATGATCATTTCCAGATCGTCGGGATGGATAATATCTAAACCCGATTTACCGACCCGTTCTTCCATCGTATAACCGAGGCCTTTGTAATGCGACGGACTCGCGTATAAGTTATTTCCCTGAAGATCCGTTACTCTGATCATATCGGACATGTTTTCCGTGATCAGACGCAGCATTTCCTCGCTTTTTTTCAGCGCCTCCTCAGCCCGTTTCCTCTCGGTGATATCGTGGAGAACTCCTCTGAAACCGATTTTTTTACCTGATTCATCTTTTAGCAGGGCAATAGATGTTTCAATGTAAATTATTTTATCGTTTTTTCCCGTTATTTCGTAGTCATATCCCTTAGCGGACTTTTCCGTTCGATAGACTTCATTGAAGGCCTGATACGTCCTTTCAGCGGCTGCTTCACTTTGGAGCTGCCGGTAGTTCATTCCGATCAGTTCCTCTGCGGGATATCCTATAAGACTGCCCGTTGCATCATTAACGAAGGTAAAATTGCCCGGAAGATCCAGTTCAAAATAAGCCTCCTGCATGTTTTCCAGGATGGACCGGTATCTCGCCTCACTCTCCCTGAGCGCTTCGTGCGCAGCCGCTCTCCTGGATTCCGCCTGCTTCCGCCTGGTTCTTAAATCCGCTTCTTCTAATTCCCTGGCGACGGCTGTGCGCAAACGCGATAAGTTATTCTTCATAACGAAGTCGCGGGCGCCTGAATGAATGCACGCGATGGCGGTCTCTTCGCCTATCGCACCGGACACAATAATAACGGGGACATCGATCGCGATTTCTTTTAGCAAAGCAATGGCCGAGACAGCGTCAAATTGCGGCATTTTATAATCGCAAAGGACGACGTCCCAGCGCTTCTCCCGGAGGGCGTTTTTCATGGCCGGGGCAGTTTCCACCCGCTCAAATACCGGATTGTATCTGCCTTTTTTCAACTCACGGATGATCAACAGAGCATCATCCTCCGAATCCTCAACCAGGAGGACCCGGAGGAGTGGAGACTCATTCATTTCAGATTTTAGATTGCCTGCTGTGGATTCAGTTCTTTCAGTCATTACAATTCCTCTTGTCTCTGACATCCTGCAAACCGCTGATCATTCCAGGAAGACCTGCTTATCGTGTCAGAACCACAGTCTTTTTTATCGATCTGTTAAACTTTTATAACCATGGTTGTACCTGGAGACTGGACTTGTTTTTTACTATATCGGCATATTCCCCGGATTAATTAATGAAGCTGTTTTGAAAATGCTGCCGGAGAGGTGCGCAAACTTACAAGACGCCCTTTGAAAAAACAGAAGAAAGTTAATAAAGGCAACCGGCCGACCATGATTTACATAAAAATTCCTGCATATTGCCCCGACCGGTCCTCCTGATCCAGGCACTGAGCTTGACATGATGCGGCGTTGTCTTTATAGTAATCCCTTACAGCGTAACTCGTCCAGTAATTGGCATCCCCGGTTGAGGACTTTATGGATAAATCCATGGTGGGCAGCTTATTTCAAGAACAAAAAGCGTTTTTCCGCTCGGGAAAAACGCGCGATATTACTTTCCGCATAGAAACACTCAAAAAGCTCAGGGACATCATCAGTGTAAATGAAAAAGAAATTCTGGCCGCCGTTTACGCCGATCTGCATAAAGCTGAAATCGACGCTTATGCCACGGAAATATCCGGTGTTTATAACGAAATCAAAATCGCGACGAGCAACGTGCACGACTGGGCGGCACGCGAAAAAGTACCAACGCCTTTGTTTATGATGCCGTCTAAAAGCTACATCTACAAAGAACCTTATGGCGTTACGCTCATCATCGCGCCATGGAATTATCCTTTTCAGCTGCTCACGATGCCGCTGGTCGGAGCCATCGCCGCCGGCAATACCGCGATCCTGAAACCGTCGGAGATTTCCCCGCACACCGCGGCCGTGATGGAAAAAATAATCAACCGGACATTCCCCCGCAACCACATTCACGTCGTTTGCGGCGCGGTGACGGAAACACAGGCGCTTCTGGAATTGCCTGTTGATTACATTTTCTTCACCGGCAGCACGTCCGTGGGAAAAACGATTATGACGGCGGCGGCAAAGCATCTGACGCCGCTCACGCTGGAGCTGGGCGGTAAAAGTCCGGCCATCGTCCATGAAAGCGCTGACCTTCCGACGGCCGCCAGCCGCATCAGCTGGGGCAAATTTCTCAACGCGGGACAAACCTGCATCGCGCCGGATTACATTCTGGTTCACGAATCCGTTCAAGACGCGTTTATCGATGAACTGATCAAAGTAATTCTCAAGTTTTACGGCAAAGACGCGCAAACGCATCCCCGTTACTGCCGGATCGTTAATGACCGCCACTTTGAGCGCCTGACCGCTCTCATGGATCCCGCCAAAATTATTTATGGCGGAAAAACAAACGCTGCCGACCGCTATATCGAACCCACTGTGCTTTATCCGGCAGACTGGAACGATGCCCTCATGCAGGACGAAATTTTCGGCCCGCTCCTGCCGGTCATCGCCTATTCCAACGTAGACGATGTCATCCGCCGAATCAATGACCGCCCCCGGCCTCTTTCTTTGTATCTGTTTGTCAATGACAAAGTCGTCCGCAGGAAATTCATCCGTGAAGCCTCCTTCGGCGGCGGCGCAGTCAACAATACCATGATGCACGTCGTATCGCACAATCTGCCTTTCGGCGGCATCGGGCAAAGCGGGATGGGCCGATACCACGGCCGTTACAGCTTTGATACGTTTTCTCACACAAAAAGTATTCTGCGCAGTTACAACCTGGCTGATCCGGTCGATATGGCCGCGCCCCACAAGGGCGGACTGATGAAGTTGATTTTGAAATTGATCAGGTAGCGCGGTTTAATGAAAGGACCTCATGAAGAGAATTATTTATTTCACCATTCTGCTTTCACTATTTTGGGTGAGCGCCTGCTCGGCGCCCCGGCTGAACATTTTTGACACGACCCCCAATCCCCTCCGGGAATTTACGCTGGAGGGAAAAGGAAAAGATAAAATCCTGGTCATCCCCGTCAACGGAATGATATCGGATGCGCCTAAGCAGGATCTGTTCGCCGCACAGCCCAGCCTTGTGGAACAGGTTGTCGTTCAACTGAACAAGGCTCAGGCAGACCCGCAGATCAAAGCTGTTTTATTGAAGGTCAACTCCTCCGGAGGAACGATTACGGCCAGCGATCTCCTGTACCACGAAATCTTAATGTACAAGGCGAAGACCGGCAACAAAATCAGCGTCATCATGATGGACCTTGCGGCTTCCGGCGCCTACTACCTGTCACTGCCCGCTGACCTCATCATGGCCCACCCCACGACGCTGACCGGATCGGTCGGCGTTATCTTCATACGGCCGAAGGCCTACGGCCTGATGAGCAAAATCGGCCTGGGGGTCGAAGTCAGCAAATTCGGCGAAAATAAGGATATGGGCTCGCCCTTCCGTGAATCCAATGACGAAGAGAAAAAACTGATGCAGAAGACCGTGGACACGTTCGGCAAGCGGTTCCTCGATCTGGTGCAAAAGCACCGCAAGCTTGATGAGCAGGCCTTGAAAGAAGTTTCCACCGCCCGCGTCTTTGTTGCCGACGACGCGCTCCGGCTGAAACTGATCGACAAAATCGGCTATATCCGCGACGCGGTCAAAGAAACCAGAACCATCGCCGGGCTGGCCGACGACACGCGCGTCGTGGTGTACCGGCGCAACGATATCCCCGAGGATAACTATTACCGGGCGGCGGCTCCGGACGCAGCGCATCCCGCGCTGATCCATATCGATCTGCCGGAAATTCTGAAGGCCCGGGCCGGTTTTTATTATCTCTGGCCGGGCGCCATCGATTTTGAATAATCAGGATCTCCGGATTGTAACCCCTATGGCTATTATCGAAACCCGGTCGCTCACCAAAACATTCGGCAAAATCCAGGCCGTGCGCGGCGTTGATTTAGACATCGAAAAAGGCGAAATTTTCGGACTGCTGGGTCCCAATGGCGCGGGAAAAACCACAACCATCGGGATGCTCTGCACGATCATTCGCCCCACATCCGGCCGGGGGATCATTGCCGGTTTTGACATCGCGAAGCATCCGACGCAGGTCCGGCGCAGGGTCGGCATAGTCTTCCAGGACCCGACCCTGGACACGATTCTTACCGGCCGCGAGAATTTACAACTGCATGCCCGTCTCTATGGCATTCCGGCGCGGGTGCGCAGTGTCTGGATTGAAGAAATGCTCGAGCTGGTCGATCTTCAGGAACGCGCCGACGATTTGACTAAAACCTATTCGGGCGGCATGAGACGCCGTCTGGAACTGGCCCGCGGCCTTTTGCACCGTCCCGCTGTCTTGTTTCTGGATGAACCGACACTGGGGCTCGATCCGCAGACACGCGCCCGCACCTGGGACTACATCCGCAAAATGGCGCAGAAGGAAGAAACCACCGTCGTGCTCACCACGCACTATATGGAAGAGGCCGAGCAGATGTGCGACCGCATCGGGATCATCGACGCAGGCCGGATCATTGCGCTCGACACGCCCGGGAATATGATCGATACAATGGGCGGCGACATTGTCGCTATTACCGCTCCCCGGCCGCCGCTGGATCAACTCCGTTCATTGCCTTATGTTTCTGATGTAAAAGCCGCGGGTGATCAGATGGAAATTACCATGAAGGCGGCGCATCTGCATTTAGCACATCTTTTGTCCCTGATTCCGGATATCGCCAGTGTGGAAATGAGAAAACCCACCTTAAGCGACGTCTTTATCAAACTGACCGGCCGTGATATCCGCGATGACGCGGTCGAAAACGGCGGCGGCTGGGTGGAAACCGTCGCCCGCTATAAGCAAAGAGGAAGATGAAACGATGAATTCCCTTATGCTTCAAAAAGAACTTCTGGGGATATCCGCCGTGTGGTGGCGGGAGTTCAAAGTCTTCTGGCGCGAAAAAAGCCGGATCGTCTCCAGCGTTGTCCAGCCGATGATGTGGCTGTTTTTATTCGGCAGCGGCATCGGCGCGAGCCTTTCCGTGGGCGCTGTCAATTATCGCGATTACATCTATCCGGGCATCCTGACGATGTCGGTCATTTTCGGTTCCGTTTTTTTCGGCCTGTATATCATCTGGGACAGGAAGCTGGATGTACTCAAAGCTGTGCTGGTTGCACCGGTAACGCGCATCAGTATCTTTTTCGGAAAAGTCCTCGGCGGCTGCACCGACGTCCTGCTGCAGGTGGTCATCCTTTTTGTCTTTTCTTTTCTCTTCCCCTCCGTGAATCCTTGGGGCATCCCGCAGGCCTTATTGATTTTACTGATGACGTCGATTGCGCTGGTTTCACTGGGGCTGGCGCTGGGATCTCTGCTGGAGAGTCTGGAGGGATTTCAGGTCATCTCGGCTTTTCTGATTTTTCCCCTTTTTTTTCTATCCGGCGCACTCTTTCCGGTGGACGAAAAACTTCCCGCCTGGCTGCATGGCCTGGTAAAACTCAATCCCCTCAGCTACACCGTGGATGGCGTCCGCGGTGCGCTGTTGGGCATGAACCTCTACCCTTTTTACATTGATCTGGCCGTTGTCACTCTCTTTGCCATCGCCATGCTGGTCCTGGGAAGTATTCTGTTCAGCCGGATGAAATGATGAATTAGACACTGAATGCAAGGATGAATATGAAATATGACAAACTAAAATTCTTCGTGATCCTGGGACTGTTTTTGACCTGCTGGCCGGCCCATGCCTGGTATGACCAGACCCATTTAGCAGTGGCTAAAGTCGCAGGGCTTGCATCATGGTATAACGCCGCGGGACCCGACCTGGCCAAGATCAAAGCCGGCAATATTGAATCTTACAACCACTGGTATAATAACAACGCCGAAGCGGAAGTCACGCCAGAGATGGTTCTGGGGCAAATCGGCAGATATAATGAACGAAACAGATTCCTGGATGCGGAAGGACATCTTTTGGGCGCCATTATCGCGTCGCTTCGGGCCTATGAAAAAGATCTCCGCGCGGGGAAATATGCGCAGTATCATCTGGCTTATTGCGTGCACTACATAACCGACCTGTCTCAGCCGCTCCATAATGTTCCCTATGACGATTTCAACAAAACCTGGCATAACATCAATGACGGAATCGTTGAAGAAACGATTCTGAATGAGCCGCAAAAAATCATTCAACATCTGTATGTCATCAAATTAGAGGATGATTTATTTGAAGCAGATCTGGCGCGCGAAATAGCGCGCCTGGCCAATATCGCCCGCAAGCTGTGCTACAAGCTGCGTGCTGAAAATCGCGGCATCACCAGGGATGAAGCCTACGTGCAGCTGGGGCACAGCGCATCGCTCATCAAAGCTGTCCTGAAACATTACAGGTAGGGCGACATGCGTCGGGTGTTCAGGCATCGACCGTCCGCCCCGGGCGGGATCACGGCCGTCGTCTGCGCAGATCGAGCCAGAGGATATACAAAATCATTACGACACTGTAAACAGCAGAAGGCAGCGCCGCTTCCTTCTCAAACAGAGCTATCGCCAGCCCACCGGCGATCCCCTGATTTTTCAAAGTGCCGAGAAGCACCAGGCTGATTCTGTTTTTTTCAGCCACCCCGGCCAGGGTGATGATTTGATCAACCCCATATCCCAGGACAAATGTCGTCGCAACGGCAACCAGGGCGAGCGGCGCAATGAGCAGCGGCTGATTGAACATTAAATCCCTGTTCACGCCAATCATCGAATACAGAACAATAAAAAAGCCCCAATTCGTCAGCAATCCATGAACAGGAGCGATCCGGCTCTGCAGCCGAAAATGAAGGATGATCCGGGACAGGATTAAGGGCAGGACAATCAACAGGAGCATGATCTGGACCAGCCTGGAAAAATCGGCAAATCCCGCTCCGACAAATACCCAGAATGTCAGGGGCATGACCGCCAGGGCCGCAAGGTAAGAAGCCACCGTACCCGACAGGGTGTAGGAAACGTTGCCTTCGAGAATGGCCGTGAACGGAATAACCGCCACGGCGGGCGGCACGGCCGCAATCAGCACAAACCCGATCCACAGGTTGCGGTCGGAGATCAGCAAAGCGGAGGCTCCGAGAATTGCACCCCCCAAAACGACATAGGTCATCAGGATGCCGAATAACGACGGCATCAGAATGGTTCTTGGTTTAAGGAAATAATTATTGGGCACCTGGATGGTGGCCAGCGTCATGACGAGCGCCAGCGCAGGCATCATGAGCACCTGGGTCCAGACCGAAAGTTCCGGCAGGGCAAGCCCGAACACAATGGCCAGAAGAAAAATTGAATTCCGGTTCTTCAGAAGGCGAAACATTTTACCCCCGGCCGGTATTTAACCAATCCTGCCGGATTAAGCAATGGGAAACAGTTTTTTTGTCTGGATCATTCACCGGACATTTCTCCAATAATTTAAAGGGTAAAATCAAATCGCTTCATTTGACATTGCCGGATGCACTGACGCAGCGTCAAAATATTATCTATTGACAATCATAATCACTTATTTTAGTCTTACCGCAACCCAGCATGGGCCTGTGTTGCGTGATGTTTGACCGACTTATTTTTTATATGGAGATTCAAGGATATTTATTCATCGTGAATAAATGCCTTAGTCAATTTAACGCATCTTTAAGGAGGATAAATTATGAAGAGAAAAATTTTGGGTTATGTAGCTGTCATGGTTACGGTGATTTGTCTGTGCGCTGCTCCGTCATTTGCAGCGGATAATTTCAAAATCGGCGTCGGCTATCAGGGCCTTATCGCCGGCAACGTGCTGAATGGTCTGTCCGTACGCGGCTGGTTCGGCCCCAAGACAGCAATTGGCGTCGAAGCCAATGGTTTCTATGGCTCGGCAAAAATTTCCGTTGATGGCTCATCTTCTGATCTCAGCGCGGATTTGTGGATGATCGAACTGAAACCGATGTACGCCTTTATTGTCAGAGATAACAGCCGCTTCTACGGCGGTTTAAAGGGAGCTTACGGCAAGTTCAACTCTTCTGCCTCGAGCGACCTCATTGACGGATCTTTCTGGATGGGCGGCCTCCTGGTGGGCGCCGAATGGAACTTCCCGGTGCTGCCTGAAGTCGGCTTCAACTTTGAAGTTGGCTACAATTATATTTCCAACAGTAATGACGTGGGCTCATCCCCCTCGACGGGCGTCGATATTAAGTTGCACGGCATCAACGTCGGCGCGGGTATCAAATACTATTTCTAGATCATAACAACCGGATGTTAACCGAATCCCTATGGTCTGCCCGGCCATAGGGATTTTTTATTGCCTCAAAAATAATTTCACTGATAATTTCAAAAACCTGTGCTAAACTCCGGGGCAAAACAGCCGAAAACGCTGAAAACAGATCAAGAGATCCCGGCCGTATCGGCTCCGGGAAAGCTCATGGATATTATTTGAATCAGATGAACACCTCTATCATTTACAGGATACTCGATTGAAAACTTTTATACCTTATACGCTGGGAATAGACATTGGTTCCGTAGCGCTTTCTATTGCATTGCTTGATGAAAACGGCGCGGTCGTCAATTCATCCTACCAATTCCATCAGGGGGCGATTGTGGACACCCTCCGCCGCATGTTGAGCGGCATCGACATGAATCGGGTTGGCGGCATCGCGATGACGCAGTCCGGACCGGATATCCTGCGGGATGTGCCGCGTTACGACACCCAGATTGCCATGATCGCCGCCGTGAAAAAATATCATGAGACCGTCGGCAGCATTTTATTTATCGGCGGGGAAAATTTTGGTCTGATTACCTTTAACAAAGAAGGCGACTATGAACGATTCCGGTCCAACTCATCGTGTGCAGCGGGAACCGGCAGCTTTCTGGACCAGCAGGCCAAACGGCTCAACCTGAAAAGCATTGAAACACTCAGCACCGTGGCGTTTTGCAACCACAGCAATACCCCGAAGATCGCCACGCGCTGCGCCGTATTTGCCAAAACCGATCTGATTCACGCGCAGCAGGAAGGTTACTCCATCGGGCAAATCAGCGACGGGCTTTGCGAGGGCCTGGCTAAAAATGTCATCGATACGCTGATTCCCGATTCCAGCATCCCGTCGCCGCTTATTCTGGCGGGCGGCGTATCCATGAACGCCGCCGTCATCAAGCATTTTCGCAACCTCCTGGGGACGGAACCCATTATCGGTGAACACAGTCACCTCTATGGCGCAATTGGCGCCGCCCTGCTTTATCATGAGGAAACTGCGCGTGGACCGCTTAACCTAAAAAGCTGGGATGACCTTTTTACCAATGAAAACAAAGAAAAGATATATGGTTATCCACCCCTGCAATTGAAACGTTCCTGTTACCCGGAATTTGCCGCCGATACCCGTTACCTGCATCAACCCGGCAACAAGTCCGCCGCCATTGAAGTGGATATTTACACTCCCCTGCAAAACAGGGAGAAAGTTTATCTGGGCATCGACATCGGCTCAACCAGCACCAAAGCGGTATTAATCAACAGCCATAACGACGTACTGGTCGGCCTTTACACACAAACCGCGGGCCAGCCCGTCAAAGCCGTCCAGGCCATTTTTGAAGCCATCGACCATCTCGCCCGAAAGCATACGTGTGAATTCATTTTTGACGGCGTCGGCGCCACCGGATCAGGCAGAAAATTCATCGGCCGCATCATCAATGCCGATTTGATTATCGACGAAATCACCGCGCACGCGCGCGCCGCTTATGAACTCAACCATGAAGCGGATACCATCATCGAAATCGGCGGCCAGGACGCCAAATTCACCACCATGAAGAACGGCATGGTCACTTCTTCCGTGATGAACAATGTCTGCGCGGCAGGCACCGGCAGCTTTATCGAGGAGCAGGCCAACAAACTCAGCGTCCCGCTCTCCGAGTATGCGGCCCGCGCCATGAACACCTCATCGCCGATTTCCAGCGATCGCTGCACCGTCTTTATGGAACGCGACATCAACAACTATCTGTCGGAGGGATATTCCGTCGACGAGGTGTTGGCCAGCGTCCTGCATTCCGTCTGCGAAAATTACCTGGCCAAGGTCGCCGTTGAAGCCGGCATCGGGCAAAACGTCTGCTTCCAGGGCGCTACGGCCCGCAACCGCGCGCTGATTGCCGCCTTCGAACACCGCCTCAAGAAACCCATCTTCGTCTCCCAATTCTGCCATTTGACCGGCGCTTTGGGAAGCGCGTTGATTCTGGCCGAAAACGCCGTCCAAAACTCCGCTTTCCGGGGACTCGGGCTCCATCGCGAAACCATCCCCGTGGAAAATGAAGTCTGCGAATTGTGTCACAACAATTGCAAGATCAATAAAGTCACCGTCCAGGGAGAAACCGTGGCCTTTGGTTTCCTGTGCGGGCGCGACTATGACACCAAGCACTATGTCGGCACGTCCAAAAAACATTACGACCTGATCAAGGAAAGAGCCAAAGTATTTCCCCTGGCCCGGAAACCCGCCGCCTTTAAGAAATCCGTCAGAATCGGCATTCCCAACGCACTCTATCTGGCCGAGGAAATGCCCCTCTGGAAACATTTTTTCGCGACCCTCGGCGTGGAAACCGTTACATCGGAAGGCTTCAAGAATGCGATCAAGACAGGCAAAAAGCTGGCCGGCGCAGAGTTCTGCGCGCCGATGAATGCCTTCTTCGGTCATGTGCAGCACCTGGCAGACAAATGCGACTACATTTTTCTGCCCTTTTACCTGGAAGCGGACAAAAAGAAAAACGAGGACTACCGCTATTACTGCTATTATACCCAGTTTGCGGCGACCCTCTCCGCCGGCATTAAAAGCATGCGGCTGAAAAACAAAGCCATCATGCCGATTATTGACCATCACTCTTTTCAATCGCGCATTGAGCTCTTCTCGATTCTGAAGTCTATTCTGGACACCGGCTACTGGGAGATCTACAACGCTTATGAGGCGGCTCTGGCCTTTTATGATGAAGGCCGCACCAATCTGCTTAATGTCTATGAAAGAGAAAAACCCGCGGACCATCAGATCAGCGTGGCCCTCCTGGGCCGACCCTACGCCATTATGCAAAATTCGATGAACAAGGGTATTCCGGACATCTTCAGCGCACTGAATGTCAAAACGTTTTATCAGGACATGCTGCCCGTGGAGAAAGAGGACCTGTCCGAAATTGAGCCTCTGCTCAAGAGAATGCACTGGAATTATGCCGCGAAGATATTAAAAGCGTCACTGCGCATTGCCCGCACACCGGGCCTTTATCCGGTTTACGTCACCTCGTTTAAGTGCAGTCCCGATTCTTTTACGCTGGAGTACTTTAAACGCATCATGGACAAATACAGCAAACCCTATTTAATTCTCGAACTGGACGAGCACGATTCCAATGTCGGTTACGAAACCCGCATCGAGGCGGCGGTGCGTTCTTTTAACAACCACCATAAGAACAAGGATCTGCGTCTCCTGCCCTCGCGCCCTCTGCCGCTAAATTCCGAAAGCATTTCCAAAATCAAGGATAAAACCCTCCTGTTTCCGTGCTTCGATCCCATCAACTCCAAACTGCTCGAAGCGGTTTTCCTCAAGGAAGGCGTGGACGCGCGCATGGTGCCGCTCACGGAGAAAACGATTCAGCGGGGACTGCGCACCAATGCCGGCCAGTGTCTGCCCGTCAACCTGATTGCGCAAAGTTATATGGATTATATTCAGGACAACCTTCTGGACCCCGCCCAGACCGTCGGCTGGATTTTTGACAGTCACGTCTCGTGCAATATCCGCCTCTATCCGCAACTCATCAAAGGGCTCATGGAATCCGCGGGTCACGGCCTGGAGCATGTGGAAATTTATGTCGGCAGCATCTCACTGAGCGAAATTTCCATGCAGGCTTCCATCGAAGCGTATTTCGCCCACATGTTCGGCGGCATGCTGCGCAAAGTCGGCTGCAGGATTCGCCCCTATGAGAGGGAAAAAGGCATGACGGACAAAGTCATCGCCGAGTCTCTGACCATTCTTTACAACACACTTTTGGGCGGACGCAGCAAGGATGACGATTTGATTAAAGTCATGAACCTGTTTAAAAAAATCGAGACCCTGCCCGGTCATCGACCGAAAGTTGCCATCTTCGGCGATCTCTATGCACGGGATAACGATGTGTTTAACCAGGACCTGATTCATTGCATCGAAGGATACGGCGGCGAAGTCATCATCACGCCGTTCAATGAATTTGCCAAGCTTATCGCCAGCCCTTACATGCGGCGATGGTTTATGGAAGGCGAGTTTATGGACGTCCTCTTTACGAAAACGCTGATCGCGCTCGTCAACCAGTTGGAGAAAAGCTATTATAAGATCTTCAATGATGTTTTGAATGAACCGCCGCAGGGCGGCGATATCGACTACAAAAAAATCTATGAACATTTTGACGTCACTGTCCAGCATTTCGGCGAATCCACCGACAACCTTTTGAAAATTTCGGCACTGATGCAGCATTATCCGGATATCTCGCTATTCGTGCAGACGAATCCTGCTTTCTGCTGCGCGGGCCTGGTCACGGAAGCCATGGCCGCGCGTATCGAGGAATATACCGGCGTTCCCATCGTGACCCTCAACTACGACGGCACCGGCAAGAATATTAATTCCAAGGTAAGTCCCTATATCAGATTCCCGCGCCGGAAGCCGGCGGCAGCTGTTTTTCGATAAACCGTGCCGATGATATTTTAAAGAGCCTGTTATCCGTTGACACATTAAATGGTTTTCCTTATACTGCGCAAGGCAAACAAATTACCTTGTTCCCCATAACCAAAAGCATGCGACGGACCCAGTCATGATATCGCGAACAAAACCGGCTAACCTGCTCTATGATGTTGATGAAAGCCCCGGGATCGGCGCGCTCCTGATGCTCGGGGTTCAACACATTTTCCTGATCACGATTGCGTTTGTTTTCCCAGTGCTCATTGTAGACGCTATTGGCGGTGCGAACCATGACGCCCGGCATCTGATTTCCATGACCATGCTTGTTTCGGGCATTGCAACGATCCTCCAGGGGCTGAACAAAGGACCGATCGGTTCGGGATACCTCTGCCCGCTGCTGAACGGCCCTGCCTTTCTATCCGCCTCCATCCTTGCCGGAAAAACCGGGGGACTTCCCCTGATCTTCGGCATGACGTTAATCGCGGGCGCGTTCGAAGCCGCCTTCTCCCGCGTGGCCGCCAGGATGCGCGCTTTCTTTCCCGCCGAAGTAACCGGCACGATCGTCACCATGGTCGGCATTGAAGTGATTCCGTTTGCGATGAAACGATTTGTCGGCGTGGATGCCGTCCATGCCATGCCTGACCCGACGGAGACCGTTATCGCCCTGGTGACGCTGGCCGCCATGATCGCACTGACCGTGTGGGGAAAGGGAAAAATCCGCCTCTATTCGGTGCTGATCGGAATGCTGATCGGCTATCTGCTGGCCTTTTTTCTGGGGGTGCTGGGACCGGACCAACTTAGCCACTTCGGCGATTCCCCCTGGGTTTCCTGGCCGGCACCCGGGAGTTACGGGATATCCTTCAGTACGGCCCTGATCATTCCCTTTATTGTAGCCGCCCTGTCCTCCGCGCTGAAAACAATGGGAGACCTGACCACCTGCCAGAAAATCAATGACGCAGGCTGGAAGCGCCCGGACATGAAGTCCATCAGCAAGGGCATCCTGGCCTGCGCATCCGGCAACATTCTGTCCGGGCTGGCCGGCGCCCTGGGGCAGTCTCCTTCGTCGAGCAATATCGGCCTCTCCATAGCCTCAGGGGCAACCAGCCGGACCATTGCCTACGCAACCGGAGGCATTCTCATCACCCTTGCCTTCATGCCGAAGCTTGCAGCAATATTCGTCATCATGCCAACACCCGTTATGGGCGCATGCCTTGTGTTTGCCGTCAGCTTCATGATCCTGGCCGGCATCCAGATCATTCTGTCACGCATGATCGATGCGAGAAAAACCTTTGTCATCGGAACATCCATTGTTTTCGGCCTCAGCGTGGATTTTATTCCGGGATTGTATAACGATCTCCCCGGCGCCATCAGGCCGTTTTTTCAGTCTTCTCTTTCCCTCGCCACACTGTCCGCCATTGTTCTGAACCTGCTCATGCGGATCGGCATTTCCAAGACCGCGCAGCTTGAACTGGTGCCGGGTGTTGATTCGTCTGACAAGGTCTTTACCCTTATGCAGAAACAGGGGGGGCTCTGGGGCGCAATGCCGGATGTGATCGGCCGGGCCGCCACAGCCATTAACGAAACATTTGAAACGGCAGAAGCCCGGGCCGCTGTCCAGGGACCGATCCAGGTTGTCGTCTCGTTCGACGAATTCAATCTCGATGTCGAAATGACGTATAAGGGAGCACCGATGGTGTTTACCGACGTCAAACCAACGGAAGACGAGGTACTGGCGTCTCCTGACGGTGTAACGCGACTTTCCCTGTTTCTGATTCATGAAAACGCCGATAAAGTCGAATCTCATGTAAAAAACGGCCTCTGCCATATCAAACTGCACTACACGCATTAAGAATCATCAGATCATTTGATCGTCCCGGCCCGCAAGCCAGCAGGTCACCCGCAACCTGTTCAGGTCACTCGTAACCTTCCAGGTCACCTGTAGTTTTTTCATGTGTCTGTCGGAAAAAATTATGGTATGCGTTGAAGGGAAATGATAACAAACAAAGCCCGTTCAGTCCTGAACTAATATTCTGCGGAGGGATGCTCATGCTGTTGATGAATAAAAAAGAAATGCT
Organism: Deltaproteobacteria bacterium; assembly: GCA_036528635.1. Taxonomy (GTDB): domain Bacteria; phylum Desulfobacterota; class Syntrophia; order Syntrophales; family Smithellaceae; genus UBA8904. Next base: position 23,628 of record JAIGNE010000072.1, read on the forward strand.
TTGGAAATGCCTGGCGATCTGGACAATATTTTTCCTGACCGTCTTCCTGTTCCCAGAAAGAAGTCAAGCGGCCGGCTGGTATCTACGCGGGGCCGTAGGTTATGAAAAATCACTTGCGGCCAATTTTTCCGATACGGATTGCGCTTCAACCAACCCTCCCTCGCTGTTCGGCTGTGCTGTTGGCGACGACGGACATCCGATTGGCGCTTACGGGGATTTCGGCCATTTTCCGCTGGCGGAAGCAGCCGTAGGCCGTCAATTTCTACCCTGGCTGCGGGCAGACCTGGCGGTCAGCTACCGCTTCAATATGAATTACGACGGCAATTCCAATTTCCTTTCCGTGGGCGTTCACCAGCCCGTTTCAGCAAAGGCGGATTCCCTGAGCGGCATGGTAAACGTATTTGTCGATATCAACGGATTGCTACCCGCAAAAAAATTATGGCGCTTCCAACCTTACGCGGGCATCGGAGCCGGCCTGTCCCATAATCGGATCGGGCAGATGACCTACCTGTTTCCGGAAAATCCCGGCGCCCATAAAATCAGCATCACGCCATCGGGAGACAAAACGGATTTTGCATACATGCTGGCTATCGGCACCGGCCTTCTTTTGACAGAACATATCAGTCTGGATATCGCCTATCGCTATTTCGATCTGGGTCGGGTAGAAACTTCACCAGGCAATATGTATATGGATGTGATCCCTGCGGGAATTCCCGTCGGCGGCACTGAATCCCGTCTGCGGACTCATGGATTGGCCGTCGGATTGCGTTATCACTTCTGAATTGAACATCTACAATAAAGGCGAGTCCGCACGATCCATTTCAAATGATCTGGGCAAGTTGAAAGTAGAATCTGAATGTTCGGATTTCTCTTAATCTTTGGCCTAGAATTCCGACCACGGTCATTTCACACTGGCTCATTCTTCGCGGTTGACGGTCTGAACCCCTTTCTATAAAGATCCCACCCTGGCGGACATTCCCATGATGCCTTTTCGGGTATTCTGCTGAACGATTGAGGAAGAATTTTGCGGATGGTTTTCGAGAAGAAGTCCCGAAAAATATTTGTTCTGAATCTGTCGAATATCTTCTGATTTCCGGCATTTTTTTACAAAAAATTAATGAACCGACATCCCGGTATTTTGCTTTACCTTTTCACTGAACTGGTATATGTATTCAATAAATACATAGACTTCATTCATTACACACCACTGTGGAAAATTTGATAATCGATGGTGAAGAAAACTTCGATGAGCCTGAGACGCCCCGGTATCCGGTCCGTGCCCGTGATTCAGAAGATATCTTCAAGAAATTCGGTGAGAATAATTAAAAGGAAAGGAGTTCATATGATGAAAAGATCTATCGTTATTTGTTCATTGATTTTTGTGTTTTCTTTAATCGCAGGAAACGTTTGGAGCGGCACGGAAGGCAACCCAAATACTTATTATGGACAGGGTGCCGGAGTAAGTACGACGGGACTTCATGACGCATTCTTCGGATATCTGGCGGGCAGTGCAAATACGACGGGTTACTCCAATACTTTTGTCGGGGCTTACGCCGGACTTTCGAATACAACAGGATACTGGAACACCTTTCTCGGAGTCTCCGCAGGCCGGAACAACACTGGAGCGATCAGCAATACTTTCGTCGGATCAGGTGCGGGGGAATTCAATACCACAGGCTACTCCAACACCTATCTCGGAACAGGCGCAGGTCAGGCCAACACCATCGGCTATTACAATACTTTTCTCGGAGCAGGCGCAGGTCTGGTCAACACCACCGGCGATCGCAACGTCTTCGTCGGAACCGGCGCCGGATATACCACCACCACAGGGGTACGCAATACATTCATTGGCTCCGGGGCCGGCTACTTGAACAGCACCGGCGCCTATAACACCTTCGTCGGTAATGGAGCGGGATATAACACCACAAGCAGCAACAATACCTTTATCGGTCACTTTGCAGGATTGACCAACACCACCGGCAATTTCAACACTTTTGTCGGAGATCTGGCCGGCCAGGCCAATACTACTGGAAAAAACAATACGTTCTTGGGCAATCAGGCCGGCTACACGAACACCACCGGTTATTATAATACTTTCTTTGGCAATGCCGCCGGTTACGCCAATACTATCGGTTATGCCAATAACTTTATCGGATATGGTGCGGGCTACTCCAATACCGACGGATCATTGAACAGCTTTACAGGATATTTCGCAGGCTACTTCAACACCACCGGCAGCAACAATGCGACCTTGGGAAACCGATCAGGATACAAAAATACAACGGGCAGTAACAACACCTATTTCGGAACCTTTGCCGGCTACAACAACTTGACCGGCAATGGAAATGTTTTCATCGGATACAAAGCCGGCTTTAATGAGACGGGCTCGGATAAACTCTATATAGACAACTCGGCTGCCTCTGCCCCGCTCATTTACGGTGATTTTGCGGCAAACACCGTCAGCATCAACGGAAATCTCGGAATCGCAGTCAAAGCGCCGATCCATCCGATTCAGACGGCAGGCGGCGCTTATGTTACGACCGGAGGCGTCTGGACCAATGCGTCGAGCCGGGAATTGAAGAGCAACATCCAGGGATTGAAAACCGAAGATGCCATGAAGACTCTGCAGGGTCTCCAGCCGGTGACGTTCAACTACAAATCAGCCCCGGATGAGAGCCACGTCGGATTCATCGCGGAGGATGTTCCGGATCTGGTTGCGACAAAAGACCGCAAGGGGCTTAGCTCGATGGATATCGTCACCATACTCACAAAAGTTGTCCAGGAGCAGCAAAGGGCCATGCATGAGCAGCAGAAGATCATAGCGGAGCTTTCAGCAAAGGTATCCGATTTGGAGAAAACACGCAAATAATCATTTGTTTTTAGAAGCAAGATTTTGGAACTCAAGAACCTTCAAAGACGGACAGATTCAGAACTTACTCTGCTCGTCTTTGAAGGCCAGATATGGATACGTTCATCTGCCTGCCGGATATCTGGGAAATCCTACAATTAGGTAGGAGGCGGGGTCACCCCCGCCGTCCTCCCACACCACCGGACGTGCGGTTCCGCATCCGGCGGTTCATTGAACACGCTGAAGTCGTCGCATCGTATCTTGCAGCGACACCAACCCTAA
>JAIGNE010000073.1:0-10516 GCA_036528635.1 Deltaproteobacteria bacterium
ACGAAAAATCGACCAGCAATAACGAATCATCCTTCGCCGATATGCTTTTTTTTGAATCACTTCTAATATTTTATTGTCAAAGAACGGTAAATTTTAATCCGGCAGACTATTGTGACACAGTCTGGAAGGCCGGTATCCAGGAAACCATTGATAATGCTAGATTCCCGCACTCGTGACCTTTAGGTTATTCGCGGGAATGACAATGTTGTTCGTTTCATGCTGTTGTGCAAAAGCCTCTGCTTTCACTCTGCAGGGCACAAACCACCCGCGGGTGGCGAGAGTTGCACAAAGCACACCAGTGCCCCAAAATAATTACTTGCCCTCTATAACGCCTCTACCCTGCAAGGCACAAACCGATGAATCGGCGTGCCGAACTGGTCGCGGTGCGTGTTCTTCGTCAGGCGGTTGACATTGGCGCCGTATTTGACGCCGTTATACACGATGCCGAAACCGTGCGGGATCACCACATGGCCGCGGCGAGCGGTATCCGTGATTTCCAGTTCGATCTCTTCACTGCCTGCCTCCGTCGTCACTTTCACCTGCTGACCATCCTTAAGATTCAGGGCTGTCGCGTCGTCCGGATGCATGGCCAGCGTGCAGGCGCGTTTTCCTTCGTTCCAGGCGGGATCTCGCATCAGCGTGTTGGCGTTGGTGGAAATATGCCGGCCCGCCATCAGAATGAGCGGAAATTCGGAAGGCATCACCAATGCCGCTTCTTCCTTTTTTGCATCGATGTTTTGCAGTTCATCCAGCAGCTCCGGAATGAGCAGGTTGATTCTGCCGTCCTGGGTTTTGATTTCCTCAAAGTTCTTTTCCGGATCGACCTTTCCTACCCAGATGCCTTCCGGATGATCGATAATTTTCTGAAAGATTTCCTCGCCGAGAGCAGGCCCCGGTTTATAACCTGCTCTGGCCGCATTTTCGTGTAAGGACTTGGGGGCGGCCAGCAGCATGCCCCATAACGCCGCGAGATGCACCGAACCCAGAGCTTTGCCCAGCGTCTTGCCCAGAATAAATGGCATGGCTCTCAGTGCTTTCGGTTCGGTCATGGCGTATTCCATCAGGGCCTTGGCAAAGACCTCGCGGCTCTCGAAGGCCGCCTTGTAGAGATTTTCCGGAATAGGCGGAATCAGCCCCAGCGAGTCTGCCAGGCGTAAATCGATTTCGCCTTGTTCGAGCTGCTCCCCGTCCGGAACGATAATTGGACGGCGCATTTGGAAAAAGATGCCCGGAAAGGTCATCGGGAAGAAAGTGCCGTCCCAGGATTCGTAACCGGTGCGCGAAGGCAGCACGTAGTGGGAAAGGGCGGCCGTTTCCGTCATGGCCAGTTCCGCAGTGACCAGCAGGTCCAGCCGCTTAAATGCCTTTTCATAGGCGGTCGTGTCCGCATAGGAGCGCAGGGGATTGAGGCCGCTTACAAAAACCGCCCGCAGCCTGTCGGGATGATCGGAGAGAATTTCTTCCGGCAGGACATTGGGCGGGAAGATGCCGCAAACCGGGAAAGAATTTGTGGCGACGGTGCGCCAGGTTTTGGGGTCCCGTTCATCCGAATGCGCGCCGATCGGCATCACGTGGCCGGGAATAATATTGCCGCCCGGAACGCAAAGTCTGCCGCAGATCGCCTGAAGAATAACGATCAGATAAGAATTGAGGCCGCTGTGGCGCCCCATGAAAATCCCCAGATCGTAGCGCAGGGAGGATTTGCGCGTGGCGTAAATCCTGGCGACTTCGCGCACCTGGTCGAAGTCCAGTTCGCAGGTCGCAAGAGCGGCGCGGACATCGAAATTTGTAAAATAAGATTTCACCTGATCGAAACCGGACGTGTGATTTTCCAGATAGGATTTGTTGTCCCATCCTTCTTTAAGGATGATGGCAATCATGGATTTGAGCAGCAGGGCGTCCGTACCGGGACGGATCTGCAAGTGAATGTCGGCGATCTTCGCGGTCTCGGATACCCGTGGATCAACCACGATCAGCATCTTGTCCTTGTCCTTGGACAGCCGCTGGAGCTGCCGGGGCGCCTGGGGAATCTGATGGCTCTGCATACCGTTCCAGCCGAAGATCAGCAGAACATCCGTATCGTTCGTGTCCGGTCCGTCATGCAGGTATTGTTTTCCGTGGGTCCGGCCGCACACCCAGAAAGCGCCGGCAAATTCCTGACCCAGAGCGCTGTACTGGTACTGCGAGCCGAGGCCCCGCATCAGGCGCGCGCCGAAGGCGGCTTCAAAATGGCAGCCCTGTCCGCCGCCCCCCGCGTAGGCAAAGGAACGGGGGCCATACTGGTCGATAATGCCTTTCAGTTTGGCGGCGATTTCATCCATGGCCTGATCCCAGGAAATGCGCTCAAATTTGTCTCCGACCTTTTTCAGCGGGTATTTCAGGCGGTCGGCATTGTGCTGGTGATAGGCCACATTCATGCCTTTCCGGCAAAAATAGCCTTCGCTTCTGGCGTTGGATTTGTCCGGTTTCACCTTGACGATGCGGTTATTCTCCACCTCGATTTCCAGACCGCAGTTTTGCGCGCACAGGACACAGCCGGTTTTATGAATCGTTCCCATCGCTCACTCCTTTTCTCCGGCCACTCCCGCCGGATGTCGTTATTGCGTTCTTAAGCGCGCGGGGCGGAAAGACGCAGGGTTTGAATGATGCCGTGCAGATCACGCTTTTGTTCTTCGGTTAAAACCTCTAGAAACTCGATATTGGCCGTGGCGATGACCCGGGTGGCTTCTCCGGCCATGGCCTTGCCCTTCTTCGTCAGATGAATGCTGATGGAGCGGCGGTCGTCGGGGTTGCCCTTGCGTTCGATGAAGCCTGCGGCCTCCAGTCGATCCAGGATTCCCGTGAGGGTCGCGCTATCCAGTTCTGCTCTTTTGCCCAGTTCACTAGATGATATCTGATCTTCCTGGTCGAGAAAACCCAGAATCATGGCCTGGACGGAGGTGAGGCCCAGTTCGGAAACCTTCTGCGAAAGAAAGCGGCTGGAGAGTTGATAGGTCTTGGCAAACTGAAAGAAGATACAATCTGTTTCCTGCATAAATATCGAATCATCCTTGTATGCAATTTACTTGTATGCGAGGATAATCGAGAAAAAACTTTTTGTCAAATATTTTTCACTCCGGATAATCTATACGGAAGAACAAGGGGTTGCAACAACCACTAAAGGGTGGCGAGACCCCTTGTTCTAAGGAAAGGAATAACAGGCCAACCTTTTACGATTAGCGCGGACGGCGAATGCGGTCCACCATATCCAGGGTTACTCTGATGATGCGGGCATCAGTCTGGAGGCGTTTCCTGAGAGTCTGAATATCCGTTTCCGCCGGGATTTGATAGAATGATGTGGAGAGAGCCGCATGACTGAAAGAATAGGTCAGGCCATACTCCGTGGCGATGGCCCCGGCGTCATTGATGTCTTTGAGTGTGAGCCAGATGTTCCCCGTTATCACGGCCAGGGACTGGGTCTGAACATTAAGGGCAACAAGATACGTTGAACTGCCGCTGATGGCTGCGGTGGATGATTTTTCCGGCGCGGCGGAAGTTTTGTAGATGATGAAAGGTCCCTTCTGCTCCACATGGGTTTGGTCATTGACTGCATCGGCGGTTGTTTTTCCGGCAGCGGACTTTATTTTTGCACCGGCCGTTTTTGCCCCTTTCAGCGTCGGCAGCCAGAGATAATTCCATCCATTGTTCTCAAAGGCTTCACCGCGGGGCAGGGAGGCGATCAGCGCTTCTCTTTGCGCCGCATCGAGGCAGGAAGCCGCCGCTGGAACCAGGGCGTTCATGATGAAAGCAGATAATGCAATCGTCAAGAATAATCTAATTTTATTCATTCCTGTTCTCCTCAGTATCCCAGAAAGTGAAATCCCAGGTTGGTTATTGTTCCGGTGGTGTTTTTCCAGCTGTCCACAACTTTCAGCGTCCAAATGCCTTTGGTATTTTCACCGTAAAAGGCGTTTCCGGCCATGATCACACCGCCTTTGGCGTTGAGTCCCGTTTTCAAACCGCTCCGGATATTCAACAGGATGCTTCTTGTGCCTTGCGGTGACGTGACTTCAATTCCAATTTCTCCCGTGTTGGGATGATCAATGGCGATGTCGAGGAAAAAATTTTCGATCGTGAGATCGTCGGTAACTCCGATCGTTTGTGTTACGCCATCAGCGGTGTTGTCCGGGATGGCCAAAGCCGGTTTCAGTGTGCCGCCATAAAATTTCAGCAGAAGGGCGGGCAGCGCCGTTTGATAACTTCTGGCCATGGCCACGGCGCCATCCACATGAACGGCGCCAAAGCCGTACCAGTTGTGAAAATGATATCCGGCTTTATTGGTGATCCAGCCTTCGCTCGCCAAATAATTTTCGCCGTTGATGGAAACGTTGACGACGGCGTCAGGCGAGGCAGGATCGATCTTGCGGGCTGTCCTGGCCAGGATGTGCTTGACATCCCGCCTCGTGAGGTTCGGATTGACCTGGAGCATGAGGGCGATGGCGCCGGAGGCGTTGGGCGCCGCTGACGACGTTCCGTTAAAGGTACTGGTGTAGTTGCAGGCGGGATTATAGGTCGGATCACCGATCTCGAAAAGATTGGCGGGGAAAGGAAGATCGCTGCGGCTGTAGCCTTTGTCACAGCCGGACTGATCGCTGGTGATGATGGCCGGTTCCGTATCGCCGTATTCACCGCCCGGCGCTGAAATCCAGAGGTTGGCCCCGGCTGTGGAGTACGATGATTTGACGCCCCGGGCGTTGAAAGCCCCGACGGTGATGACTTCCGGACGTGAATTTTCTTCTTCCGCTGTGGCATTCTGACAGGTCAGTGTCGAAAGACCATAAGCCTCACTGATGCAGCGGTAAGTCATCGCATCGGAGATATCGATATCCTGAAACCCGTTGCCCGCCGATTTGACATAGATGCCCCCCCTGCCGCCCCGCAGCGTCGCTGAACTGGTATAAAGTTCACGGGCTATGACCGGCAGGGGTTCGAAACTCAAAGAATCCGCGCCGTAACTCATGTTAAAAATATGAACATCCTGAGATCGGGAATGCCCGCCCATGGATTCAAAATAAGCCTGTTCGTTCTGCTCGGCAAGAACAATAAAGCCTTTCAGGGAAGCCTGAAAAGCTACACCCCGGCCGCCCTTGCCGTTAAATCCGGCGGCGGCGATAATTCCGGCGACACTGGTTCCATGATCGCCGTCCGTGTTGGTGGGGGATGGATCGGTGGTGCCGGTTCCATAGTTCCATGATCCGTTGGGAATGACATTGCTGTGGAGATCCTCATGAGCGATTTCGAGGCCACTGTCGATGATGGCGATAATCACGCCCTGACCGCTCAGCATTTCAGCGATAGACCGGGGCATCCGGAGATCTTCTCCGGGAGTCCCGTCCGCCTGGGAAAATGAAGCCTGTCCCGTATTGTTGAGATGCCATTGCTGGTTGAAGAGCGGATCATCAGCCGATCCATTATTTCCTGAAGAACCTGAACTGCATGAACACAAACACGCCAGAAGGCAAACAAGCGGCAATGATTTTTTTAAGTTCAATTCAATCTCCCCGGAGTATTGTTGTGTATCCTTCGCATGCTTATAGTTTAAGGGACAGCTGCCGTTCGATGGGAAAACGGGCGTGCAATTCTCTCAGGGTGGGAATGCCGATGCGACCGCCGATTTGCGTACTGACCAGGCCCGCCGCCCACGCGCCGAGATCGAGGGACTTCTCTGCATTCCAGCCGTGCACGATGCCATACGTGAGGCCGGCATGGAAGACGTCGCCGCAACCGGTGGTGTCGATTGCATCTACGGGGTAGGCCTCCCGGTAGATGAAACGCCCGTCGATGAGGGCCATGTATCCCCGCGCGCCAAGCGTCACGCCCGCCAGGCGTATGCCCATGTCGGCAAGCTTCTGGCAGGTTTCCTGATGTGTTTCGGCAAAGGCATTGGAAAAATTTTCCGAGGTCACAAAGCAATCGCTCAATCCGGCGATCTCCAGCATGCCTTCGCGCAGCGTTCCCGCATCCACAATGACGGGGATGCCCGCCTCTTTTGCCTTGCGGCAGGCAAAGATGGACGCATCGGGAAATAGACCGTCGACATGCAGCGCCGAACTTTTCAGAAGAAGGTCAAGATTGATTTCATCCGGCTGCAGCGGGTGCCCGGTGAGCCGCTGCCAGAAAATCGTCCGGCGGGCTCTCTGGGGTTCACTGACGACGAAGGCGAATTGGGAGATCTCCTTCGGCCGAACCGTGAGACCGCTCGTGTCGATGTCTTCCTCCATCAGGGATGCGGCAATTTGCGCCCCGAAGCTGTCGTCGCCTGTGACGCCCGACATGTGGCAGTCGAGCCCCCAGCGTTTAAGCGCAACCAGAGCCGTTGCCACGGGTCCGCCGCCCTGGATCATCAGATTGGAAAATTCACATTTGACATCCGGCGGGGGATAGGCGGGTATCAGCCCGATGTAATCAAGCGAGCACTGGCCGATACCGAAGACATGGGGCTTTTCATTCATGGCAATATCCTTTCTTGGAGTGCTATAAGTATCATGCACAAGACGAAATGTGAAAATAAAAAAGCAGATAAATAAAATAATATTGATAAGTATTTCAATTGGCTATAATAAATACGTCATAAAAAGTTCTCCGGATGTTTCTGCTTTAGATCGGGGTATCAGGTTATTCCCGTTCAATGCGCAGACTAAAATTATTTTTAAGGAGGAAACAGAAATGAGAATCATGATATTGTCCTTGTGTTTTGTTGCCGCCTTGATGGCATCCGCTCATGCTGCAGAAATGTACCGATGTCTGGATGATAACGGCAATGCAATTATTACCAGCGCGCCTCAGGACTGGATGAGGAATTGTGTCCTGAAGGAAGCTTATGATGATGCTTTAGCGCAGGAAAAAGCGCAAAAACAGAATTCACCCGCACGGTCAAAGAGCAGCAGTATGCAGGCTGATAAAAAATTGCGCAATCAATGTGCAAAACTCGACGATTATCGGAAGGAAGCAAGAACTTACTGTGAGGGGGTTCCGCAGAGCTATAAAAGTGGCGATGAGGCGATGAAAAAATCAGCGCAAAACCGGATGGCATCTTCCAATGCCAGCGCCAGCCGAAATTGCGACTATTACCGCGGCATGGTCAGGGAATTAGAAGCAAAATGTCCCTGATTAACGGCAAGAGCGTCCAGAAAGAGATGGTTTCGCGTTGTTGATGATAAAGCCGCTGCAATCTTATCAGCCATGACTTTGTGGAATGATTGAACCGTCAACTCATGAACATCAACTTTTTCCGACGCGGAAAGAATTTCAATGCCGATCACATTGCCTTTGTCATCGTAAGATATCAGTTACGGCATCTTTAAGAGTCTTTCACTGCGCCAGACGCGGATAATCCTGATTTTATGACCATCAAGGCGGTAAACAATCCGAAAGGGTGGATAGATAATTTCTCTTAAATGGGCAATGCCGAATTCTGGCACAATACGTCCGCTCTCCGGGAAATCGGCAAGCTTTTCTACTTGAGAAATAATTTCATCAAGTAATTTGTTGCCGACATCGGGCACTTGCTGATCGTTATACCAGGCGCGAATACCTTTAAGATCATCAAAGGCCGACGCCGCAAATGTGATTGTTTTTTTGGGGGGCATGGCTACTTTAATCCAAGCTGCTTTTTAACTTCATTCAGGCTGATTTCCCGATTTTCTTCAATATCCATCAGGCCGCAAACGACCCCGCGCAGGAAAGCCTGCTCCTCCGTTCTTTCCTCATAATCTTTTACCGATTCCACAACGGCGACAGCCCGTCCCCGGCTGGTCAAGAGCACCGGCCTGCGGGTTTTATCCACCTGATTGACAATCCGTCCCGGATTGATCTTCAGATCGGTTATCGGAACGACATCTTCTGAATATTTGATAGTTTTCTGCATAACTTTCACCTGTGCAATATTTTAACTGGTCTGATGATAGCACCGATTAAACGACCTGTCAAAAACATTTATAAAATAGGATGATTGCAGTTGAACCGGGCATGCCCGGAGCGAACAGGCCCGAAACATTGTGGCTCTTGGCGATGCGTTGCCTGAAAGAGGCGAAATGATTGAGCCGGCGGCAAGACTTCGGCTGCCGGTGAAATGCGCCGCAAGCTGCGGTTGGGAAAGAAATACCTGTGCGGTGAAAGTCCGGCGCAGGTTCCGCATACGATGAAGCCATCGACGTGCAGCCGAAAGCTAATCTTTCTTGAGGTGGATTTTATGGTCGATCCAATGCAGCGCGGCCATTCTCAAAAAATCCTGGACGCTGACATCGTTGTCGATGCAATAGTGCGCGATTTTTTTGTACGCGTCCAGCGGAATCCTGATCGTCGTCTTTTTCATGGAATCGTCATCTTCTTTTTTCATGGCGCCAACTTACCTGACATGCGCCATGCTGTCAAGAAGTTAATCATAAAGCAGTATTGACAGCATGCTGTCAATATGCTATTCGGTCGTCCAACGTTATGACAACGAAATGTCAACAAAAAAGGATCAGTTATGCATAACGAACAAATCGAATTGTGGCAGCATCATCATGTCTTTAACGCCGAGAAAAAGGCGGTCGAAAAGCGAACCTTGATCGTTGTGATCATCACGTTCGCCACAATGGTCGCGGAAATACTGGTCGGCTGGATGTCCAACTCCATGGCGCTCCTGGCTGACGGCTGGCATATGGGAACGCATGCCTTTGCCCTGGGCATATCTCTGGCTGCATATATCCTGGCCAGAAAGTACGCTAAAGACCAAACCTTCACCTTCGGAACCTGGAAGATTGAAATACTGGGCGGGTACACGAGCGCTGTTGTGCTGGGCATCGTTGCCCTGGCGATGATCTTTTCTTCTGTCGAGAGAATTCTTCATCCCCTCGGCATCCATTATAATCAGGCGCTCTTCGTTGCCATTTTAGGCCTGCTCGTCAACCTGGCCTGTGCTTTCATCCTCAACAGCGGCGGTCATGCCCATGAACATGAGCACCATCATCCGGGTGAAGATGATCATCCCCATCATCACCATGGACATGAAGATTTGAACTTGAAATCGGCCTATTTGCATGTTGTGGCGGACGCACTGACGTCTGTTCTGGCCATCGTGGCCTTGCTCGGTGCAAAATATTTTCAATGGATCTGGCTTGATCCCTTTATGGGCATTGTTGGTGCGTGTTTAATCCTGCGCTGGTCATTTCTATTATTAAAAGGAACGGGCAACATTCTGCTCGAACGCGAAACGGACACCGAAGTAGCCGATGAAATCAGACGAGCAATAGAATCCGACGGAGATTCGAAAATATGCGATTTACACCTCTGGAAGGTGGCCCAGAATAAGTTCGCCTGTATCTTGTCCGTAGTGACGTCAAGGAATATATCCATTGAGGAATACAGAACGCGTTTAAATGCCGTTCATGAATTGACGCATCTGACCATTGAGCTCAATGAGTGCCGAACGCGGCCGCTCTGATGCAGGGCTTGAAATCGAATACTACATCGTGTGAGGGATTGGAGAAATTATGAATATACCGTTTACCGTCGAGCAGTTTTTTGCAGTATTCAGAAACTATAACGAAGCCATCTGCCCGGCCCAGATATTGGCTTATATCCTGGGGCTTGCGGTTATTGTTCTGGCCATTCGCAGGGTCAGCCTGTCGGACCGGATCATCAGCGCGATTCTGGCGATTTTCTGGATGGGGATGGGCGTTTTTTACCACATTCTCCATTTCAGTGTGATTAATCCGGCTGCCTGGATATTTGGGATTGTTTTCATTCTTCAGGGTTTGCTTTTTCTTGTGGCGGGGACTTTCCTGGAAAAACTCACCTTCCGCTTTACGGTAAAACCGCTGCCGATCATTGGAGCGTTGTTTATTCTTTACGCCATGGTCATTTATCCTGTCCTGGGCATCATCTTCGGCCATTTGTACCCGGCAGCGCCGATGTTCGGCGTTGCTCCCTGTCCGACAACAATCTTTACGATCGGGATTTTACTTTGGACAATCAAGCCGGTGCCCTTTTATCTCCTCATCATCCCTTTCCTCTGGTCGCTTGTGGGCATGAGCGCAGCGATCAATCTTCGCGTTCCTCAGGATTACGGGCTGGTCATCGCCGTAGTGCTCGGAACGATACTGATTCTGATTCGCAACCGCGGAATGAAAAAAAGACACGATAGAGGGGAATGAATGAAACATAGAGCAAGGGTTCTTGACGCCCTTCAGAGGTGGCAAGCCCCCTTGCTCTTGACAAACGCATAAATGGCTGGTAGGCAAACTACAAATTCGGGGTGGCGGGCATTGGTCCTGTCTGAGATTATACCCAATGAACCTGATCCGGATAATGCCGGCGGAGGGAGAATAGAGATGCTTTTCAACCCTTTCTCTCTTATGGCGAAAGGGTTTTTTTATTGTGCGCCCGGCAGGGCGCACAGACTTGGTGGTGCAAGTCCACTACTCACCCGGCAAGGGGAAGAGTTAGCCGAACGGCAAGGGTGTCGCGGGTGACTGCGAATCTGGAGGAAGCC
>JAIGNE010000074.1:0-2139 GCA_036528635.1 Deltaproteobacteria bacterium
ACGAAAAATCGACCAGCAATAACGAATCATCCTTCGCCGATATGCTTTTTTTTGAATCACTTCTAATATTTTATTGTCAAAGAACGGTAAATTTTAATCCGGCAGACTATTGTGACACAGTCTGGAAAGCGGGAATCCAGTATTATTAAAAACTTCCTGGATTCCGGGTCAAGCCCGGAATGACGCAAAGAGGGGTTATGCAAGGTCTCTTTTTATAAACCCGTCTTCCCTATCTTATGATGCGCGCTGCGGGATCATTGCCCTTGCTTTACCAGCTCAGCGCCCGCGGCGTAGGCTTTGTCCATGATGGCCGGGGTGCCTTTTGCCGAATCCGGATTCGACATTCCTCCCGCCGCAATACGGCCCTCAACCTTGAAGCCCAGGAAAGCGAGGACGCCTTCGTGCAGATCGAAGGACGAAGCAAACAAGCCGGTTTCCGGCTGACCCTGTGAATAGACTGTGATGGCCTTCTTTCCTTTTATCTTATTTCTGAACGCTCCCGGTTTACCGTCCTTGAGATACAGCAGGGCAAAAAGCCTGTCGATAAAAATCTTGGTTTGTCCCGTCACCTGGAGCATGAAGACCGGTGTCCCGATTACAACGGCATCGGCGCTCACGATTTCATCATAGAGCGGCGTCATGCCGTCCGTCTGGACGCATTTTCCCTCCGGAGTCTGGCATTTGTAGCAGGCCTGACATCCCCGGATAGTAAGCTCATTGAGATTAAATATTTTGGTTTCCGCACCGGCTTCGGACGCACCCCGCAAAACCTCATTGACGATTGTAGTTGTGTTGCCCTTCTTGCGCGGGCTTCCGACAAATCCTACGACTTTCATTATTTATCTCCTTTTTTTATTTTAGCGGCTGCTTGTTTTTTGATGAGCTCCCTGAAACTTTTGGGGGGTTCGACAAAATCGGCGCGCGAAGCGAGCGTTAAGGCATCCGCGGGGCAGTGGTAAACGCAGACGCCGCAGCCGATGCAGCTCGCGAGGTCTACTTGAGCCTGATTGTCCACGATCGTGATAGCGTCCATCTGGCATCGATCCACACATTCTTCGCAGCCGGTGCAGGCCTGGGCGTCAACGACCGCCTCGAAATTGCTGGAGACGCTCCGGACGGGATCGCCGAAGCGATAGACGCCCTGCAGAATTCCGCAGCAGCACGTGCAGCAGTTGCAGATGAAGTCAATGCGTTCCTGCGTGTTGCTCGATGTATGGATCAGGCCGGCCTCGGCGCTCTTTTTCAAAATCTCCAGAGCTTCCGCTTTGCTGATCTCTCGCCCGAATCCGCGCTCGCGGACGAATTCCGCGAAGGGTCCGAGCTGAAGACAAACTTCATCCGGATATTTGCAGCCTCTGTCCAGGAGCCGTTTTTCATGACGGCAATAGCAGATGGAAACCGTGATGGGTGAATTCTCTTCGATATACTTGCTCGCCACTTCAAAGGGGAAAACATGGGTTGTCGCCGTCAGGGTCTTCTCGATCGGAATCACGCGCGCCATGTGGATCGCCGACTCGTCGGCAAAAGGTGATTTGGCGTCTTTCTCGGGTACGCTGGCATGAAAATAGGCATCGAACAGCCGGGCCAGTTCTTTGGCGCGTTCATTCACTTCGCCTTTCATGAATTGCAGTTCGAAGATGCCGGGGACGAGCTGCAGGAGCTTGTACCATTTTTCACCGTCGCGGATGCTGGAGTAAATTAATCCTTTGTCCGCCATCTCATCGAGCATCCGTGCCACGCGGCCCGCATCCAGATTAAGCCTTTCGGCCAGTTTACCCGGAGATTCCGGAGCCATCGGCGAGAGGTTGACAGCCAGCGTGGCTTCCTCTTCCGTAAAGAGGGACTTGAGCAATGCTTCCAGTTCCGGGCTTCTGCGGCTGCCATACCCGATGAGATTGAAAATATCAGCCAGTTGATCATACAATTTATCTGCCATGAAAATCCTTTCTTCAGTTACTTGCGTTTGCTTCCGCGATCACACCGCTTGAGAGCTTCGCATAACTCCAATTTTCGTCATACCGGCGAACAGACTGTGTCATAATTAAGGTATAAATTGTTCTTTGACAATAAAATATTAGAAGAAGGCAAAATTGGTTGCACAACCATATTGATGTGCTAAAACGCTCACAAAGGAGATGA
>JAIGNE010000075.1:0-61100 GCA_036528635.1 Deltaproteobacteria bacterium
TTTGTGAAAGAGACTTTACCATATTGATCCTATGGCTCAAGAAGCTTTCTCTTGATTCTTAACCTTTTTCTAATATTCTGTTGTCAAAGAACTTGTATGTCCCTTAATTGCGACACAGTCTCCAGGGAGGGAAGTCAAAAAGTGCTAACTGCTAAAGCCCGGAGTGCGAGTCGACGGGTGTCGATGAATTTGGCAAGACATTACGCCCAAAGGATAGGTAGTGTCAAATATTATTGACTGATTCATAATAGATAGGCGTGAATACGATTGCATCGGAAAATTAAAACGGGTCTTTTATATCTTGTTTAAGATTCTGTTTTTCCATCGATTGACGGGATTGATGAGCGGCGGCAGGGCGCTGGGAGCCGCCTCCGGGACGTGAAGCTGGTTCAGTGTGAAACGAGACGCTTTGATCTGCGGATATTCTGACTGTTTAAAAAAATGATATGCAACATTCACAAACAGGTCTCTCGGGAAGATTCCCCGGATTTTACTGAATCCCAGTTTTTGAAATCCGTTCCGGATGATCGTGGAGCAGCTGTTGGTGAAGATATTAAAGTGACTATAATGTCCGGGTTTCCGGCGATCGGGCGGGGCGTTGTGAATAACTTCCAGGTCATTGTGATAAATTTTTGAAAGCTTTTGCGTGTCCAGTCCCGTCATTCTCAGGACGTGAATGGTCCGCATGAAAAGCCTGCCAAACTTGTCATAATAGGGCTTTTGCGGATCATCCAGATTGGCCCTTCCGGAAGCCGGATGCGGCGCGAATTCTCCCAGCGCGGGCCGGAAAAAGTATTCCTCAGGCCGCATGGCTTCATTTTCATTGATCAGGTGAGAGAAGTTGAATATTTCACCATTCACGTTGACGGCCATGTGTCCCAGAAACGAGGCGGGATACTTGACCAGCCGCTCATTGAAATAAAGTTCCACAAACGGCTCCGACGGCGCGGGCTCGTCCGGCCAGATAATGATGATAGGCTGGCCTGTTTCGTAATCCCTTTGAGGAAGCCTGTGGGCGCAAACCTTCAGGCCGTTCCAGTGCGACAGGTACCCGTTCCAGATGGTTTCACCTTCCAGGTGCCTGGTTTTGTCATCTCCCAAAAGGAAGGGCCGCGCGCCGGTGCCCGTGAGCACCCCTTGATAGATCATGTCTTCCATGGAAGACGTTTATACATAATGCCGCCGTAAAATAAAAGCACCGTTTGGGCGATGGTATTTTTATAAGCAACACTTGATGCTGGAGATAACAAATCAAAATAATTATTTGCTTTTTAATTCGGTGGTCAATCAGTTATTTTATTTCTGAGTATTCAGATAAACGTGATTGACTCCGACATATTTCATGCTGATGCTTCTGATTTCTTCCGGTCTTCGACTTTAATATCCATAATGACACGCCCCCAGCCGCCGCAATGGATGCCGATATCAACACAGCCCACTCTTTTAAACCGCATTTCATTGGGATCGACCCCGGCGTAAAACAATTCGTGGACCGTGGAAATTAAAGGCGGCATCGCGCCCATCGCTCCGAAACATATTCGGCTGGGTCAAAGCCTGGTTAAAAGATTCCCGGACCCGTCGAAGTAGAATTTATCGCCGGCTTTATGCCGGCTGTTGCAGCCATGCGCCTCCACGACTTCGATCACGATCGTTTTATTCATGAGTGCGGGCGCCCTGGAAATGACATCCGCGTTGCGCGGATTACCCCGAAATGCCTTCATCTCGTCATCGGTATAACCTAAATGCTTCTGATAGAACTGCCAGACATCCTCACCAATCTTCATGGTATTGCCTCCCTCATTCAGTTATTTGTCGAAAAAAAATCTGTAATCCCAGGCGCATTTGCCGTCGGTATGCATCAGGCAACCGGCTAGATTTGGTTTCAGCTCGAATTTTATCCCCATCGTATCAAACCAGGTGTTGATCCTCAGCAGGACGCCGCATTCATAGCGGTCGGCAACCCCCAGTGCTTTCATCCCCTCGTGTGCGAAGCAGGAATCCCATTCACCGTGTATTAAATTCTGAGAAGGCGAGCTATATTTATATTTCATGAATTTGCCGGTGGCGATCTCCATGGCCGCGTCAAAGAAGTGCTGGAATTCATCAAACGTGCTGATCGGCGGCGAGCCCATGGCTTTGTGAATTCGCCTGATTTCTATGGCCGACATGTCGCGGATCGCAGCCTTGTTCAGCTGATTGGTCTTTTCGATGCCGAATTCCTGCAAACAATGGTAAAACCACATGGCATCGTGGGTTATCCAGTTTTTACTCACCAGTTCCTTAATTTCATCTTTACTGAGCGAAATGGTCTTAACCGTCATGTCCCTGGCCTCCTTTTTTCAGTTATTTCTCCAACGCGTGTATCCGATCATTGCCAGAGTTCGTCTGTCATTGATCCCACGTCGACGGGTTCAAAAGAATCAAAGGCAATATCCCGGACATGAGAGAAGGAACTCCATAAGAGCTGATAGCCCTTCGTTCCTTTGGCTAAGGCAATCTTTTCCTGCCAGAGCGCAATCTCATCTTGTGTTGCCTCGCGCAATTGGCCGGCAAGGCCCGAGAGTCTCACCGCCGGAGGCGTCGGGAATTTCCCGTTGACGAGCGCGTTGCCCCAGAAGAGCTTGTCGGCGTTTTGCGCCAGGATGCAGACGCGGGGATTGACGGTGAGATTGCGCGGCAGCCGCACCGGATTTTCCTCAAAGTAAAAACCGGTTTGGTCATCCCGCAGGATCAGGGCGCCGATGGGCGTCACGTGCGGGGAGCCGTCTTCATTGACCGTGGCGACTGCAAAATGCAGGCAGCTCTTGTACGCTTCATCAAATATGGACCTGATCGTTTTCCAATGGTTGCCGATTTCCATAGCACACCTCCCGAACGCATAATGGATTTAGATGGCCCTGCAGAGGGCTGAACAATTTTGATTAGAATCTTTATATTAGAATATACATTCTATTATAAAGCCTGTCAAGAAATTTTTTGCCGGACTGGAAAGCGAACGATTCAGCTTCCGCCGGAGCGGTCGACCGGGCGTCCGTGACAATCGGTGAGGGTTTTGGGAGGGGATGGATGATTCAGGCGGCGCAAAGCCGCTGATTATTTTGCTTTCCCGATGACAGCCAGATAGGTTTCGCGAATCAATTCATTGACGGACACCGGCGGTACTTTATTATCCCGCAGATATCTCCGGATAATGCCGATCGGGGCGTCATAGATGGCAAAAATCACGCGATCGATATTTTCTTTCGTGGCGCTCCCGAATTGTCGTTTTGTGAATGCCGATACGGCTTCATGCAAATCCTTGTCCAGACGCCGGGCGCGTTTCTGCAGATCCTGCGGCCACTGGCCGGACATCAGGTCGTGGAGACGATACAGCAGCATGATCCGCGCGTGACTGGGATGCAGACGAACCCATTGCAGGCAGGACAGGGTGGCCCCAAGGCCATCCTCCTGAAGCTTTGCCAGGAATTCACTCTGAAAGGCTTCAATAATATTGAGCCAGACTTCGGCCAAAAGGGCGTCGCGCGACGGGAAACGATGATAAACCGAACCGACGGGCGCGTTGACCCGTTTGGCCAGAGCTGCGATCGTGAGCGCCCCCGGACCGTCTTTGGCGATGATCTGAACGGCTGCGTCGAGGAACTCCTCGTGTTGAAAATAAGCTTTGCGTCCCATGGTTACTTAATGGAATACAAATTCTATTATGTCAAGACGATTTCCGGGTTTTGACAGGCCCGATTGGGAAAACCGGCTGCGCTGCTCACTGCAACGGAAATCATGATCGTTGGGAAGCCGCGCAGTTTTATATCAGCCGTCCACCGTCGCAGGTGATGCAGGCGCCGGTGGTAAAGGATGAAGCATCGGATGCCAGATACACGACCGCGCCGGCCATCTCGTCCGGTTTGGCCGACCGGCCCAGGGGAATGTTTTTGACCGCCTCCCGGTAGATGGCTTCATCATCGAAAAGAGCCCCGGCAAATTTCGTCTCCGTAAGCCCCGGCAAGAGCGCATTGACGCGGATCTTTTTCGGGGCAAGCTCCCGGGCGTAGGCCTTGGTCATCATGATGACGCCGGCTTTGGTGATGGAATAAATACCCCGATCCGCTCCGGGGCTGACGCCGTTGATCGAGGCGACATTGATGATGGAGCCGCCGCCGGACGCTTCGATGAGCGGCGCCGCTTTCTGAATCAGGAAGAAGGGGCCTTTCAGATTGACCTCGTGCGTTTTGTCCCACACTCGCTCTTCCGCCTGGAGCAGGCCGCCGAAGTAGGGATTCGTCGCGGCGTTATTGACGAGGATGTTTAATTTACCATAGCGGCCGCCGATCGCGGACGTCAGGGATTCGATCTGCTGAAGATCCCCCATGTGGCAGGCCATCGAATCGGCTGTGCCGCCGGTCTCTCTGATTTTATTTTCGACGACTTTAAGGTCGCCGATTTTCCGGCTCACGAGGATGCAGTGCGCCCCGTATTGGGCCAGCGCCAGAGCAATGGCTTCGCCGATACCCCGGCTGGCGCCCGTAATCAGTGCAACTTTGCCCTTGACCGAAAAGCTGACCATGGTTCCTCCTTTTTCCGGACTATACACTTTTTTCGGGAATGCGGCTCTGGCAGGGCACGCCCGTCTGGCATAATCCGCAGCCGGCGTAAGTGCCGATGTAGCCCGGTCCATGCTCGCCTTTGATCCAGGGCGCCTGCATTTCATAAAGCACGTTGAAGCACTTGAGCTTGTCGTGACCCTTTTCGCTGAGCGCGCCGCCCGGGCAGCGGGCGATGCACCGGCCGCACTTCATTCCGCGGTAAAAAAGACAGTTGGCGCGATAATGCGGATAGGGCCTGACGGACGGCGTGAGTTTTAAACCGGCGACCACGCTGCCCAGGCGTATCGCCATACCTTTCGGGGTGATAAAGCCTTCGTTCAGGCTGAAGGTTCCGAGACCCGCGGCGTAAGCGATATGCCGCTGCGACCAGTTGGAGGTAAAACCGCCGGGCACGGTCATGATTTTGAAAAACGGCGACACGCCCGGCGCCAGGGCCTCTATGCCCAGCGATTGCAGCAGGTCCGCCAGATGAAGGGAAAGTGCATCGATGAAGTCCTGCCCCAGCCAGCGGGTATGGTTCCAGCGCAAGGACGGCCCCTCTTTCTCCAGGGCGTTCGAGCGCAGGGTTTCGCGGTTGGCGGGCAGCGCAAAAGAAATGACGCTCGCGATTTCCGGCTGTGCGCCCGCCATCTTCAGGCTTTCCTGACGGTGCCTGGCCAGAATTTCGCGCGGCGTGAAATGCTCTGCGTGGACGACTTTTTTATACTCGTCAAAAAGGGGATCGTCGCCCGCGGCAAAGCCGACGAGCGGCTCTTCAAAGATCGGTTCGCCGTTGAAACTCGCCAGTCGGTTGGCGTCGTTTTCGCGCACAAATGTTTTGATCGCCTCTTCGATGAAACGCCCCGGGTTTTTTGTAAAGCGGTCTTTTGTTTCTTTATCCATGACCATGCCCTTTCTCCCCGCTCATCACGGCGTAGGTATCATAGACCGTTGGCGGCGGCGTGTACAGGCTGTCCTCCGGTTTTTTCTCGAGCTTCAGGGCCTCGGCGGGGCAGGTGGTCACGCAAAGGCCGCAGCCGATGCAGCGGTCGGCATGCAACTCGATTTTTTCATCCTTGATCTTGAAGGCCCCCACGGCGCAGCGCTCGGCGCAAATCCCGCAATTGGTGCAGAGGAATTTATCAATCAGGCAGACGTAATTGCTTTTTACCGCCCGGGCCGGGGCCGGAAAAAGCTTGAGCGAAATCAGCATGCCGCAGCAGCACGAACAGCAGCAGCACATGGCTTCCACTTTCTGCGAGTTCAGAATATGGATGACCAGGCCTTCCGCCTCGCTTTGCTTCAGAATGGCCAGGGCCTCGTCGGTGCTGATCCAGCGCGCCATTTTGTTTTCCACGTAATAGTCGGCGAAGGTCTCGAACTGGAGGCACGTCTCCAGCGGATGCGGGCAGGTTTTCCCATACAGGCTGACGGCCTTGCGGCAAAAGCACTCGGCCACAGCAATGCGCGCTTTGCTTTTGATGATGGCCGCCGCGTCGTCATAGGGAAAGACGGGGCGGTCGGCGACAATTTCCGCGTTGATGGGAATCGAGCGCAGGTGAGGCGTTTTCTGCCCGTGGAATGTGGCGCCCAGGCCGGTCAGGTAATACTGGGAGATGTCTTTCAGGAGCGGTTTATTCAGGTTGTTCAACTGGAACTCATAGATGCCGACAATGAACGGGACCGGAAAGTAACGGATCGCATTTTCCTGCCTGACCCGGAAGATAAGCCCCTTGCGGGCCATTCCTTCCAGTCGGGCCGCCGTGTCCGCGGCATCGGCCCCCAGCCGTGAGGCAATCTGCCGGGCCGTCTCCGGTGTTGTGTCCAGCTTCAGGAACAGGCCTGCGTCGTCTTCGCTGAAAAGATGCTGCAGGATTTTAATTTCAACGCCGCTGGCCGTTGCCGGATAACCGGTGGCCATCATTTCCAGCCTGTCGCGCAATCGTTCGTAGATATTGTTCATGGTCCGAGTCCTTTCCTGAATATAATCTGTATCAAATGTGCCGGTCGATTACAATGCCCGCGGAAAGACCGGGCTGGAATTCTTCATGTCCTTTCGATCTGCCGGGAACTGCCGAAAATGCAGACTCCTTTGGCGCTGTCAGGATGAGTTTCCCGCTGGAAGCAAAAGTTAATTCATGTTTCTGATGAGAACGCTTTTTGCCGGATCACCATAAGAAACGAGGTCTTGTCTGTCAAGGGAATCTTGATTTCTGCGTTGTCCGGTAAGCCCGGCGGGGCGCGCTTGCCCCATCATTTATAAATACATTGACACATGAAATCGATCCCCCTATAATCGCCGGGCATCAAAACAGAATTTAAAAGGAAGGAAAGGATATTCCATGAAAAAAATCATTCTCTTGCTTTGCTTGTTATGCCTTTTACCGCTGATGTTTTCCGGTTGCAGCAAAAATGAAGAAGCCTCCGTCATCAAGGTTGCGGTCTGCCCGACCTCGCCGCCGAACATGTTTGAGGAAAACGGCAAGTATCAGGGCATGGACCTGGAAATCTTCGAAGGTTTCTGCAAGGCCCGGGGGCGCCAGTATAAAATCACCGCTTATGATTGGCAGGGCATGCTCGGAGCGGTGATCGGCAAACAGGCCGACGTCGCGTTTTCGGCAATCTCCATCACCGACAAGCGCAAGGAGGTCATGGATTTTTCCAAGCCTTACATGGACAATACCTGGAATCTGGTCAGTCTGAAAAGCAGGAATATCGTGATTAAAGATCTCGCCCAGTTGAAGAAATATACTATCGGCTACCCGCGGGGCATGGCTTACAGCGGATTCATCAAGGACAAGTGGGAACCGCAGGGCGTTTATAAACTGAGCGATGTTAAACTGTATCCGACCTACAACGAGGTTCTGGCCGACCTGAAAAACGGGAACCTTGATCTGGCCTTTGTAGAAGGCGGGGTTTCCATGGTTTACAAGAAAAAAATGGACCTTCAGGACAGCTACGTTCTTACGGGTTTCGACGTCTTTGGTTTCGCTTTCCCCAAAGGGTCTCCTCTGCGGGACGACTTCGACCGTTATCTGACTGAACTGGGCCCGGAGAAACTCAAGGCCATCATCGACAAGTGGATGAAATAGAAGGGCGCAAACCGGACCAATGACATTCTGGGACATCCTGATGGCCCTGGCCAAAGGCGTGGGATACACAATACTGGTGACGATCGCCAGCGTCTGCGCCGGCCTGGCTATTGGACTATTCATGGCAGTTTTGAGCAGATTACGCTGGAAGCCTGTCGCGCTTTTCCTTGCCGCTTATATCTATGTATTTCGCTCGATCCCCGTTCTGGTCCTCCTCTTTATCGTCTTTTTCGGACTGCCGGGCATGGGCATCCGGATTCCACCATTCACGGCGATGGTATTGACCCTGGGGCTTATCTCCGGCGCCTACCTCGCGGAAATATTCCGGGGCGCCATGGCCGCCGTTGACGGGGATGAAATCCTGGCGGCGGAGGCCATGGGAATGGACCGGATGCAGAGCTTTCTCTATATCATTCTGCCGCAAATGTTCAGAATGTCCATTCCGGGCATGATCAATGAGTTTACCTCCATTTTAAAGTATACCCCTTTCGCCTACACCGTGGGGATACCCGAGATCATGAAAGAGGCCATGAGCCTTGCCGCCGTGACCCTGCGGGGGGTGGAAATCTATCTGGCTGTCGGGATTATCTACTTTGCTATCTACAAGTTGTTTGTGATGCTTTTTATGGCCCTCGAGAAAAAATTCCGGATTCCCGGGCTGGCTCATGAGTGAGAAGGAATAACAATGGCCTTGCTTGAAGTTAAAAATCTGGTGAAAAAATTTGATGACAAGGATGTCCTCAAAGGGATCAACCTGGAACTCAGCGAAGGTCAATCCAAAGTGGTCATGGGGGGTTCGGGATGCGGAAAATCCACCATGCTGCGCTGTTTGAATCTTCTCATCCAACCCACCTCGGGTGAGATTATCTTCAAAGGTGAAGAGGTTACCCGCCCGGGGGTGGATGTCCGTAAACTGCGTCAGGACATCGGATTTGTGTTTCAGCATTTCGCCCTTTACAAGCATTTGACAGTGCAGGACAACGTCACCCTGGGGCTTCGCAAGCTCAAAAAAATGTCAGCGAAGGATGCCGTCGAAAAAGCCTCCTATGAGCTGGAGCGGGTGGACATGTTTGAACATCGGAACAAATATCCCGCGCAGCTTTCCGGCGGACAGAAGCAGCGGGTAGCCATTGTCCGGTCGCTGGCCATGGACCCTGCGGTGCTTTTTCTGGATGAACCGACTTCCGCCCTCGATCCGCAAATGACCCGGGAAGTGGTTACGGTCATCAACAAACTCTACCTGGATAATATCACCATGCTCTGCGTCACCCACGATCCCTTTCTGGCAAAATACATTTCGGACAGCATCGTATTTTTGGATAAAGGAGTTATTGTGGCGGAGGATATTGCCGAGCGGCTCTTTTATGATCACCCGGACCCGCGCGTCAGGCAGTTTTTCCTGAGCGTGATCGACCACAGGTGACCGGTATGGATGTTTTCATCAACGACATAATCGTTTATTTGCCCCAGATCATGGCCGGGCTGAAAAATACGGTTCTCCTCATGGTCATTATGTCGGTCACCGGACTTTTCG
The DNA here is from genome assembly GCA_036528635.1 of Deltaproteobacteria bacterium. Classification (GTDB taxonomy): domain Bacteria; phylum Desulfobacterota; class Syntrophia; order Syntrophales; family Smithellaceae; genus UBA8904. The sequence continues at coordinate 9,204 of JAIGNE010000075.1, forward strand.
GCGGGGTCGCTGTTTTTTACCTGACCCTCAGCAGGACGAATGCTGTGCGGACATGGGCGGAACGCTACATATCGTTCTTTATCGGGACGCCGCTCCTGGTCCATCTTTTTCTAATGTATTACGGATTGCCCCAGTTCGGGGTTCATTGGTCGGCGTTCACCGTTTGCATCGTCGGTTTTACCCTGAATGTTTCCGCCTATAATGCGCGGTACCTGATGACCGCTTATCACGGTTTGGACCAGACCGAACTGGAAGCCGCCCGGGCCCAGGGGTTTACGCACCCGGAGATATTCCACTTGATCATCCTGCCCCAGGTGATGCGTCTGTCCGTCCCTTCCCTGACCAACCAGGTTATCCAAAATCTCAAAGATACATCCGTAGCCTTTCTCATTCAGTATCCGGATTTTTTTGCCCAGGTTCAGGAAATAGCGTCAACCAACTTCCAGTTTTTTAAGGCCTATGTGACGGCCGGACTGGTCTATCTGGCGCTGGTTTCAATCATTGTTCTGGCGGCGCGAAGACTGGAAAAACATATCCGCCTGCCGGGTTTCCAGACCTGATGCTCGTTATTGCAGTTTCGTTCAGGGGGCTGCAAAAGACAAAGCCTTCCTATTCTTGAGATATCCGATTCAAGTCAGTATTTTAAAACAGATGCGGTTCTGCAGGCAGTCCCGCCCGCCGATGGACGGCCTTACTGCTGTCCGCTTTCTGCCGCACATCACTCTTGTCTCTGGAACGGTGACCTCCCGATCTTGCAAACACGGTGAAGCGCACCAGCTTACCTGATTTATTATCCTTCATAAGGAACGGATTTTCTTCATCTCCGCCCGCAGTAGTCTGGTAGGTTTTAGCCGCCATTTTGCTGTCACTAATACATCATTGACGTTCCATCGTCTGCTTCTATAATTAAATTCCTGAATACTTATGCCAATGTATCTGCCGTGTATCACGAATGCCCGGGCTTACCATGGAATCCAGGGATTTCTGCTCTCTCGCTGTGAAATTTCAAGAAAGGTGGAATGGATATGCTGAGACGTTACGCGACCCTTTTTAAGCATAAGGCTGTAATAATCGGCGTATTGGCGCTGCCCCTGGTCTATGCCGTCAGCCGGTATAACTATAACCTGATCCATATCCTTTTTGACGGCGTTTCCATTATTATTGCGGTCAGTGTTTTTATGATTATCTGGCACTCACGGCATCTGCTGGACAATCATTACTTCCTGTTTGTGGGGATTGCATTGCTCTTTTTTGCCTTTCTGGATTTACTGCACCTGCTGGGCAACAAGAACATGGGGATCTTCCCGGAGTATGGGAATCTTGGCCCGACATTCTACATCGCGAGCCGCTATGTGTTGAGTATCTCGCTTATGATCGCTCCGTTCTTTATTAACCGCAGGATCAATACCACCCGGATCGTCACCGTCTATGCACTCGTTTCGTCAATCATTCTGCTTGCCATATTCTACTGGCAAGTATTTCCGGTCACGATGATTGAAGGCGCGGGGCTGACACCCTTTAAAGTCATCAGCGATTGTGTTATCTGCGTGATTCTGCTCATCGCGGTTGTTCTGCTGTTTGCCAATCGCCGGTCGTTCAATTCCCGGGTGTTCTGGCTGATGGCTGCGTCGATCATTTTGTCAATCATTGCCGGTCTGGCCTTTACCCTGTATCGGGATCCGTTCAGCATCAGCAATCTGATCGGTCATGTGTTTCAAGTGGCTTCCTTTTATTTGATCTATCTGGCTCTGATCGAAACCAGCCTGACAAGGCCGCAGGAAATTCTCTATCGGCAGTTGAAACGAAATGAGGAAGAATTGTTAAGGAACCTGAAGCAGTTGAATCATGCCAATCTCGCATTGAAGCAGGAAATCGCCCATCGCAAGCGGGTGGAGGCAAAACTGAAGGAGCGGACCTACCAACTGGAAAATGCCAATAAGGAACTTGAAAGTTTCAGCTATTCCGTTTCGCATGACCTGCATGCGCCGCTGAGGGGTGTGGACGGTTTTTCACGGATTCTGGAAAAGGACTATGCCGAAAAGCTCGATGACGAAGGGAAGCGCATTCTGGGCATCATCCGTGTCGAGACCAAAAGAATGGGCCAGCTTATTGACGATCTGTTGTCGTTTTCCCGGATGGGACGGCGTGAAATGGTTTTCACCGAAATCGACATGACCGAACTGGCTCAGAATGTTTTCAATGAGCTTTCGGCGGCGATCCCGGAGCGAAAGACCCAAATCCGGGTCGGGACGCTCCCTCCCGCCTGCGGCGATTTCGCGACGGTGCGGCAATTGTTTGTTAATCTGATAGCGAATGCCCTGAAATTCACCAGACCCAAAGATACGGCGATTATTGAGGTCGGATCCCGGATGGAGCAGGGGGAAACAATTTATTTTGTAAGGGACAACGGCGTAGGATTCGATATGCACTATGTTCACAAACTCTTTGGCGTCTTCCGCCGCCTGCATACGGATGCCGAGTTTGAAGGCACGGGCGCAGGACTGGCGATTGTCCGGCGCATCGTCCAGCGTCATGGGGGAAGAATCTGGGCCGAGAGTGAAGTAGGAAACGGCGCCTCATTTTTCTTCACCCTGCCGGTACGGCAGGCCCCGGAAAGCGCCGGCGACGACGTGCGTGATCGTGCGTTTGCGGCGGCGGCCGAATGAAACCTGAACCGATCAGCAAGATGAAAAACAATGGTGCGATATGAACGCCCCTGAAAACATGCAAATGCCTGACACTGATCTGCGGGTCCTCGTTCTCGAGGATTCGCTCATTGATGCGGAACTGATGATGCGGGCGCTTCCCGACTGCGGCATCAGGGCCACCGCACGCCGCGTGGATACACAGGAAGCCTTCCGGGATGGACTGGAAACGTTTCACCCCGACCTCATCCTGGCCGACTATTTACTTCCCGCTTTCGACGGGCTGAAGGCGCTGACGCTGGCGAAAGAGCACCGCCCCGACGTGCCCTTTATTTTTGTGACCGGCGCCATGGGGGAGGAGCTGGCCATCGAGACCATGAAGCGGGGTGCGACGGATTACGTGTTGAAAGGGAAGCTGGCCAAGCTGGCGCCGGCGGTGGTGAGGGCCCTTCGGGAGGCCGCCGACAATCGCGAACGCCTGAGTGTCCTGAAACAGTTACAAGACAGTGAAGAAAAATACCGCCTGCACTTTGAAAATGTGAACGACCTGATCTTCTCCATGGATTGGGACTTCCGGATGCTCACAATCTCACCGTCGGTGGAACGCCTGCTCGGATACAAGCCCGAAGAACTCATCGGAAAAACCATTTGGGATCTGGATATTTTAACACCCACGTCGCTGGAAAAAATGGCCTCGGAAATGAGGCGGGTCCTGAACGGTCACCGGCTGGAGGGTATCTTGTATGGGTATCGGACCAAAGACGGCCAGAAACGGTATGCGGAGGCGAGCGCTGCTCCCCTCTATCGCGGCGGGAGTATTGTGGCCTTCGTGTGCGTATCGCGGGATGTTACCGACCGGCGGCAGGCGGAGGCACGGCTGGCGGAAAACGAAAACAAATTGAAAGCCATCTTCGATACGGTGGGGACGGGGATTCTCATCATTGACCGGGAAACCCGGGTTATTACGGATGCCAATCGCCATGCGGCAGTCATCGTCGGTCGTTCCAGGAAGGAGATCATCGGGAAGGCGTGCCAGTCCTTAATTTGCCTTCCCGACGACCACTCGTGCCCGATCAAGGATCTCGGCCAGGAAATCGATATCGCGGAACGGCAGCTGCTTCATGCGGATGGATCTCTCCGGGATATTCTGAAGACGGTCTATCCCATTAAGATTAACGAACGGGACTGCTTCGTGGAGAGTTTTATTGATATCACAGAGCGCAGGCAGGCGGAGGCGATGCGGAAGGAGAGCGAGACCAAGTTGTTGGCTATCTTCAATACTGTCGGAACGGGAATCCTCATCATCGATAAAGAAACCCAGGTGATTCAGGAAGCCAATCATCACGCCGCTAAAATAAGCGGGCGGCCCAGGGAAAAATTAATCGGACAGGCGTGTCGGGCTGTGGTTTGTCCGGCCCCGGAGTGCAAGTGTCCGGTCAAAGATCTTGGACAGAGCATTGATGATTCGGAACGGAAGCTCATTCATGCCGACGGTTCTGTCCGGGATATTTTGAAGACGGTCTATCCGATAACGCTCCGGGGGCGGGAGTGTTATGTGGAAAGTTTCATCGATATTACCGAGCGCAAGCGGACGGCGGAGGCGCTCGAAGAGAGTGAAGAGAAATATCGCGGCGTCCTGGAAAACATGGATGAAGCGTATTTTGAAATTGACCTCTCCGGCAATTTCGTCTTTTTTAACAACGCCGAGTGCCGCCACCTTGGCTACTCGCGGGAAGAGCTGATGGGTCTGAACTATAAAAGTTATATGGAACCGTCGATTGTGAAAAATGCGTTTGAGCAGTTTCACCGCCTTTACCAAACCGGTGATCCCATCAAAGCGATAGATCTGCAATACATACGCAGGGACGGGACGAAAGGGTTCAGCGAAACATCCGTCGCTTTAGTGAAGGACAAAGACGGCAAGCCGATTGGGTTTCGGGGGTTGTCGCGGGATATCAGTGAACGTAAAAAACACGAGGAAAAACTGCAACGGACGCTCGACAGCCTCAGGCGGGCCGTCGGTACGACGATTCAGGTCATGGTGGCGGCCCTGGAGGCCAGGGACCCTTACACAGCGGGCCACCAGCTCCGCGTGGCGGATTTGGCGCGAGCCATTGGAGCGGAGATGGGATTGTCACCGGAGCAGTTGGACGGCATCCGCATGGGTGGTTCCATTCATGACATTGGGAAAATCGCCGTCCCTTCGGAGATCCTCACGAAACCCGCGAAGCTCACGGAAATCGAGTTTGCCCTGATGAAGGAACATGCACGCCGCGGCTTCGAAATCCTGAAGGAAGTGGAATCGCCGTGGCCGCTGGCCCAGATTGCCTACCAGCATCACGAGCGCATGGACGGGAAAGGATATCCCCGGCAGCTGGCCGGCGATGAAATTCTCATCGAAGCCCGTATCCTGGGTGTGGCGGACGTCGTGGAATCCATGGCCTCGCACCGTCCCTACCGTCCGGCATTGGGGCTGGATGCCGCGCTCAATGAAATTATCAAAAACAGAGGCATCCTGTACGATCCCGCCGCCGTGGATGCCTGCCTGAACCTGTTTAAGGAAAAGAATTACCGCCTTGTCGAGGCTTGAACGGACAGTCCTCCGTCCGGTCATGCCGGGCCCTTTGTCGCCAGCAAAGAGGACTGCCTTCCTGCCCGGATCGTCCGGCCCAATTCCTGCCGTTTGCTGCTTTGCTTCATTCTTTATGTACGCCCGTCCGGCGTATATAAATTGAATTGTCAAATCAACCGCTTTCGGTTATAACTGCGGCATAAAATCGGTTCGCAGTCTCCCTTGCGGCAGACAAATGGACAGAGGAACGAACGGCAACCGCATGATGCACACGGCAAGCGGCACTAAACACGGGAATCTCGGGGGAAACAACCGCTTTTCTCGCTTTTTTTGGATAACGCCGGGGTTCTGATCTTCCTCAACGCCATTCTCGTTTTTACCGTCAATTTCCCCGCGGAAATTGTTTTGACGCGTTTGATTCCGGATACCGCCAGGGGCGCTCTGGCCGGCGATCTCATTACGCCCGGCCGGTCCTGCGTCCCGCCCGGAAGACCGGCCGCGCGGACGTTACGGCAGGACTGGTCTATCTGGCGCTGGTTTCAATCATTGTTCTGGCGGCGCGAAGACTGGAAAAACATATCCGCCTGCCGGGTTTCCAGACGTCGTAAAGACCTTGCCCGGTTTTGCCGACGCTGAAGGGGAGAGAGGCGGCCGTGTGATGAAGAGGGGAATGCCATTCTAGGGGAGCCATACGTTATGATGACACAAATTGAATTCACCGACATTGAAGGCCTGGAAGTCGGACACGCCCAAAACCTGGACGCCGCCACCGGCTGTACGGTTGTTCTGTGCAAAGACGGAGCGACGGCCGGCGTGGATGTCCGCGGCGGCGCGCCGGGCACCCGCGAGACGGATCTGCTCGATCCGGTGAACATGGTGCAGAAAATCCATGCGGTGATGCTGGCCGGCGGCAGCGCCTTCGGACTGGATGCGGCGGCGGGCGTCATGCAATACCTGGAAGAAAAGCAAATCGGCTTTGATGTCGGCGTGACCCGCGTGCCGATTGTCTGCGGCGCGGTCCTTTTTGATCTGATGATCGGCGATTTCAAAATCAGGCCGGACAAGAGCATGGGCTATCAGGCCTGCGTCAACGCAACGAATAGAATCTGTCCGCAGGGCAATGTCGGCGCGGGAACCGGCGCGACGGTCGGGAAACTGCTGGGTCCGGAGCGCACGATGAAAAGCGGTCTGGGCGTCTATGCCCTGCAGGCGGGTGATTTGAAAGTCGGCGCACTGGTGGCGGTCAATTGTCTGGGCGACGTGATCGATCCTCAAACCGGCCGGAAACTTGCCGGACTGCTGAGCGCTGGCGGACAAGCGCTGGCCGATACGGAAGACATCATGATTCAAAACTATGCTGAGCAGAAAAATCTTTTCAGCGGCAACACCACCCTCGGCGTGATTGCCACCAACGCGGCATTGGACAAGTCCCAGATGACCAAGCTGGCCTCGATGGCGCAAAACGGCTATGCCCGGACGATGCGGCCGGCGCATACCATGGTGGACGGCGATACCATCTTTGCGCTTTCCGTAGGCTCCGTCGCTGCGGATTTGAGCGTGGTCGGTCTGCTGGCCGCACGGGTGATGGAGCGTGCCGTTGTGAATGCCGTCCTGAATACCTCGGCCCTTTTCGGCCTGAAATGCAGTGCTGACATGACGGACGGTTTGTAAAATTGAATTGTCAAACCGGGTGGTTTCAGTTATAGCTCGCCTTCAGCGCCGGCCGGCAGTTTTTCTTTTTATGAGCGTTTGAAGGACAAAATGGGCCATTCATGACGAGTGATCAAAAACACAGCAGATTCTGGGGGGAAACAACAGCTTTCCTGGCGCTTTTTCTGGATAACGCCGGGGTTCTGATCTTTTTAAACGCCATCCTTGTTTTTACATTCAACTTTCCCGTGGACATTATTCTGACGCGCATGATTCCGGGCACGGCGATCGGCGTCCTCATGGGCGATCTCATTTATACCTGGCTTGCGCTCCGGCTCAAACGAAAAACCGGCCGCGCGGACGTCACGGCCATGCCGCTGGGCCTCGATACGCCGTCCACCATCGGCATCGCGTATGCCGTTCTGGGGCCCACTTATGTCATCACCCGCGACGCGGTGCTCACCTGGCATGTCGGCATGGCCACGCTCTTCATGATCGGCGTCGTGAAAATTTTTACCTCTTTTTGCGGCGGATGGATTCAGCGCAACATCCCGACAGCGGGGCTCCTCGGTTCCATTGCCGGGATCGGGCTCATGCTGCTCGGTTTTCTCCCGCTCATCGAGATCTTCAATGAGGCCGTTGTCGGCATGGTGGCCATGGGCCTGATCTTTGCGGCGCTGTTCAGCAGACTGCAACTGCCCGGGCGGATTCACGGCGTTCTGGCGGCGCTGTTTTTCGGTACGCTGATCCACTTTGCGCTGGGGTGGGGCGGTTATCTGCCGGAGTATCAGCCGCCGGTTCTGGACATGCATCTGTGTCTTCCGGTCTTTTCCATCGAATTTCTCAAAACCCTGCCGCAGAGTATTCATTATCTGCCGATTGCCATACCCTTCGGCATTCTGACCATCGTCGGCGGCATTAATAACACGGAAAGCGCCCGCCTGGCGGGCGACGATTACCGTCCGCGGGATATTCTGCTCACCGAAGCTTTCACGTCGCTGATTTCCGCTTTTTTCGGGGGCGTCGCCCAAACGACGCCCTACATCGGCCATCCCGCCTATAAAAAAATGGGCGCGACCTGGCGCTACACGCTCGCGACCGGCCTGCTGATCGGCGTCGGCTCCCTCATCGGACTGATGTCGCTGTTTGTCAGCATCATTCCCCGGGCGGTCATCGCACCGATTTTCATTTTCATCGGTTTTGAGATTATCCATCAGGCCTACAAAGAATCGCCGCCGGACCATTCCCCGGCGGTCAGCCTGAGCATGCTTCCGGTCGTCGCCAGTCTCGTGCTGATCATTCTCGGACAATTCCTGGGAGCGGCAGGCATCACGCCGGATAAACTGCCGGCGAGGCTGCAGCACCTGCATCAAACGCTGACCATGCTGGCGAATGGTTTCATCCTCACCGGACTGCTCTGGGGCAGCCTGCTGGCTTTCCTCATTGATCACCGGGCGCGCCTGGCGGCCCTGTGCGCCGCCGTCTGCGGCCTCCTGACGCTGTTCGGCGTCATCCATTCGGTCATGCCGACCGGGGAACTTTATCTGCCCTGGCGGGTGGCCTCGCAGTCTCACTATATGCTCGCCCTGGCCTATCTGGCTCTGGCAGGCATTCTGTTGATATTGACCGGAAGACCTGATAAAGGACACGGCCGGACATAAATTTATTTACGGAGGAGCGCATGCTGCGATTGAAGCTTACAGTCCTGATTTTCATTATCGCCGCCGGTTCCGTTTTCGCCGCCGACCCATCCGTGCCCGGCCGGCAAGCAGACCCCCGGGACGTCACGCTTTATTTGAATGCCAGGGCCGTGACCCATGCCGAGTACGGGACCACGAAAGCGAATAATCATTTGCGGGTCTGGAGCAGGGATGCAAAAGAAATGAGCTTCTCGCTGACGACCATTTCCAGCGAGTATCAGGAATGCCTGATGGAGGGCAAAGCGACGCGGGCCGGCGACGGGCCCTATGAATACCGGGAGAACACCTGCCGGATGGCTTTTGCGTTCGGTTCCGACGCTGTGGATGTCCGCGTGACGGGGGCCGACGGTCAATATTGCCGCTGCGGTGATCTCCGCCCGGACCACGGCTGCGGTTCCCGCACCACCATCGATTCGGGCGCTTATCAGAAAGCAAGAATCATTACGCCGATGCATCCCCGGTAAATAAACCCGGTGTTCCGTGCGTGTGCCCGGGATGCCCGGGCCGCATCTCGCGGGGGAAGACGACACAGAGACCATTTCAAATTCAGGAGGCAGGGTGTGACAAAAACATATCAGGACAAGGTTGTATCAGCGCAAACAGCGATCCTTTCCATTTCCCGCGGCAAAAGAGTATTTATCGGTTCCTACTGCGGAGAGCCGCAGTATCTCGTGAATGCGCTCATTGACCACACGGACCATTTTTCCGATGTGGAAGTCGTGCGCTTCCTCAACCTGGAAGGATCACTCATGGGGCTCGTCGCCGAAGAAACGCAGGGGCGCAATTACCATGTGCGCTCCATCTACCAGGGATCGGGGATGATCAAGGGACTCACGGCGTCCCGGCGTTTTCTCACCCCCATGAATCTTTACACGGTGCCCTCTTTATTCCTGAAGCGGCACATCCCCCTTCACTACGCCCTGATTCAGGTTGCGCCGCCCGATGCCTTCGGCTGGCTGAACCTCGGCGTCTCCGTGGATATCACCCTGGCGGCCGTCCATGCGGCGGACGTCGTGATCGCCCAGGTCAATCCGAACATGCCGGTGATTCCGGGTTACGGCATGATTCATGTGGATGAGGTGGACTATATTGTCGAGCACCGGGAAGACCTTCTGACGGTCTATCCCACACCGGAAATCAAGGGCGCCAGGCAGGTGGCCAAACTCTTGTCGAGTCTGGTGGAAGACGGTTCGACCCTTCACATCAGCCCCGGTTTTACGCCGGAGCTCATGGCCGATGCTCTGGGGGAGAAGAAGGATCTCGGCATCCACTCCCTGATGATTCTCGATGTCATGCAGGACCTGGCGGGAAGGGGTGTTATTACGAACAAGAAAAAGGGATTCAACGAAGGCAAGATGGTCGCCTCCGGCGCCATCGGTACCGATGACCTTTACCATTTCCTGAACGGCAACCCCGCCATCGAATTCAGGCCCTGTGACTACGTCAGCAACCCGGTCATGATTGCCCGGCACAACAAGATGACGGCCATCAACCGCGTGACATCGGTTGACCTCAAGGGGCAGGTCGCGGCCGACGGCATTGCGCAGAATCATTTTGCCGATGTGGCGGGGCTCGTGGACTTCAGCCGCGGCGCGGCGATGGCGCCGAACGGCAAGTCGATCGTCGTCGTCCAGTCAACAAGCGACGACGGGACATTGAGCAACATCGTCCTGGAACAGGCCGCGGGGACCGTGGCCATCCCGGCGGCCGATGTGACTTACGTCGTCACCGAGTACGGCGCCGTCAATCTGTTCGGCAAAAATGTCCAGGAGCGCGCCATGGCCATGATCAGCGTCGCCCATCCTGATTTCCGCGAGAGTCTTTTTGAACAGGCCCGGCGCGAGGGGCTGATCGGTCAGGAGCGCAAGTTGTACGAATCCCAATTCGGCGTTTACCCGGCCTGGCTGGAAGAAGTGTTGACCATTGCCGGCCAGAAGGTCACGCTGCGTCCCGTCAAAACCGTGGATGACCGGCTCATTCAGGATCATTTTTACGAAATGGAAGAGAAGGACATTGCCAAGCGCTTTTTCGGCCGACGGCATCATTTTTACTGGGATGAAATGAAAGACATGTTCATCGTCGATTACACGAAGAACTGTTCGATCGTCGCCTATCTGGGCGAAGAAGGGTACGGCAGGATCATCGGCATCGGCGGGTATTTTCTGGAGGGAAGCGGCGCGGGCGAAGTCGCCTATTCCGTGGCCAAGGATTGGCAGGGGAAAGGAATCGCCGTGAGGCTTCAGCAGAAGGTGGTGGATGCCGCGCTGGCCAATAGTCTCACGGGTCTGGACGCTCTGGTGCTCAAAGAAAATTTCTCCATGCTCGCCCTGTTTAAAAAACTGCCCTATCAGATCCGCACCTCGTATGAAGACGGGATTTTAACCCTGAAATGCCGGTTTGACGAGCCGGCGTAACGACCATCGGGGAAGGCCGAGACCGGGGACGTTGAAAAAAGAAGTTTTAAGTGACGGTTTCCTGCCTCCGGAGGTTCATGAAAACCGCGGCCGGGCCATGGAGGCCATCCGCAAACGCCTGGGTGGACAATAGGCCGCGTGTCGATCCGGGCGTCTCGTTTATTTGCTTCCGGCTTTCTTGCCCCCGCGCCATAGAAGCGGCGTCTGTTCATTGTTGTATGCCGTCCGGGCAATGCGTTCGACGTTGCTTGCGACATAAGGGTAAAGCGTCTCAAAATGAACAGGCCGTCCCGGGTCGTTCTCTTTTAATCCCTTCAAAACAAAATACGTCAGCAGTCCATGACCTTTTTCCAGGTAAGTTGAACTGACCTGCGAGGCGGTCGAGGCTGTGAGGATCGTCGTGTTGGCGGATACGGCATCCTGATCCATCGATGTGATCACCAGCGGCCTCAATCCCCTGGCGATGACCGAACGGCCTCCGGCGCCGGAGAAACAGGAGTCCAGAACCACATAGTTATCTTTTGAGGGCAGCCGGCCCAGTGCCGCGTAGAGGCGTTTCAACGAATACCCCGTGTCGGCGATATAGGCGGGATCGCCGTCAAACGGGACCATGAAGGCGTCGCTGCCGTCAGTGGCCGGGGAGCCGTGCCCCGAGTAATAAACAAAAACTTCTCCGCCGTCCGTTACATGGTTGGGAAACCAGCGGTGAAAATATTTTTCCAGGTCGCTCTTGGTCGCCCGTTCATTTGTCAGCACGACGACGTTTTCTTCGGGGTAGCCGAGCACGGTGATCAGGTAACGGGCAAATACACGGGCGTCATGGGCCGCAAATTCCGCCCGGGGCAGTTTCTCGCGGTATTCCTCGATGCCGATGACCAGGGCAAAGGCATTCTTCTTTGGCTGAGGCTTAACGGCGGGGGGATCATCCACATCGGAGCGGACGGCGCTTCCGGGTACGGCCTCCGGCTTTTTAACGGCAGCCGCTGCGTACTCGTCTTTTGCCTTGAGGAGGAGCGCAATGATTTGCTGCGCTTCGGCGCTGCCAATGGCTTTTCCTTTGGCCGCCATGCTTTCAATGCCGCTGACAGCCAGATCGACATCCGCGTTTTTGCTCAGAAGAAGCTTGATCATATCCGGCCTCTTGATCAGCGCCGCAAGCGATAAGGGCCGCCAGTCTTTCCAGTCGGCATTGACGTCGGCGCCTTTATCCAGCAAAAGCCTCACGATGCCGCTCTGGCCCTTGTTGACGGCTGCGGCCAGGGCCGAATAACCGCCGGCGGTCCGGATGCTGACATCCGTTCCCCGGTTGATCAGCAGGGCCGCCGTATCCGTATGCCCTTTCTCGATCGCCCAGATGAGCGGGGTGTATTCATAATCGCCCCGCTGATTGATGTCCGCGCCGCGGTCCAGCAATACCCTGACCGTTTCCGTTTCCCCGTTTTTTGCGGCGTCGAGAAGCGACATCCTGGCCGCGAATCCGGAGGCTGGAAGGATCAAAATGAAGACCAGAAAAAAAATACTTCTGAAATGTGTCATAAAACACCTCCCGAACGGGACGCTCTTTTGTCGTTCGCGTTGAATTATACCTTTATCGTACAGACGCCGAAGCCGCTCCATTCGCTGACCGGCCGTTCCGACGTCAGAACAAAGCCGGCATTGAATGGGTCGCTCTGGCAGGAGAGGGTGATATCGCCGGTCAGATTGGCGATGTCCGGGGCGAGTACAAACATAACGCCCTGAACATCCTGCATCTGGTCATCCGCGCGTGCTTCATCCGCCGTCAACCCCAGCGACGCATCGCAGCAGCCGGTGGAGTGCAGGTGGATGCGGATCGGCCGCTCTATGCCTTTTTCGGAAAGAAACAACTTGATAGCCTCAATGGCCTCCGGCGTGGCTGTAATCATGCATTTCTGCCTTTCTCTTATTCATGAACGCTCTGCCCGTGTCTGGAAACAAATACGCTTCATGCAGTTTATTTTATAGAAAAAGGAGCGATTAATCAATCGCCCCTTTTCATTGAATCTTATCCTGTTTTATTTCGGTCTCTCCAGCCTTTCACAATTTCCGAGCAGACGATCCGGGGGAGAATCATCTGATGCTGCAGGCAGATTGCGCGGTGGTTCTGATACTTGCACTTGGCAAAGCCCACCAGAAAATTGCGCAGTTCGTGGTAGTGGATGATCTTGAAAGTTAGGTTAAAAATATCCGGTACGCATATTCCTCCGGAATTTTGTTGGGTTTCTTTCGTGTTTCCAAAAGTCTATTGTGCTTGAAACCCAACGCGTCTGTATCTTTTTTACGCAAAATCTTTTTCCAGATCGCTAATCGCTTTTAAAACATCCTGAACGGATTCTTTTAATTCATCGCCCATCTTCTTTAACTCGTCGGAATATTTTTCACCCATTAAGGAAAGGAGGGCATAATAGATAGGCTTATACTTGTCCCTGATGTCATACTTGTTTTTCTCAAAAACCCCGTAAATAAAATTATACTGCCGTTTTGCGATGAACATAAGAAGTATACTGCTTATATTTTCATTAACGTCCTGCTGAATTTTCTCATCATTAAAGAAAGACTCAAAGAAATTGATTGCTTCCTGAATTTCATCATTCCAGAGTAGCACGGTCATGTAACCAAAAGCAGCGTCCATATCCCTTGTCTTTTCATATGCCATTCTTTGGAGATGTAAGGCTTCCTGCTTATTCTTTTTTAGCTCAAAGAAGAGTGAGGCGAGATTATTCATGGCTTTGGCAACACCCTTCTCAACAGCCATCTTGTAATATGTTTCCGCCTTTACAAAATCTTTGAATTCAGTATCATAAAGCAAGGCAAGATTGTTCATGGCTCCAACATGCCCCTTCTCGATGGCCATCTTGTAATATTCTTCCGCCTTTGCAAAATCTTTGAATTGAGATTCATAGAGCAAGGCAAGATTGTACATAGCTTTGGCATCACCCTTCTCAACGGCAAGCTTGTAATACACTTCTGCCTTTGCGAAATCTTTGAATTCAGTATCATAGAGCAAGGCAAGATTGTTCATGGCCCCGACGTGCCCCTTCTCAACAGCCATTTTGTAATATTCTTCCGCCTTTTCGAAATTCTTGAATTCAATTCGATAGAGCTGAGCAAGATTGAACATGGAATTGGCATGACCTTTCTCAACAGCCATTTTGTAATACTCTTCCGCTTTTGCAAAATTCTTGAATTCGGTCTTATAGAGAAAGGCAAGATTGAACATAGCATCGGTATCACCGTATTTGACAGCATCCTTGTAAAACTTAACGGCATTAACCAAATCACCCTCCTCGCCTAGAAGGTCAGCCAGAATTCTTGATATTTCCAGTGGCTGATAGCCATCATCTTCCAGCTTTTTTTGAGCCGCATCGATGTCTTTCTTCTTTAGGTCGCTGATTACTTCTTTTAAAACGTCAATATGTGACGGATCGATGTCCTTTACATATGGGCTTTTCTGGGCACTGAGGGTTTTTTTTGCTTCGTCCAATAGTTCATGTTGAAGTTCATAGGGGATATGTGTTCTTGATAAAGCCTGAGTAACATAAAAAGCATGTTTATCGTAGAGGCGGCCCTCCTGCATGGCCTTGATGTGGCGTTTTGTTCTTTCAATTAATTCTTTTTCACCACAGCAGATTTCAAAAAACTTTACCAGCCACAGCACACGATTTCGATTTCGATTTTTGCCAAACCGCATGAGGTAGTAAATATTAAAGAAGCGTTCTTTGATTTGATAGAGATGGTTCTTGGTCGATGTTGGTATTTTTCTGATAAGCTGATTTTTTTCCAGTTGGCTCAGTTGTGATGATACTGCCTTGCTTTCCATCCTTACCTTTGCCGCGATTTCCTTCGTGCTGACGGCGTCCCAATTTTGTGCAATGGCATCGATGATTGCCTGCTGTTGAGTCGAAAGATTATCAAGTCTGTGTTTATAGAGCGGTGTCACCCAGTCGAGGGCTTTTTCAAGATCTTTAAATGAATTGCCGTCCAGGTCGTCGATGAAAATTTCAAAAAGCAGCACCACAGTCCGGGGGACTCCACCCGTTAAGCGTCTCAGTGAATCTATTCTCTCCGGCTGCTCTTTAATGATGGTTTGTATTTCTTGCGCACCGTATGTTTCGCCAAGTTTTGTAAGAAGCAGAATGGTTTCTTCTCGATTAAGCTCGTTGAGCGTTACGGCTTTAAAGAAGTCAAAGAAGGGTTCTTTATAATCGTAATCGGATTCGAGGATGGCTGATGAAGCGCAGATAAATCTTATGTCATTGGAAGTAATCAGAACTTCCCGCAGTCTCTGCTTGTCTTTTCTTGTAAACTTTCTAATCAGATCATTAAAATTATCAAGAAGTAGGACGATTTTTTTATTGCGCTTTTTCAATTCTTTGCTGAGCTCATTATAAATTTCTTCTTCGGGATTTTTAGTCTTGAAGAAGTTATCCATTTCTCCGGCAACACCGGCAAAGGAGCTATCCTGGTCTGCAAGAAATTCAACGGCCTCTTGCCAAAGCCCCGCCAGATTGAAAACACCATACTGTTCTTCGCCAAACGTAACCGGTATGAGCCAGTTTTTGAGTTCCTTATCGTTTTCTATTTCGATCTTCAGACGCAGAAGGAGCGTGGACTTGCCGTAACCTCTCTGCCCCTGGATCATATAGTGCTGCGGGGGGTGAGTCATCTTGTCGGTTTTTATGGCCCGGAAGAGTTCGTCGAATTCTTTCAGTCGAATAACAAAGTTCGCCACAAGCTCATCCGGCGACTGCATGGCAGGATTGAAAAGAGAGGGAAGTCTGGATTTAGTTTGCGACATTTGCCCACCACCATTCTCTGAGTAAAGAAGAATTGAAACGGTATTCCTTCGGATTATCGTTGTTATTAATGTAGCCGTCGTGCTTCAAGGTATTCACCAGATCAGTGTAAGAATGTTCCAGACCATATTTAACGGCACAGTCAAAGACCCTGCTGGAGGGAACTTTCTTTTCCTCGGAAATTACATTGAGGACTTCCTTGACAAAAGAAAAGTCATTTGCTTTGTACGCCTTCCTTAATCGGACAAACCAGTTCTCAAAATAGATTCGTTGCTTCAGAGCATTTTTTACAGCTGCTTGAATATCGTCCTTGGTGATGATCGCAGAACCCCGCTCAGTAACGATTTTATAGGATTCGTCAAGAATGATCTGAAAGTAGAAAGGAATCCACCATTCGATAACATCCAGCAGGTATTCAAAAGCGCCTTCACTCAGGGTAATGCCCGATCCGTCAAATATTTTATCGATTAGATTTCTGGCTTCCGTCTTGGTCAAAGGCGGGACGGCTATGGGTGCAAGGTCATTGATGAGATTGATTTGATTCATCTTGCCGACAATATTTTCAAGACCAATGGAGCCGGCATAAATGAATTGCAATTTATTGTGCATCGCCGGGTCCTGGCGAATAGATCTTTTTGTTTCCAAAAAATGGATTGCCGCCGCGTCGTCTTCGTCCTGCGTGATATTTTCTACTGTTGAAGCGAATTCATCGATGAGCACGATTATTTTTTCGCCAGTGGGAATTGTTTTCTGCATGAGTTTGCGTAACTCTTCGCAGTAATCAACGGAATTGCCTGATTTGAATTTGATTCCTTCTGGTCCTATCGAATCGACGCAAGCAGGGAATGCTTTTGCCAGTGTTTTAACGATTGCTTTATATCTCTGCAGAGAGGTCATCTCTCCTATAATATGATGGAAGAGTTTTTTGTAAAATTCATTCTCATTATTAACGGATTCACTCGTGTAGTAGGTGATGAGCAGTTTGTCTTCCGGATTGTCAAAAAGATAGAGAAGGATTGATGATTTGCCAACTCGCCGCGGTGCAACAAGCAGGAGGTTGCTGCCATCTTTGAGCTTTCTCCATATTTCATTGGTTATATTGGTGCGTTGGAAATATTTATCGCCCCGTGCAGCTTGGCCGATGACAGTATTAAAAGTTTCTTTGCTCATAAACACCTCCTCGATCGTTTTCGATGGGGCAACAATAAATGACAATAATTATTTTGTCAAGTTATTTAACAAAAATTTTTTTGTCATACTGTGTGCTTTCAAGGACGACGAAGGACTCCGCGCCACCTGGAGTGTGCCCAAAAAAAGTGCTAATCTATTGGATTCGCTGGTGAAAAATAATTTTGACACGAGATGCAAAAGATCATCGATGCGGAAAAGAGCGACTGGTTTGACGTGCTGGCCTATGTGGCCGACGCGCTGCCAGCCATAACACGGGCGGAACGGGCTGCGCGGGCGAAATTGGTTATCAGCACGCATTTCAATACGAAACAACAAATCTTCCTCGATTTTGTGCTCTTACATTATGTGCACGTCGGTATTGAGGAACTTGAACAAAATAAACTTACGCCTTTGCTTAAACTCAAATATCACGACTCCCTCGCTGACGCTCTGGCGGATTTGGGTGAGCCGGAAGAAATCAAGCATGTATTTACGGGATTCCAGAAGTATCTTTATCAGCAGGCAGTGGCTTAAACCTTATTGCCAGATGTTTGAAAAACGGAGTAAATTTGTAGAAGCAAGCAATTCACTTCCCTCTCCCTACGTTCTTATCAGTTGACAAATACTTGAACATATATTACGACAAATACCATATAGTATTTGTATTAGTCCATAATATCGAATATATGAAGGTGGTAATATATGACAATTTTATTAACATCACATCCACATATTTCTTTTGAAGCGAACTGGCGGGTTGCGGATGATTCCCTTTTTATGCTGGGCCAATGCGAGGCTATTATCAGAATAATTTCCAACGCACCGTTGGACCCGGAATATCGCCGGAAGTTGCTGCGGGTTTCTTTGCGCAAGGGCGCGCAAGCTACGACGGCCATTGAAGGCAATACTTTATCGGAAGAGGAAATTGTCAAAATTGACGAAGGCGGCAGCCTTCCACCCAGTAAGGAATACCTCCAAATAGAAGTACAGAATGTTATTGGTGCTTTAAATCAGATTCGCAGCGAAGTTATCCTTGACGGCAAGGAACATTTAATCACCCCTGAATTGATAAAAACATTTCATTATAATATCGGAAAAAATTTGGGTGAGCATCTGCAAACTGCGCCCGGTCAGTTCCGGAGTGCGGGACATGATGTGGTTGTCGGTCCTTATAAACCGCCATTGGGGAAAGATGTTCTCCCATTGATCATCCGACTCTGTGACTGGCTTAAAGAATCTTTTCACTACGAAGACAGAAAGCAGAATTTCATCGAGCAGGTTCTCCAGGCTATTGTTTGCCATGTCTATATCGCATGGATTCATCCCTTCGGCGACGGTAATGGACGCACGGCCAGGCTGATTGAATTTTATCTGCTGCTGAGAGCCGGTCTCCCCGATATTGCTTCGCATATCCTTTCCAACCATTACAATAATACCCGCGAGGAATATTACCGGCAGCTTGATCTGGCCGGCAAAGAAAAAAACCTTTCCCGTTTCATTTCCTATGCGGTTCTGGGATTTCGTGACGGTCTCAACGAGGTGCTTGATGTCGTCCAACTGAACGTTTTGAAAACGGCATGGTGCAATTATATCTATGAAATTCTGGATAGTAAAAAGGCAGCCGGAAAAACAAAAGCAATTGTTAAAAGAAGAAGAAATGTGGCGCTTAATTTCCCCACGGATTCTTTTCAGGCTATAGACCATTTATTAAACAACAACGCAGTATTTGCCAGAGAATATGCAAATTATTCTTCTATCACACTGCAAAGGGATTTGCTGGAACTGGAAAAATTAGAATTAATTGTCAAAGATAATGATAAGTATAAAGCTAATATTGAAATTCTTAAAGACAGTATGCCATTGAAGAAAGTCAAGGGCGTTAAGAAATAACAGCCCGTGCAGGTCATTGTTTCGACCAAATAAGAAGGAGACAAGGTAATGAAAGAGAAGACAGCCGGCAGAAAGGAAATTGAAAAACTCATGGCCGAGTTGGCCAGGAATGTAATGCAGCAAAGTCCGGGATTCTCAGCCGGGCCGAAAAAAACTACGGCTGGAAGATCATCGGAAGATGCCGCCCGCGAGGCGCAGGAACTGGTGTATGACGCGTGGGAGGAGGGCAGCAAAAGTAAAAGAATCCGCCTGGCCAGAAAAGCTCTCGCTCTTTATCCTGATTGCGCCGACGCCTGCAACCTTTTGGCCGCGGATGCGGCAAGAACGCCAGCGGAAGAAATGGATTACTACGAAAAGGGTATGGCGGCAGGCCACAGGGCGCTCGGTGAAAAAAAGTTCAAAGAATGGAAAGGTCATTTCTGGGGGGTTTTGGACACGCGTCCTTACATGCGTGCCCGCGCCGGTTTGATGCAATGTTTATGGGAAGCGGGAGAAGTTGACGCGGCAATTCATCACGCCAAAGAGCTGCTCAAACTGAATCCCAATGACAATCAGGGCATCCGCTATGTTTTAATCGCGTATTTGGCGGAATTGGGACGCTATCAAGATTTGGAGAAGTTCATGCGCGCCCGCGGATACCGAAATGACTGTATGGCGGATTGGCTCTATACGGGTGTCTTGTTGTCCTTTGTGAAGGAAGGCGACGCCGAAAAATCGAGAAAAGAATTATCGAACGCCATGAAAATGAATGCCCATGTGCCGAAATATCTAACGGGCAAAAGGCCGATTCCATCGGTATTGCCGGATAGGATTATTGTGGGCGGGGAAGACGAAGCCTTTTGCTACGCCAGCGCCAATCTCAGCGCCTGGCGGAAAGTTCCCGGTGCGCTGGACTGGCTGAAAGCCCGGATCAGCGCAAAATCCGTTGTCAGAGGGAAGAAGGTTTGAATGGCGGGAAATTAAAATTACTTCACTCACATTTTATTGACAGAATGTCCCCGAAAAAATATACTCCCGCGCATGATTGAACTGAATGACGTCACCAAACGATATGGCTCTATGACCGCTGTGGACCATGTCTCGTTTTCCGTGCGGACGGGAGAGTGTTTTGCACTCCTGGGCCCGAACGGCGCGGGAAAGACAACCATCGTCAAGATGCTGCTGGATTTTACGAGGCCTTCCTCGGGCAGTCTGTCGGTGAATGGCGTGGACTGCCTGAAGGTGGAAAGCCGAGCCGCGATCGGCTATCTTGCGGAAAATCAGCGCATCCCACCGCATCTTACCGGGTGGCAGTATCTGCAAAGAGCGGCCCAACTGCTGGGCCTCGGTTCGTCCGAGGCGGAAGAACAATGCCGGCGCATCGTGGGTCAGATCGGGATGGCGGGCCGGGAGCATACCCAAGCGGGGACGTATTCCAAGGGGATGACTCAGCGGTTCGGGCTGGGCGCCGCGCTTGTCGGCCGCCCCCGGCTCCTGCTTCTGGATGAGCCCACCTCCGGGCTCGATCCCATCGGCATCCGCGAGACGCGCGAGCTTCTGGAGGGACTGAAAAAGGAAGGGATGACGATCTTTCTCAATTCCCATCTGCTCTCCGAGGTGGAAAAAATCTGCGACAACGCGGCCATCATCCACCAGGGAAGGCTGATGGTGAAAGATACGATTGCCGCCCTGGTCAAAGACGGCGAAACGCTGGAAGATGTTTTTGTCCGGCTGGTGAAAGGGTGAACAAAAAAATGCCGAAAAACGCTTCTGCTGTGCTGCGCATTGCCCGATATACGCTCATGGACGACGTCAGGCAGAAAAGCTTCATGGTCATGTGCGTACTCTCGGTGCTGGGCATCCTGCTTGTGCGCGGCTGCTACTCAGGCAATGTTGTGATGAACGGCCAGACGCTGGACACGCAGCGTGTGATCCAGGTCATGTCCAAAGTGATGTTCCACCTGATTGCTCTGGGGTCCATGTTTCTTTCGGCGCTCTTGACCATGCGTGTGCTGAAGCGCGACCGTGACGAGGGAATGCAGGCCTGTATTCTCTCCAAACCGATCACGAGACGGCAGTATGTCGCGGGTAAAGTTCTCGGTTTGTGGGCTTTGTCGGCCCTGTTCATGTTTGCTTTGCACGGCCTGGTATTTATCCTCGCCTCCGTTAGCGCCGGGGCGCTCCTGCCTCAGTATCCGGCCGCGTCGCTCGTGTGCTTCCTGAATCTGCTATTCGTCGTTGTCTCCTGTCTATTGCTGTCGCTTTTGATGCCGGATGTGATGGCCTTCCTCTCAGTGACTTGCATCGCCCTGGTCAGTTTTGTAGCGGACGGAATCTTCAGCTTCTCCCGGAGTTCCATGGGACAGGCCATGATGCAGTCCTCCGGTTCGCAGTCGGACATCAGCAGCTGGAACGCGTTCTACTGGCTGTGGCCGCAAATCTCCGGCACCGAGCGGTTCGGATCGTCGCTCATTTCCGGGGAAGGCTTTCCGGGATTCCTGTCCCTCTACCCGCTCGTCAATATCCTTGCCTGTGTTGTTGTTCTGGGCGCACTCCTCTTCCGGCGCTTCGATCGCGAAGATATCGTCTGACGCGCATCTTGCACCTTGCATCTTGCACATTGTACATCGCGTGCCCCGCAGGGGTATGACCTTCCTTCCGGACGACTAATTGACTTGATTTTGGATCCCGTTCGATTTATTAAATCAGCAAGACGTTGATTCCTGAATGATCATTCTGAAAATCTTGAAAGGGGCCTTAAAATGAAAAAGAAAAATGGATTGGTGATGGTGCTCGTTCTTATCCTGGCGGCAACGGCTGCTGCCCGGGCCGAAGCCGGCGTCAAATTATTTCTCGGCTACTCCGTC
Source organism: Deltaproteobacteria bacterium (assembly GCA_036528635.1). Taxonomy (GTDB): domain Bacteria; phylum Desulfobacterota; class Syntrophia; order Syntrophales; family Smithellaceae; genus UBA8904. Next base: position 30,905 of record JAIGNE010000075.1, read on the forward strand.
GGGCAGACAGAGAATAAACTGAATGAAGAAGGAGCTTATGCCTGGGAATGGTCTCATTCCGGGATTGAGCATGGACCGTCTCTGGATGTCCGTTATGAGGGCGACGCCGCGCCCGTCTTCGTGCGGGCGACTTTTGATTACAATATTCTCCCGGATATCAAGGAGGAAGATGCTGATCCGGACCCGCTGTATTACGAAGGACATGATTGGAGCACGGAGCTCAATATCGGCTACCGCGTATACAAGCGGGGCAGCTTCGCGATTACCCCCTATGGCGGGATTGGATACCTCGACTGGAAGTTGACGGGTAAAACAAATTCGCAATTAACGGAAACGTACCGGACCCCCTATGCGGCGGCCGGGGCCATCTTTGGCTACGCTGAGCCCGGATGGTCTGTGGCGCTGGATGTCGCCTTTCTGCTCCCCTTCGCCGGCAAATATTCCTATACAACGACCGTCCATAATAATTCTTTTGACGAACCCGTCGGGATGGGCGCAAGGATTCAGCTCCCGGTGACTTTCAGCATCATCCCCAAAAAAGACAGGGCATTTGGCTTAATGGTTTTTGCCACGCCGTTCTATAAATTCATCGCTGCGGGCAAAAGCGATAATTTCAACGAGGCGGGCGGCTCCGGTTTAATTGATAAAATGGAAAAAAATACCTTCAGCACATTCGGAATAAAAGCCGGCGTTGGATTGGAATTTTAGGCCACTAAAGGCCACGCACAATTCTATACGCAAAAGGGCAGGGAAAAATCCCGCCCTTTTGCGTTAACTATGAACTGTGAGCCTGTAGGGAACGGTTTCAAACCGTTCCCTACAATATTTTCTCAGCTCAGTTTGCGGAGCTCCCGGCGGAGGATTTTACCCACGGCGCTTTTCGGCAGGGCATCCATCAGTTGAATGACCTTGGGCCTCTTATACTTGGGCAACTGTTCCTCGCAATATTTCATCAGGTCTTCTACCGTCGCTTCCCCCGCCTCTTTCAGAACGACAAAGGCTTTGACCACTTCACCGTAAACCGGATCGGGAATGCCGATGACGCCCGCTTCCAGAACGGCGGGATGCTGGTAAAGGATGTTTTCAATTTCCTTGGGGAAGATATTTTCCCCTCCTCTGATGATCATGTCTTTCTTCCTGTCCGTGATAAAGACATAGCCATCCTCGTCGATATGCCCGACATCGCCGGTATGGAGCCAGCCATTGCGAATGGCCTCGGCCGTTTCTTTAGGCTTATTCCAGTAACCCTTCATTACGCCGGGGCCTTTGATCACGATCTCGCCTGTTTGACCCACAGGGAGCTCACGATCCTGGTCATCGAATATTTTTATGGTATTGACCTTCTGGTAGCACAAACCGATGGAGCCGTATTTGGGCGGCCGCCGTCCCGCCACATTGCCGCAGTTGACGGTCGTCGCTTCACTGAGCCCGTATCCTTCCCAAATATCGATGCCGTATTTTTGCTTCCAGCTGCGGGCAATTTCCAGGGGCATCGGCGCGGAACCGCAAATGCAGGTCCGGAGCGAACTTAAATCGTACCGGGCGGCGTCCGGATGGTTTAAAAGCTGGATGTACATGGTGGGCACGCCGCGAAATTCCGTTGCCTTGTACTTTTGAATAGCGCTCATGGCCTCAACCGTATCCCAGCGGCTGAGCATGACGATCTTACCGCCTGCCAGAAATTCCAGGTTTAAGGCAAACACGCCGTAGCCGTGGAACAAAGGAAGCGTGGCCAGCGAGACACGATTTCTGTTGACGCCGAAAACTTCGCCTTCCGTGACAGGGCTTTTTGCCTGTCCGCCCTCATGTTCCGTGAGCTTTCCCCTGGCCGTCACTCCCCAGGTATCCAGCAGTACCAGATCGAAATAACCCGTTACATGCGTGTACCAGTTGAAGTGCGTCAGCATAACGCCTTTGGGGTTTCCGGTGGTGCCCGCCGTATAAATCATCACCGCCGTATCGTCGTTGTCCGTTTCCACGATCGTTATTTTTTCCGCAGCCTTCCCGGTCACGTCATTAAAAGAGAACATGCCATCGGGAGCGGAATCTCCCACGATAATCACATGCTTCAGGTCGGGTGCTTCCTTGCGGGCCGCTTTGATATTGTCCAGATAAGTCATGTTGCTGATCAAGGCGGATAACCCGGCATCCTGATAAATGTAAGCAAGCTCGGGCACCCGCAGAGACGGGTTGATCGGGACTAATGTTGCCCCTGCCTTGAAAATGGCAAAAAAGGACTGCATGAGCTCGGGACAATTCAGCAACTGAACGCCGACCCGGTCGCCTTTCCTGATTCCCATGTCTTTTAAGGCATTGCCCAGTTTATTGGCCATGCGGTTCATCGCCACATTGGTATGCCAGCGCCCGTCATGGTAAAGAAAATCGTATTCACCAAACCTCTGGATATTATCATCTGCAAAACGTCCAATATTCATTACCGTCCTCCAGTTTTTTCAATAAATAATGTTTCCAAGCCGCCTTCCGGCGGCTTGGATCTGCGACGATTTAATTAAATCACCTTATGCTGCGGCAGGTTTCGGTTTCCGGCGCAGATAAACGTTATAGATATCCTGGCGGATGAAAATGTAGATAAAGCCCGCCATCCCGACAAACTGGACATAGAACGTCGGAAACAACATCAACATCCCGCCTATCAGAGCAATCACCGTGTCCCACCAGGGCATTTTCTTGGCCCAGAAACCGCTCAATCCCGCCGCAAAAAGGACCAGTCCGGGGATGTAGAAGAAGAGCAGCTTGATGACCTGCCAGACGTCCCAGTATTCAGCAATCAAAAGCAGGGCCGGGTTGAAGGCAAAAAGGAAGGGGATGACATACGCCATGACCCCTAATTTGCAGGCCACGAGCCCGGTCATAAACGGATCTTCCTCGGCGATCTGCGCCCCCGCATACGAAGCGAAAGCCACGGGCGGCGTGATCGAATAAAGGGTGGCATAGTAAAAGACGAAGATATGCGCGACCGGCGCAATGACACCCAGTTTCATCAGGGCCGGCCCGAAAATCGCTATGCCCGTGATATAGGCCGGGATGGAAGGCATTCCCATGCTGAGGACCAGGATGGCGATGGCGGAAAGCAGCAGGGCGATAATGAGAGAGTCCCGCCCCAGGGCAATGACCAGATTGGCAAACTTTAAGTTCAGCCCCGTCTCGACGAGCAGTCCCGTGATCACACCCGCCGCGGCGCAGGCAATGGAGATATAGACGGAGGTTTTTCCCGTCCTGGCCAGGATGGTATAGAACTTCTTGAGGTTGAGCCGGTCGCTTTTCTTGCGCACCAGGCCGAGAACCAGCGCCACGGCGCAGGCATAAAGGGCGGCCAGGCCCACCGGATAGAACATCACCAGGAAATAGATGAGGACGATCATGCTGACGATAAAGATATAGAATCCGTTCGTCATGATCTTGCTGTAAGCGATCGTGACCACCTCATGCATCTGGATTCCCCACTTGCGGGTTTCAAAATCGATTGTGCAGTAAAACGCGAAGTAGAACATCAAGGCGGGCAGCAGGGTATACTGGCAGACCTTGATATAGGGAACGCCCATGTACTGGGCGACGATAAAGGCCGCCACGCCGAGCATGGGGGGCATCAACTGGGCTGCCGTGCCGACGACGGCGGCAATCGCTCCCGCTGTTCGTCCGGGATAGCCCACTTTCTTCATTTCCGGAATGGTGGGAAAGCCGATCAGATAGGTTGTGGACATGGGCAGGCCGCTGGCCATGCCGACCAGGGTTCCGGCCACGATAGCCGTCTTGGCCGGCGCGCCGGGCGTGCGCCCCAGCAGGCGGTTGGCAAAGTCGAGGAACGTCCGGAGAATACCCAGCTCTTCGAGAATAACGCCATAGAGGATAAAGGGGAAGGCCAGGGTGATGACAACCCAGAGAGGACTGCCGAAAATGCCTTTCGACGTGAGAAACATGGTGTCGACGATCCAGTCTGCGTCGTAGCCGGAATGACTGATCGCCTGCGGCAGATGATTGCCGAAGGCCACATAAAGGAGCAAAAATAGGGAAATAACGGCCATGGCTGTTCCCATGGCCCTGCGGGTGGCTTCCAGAACGGCGATCAGCGCCAGAATACCCATGGTAAATTCAAAAGCGGAAATTTCGCTGACATATTCGACGCGCGTGAGAATATGTTCGGCGTTGACGATCAGATAGCCGATGGAAATAATCGATATGGCGGTAAACAGCCAGTCGACAAAATTAATTTTCATCCAGAAGGGACTTTTTCCTCCCGAATACATCATAAAGGTCATGGGCAGGGCGAAAAAAAGAAATATCGCCAGGGACAGGGCATATCCAAGCATCGGTCCCACAATAACGATTGACAGCACGAAAGCGGATAAGGCTGCGCCGATCACAGACATGATGTGACCAGGAATGCCTGCAAGGTTCCTATTCACTGCATACCTCCTTGATTGGTTTGACAAATTGATCCGCGCCCCGGATCATGAGGCGCGGATCGCACTGATGAGAGACGCTTCAAAAAAAGACAGCTACTTAATGACGCCTTTTGCCTTGTAATATTTCAGGGCCGCCGGATGCATTGGAGGCTGGCTTCCTTTGCCGTAAAGACGGGAAAGTTCTTTGGCGGTCATGCCCTTGAATTCGATATTGCCCACCTGGGCCATGGTATCCATATTTTTCACCAGCCCGTCGAGGATCAGCGTAACCGTTTCGTCCGGAACATCAGCGCCGACCATCCAGACGGTGATGTCGGCCAGGACTTTCGTGTCCTCGGTGATACTGGCATGGAGTCCTTTCTTGATCGTGGTCAGGATCAGGGGGATTTCTTTCAGAACCTCTTCCGTGGGTTTGGGATCAAGCGCCAGAATCCGGAATTTTTTCTGGGATTCCAGCTCTGCCAGGGCTGCCGCCTGGGCGTTGGTGGCCATCGTGTAGGCGATGACATCCGCCTGACCTTTGGACAGCAGATCGCAGGCTTCCTGGTACTTGCCGACCATATCGACCTTGCCGCCGGCTTTTTTGATGCTGTCATAGGTAATGCCGCTGGCTTCCAGGATCTGTTCAGGGACATAGCGGGCGGTAAACCCGGAGGGGTAGGTGACATAAGTGATCTTTTTGTCTTTCAGGTCGGAAATCTTCTTGTAAGGGGATTTGGCGTCAACCAGGAGAACATAAGCGGCCGTGGTCGTATAGCAGAGCACTCTTGCTTTCTTGAGCGGCTCTTTGAAATACTCAGTCTTGCCGACAGTGGCGACAACCTTTCCCGTGGACATGGCCGGCAGATACGAGGCGAAGGTCAGGCCTAAAGCCGCTTTGCCGTTTTCAATCTGGATAACATTGCTGATGGCGGAGCCGGTCATGGCATCGACATTGATGCCGAGTTTATTGGAAGAGATTCCCGAAAAGGCCGCGGCCTGAGAATACCAGGTGGTCCCGGTGGGGCCGGACAGGAATTTAATGTTCTTCAGGATCTCGCTCTGGCCGGAAACAGCGGATCCTGTGATGAGTACGAAACAAACTAAGGCTGTGCGTATGACCGAATAAAACTTACCCTTCATCTTTCCATCCTCCTCTATAAGTGAAATGAAAATATAAAATTGTTTTGAAACGGTACCTCGCCGGATGGCAAACCCATCGCTTTGTCGATCCTGTTTATCACCTCCCCATTGGTCTATTTTTATCTGATATTTTACGTGTTCAGAAGAATCTTAAAGCCGGATGTTAATCGCAGCGAATCCTCCGGCCGTTTTAAAAGCTTCGGATATCCTTTGTTGCATCCGTTTGTCTTTTATTTGATGGTTTTCAATTCATGGCAGCTTCAGAGCGACAAGCCCTGGCTGTCTCATCGTAAACCGGGTCGGGAATCCCGATTTATGTCCGATATCCCCCCACGCATACCGTTACCGCCCCGCCGGATTCTGTTGTAAAAGCATAGTCCATGCCAGTTGCTGTCTGAACCAGACATCGACCCATATATTCAATTTTATTACTGATAATTTTAGTGTGTTTTTGTCCCGGTTTCCGGTATGTAATATTAATAAACATCAGATGTATTATTACTGTACATAACGTGATTCATGTACCTAAATATTACAATCACGGGAAGGATGGACTCTTCATGCGGACCTTGAATCGTCAAATGGCAAACTTGAACTGGCACGATGAACCGGAGCTTCTAAACCCGGAAGACTATGAGCTGTTTCAAAAAACATTGGGGGAATGGAGAAAATTTGTTTCCGGCGATATGAGCATCGACGGGTCTATTGTTCCCGGCGAGGTACTGGATTCCTGGATACGATGCAAGAAGCTGGGGGTTGATCCCAGAGGCGATGCCATCCGGGAAGAACTGTCCGGCGACAAACTGAATGAACTCTTAGAAGATAATCAAAATTTTATAGAAATCAGCCGACCCTTCATGAAAAATCTCTACCGGTTTGTCTCCGGTTCGGGATTTGTCGTCATCCTCTGCGATAAAAGCGGATATCTCCTGGAAATCATCGGAGACAAGGATGTCGTGCAATTCATCCGGAAAGGACACTGGGTTGTGGGCGCTCTGTGTGATGAGGCCAGTGCCGGCAACAACGGTGTGGGAACGCTGGTGGAATTGAAGAGACCTGTTTCAATTATCGGCTGCCATCATTTTCGCCGTTTTTATCACAACGAGGCCGCCTGCAGCGCACCCATCTTTGATCCGGATGGTGAATTCATCGGCGGCATCAGCGTGACAGGCCGCCATTACAAGGTCAATCTCCATACCCTGGGCATGGCTGTCGCCGCCGCCCAGGCCGTTGAAAACGAGTTAAAAACGCATCTGGCCCTGGCTGAAGCACAGATCGCCAATATCTACAAAGAAAAGGTCATCGCGTCCATTCCCGAAGGATTGATGACAACGGACAATCTGGGACGCATTACGCTGATCAATGATCACGCCCGGAGGATTTTTTCCCTGAATTATGAGCATGTTGAAGGGAGGCACATCCGGAAGGTCCTGGGCGCGAAGAACCATCATATCAGCAGCCTGGTGGAAGACAATGAGGAGCTAACGGATATGGAAGTCCGGATTTTCTCGGGGGATTCGAGCAGTGATTACACACTCTCCTGCAATCCGATTTTGTCTCAGACGCTGAAACATTTAGGAAAAATTATCATTCTGATGGAGATCAAGAGAGTTAAAACGCTGGTCAATAAAATGATCGGCGCCAAGGCCAACTTCCGGTTTGAGGATCTCTATGGACAGAACCGCAAATTTCTGGAAACAATCGAACAGGCCCGCATTGTTGCCCGTAGCCGGTCGAATGTCCTGCTTTTGGGAAAGAGCGGCACAGGCAAAGATCTGTTTGCGCAGGCCATCCACAACGACAGCGAACGCAAGAACGGGCCTTACGTGGCGATCAATTGCGCCGCTATTCCCCGGGATCTGGTCACAAGCGAACTCTTCGGTTACTCGGAGGGCGCCTTTACCGGTTCGAGGCGCGGAGGCAATCAGGGGAAATTTGAAATGGCCGACGGGGGGACCATTTTTCTCGACGAAATCGCGGAAACCCCGCTGGAACTGCAAGCCGTTCTTCTGCGGGTCATCGAGGACAAATCCATCATCCGCATCGGGGGATCGAGAGTTCAGCCCGTTGATGTCCGCATTATCGCCGCCACCAACAAAGACCTGCAGGCGGAAGTCCAGAAAGGCAATTTCCGCGAGGACCTGTATTATCGTCTCAATGTTTTTGCCATCCACATGGTGCCTCTCAGTGAAAGACCGGACGATATTGCGCTCCTGGCCAATGCCTTCATAAAAAAATATGCCAGGGCGCTGGGCAAAGGAATCAACCGTTTGGACAGCCGTGTCATCGAGGCGTTTGTGCAATATTCCTGGCCGGGAAATGTACGGGAATTACAAAATGTCATCGAGCGGATGGTCAATTTTTGTCAAACCGGCGAATTAACCGCCGATCTCATCCCCCGTGATATTATGGGAAACGGACAGCCGGCTTTGAGTCGGGAGGAATTCAGATCACCCAAGCATTTCGAGCGGGAAATGATTGCCAGAATGCTGGGAGCCAATCTCACAAAAAGTGACATCGCCCAAAAAATGGAGATGACGAGGACGACGCTTTATCGCAAGCTGAAGCAGTATAAACTTGCCTGATATGATCATGGATCCTGATGGTAAAGAAAGCGGGGCGATCCCGGACCGATGAAGGGAGTCGCTCGGGATCGTCCCTTCTGCAGGCGGGGCATCACAAGAATGCGAAGGAGGCATGATGCATGGTGAACCGCGCCTCTCTCAAAAGCATGACCGTTTTCCCTTTCCCGTTAAAAAATTTTCTTTTTGATCATCCCTCTTTCCCTGGCGCTCTTCTCCAGGTCTTCCCGAAATTTCGGATGGGCAATATGGATCAGGGCCGCCGCCTTTTCCTGCTCCGTCCTGCCGTACAGATCGGCGATGCCGTATTCCGTCACAACGAAGCCCGCGTAATTCCCGGGCACTGTTACCCGGGCGCCTTTGCTGAGACAGGGAACGATTCTCGATGCGGCATCATTCACGGTCGTTGAGGGCACAAGATTAATGGCCCTGCCGCCCTTCGACCAGAAGGCCCCCACGGCGAAATCCAGCTGGCCGCCCGTGCCCGAGCGCATAAGATTGCCGATGCTCTCGGACACGATCTGCCCGGCGAGGTCCACCTCAATGCAACCGTTGATCGCAACAACATTATCTTCCTGTGCGATAATCGAAGGGCGGCTGCAATAACGGTTGGGCCGGAATTCACACAGGGGATTATTCTCCAGGAAGTCATAAAGATCACGGTCACCCAGGGAAAAAGCCGATACAATTTTGCCGGGATTCGTTTTCTTGTATTTGCCGGTGATGATGCCCTTCTCCACAAGCCGATGGGTCCGCGCCGGCACCATCTCCGTGTGAATTCCGAGGTCCCGTAAATCGGAATGTTCAAGAAGATTGCCGATGATGGCCGGAATGGCGTCGATGCCCACTTGAATACAATCACGATCTTTAATCAGGGACACGGCGAACGCCGCCATTTTGACTTCCGCATCCGTTGCCTCGCGCGCCGGCAGGAGCAGGATGGGTTCTTCGTGTTCGACAAAGGCCGTAAACCGGGAAACATGGAAATTGCTTTCACCATAGGTCCTGGGCATCATGGGGTTGACCTGGGCTATGATCCAGTCGCTGTGATCCATCATGTCTTCGGTATAACAGGTATCAATGCCCAGATTTACGAATCCGTGTTCATCAGGCGGGGCGACCTGAATGATGGTTCCCGTGCGCCGCGGAAAGGTCCTTTTGCGTTCCATGTATTTTGCGCCGGCATCCGCGTCCCGGGTTGTCAGGGTATTGTCCCATCCCGATTTAGCGATCTCCTGCAGAATCTGGCTATTGTAAAATGAAGAAATCGTGGTGAATGCTTTGCGGTACTCCGGCCGGAATAATTTATAGGGCCGCAAAACCAGATTTCCCCAGTACTCGACATCCTTCAGTTCTTCTTTCCGGTCGGCAATATCATCCATGATGGCGGAGGAAGGCTGCCCCAACGCCAAAGGGGTGCAGAAAAAATCCCCCGATTGAACGATTCCTGCCGCTTCCTTCGACGACATCAGCCTCTTTTTGTATATTTGCTGCCAGCGCATGAAGTTCCCTCTTCTCGATAGGTTCCCAATATTTTTATGACTGCATCTTCGAATGTCGGGGCGGATAGATGCTGTTAGAACAGCACTTTTTATACCACGCCCCTGCCTTCAGCATATGTTATTGATTTATAAAAACATTTTTTCGCTGTTCGGCTTCTCTACGCCGCGGGTTCGCAAAAATTGTCTAATTATGGGAATCATCATGTAATATAATATGACTGTTTGCTCCGATGTGTATCATTTTTGTACAGGTGAGCGGGTTATCAGGGAAAGAGGATAGGAATTTATTCGAGGAATGGAGGAGGGCAGACCTGTCGCGGGTTACGCAGTAGATTTCTGACTTCCGATGCTGGCGGGAATGCCGGCGATTTTACCCGGCAGGGGCGATTTAGGATTTTAGAAGTTAGAATACAGTAGCATTATGCACAAGAAAGGGCGGGAAAAATCCCGCCCTTTTGTTAACTATGAGCTATGAGCTGTAGGGAACGGTTTCAAATAACCTAATACCCTGAAGGGCACGCGAGGTCACGCGGCCGTTCCCTACTTGAACCTCGCGTGCCCCGCAGGGGTATGAACCTTGAACCTACTTCGGCCTTTCCAGCCCCTTCACAATTTCCGAGCGGATGATCCGTGGCAGTATCAACTGGTGCTGCGGGCAGATCGCGCGGGGGTTCTGATAGGCGCAGTTGGCGAAGCCCACCAGGTAATTGCGCAGTTCATGGTAGCGGACGATTTCATCGACAAAACCCTTTTTGGCGCAAAACACCGGCCCCGACGTGTCGTCGTAATGCTTCACCATCTCGTTCATCTTGTCGATAATCGGCTGGAGGGGTTTGCCCGCGTCTTTTTCTTTGACCAGACGTCGGGCGTAACTGGCCGCCGCGGAGGTCTCGCCGTGCATGACGTTGATTTCGGTCGTCGCGGTGCCGAGCGAAAAGGCGTTGTTGTTGTTGGCCGTGGGGCCGCCCAATACATAATGCGCGGCCGCCGTGCCCTTGCGCAGGACCACCAGCATCATCGGCAGCTTGGAATTCTCAATGGAGTAAATGAGAGACTGCCCCAGGCCCAGGAGCTCGGCCTTTTCCGCCGTATCGCCCACGTCGATGCCGGAGGTGTCCTGAAACCAGATCATCGGCACTTTATCGCGCGAACACAGGGTGACAAACTCGCTCATCTTGATCAATCCCTGGCGGTAGAGCTTCCCGCCCACGCCCATGTACTCGTTGGTGTATTCGGGATAGTTCGGGAAGGCGCCCTGGCGGTTGCCGATCACGCCCATCAGGTAGCCGTCCACCTTGACCAGGCCGCAATACATTTCCGGCCCGAATCCCGGCCGGAATTCCAGATGCTCGGAGCCGTCAACCAGTCTGGCCAGCACCTGTTCAAAATCGTAAACCCGTTTTTTGTTCGCCGGAATGATCGAGGCGATTTCTTCCGGAGCATAGGCCGGTTGGGCAGGCTTCGCCACGCGGAAAAACCGCGGATTGTAGGACGGCAGATCGTCCATGTAATCCTTGATCGCGTCGAGCACCTGCTTTTCTTCGTCAAACACGGCGCGGAAAAAGCCGGTCACATCGTAATGGACTTTCACGCTGCCGGGCGGAACCGATTTGAAATGCCGCGTGGCGTTGATAATTTCCTCCGCGCCCGCTTCGTCAAACGAACCTTTGGGCGACATGCCGCTCACGATCCCGCCGCCGCCCACGGCCATGTTGGCTTTCTTGTGCGCAAGCAGAATGGTGGGGCTGATCGATTGATACCCGCCGCCCGCGGGGTTGGTGCCGTAGATGCCGGCGATCACCGGGATACCCATCTGTTCGAGCTCCGCGTGGCGGAAAAAGCAGGTGCCCTGGCCGCGGCGGTTGGCATACATCTTTTCCTGCTCGGGCAGTTTGACGCCGGAGCAGTTCACGAGCCAGACAAGCGGGATGTGCAGAATCTTCGCGATGTCCGTGACGCGCAGGTTGTTGTCCGGCTGGCCCGCGATCCAGGCGCCCGCCATCCATTTGTTGTTGAAGCCGATGAGGACGCACCATTTGCCGTTGATGCGCGCCAGGCCGTCCACGACGCCCGTGCTGCCCGACTCTTCATTCTCCGGATCGAAGATGCTGTGCAGCGGGCAGAAGGTGCCGGGATCGACCAGGTAGTCGATGCGCTCCCAGACGCTCATTTCGCCGCGGTCGTGCAAAGTCTGCAAGGAGACGCCCACGTTCTTGATGCGGTCAACTTCCGCATCCACCGTTTTCATGATCTCTTCGAGCTTCGCGCGGTTTTCCTGCATGCCGTCGATCTGTTTAGAAGTAAGCGGCTTTCCCAGCGGGTCCATCTTTTCGAAATATTGTTTCATGCATAGCTCCTGTTATTGAAAGATGAAACAGACACTGTTGAAAACTTTCCTAAAGATTCCCCTCTTTTCTAAAGAGGGGAGAGGGGAGATTTTTTATCCGAATTAAATCGGTTAAAATCCCCCTCGAATCCCCCTTTAAGAAAGGGGGACAGGAGTGTCTGTCTAGTTCACTTACGCCCGGTTCGGCGCAAATCCCATCGTGGCGTTGGCGACGATCATGGTGTGCATGTTGGACGTGCCCTCCAGGGTTTCGAACTGTTTGGAGTCTCTGAGGAAGCGCCCGCAGGGATACTCGTCGGAATAGCCGAACGAGCCGAAAAGCTTCATGCACTCATTGGCGTCGTGGACGACGGCTTTCGCGCCGTAGAGCTTGGACATGGAGGTTTCCATGACGTTGGGAAGCCCCTTGTCCTTCAGCCAGGCCGCTTTGTAGACCAGCGCCTGGATGGCTGCATGCGACATTTTCATATCGGCAACCTGCTGCTGGATAAGCTGGTACCGGCCGATCTGCTTGCCGAACTGCGTGCGCTCCGTCGCATACTTCGCGGCGGCATCCAGGATCGCGCCGGAAAGACCCAGTGCGCCCGCGGAACAGCCCAGGCGGGTGGAGTTGAGCTGCGTCATGCAGATCTGAAATCCCTTGTTCAGTTTTCCCAGTAAAAGATGCTTGGGGACCTTGACGTCTTCAAAGGTCAGCTCCGCCGTATCGGAGGCCCAGAGTCCGACTTTCTCATTAATTTTTTTGCGGGAGACGCCGGGGAGGGAATAGTCCATGATCAGGCAGCTCACGCCGTTGGCGCCCGCGTCCTTGTCCGTCTTCACATACAGCAGACCGTGATTGGACACCGTGCCGTTGGTGATCCACATCTTGTTGCCGTTTAAGAGGTAGTAGTCCCCCTTATCCTCCGCGAAAGTTTTCATCGAGGCGACATCCGATCCGATGTCCGGTTCGGTCATGGCAAAGCTGCCGATGTATTCGCCGTTCACGAATTTGGGGATGTAGTGCTGTTTCTGTTCTTCCGTGCCGAATTTCTGGATGGTCAGCGCCGGGCCCCAGCATTGCATGTTGAAGGCCATCCGCCAGGAGGTATGCACTTTGGCGATCTGTTCAATGGCGAGCGCCCCTTCCAGAAAGCCCATGCAGTTGCCGCCGTATTTTTCGTCGATGCAGAAGCCGAAAAATCCCAGTTCGGCCATCTTGTCATAGATTTCCTTGCGCCAGAAATGATTTTTCTCGTCTTCTTCGACATGCGGCGCGATTTCCTTTTCGGCAAAACTTTTTGCCGTATCCTGAATCATCTGTTGTTCTTCCGTTAATGCAAAATCCATATCTTTTCTCCTCCCCCGGGGTTTTGTTTGACTGGATTCCCGTCCGTGCGGGACACCGTAGGGAACGGTTTCAAACCGTTCCCTACAGAAAATTTATTTTCGTTCGACGACCATGCAGATCCCCTGGCCGCCGCCGCCGCAAATGGTCTCCAGGCCGAAACGCTTATCGGAACGTACCATTTCATTAATCAGCGTGGTCAGCCGCATTGCGCCGGTTGCGCCGATGGGATGTCCGAGCGAAATGCCCGATCCGTTCACGTTGACTTTCTCGTCCATCTGCTGGTCGGAGAGGCCGGAAAGCCGTGAGTCTGCCAGGCACTGAACGGCAAAAGCCTCCTGCACTTCAATTAAATCGATCTGGTCGATGGTCGCGCCGATTTTGGAGAGCGCCTTGGCGACCGATGCCGGAACGGCGGGGTAGGTGAGCGTCGGATCGGTGGCTGCCACCGCGCAGGAGCGGAAATAAGCCAGCGGTTTGATGCCCAGTTCCCTGGCTTTTGTTTCCGAGGCCAGAATAACCACGGCCGCGCCGTCATTTTCCGATGACGAATTGCCGGCCGTGCAGACGCCGTCCTTATAAACGGGTTTGAGTTTGGCGAGCCTCTCCAGCGAGCTGTCCCTGCGCGGGCCTTCGTCGGTTTTCAGATAAACCGTTTCGCCGCTTTTTTTGTCTTTGCCGGTCGGAATCGGGACGATTTCACCTTCGAACTTGCCCGCGTCCTGCGCCGCGACGGCGCGCTGATGAGAACGCAGCGCCCAGCGGTCGGCTTCGTCGCGGGTAATGCCTTCTTTTTTGGCGGCGGTTTCCGCCCAGGTCATCATGGAACTCAGCTCGCCGTAGCGGGCGATCGGCTGAGACATCACCCGGCCGCGCTGAATCCGGTCATAAAAAGGAATGCCCCACATCGCCAGCGCGCCATGGCCGCGGGGCATGAAACCGTATTTCTCATGGTTTTTGCCGCCCAGTCCCCACTTGATATCGCCGGGGATATAGAGCTCGCCCTGGCTCATTGATTCCATGCCGCCGGCGATGACGATGTCGGCGTTGCCGGTCTGGATTTTCATGGCCCCGTAAAAGATGGACTCCAGTCCCGAGCAGCAGCGCCGGTCGAGCATGACGCCCGGCACGGTATCCACCCAGCCCGCATCCAGCACGGACATGCGAGCGCCGTTGGCGCACTCGCCGTTCTGGTAGGCCGAGCCCATGATGACATCATCGACCGTTGCCGGATCAATCCCCGCCCTCATGACCGCCGCCTGCAATACCAGCGAGCCCAGGCGGTAAATCGGAACATCCTTGAGCGCACCTCCGTAGGCGCCGATCGGTGTTCGCGCGCAACTGATAAATACGACATTTTCCATGTTCACACCCCTTATGATTTTTTATGAACTCTTTTATTGTTTCTGTCTGCCCGCCGGCGATTGTCTTTAAGTCCGAACGAATCATCAACCGGTTACGTGATGACGGAAAAGATCTACGGGAAATCCGTGGGTCTTTATACCCTTCATCCATTCGTTTGCCTACATTTTTTTGCAAACGTCTCCTCAGGCGACAAAATACAAAGCAAATACGATGCCATCATCTTCCTTTGTTGTTTTTTGCAGGGACAGCCTGCTCTGGGGCATGATAGCTGCGGTCATTGTTAATGATATCGGTCTGTTACGGAAATGTCCCTGCTGCGGCTGCCCGCGATCCCCTGCCGGGGTGCCGGCCGCAGCGTGTATCTATTGTATACAACGGCTGTCGGAAATGAACAGAGGCGGTCTGGCTGCCTACCGGTAGGTCGGATCGTACATCCTGGATTTGATGTACCCCGGCAAATTGGACGGCTCCTTCATCGTCGTCAGTTTTCGCGCAAAAGCGACATTGGCGACGGCCAGCGCGATCGCGGCGGAAACCTCGCGGATGCGGGTGAGCGACGGGAAAATCCGTCCCAGGGCAAAATCTTCCTTCGAGACCTGTTCATCCAGGCACCTGGCGGCGGCGGAAAACATCTCGTCCGTTACGCGGGTCGCTTTCGAGGCCGTGACGCCCAGGCCCACGCCGGGGAAGATGTAAACATTATTGGCCTGCCCCGGCAGAAAGGTCTGACCGTTTAGCTCCACCTTCGCAAACGGACTGCCGCTCGCGAAGACGGCGCGCCCGTTCGTGTAGCGATAGGCGTCTTCCGCGGTGCATTCCGCCCGGGAGGTCGGATTGGAAAGTGCAAAGACGATCGGCCGCTCGTTTAAACGCGCCATGGCCTGCAAAATTTCCGGGGTAAAGGTCGCGGGTTGTCCCGAGGCCCCGATGATGGCTGTGGGCTTGACGGCTTCGATCACCTCCGGAAGACCCCGATGAAAGGGAAAATCGTGGGCAAAATGCTGTTTATGCCGGGCCAGATCCGTCCGGCTCGCCACGACGAGACCCCTGGAATCGACAAACCAGCACCGGCCGAGCGCTTCTTTTTTGGTAAGGCCCAGATGAACCATCGCGGACGCCACGAGGTTGCCGATGCCCAGGGCGGCCTCACCCGCACCCAGAAACACAATCCGCTGCCCGGTCAGTTTGCCGTTGATCATACGCAGCGCGGAATACAGTCCGGCCAGCGCGACGCTGGCGGTGCCCTGGATGTCGTCGTCGAACATGCAGTACTGATCGCGGTACCGGGCAAGCAGACGGAAGGCATTCTTGTTGCCGAAGTCTTCCAGCTGAATCATCACGTTGGGGAAGACGCTGCTTGCCGCCTCCATGAACTCGTCGACGAGTTCGTCATAGGCGTCATCATCGAGGCGGGGCTCCGGCAGCCCGATGTACTGCGGGTCGCTCCAGAGCTCGCTGTTGTTGGTCCCGACATCGATCATCACGGGCAGGCAGGCCGCGGGATCGATGCCCGCGCAGGCCGTGTAAAGCGACAATTTTCCCACGGGGATCCCCATGCCGTTGTGGCCCAGATCGCCCAGGCCCAGGATGCGCTCGCCGTCGGTTGCCACAATGACCCGGACATCCCTGCAGGGCCAGTTTCGCAAAACGGCTTTGACGCGGCCGCGGTCGTACCGGGTAATGGACAACCCGCGGGGACGGCGGTAAACATGGCTGTATTCCTGGCAGGCCAACCCCACCGTCGGGGTATAGATAATCGGACTCAGCTCCTCGAGGTTGTCCACGAGCGCTTTATAGAACAGACGTTCATTGCGGTCCTGCAAACCGATCAGGTAGAGGTATCTTTCCAGGTTGTTGGGCTTGCGGCGAACATTGTACAGTGCATGCTGAACCTGCTGCTGCTGCGTGGAGATGAGCGGCGGAAGCAGCCCGTGCAGGCCCAGTGCATCACGCTCTTCCGCCGTGAAGGCCGTCCCCTTGTTCAGACCGGGATCGTGGAGGATGTCAACGCCCCGGAGCGCTTTGCCGCTGCACGTCTTATTCGTTTTCATCATCGTTCTCTTTCATCTTTCCTTTAACCGCCGGCCGGAGGACGAACCGGCAGACGGAGAAGAGAATAGCCCATATCCTCCGGTGTCTCAACCACTTCTTGCGGTTGCCGTTCTTTTGTCCTGGCCTGGATCCTGATCGCTCATGTATTGATTGTATACAGGGCATATCAAAAACGTATATCTCCTAAACAATCTGGCCGGTGAAAAGCCCGGAATGGAAACAACGGCCGGCCTGCCGATGGCGTAAAACACGGGGCCCGCGGGCCGGAAGAGCGCCGTTTGCGCGTTTTGGACGAAGAAGACCGGTGATGATGGATGATCGGGGCGTCTGGAACGACTTATGCATTGAGAGAAGGAAATTTTGCTACGGAGCGGAAAAAAGATGTCCAATGGTGCGTCGCCCGCCGGAAAGGCCGCGAGAAAAAAAGAATACCAGGTCACGATCGTGGAAGTGTCGCCGCGCGACGGTCTGCCCGAAGTCTGCGACAGCCTGTCCACGCAGGATAAGATAAATTATATCAACATGCTGTCGGATACCGGCCTTCGGAAAATCGAATGCGCCTCTTTCACCCACCCCCGCCTGATGCCGGAAGGCTACGATGCTGAAAAGCTGATTGAAGGGATCACTAAAAAAAAGAATGTGACCTATGTGGGGCTGGTTCCCAACGAAATCGGCTGCCGGCGCGCCGTGGTCACGCAGATTGACGAGATCTTGATCGTGCTGGCCGCAAGCGACACGTTTAACCAATTGAACATTGGTCGAACCCTCAAAGAAAGTCTCAATAAAATGCTTCCCGCCATTCTGAACGCGGCGGTGGCCAATTCGCGGAGCATCCGCGTTTATATCATGATGGCTTTCGGCTGCCCTTATGCGGGCAGGATCAGCGCCCTGGACCTGACGCAGCTGCTCCTGAAACTCAATTACATGGGTGCGTCCGAAATTGTGCTGGTCGATTCCACGGGGATGGCCAATCCCAAATCCGTCCGGTCCACGATCCGCGCGCTTCTGGATTTGCAGCTGGACCTCAATCTGGCCGTTCATTTTCACAACACGCGCGGGACGGCGATTGCCAACTGCGTGGCGGCCTACGAGGCGGGCGTCCGCATTTTCGACACGTCGCTTTGCGGCATGAGCGCAACCCCTTACGGGGTGAGTGAGCTGGACATCGGCTACTGGAATGTGCCGACGGAAGATCTGGTGCATTTGTTCGAGGAAATGGGCATCAGGACGGGCATTGATCTGGATAAGCTACTCGATTGCGCCCGAATGGCGGAGAAGATGGCCGGAATCCCTCTGCCCGGCCATCTTTTGCGGGCGCGGCCGGCGTCGCAGATCTTCGACATACCGCAATCTTTGGGGCGGCGGCAGATCATCGATTAATAACCGCTTGAAAGTTGTTTATTTGATATACTATACATAAAGGAAGAAGCAGGAACACTGATTCCATCAACGATCATCCAGTCTGGAATAAATTGAGGAGGGTTCAGAATGAATATTGCGGAATTGGCTTTAAAAAACTTGGCCGTCGGAGAACATGTCAGTTATATTTTTGAGGGGCGGGAAATTACCAATGTGCAGATGGACCGCGCCGCCAGAAAATTCGGCAACGCCCTCAAAAAAGTGGGTGTATCCGGGGGCGACCGGGTGATCATGCAGATGCAGAACTGCCCGGAGGTTTTTCAGGCTTTCCAGGCCATCTGGAGGATCGGCGCCGTCGCTTTGCCGATCAATTACATGGTCGGCCAGGAGGAAATTAATTTCATCTACAAAGACAGCGGCGTCCATACCGTCATTACCACGCCGGAATACCTGGATAAGGTCAGGACGGCGCAGTCCAAATCCGGCGCGGTGAAAAACATCATCGTGGTTTCCGACAAGGATATCGAAGGCACCCATAATTTTCAAAAGCTTCTGGAAGCCGGCGCGGAGGGTCTCGACGTGGTCAAGACCGCCGATGACGATGTCGCCGCCATGATCTATACGTCGGGGACGACCGGGACGCCCAAGGGCGTCATGCTGACCCACGCAGGGCTGGCCTACTCCGCAAGGATGCAGCAGGAAACCACCAATCTTCCGCAGGACCTGGTCTCGATGGCCATGCTGCCCCTGTGCCATTCCTTCGGTGTTTCCATGATGAACGGGTCGTTTTTGCGTCTCAAGGGCAAAGTCGTCATTCTGCGGCAGTTCAACCTGGAACAGGCCTTTGCCAGCATCGATAAATATAAAGTCCAGTCCGTGCCCATCGTTCCCACCATGATTGTTTACATGCTGCTGTTCCCGGATTACGCCAAGTATGACATCAGCTCCGTCAAATACTGGGTCTGCGGTTCGGCGCCCCTGTCGCTCGATACCTGGAAGCAGTTCAAGGATAAATTCGGAGCGGAAATCGGCGAAGGCTGGGGGCTTACCGAAGCGGGCGCGAACAACGCGACCAATATCGGCCAGGCGGTCATCAAACCCGGCTCCATCGGCCGTCCCATGAAAGGCATGGACATGCGGATTTTCGACAACGACGACAAGGACGTGCCGCAGGGTCAGGAGGGCGAGATCGTCCTCAGGGGCCCGATGGTCATGAAGGGGTATTGGAACATGCCCGAGGCGACGGCGGAAGTCATCCGCAACGGCTGGCTGCATACCGGCGATATCGGTTACGTCGACCAGGATGGCTATTTCT
Organism: Deltaproteobacteria bacterium; assembly: GCA_036528635.1. Lineage (GTDB taxonomy): Bacteria > Desulfobacterota > Syntrophia > Syntrophales > Smithellaceae > UBA8904. Next base: position 50,300 of record JAIGNE010000075.1, read on the forward strand.
ATATCACCGACCGCAAGAAGGACATCATCATCAAGGGCGGCGAAAACATTTCACCGCGGGTCATTGAAGAAATCCTGTATGCCCATCCGGCCGTGTCCGAAGCGTCCGTGGTCGGCATTAAAGACAAGGTTTACGGGGAAGAGATCAGGGCTTTTGTCACGCTGAAAACCGGACAGGAGGCGACGCCCGAAGCCATCCTGGAATACTGCAGGGGAAAGCTGAAAAAATTCTTCGTTCCGAAGGAAGTGGTGATCCTGAAGGCGATGCCCAAGACGCTCGTGGGAAAAATCCTCAAAAAAGAGCTGCGCAAGATGTGAAGAGGTGTTCTTTTTGAATGCCAAACCTGTTGCAGGGAAAGGTCTTGGAACCTCGTGCCACCTTCCGGTGGTCAGGTTATCGCGACTGTTTTCTGCCTTTGACCAAGGAGTTGTAACGTGACCGCACACAAGAATATGAAAAAATGGAAAGAGTCAGCCGCCAGAGAGCTGAAGGGGAGGCCCCTGGAATCTTTGAACTGGGAGACGCCGGAAGGCATTTTCGTCAAGCCGATTTATACCGCGGAAGACCTGGAGGGCCTGGATACCTTAAACACCCTTTCGGGTCTGCCGCCCTATCTCCGGGGACCCTCGGCGACCATGTACGCCAACCAGCCCTGGACCATCCGCCAGTACGCGGGGTTTGCGACCGCCCGCGAATCAAATGAATTCTACCGGAAGAACCTGGCCGCCGGACAGACAGGACTGTCCGTGGCCTTTGACCTCGCCACCCACCGGGGATATGACTCCGATCACCCCCGCGTCGCGGGTGACGTCGGGAAGGCCGGCGTGGCGATTGACTCCGTCGAAGACATGAAAATCCTCTTCGACAAGATCCCGCTCGACAAAGTGTCGGTCTCCATGACCATGAACGGGGCCGTCCTGCCCGTGCTGGCGGGCTACATCGTGGCCGCCGAGGAACAGGGCGTCGAACAGAAGATGCTGGCCGGGACCATCCAGAATGATATCCTGAAAGAGTTCCTGACCAGAAACACCTATATCTATCCCCCCAGACCCTCCATGCGGATTGTCTCGGACATTATCGCCTACTGCTCCAAGAATATGCCGCGCTATAACACCGTCTCCATCAGCGGCTACCACATCATGGAAGCGGGTGCGGACTCCGTGCTGCAAACCGCCTTCACCCTGGCCGACGGCAAGGAATACATCCGCGCCGCCATCGACGGCGGCCTGAAGATTGACGACTTCGCTCCGCGGCTGTCGTTCTTCTTCGGCGTGGGCATGAACTTCTTTATGGAAATTGCCATGCTGCGCGCCGCGCGCTACCTGTGGCATAAGATCGTGGGCGAGTTCCACCCGATCAACCCGAGGTCATCCGTCCTGCGCACGCATGTGCAGACCTCCGGCTGGAGCCTGACCCAGCAGGACCCCTACAACAACATCATCCGGACCACCCTGGAAGCGCTGGCCGCGGCTTTGGGCGGCACCCAGTCGCTGCACACCAACTCGTTTGACGAGGCGGTGAGCCTGCCCACGCCGCTGTCGTCGCGCGTGGCCCGCAATACCCAGATCATCATCCAGGAGGAGTCCCAGGTCTGCCACGTCGTCGATCCCCTGGGCGGCTCCTACTATGTCGAATCCCTGACCGCCTCGATTGTTCAGGAAGCCCAGAAGATCATTGACGAGATTGAAGAGCTGGGCGGCATGGCCCGGGCCATTGAAACCGGCATGCCCAAGATGCGGATTGAGGAATCCGCCGCGAGGCGGCAGGCGAGAATCGACCAGGGCAAGGACACCATCGTCGGGGTCAACAAATACAAAGTCAAAGACGAAACACCGATTGAGGTTTTGGATATCCCCGGCACTGTCCGTGACGAGCAGATCGCCAGACTGAAAGAAATCAGGGCCAAACGCGACAGTGAAGCGGTTAAAAAAGCCCTGGACAAAATCACGACCATTGCCGAGAAGGGCGGGAACCTCCTGGAAGCGGCCATCGAAGCGGTACGGCTGAGAGCGACCGTCGGCGAAGTCTCCGACGCGATGGAAAAAGTCTTCGGCCGCTACGTGGCCACAACAAGGGTTATTTCCGGCGCCTATGCCTCCGAATACGGAGACAGCGAAGTCATCGAGGATATAAGAAAACGGACGGAGAACTTTCTCACCAAAACCGGCCGGCGTCCGAGGCAGCTTGTTACCAAGATGGGTCAGGACGGACACGACCGGGGGATCAAAGTGGTGGCCACGGCCTACGCGGATATCGGTTTTGACGTGGATATCAGTCCGATGTTCCAGACACCGGAAGAGGCCGCGAAAATGGCGATTGAAAACGACGTGCACGTGGTGGGCGTATCGAGCCTTGCCGCGGGCCACAAGACCCTGGTTCCGATGCTGATTGACCAATTGAAGAAAATGGGCGGCGAAGATATTATTGTCGTCGTGGGCGGTGTCATCCCGCCGGTCGATTACGACTTCCTGTATGAAAAGGGCGTGAAAGGCATCTTCGGCCCCGGCACCGCCGTTACCGATTCGGCGGACAAGGTGCTTGAGCTTCTGGAAGAAAAGTATTTATAGAGAAGCAGCAGGGAGCGGTCTTGTGGCTTTGCGTGCCCGAGAGGGCATCCGGTTGTGGAAACCGTTCCGCACAGCCATGGGATTTGCCGGCTTTTGTCATTTAAAGAACGTGACCTGACAGGTTCGGGAGGAAGCGATGGGCGGCAGGTTCGATGACCTGATTGACGGCGTCCTGAAGACGAGGGAGTACGAAGGTGAAGACAAGGTCGTAAGCCTCGGCGAGGCGATTGCCCGGTATGTCAGGCCGGGGGCAAGTATTCATCTGGCGGCAACCCACTCGGCGCCGGGCGCCGCCATTCTGGAGATTGCCCGGCAGTTCCACGGGTCCGGGCCCGGTTTCACTCTCATCATGCGCGGGATTCGGGATACCGTCTCGATTCTCATCCACCTGGGCCTGATCAAGAAAGTCATCACGGCCTTTTCCGGCAACGTCTATCCCTGGTACAGCCCCAATCCCGTAACCCAGAGGGCCTACGCCGGAAAGAAAGTGGAGCTGGAAGACTGGTCGATCCTCACGCTGCCGCTGAGGCTTATGGCCGGGGCCCTGGGTGTCGGCGTCATGCCCACAACGTCCCTCATGGGAAGCTCCATGGCCGAGCGCAACAAAGACGCCTTCACGGTCATTGACGATCCCTTCGGCACCGGAAAGAAGATCGGACTCGTCAAGGCCTTGAATCCGGATATTGCCATTGTCCACGGCGTGGCCGCCGACCGGGAAGGGAACACGATCCTCACCGCCCCATACAGCGAAAGCCTCTGGGGCGCAAAAGCCAGCACAGGCGGCGTCCTCGTCACCGTCGAGAAGATTGTCTCCACGGATTTCATCCGCAGGCATTCGCATCTGGTGAAGCTGCCCGCCTATCTGGTGAAGTCCGTGTCGCCGGTGCCGATCGGTGCGCACCCCGGCGGTGTCTGGAATCAGGGGATAAAAGAATTTGAGGCCTATGCCGAAGATTACGAATTCATGACCGGGTTCAACAAACTGCTCAAAGACCCGGAGGCCCTGGATGACTGGATCAGGGAGTGGGTGCTGGATTGTCCCACGTTCGACGATTATCTGTCCAGGCTGGGTGGCGATCGGATCGCATCGCTCAAGCGCAAGGCCGGTCAGGATGCCTGGCGTCAGCAGTTAAACGCCTGGGAAGAAAAAATATCGGAAACGGACGCGGCCAATCCTGTCGAGACGATGGTCATCATGGCCGCCCGTGAACTTGCGGCCCGCATTCCGCGCAGTCAGTACAAGACGATGCTGGCCGGTGCGGGTACGGCCAACCTGGCCGCCTGGGTGGCCAAGTACCAGCTGCAAAAGCAGGATTACCTGGTGGAGCTTCTGGTCGAACTGGGATATTTCGGCAGCTCTCCCCGTCCGGCGGAACCTTTCCTGCTGAACTTCGGCAATTTCCCCACCTGCAAGATGCTGACGGAAACCCTCGACACCCTGGGTGTGTTCACCTGCGGCGCGACGAACCGGTGCATCGGCGTTCTGGGAGGGGGACAGATTGATCAATTCGGCAATATCAATTCCCATTGGATGTCGGATGATGTCTATGTCACGGGATCGGGCGGCGCAAACGATGTGGCGACAGGAGCTAAGGAGACGATGGTCATCATGCAGCAATCGCGTCATCGATTTCTCGCGCAGGTGCCGTTCATTACGGCGCCGGGGGGGCGCGTGAAAACCGTGGTATCCACCCTGGGTGTTTTTGAAAAACCCGATGATGGCGGAGAATTGATCCTGACCAAGTACTTTGCCGATGGGCATTCATCCGCCCCGGACGCGATCCGAAAAATAAAGGAAAACTGCGGCTGGAAATTGAAAGTGGCGCGGGAACCCGAAGCGGTCGGCCTTCCGACACAAGACGAACTGAGGCTCCTGAGAATTTTCGATCCGCAGAAGTTTTATCTCAAAGAGCGGTAGCTGTTTCTTTTTCCCGGACTTCAAGGTCTTCATTGCCGGTAGCATTTCATCCTGTCCATTAATGGCCATGCCGGATATTTCGGCCGGATTTTATCGCCGGTGATCGGCCGGGCTTTGGGATTCGGGCGGAATTTTGATTGTCGGCCTGATGAATTTTGGTGTATATCTGATTTGCGGATTGAATGACCCCTGCCCAAGAGCGGAGGAGCTGACTGAATGGAACAATCCGGCGGACTCGCAACACTCACCGCTGATTATTCGCAGGTACATAACGCATCACGATAAGGAGATTTTTCATGAGAACAAACCATTGTCACCACATTTTATATAGCGCGCTGCTTTTGACAGTCTTCATGCTCGTATCGGTGCAATCCGCAGAGGCCTGCACACGCGCCGTCTATTTCGGCAAGGAAGGCCAGACCGTCACGGGACGCACCATGGACTGGGTCGAAGACATGCAAACCAACCTCTGGATTTTCCCGCGCGGCATGGCGCGCGGGAGCGACATGGGTAAAAAGTCCCTGAGATGGACGAGCAAATACGGCAGCGTCATCGCATCCGGCTACGAATGCGGCACCGCGGACGGCCTGAACGAAAAGGGCCTGGCTGCCAACATGCTCTACTTTGCCGAATCGGAATACCCCCCGGATGACCAGCGGCCCACCATCGTCACCGGCGCGGTGGTCCAGTACCTCCTCGACAATTTCGCGACCGTCGAAGAGGCCGTGGCGGTGATGCGCCAGGAAAAGTTCCGCGTCCTCTCCGTCACAGCCCCCAATGGCCGTCCGGGCACCGTCCACTTCTCGATTTCGGACGCCTCGGGCGACTCGGCCATCTTCGAGTACATCAAAGGCAAACAGGTCATCCATCACGGCAGACAGTATCAGGTGATGACCAATTCACCGGCCTACGACGATCAGCTTGCGCTTTACGAATACTGGAAGCAGATCGGCGGCACCGTCATGCTGCCGGGCACAAACCGGGCCGCCGACCGTTTTGTCCGCGCGTCGTTCTATATCAATGCCGCCGCCCAGTCCGCCAATCCGCGCGAGGCCGTTGCCGCCGTTTTCAGCGTTATGCGCAACGTCAGTGTCCCCCGCGGCATCAGCACGCCCAGCCAGCCCAATATATCGACTACGATCTGGCGCACGGTTGCGGACCAGAAAAATAAGGTTTACTTTCTCGAAAGTACCGCCAGTCCGAGCGTGGTGTGGGTGAGACTCAATCAGGTCGATTTCAAGCCGGATTCGGGCGTGCGCAAGCTCACCCTCACCGGCAATCCCGACCTGGGCGGAGACCAGACATCCCATTTCAGGAAAGCCGAGGCGTTCAAGTTTCTGGTGCCGCAGTAGGCGCACGGCGCTTGCCGGGAGAGGATCAACCCATTCCTTAAAGGCAATAAAACAGCGAGGCCGTCATGAAGGTCGTGCTCATTTCCATGCCTGATGTAGTTCCCGCCGTTATGCATCAGGACGTCGTGCATATGCCGAACCATGGGATTGCCTGCGTGGGCGGCAATATCGGTGCGCGGCACCGGGTTTTTTTGATTGATCTCATCCGGAAGCGAACGTCCCTTAAAAAATATCTGACAAAAACGCTGACGGAAATCAGCCCGGACCTCGTCGGCCTTTCCGCCATGACCTGGCAGTACAACACCTGCATCCGGATCGTCCGGCTCATCAAGTCGATCCTGCCTCGTGTGCGGATCGCTTTAGGCGGCTACCACGCCACCCTCTCAGCGGAGGAGATTTCCGCTTCGCCCGAAGCGGACCTGATCGACTTCCTTGTGCGGGGTGAGGGCGAGGCGGCCTTCCGCCGGCTGGTCGATGCCCTGGACGGGCAGGACGATCCTGCGTCCATTCCCTCCCTGTCTTTTAAGGAGAAAAATGATTTTATCCACAACGAACGGGCGACGCCGTGTGATCTTTCTTCTTTAAAGCTTCCCCTCCGCGACGAGCGGCGTCTGACCCGGGGATACCATCTCATGTTCAGCGGCATCGAGTGCCTGGAAACCTCCCGCGGCTGCACCCGCGGCTGCAACTTCTGCAGCATGCAGCATATGTACGGCAAATCCTACCGGACCTATCCCGTCTTGCGGATCATGGATGATCTGGATGATATCCGCCGCCGCAAAAAAACGCGCACGATATTTGTGGTGGATGACAATCTGGTCCTGAGTCCTGCGTGGGTCGATGAAATCTGCGAGGCCATCCTCCAAAAAGGGTACCGGGATTTGAGACTCATGGTCCAGGCCGATTGTCTGTCCATTGCCAGAAACGCGGAGATGGTTCGCAAAATGGGACGGGCGGGGTTCCGGGCCATTTTTCTCGGAATCGAGAACGCTTCGGCGGAAAGCCTGGCGGCGCTTGAAAAATATGATGTGACGACCGTGTCCCGGCAGGCTGTTGATATTTGCCATCGCAGCGGCATCATGGTGCTCGGGGGCGCCATCTTTGGTCTGCCGGACGATGACGAAGATGCGATCCGGAGAAATTACGTCTTCCTCAACACCATCGGCGTCGATGCGGTTTACTGCCAGATTCTGACCCCGTATCCCCAAACCCGGCTTCGGGAGCAGCTTCTGGAGGAGGGCCTTGTCACAAACCGCGGGGATTTCTCAAAGTACAATGGCTTCTGGGCAAACGTCAGGACAAGGCATCTGTCCGCGGAGCAGCTCCAGTACTTCTTCTGGTATTACCGCCAGAACGCTCTCGGCTGGTGGACGCCGTCGGCTTTTATCGGGAGCCAGGGGGCTGTGTGGACGGCCCTGTGGCAGTACCTCGTGAAGCCGGTCATGCAGTTCTTCTTCAATCGCAAGGTCAGCCGCGCCGGATGGCAGGCGCTTCACGAAGAAGCGCTGGAAAATCTGCAAAGGATGAATGCCTTCAGCGACCTCCAGACGTATTCGACAGGCGCTGCGGGCGGGGCATCGCCGGAATCGGCCGGCAAAACAAAAAGGGACGGGCGCCTTTAAGCGACCGTCCCCTCTTTCGGAAACCATTCCACCTTGCTGTGGTCGGGCAGGGCGGCGTTATTTATTCAAAAGGTCAAAAGGCGTTTTTACGACAACCATGTTGGCCTTGCTTTTGGAAATTTTTCGGATGTCCTGCAATTCCTTGTCGTTTTTCAGCCACCAGAAATACTGGACAGGAGGCGTCAGTTTGCCGCCTTCAATCGTCTGAGTGGCGCCGTTGATCAGGAGGCGGCCGTTCGGGGCGATGCCGAATATTTCAGTCGGGATTTTATCGCCGGTGATCGGCAGCGCTTTTGCGAAGTCGGCGCGGATTTTCCGGACATCGGTTGTCGTGCCCGCTTTTTCAATGGCCCCGGCCAGAGCGATCGTTGCGCCATAGGTCCTGTAGGCTTCCGAGGTGACCATCCGTTTGTAGGCGGCCTTGAATTTTTTCTCGAAATCGTCCGTCACGGGAACGGGCACACTCAGGGGGGTCGCCACGCCGATCGTGTTCTCCATCAATTTGTAGCCTTTCAGCAGATTGGCCATGTAATCCAGTTTGGCCTGATCGATGACAATGAAACCGCCTTTGAAGCCCATGCCCCGCGCCTGTTCGAAGACCAGCGCGGTTGTGGAAGAGGGGCCCCCGATCAGCAGACAATCAGGCTTGGTGGCCAGAGCCGCGGTGAGCGGCGCTGAAAAATCGGTCTCCGTATAGTAATTGGCGGGTTTGTCCGCCGTGACGGTTCCGCCGGCCTGCTCCCAGTACTTTTTGAAATCAGTGCGCCATTCTTCTCCATAAGCGCCGGCGGTGACGACCATGGCTATTTTCTTGAAGCCCTTCTTTTTGGCGATTTCAATAAACTGCTGCATGTAGATCCGGAAGTCGGGAGCTGTGATGCCGATGAGCAGGGGGTTTCTCATTTCAGTCAGTTTAGGCGTGCTGGTGTAGGCCATGAGCAGAAACTCGCTGCCTTTTTCCTGGTTGATCTTGGCCATGGCTGCGATGGTGGTGAACACTCCGTTGTAAATGGCGATAGCGCCGCTGCTGCGAAAACGACGGGCGTTATTGACAGCTGCCGTGGGGTCATTCTTGTCATCCAGCTTTTCCAGTCTGAGCAAATGCTTCTTGCCGTTAACGGTAACACCGCCTGCGGCATTGATTTCTTTCACTGCCATGTCCATGCCGAACAGCAAATCCTGGCCGTATTCAGCGGCCGGACCGCTGAGCGGCCCCGAAAACCCGATGACGATGTCCTGCGCCCGGGCGATGAACGTCCATGAAATGACAACCAGACAAACAACGGTTAAAACAAAACTGCTTTTCCAATACTTCATTTTTACTCCTCCTCAGTTTGAATAGTATCCCCGTTTCAACACCAGAAATGTGAAACAAAAAACTGCGTACACTGCCGTACGTAACAAACAAAACGGATGGAACAAAATCAGCATTTTCAATACATGCACGATGCTCTCTTATCAACCCCGCGATTGGCAATATTCAGTTATCAAACTTCCATTTTCTTTTGAAATAAGGACGGGAAGCCCGCCCCGAGAATAGTAGGGAACGGTTTGAAACCGTTCCCTACAGCTACTTTCCCACCCACTCCCAGATTGCCGCCGCGCCCTGGCCGTGGCCGATGCACATGCTTTCCACTGCATACCGGACGCCGTAGAACGGCATCTCATGCATGATCGTCGTGGCGATCCGGGCGCCGGTGCAGCCCAGCGGATGGCCCAGCGATATGCCGCTGCCCTTGGGATTGAGGAGCTTGTGATCGCGGATTCCGAGTTCCTTCGTACAGTAAACCGCCTGCGCGGCAAAAGCTTCGTTCACTTCCCACAGGCCGATGTCCTCTTTCTTTAGACCGGCTTTCTTGAGGGCTTTCGGGATCGCCAGGGCCGGACCGATGCCCATGTAAGCCGGGTCCACCCCAACCACGGCAAACTCGACCAGCCTCATCTTGGGCTGGAGGCCGAGCTTTTTGCACATCGTTTTGCTCGCGACAATCACGCAGGCCGCCGCGTCGTTGGTCTGGCTGGAGTTCCCCGCCGTGACCGTGCCTTTTTCATCCTTGATGAAGACCGGTTCCAGCTTGGCCAGCGATTCCAGAGTTGTGGTTGGGCGAATGCCCTGGTCGCGGTCCACCACCATCTTTTTGGTCGAGCCGTCTTCCTGGGGAACATCCGCTTCAATCGGCAGAATCTCATCTTTGAACAGGCCCTTCTGTGTCGCTTCATGAGCCTTGGCGTGGCTCTCCACCGCCATCTGGTCCTGCTCCTGGCGGGTGATGCCGTACTTCCGCGCGACCATTTCCGCCGTGTAGCCCATGGAAACCATTTTCGGGTCGGTAAATTCCTGCAATCTCGGGTTCGGATCGGACATCGTCCCCATCGGGATATGCGTCATGTGCTGAGCGCCTCCCGCCAGGATCAGATCCGCCCAGCCCATGTTGATCGAAGCCACGGCAAAAGCGATTGTCTGCAAGCCTGAAGAACAGAAACGGTCCACGGTGCAGCCCGGGACGCTGAAAGGAAGTCCCGCCATAATTCCGGACAGCCGGCCGATATTGGAGCCCATGTCCTTCATGAGCGCCGTGCCGCCCCAGATAACGTCGTCGATCTTTTCTTTCTTGTCTTCCAGTCCCGCACGTAGGATGGCTTCATTCATCACCAGTGCGGACATGTCGTCAGCCCGCAAATTGGCAAACCACGAGTTCTTCCCGGCCTTGGCAATGCCCGTCCGGACGCTTTCGACTAAATAAATTTCTCTCATTTTTCATTCTCCTCAGTTCTTAAGAACAAGGGGACTAGCCACCCTTCAGAGGTGGTTGCAACCCCTTGTTCTGTATTTTCGTACTATGATGATACTTCCGGCATCGCAAAATGAGTCCAGAGACGAGGCGCGCGAAGCCCGGGGCGTGAGGCGTACCTTTTGTGTACGCCGCAGCGGCCGCGGGCTGAAGGGCAACGAAGTATCTGGCCATTTTCCGGTGCCGGTCTAACTGACCACCAGCGCCTCTTCCGGACAGGTTAATACCGTGTCCTCTTCGCTCTTGATCAAGGCAGCCAGCATGGGGACATTCGGCAGAATGTTGTTGGCGTAATACCGGGCCGAGGCGATCTTGCCCTGGTAGAAGGTGTAATCTCCTTCACCCGGCTTCAGAGTCGCCGATTTCTTTGCGGCAATCAGCGCCTGATCCAGAAGGCACATGGCTACATACACTTCGGCAAAGACAAACAGGGCCTTGATGGCATAGAGCGGTATCAGCTGCCGTTTGGTGGCCATATTGGCATACCAGGAATCATACGTTGCTTTGACTTCTTCGGCCGCCTCGCAGGCTTTGGCCAGATGATTCATTT
>JAIGNE010000076.1:0-2905 GCA_036528635.1 Deltaproteobacteria bacterium
CGAGATGTTTTATAACAGCCATCGTCTTCATTCGTATTTGAAATACAAAAATCCGAATGATTTTGAAAAGAGTTTTATGTTGGCAAAAGCAGCTTAACCGGGTGTCCGTTTTTACTTGACCAGATCACTTGATATGGGATGGAATTAGCGCCACAGTCGAGGACATTGAGCGAAGACATGCCCCGGTGCAACTGCTACCACCCACCTCCGCCAGCGGGGGACAGCAAATGGGGGCAACAGCGTCCCTTTGCTCGCTCAGGTAAGGATGACCACCTTGGGATTCACGAGTCTCTCAAAGTCCTGGTAAGACATCCGGATCAGCTCCGAATGGGAGCAGGCATTGAAAAATATTTCTTCATCGTCCGTCAGATGCCTGTCCACATAGACTTCCATCCCGTACAGGTTGCCGAAAGGAGGCATGGCACCGACCTCGCAATCCGGAAACATGTTCCTGAATTGTCCTTCGGACGCAAGTTTGATCTCTTTTGCATCGATTTCCTTCTGAAAATGATCGAAATCGATGGAGCGGTTAGCCGGCATAACCGCCATGGCCATCTTGCCCTCGATGAAGACAATAACGGTCTTTGCCACCTTATGCCCCTTGATGTGCAAAGACTGAGCAACTTCCCGGGCCGTATAGGCTGGTGAATGCGCAATCTTCAAGTATTTAACCGCCCGGCTATCCAGAAACTCTTTCAATTTTCTTGCTGGCATAACAGACCTCCCTTCAATCTTGCTGGTGGCGTTAAGCAGAACGTTATTTGCTGATTCTGTATAAAAGAATGGGAACCGTTGCCACATGAAGGACTTTAATGGCAACGCCACCCAAAACAAATTGGCCAAGACCGGATATTCCATGTGTAGACATAACGATCAGATCACAATTGCTGATTCTGGCGTGTTCTACTATTTTTTCGGCGGCATGACCGCAGGGAGTCAGTGAAGAAACCTTAATTCCTGCGCTTTTGAGCTTTACCTCCTGTCCGGCCAGATAGTCCTTTGCATCAGCAACAGCTTGCAGTTCACGTTCCGCAAGTTTCTCATTCGTTAAGGCATGGGAATAGGCCACTCGGATAAGGATTACTTCTGCATCATGTATCTTGGCTAAATCCTCGACCTGGACCAGAATCCTTTCCGCAATCTGCGAACCATCCAGAGGAACCAAAATCTTTTTAAACATTTTTTATCCCCCTTTCTTTGCTGTAAGAACCAAATATTATTAACTAATTCAAAAATAAAATCATCAGACGATAGTTTCATTGACCGGTTAATAAAAACACAAATCCCCGCACTCTTGCCGAGACACGGGGATTCAATAATATTCTCATGGCATCACCGTTTTAAAAGGGTCTGAATTAATCGTTAACCTTGTGACGATGCCTACCTTTGTCTATAATTTTAGTCCTTTTCCTTTAAATGTCAAATCTCTCTTTTTTTACCGGGTCCGCCGAAAAAAAGTCACGATCCGTGATCGTCTTTACTCTTGCCGTCAAGAAAACTCCGTCTTCTTACAATGATTAAGCACTGCATCGATGATTGAATATACCTGCAATGATTCCGCATTGAGCAATTGCTGAAATCGTGAATATCGGATGCAAGAGAGTAACATTTCATTTTGAGGCTGCCATGCCCGATAAGGCTGAAAATATCGACAGCCGATGCTTGCGCAATTCATCCGTTCTCAGAATCCCTTTTTTTCAACCGCGTGCGTTTTCTCCTGGCATCAGACAGCTTCCACTCTGCACGGCACGAACCACCTGACCACCTAAAGGTGGCGCGAGGTGGCGAGCACGCACGAATCACATGCGAGCCGATGTTGTCATGCTACTGGCATGCCCGTGGATTATTCCTGTGATTTAGTCTTTGCAGCTTCTCACGGCATCAAGATGATCACCCCTATGGAATTTCGAGGAAAGGCGGCAGATTTGGGCGATGCCGCACATCCATCAAAGTGGGGTAGCGGAAACCGGCCGCATGCGTATCCGCCAGCGCCTTCATCATCATGTCGATTTTGCTTTTCGGGATCGTGAAGACAAGTTCATGGTCCTGAGTGGAAGCGAAGATTCTGTTTCCTCCTGAAGGGAGGATAAACTGGTTCAGGTCGGTCTTGATCGTACGCGCCACAACGTCGCCGCAGCTCCCCATACCGGTCGCAAACGTGGGCGCTATCCCCCCGCCGCCGTTGACTGCCGATTGCGCCAAACGCATGGCCTGGGCGGAGTTGACGTACAGACAGATCATGTCCGGCTCGAAATCGGCCCGGTCGATGGGCGCCGAGACCATATAGGCGTACGTGCCCGGCTCGTGCCTGTTTTCAGTATCACCGGAGCCTATCTGGGGCGGATTGTCCATAAACCCCATGGCGACGTGGCCTCCTATACAGCACTGGTCGTCTTTGCCGACGGCCACGGTCCATCCATATCGCCTGGAGAGACCCCAGGCCTGGCAAAGCGCAATTTGGTAGCCCAGGTCTTTGACGGGGATTTTGGCCTTAGCCGGCAGGGCTTCCTGTGCCGTGAAGAGCTTAATGGCGATGGGGAATGTTTGCGGCCGGATGTACGTATTCAGTGTATCATTAACTTGTTTTAAATCCATGGGGTCCTCCTTGGTCTTTGGACAAGCATGCCGCATGTCCTGGGGTAATGTTTTGTTGCAGGACAGACAAAACGTCTGTCCTGCAACCCTGAAAGTATTGCCTATCGAACGGAGTGCCTCTTAGTCCTTGATCGACAAATACCTACGGTTATTGCCGCCTGGGCGTAAGAGCCACTGCTGCTATAACGCTTCTACCCTGCACGGCACGTACCACTCGCGGGTGGCGAGAGTGCACGAATCACATGAGAGCCGATGTTGATTCTTCACGACGATATCGCTTCTACCCTGCACGGCACGTACCACTCGCGGG
>JAIGNE010000077.1:0-129484 GCA_036528635.1 Deltaproteobacteria bacterium
TTCGGCTTCCTCCAGATTCGCAGTCACCCGCGACACCCTTGCCGTTCGGCTAACTCTTCCCCTTGCCGGGTGAGTAGTGGACTTGCACCACCAAGTCTGTGCGCCCTGCCGGGCGCACAACTAAAAAAGCGGCTGTCTCCAGGAAAGAGACAGCCGCTTTTTCATTTTTCACTTGTTCAAGGTCATGAGGTATTTTAGAACAGTGTTTTTTTCTTCCGGCTTTATTTTCGCGCCCTTATGAATCATCCGGTCCAGGGTTGCCTGCCATTCGGCCGGTTTCTTATTGGCATTATGAATTTTCCCCGTGCTGTGACATTGGGAACAAGCGCTGTCCACAATTGCCTTACCCGCAGATTGGGCGAAAGCAGTGCCAGCAGAAAGAGAATATAAAAAAATAATGCTTGCGAAAAACGCCAACGCTTCCTTCATCAAACAACTTCCTCCCAGTCTTATTCTTTTAAAAGCTGTTCAATAGCCGGTTGATCGAAGCCCGGGACAACCTGGCCTTTGACATAAAACAGCGGTGTCGCCCGGATGCCGACCCTGGCGCTGATCTTTTGATGGGTCTTCAGCATCTCTTCGGCTTCCTGATCGGTGCACAAATTAAGTTTGTCATTTCCATCCATTTTCCCGCTCAAAACATCATCGTAAGCCGCGGCCTTGTCTTTGGAGCAGGCAATATGGCGGATTTTCTTTGTCGAATCCTCTGACAAGGGGTGGAAGAAAACATACATCGTTATGTCCTTTTTTCTTGCATTGAAAAAGTTAAAGGATAACCGGCAATAATGGCAATTCGGATCAATGAATTCGACCACTGTCGTTTTCCCGCTGCCGATTTTCAGCGCCTGGTCGAGTGGAAGATCGGTCAGTTTGGATGCCATTCTTTTCATGACGCTTTCCTGGGTGAGATTGATATTGTCCCTGGAAATCATATTCCCCACCAGGACCACATCGCCTTCCGGAAGATAGTAGTAAACCTGCCGTCCATTATAAACTTCATAGACGCCTGGAATGGGCGTCTTCGTAAATGTTTCGTATTTGTGCTGGGAGAAACTTTTTTTGAACTGCTCCTCCGGTGATACTTTTTGCGCCGTTGAACATCCCGCCAGCAATAAAAGAACCATGACAACAATAATCAATAATTTCTTCACGTAAGGTCTCCTTTGAAAAAGATGGCGGATTATAGAATCAACCCCTGCTCCTGTCAATCGATATGTCTTGTCCGAACGGCAGGTGCCCTGACGCCGTGGTATCCGGTCAGGCTTTGCCCCTGGAATATCTCTCATAACATTAAACTATCCGGCCGATTCTGCCGATATAAGCATCGGGAGGCCATGACCATGTGTGCCATAGCAACACCGTTCAAGAGCGATACAGGACAAACGAGCCCAATGGCCATCAGGATTCAGGCGAAAAGGAGCGCGATCAGCCGGTTCCGCCATCTTATCGAATTCACAGACTGGGAAGAGAAAGTTTTAGCCGGTGAAAAATGGATGAACAGGATTTTCCTGATCTTTCTTGTTCTATCCATGCTTTATCTCATTCCCACGCTTGCCTTAAAATAAAGGAACCCTCTCTTTCAGGAGGGATTCTCCTTCCGATGACTGGTTGAGTGAATTGGACAATAGAGCAGCACCTTTGAACCTCCAGCACTTCATTTCCCTTTCTCCTTGACAGAATCCCTTCGCCCCTCTATCGTCACAGCCATAGACCAAAATGATCAACGGCCTGACGGCGGAGGGAACAAAAAGAATGAGCATGCGCGATACAAGCATCGTGACCAATTCCGGAGACGTCTCCGGGGACAACCTTCACAACCGCAGAACCGTCTTCGCCGGCAAAAGAGATTTCTTTTTCGGCCGATTATTGCTGATCCTGCTTGTGCTCCTGCTGTTACCCGTCTCCTCATCCGTGGCCGAAAACCTGACCTGCAGCCGTCTGCCCATGTTGATGGGCACCTACCTGGCCAACCACTACGCCATGAAGGACTTGACCACGGAGATCAGGGCCCATGCCACCGATCAGATGATTAAGAACCTCGATCCCTCTAAAACGCTGCTGTATGCATCCGATGTGAAAAGACTGAAGAAGGATTTGCAGCAGGTGTTTACCATTATTGAATCGGGAAACTGTGCATCGCTCAAACAGGTTTACGACCTCCTTGTCGCGCGGGCAAAGGAAAACGAAGCCCTGGTCAAAGAGATTTTGGGCCCGGACTACCGGCTGGATGAGACGGCGGAGCTGCTGATCGACGTGAAAAAGCGTCCTTACGTGCAGACGGCGGCCGAAAAGCGCGCGCTTTTGAAAATGGTCATGCAATTCCAGATCGAGAACGATTTGCTTGCCGGCATCGATCTGGCGGAGTCCAAAAAAAAGCAGATCCATCGCTACGAACTACAGACGAAGCGGGTCGTCGAACGTAATCCCGAAAAGCTCATTGCCAGCGCCGCCGAGGCTTTCGCCCTTGCCCTGGACCCGCACTCAACCTACCTGCCCCCGGAAAATTTCGCGGATCTCCGGATCCATATGCAGCTCTCCCTGGAGGGGATCGGGGCCGTTCTCAGCAGCGACAACGGTTTTACGATCATCGAGGAGTTGATGCCCGGCGGAGGGGCCGAACGCTCAGGTCTGCTCAAGCCGAAAGACAAGATCATCGCCGTGGCGCAGGAAGGTCAGCGGCCCGTGGATGTCATCGATATGGACCTGCGCGACGTCATCAAAATGATCCGCGGCAAGAAGGGAACAAAAGTCACCTTGACGATTCTACGGCAGGCCGAGCGCACCTCCCGCTTCGACCTCACCATCACGCGCGACAAAATTGATATTAAGGAGCAGGAAGCCAAGATCACTTACGAGACGCGGCAGATGAACGGCAGGCCTTACCGATTCGGCGTGATCGATCTTCCTTCCTTCTATGGTGATGAAAAAGGTGAAAAGTCCTCCTACCTGGACGTGAAAAACCTGCTGGTGGAAGCTCGGCGGGAGAAGGTCGACGGGATTGTGCTGGACCTGTCGCGCAATACCGGCGGCCTGCTCTCAGACGCGGTACGCATCGCCGGCCTGTTTCTCGGTCAGGGCGGAATCGTGGCGGTCAAGGATGGCCTCGGGCAGGAGACGATTCTGGCCAATGGATCAAGCGCAGCGGGAATGAAAGGCGACAAACGCGAGGTGATGACTTTCCCCGCAGAAGACCCCGACGTGATTTATTCGGGCCCCCTCGTCGTACTGACGAGCCGGCTCAGCGCGTCAGCGAGCGAGATCGTGGCGGGTGCTCTCAAAGACTATCATCGCGCGGTGATCATCGGTTCGGATCACACCTTTGGCAAAGGGTCCGTCCAGACCCTGACGCCACTGCCCCGGGATCTGGGCGGCATGAAAGTCACCATGGCGCTTTATTTTCTGCCCGGCGGCAAATCGACGCAGAAGGTGGGTGTGGAAGCGGATGTGCGGCTACCGTTCTGGTTCATGTTCGAGGATGTTGGTGAAACGGCGCTGGACTATCCGCTGCCGGCCCAGGAGATCTCTCCCTTCCTCGAGCCATCGGGAAGCGACGCGCTCTGGAAACCTGTTTCACAGCCCCTGCTCTCGAAACTGGCAGCAAGATCCGGCGTCCGGGTTGCCGGGGAGGCGAAGTTTGCCGAAATCATTAAGAACAATCAAGAAGCGGCTGCAAAAAAAGGCATCATCCGGCTTGCCGACCTGCGCAAAGAAGCCAAGAAGGAAGGCAATGGCAAAAAAGAGACTCAGGCCGAGATCAAAAAGAAGGCCCGGGACCAGTATATTCCATTCATAAACGAGAGCATCAATGTGCTTCTCGATATGCTGGCCTTGGAAACAACACCATCCGCATCCCTGTCAAAGCAAGCCAGGGAGGGCACTCCCGGACGTTAAACCGTGCAGCTGATCACCTGAAAGCAGTTCATTTAGATGTTCTTCATGACGGCACATATTAACAAACCCGGTAGCGAGACACCATCTCAGCGGTATCGGGTTTTTTTGAGAATTAGCAGAAGTGCCCGGGAATCAAACCCAATTAAACCATAATATCTTTGCGCCTCCTCTGCGTCCTCATTGCGGCAGTCGTTTCAATAACACTCTGGCCTGCGATGAAAGCAAAGATGAGGATGACATTTTTGAATGATAAGAAAAGTTAAGTACTTACCGGCAGAATCCCTTGGTTTTAGCAGATTCAAACAATAGACAATTTTTTAATGCACAGGCTTTCTGCAAATCACGACAGCCCAGCTTTTTATTACCCTGCTTTAGATAAGAAGCCCCCCGGTTATTGTAAGCGTTGACATTGTCGGGTTTCAGGCGGATGGCTTCATTAGAATCTTCTATGGTACGTTGATACTGACCCAGGTTAAAATAAACAATCCCCCGGTTATTGTAGGCGTTAACATTGTCGGGTTTTAAGCGGATGGCTTCATTAAAGTCCTTGATGGCTTGTTCATTCTGGCCAAGCTGAGTGTATGCAATCCCCCGGTCGTTGTAGGCATCTGCATAATTCGGCTGAAGTCTGAGAGCATTGTTTAAATATCCGATGGCCTTTTTCTGGTCGGTATAATTTAATGCTTTTGCCTTATTGTACCAGTCACTTGCTGTTTCACTTTTTCCGGAGCAAGGATAAAGGAGAATTAACAAAACAAAGATAGCAACAATAAATTTACGCATGATCATCCTTTAAAAAGGAAATATGATGGTTGACTCTTTGACCATTTTTCGGTTGTTTATTTTTCTTTCATTAAATGAAAGATTATCATCTCCATTTGCCTTATTGTTTTCGGGAAGAAAGTTACATCAGACGGTGTGATTTGTCGATCATTACTTTCTGAAAAAGTTATAGCCGATCAGGAATTTTCCGCTTGATGTGCTCCACGGTTGATTTTTAAAAGCCAACCGCATCAAGGACGCCAGACTTCATCCTTGACTTTTCATTAACCGGGGGGCATTTATAAGAAAAGATATGCATTATTTAACCTATCAACCTAACCCGCAACTTTCTGGAGTTTTCTGAAAAGGAGGATAAAACCATGCAAGCGAATGTCGCCATTTTTTCATTGGTTCGTATGATGAGAATAATAAAGATCTGGGCTGGCATATCATTGATGCTTCTTCTCATTCCCGCCATTACTCTTGCCGCCGGCTTTACCAATGCGAATTTGAAGGGGGCGTACTACCTTGGCGGATTAACCCTGATACCAGGGGATTCATTTACACACCTTATGAAGTTGGATTTTGATGGGGCTGGAAATTTTTCAGGCAGTGAAGTTAGAAAAGACTCGAGCGGGACTACTTCGACCGATCCGGTTTCCGGAACATATTCAGTTAATACCGATGGTACTTTTACCGTAACGACAGGTGGTGGAAGCCCTGAAACACTGAATGGACGTTTAAGTTACGATGCCAAAACCATCATTATATCGAGGATTGATTCCTCAACGACTCATGTCATTGATATTGGCGTAAAAGCGGCTCCAAATGGTTTTTCCACCAACACCTACAGAGGGTATTATGCCGGAGGATCCACTACCACCGGCACAGCTAACGCTTTTTACGGATATTCCGCCGGCTTCTCCAATACGGGAGGTCAACGCAACACCTTTATCGGATATGCCGCCGGTTACAAAAACACCACCGGCCAATACAATACCTTCCTCGGATATGGCTCAGGCTACGCCAATACCACGGGCAACTACAACACCTTTTTTGGGTATACCACCGGCTACAAAAGCACGACCGGCAGCAACAACCTCTACCTCGGCAACTTTGCCGGCTACGAAAACACAACGGGCATCGGTAATGTCTTCATAGGCTACAACGCGGGACGCAACGAGACGGGCTCGGGCAAGCTCTATATTGACAACTCCAGCACGGCCACCCCGCTGATTTATGGGGACTTCAGCGCCAACACCGTCACGATCAACGGAACCCTGTATGCGACCGTGGTGACGCCGTCGAGCAGGGAATATAAAGATAACATTCAGCAGTTAAAGGCGGAAGACGCCCTGAAGACGCTCCAGGGTCTTCAGCCGGTCACGTTCTCTTACAAAACATCTCCCGGGGAGAATCATGTCGGGTTTATTGCCGAGGACGTCCCGGAACTGGTTGCCGCGAAAGAACGCAAGGGCATAAGCTCCATGGACGTTGTCTCGGTGCTGACCAGGGTTATACAGGAGCAGCAGAGGGTTGCCGAGGAACATGAGTCAATTATACAAAACCAGCAGAAAGTCAACGTACAGCAACAGATAATACTTGAACAGCAGCAAAAAAGTATCGCTTCCCTCTCTGAGAAGATATCTAAACTTGAGCAGTTGCTGATCATGTCCAAAGAAATGTCCAAGGCAGATTAAAGAATGATTTAACGCAGGATAGAAATTTTGGATTCCTTCCCTGGAAGGAATCCAAAAAATAGAGGCAGGGTCAGAAATGACTCTGCCTTCCTTATTTATAAAATTAAACTTTACCTACTAAGCAACAGCTTTTATTTGAATATACTTTTCCTGTCTTCAAATCCAGCACAGATTGTCAAAGTTGTCAGGTTATCAAAAGTTAAACTTGACAGTAAGTTATCTTAGTTATTATATTAAGCGCGTACTGTATTCTAATTATTTTTAAACCCGACGGGAAAGGAGAGAATAAATGAATTTAGTTTTGGCGTATGATGGTTCCGATGCATCGAAAACAGCACTGGATCTGACTAAAAAACTGGCTAAAGAAATGAATGCAAAGGTTAATGTTGTTGTTTCTCGTATCGGAGGGCGGGCCTCGGACACAAAAGACATTGATGAAGCAGAGATGCAACTGAAATTTGTTGAAGAAGCACTTGCCGAGGCAGGAATCAATTGTGAACAACACTTGCTTATTCGCGGCCTGCAGCCAGGCGAAGATATTGTTGATTTTGCTGAGGATGTTCATGCTGATTTTATTATAGTAGGGGTTGCCAAAACCTCTCGGGTGGGGAAAATTCTTACCGGTTCAACAGCTCAGCATGTCATCCTGAATGCCACCTGCCCGGTAATTACCGTCAAATAAACAAGATCTACTCTATGTTGGTGGGAAGATATTGAACCTGACCTTTTTAAAGGTTAAAGGAACTTATTCGATAAGAATTTAAATTCGCAAATAAAATGGCGGAAGTGCATGGGAATCGAACCCACCTGGGACGGTTCTAGCGCCCCACACTGGATTTGAAGTCCAGGAGGCCCACCAGTGACCTTGGCACTTCCCCGAGAGTGGTGGACGCCGTTAATCTAACGTCAAATGAGTACGGCTGTCAATGTGCAAATGTGTTCAGATTAAAGAAAAGTTAAAGCTCCCCAATATCAGTAAATTATTTTAATTCATTACAAAATCAAATTTTAAATTGACGCTCTGAATCGCAGCATCAGGATCCTTAAATTCAGACCCTGTTACAAAGGCGACTGTATGGAAGGTGGCGGTAAGTAAATTTAACAATTTTCTAACAAGGTGCCGCTCGCTGTCATGTTCACGATCGGTTTTCGCTTGGCGATGATATGAAACACTTCGGCTTACCTGTTGATTGAAATAGCCTGCTCTTGAAGCTTGCCGAAGTATTCTGCGAAAATTTTGCCGTGAGTTTAATTTAATTATACTGAATTCACATAAATCTTGTGCAACAGTGAGTCTGCAAATTCACGCAGGCAATAAAGGTGAAAATTAAGAACGACACGAATGAAGTGCATTCAGCGGCAACGGCATACTACGGGCAAGGATATGATTATGGCGACTTTATGACATCTTATATAGAAGGGCGGGAAAGCAGTTACACGTTCGAATTCGGAGCAAAGTGCCCCACTAAAATAGAAGTTAGTATTGGAGGAAACGGTAAGAAGATCACCAGGTGTACGACAGGAGCATCGAGTGGCTGCACCCACACGTGTTGGAGCTCAAACTGGAAAATAACGGGAAATTCAGATTCGGGATTCCATATTGAAAAAGATTAGCATAGTTTTGCTGCGGATCGGGAAATGACGAGGGGCGATGCCTCGTCAAACAACGATCTTGCGGGGTATTGCAAATGAATACGGCTGCAACTGTGCATTTGATTTTTGTAGAAGAGATCAGGAAATGATATCGAGCAGCACCTTTTGTGTCTCCTCAGCTGTCCTGACCGTGACCACATTCGCTTCAAAGGCATACCGCGTGACGATCTGATCGACGAATTCCGTCTCGAGTTCAACATTGGAGGATTCGCGCTCTTCTCCGGTCCTTTCATCAGGCCCCAGAGAAATCCCCGGCGTGTTGATCTGTTCGATCGTCACCTTCACGCCCCCGGGGGCCGCTTCCTGCAGATTGACCCGGCTTTTCTTGAAATGATCGGTATTGACATTGGCGATATTGTTGGCGTTTACATCCAGCTTGATGCTGAAAGCCCGAAGGGCGCCGAGGGCCGTTCCAAATGCTGATGACATAGTCTCCTCCCGGTTCTTTAATGTTATCGGAAAACGGCGAAAGAAACTTAACCTTCAATTGAGCTTCAGCAAATCTTCCGGTTTATCAAAGAGATAGTCGGGCCGGGAGGCGGCCATCAGCTCTTTCGTGTGCCATCCCCAGGTCACCCCCACGGTCTTCACGCCGGCTTGCTTGCCCTCCTTGATATCGCCGGTCGTATCGCCAACATAATAAATATCAGGAAGGGTAATGTTGTATTTTCTGATGATGTAGAGGATTTTATCTTTTTTGCTGAGCATGAAATCAGAGCCCAGAACATCCTGAAAAATATTATTGAAATCGTAAAGGCGCAGGGCTTCCTGGATGGTCGGCGTGTCATTGGAGGAAATGACGACCATCGGATGATTTTTAGCCAGCTCGCGCAAAACAGGCCGGACAGCGTCAAAGGGTTTCATCTCGGCGTAGTTGATCTTCTCCAGAATCCCCACAGAGGCTTTCATGAATTTGTCCAGATCAACGCCCTTTTGCACAAGGGATTCGTAAAAATTCCCTTCGAAGAGTTCCAGAAATTCTTCCCGGCCGCGCGTGAGGGGCTGTCCGATGACCTGAAGACAATCCGTGACCGTCTTTTCATAGACAGTCAGCGAATCAACCAGCACACCATCAAAATCAAAAAGCAGTAATTTCATTTTCAGGCAGTTCCTTTGCGCAGGCCACAGATAGCCCTCGTATAGGGGCGGGTTAAAATTCCTTTTTCTGTGACAATGGCCGAAATGAAACGGGCAGGGGTTACATCAAATGACGGATTGCAAACGCTCATCCCCTGGGGCGCCGACTGGACACCGCGAAAAGATGTTACTTCACTGGCCTGTCTTTCTTCGATGGGGATCCTGGCGCCGGTTTTCAACTTGAAGTCAAACGTGGAAAGAGGCGCGGCGATGTAAAAGGGAATCCGGTGCGCCCGCGCCAGGACTGCCAGCGAATAGGTCCCGATCTTGTTGGCTGCGTCGCCGTTGGCGGCAATGCGGTCCGCACCGACGATGATCTTGTCGATTTTGCCCTGCTGCATCAGGTATCCGGCCATGTTGTCGCAAATCAGCGTCGCCGGTATTTTTTCCTTCTGCATTTCCCAGGCGGTCAGTCTTGCTCCCTGAAGCACCGGCCGCGTTTCATCGACGAAAACATGCAGTTTTTTGCCCGCGGCAACAGCCGCGCGGATGACGCCCAGCGCCGTTCCGTAGCCCGCGGTCGCAAGTGCGCCCGCGTTGCAGTGGGTCAGGACGTTGTCGCCATCAGCGAATAATTCACTGCCGTAACGACCCATTTGTTTGTTGATTTCGATATCCTCGGCGCCAATCCGTTTCGCTTCAGAGACCAGTTCCATGGCCAGGTTTTGTTTGCCGGAAGCGATGGCCTCATTCAGATGCTTTTTCATCCGTTCCAGCGCCCAGAAAAGATTGCGCGCCGTGGGTCGGGCTTTAGCAATTTCATCACAAAGCGCGTTGAATTTTTTTTTGAATTTTTCGGGAGGCAGGCCCGCAAGTGTCCGCGCGCCCAGCGCCGCACCCATAGCGGCAGCCACGCCGATGGCCGGCGCGCCGCGGACGGTCAGATCTTTAATGGCGGCAATCACCTGCCGGTAGCCGGAGCAGACCACTTCCCGTTCGGCAAGCGGCAGCGCTTTCTGATCGAGCAGGATGACGGAGTGGTTTTTCCAATAAACGGGTTTAATCATGATCCGGCAAGCATCTTTTTCAGCAGGTCATTGACCAGCTGCGGATTGGCCTTGCCCTCGGTCGCTTTCATCACCTGGCCGACAAAGAAGCCGAAGAGCTTGTCTTTGCCGCTTAGGTAATCCGCAAGTTGTTTGGGATTGGCCGCAATAATCGCGCTGATGGTTTTGGACAATTCGCCTTCATCGGTAATCTGCACCAGGCCTTTTTCCTTAATGATCTCCTGCGGGGTCTTCCCGGTTTTATACATATCGCCAATAACATCCTTGGCCATTTTGCCGCTGATCGCGCCTTCTTCAATCAGCTTGATCATGTCGGCCAGCGCCTGGGCCGTGATCGGACATTCGCGGATCGTGCGTTTATCCTCGTTGAGAAAACGCAGCACATCCCCCATCACCCAGTTGCTGGCCTGCTTGGGCTTCCCGCAGAGCCGCACCACATTCTCATAGTATTCCGCCAGCGGTTTCTCCGCAGTCAGCACGCCCGCGTCATAGACGGGGATTTGATATTCCGTGATAAACCGCTCCCTTTTCGCCTGCGGCAGCTCCGGCAATTCCCCGCGGATCCTGGCGACCCAGGCTTCGTCCACGACCACCGGAACCAGATCGGGGTCGGGGAAATAGCGGTAGTCATGCGCCTCTTCCTTGCTGCGCATGGGATTGGTCACACCCTGCGCATCGTCCCACAGGCGGGTTTCCTGAGTAATTTTCTGGCCGTTTTCCACCAGATACATCTGTCGTTTGACTTCATACTCCAGCGCCCGCTGGACGTTGCGGAAGGAATTCATGTTCTTGAGTTCCGTACGGGTGCCGTACTCCTTTTGACCCATCGGCCGGATGGAGACATTGGCGTCGCAGCGGAAGGAGCCTTCTTCCATGTTGCCGTCGCAGATTTCCAGGTACACGAGTATTTCATGCAGGCGCTTGAGGTATTCAGCCGCCTCTTCCGGTGTTCGGATATCCGGTTCCCCGACGATTTCAATGAGCGGTACACCCGTGCGGTTCAAATCCACGTAGCTTGCCGGGTTATTCTCATCATGGATCAGTTTACCCGCGTCCTCTTCCATGTGAATCCGGGTGATCCCGATCTTTCTTGTTTCTCCATTCATCTCCAGCCAGATATAGCCGTGCTCGGCGAGCGGATAGGCATACTGCGAGATCTGATAACCCTTGGGCAGATCGGGATAAAAATAATTTTTCCTCGCGAAAACATTGGCCGGATTAATCGTGCAATTCGTCGCGAGCGCCATCTTCATGGCAAACTCAACCACTTTTTTGTTGAGGACGGGCAGGACGCCCGGCATGCCCAGGCAGACCGGGCAGGCATGGCTGTTGGGCGCTCCGCCGAATTTCGTGGAGCAGTTGCAGAAAATCTTGGTGTTCGTTAATAACTGGGCGTGGACTTCAAGCCCGATGACTGTTTCAAATTCCATTATAACGTCGGCCTCCTTTTTTCAATGGCAGCGCTTTTTTCGTACGCCGAGGCAATTTGCAGTAATTTTCCTTCTTCGAAATGACCGGCCAGAAACTGGACGCCGATGGGCAGTCCGGCGTCGGTGTACCCGCACGGAACGGAGATGCCCGGTATGCCCGCCAGATTGGTGGAGATCGTGAAGATATCGGACAGATACATTTGCAGCGGATCATCCGTTTTCTCGCCGATCTTAAACGCGGGCGTTGGCGTGGTCGGCGTGAGAATCACATCGCACTTCCGGAACGCTTCGTCAAAATCCCGGCGGATGAGCGCCCGCACCTGCGACGCTTTACCGTAGTAGGCGTCGTAGTAGCCGGCGGACAGGGCGTAGGTGCCGATCATGATGCGGCGCTTGACTTCCGCGCCGAATCCCTCGCGGCGGGTTTTGGTATACATCTGGGCCAGATCGCGGGCGTCGGCCGTCCGGAAACCATACTTGACGCCGTCATAACGCGCCAGGTTGGACGAGGCCTCCGCCGGAGCGATAATGTAATAAACGGCCAGGCAATATTGCGTATGCGGGAGCGATATATCGATGCATTCCCCTCCGCAGGCCTCCACAACGGCAATCGCTTTTTTGACGGCGGCGGCCACTTCCGGATCGATGCCATCGACAAAATATTCCCTGGGAATGCCGATTTTCCAGCCCTTGATGTCACGGCCGATAAACTGGCGGTAGTCAGGCACCTCTGCTTTCACCGATGTCGATTCTTTGGGATCGTAGCCGGCGAGTACGTTCATCATGATGGCGGCGTCTTCCACGTCCTTGGTAAAGGGTCCGATCTGGTCCAGCGAGGAGGCAAAGGCAATCAAGCCAAAGCGGGAAACACGGCCATAGGTGGGTTTCAGCCCGACGACGCCGCAAAGCGCGGCCGGCTGGCGGATCGATCCGCCCGTATCGGAACCAATGGAAGCGATGCATTCATCAGCGGCAACGGCCGTGGCCGATCCGCCGCTGGAGCCGCCGGGGATGCGTTCCAAATCCCACGGATTGCGCGTCGGGCCGAAATTGGATGTTTCGGTGGACGACCCCATCGCAAATTCGTCCATGTTGGCCTTGCCGGTGAAGACCGCGCCCGCGTCGCGGAGTTTTTCCACAACCGTCGCGTTATAAGGCGGCACGAAGTTAGACAGGATGCGGGACCCGCAGGTGGTCGTAATGCCTTTCGTACAGACAATATCTTTGAGCGCAATGGGAATGCCTGTTAAGGTTTTGACGTCACCTTTTTTAATGCATTGATCCGCTTCTGCTGCTGCCGCAAAAGCCTCTTCCTTCATCAGGCGGATGTAAGAATGGATCCGTTGTTCAACGGCGCCGATGCGCGAGAAAACCGACTCGGCAATCTGCATGGCCGACACGTCGCCGCTTTTAATTTTTTCCTGCAGTTCATGAATGGTTAACGAATATAACTCCATAAATTCCTCGACAATCTTTCATTTCCACAAATTTGTTCTCTTTGAATATTTTTAGAACGTTCGTGTGATTTTCCCGTGATCGGATCAGTCAATAACCTTCGGAACCCTGAAAAACTCTCCGCGCGCGTCCGGCGCATTCGCCAGCGCACGCTCCACCCCGAGCGAATCCTGCACGGTATCGTCCCGGAAAGCATTGGTAACGGCAATCGCATGGGTCATCGGCGCAACTCCCGTTGTATCCAGCTCATTGAGTTTATCAATATAGAGCAGAATATCATTGAGCTGATCGGTAAATTTTCCCTTTTCTTCGTCTGTGACCTCCAGACGCGCCAATTTGGCGACATATTCAACGTCCTGCGTGCTGAGTTTCAAACTTCATCCCTCCTCAAAATACATCCCAATACGGCTTGATGCCGTTGATAACGGCTTGAATCACCGGCTTATTATAGTCGTCGGCTTCCTGTTCCAGCGCATCCAGCTTTTTGTCTGTCCAGTGCGTTTCATCAAACATTTCTTCAAGGGTCGCCTTGACTGACCGGGTCAACCCGACTGCGTGATAGCCGCCTTCCAGAACGGCAACGAGACGGCCGGAACAGCATTTATCAGCTATATTGAGCAATACGCGTGCCATCGCCGCATATCCTTCAGGTGTGACGCGCATGCCCCCCAGCGGGTCCTGATAGTAAGTATCGAAACCAGCCGAAACAAGAATCAATTCCGGCTCAAACTTAAGCGCGATCGGTTCCAGAACTTTGCGCAGCGCCGTGATGAACGTCCCGTTGACTGCGCCCTGTCTCAGCGGCACATTCACGGTGTAGCCCAATGCCGGGCCTTCTCCGATCTCCTGTAGACTGCCCGTACCCGGATAGAAGGGATACTGATGCGTGGAGAAATACATCACCCGGCGGTCGGAATAAAAAATTTTCTGTGTGCCGTTGCCGTGATGCAAGTCCCAATCGACGATCAGGATTTTTTTAAGACCGAATTTTTTTATGGCATGCATCGCGCCGATGGCGACATTATTGAAAATGCAGAAACCGGCGGAGTTACCCGGTCCCGCGTGATGGCCGGGCGGCCGGACAAACGCAAACGCGTTGTCCACTTCACCGGTCATGACGGCATCGATGGCATTGCACAGGCCGCCTGCCGCCAGTTTGGCAATATCGTAAGTCTCC
This sequence comes from Deltaproteobacteria bacterium, assembly GCA_036528635.1. Lineage (GTDB taxonomy): Bacteria > Desulfobacterota > Syntrophia > Syntrophales > Smithellaceae > UBA8904. The sequence continues at coordinate 14,213 of JAIGNE010000077.1, forward strand.
GCGCAGGTCATGGTATCAGGATCAAGGGCCACTTGACATTTGCCGGCTGTACTTGCAATAAAATCAATGTAGGATGTTGTATGAACATAGGCAAGTTCATCCTGCGTGGCCTCGCGCGGCTCAATGGGACTATATTTCCAGGACATGTTCGGGTTGTCCAGCATTTCGTAAACGGACGCCAGACGCTCAGGGCTCTCCGGATGAGACTCCCCGGCAGTGTGCTGCAAGTAACGGCTGTCTTTAACAATTCCTGTTTTTCTGGACACGTGGAACCTACTTTCAGACCCATACTGGAATTAGCGATCGTGTATCATAAATGATTTTAAAGCGCAAATGGTTCGGGGAAGGCCGGAGCGCGGGAATCGGACAGGTGACCGGTGCCGCCCGGCATCGCGATTCCCTCCATTGATAAGGCGCAGGCAGTCCGCTCGTTAAATATTCATTGCATGTGTTCTTTTCCGCCGTTAGAATGCTGTTTAAGAAATATTTCAAAAAGGAGATGTCGATGAAGCATGAAGGAACCGCGCTTATTCGCCGTCCGGTGGTGCAAATCGGCAAAAAGGTCTACTTTGGCGCCGATATCAAGTTTCTGGCGGATGTTGCAAAATGATGCATGCCTGTCAGCACCTGAGAAAAATCTTTACTAAAAATCCGGTTTCATAAAGGGTTTCTTCCCGTGAAGCGGGAAAACCATAGCCCGTATCAGGATTGTCCTGCACGGCATCTCCGGAAGTGAAGCTTGCGGAGAGGTGAGAAAGGGACAAAACAGGCCCGTCACTTGTTTCTTCGACGATTGTCAGTGTTTCACAGGATGCTGTTTTCATAAGTTCACTATAGGTTAAAATGAGCGGCCGGCAAACGAAATAAAATTTACGACGCCGGCGCGGCCTTCCGGATCCTAACCTGGACGCGGAAACTTGACAGCCATACCCCATCATGCTTTACTTTTAAGCCGAGGTAAAGGAGGAAAAACATGAAAAAGAGCATTTCTGCATGGATCATCTTATTGATATTCATCAGCCTGTCCTGCGCACCGACAAACAGTTCGCGTCATCGTGAAGGTTCAAATGTGGGACAGGAAACCAACCTGACGGTCCAGGATGAACAACGCCTGACCAGGGAAGCGCTCCCCAAAATGCTTCAAGATTATCCTGCGGCCAAAAATCAGGACCTTCAAAAGTATATTTCCGACCTCGGCATGAAAATTGTCAGGGCCAATAAACTGGAAGGAAACCCCTATCACTATTCGTTTACCGTTGTGGACGTGGTGGACGTCAATGCTTTTGCCATGCCTGCCGGAACCATTTTTGTGACGGCGCCGCTTATCGCCCTGGCATCCAATGAAGCGGAGCTGGCCGGGGTCGTCGCGCACGAAATCGGCCATGTTGTCGCCCGGCATGCCGCGGAACGCATGTATGCCATGGAAAAGGCCCAGAACAAAACATGGCTCTATGTGGCCGGCGGAGCGGTTGTGGGAGCGGCCGCCGGGATCGGTTTGGGCGTATTGATTTGCGACAGGGGCGATACCGCCTGCCTGGCCAAGGCGGCCGCTATCGGGGGAGTGGTCGGCGCGGGAGGTGGATTCCTGGCGCAAAAATATACGTTTCTCGTTAATTCCCGGGAAGACGAAATGGAAGCGGACCGCATCGGTTTCAAGTATGCCGTCGCTGCGGGATACGACAAGGATGAAGTGGGGAAATTTTATGAAAAGCTTTTGCAGATGGAGAAAAGCGGCGGTAAAAAAGACAGCGGTGTAACGAAAAGCCTCTCCGACGCCTTGAGCACGCATCCTCCCAGCGAGGAGCGGGTGCAACAAATGAAAGAACTGGCCAAGAAAAGCCCGGAGCGAAAAGCCATCACGACCACGGCGGAATTCGCGAGGGCGAAGCAGCTGGCCGCGGCCATGAAAAAGAAATAACATCCGCCGTATTCCGGACAGCATACGCAACCCTGCCCGAAGAGTCGCAGGCAAAAGGATGTGCTGCTTGCTCGATTATCGTTCTCAATATAGGAAAAACAGAACAGGAGGAGATCCATGATGGAAGCGAGGAATTTTTTTTGGGCGGTGGTTTTTTCAGCCGTCTTGGCTGTAAGCGCGACCGGAGCCGTATGCGCTGCCGGAAATCCGGCTCATCTTCTGGATATGACCTATGCCTATGACGAAAATACCATCTACTGGCCGAACGCAACACCGTTCAAATTGACATCAGAATTTCAGGGCGTGACCGAGCGCGGCTACTGGTACGCCGCTAATTTTTATGCCGCTTCGGAACACGGCGGGACTCATGTCGACGCTCCTCTGCACTTTGCCCAAAAGGGGCGGACGATCGATCAAATTCCTTTGGCCGAATGGATCGGGCCGGCGGTCAGGATCGATGTCCGGCAGCAATGCGCCGGGGACCGTAATTATCTTCTGTCTGTAGCGGACATCAGGGCCTGGGAAAACAAATACGGCCGGATTCCGGACGGGGCCTGGGTCATTATGTACACGGGAATCGGCACTCAGTTTTATCCCGACCCGAAGCGCGTCCTGGGAACGGATAAGAAGGGCTTGCCCGCTCTGCCGGAGTTGAGTTTTCCGGGTTATTCCCGGGAATCAGCCCTGTTCCTGACCCGGGAACGGAATATCAAAGGCATTGCCATTGATACGCCCAGCATCGATTATGGTCAATCACAGGACTTCCAGGTTCACCGTGTGATTTGCGGCGCGGACAAGCTCGCCCTGGAAAATATTGCCAACCTGGACAAACTCCCCGCCAGGGGAGCAACGCTCTACGTGATTCCCATGTCCATCAGGAACGCGACGGGAGCGCCGGCCAGGGTGTTCGCCATCCTGCCCTGAGGTTTTTTGCCAGGCAGCGCATTTGCCGCCGATGTAGTTCAGGATGGCATAAACAGTGGAGAAAACCGACATGACAAACACAAAGCTGTATCTTTTCGTGATTTTGCTCACGGCTCTGTCTGCGTGTTCCCAAGACGCGGCGCCGCCTGCCAACTGGACCAGTTACTCCCTGGACGCCAATGCCGCCGGCATCAATGAAAGGATCAATAATATTTCCAATCTGACGATTGTTTCCAAAGACGCAAGCGATTTGCGCGCAGAGTATCGGGCCGGTTTCATTCAGGGCAAAATTCAGGGCCGAACCATCCTGTCCACGCGTGACAACTTCTGGAATATCAACTATCTGCTGGATCCCGATCATGGATTTCCCAGGCAGCCCGCGCCGAACCGGGCAGAACTGGACGCGGCAGGCCAGATCCTCACACAGAACTATGGATACCTGATCCGGTATCTGCGCGACAATGCCGGCACGGATGTCGCCCATAAACTATCCCGCCTGCTTTTTCGGATGCTGGGACTTTATCATGGAGCAACGCTCGCCAAACCCGCCAGTATCGATACATCCGGCGCCTGGCTGCCGGACGCCGCTTATTTCCGCAGCGAGGAAATGATCCTCGGATATGAAACGGCGGCGCTTACTTTCATGGATATTTATTTTATCAATACTGTCAGCGATCTGATGGACGTCATTTCCTTCTCTGCGGGAGGCGGCAGCGCAGCAGGCCGAAGGGACCGGTGCTCGGCCTTTCTCCTGAGGACGGATCATGACATTATCATCGCTCACAACACGTGGGACGGTTTTCTCTCGCAGACCATGGCGTTGACGCTGTATATCAACGGCGACTTTCAGACGGTTAATTCGATCAGTCCCGGGACGATCAGTTCCAATACGGATTTTGGTTATAACAACAAAGGGATTCTGTTTAGCGAAACCACGCATCGCGTGTCTTACACCGAGCCGAAGGTCAACGCCCTCTGGCTTTTCTGGAGAGCCTCTCTCGCGGAGCAGTTTTCCACATCCCTTGACGATTTTTTCAATTATCTTTCGCTGGATAATTCCGGCACCTATCTCAGCGGGTACATCGTGGCGGACAGCAAAACGGGCGAAACCGGTCTGGCGGAAATGTCTTACCGGTGTTTCATCTTTTATCGCTCCAGCGGCGGTCCTTACACGGTCAGCGCCAAATCCGTCGGCGGCGCCAGCTGCACAACGGATTATGACCCGGAAATAGTCACCGCCGATTACCTGATGGGCATCAACTATCCGGCATCTACGCAGGTCAAAAATGATTTGCAATCCAAAGACAACCGGCCGGCAAGGCGGCGGCAATTCAGACAATTACTGCCCGGCGTAACAGATGCCGAGAGCGCCAGGGCGGTTATCACTTACACGGACCCGGCCAATCCGCTTTCGATTTTCGGTCGATGGGATTTGGGATATGGCGAAACGCCGTACCCCAAAATCATTCCGGACGGCTCAATCGATGCCAAAGTGGCCACCGCCTCCATGGCCCGCTCCGCCATGAATCTGACAGGAGAATTAGATCCGGCCTCGCCTGTAACGGGCTTCTGGATGCTGTACGGCACGCCGCACGTCAATGGCCAGCCGTTCATCTGGAGCAGCTCTTCCTGGAGCTGGCAGAAATTACGCGACTTTCCCGATGTCGTGGATGGCCGCTTTACTTTATTGAATTTGCATCTGCGCTAAAAGGGCTTGAAACTGAAAGCGCAGGTTTCGATCAAAAACGAACCTGCGCTTCCGCAGCAACCATGAATGAAGAACCGTAAAGACTCCATAACTTTTCTAATGTTTCAGCCTGATGATATAGACCATCCCTAGGTAACGTTCCTTATTAAATAACGGCCGAAACATGAAAGTGCCGGTTTGGCCTTCGAGCAGCGGTACTTCCGCAGCGGAAGGTTTTTTCGCAGCGAGAATGTTGAGAATGTTCTGATCGCTCGTCTGCCGCAGGTCATTGAAATCATAATCATTCAAACTGTTTGCCGGCGGAAAGCCAAAACGGTTGATTCCCCTGTCGTCCATCCACTGCACGGAATAGATGCCGGGCGCGTTGTCGTAAAATTCCTTCAATAACCTGAGCCCTTTTGCTTTATCCCCGGCGGACAGAGCCTTGATGAGGGAGTTCGACACGGCCAGGGATTCCAGCTTCTGCTCGATGGTGGCCGAGGCCGCCGCGATGCTCGACTTTTGCGATGAGTTTTGTTCCACATGAACAGCGACCAGACGCCAGGGCGTGCCGTAAAGAGACACACTTCGCCATGCGGTATTTTTTTTGACGACCGTCGGGGATCCGTTCCCCCGGAACAGGTAAGCACCGTTTCCTGCAGGCTTGATGGCAATACGCCGTCCCAGTCTGATCAGTCCGGCATAGGGCTGATAGAGCTGAGAGGTAAAGAGATTCAGGCCGATCTGCGACGCATCCGTATCGTAGAGAATGAGTCCGTTTTTTTCCATAGCCCAGATATCCATGGGCGTTCCCTGAAGCAGCGGAACAAGAACTTTACCGAGAAGCTTTTCCGGATGAAAAAGGATGCTCACGGAACCCAGCCGCTTTCCGACGGGCGTCACGACCGGATACTCGGCATCGGCCGCCGGAAAGCCCTCCACGGAGCGGAAAACATCACTCAACACCGGCTGGCCGGTTTTAATGATTTGCTTGACCTGCTGCTGCCCGCTGATGTCCTTCCCCTCGAACTTCCGAAACGGCGCGGGTTCGATGGTCACCATCTTACCTGTAAGATCGACGGCGGCGCAATCCACCGCATAGTCGAAATCGCCGCAAAGTTTGGCGAGCGCCGCGCGGGCGGCATCCCCGGTCAGTCCGGATGTTCCCAGAATTTGTGCGGTCTCATGGAGTCCGGCATCGATCCTGTTAAATTCCGCCGTCACTTTTTCACCGGCCGCCGTGAGCAGCGGCGGCTCTTCCTGTTGGCAAAGGGCCGGCGAGGCCGCAATCGTAAATGCAGCGGGCAGAATCAGGATCAACAGAAGAAACAGCTTTTTCATATCTTCCTCCCTACATGAATAAAGACGGCTTGCGCTCTGAAGTCTGTGAGCCCGGCCCATCAATTGATAAAGTATTCCGCGGTCGGTATAACGGCCTTGATGCCTGTGGAAATTTTGCTGCCGTCGATTTTTTTACCATTAACGACAAATTCACTCAAGCCAATATGGTTGGTGGGATCCCCCCAGTCATAGGTGTAGCCCAGGGACGTCCATGGATAGGGAGTGGCAGCCGTATAGATATATTTTTTCCGGTTCTTGATGTAGTTTTCGTAAGTTGTAAATCCGCACTGCCCCCAATCATTGCAGGACGGGCACTGCTCCGGGTCACAATCCATTTCGGCAAACACCATCTCTGCAGAGTTGTATTGACGGAAGCGAGAGCTAAACTGGCCGCCGGGAAAGCCAAGTTCCGCCTCCTGATCCGTGACCTCGGGATCCGGCGAAGGCCGGAAGAGGTCGTTGGGTGAAACCCACAGTTCCAGAAAACAGGCCTTGGTTTGCGCTGCCGTCGGAGGCAAACCCAAAAGCTGCGCAATTCTCATGGGTGAAGGAGATATTTTTTTATTCTTGAAATAATTCTTTATCTCCGGGGCGAGGGTGACGTAAGTGTCCCATCCATACTGGCAGTCCCTGCCTTCCTTACAGGTATCCGCGGGCAGGCATCCGCCTGCGGGGCATTTATAGGCGTCACAGACATTCTGGCTCACCCAGCTCACAACAAGGATACGCGAGCCAACCTCGTTGTTTTCCCAGATGAGATTGGCATTATCAGGCCGGATTGCCGTCAGGCTTCTTGATATTTTACCCGGCGTTAAATTGGCCGCATCCTCACAGGCCATCAAGTACTCCGCATAGGGATCGTACGCTGACGTATCCTTGCTGCAACCGCTCAAAATAAAGAGCGAAAGAATGATCCATGATGAAACGGCCAACGTAAAAATGCTCCTGAATGATTTTTTTTGTTTTTTTTGCATTACTTTTTCCCCTGATTGATATTTTTTTCACCACTCGGCAGGTATTCACTTTTCCGGTCTTAGACCGGGAAAATCAAACAGCACCGGCGTGCAGGTTCCCGAAACAATGACCTGCATGATCCCGTCGATGACCTTGCCGGCATGGATGTTATGTTTTTTTAAAAATTCCCGGTCGGGATATTGAAAATCATGGCCATATAGATCAAACGCCCATCCTTCAGCATGGACATATTTTTCTTGAACCGGCTGCTGGGGCGTAAATGAAAATTTAACATTGAATCTGATGATTTCGGCCTGATCTGCGTTCCGGCTTTCCGTAATGGAAAGGATTGTCGCCCGGCCGGGATAACTCTTATACCGGCAGGGACCACCGATCAGACGGTCGCCTTGCTGCTCCGGTTGGGTCCAGGCGCAGGCAAACATCCAAAAAGCAAATGGGAGCAGGATAAAAAAAGCGCCTGATTTTCTAAAAATTTTATGGATCATTGCGGATTTCTTTTCTGCAGCCAATTGGATTTCGCATCCGATTCACAAGACATCACGTGTATTCGATCGGTAAAACGGCGGGCAAACTTGAACTGCATCGTCCTGATGCCGGACACGTCGAGCTCGTTCATTGCTGCGCCCATTTGCATACCGTCCAGCTTCTGCGGACAGCGGCTGTTTGTATTCTACCACAACGCGAGCGATTGACAATCTTCGAGCAAGCAAATATAAGAAGCAGCCGGTTTGACGATATATCCCGACGCCAGGAGTGGTATTGAATGCATAAGACAAAATCAAAGACAACCGTATCCATCACTCAAAAACGGTTACGTCTTTTCCTTTTTGTTTTATGCGTTGTTTTATTGAGCGGGTGCTCTTCTGTTCTACAGCGAGCCTGCGTTGAACAGCGGACGGTTTTCGATATCGGATCCGCCACTCTGAAAATGAAAACGGCAAAAGTTGATCAATGCCGTAAAACCGCTATCGGAATGATCCAAAAAAAAGAAGTCAAAGTCGCTTTTGCGGAAAACACCGAGAAGCGCCTTTTAAGCCGCGCGATTCAAGACAAAGGCATTGAACACCTGCGGACCCTGAAAAAACTAGCGCAGGCGGAAGGCACGCAGCGCTTCGCCGGTACGGCCACGGCGGCATTTCGGGACGCGGATAATGCCGCTGAATTTCTCGCGGAAATTAAAGACCAAACGGGCATCAGCATCAGACTGATCTCTCAGCATGAAGAGGCGATACTGGGTTATCAGGCGGCGGCAGCCCATGTCAAAGACCCTTCAGAAGATATGGTCGTCTGGGACATTGGCGGCAAATCCATGCAGATGATCGTGAAAGACAGGAATCAGAATTATCGGATCTACCGCGGACCATTAGCTTCCATATCTTTTAAAAATCAGCTTTTGGAAGAAATTCATCACCGATCGGCCGGCGGGCAGGCATCACCCAATCCCATCGGCAGTCAGAATCTGAATGCCGCACTCGGGATAGCCAGGAATTCGGCGGCGGATGTTCCGGACGAAATAAAAAGGACCATTTGTCGCGCGGGAGCAATCATCGGCATCGGCGGCGTGCACAATCAAAGCGTCCGAAAGCAGACAGGACAGATCTCCGCATATCGTCGTGAAGATCTTATGAGGGTCGTTCAGGACAAGATTGAATTAACCGACGCCCAAATCGGCGGTCCATATGCCGAAACGGACGTTTCCAATTTAATCCTGGTTCTGGGTTTCATGCAAAAACTGGATATCGAGGAGGTTCAATTCGCAGACGTAAATCTGACGGACGGAATTCTGATTGATCCGTCTTTCTGGTAACAAATATTTTTAGGAGAAGAATAGATGACAGAAGAACCAAAAGAAAAATGGCTGAATTACCTTGCGCTGACGACGGTTATCTTCGCGGTTTGCGCAACCCTTTCCACCTTTAAAGGCGCGGGATTTTCGACAAAATCGGTGCTTTCGCAAACACAGGCCGCCAACCAGTGGGCGTATTATCAGTCCAAAAGCATCAAAGGCTATCTGTATGAAAATCTGAAAGAATCTCTGGAACTGGAGATGAAAGCCCGCCGGGCGTCCATGTCCAAGATGGCGGTAGTCGAATACGAAAAGAAAATCGAAACCTATACCCAGAAGATCAAGAGATATGACTCTGAAAAAGCCGAAATTTCCAAAGAGGCAAAACGGCTGGAAGCTCAAAGAGACGATGCGCAGAAACATACGGGAATTTTCGGCATTGCCGTCATCTTTCTGCAAATCGCTATTCTGCTTTCATCCATCGCCGCTTTGATGAAGAAGAAACTGGTTTGGCTGGCCGGCGCCGCATCGGGAACCGTCGGACTGGTTTATTTTATCAACGGGTTCTTGCTGTTTTTCTAAAAAAGGAGGTATTCATGACCATCCGTATCGTTCGCCTGGGAACAGGCAGGATCGCGAATGAGGGACTTCGCCTCGGAACGGTCCGGCGTCCGCCGCGCGGCGTCCCCAAAAGCGAGTATTCCGCGCAAAACTGGTACGATGTATGGTTTCCTAATCTGTCACCGAGTCCCGAAACATTGAAATTCGGGCTTTCCGCTAAAACTGAAAACGACTGGAATCTTTTCTTTCGAAAATACCGCACCGAGATGACTGCGCCGGAGAATAGCAGAACGCTGGATCTGCTTGCCGCCTTCTCGCATCAAACAAACTTTTCCATGGGCTGCTATTGCTCCGATGAAAAACACTGCCACCGGTCCATGCTGCGGACACTGCTTTTAGAGCGGGGCGCCGAGTTGGAATGAGGGATCGATATCCCGTCTGCTTTTACGGGATGTCATCATCAGAAACACCGTGGCATCCATAAAAAACCGCGCTGAAGAAACATCAGCGCGGCTTTTTAAATTTCAGGATTGCTGCGGGCGTTGCTCCCTGTTTTGAGAACAAGGGATTGCAATTCCTTGTTCTCACGGAAGACCCTGCTTCCTACATATTCCGGGAAGCGCTCTCAATCGCTTTTTGAATGGTGTCAAGTCTCTCAGGACTCATCTTCACGGAAATACCCATCACGAGCGTGCGGCTTAAAATGTCTTCCGCAAAGGGAATGCTCTTGCGTGAATACTTGACCTTCCCTTTGTAGGCTTTGTCCCTGAACGGGTATTTTTTGGAGTTGGCCGTGGCAAACGCGAGGAAGTGCTCCCAGTTGGGAACGTAATGCCATTTGTTGTTCTTATAACAGGTGGTGTCGAGGCCCCCGGCGGAAAGCAGCTTCTGGAATTTCAGCGCCGCTTTTTCTTCCGGCAGATTGAAGGCTAAAAACGTTGCGGAGTCGCCCTGCGGATCCGGCAGTGTACGGAATTTTACACCCGGTACCTGCGCCAGCGTGTCCTTGATGATCTGCTTGTTTTTCTGCTGCTCAGCCATAATATAGTCGAGCTTGCGCAGCTGAGCCAGACCTAACGCACCCTGCAGTTCATTCATGCGGTAATTGAAACCGAGAATGGTCCGGCCTTCCAGCGCCCGGCTTACTTTGGGATTATGATCGTGGCCGTGGTCATGATACCATTCCGACCTGAGGTATAAATCCTTTTTATTGGAAATCACCATCCCGCCCTCGCCGGTGGTCACGGTCTTATAATAATCAAAACTGAAAATGCCCATATCGCCGAAGCCGCCCAGCTTCTTGCCTTTGAAGCTCGCGCCGCAGCCCTGAGCGTTGTCTTCCAGAACCAGCAATTTATTTTTGCGGGCGATTTTGACGATTTTATCGATCTTCGCCGATGAGCCGCACATATGCACGGGAATGATCGCTTTCGTGTATTTGGTCATCTTTTTCTCAATTTCATCGGGATCAAAATTGAGCGTGTCGTCGATATCCACCATCACGGGAATTGCACCAACTTCCAGCACCGCTTCATATGTGGCAAGAAAGGTAAAGGCGGGCACCAGCACTTCATCGCCGGGGCCGACATCCATTGCGGTTAGCGCCACTTTGAGCGCCGACGAACCGGAGGTTACGCCCAGTGCGAATTTAACGCCGCAGTATCTGGCAAACTCTTCTTCCAATTGCCGGACCTTGAAGATGCCTTTTCTTTCCTTGTCAAATCCGTATCGCATCAGAACGCCGGTTGTAAGCACATCCATCACTTCTTTAATTTCTTCCTGACCGATCAGTTCAGCTCCTGCCATATCCTTTATCCTTCCTTTCTTATTAAAAAGCTTCCGCGTAAATCGCGATCATATCTTCTTTGGTCATTTTACGGGGGTTGTTCTCCAGCGGCCGGGCCACCGTCACCGCCACATCCGCCAGCGCCGGGAAGTCCTCTTCCGTGACGCCGAAGTCCCGGATCGATGAACGAATGCCGCAATCTTCGATCAGGGTTTCCACCGCCTCCACCGCCAGATAAGCGGCTTCGCGCACGGGCAATCCCTCCGTGCATTCACCCATCGCATCAGCGACATCGGCAAATTTATCGAGGGCACCGGGCAGATTAAAGGCCATGACCGGCGGCAGCATCATCGTGTTGGCCAGACCGTGGCCGACACCGTATTTGCCGCCCAGGGGATAAGACAAAGAGTGAACGGCGGTGACGCCGGCGTTGGCCAGACCGATGCCCGCATACAGGCTGCCCAGGAGCATGCGTTCGCGCGCGGCAATGTTTTTACCGTCATGCACGCAGGTCCGCAGATTGTCTGCAATGAGCGATATCGCTTCCAGTGAAAACATCTCGCTCATCGGCGACGAGTTGATGGAGGTATAGGATTCTATCGCATGACACAGAGCGTCCAGTCCTGTTTGCGCGGTGGGTGCGGGAGGAAGGGTCAGCGTGAGTTCCGGATCCAGGAGCGCCAGCTCGGGATAAAGATACGGGCTGTTCATGCCCTCTTTCTTCTTGAGGTTCTTGCGGACGAACACAGCCGTAAACGTGACTTCACTGCCGGTGCCGGCTGTGGTTGGAATCATGATTTTTGGCAGGCCTGCTTTCGGGACTTTATTCAATCCCAGATAGTCCGCCGCGGCGCCTTTATTGGTAGCGATCACCGCAATGGCTTTGGCCACATCCATCGCCGAACCGCCGCCGATGCCGATCACACAATCGCATTTATTTTTGATGGCGATCGCCGCGCCTTCATCTGCCAGTTCAATGGGGGGTTCCGGTTCCACCTTGTCATACACGGTGAACTTGATGCCGTCAGAAACCAGGATGCTGGCGATTTTTTCCTGCAATCCTGTTTTGGCTAGATTTTTATCGATAACAATCAGCGGGTTTTGTGAGTGGTGCTCTTTAATGTGGCTGGCAAGTGACAAAGTCGATCCGTTGCCGAAAACAATTTTCTTGGCGCCGGTAAAAGAAAAAATTTTTCTCATGATAAACGACCTCCATCGTTACGGGTTATAAAGTTTAGTTGCTCTGTAAATTTCAGGTTTTTTCTTTCACGCCAAATCCGGTCTAAAGTCAAGTATTTTTGTGGCCGGCATACCATTCTATCTGCCGGCAGATGCCGCGGATAATTTTTACCTCCCGCGATAAAAGACCGGCGCGGGAAAAAAACCGGCGCAAATCCAGCATCCAGTATTCCGGATTTTCCGGGTTCAGAAAGCCGATTTTGTGGAGCAGGTCTTTAATTTGCCGGTACATGCCCTCCGTCTCGGACGAAAAGGCCAGTTTGGGTGTCGCCTCCGCAACGCCCGACGATGCGATAAAGATTTCATAACAGAGAATCATCACAGCCTGGGAAAGGTTAAGCGAGGTGAATTCACGCGAGGTCGGAATCGTGACCACGCTGTGACAGAGGCGCAGCTGATCGTTGGCGAGGCCGGTGTCTTCCGGGCCGAACAAAAGCGCGATTTTGTTTTTCTGGGATAGATAGGCAATATGCTGAGCGGCCGCGCGCGGCGACACAAACGGCCCGCGGGCCTTGCCGAGACGCGCCGTCGTGCCCACAATATAATTGAAGCCGCCCAGGGCTTCTTCCAGGGATTCTGTATACTGTATCGCATCCAGGACATCCGCCGCCAGATGAGTCGAGCGCTGCTCCATCGCTTCGCGGTCCAAATCGGTCGCGCCCACCACCACAATCCGATTTATTCCCATATTCTTGGCGGCGCGGGCTACTGAGCCGACATTGCCTGCATATTTGGGTTTGCATAAAACAACACTGATATTTTTCGTTTTGGCTTTAAGCGACATAGCCACATCCTCCCCAATAATAGAGGCCTTATAAAACCGCCCGGAAAGAAATGCACGCAGAATTTACGATAATGGAGACAACAGCGTTGCAACAGCGCAAGAATGGTCTATCAAAGAACCTTATTCTTATAACCTTTTTCCGATCCCGACTCCCGTTTCCTCCATGATCTTCTTGACCGGAATTCCGCTGTTGATCATCTCCACCATGCGATTCATAGAAGGATGGACGTAATGATAAAATTTCTTCAGTCCCGCGCAAAGATAATTTAATCCAGGCTCTCCATCGGGGGATTGGGCGAAGCGATGCTTGGGGCAGCCGCCGCGGCAGGCAAAAAGGACTTCGCAGCAGCGGCAGTATCCGGGAAGTGCGGTTTCTTTGGAGGAGCCAAACGCAGTTTGTTGTTGAGAATCAACCATGTTGCTCAACCCGCCTTCCAGGATGTTTCCCAGACGGTAATCCGGGTACACATAGTGGTCGCAGGAAAAGATGTCGCCGTTATGCTCTATAATAAGGTTCCGTCCGCAGCGGGGGGCAAGATAGCACACACCCGGCCCGACTCCCGCCCAGGCGCCGAGGCTCCATTCGAAATTCATCACAAAGATTTTCCCGACATCATTGCTGATCCACTCTTCAAAGATCCGGCTCAGGAATTCACCGTAGGGCTCCGGCTCGACGCTCCAGGATGTCACGGCAGTCAACTTTTCCGGATGGACCAGAGACGGAGGAGCGGCAAGCGGAAGCCCCAATTTTTCCGTTTTGGGATCGGCCTCCCTTTCAATAATGGGGATGAACTGGATAAACTGCACACCTTGCTGTTTGAAAAAACGATAAACGTCCAGCGGATGTTGTGAGCTTTCCCGGTTCACGGCAGCCAGAACATTTACGTCCACGCCGTGCTTTTGCAGCAACTTTAACGCCTGTAAAACACGGGCTGAGGTTGGTTTTCCGTCCCTGTCCACACGGCAGGCGTCGTGAACCGTCCCGGGACCGTCCAGGCTCAATCCGACCAGAAATTTATTTTGAGAAAGAAATGCGCACCAGTCCTCGTCGAGCATGGTTCCATTGGTCTGAAGGGTATTGGAAATCTGTTTTCCTTGACTGTACTTCTTTTGCCAATCGAGCGCCCGCTCGAAAAAACCTCTCCCCAGGAAGGTCGGTTCACCCCCCTGCCAGTCGAACACGACAGAGGAATCGGGCTGGCATTGGATATATTCCCGCGTGTAGGCTTCCAGAATTTCATCGGACATGCGGCAAGCGCTTTTATCCGGATAAAATGTCTTTTTCTCGCGATAAAAACAATAGACGCAATGGAGATTGCAGATCGATCCGGCCGGCTTGGCCATCAGGTGAAAACCCTGCTGCCGGCCGCCATCAGGATCAGCGGCATTCTGTTTTGTTTTCTTCTGATCGGCCATATCGTCTAAAATACCTGCCGGAACCGATAAGCTGGATTAAACGATAACAGCAGCTTCCTGTTTGGCCAGTTCTGTTTTCAATTGCGCATTTTTTAACTTCAATTCATCGATTGTAAAGCCTGGCACAATCACATCGCCGCGCACCTCGCCGGTCATGAAATTCACCAGATTGACTTGTTCAATCGGGTCCGTGATCAGGCAATAAAGCTCCCATTCATCCCCTTCAATACCCCGGGGGTCAACATAGTGAACGATCTTCCAGTCACCGGTGCACAGGGCCCGCACGTTGTTGGGCTGCCGAACCGAACCCTCCGCCAGCGGATGCCCGGCGCTGATTGCATTTTTGACGTAATCTAAAAAAAGGTCATATTGATCCTGTTTTGATTGGCTGGGACCGAGTTCTGTAATCGTGTCCGTACTCATGAAAAATGCACCGGTTCTCGGTTTCCCGTCCGGCCCGATAATGGCGCCTGTGCTTGCTCCCTGGATATGGGATGACAAATCGGCGCCGGCAAAAGGTTTCACCACCGTTTCGCCATGAATGATTTTCATGATCCTGCTGACCTGCTCTTCATCATACCCGGCGAGGGCCAGCACCGTCGGCGCAAAATCAATGGAGCTTGTCGGTTGAAGAATTTCCCTCATGGTCTGCGCATTTTTATTCACAAGGGGCGACGATATCACCATGGGGACTCTGATTGCTTCTTCATAAGCGTTGTGCCACTTCTGAATCATGCCGCCATGGGCTCCCGTCAGATCACCGTGATCGGACAGAAAAACAACGATGGTATTATCATCCAGGCCATTGTCGTCCAGGGCCTTCAGCATCCTGCGGATTTGCAGATCCGCAAGATAGTGGCAGTAAAAATAGAACTGGTTGTAAGCCTGAGACCAGGCTGCGGGATCTGCCTGGAGTTGAAAGGGAAGAGGCGACCGGACAGGCAACTTGCCGATAAAGGCATAATCCGTGTTCGCCGCAAACGCGAGTCCCCACTTGAGCGCATAGTCTTTCTGACATCGCGGCTTGTCGTTGAGCGTCTCGGTGTAGGTTCGCGGCAGAGTACTGCTGTTTTGAGGGAAACCGTCCGGGTTCAAATCCACCGTCATGGTCTTTTCATGATCCGTCCCGGCGCACACAGTCCCCTGCAGGCTTTGCTCTCCCATGGCGGGAATGGACGGAACAGGCGGATACTGGCTCCAGGGAACCACACCGCTGCCATGGGGAGCGGCAGGGGTCGGGGGAGTTTGCCAGTTGATGGGCCAGATGCTGCAATCATGAGGGTTGAGAATCGAACCGACGGCAAACCAGGGACGCCTGGATGCATCCGTTCCCTTACTGTTGAGAAACGCCACCACATTATCACCCAACCCGACATCACGAAACGTCCCGGAATTGTATGCGTTTCCGGCATGGGCATCGGGATACGAAATCCCCCAATCGGAAAAGCCCCAAGGCGTAAGATACTGAGTCTCCTCGGAAGCCTCCGATACATGCCATTTGCCAAAGTAATGGGTGGTATAACCGACCGCCCGAAGCCAGTCGCCAATGGTCGGAATACCGGCTGGGTCAAGAAACGGCACATCGTGCGGAGTCTTGAATAATCCGTCGGTTTGATCGACACCGGTTACGCTGGAATATTGACCGGTCATGATGCAGGCTCTGCTGGGTACGCAGGCGGAAGAAGCGGTGTAGTGCTTTTTCAGAACCACGGCGTTTTGCCGCAAGCGCAGCAAACCGGGAAAGAATTGCGTAAAAGCATTGTCAGGAGAAAGCGGTCGAAAACCAAGGATCTCCTTTAAACCCTGAGCAGCACCCTCATCGGGCCTGTATCCCGCAGGCGGGGTCTGCATCTGGTCCACCATAATCAGCAAGATGTTCGGGTGGGATTGAGTGAAGCCCCCGTTATTGTTCGATGAACAACCACTGAGCGACCCCAGGCCGATACCTCCGCTAAGCAAAGCGGCTGCAGATACCTGGGTGGAAGATTTAATGAATTGACGGCGGGAAATTTTCATATCTCGAACCTCATTTTCGATACATTTGCCGGAAATATACAGACATTTGTATAAATCGTCTGAGATACTTTTTCAAGTTCATCCTGACCGTATAACGATTTTCTTTGTTATGGAGATGTACCGGTAACGGTATGGGAAGTTGATAATGACAATAGACCCGTGACGAAAAAATCAAGCGTATAAATCGATAATGCTGGAGGAGGAACCAGCCAGGGCCTGGACCTGACGGGCATTCTGCAGGAGCATGTCCGCCATGGCCTGCTCGGCTTCGGCACTCATTTTCAAAATGCTCATGCTGATCTTGTCCTGCGTTTGAGACTGGCTCATGGCCATCATGGTTGCTGCTATTGCCGCAATGTCGCTCATGGATGCCCGCTCCTTTGTTTTTTATATCGTAATGTTTTCAGAAAAACTTTAATCCCTCCCCTTAAGCAGAAACAGCATTACCGTTCACCGCAAAACTCGATTTGGCCGAAGCTTTCCGGGTCGTGAAAATTGCGGGCGGGAAGCGGCATCCAGGATGCCCAGTGGGGATGGGACGTTTCATTGCCGCATTTATAAAAATTGGCGCGCCAGGTTTGGCCTTTGATGGTTCCCAGCGGCCCGGTATATTTTTCCAGCAGGGGAATGGGAATGGAAAATTCCAGAAACCAGACGACAGGCACGACAATCTCCGGATCAATCGCCTCCGGCTGGCTGGCATACCGGATAATTTGCAAGTTATCCGCAGGCGTCAGCGGCATAAATTTTTGAAGCCGGCCGGCCTGGCGTGTCGGGTCCGTTACATAAGAGGCAAGCAGAGCACCCCCGCAATTAAATTCAAAATTAAAATACTCCGGTCCGCTCTTCGGCTGCATGAACATTTCCACGCAGGAATCTTTCCAGACTTCACTTTGAAAGCCCGTATGCAGGCAGCGCACAAATTGATCCTCAACTCGAAAGATGCCGAAAATACGCGACTCCTTATAAAGCAGCTTGCAAAGTGTCCGGGGCCGATGATCGCTGCTTTCGGGCCGAAAACAATTCACGGCAAGAGAATGAACCTCCCGCCAGCAGGCCCCGTCCCATAACCCCTTCATTTCCGGGACCAAACGGGTCGCGAAGATATTGTAGTGTTCCATGATCATTTATCGTTTGCGGCCAATCCTTTTTTTTGTTAATTTCCTGGGCATGAATTCAGAAATGCGTTTATTGCGCCAGGGCGCAAAGCTTATGGACATCGAGCTTTCCGATGAACAACTTGCCTTATTCGCTTTATATCAAAGCGAACTGCGCCTGTGGAACAGCAAAACAAATTTGATTTCCGAAAACACCGCGGGCGAAATCGTTACCCGTCATTTCCTGGATTCGCTGACCGCCGCCAGGTACATCATCCATGACAACGCCCGCATCGTCGATATTGGCTGCGGCGCCGGATTTCCGGGGATTCCGTTAAAAATCGCCCTGCCGTCATTAAAGCTTTATCTCCTCGAAACCAATCGCAAAAAGGTCTCTTTTCTCAAACACATCATCCGCCTTTTGAGTCTGGAAAGTACTGTCACCCTGCATGACCGGACGGAAAATATCATCCGGACGGATACCTGGCGCGGAGCCTTCGATATTGTCATTTCCAGGGCCTCCCTGAAACTGCCTGATTTATTGCCTTTGAGCAACTATTTTCTTGCCCCCGGCGGGCTGTTGATAACTCTTAAAAGTCAGGATGTCGAGCAAGAGATGAAGGCCTCCCTGGCCATCCAAACTAAATCAAAAATTAGTCAAATAATTCAATATGATATGAATCTGCCACTCGTCGGGCCGCCACGAAAAATTATTATTGCCGAAAAGGAAAAATAAAGTAAAAAAGCCTTCTAAAAAACCTTTTTTTATGTTACTCCACTCAAGAGTTTTTCCAAAAGAAATTTTCGGAAGACTTACACATAAATAATGAATAAAATCATATGCATCGCAAATCAAAAAGGCGGCGTCGGCAAAACGACGACAGCTATTAATTTATCCGCCTCTCTGGCCGCGGCAAATAAGAAAACGTTGCTCATTGATGCTGATTCACAGGGCAATTCCACCAGTGGCCTGGGAATCGACCGGATGCGATACGATAAGTCTAATTTTTACCATGCCATGATCGGACAGGTGAGTCTGGATTCGGTCATCATTGAGACGACTCTCCCCAATCTGGACATGGTCCCGTCCAACCAGGATCTGATTGGTCTGGAGGTGGAATTTGTTCAGCTGGAGGACCGCGAAATCCGTCTTCGCCGGATATTAAAATCGTTGGACAGGGCCTACGACTTTATCGTAATTGACTGCCCGCCGTCGCTAGGCTTTATGACGGTCAACGCTCTTGTCGCAGCAGATTCTTTAATTGTTCCACTGCAGTGCGAGTATTACGCCATGGAAGGACTGGGATACTTGCTCAACACCGTGAAACTGGTCAAAGCTAATTTAAATCCGCAATTGGCCCTGGGCGGCATATTACTGACCATGTTCGACGCACGTAATTCGCTGGCTCATCGCGTGACGGAAGATGTCCGCAAACATCTGGGCAATAAGGTCTTTAAAACGATTATTCCACGCAATGTGAGGCTTTCGGAAAGCCCCAGCCACGGCTTACCTGTCATTGTATATGATGTGAAATCGCGCGGAGCGGTCGCCTATATGGAGCTGGCACAGGAAATTCTTCGGGGGGAAATGTAAATGGCGCAAAAAAAAGATGCACTGGGTAAAGGACTTGGCGCTATTTTTTCCGATTTGCTCGATGATGATACAGGGAAAAAAGCATCTGTCAACAGCTGTGGCATTGAGGAGCTGCGGCCCAATCAATACCAGCCCCGAAAGATTTTCAATGACGAAGACCAGAAAAAGCTGGTTGCATCAGTCAAACAAAGTGGAATCATTCAGCCGATAGTGGTCCGGAAGGCCGATGTCGGTTATGAAATCATCGCCGGGGAAAGACGCTGGCGTGCGGCACAGGCGGCAGGCCTCAAGGATGTGCCGATCGTCATTCGGCAAGCCTCCGATCAGGAAGCCGCCGCTCTGTCTCTGATCGAAAATCTGCTGCGCGAAGAACTCAATCCCCTCGAAGAAGCGGATGCTTACGTTACCCTGATGGAGAAATTTAGTTTGTCTCAGGAGTCTATATCCGCCCAGGTGGGTAAAGACCGTTCGACCATTGCCAATACGGTTCGGCTTTTAAAGTTGCCGGCCAGAGCCAAAACCGCTTTAATGGAAAAAAAGATCAGCTCGGGGCATGCACGCAGCCTTTTGGCGCTGTCGTCACCGGAAGAACAAATTGCAGCCCTGGATGTTATTTTGAAACGGGAACTCAACGTCAGGGAAACTGAAAAGTTTATTAATAAGTTAAAACAGCGCCCTGCTGAAAAAAAGGCCCTCGTTAAAGATCGTTTTATGGCTGATCTGGAAAAATCTCTGACGACAAAATGTATGGCCCGTGTTCAACTCAAAGGTACAGCCAAAAAAGGCGCAATTGAAATTGCCTATACATCTATGGATGAGTTAAATCGTCTCGCACGCTATCTTCTGGATGAATTATAATTAGAGTATAAAACTTATCAACACCTGTTGATAATTCTGTTCACAAAAGGTTTAAAATGGAATCTGTTTGGGATAAAGCCACTAAAATTATTCAGGAAAAAGTATCAAAACAGAATTTTGATACCTGGATAAAACCGATTAAAATTGTGGCAATGGAAGATAAATGTGTCCAACTGGCCGTCCCCAATAAATTTTTTAAGGACTGGCTGATGGATAACTATCTGCCGATGATCAAGAACACCCTGCAAAGCGTTATCGGGATTGCGGTTGATATCGATTTTATGCTCAGCAAGGATAAGGAAAAAAAGCCGGAAGCTGCCGTACTGCCTTTTGAACAAGGCAAAAACTCCCTCGGAGCTTCGGCAGCAGCCAAAAATAAAAATATTTCCTATCTCAATGGCAACTACACATTTGATCGTTTTGTCGTCGGCCCGTCCAACCAGTTTGCTCATGCCGCTTCCATTGCCGTGGCCAAACAGCCGGCAAAAAATTATAATCCTCTTTTTATTTACGGGGGTTCAGGGTTGGGTAAAACCCATCTGCTCAATGCAATCGGTCTGATGACCATCGCCTCCCATCCTGATCTCAACGTCATGTATGTGTCAGCAGAGGCATTTATGAATGAAATGATCAACTCCATCCGCTACGACCGCATGCCTAAATTCCGTGAAAAATATAGAAACATTGGATCTTTACTCATTGACGATATTCAGTTTCTGGCGGGCAAAGACAGGACGCAGGAGGAGTTTTTTCACACCTTTAATACGCTGCATGACTCGGGAAAGCAAATTGTCGTGACGTCGGACAAATTTCCCAAAGATATTCCAAACCTTGAGGGCCGTTTGCGGTCCCGTTTTGAGTGGGGACTGATCGCCGATATCCAACCACCGGAAATTGAAACAAAAATAGCCATTATTGAAAAGAAAATGCATGAAACTAAAATGGAGTTGTCCCAGACTGTTACCCATTACATCGCCTCCCATGTGGAATCGAATATCAGGGAATTGGAGGGCTTTTTAGTTCGCATTTCGGCTTATTCATCACTCACCAATCGAGAAATTGATTTGGACCTGGTGAAAGAAGTTCTTAAAAAACTGGTTAAACATAATAATAAAGAAGAAGTCAGTGTTGAAGAGATTATAAAAGTGGTAGCGGGTAAAATGAATATAAAAATTGCGGACATTAAAGCCCATAATAAAAATAAGAACCTTGTTTTGGCCAGGCAGATATCCATGTACCTTGCCAGAAAATTAACAAACTTTTCTTATCCGGATATCGGTCAAAAAATTGGCGGCCGCGATCATTCAACCGTCATTTATGCCAATAATAAAATTTTAAATGCCATCGATACGGATGCTAACTTTAAAAACATGGTCCAGGATATTGAAGATAGTGTTATCAACAAAACGTCGTAGGGATGTGCACGTTTCTTACACAGGACATATCACTAAAGAGCTTTGAAATAATAATGAAAATTAAAGCAATCAACATATCCACAGGGCTTATTACTAATACTGATTTTTTATATATTAAAGAAAAAAATAAAAAGAAATAACATAATGGGAGGCGAGGATGGAATTTAAAATTAATAGAAATACCTTTTTGGATGGTATTCAAAAAACCTTAGGCATTGTCGAGAAAAAGACAACAACACCCATTTTAAATAATGTTCTTTTGAAAACGGAGCATAACAAACTGAAAATCATTGCCACGGATCGGGAGATCAGTCTCATTTCCGATTATGACGCCGACATCGCTGAAAAAGGCGAAATTACACTGTCCGCCAAGAAGCTTTATGAGATGGTCAGGGAAATTCAGGGCGACATTGTTCATTTTACAAAGAGTGCCAATAATATCGTCAAAGTAACCTGCCAGAGGGCTGTTTATAAGATACCGGGGCTTCCGGCCGATGATTTTCCCAGTGTAGCCGACAGTCAGAATGTTGATTTTTTTAATATTCCCGGTTCGGCCATTAAGGATCTAATCAATAAAACAGCTTTTGCGATGGCTTTTGATGAAAGCCGGAAAAACCTTAATGGCGTGTTACTGGAAACATCATCTGATGGAACAAATCATATCTGGCGGATGGTCGCAACGGACGGGCACAGACTGGCGGTTGCCAAAATTAATACCGCGGAGCCCTGCCCGGAAATGACCAAGGGAATTATCATTCCACGAAAAGGATTAATGGAAGTAAAAAAGATAACGGACGTCCATGAGAATGTCAGTGTGGGGATCTATAAAAACATGT
Organism: Deltaproteobacteria bacterium; assembly: GCA_036528635.1. GTDB lineage: Bacteria > Desulfobacterota > Syntrophia > Syntrophales > Smithellaceae > UBA8904. The sequence continues at coordinate 36,446 of JAIGNE010000077.1, forward strand.
TCGTCGTTAAAACAGAAAATACTATTCTGAAAGTTAATCTGGTGGATGCAGAATATCCCGATTATAAAAGAGTTATTCCTGCAGAGAAAGGTGTGGGAGTGACCCTGGATAAAGAGTCGTTTCTCCATGCTTTAAGAAGGATGAATGTTGTTTCTTCGGAGCGGTACAGCGGCGTGATTATATCTTTTACATCAGGAAAAATGACCCTCAATTCCACCAATTTGGATGTCGGTGAAGCAACTGAGGAAATTGATATCAGTTATACCGGGGAAGATATGGATGTGGGGTTTAATGTGAATTATGTGATTGACGCCGTTTCAGTGATACCCATGGAAAATATTATCATGGAAGTGGGGGTTGGATTAAAGCCGACCCTGATCAAGCCCGCGGAAGGCGACAATTATTTGTGTATTGTAATGCCTTTAAAAATTTAACTGGAAAAATGGCAAATTAAAAGTGAAGCAGGTTGATAAGGAGTAAAAAGCTGCAATGACAGAAACGTATAATGCTGATAGTATTAAAGTTTTAGAAGGTCTGGAAGCGGTTCGCAAAAGACCGGCGATGTATATTGGATCCACCAGTAAAGAAGGACTGCACCATCTGGTGTATGAAGTTGTTGATAATAGTATCGATGAAGCAGCGGCGGGATTTTGCGATACAATTTCCGTTAAAATCCGGGTCGATAACAGTATTGTGGTGGAGGATAACGGCCGCGGCATTCCGGTTGATATTCATAAAACAGAGGGTGTATCAGCCGCGGAAGTGGCGATGACCAGACTGCATGCCGGCGGGAAGTTTTCTAATGACACCTATAAAATATCAGGTGGGTTGCATGGCGTGGGTGTATCGGTTGTTAATGCCCTTTCCAAAACATGCGAACTGGAAGTGCGCCGGGATGGAAATGTTTATCGTCAAACTTACAAGATAGGCGTTCCGGACGGGCCTTTGCAAATGGTTGGAAAAGCCAGGGGCCGCGGAACCAAGGTCGCTTTTTTACCGGATGATGAAATTTTCGAAGAAACGGAATTCAGTTATGATGTGATTGCTAATCGCTTGAGAGAACTTGCTTTTCTCAATTCCGGCGTCAAAATAACGCTGATCGATGAACGATCCGACAAATCGGCGGAGTTTTTCTATAAGGGCGGAATTGTTTCTTTTGTTGAGTATATCAATCGCAATAAAAAAGTGCTGCACAAGGATCCGATTTATGTCGCCGGCTCCCGCGAAGACTGCGCAGTGGAAGTAGCCCTGCAGTACAATGAAACGTATCTGGAAAACATCTTCTCCTTTGCCAACAGCATCAACACAGTCGAGGGCGGCATGCACATGGTTGGTTTCCGGTCGGCCCTGACCCGCGTGTTTAACAACTATGCCACCAGCAATAAATTAATTAAAGACGGGAAGGAATCCCTGCGCGGCGAGGATTTACGTGAAGGTCTGGCCTGTGTCATCAGCGTCAAAGTCCGCAATCCGCAGTTTGAAGGGCAGACTAAAACCAAGCTGGGCAACAGCGATGTCAAAGGTCTGGTGGAAGGTATTGTTTATGAAAAAATAGGATCTTTCCTGGAAGAGAATCCATCGATTGCCAAGCAGATTCTCAATAAATGCATGGAAGCGGCTCGCGCCCGCGATGCAGCAAGGCGTGCCCGTGAGTTGACCCGGCGCAAAAGCGCTCTGGAAGTAGGCGCTCTTCCCGGAAAGCTTGCCGACTGCCAGGAAAAAGATCCGGCACTCAGTGAAATATATCTGGTCGAGGGAGATTCGGCCGGCGGTTCGGCCAAGCAGGGCCGGGACCGGAAGAACCAGGCGATTTTGCCGTTGCGCGGTAAAGTTCTCAACGTGGAAAAAGCGCGTTTCGATAAAATGCTGCAAAACGAAGAAATTAAAACGATGGTTACGGCCTTCGGGGCAGGCATTGGCCCCGGCGATTATGATGTGAGTAAATTGCGGTACCATAAAGTCATCATCATGACAGATGCGGATGTGGACGGCGCTCATATTCGCACGCTGCTTCTGACTTTCTTTTTCCGTCAGATGCGGGAGTTGATCGAGAGGGGTTATTTATTTATCGCTCAGCCGCCGCTTTATAAAGTCGTGGAAAAGAAAAAAGAGCTCTACATCCAGAATGAAGAAAAAATGAGAGACTATATTCTGGAAAACGGAGTGGAGAAAGTAAACTTGTTCATGGGCGACGGCAGTCCCTTTCCCGTCACGGGCAACAAATTATTAACCGTCATTAAAAAAATTACACGGATCAAAGATCTGCTGGACCGTTTTGAAAAAGAACATCGCGACCGGAATATCATCCGTATCGCTGCCGGAGATCCGACTTTGACGGATGAGTCGTTTCAAACTGAAAGTGAGCTTTTAAAAATTGCGGGCCGAACAGTTGTTGCTCTGGGCACGGACATGGTTGCCGACTATCGCATTGACGACGATCCTGATCATGGCGGCTACAAAATAGTGTTCGACCTCAAAAATAACGGAAATATCTTTACCACCTGCGTGGACCGGGAAATTTTCCGCACGCCGCAATTCGGCGAAATCAGAAACCTGTTAGGGCAGGTATCCGTGCTGGGGGAAGCACCTTACCGCGATCAGCCGGAGGAATCGGCCGAACCCGTCATTATCCCTTCCGCCAGGGAGCTGGTCGAATATATTATCAACCAGGGGAAAAAAGGATTGACGATCCAGCGTTACAAAGGCCTGGGTGAAATGAACCCGGAACAGCTCTGGGAAACAACCATGAATCCCGAAAAACGAACCCTGCTGCAGGTAGGCGTCGAAGATGCGGTGGAAGCCGATGAGATCTTTACCACCCTGATGGGCGATCAGGTGGAGCCGCGCCGCGAGTTCATTTTTAAAAATGCCATGAATGTTTCCAATTTGGATATCTAGTAACTATTTTGTCATTCCCGCGAAGGCGGGAATCCAGTATCTTTAAAGACTTCCTGGATTCCGGCTCGCGCTTCGCTTGTCCGGAACGCGTGACCTGAAAGGTTATGACGATACAGCAGAACGATTGTAGAATGTTTGTGTAACAAGAAGAGAGGAAGAAAAAAATGGAACGAGATATCCACCACAAGCAAACGCTGGTGAATATAGAAGATGAAATGAAGAAATCCTACATGGACTATTCCATGAGCGTCATCATCGGGCGGGCACTTCCCGATGTGCGTGACGGTCTGAAACCCGTGCACCGCAGGATTTTGTATTCCATGTATGAAACGGGTTACCGCCATAATAAACCCTACAAAAAATGCGCCCGCATCGTCGGTGATATCATGGGTAAATATCATCCGCACGGCGATGCCGCCATTTACGACACCATGGTCCGGATGGCTCAGGATTTTTCACTGCGCTACATGCTGATCGACGGACAGGGAAACTTCGGCTCGATTGACGGAGACCCGCCCGCCGCCATGCGTTACACGGAAAGCCGCCTGGCGCGCATTTCCGATGAGGTGATGGCCGATCTGGAAAAAGAGACGGTCGATTTCGTCCCCAACTATGATGAATCCCTGACGGAGCCTTCGATTCTGGCGACGCGCCTGCCGCTGTTGCTGTTGAACGGAACATCAGGCATCGCCGTCGGTATGGCGACCAATATCCCGCCCCATAATTTGACGGAAATCATCAACGGCACCATCGAACTGATCAAGAATCCCAAGATGATTGTCGAAGAGCTGATGAAGCACATTCACGGGCCGGATTTTCCGACAGCCGGCTTTATCAACGGTCGGGAGGGGATTCTTTCCGCTTATAAAACCGGGCGCGGGATCATCCGTGTCCGGGCGCGCGCGCTCATTGAAAAAAATGCCCGCAATGACCGGGAAAGCATTGTGGTGACGGAACTGCCTTATCAGGTCAACAAAGCCACCCTGATTGAAAAAATTGCCGAACTGGTGCGCGACAAGAAAATTGCCGGCGTCTCGGATTTGCGGGATGAATCGGACCGCGAAGGCATCCGGGTGGTCATCGACCTCAAGCGTGATGAGAATTCCGCAATCATCCTCAACCAGCTTTATAAATTCACCCAGATGGAAGTTTCTTTCGGCATCATTATGCTGGCGATCTCCGAAGGCCGTCCGCAGGTTTTTAACCTCAAAGAAGTGCTGGAGAAATTCATCGCCTTCCGCCAGGAAGTGGTGGTTCGCCGCACGCGGTTTGAACTGGCGCGCGCCAAAGAGCGGGCACATATCCTGGAAGGCTACATTATTGCCTTAAACAATATTGATGAAATCATCAAAGTCATCAAGGCGGCCAAAACTCCCAACGAAGCATCCGTGGCGTTATGCGCGAAGTTCAGTTTGTCCGAGATTCAGGCCAAGGCCATTCTGGAGATGAGACTGCAGCGCCTGACCGGCCTGGAAAGAGACAAGATTGATGCGGAGTATAAAGAAGTCACGGCATTGATCGCCAAACTGGCCGGCATTCTGGCCGATCCGCAAAAGGTTCTGAAGGTCATCGTCGATGAGCTCACGGAAATCCGGGATAAATACGGCGACGAACGGCGGACGGAAATTGTTGCCAGCACGGAAGATATCAATATTGAAGACATGATTGTCGAGGAAGACGTGGTCGTAACGATATCGCATGCCGGCTACATCAAACGAAACGCAGTCAGCCTTTACAAGAGCCAGCACAGAGGCGGTCGCGGCAAAGTCGGCATGGGCACCAAGGAAGAAGATTTTGTCGAAAAAATCTTTATCGCGTCCACGCATCATTACCTGCTGGTCTTCACCGATGCGGGCAAGGTTTACTGGTTGAAGGTCTATCAGATTCCGCAGGCGGGTCGCGCCGCCAAGGGCAAGGCCATGGTCAACCTGATCAATCTCGCGCCGGGTGAGAAAGTCCGGGCGACGCTGCCTGTGAAAGAATTTGTGTCCGATAAATTTGTCGTGCTGGTCACCAAAAAGGGCATCCTCAAAAAGACCGATCTGACCGCTTATTCCAACCCGCGGCAGGGTGGCATTATCGCGATTTCCATCGACGAGACGGATGAACTGGTCGATGTGCAGTTGACCAACGGCGATCAGGACATTTTCCTGGCGACGAGGCTCGGTATGGCGATTCGCTTCAAGGAAGATGAAGTCCGCGACATGGGCCGGACGGCGCGCGGAGTCCGCGGCATTAATCTGGATGAAGGCGACGATGTGATCGGCGTAGATATCCCCGCTCAAAACACCTTTATGCTGACTGTCTCGGAAAACGGCTTCGGCAAATGCACGCCGATTGACGAATACCGTGTGCAGTCGAGGGGCGGCAAAGGCACCATCAACCTGAAAACCGTAGCCAAGGTCGGCAATGTGTCCGGCGTCCTGCAGGTGCAGGGCGAAGAGAATATCATGCTGATCAGCAATGCGGGCAAGGTAATCCGCCTCAAGGTGCAGGAAGTGCCGGTCAACCATCGCGTGACGCAGGGCGTCAAACTGATCGATCTGGAGCCGGAAGAAAAACTCGTCGGCGTCGCCCGCACCACGCAGGAAGCCGAAGGCCCGGATGACGGAAGTGGTGAAGATGAGACGGATGTGACGACAGAAGAAAGCGGCACACCGGAAGAATAGAAAACATGTAGGGAACGGTCGCGTGACCTTTAGGTTATTAAAACCGTTCCCTACAACTAGTAACAAACATAAACGGGTCATTGCGAGCAAAGCGAAGCAATCTCTAGTTTAGATTGCCCCCGACAGGAAGCAAAGAAGTACACCCTTTCAAAATCATAAAAAACGGAACCGGTATTTGCTGGTAACACCTTTCCCGGAATCCGCATTTTATAGTCTATTGATTTTCAGAAAATTAGTTACGCAGTCAAAAGATTCCAATATCGGTCTATACGTAGCACTAGATAATATGGGGTCGGTGTATCGATTGGTGGACATAAGGATAACAAACCAGAGGTAAAACCGGAATTTATTGTAAGGAGCTATATAAATGATTGTATGGGCGACTGAATTTCCACTTTGCCAAGGTGTTAAATGTGATGACCTTTGTAGGCTTTCCCAAGAATGGATTGTCGGTAGTCCCCATTCAAGTTGGCGCATGGAGATGTGTAAGGAAGGTCCACAGAATGAGGTTGTTCATTACAAACATAATGGCCAATCTGTATTTATCGCTAGAGCTAAGTTAGCAAATAAGGAATGGTTTGGGTTAAGATATAATTATTTTGAAAATAATGAACGTAGTTGGATGACAGAGATTGTAGGGTTCGATAATTCAGATTGTCTTTGCGTTTCAGTCCGTGTGTTCTGTGACCTTCTTCAACCTGGATTAAATATGCCCCATCCAAGGAAACCGCATATTATACGACAGCTTATTCAAAGTTACGGAGGTGGCCTTGACGGGAATTTGCCTATAACAGACAAACCAAAATTTTTAGAAGAACAAGACGTAGATAAAGCTATCTCAATGATCAAAGGAGAGACTGGAAATCAGTTACCGGTAATTTATGCCAGTGCAAATTGGAAGCATGCCGTGGATATAGATGTCGCTAAATTGGCGCAATGGACTTCGGGATTAGCTCACGTTGTAGTTGAACCATCTCGATATTTCTCCTTTGCACTTGGAGACCATGTTTCAAGAACTAACCCATATGGTGGTGCTATAGGTATATACTGGCCAAATAGATCCGCTCGGCAAACTCGTTTTCTGATCGAAAATTTTGATAATCCCCAAGAACTTGCTTCAGAAATGGCTGACTGCGTGAGAAGGGCCATGATAAATATGAGGCCCTCGGCAGATTGCTCTTGGGGTAGTATTCAAGAGCAAATATCAAAAAATAAAATTCAAGACCTCAAAGACTCTGGATCAATAGAGATTAATGATTATATAGAAGAATTTGATAATGAAATATCAGCTAAACAGAAGAGACTTGATGAAGCTGAACATGAAATATCGCGCTTAAAAATTGAACTTCAAAAAACGGCCGCTATCGCTGATGCAAATGAAGGTGGCGTTATCACGATTGGCAATGAGAAGCCATTTTATCTAGGTGAGTTAAGAGATTGCATCATAAAGGCGCTTAAAGCAGGAAGAGGGCAGATGCAACAGGGAGGCCGTTCCCGTCACATTATTGACGATTTGCTTGTTGCCAATAAACCATCTTGTGATGGAGAAAGTATTGAAAAAGAAATTAAAGATATTATCTGCAAAGAATGTGATTTATCAAGAACTACAAGGAGATCCTTAGAGAGAATTGGCTTTTCGTTCGAGGAAGACGGCAAGCACATACGTATGGTTTATCGCAATGATCCTCGTTATGCCTTCACAGTTCAAAAAACTGGAAGTGATTGGCGGGGAATGAAAAATCTTTCTGCTGAAATTATAAGAAAATTATTTAAATAATTGTCCAATCAATCGCGGACCGCTGGGCCGCTTCGGCTTATCTTTTCGTTGATCCTGTAGATTAAGTCGTGATGCGGCATTTGGTGTTAGATGCATGAAAAATCGACCGCCAAGAATACTTCACAAGAAAAGATCGTGCTATGAGGGGGGTAAAAAGACCCTGAAAACAGCATAGAAATTATGTTTTGGAGTTATTCTACAGACGCGCTATGCATGGAGGTATGAGTGGCAAAAAAGCGAAATCGAACGATAGGTTCTTTGGCTACCGAGTTAATAGCGAAATCTCAGGAATCAGCTCTTTGCGCTATTCGCGTTTTTAATGATCCGCATGTTTCGTTCAAGTCAGAAACATATATTATTTTGATGATCGTCGCTTGGACCTATCTCCTGCATGCTTATTACCGAAAGAAAGGTGTCGAGTACCGTTACTTCGAACAAAATGGGCTAAGGAAGAAATTTGATAAAACTAAACATGGCTCATTCAAGTATTGGGAGCTTGAGCGTTGTTTGAATGAAAAAGTTTGTCCCCTTGAAAAAGAAGTTATCACAAATCTACGATTCTTAATTGGCCTCCGTCACGAGATTGAGCATCAAATGACACGCTCACTTGATCATTATCTGAGCGGTCGTTATCAGGCTTGTGCGGTCAACTTCAATGAATACTTAAAAAAGCTATTTGGAAAGAAATACGCCCTTGACCAATTCTTGGCTTACAGCATTCAGTTTACAGAAATTTCAGATGAACAACTCTTAGGGCCTAGTCCTCAAGCGTCTATACCTGAAAGGCTTAGAGCCTACGTAGTAGAGTTTGACAACGCCCTGAATCATGACGAATATAACAGTCCAAAGTATTCTTACCGGCTACTGTTCAAGAAAAAATTAGTCAATCGCCCAGGCCAAGCTGACCGAGTAGTTGAGTTTATTGATCCCAATTCGGAACTTGCAAAGACCATCGACAAGGAATATTGGGTAAAGAAGGAAGTTGAACGAAAAAAATATCGGCCTAAAGACGTTGTCGCTGAAGTTCAAAATGCTGGTTTCACTAAATTCAAGATTCAGCCTCAACACCTAGACATGTGGAAGGCAGAAGATGCCAAAAATCCTGCAAAAGGGTACGGCGTTGAGGTAGCAGGAACATGGTACTGGTACCAGTCGTGGGTTGATAGGTGTCTTGAGCTATGTGTCGCTTGTGGTGAAAAGTACAGATAATGAGCGCATAGCAAAAGCAATACAGCCGATCGCTGCGCTCCGGCGAATTATTTCGTTCGAATAAGAGGGAAAACATGAAAGCCTCATCAAGACGTGCTGTCGCTGCTGCAGTTGGAGCTGCAATGTCTAAAAGAAATGTTTCTTCAGTCTACGACTATGAATCTGGTCAGCATCATAGGCACGTCGCAACCGAAGCTGGGAGTAGTGCATCGGGATATGACTATGAGCGCGGTGCTCATGTTTCTGGAACTCGATCAGGGAATCAAATCAATTTATACGATTACGGATTAGGGGCACATTTGAATGTTACACTCAACGGAAATCAGTTTTCTGGATATGACTATGACTCAGGTTCTCATTTTAGCGGCACAGTCAATGGAAATTCAGTTTCTCTTTATGACTACGAAACAGGAGAGCATTACAATTTCTCAATTTGACAATTCGAACAAGCCGCTAAGCCGTCGCATCCGCGAAGGCTGCTCCGGCCCGGCTTTTCATTACACCCCTGGCCGAAGCTCCTTGCAGTAGTCCGGGTGGTAACACCGCCTTTCCTTACTTGTTCATCGTGTAACATTCAGTTATAATTCCCCCATGAAGTTATACAAACTGATCGACCATACCGCCGATCTCGGGATTGAAGTTACGGGGCGGACGAAGAAGGATCTGTTTACCAAAGCCGCCCTGTCTCTGATGGACATCCTGGTGGAAAGAAAAGGAACGCCGTCCTGCGGGAAAGAAAAAGCGCTTACTATGGAAGGTTCCGATCCGGCGGATTTGCTGATTAATTTTTTGCGGGAGATTTTGTATCTTGTCAACGGTGAGGCGCTGATCGTGGAAGACTGCAACATTCAGGAGTGCAGTAATCAAAGGCTGGTTGCCAAATTACGCGTCGAGCCATACAATAGAGAAAAGCATTCGATGAAAATGGAGATCAAAGCCGTTACGTATCACGGGCTGAGCGTGGAAAAAACAAAGTCGGGATGGGTGGCGAGGGTGATCTTTGATGTCTGACGACCTCGGAAAAAGTCCATATGCTGCGTTGCGCTGCATCCCTCGTCATTGCGACGTACAAGAAGTAGGTCTCGTTCCTCGGGATTTGCGCGCCTTGCCTCTGGAGCTTTTTACGAGGTCGTCGGAGGAGCGTAAATAATTTATACTTCGCATGAGAATTCATGATGTCTGACATAAAACTGGAAAAAATAGATCACAATCGGTGGTTGGTGCCTAAGACCGGTGCGATGCGCGTGCCGGGGATGATCTATGCCAATGAAAAAATATATGATCTCCTGAAAAATGATGAAAGCGCCAAGCAGGTGGCGAACGTCGCACATCTTCCCGGCATTGTTAATTATTCGCTGGCGATGCCGGATATTCATTGGGGCTATGGGTTTCCGATCGGCGGCGTCGCGGCCTTCGATCTGGACACGGGTGTGGTGTCGCCCGGTGGTGTCGGCTACGACATCAACTGCGGCTGCAGGCTTTTGGCTACGGAGCTCACCCTTCACGACATCAAAGATAAGCTGAAGGATTTAACGACGGCTTTGTATCAGCGCATACCGTCGGGTGTCGGCACGACAGGATATGTCAAACTCTCCGGTAAGGATCAGAAAAAAGTGCTCGAAGATGGTGCGGGGTGGGCTGTCAAAGCCGGTTTCGGATCGGCCCAGGATCTGGAAACAACCGAAGACGGCGGCTTTATTTCCGGCGCCGACCCGGAACAGGTGTCGGCGCGGGCTCTCGAACGAGGCAAACAGCAGCTGGGCACGCTGGGTTCCGGCAATCACTTCTTGGAAATTGAAGTGGTCCAGGAAATCTTCGATGAAAAAGCGGCCGGGGCGTTTGGCCTGCGCAAAGGTCAAATTGTTATCATGATCCACACGGGGTCCAGGGGATTGGGCTATCAGATTTGCGACGATTATCTGGCGTTGATGGTCAAACACCAGCATGAAACAGGGATCGCGCTTCCGGATCGGCAGCTGGCCTGCACGTATCTGGCGGCGCAGCGCGGCCGCAATTATCTGGCGGCCATGGCCTGCGGCGCCAATTACGCCTGGGCCAACCGGCAGATTCTCATGCATTTGACCCGGGAGGTTCTGGAAAAGACGCTGCACGTCGCGCCGCGCGAGCTGGGAATGCGTCTGGTTTATGACGTCTGTCATAACATTGCCAAGATCGAAACCTTTACCCTTGCCGGGGTGGAAAGGAAACTCTGCGTTCATCGCAAAGGCGCCACAAGGGCTTATCCCGCAGGTCACGAAGCCGTGCCCGCCCGTTATCGAAGCGTCGGCCAGCCGGTGCTGATTCCCGGAGACATGGGGGCGGGCTCTTATGTGCTGGCCGGCCAGGAAAGAGCGATGACTGAAACATTCGGCAGCGCCTGCCATGGCGCAGGCCGGGTGATGAGCCGGACCCAGGCGGTCAAGCAAAGCCGGGGCCGCTCCATCAGCCGCGAACTGGCCGATCAGGGCGTTTTGGTGATGGCCGGGAGCAAGGGCACACTCGGTGAAGAAATGCCCGAAGCCTATAAAAACCTTAACGACGTGGTTCAAGTGGTTCACGATGCGGGGATTGCAAAAAAAGTTGCCCGCCTGAAATCGATTGCCTGTATAAAAGGCTGACAATGCAAATGTAGGTAGGGAACGGTTTGAATAACCTAAAGGTCACGCGACTGTTCCCTACGCAACTGGTAAGCACGCCCCAGACAGTGCTTGGTGTTTTAACATGAGTATGTCATTACGAATCCGCCGCAGGTGGATGCGGCGATCTCAAAACCAAACGTTTGTAAAGATGACAGTAATTTGTTGGATTTGACTTTTTTATCAAGCCAGCATAAGAAGCTACAAAACAAATTTTGGAGAACAATATGACGGAAATCATTTTTGACAAGGACGAGGACTGGGAAAAACGCGTTTTGTGCAGCGATGAATCCTGTATCGGAACCGTCGGTCCCGACCGCAAATGCCGGGCTTGCGGGAAAGTCTATGAAGGTGAACTTCCGGAGATACCCGGCGCCATCGCGGATCGACCCGTCTATGCCGATGATCAGCAGCCCGGCCCGGCAAGAGATGCGGAGACCGATGATGACTGGCAAGACAGAGTTTTGTGCATCGATGAATCCTGCATCGGCGTTATCGGCCCGGACGGCAAATGCAAGGAATGCGGAAAACCTTTGCAATAGCACTAAACCGTTAAAGATAAACAGAGCGCCGGCGCGGCGCTGTTTATCCCGGTTTGATACACCTATTTCGCCTGAGCAAAAAATGCCGGCTTGGCTAATGCGGCGCAATTGCCCGGGCGTCTTTTATTTTATCAGGGAATCACTCACTGTTTGTTTAATGGACAGGCCTTCAGACATTCATTGCAGTCAATCCAGTAATTATGCCCCGCCGTATTGATAACCCGTTCGATATTTTTCAATCCCGCTTCACTGTTTAAAGCCAGAGGATAGATGGCGTGCTTAATCGTACGGCCCAGGCAGGCCATCTTGTTGAATTTTCCATCAGCGTCGAAGGCTTTGGCCGGGCAGACTTTGGAGCAGACCGAGCAGCTGGGAGGACAGGGATCGGGTGGAAGCAGCGGATCCGCCTCAATCACCGCATCGGTCACCACCGCGCCGAGACGCAAAAGCGCACCGTACTGCGGATGATAGGTGAGCCCGCTTCGTCCAAAACTTCCCAAGCCGGCATTGACAGCAGCATGCTTCAAAGACAGGATGCCCCACGGTTCGAATTGATGAAAAACCATTGGAGCGTAGCTGGGGATGGGTACGGCCAGATGCTTGCCCTGTGATTCTATGTAATTAGAAAGCGCTAGGGATATCTCATCGATCCGCATATAGGCGCTGTGGTAAGTCCGGTGCAGTGCATAGAGACTGTAATCCGGCGATTTGAGCATGCCGCGGGGAACGGCAATACCGAAAACAATCACGGTTTCAGCATTTTTGCAGATGCGTTTGGGATGGTGCGCCTCGGGCGCGTCGGCAAAACGATCCACCGATGCGAAACCCAGTTCGGTAACCTGCGGCTTCAGAAAGGCTGTAATGGCATGTTTCAAAGTTTCACTCATCATCAGTCCTCAATTTTGCATCATTACAATAATTTCAGAGAATGGGAGATTCGGGCACTTCCTTTAAGTAATAAATCTTATTCTTCACCAAGGGCTTCAAGGTCGGCAAGATCTTTTGTCCTTTTGGTCGCACGCTTATTGGCAATGTACTGTTTTTTGCCCAGGAAGAAAACAGGCACATCGCCATACAGTCCTTGTTGCTTACCTGCATCAGCCTCCTCCCAGGTAACACCTGAGATGGATGTTATGATATCGATACACACCGGAGGAACACCGAGTTGAACTACATGGTCTGGTCTTTTAAAATCATCAAGGGTCAGTTTCAGGGAGCCGAAACCAAAATTCTCCAGTGCGGACAGGATATTTTGCGCGTTTCCAATGGATGGACGCACGAAAATATCCATATCACCGGTGAAGCGGGGAACACCATGAAAGGCAAGAGCATAAGCCCCGACAATCATATATTCCACGTTATGTCCTTTGAATAACGCGAGCAGTTCTTTGAAGTCTTTTTGTGCTTCCATAGTATTGCTTTCGCAAATAATCGACAGCGGCAACCCGCTCTTCTGCAGGACGGCTCAGCCAGTATAAAAGATCGTTCTTAATAGATGATCGGTCATACAGGCTGCTTTTATGGATAACTTTCTTAATCAAGGTTCCCTTTTTCTTTGGAATCAATCCCTTTAATTAAAAGTCGTAAAGCTTTGCTCCCGGCACCACCGTAAAGTTATGTTTCAACAGCACGTCTATGGCTTTTTCCGGGGCGTCGAAGCGGAAAATGATAACGGCATTCTGCCCGCTCTTCTCCACGAAGGCGTAGAGATATTCCACGTTAATGGCTTCTTTATTCAGAACCTCCATAATGCTGTGCAGACCGCCCGGCTGATCGGGAACTTCCACGGCAACAACGACGGTTTTGCTGACCCGGAAGCCGGCGTCTTTGAGGACCTTATTGGTCTTTTCCACATCATTGACAATCAGGCGCAAAATTCCGAAATCCACTGTTTCCGCAAGCGACAGGGTACGGATGTTGATGTTGTTTTCCTTCAGCACGCGGGTGGCATGCTCGAGCGCACCGGGTTTATTTTCCAGAAAAACAGAAATTTGTTCTACCTTCATTGATGATTCCTCCGAAATCCTTAAGTTCATGTTGGCAGGGAATAGTCGCGATAACCTGATAACCTGAAGGTCACTCGAGGTCACTCGAGGTGACACGAGGTCACAAGATCGTTCCCTGCGGGGCGTCAGATGCTGCGTTTATCGATAACTTTTTTCCCTTTGTCCTGCAGGCTTTGCGGGGCGACCAGTTTGACGCGCGGCGAGATGCTCAAATAGTCCTTCATGTCCTTGACGATTCTTTTTTCAATGGTCTGTAATTCCTTGACGCCGCCTGCTTCGCCAAAGAATTTGTCGCCGACTTCCACATGCAGTTCAACGGCGTCCAGCGCTCCGACTTTATCAATAATCAGCTGGTATTTCGGCTCGACGCCCTCTATTTCTTTGAGGATCGCTTCCACCTGAGACGGGAAGATATTGATGCCGCGGATCGTCAGCATGTCGTCGCTTCTTTTGAGCACGGGTTCCATCCGGATATGCGTGCGGCCGCAACGGCAGGGCTCCTGGATGAGGCGCGAGATGTCGCCGGACCGGTAGCGGATGAGCGGGAACGCTTCCTTGGTCAGGCTCGTAAAGACCAGTTCGCCTTCGGTTCCTTCCGGAAGGGTCTGGCCATTTTCGGGGTTGATGGTTTCCACGATGAAATGATCTTCAAAAATATGCATGCCGCCCCGGCCCTCCAGGCATTCAGCGGCAATGCCCGGTCCCATCATTTCCGATAGACCGTAAATATTAAGCGCCTTAATGTCGAAAGCGTTTTCAATGGCGTCCCGGGTGGCGCTGCTCCAGATCTCCGCCCCGAAGATGCCGACGCGCAATTGCAGCGATTTCATATCCACGCCCATGGCTGTTCCCTGTTCGGCCAGATGCAGGGCATAAGATGGCGTGGAGCACAGGACGGTCGGACCAAAATCCTGAAGGAGCAGGATTTGCCGTTTGGTGTTGCCGTCCGACATGGGAATGACGCTGGCGCCGATTTTTTCGATGCCGTAATGGAGGCCGAGGCCCCCGGGGAGCAGGCCATAACTGAAAGCGTTATGGACAATGTCGTTTTTGGTGAGTCCCGCGCCTACCAGAGAACGGGCCGTCAGTTCCATCCAGGTTTCGATGTCGCGGCGGGTATAGCCGAAGACGGAAGAACGTCCTGATGTTCCGGAAGATGCATGCAGGCGGACGACGTTGCTCATTGGGACGGCAAAAAGACCAAAGGGATAATTGTTGCGCAAGTCCTGACGGGTGATGAAGGGCAGCTTCGATAAATCATCAAGCGATTGAATCTGATCGGGAGAAATTTTAGCGGCGTCCAGTGATTTTTTATAATAACCGACGGTATGGTAAACACGCTGCAGAACCTGCTGGAGCCGTTTGATTTGCAAAGCTTTCAACGCTTCGCGGGGCAGGGTTTCAAACTCTTCATTGTAAATCATGGGTATGTCTCCCCTCTTTCAAAAAATGAATACTCAGACAGTGTATGATGACGCCCGTCTCAACGGATTTCTTAAGGTTGTGGAAATCTCAGCCTGCTTCTGCATGTGCAGCTTAACAAAACTTTCCTTTCGTGGCAAGAATCTTTCCGAGTATTTCGGTGCCGAAAAATCAGAAAGTTTCGCAATAAAAAATAAATTATTCTTTGCGCAGAAAGTCGTGTTGTGTTACTCAAAAAGAGTGCTTTTTTGGGTACTTCATTCCGAAATGCAGCAACCTTCACAGGTTTTTTATGAAAACATGAAACTCACGATCAGCCGCAAATTATTGCTAGGTTATTTGTTTATGGCTCTTCTGACCGTCCTGGCCAGTGCTTACGCGTTGTATAGCCTTCAGAGACTGAGCGGCGTCGCGTACGACATTACCAATCGACATTTTGTTTTGATGGAAAGCTCAAAAAAACTGATAGATGTCCTGCTGGCCCAGGAAAGCGCTGAAAAAAAATATTTAATTTTAAAGGATCCGGGACTGGAGCAGATGTTCTGGCAGCGCAACAGTGAATTTAAAGAAGAACTGGTAAAAATGAGTGATTTAAAGCTGGACCGCAAGACGAAGCAGGCCGTGGCCGAGATGAACGTCCTACAGGATCGCCTGAAGGAACTTTTTGCCGAAGAAATGATCATGGTGCAAAACGGTCAATTGTCCGAAGCCCAGACCCTGTCTGATACGGCAGGCAGGGCGGCCATCGATGACATGGCCACAAGGCTTCGCAATATTCAAAAAAACACGAATCAGGCTATCAACGATGAGATGAGTCTCATCGCCAGGCAGGGCTCAACCGCCGTAAATATGACGATGGGATTAGGCTTATTAAGTTTAATTCTGGGAATTACCCTGGCCCTGATCATTACCCGCAATATCTCCAAACCGCTTCAGCAACTGCAAAAAGCAACACGGTTGATTGCCGAAGGCAACCTGAATCATAAAATAGAAGCCAGGCGGGATGATGAAATCGGTGCTCTGGCGAAATCCTTCGCTCATATGACAAAAAGGCTCAAAGTTCTGGAAGAACTTAATCTCGATGCCAGTCCGCTCACCGGTTTGCCCGGAAACCTGGCAATTGAAAACCGGATTGAACAGTTGCTGGTGCAAGGGAACCAATTTTCTTTATGTCAGGTGGATCTTGATAATTTCAAACCGTTTGCCGATAAGTACGGGTATGCCTGGGGCAGTGAAGTTATCAAGGAAGTTGCCAATATTCTTCAAGGCTATATCAAAGAAGCACAATTGACGGAAATATTTCTTGGTCATATCGGGGGGGACGATTTTGTCGTCATCGGCAATCCTGATCACGTTCAATCCATCTGTAAAAGACTGGTGATTGATTTCGAAGGCCGTATTCTCAGCTTCTACGCGTCGGAGGATGCAGAAAACGGATATTTCATCGGCAAAAATCGTCAGGGAATTGTTCAAAAATTTCCATTGATTACGATAACTGCGGCCATTGTGACGGATGACGGTTCACGCTTCAAAAGCCCGCTGGATATGGCCAGACTGGTTGCGGAATTAAAGGAATACGCGAAAATGATGCCCGGCAGTAATTATGTAACGGAAGAATACGTGGAAAAAAGAAAAATATCGCTATCTCAGAATTTGCAAAGCACCCTGGAGCTAAACAATTGTTAATACACGCTAAAACAATGATATATTTAATAATTGTGGCTATGGTCCTGGCGGGCTGTTCGCCAAAAGCGATCATAGGTGGTACAACGGATCATCAATTGGAGTCGCAGGATAAATCCAGCGGCATTTTTCATCGGGAGCTTTCCGACCAGGACCTGTTCGATGCAGCTCTCTCCGATTTAAGTAATGATAAAAAAGAACCGAATTATAGTGAGGCCAGAGTCAGGCTGGAAAATCTGGTGGCACAATTTCCCGGAAGCAAATGGGTCGCAGCTGCCAGGGCACTCATGACCAGTCTGGACAGGATTTCTGCGCTGCAGCTCCAGTTAAAACGGGAAAGGCAGAATGCTCAGGGCGAAAATGTTAAACTACTGAAAGAAAATGAAAGCTTGCGAGATAACGTCAGGCAGGTGGAGGATAAATATTCGACAGAAATAATCAGATTGCAACAGGAAAATGAACAGTTAAAAAAGGATATCCAGCAGCTGAAGAAGCTGGAGATCCAGTTGGAGAAAAGAGAAAAAATGCTGCGCTGATAAAATATGGATTTTCGACGGTAGCCGGATGTAGTAATTATTGTTGATCGAGTGCCAAGAGAGATTAGGGCAGCTGATGATCAAAAAACTAAAAACGAATGATGTTCAAAAGGGCATGTATGTTATTTTGCCTGATAAGTGGTTCTCTCATCCATTTCTCAAAAACGAATTTCTAATCGAATCCCAGTCTCAGATTAATAAAATGATCAAAGCCGGCATTAAGGAGGTTTCTGTTAATTTCGGTAAAAGTGGTAACGAAAAAAAGAGCATCCCCAAAGAAGAAAAATCTGAAAATCCGAAACGAAGTCCGATCCTGCCGGTTGAATTAAGAGAAATCCTTGCCGATAAAAAAATGCTGCCGGAAAATAAGGCGAAGCTGGTCCACCGGCAATCCATTATCATGATGAATCGGTTAATGGATAATCCTTCCGTGGAAAATATCATAGAAGCAAAAAAAGGCATCGCCGATATCGTGGATATGATTCTGTCCGACGATATGACGAATAAATGCCTTCTGAATATAACCTCTCATGATTACAGCACGTATGTTCATTCAGTTAACGTCGGCGTGCTGGGAATTTCCATAGCCAAAAGGATTTTT
The DNA here is from genome assembly GCA_036528635.1 of Deltaproteobacteria bacterium. Taxonomy (GTDB): domain Bacteria; phylum Desulfobacterota; class Syntrophia; order Syntrophales; family Smithellaceae; genus UBA8904. Next base: position 54,425 of record JAIGNE010000077.1, read on the forward strand.
CAAAAATCGCTGGGGCACAACATGCATGAACTCGGGGCGGCCTTCTTTTTACACGATCTGGGGAAAGTGAATATTGATATTGCTATTATCAATAAGCCCTCTGTTTTAAATGATCAGGAAATGGCTCAGATGCGGAAGCATCCGGAATTCGGATATGCTATTTTGGTCAAAACAAACCAGTTAACCGAAGAATGCCGGACGATTGTCTTGCATCATCATGAACGCAATGACGGGAGTGGCTACCCTTTGGGCTTAAAAGGGGAAGACATTCATCTCTATGGCCGGATTTGTTCGCTGGCAGATGTTTATGATGCCTTGAATTCTGATCGGCCTTATCGAAACGGTTTAAGACCTTATTCTGCATTGAAACTGATGAAGGAAGAAATGCTGTCCCACTTTCAAAAGGATTTGTTTGAAAAATTCGTTTTGTTATTTTCCTGAGGACGCTGTAAATATCTTAGATGATCAAAACCATCAAAATCACCGAGCTCAAACCAGGTATGTATATTAATCTGCCCAGCGCATGGCGGGCCCATCCGTTTTTACGCAACAGCTTTACCATCACGTCGCAAAAGCAAATCCAGAAATTAATCGATTGCGGAGTTAAGGAAGTCCAGATTGACGAGATTAAAGGGATGCCTGCCGGTGCGGTTATTCAGGAGATGGAAGAACCGGAAAAAAATTACACCGATGATATGAAGGATATAGCTGAAGCATTAAAGGACGTTCTCTCGGACAGGAAATTGAAACCGGAAAAAAGGGCCGAAGCGATTCAAATTCATTCGGTATCCATGATGAAGAACCTTTGGCAGAATCCGACGGGAGAAAAAATTGCCGATTTTAAAAAAGGCGTCGTCAGCGTTGTGGATGTCATCCTTTCCGACGATGCGACCAACAGCCAGTTATTGAAAATCACATCTTATGATTACAATACCTACATTCACTCCGTAAATGTGGGAGTGCTGGCCCTGTCCCTGGCCAAGGTCCTTTTTAAAAAAGAAAATAAGCACGATATGCACGCGCTGGGTTCCGGGTTCTTTTTGCACGATCTGGGGAAGGTTAATATTGACGAAGCGATCATTAATAAACCTGCAAAACTCACAGTGGAAGAAATGGCGATCATGCGCAGACACCCGAGCCTGGGATTCAAGCTTTTGCATGAAACAAAGCAAATCAGCGAGGAGAGCCGTCTGATTGTTCTGCAGCACCATGAAAGACATAACGGTACGGGTTATCCGAAGCAGCTGCGCGGCGAAGAAATTCATATTTACGGCCGCATTTGTTCCGTTGCGGATGTTTTTGACGCGCTGGTCTCCAAAAGACCCTACAAGGCTCAGCTTAATCTTTTCCAGGCTTTGACTTTAATGAAGGAGGAAATGCTCGACCATTTTCAGAAAGATGTTTTCGAGAAGTTTGTCCTGTTGTTTAAATAATCGCGTGCCAGAATTATCCCCAGGGCTGTTTTGACATCAACAATAGCGCCGCTTTTAAGCAATTCGTCTGCCTGTGCGAAACTGGTTGGAATGACTTCAATGTGTTCATCCTCATCCGGTGTCAGTGGATCATAAAACAGGTCTTCGGCCAGAAAAAAATACATAAATTCGTTGCAGTAGCCTGGAAGCAGGTAACCCGCATAAAGCTGGGTGACCAATCCCGGCCGATAGCCGGTTTCTTCGGCCAGTTCCCGTTTCGCGCAGGCTAAGGGCGACTCCTGCCCCTTATCCATGGTGCCGGCGGGAATTTCCAGTAAATCTTTACCTGTGGCATTGCGGAATTGACGGATCAGGAGAAGTTCTCGCTGTTGATTGACAGCAGCAATCGCAACAGTCGGCTGATGCTCGATCCAGCTTTGTCGGGTGGTTTTGCCGTTTTGCAGCAGAATGTCTTCTTCCCAGACTGAAAAAATTTTGCACGAGTAGGAAAGTTTTTTGTTTTGCTCCATGACCGATCTTTTTCTCTTTTCAGTTCGTTTTGATGATCGCCAGCAGGTGCTTTTCGATTTCCTGTTTCGGCAGGGCGCCGACAAGGCGCTCGACGAGTTTCCCGTCCCGGAAAAACAGCAGGGTTGGAATGCTGCGGATCCCGTACTGCTGGGCGGTGGCCGGATTTTCGTCGACATTCAGCTTAACGACCTTTACGCCATTGGCGTAATCCGAAGCCAGTTCGTCAATGACCGGCGCGAGGCTTTTGCATGGGCCGCACCAGGGCGCCCAGCAATCGACGAGCACGGAAGTTTCCGTGGTCAGCACTTCGCGGCCAAAAGAATCATCGGTTACGTCCAGGGGTCTGATGTCCTGTTTTGCAATCACCAGTGGTTCCTTGCAGCGGCCGCATAGCGGTTTTTGATTCAGACGCTCTTCCGGCATCCGATTTTTTGTGCCGCATTTCAGGCAGCGAATAATCAGGTCATCCAGAGGCGCGTGGCACTTGCCGCAGGCGGGGCGGCCCTGAAAATTTTGATTGGGTATGCGATTTTTTGTGCCGCAATTAAGACAGCGAATAATCACGTTATCCGTCATAAGCATTCCTCAAAATTGAAAAGTCGGATCTCTTTTCTTAACATAAAAGTAAACTATATAGCGACGCTTACTTCGCAGGGTTCCAGAATCCGAATCAGCTCTGCCGGCGACATTTTAGCCAGCAGACCCCGGGAACCGGCATTAATCAGAAGGTATGGCAGGGATGCGATTGATTTTTCCATAAATACACTCAAAGATTTCCTGGTGCCGAATGGCGATGTTCCGCCAACTAAATAGCCGGTATGTTTCTGTGCAACATTAGGCTTGCACGGCACGATGGATTTAACATTCAGCGTGCGGGCCAGTGCTTTCGTGGAGACTTCCTTATCGCCATGCATCAAAATGATGAGGGGTTTAGAGGTTTCATCTTCCATGACGAGGGTTTTAATCACGCAGTGTTCATCCACACCAAGCTTTTGAGAAGAAATTTTTGTGCCGCCTCTTTCTTCATAAGCATATGTATATAATGTAAAATCGGCCCCTTTCTCCTTCAGTGCCAGTATGGCAGGCGTTGATGGAATCTTCTCTTTCGACATGGATTAATTATAATGATGATTGTGGGGAAAGGCAATGGGGAAAAAGGTTGCAGGCTGCTGGTTAAAATGAAAGCGCGAAGCGCGCCGTAATTTTATTAAAATAACGGCCGGAGGCCGCCAAAATAGACCTACAGCCTAACGACCCTCAGCCTTTTTTTATACCTTAAACTTTGCTAATCCCTGAAAATCCAGTGTTGCAAAATAATCGTCAACCGTTTCCGCGCGGCGAATCGGGACCACAGAGCCGTCTTCCCGGAGCAGCAATTCGGCGGAACGCAATTTGCCGTTATAATTGAAGCCCATCGCAAAGCCATGCGCGCCCGCGTCATGAATAACCACAATATCACCCGGTGCAAGTTTGGGCAACATCCGGTCAATGGCGAACTTGTCGTTATTTTCACAAAGAGAACCCGTTACATCATACATGAAATCGCGAGGAACCCTTTCCTTGCCGGGCACCGTGATATGGTGGTATGCACCGTAAAGGGCCGGGCGCATCAGATTGGCCATGCAGGCATCCAGTCCGGCGAATTTCTTATAGGTATCTTTGATATGCAAAACTTTGGTGACGAGATAGCCGTAAGGACCGGTTATATAGCGGCCGCATTCCGTGAAAAGTTTGATCGGTGCCAGTCTGTTGGCGACGACTATTTTTTCATACTTTTCTTTGATGCCGCGGTTCATGGCGGCAAGGTCCATGCGGTCCTGTTCCGGTCGGTACGGAATACCGATGCCGCCGCCGATATTGATAAATTCAAATCGGATATTGAGCGCGTGCGATATTTGAACAACCAGTTCAAACAGGATTTCGGCGGTTTCCACAAAGTACTGGGCGTCCAGTTCGTTGGAAGCCACCATGGTGTGAATGCCAAACCGTTTGATTCCTTTATCCCGGCAGATCCGGTATCCTTCAAACAATTGCTCACGCGTGAATCCGTATTTTGCTTCTTCCGGATGGCCGATGATCACATTCCCTTTTTTCAAGGGACCGGGATTATAGCGGAAACAGATTAACGAAGGCAATCCGGCCGTCTTTTCCAGGTAGTCAATATGGCTGATGTCGTCCAGGTTGATGATCGCCTGCAGCTTTTTGGCCAGAAGAAAATCCTCGGCGGGTGTGTCATTGGATGAAAACATGATCTCCTCGCCGGTAATCCCGGTTTTTTCCGCCATCACCAATTCCGCGAGCGAACTGCAATCCGCACCGAATCCTTCCGCATGGAGCATTTTCATGAGGTAGGGATTGGGCGCAGCTTTGACCGCGAAGAACTCCCTGAAGCCATGGTTCCATGAAAAGGCCTTTTTAAAGGAGCGGGCGTTTTCACGAATAGCTTTTTCGTCATAAAGATGAAAAGGCGTCGGGTATTTCTCGATGATTTTTTCGATCTGTTCTTTTGTAAAAGGCAATAATTTATCCTGCATTTACGGCTCTCCCGCATTAAAAATCATTTACCGATCAATGGATTGTTACTTGTAAAACGATTTACGGCAAAACAGGAAAATTATCAATATCATTTTGGGGAAAGCGCGATTATCAGTGAATAAAGTATCCAACGGAAAAGTAGATTGCGGCAGAAATAACAGCGGAGATGGGTATTGTTAAAAGCCATGCCCAAATGATGTTTCCGGCAACACCCCAGCGCACAGCGGAAAGTCTTTTGGTCGCGCCGACACCCACGATGGCACCGGTAATTGTGTGGGTTGTGCTGACGGGAATACCCGCCACGGTCGCGCCGATGATTGAACAGGCTGCCGCAGTTTCGGCGCTGAATCCGCCAATCGGCTGGAGTTTGGTAATCTTGGTTCCCATGGTCTTAACAATCCGCCAGCCGCCAAACATGGTTCCCAGGGAAATCATCGTGTAGCAGGCAATAACAACCCAAATGGGTATGTGAAAGGTGCTGCCCAGAAGGCCTTGGCTGAAAAGGGCCATGGCAATAATGCCCATGGTCTTTTGTGCGTCGTTCATCCCGTGCCCTAATGAATAGATCGCTGCGGATGCAAGCTGAAGCTTGCGAAAGAGCTTATCGGATTTGGCCATATTGGAATGCCGGCTCAGGTTCATGGCCAGAATCATAAAAACAAAACCCAGCGTCATGCCGATAGCGGGGGAAACAATGATAAAAATAGTTGTTTTGGTAATGCCCGACCAGACCAGCGTGCTGGTTCCGGCTTTGGAAACGGCGGCGCCGATCAGGCCACCGATCAAGGCGTGTGAAGAACTGCTGGGGAGCCCGTAATACCAGGTCGCTATATTCCAGATTATCGCGCCGCCGAGAGCCGACAGAATCACCAGATTATCGACAATGTCCAGATGGATGATGCCTTTGCCGACGGTATGAGCGACCTCGGTGCCGACAAAAAATACCGCGGCGAAATTAAAAAAAGCCGCCCAGATTACAGCATGTTTTGGTGATAGAACGCGCGTGGAAACAACAGTGGAAATAGAATTGGCTGAATCATGAAACCCGTTAAGAAAATCAAAAACCAGCGCGATGGCCACCAGAACAAAAACAAATGCCATGGACTCAAGCATGTTTCAAGACAATCCCTTCCACGATGTTGGATACATCTTCACAAACATCAATCGCCTCTTCGATCCGCTCAAAGATTTCTTTCCATTTAATCAATTCGATGGCGTCCTGTTCCTTAATAAAAAGGTTGGTGATGATGGTTCTTAAAACGACATCGCCGGCGTTTTCCAGTGTATTGATTTCCACGCAGCCGTCAAGAATCATTTTGGAGTTCTTCATATCGCGCAGGCCGTGGATAATGCCTTTAATTTTTTTGATAGCCTGAAACAGGATTTCCGCCTGCTTGATGATTTCATCATCCGGCTTTTTAACTTTATACATGTGGATGCGGATGGCAGTGGCTTCAATAACGTCCATAATGCTGTCCATCTTATTGACTAACGCGTAAATATCTTCGCGGTCGATGGGGGTTAAAAAAGTCTTGTGCATCCTTTCATATGTTTTATGTGTAATACCATCCGCTTCATGCTCCAGTTCCTTAAGCCTGGCAACCTTTACATCCGAATAATCGCGATTTTTTGTCATTTCGAGAAAGAATTGGCCGCCTTCTTCGATTTTATTGGCCAGCTCTTCAAAATAATTAAAAAAATTTTCTTCCTTAGGAAACAGGCGCATGAGCAATTCCTCCTTCTTTCCTTAGATTTACATTTGATCTTAAAGTCAGCAGTGCTCTAGCGAATTCTCCGGAAAATTGCAAGACCTTAAAACGGATGATTAATGTGTAACTGGTCTTATTATTTGTTATTTAAAGGATTTAGAATAAATAATTTTACTGTCGCCTTGTGCATAGAAATCCGCAAGAACGGCTTCTGGAATATAATGACAATGTTCATAAAACTGCTGAGTCGGTTCATATTGGGAACGGGAAGATGTTTCGGCGTACAGATGTTGACCGCCAGCAATCCGGATCAGGTCTTCCGTTTTTTGGAGAAGGATTTTGCCTAGGCCATAACCGCGCATGGATTCAGAAACAGCGATCCAGTAAAGATCATAACTACCGACAGTGGCCGGGATTAATCCATAACAGGTATAGCCGACAACCAGACCATCATCCAGGGCAAACAGGAACTGATAGGAGCTCTGTTGACCGCGCTCCAGTCGATCGGTGGCCAATTCGCAGGCCAGTTCCACTTCCGCGGCCGAAAAAAAACCGCTGGACTGAACAATGTTCAAAATCGCGCCCAAATCGGATGGCTCAATTTCCTGCCGGTAGGTCATCGATAGCATCTGAATCATCCATTCTGCGATAGGCCGCTGCGAAATATGAAGTAAACTGCGCCAACCATGCAAAGAGCCGCCCAAAGAAAATCAAGCTTCAGCGGCTGCTTCATATAAAGGGTGGCGAAACCGGCAAATACGATCATGGTAATGACTTCCTGGATAATTTTAAGCTGGCCCAGAGAATAGTGTTCAAACCCGATACGATTAGCCGGAACCTGCAGGACATACTCAAAAAAAGCTATACCCCAGCTGAGCATGATGACCAGAAAAAGGGGTTTGCTGTTGAGATTTTTCAAGTGGCCATACCAGGCGAATGTCATGAACAGATTGGAAAAGAACAGCAATACAACAGGTTTTAACACAAAATCATTTCCTCCTCAGGTTTTTAAAGCATCCCGGATGATATCGTCTATTGCTGCAGAATACTTTATCGATGCCCGGTCCAGAGCAGCCGCGAAGCCCGCATCCGGTGACAGGCAGGGATTGGCGTTTATTTCCAGAACAAAAGGATTTCCCTGCTTATCCACGCGGAAATCCACGCGGGCGTAACCGCGCAAGCCGAATAAAGACCAGCACTTTAAGGAAATTACCCGGAGACGATCCACGAGATTGGCGTCTTGTGGAGAAATGTCCAGCGACCGTCTGGTATTATCATATTCAAACGAGTCTTCAATCCACTTGGCACGATAATCCAGTAATCGCAATTTGTCCGGCGGATAATTTAGAAAGAGCATTTCTGCGGCGGGCAGAATCCGAACGCCTGTGTCAGAGGCGAGAAGGGCAATATTAAATTCACGTCCTTCAATATAGACTTCTGCGAAACAATCACAGCCTATTTTAGAAAGCCGCTGCTGTAATGATGCCTTGATTTGACCCGGAGCAGTTACTTCAATAACAGCGTCATTATCCAGTCCGACGGATGCTTCTTCCCAGGAGGCCTTCATTAAATATGTGCCGGGAGAAAACGAACCCGTGGAGACTCCGTCGGAGGTGATCCAGGCGGGCGTTGCAATGCCTTCCGCATGCAAAATTTTTTTAGTGAGCGGTTTGTTGGATGTTACAAACATGGCTTCCGTCCGGCAGCCGGTGTAGGGAAGCCTTAAAAAATCCAATAATGCAGTCGAAAAGTAAATCAGACTGCCCCGGCCGGCCAGGGTTTCCACCAGATTAAAAACAACATGGGGGTGAAGGTCACGAAGCCTGGAGATTGTAGCATTTAAATCCATGGGAAAGGGCAGCATAACCGGATCATACCCCAGTGAAAGAATGGCCTCGGCAATGGTTTCAGTTTGCCGAAGGGTATCCAGCTCATCTTCACCGGCATCGGGGGCCACGTCCGTATGCAGAATAACTATTTTTTCCATAAAACATCTTCCCGTACTAAGGATGAGTATTCATACGATTCGAATCCCGGCTCGTTTGAAGGCTGAGTGCAGAATGTCGGTGATGAGCTGCCGGTAAGTTATACCGACCAGGCGGCAGAGAATGGGTAAATCCGAGCGGACCGGATTCAGACCGGCCAGGGAGTTGACTTCGATAAAGTGGGGCACACCGCGGGCATCCGAGCGCAGGTCAATGCGTCCGCCGTCTTTCAGGCCGAGACCTCGCCAGGCCTGAAGGGATATCTCCATGGCCTTCTTTGCTTCCGGGTCATCGGCCGGAGCATACTGCACGAGGTTTTCATAGTGCTCTTTATTATCATAGGAGTAAGCGTACTGTTCAGCGTCCGGATTCAAAATGACCTCCATAGCACCGATGGCGCGCGCATCCCTGCCGGTGCCGACGATCCCGACGGTGAATTCCCGTCCGGGCAGATAGGTTTCCACCAGCACGGGTTGATGAAATGTTTTCAGAAGTTTAAGGCAGACTGTCCGCAGATCCTCGGCCTTATCAATTTTGGAAAGGGCGGTGATGCCTTTACCCGTGCCTTCCGCGACGGGCTTGGCAAAAAGGGGATAGGGAAGACGGATGAGGTCGATGTCTTCCGGGTCGGAAACGACGGCGAAGTCCGGTGTCGGGATGCCCAGATCACGCACAATGTGTTTGGTCATGCCTTTATGGAGGGTCAGTGTCTGTCCGAGCGCATCCGAGAAGGTATAGGGGATTTTATAGGCGTCCAGCAGGGCGGGAACCTGTGCTTCACGGCCGAAGCCGTTCAGGCCTTCGGCAATGTTGAAAACGAGATCCCATCGATCCCCCGAGGCCAGGCGACGGGTCAATGCCTGGATATGGCCGATGCGATCGGTCTGGTATCCGTTTTGCAAAATGACATTTTCTATGGCGGATATGGTATCGGGTTTGTCGAATTCAGCGGTTTCTTCCAGGCTGTAACCTTCACGCAGGTAATCGTCGCGCAAGTCGTAGGTCAATCCGATTGTCAGTTTTTGCGGGGCGCTGGTTGATTTGCAGTCTGGGTTACCGGACATAATTGATTAACATCATCCTAATGGATATCCTTCGACTCAGCGTGATTGTCCGGGTAACGGAAGATATTGCCTTCATAATTGCGCATCATCAAATCGCCTTTGTCCCAGCCGATGGCATATTCCGGAAGCAGCGGAATTTTTCCACCGCCGCCCGGCGCGTCGACGACATAGGTGGGTATGGCGTAACCGGTTGTATGGCCGCGCAAGCCCTGGATGATCTCCAGTCCTTTGCTGATCGGTGTGCGGAAATGGGAAGAGCCGGGAATCGGATCGCATTGATACAGGTAGTAGGGGCGAACTCGAATCTGCAAAAGGCCGTGCACCAGCCGGGTCATGGTGGAGACAGAGTCATTAATTCCCGAAAGCAAAACGGTCTGGCTGCCCAGGGGGATGCCGGCGTCGGCCAGGCGAATGCAGGCGGCGCTCATTTCAGGGGTCAGCTCGTCGGGATGCGTGATGTGGATGCTCATCCAGAGAGGATGATATTTTTTAAGCATAGACGTCAGGGCCGGTGTAATCCGCTGCGGCAGGACAACAGGTGCTTTTGTGCCGATGCGGATTAATTCAACGTGAGGAATGTCTTTGAGTCTCGACAGCAGCCATTCCAGCTTTTCGTCGGACAGGGTCAGTGGATCGCCGCCGGACAGGAGAACGTCGCGGATATTCGGATTGGATTCTATGTAGGCCAGCGCTTTTTCCCACTTGGCGGTGTCAATGAAACACTGGTGTTGCCGGCCGAAGATTCTTGAACGGGTGCAGTAACGGCAATAAGTGGCGCAAATATCGGTGACCAGAAAAAGAACACGGTCAGGGTAGCGGTGAACGATGCCCGGAACGGGAGAGTCGGCGTCTTCGCAAAGGGGGTCTTCTTCTTCGCCCTTCGTATGGAGGCATTCATCCACCACCGGCACGACGGAGCGGCGCAGCGGTGAGGTGGGGTCAATGGCGGATATGAGGCTTGCGTAGTAAGGGGTAATGGCGACGGGCAGATCTCCCGATGGGTGCATCATGGCCTGACGTTCATTGTCGGAAAGGTGGATGATCCTGTCCAGGGAATGAACATCGCGAATGGCATTTTGAAACTGCCAGCGCCAATCAAACCATTCAATGCGGCTGATGTCCGGATAATGTTTTTTGCGGAAGGCGCGTGAGCGGGGTGAATCTTTGAAAGGAAAATAAAGGCGCTCCGGCTTTGATTTTGCCAGAGACGGCTGCTGATTGTTGTTGGGCAACGAAAAGAAATCCGTTGCTTCATTTTGAAGCACAACAAGGCTGGTCCTGGGACCAGGAGGTTCCGCATCCTCATTAAACAGCGTCTCGTTTTCCATGTATTCTCCTTCCGGGGAAGCAAGGCTTCCGTTTAAAAAACAGCCGATGATAAACGGCTTTATTAATTTTCGAATTTACGCAAGCAGAAAAATTTGTCAACATTTATTTTGCATTTAAGTAAAAAAAATGAAAATAATTTTTAAAAGTCGCAGAAAAATTTTCAGGGACTTTGTCTTTTGCAAACCGGACCACATCTCTTTCCTTCTGATGGAGATGGTTATCCAACCGGTGCACGCCCGAACAGCCTCTGTTGCGGTGCATCCTGAAGCAAAGATTTCCGGATGCGTAAAAAGACACGCGCCGAAAAGAAACCTCCGGAAATGCAGACTGGTTCTGCATTTCCGGAGGAGGCTGGTTTCAAGAATAAGAAAATTGAAAGAAGAGCAAGGGGGGAAGGAGCCATGCCGGAGCTTCCGGAAGTAGAGACGCTTTGCCGCCAATTGAAGACAAGAGTCGTCGGACATCGCATTGAAGCGATGACCATCTATGATTGTAAACTGGGAGGAATTCATGACGTCGGTCGATGCCGGGTCCGCAATGTATGCCGCCGCGGAAAGACCATTATGGTTGCGCTTGACGATGGACGAAGTATCGCCATTCATCTGCGCATGACCGGACGATTGTGCTGGCATGACCAAAACGGAAAGCAGACGCATACGCGATGGCGGATGACGATGGACCATGGCCATGTCGATCTCGTGGATCCGCGACGCTTCGCGACAGTCAGCGTGGAAACGACGCGCCGGAACCGGGATCGAAACGATTTAATCACCGGCTTCGACGATGAGGCTTTTCTGGCGCGGCAGGCAACCAGACGCGTCAGTGTAAAAACCCTGCTCATGGATCCGAAAGCAATCGCGGGGATCGGTAACATTTACGCCTGCGAGATTTTGCATCGCGCGGGTGTTTCACCTTTAAGGCAGGCGGCGGCGGTGAGTGCCAGGGCGTGGAAGAAAATATTCCGGAGTGCGATGATCATCCTGAAGAAGGCGATTGAAAAACGAGGGACGTCCGTATCCGATTGGCGTGATCTTTACGGCTGCCCGGGTGAAAATCAGCACGAACTGAAAGTCTATGGACGGGAAGGAAAGGCTTGCTGCATGTGTGGAGGGGTTGTCAAACGTATCAAACAAGGAGGGCGCAGTACGTTTTATTGTGAGCAGTGCCAGAAGTAGCAACCGTCAGATGTCGAAAAAAGAAGAAAGGGAACACGACAAGCTAACGGGAGCAGGCTTCCGTGATCCATTGGCGCAGTTGGCTTTTCGGCGGAACGACACCGACAGAAACCACCTTGTCATTCATCACCAGCGCGGGGGTGCCCATAATACCGAAGCGTGACATTTCCTTAATGTCGGTGACGTGGCGAATGTCGGCAGCGATTTGCAACTCGGATAAAACATCGCGGATATCCGATTGCAATTGATCGCAGCGGGCGCAGCCCATCCCCAGAACAAGAATAGTCAGACCGGTTGACGGTTCAGGGTCAACAGGAAGGTTCATGGCGACTTTATACGCCCGCAATAAAGCGTGGCCATATTCACTGCGAGCGGATGAGGGTATGTAATTTTTGGCGGCAGCGGCGTTAATCAAAAAAATAGAGATTTCATCATCATTTTTATCGGCATGAAATTTGACTGCTTCGGAAATCGCTTTTTCGAGGCCGACAATTCCGACCAGGCGGTTATTAATCATTATTTGTTTTATCGCGTCTTCGGTCATGCTATTCTCCTGTCTTGCACGGTTTGGCCAGCCGGTTAAGGGCAACTTTGATCCGCCTTTTATTGGTCAGGTTATCATGCGCAGGAATACTGAACATTTCCTGCAAATAGAAGAGTATAACAAATAAAGGACACGTCAAGATCAAATTCAAAGGAATTCAGGAATGAATCATAAAGAAATCATTGAATAAGCAATTTGAGAAGGAAGAGTGGTCTGACGGAAGCCGAGGCAAAGATTGTTCTCTAAAGTTTTAATATCCCGACGGTAAAAGGTGTAATATGTAATAATATTAATGGCATAAGTCTTATAAACGGGAGATTGGTTACTCGGTCGTTTAAAAAGACCTGGAAGCAAGCTCATGCAAAAGACCGAGAAAGGTTCGGTCAAACTCGTATCAGAACGTCAGAAGGCCTTGAGAAGGCAGCTATATATATAAAGGATACTGCGGGGACGGATCTGGAAGGATTTCTGCTTCAACCCCTGGTCGAAGTCGGAAGAGAATTGTTGCCGGTCTCTTTTTTGATGCGCAATTCGTTCTGGACATTATGATGGACCTGGGAGGCATATTCTCAGAGGCCATTGGTGATGTAGTTCATTTATCATCACGCTATTGTTTTTACGGCGCGTCCGCTGAATTAAGAAAATGGGGGACAATTGATGTTCAGTAATGGTGTGCCGGAAAACATGAAGGAATCGGAATTAGCGTTTTCGCTGGTTCGGTAAACGAAGCCATGATTACGATTTAAGGATACAGGGAAGGTTTTTGAAGTAAACGACACAAGAACAGAAAAAGAAGATTTAATGAATCAGCCCGTCGAGCCGGGATGAAGAAAACCGGTTATTGTTCTCAAGGGCGGAAGAACGCAGGCGGGAGCTCCGGAGCGGCCAGCCACACGGGGGGGCGATGGCATACAACAGCTAAGCATTTGAGGCGGGTCGCAAGCAGGGCAAAATTATACGTGCCGACAAACGATGGATTTGCTGGATTTGTCGTCAGCATGTTCCTCTCTGTCATTGCCGCAGGGAAACCGTATCGCCATTCTAACTTTAGGCACAGGGTAGGGGGGAGCCTCTGACCTTGCCTGGAAAACGGTCTTGTTCGTCCGACCATTAACCGAAAGGATCATAAAAAAAATGAATCACTGGTTGCCGCAGTTCTGGAGTCACGCCAATCCCGAGGATCTGGTTGGGAGAATGAACACTGATATTCGCATAGCCATGGCTGATGAAAGGAGTGCGACGAGATCGTCTATATGAGAATTATCGGCCGCAGGGTTATGATACAAGGAATTCTCGAATCAACCATTATCGTAGATTGAGCATATGATCAGAAATTCCAGGAAGATTCCCTCGATCTTTTAAAACGCTATGAGCATGAGCTAGTTACCAAAACCGCGGGCCTCATGGAAAAATATCATAAACGGCTATTGGCTTGTATTTAGTGAATAACGAGACGACTCGCACTGTCATTGAAATTGAAGATCGGAAATATAAGGGGATTGTCTTTCCCTGCCGGAAAAGAGCGGCTAGGGTGCTGGCAAAGATATTTCATATTCACAGTGGCTCAAGGAGGAAAAAAGTAGAAATTGTTTGTGGAAAAAGTCAGAAGGGGTTAGTCAGGTCCGCGTGACACGGGGCGTCCTCGGACGCCCAGCAGGGAATCTGAGCCTGACAGATATGCATTTATGTTAAAGGACTATCAACGATATGGTTTCGTGTTACAAAGATCGGGTTGGAAAATATCCAGGGGCGAAATTTGCAGGCTTTTTTCAAATAAGCCTCCACCCGATAGATTCCGGGTTCCTCTATCGGTTCGGAAAAATGATTGGTGATCTTTTGACTCCATTTCCGGCCATTTCTGATAATCCGGACCAGGGCCTGTTCAGGAAGAGAAACAGTTAATTGTGCCTGCCTTGAAAGATTTAAGTAATCCCCCATATGAAATTCCTGCTTTTCCTGTTCAATAAAAAATTGAAAACCCTTTGCTTTATGGAAGTATTCCAATGAAAAATAGCAGCGTCCGTGCAACAGAGATTGATAAACCGTGTTGGTATCCAGCGTACTTTCACCGCTGAAAGGATTCCTTGTCAAAACATGTGTACAAATCAATCGGAAAGCACGATCAAAAGGGAAGGCGACAAACGGAATTCCCAGAAGCTTCTTTCTGCTCGCGTGATTGTCCAGTTCCCCGATGCCGACCGTTTTTTTGCCTTGATTCAGCGCATCCCATCTCTCCAGGGTAATCGGGCGCGGGCCTGTCAAAAAGTAAGCGGGGAAAAGGAAGCTTAGTAAGCCTCGAAAATAGCCATTCAGGTTTTTTTGCCAGTCTGTCATGAAATCCCAGACACCCATTCCTCCGTAGCCGTTAACGTCCCAATTGTTCCAGGGATAATGTTTCACGTGAAACATTTCTGTCCCTTCATGGTCGGGATGGGCAATGAAACCGAAACCACCCTGATTGTTGACGGCATTAATATACTTTTGCGGGTTTTTCCCCTCCGGGTCGCCGGCAGCGGAAACAGGATGGTTAACATTAAATGCCAGGTAATGATTGAATCGGGGGGCGATTTCCTCGCCGACGATGACCAGCGTTGTTTTCTGCCAGCCTTCCCATCCCTCCTGCCTGGCTTTCAGGTTATCGTGATCTGTTAACATTAAAAAATCAATTTTGTTTTTCCAGGCGGCAGAAATAATTCTCGCCATCGGTGCGTGCCCGTCATGGGAAAAGGAAGAGTGTAAATGGATGACGCCTGTATAATCGTAAAGGTTCATTGCCGGTTTTTAAATCTTTTTTTAAATTCTGTCTACGTTAAAGATTAGAATGATATTCTGTCGCCATTCGGCGAGTTGCAGGACTGATAAAAAAAGGCAGGCTTTTTCGGCCTGCCTTTTCCGTTGAATTATGTCTTGATGCTTATTCGGTCTTAAGAGCAACAAAGAAACTTGAGCGGCCTCGCTTGATTAACAAAGTGACACTCTTTTTGTCCGCTGCTCTGGCAATCTCCCGATTAAAGTCTTTTATTGAAGAGATTTTTACGCGATTGACCTGAACAATAACATCCTGCTGCTGAATGCCGACCTCATCCGCCGGGCTTCCGGCTTCTACTTCCGTGACCATGACCCCTTCTCGCGAGATCCCTAATTGCCTTGCCATCTCCGGGGTGATGTCCTGTGCTGCAATACCGAAACGTCCTTTTCCTGCTCGTTCAGATGCCGCCGCAGTCACATTTTCCCTGCGTTCTGCTACCGTTACCTGAAAACTTATTTCCTTCCCGTCACGAATTGCTTTCAAATTCATTTTTTGACCAACCTGCAATGTCGCGATCGTCAAGAGCAAATCATGTGTGTCTTTAACGGTTTTACCGTTAATTTCAATAATTATATCACCTACCTTTATTCCAGCTTTATCTGCCGGATCGCCTTTGAAAACATCCGAAACTAATGCGCCGGTCTTGTTTTTATGATTTAAATTTTTTGCCATGTCATCCGAAATATCCTGAACAGATATTCCCAGCCAGCCACGTGTGACTTTGCCCTTCGTTTTCAGATCATTGAGAATGCTTTTTGCCATATTGATAGGAATCGCAAAACCGATACCCTGACCCTGGGCGACAATGGCTGTATTAATGCCGATGACCCTCCCTTCCATGTTGAATAAAGGACCTCCGCTATTACCTGGATTAATGGAAGCATCTGTCTGTATGAAGTTATCATAGGGCCCGGCTCCGATAACACGTCCCTTGGCACTGACGATGCCCGCTGTGACCGTAGCATCCAAGCCGAAGGGGTTGCCGATGGCAATGACCCATTCTCCGACTCTGACTTTTTCAGAGTCTCCTATTTCCACAACCGGCAGACTGTTGTCCGGCTTTATTTTGATCAAGGCAATATCCGTGTTGGCGTCAGTTCCGATAACCTTTGCCTCATATTCTTTGCCATCAGATATTTTTACGAGGATTTTGTCTGCCTGTTCAACAACATGGTTGTTGGTAAAAATATAGCCGTCGTTGCTGATGATAAAGCCTGAACCCAGACTGCGCTGTTTGAATTCTCTGCGGGGCATGTCGCCAAAAAAACGGTCGAAAAAATCATCTCCGAAGGGTGAACCGCCGAAAGGTGCGCCAAAACCGCCCCTTCCTTTGTATGTTTTCGACGTACTGATATTCACAACGGCGGGTTTAACACGGTCCGTCAGATCAGAAAAAGAAAGAGGTGTTTTACCGGCTGAGTCGGGAAGTGCAGGTACCGCTTGAGCTGCCGGTATTTCCGGAGCCCCTGATGTTGTGAAGGATGATCGCAAAACGCCCACCAGAGAGACGATAAAGAATGCGACCAGAAAAGCCATTAAAAACATAAAAAAAGTTTTTCGATTTGAATTTTTCATACTTCCCTCCAAAAATAAACGCCAAGAGCGATGGTTTTCACTATTACCGAGTATGCTTAGCGAAATTGAATATAACGATAAGCGCTTATTTGTCAACGGAAAACGTTTTGATATGGTGCTTTGAAGTCCGGGCAATCCTGTGTTAAGATGCTTCCAGATTCGGGGAGTAAAAGACAATGTCTTTCTGGGAAAATCTGGGACGTCAGGCCATCCAGATGCTGATGGTAGCTGCCGAGATCACCGCTTTTGCCGGCAAGGTTTTTTTGCGCATCTTTCAAAGGAAGACTTACAGCAGCGCCATGCGTGAAGTTCTTGTCAATCAGATTTACTTTACATCCGTGCAAATCTTGCCCATCTTTCTACTTTTATCCATCATCTTCGGCTCCCTCCTCATCGGTATTGTTTTTACATTACTTAAAGAGCTCGGACTGACTGAATTCATTGGCCATGTCGTAATGGGGCTGATCGTAACGGAATTGTCTCCTCTTATAACGGTTCTCCTGATCACGCTGAGATCAGGAGCCGCAATTAACACGGAAATGGCCGTCATGAAGGTTAACAGAGAAATTAAAACGCTGGAAATGTTCCGCATCGACGTGATCAATTACCTGCTTGTCCCTCGCGTCATCAATGGTATCATCTCTATTGTTTTGCTGAGCAGCCTTTTTTCAATTGTCCTGCTCGTGAGCGGCATCTTATTTTCCTGGCTGATTTTCGGTATGAGTATGGACGTCTATTCAAATCTGCTATTAAATTCGACGAATTTTTCTGATATAGTAATCGCGTTGTTCAAGTGCGCCATATATGGTTTTTTCATCACATTGATTCCAATTCGCTATGGCTTGCGGGCTTCGAATGAATTAACCAGCATCCCAGTCGTTGTGTCGAGCGGCATGGTTAAGGTTTTTACAGCCATCCTGATCATAGAGGTGATGTCATTACTAACAAAATTGCTGTAAATCTTTTTGATAGCGAGCAGGCGCTCAACGAATCTCTGAATCAATTTCTGACCGATCACGCCTTACAGGCTGCCCCGGTTTCCGTTGATGTTCCTCTGATATCGAATCAGGATGTTTACATGAATCTGTCTTTAATTAAAGAATATCATGAAAATATGCCCAAGCACCAGTCTGAGCGTCTTGTGCTGGGATATTTGGAACGACTGGGTCTGGAACAAATCGCCCATAAGCGAAATCCGGCATTGAATCCTGAAGAAAGATTTTCCGTCATGCTGCTGAGAGCGGCAATGGTGCAGGACGCCATGATCCTGATTGATCGGCCGTTTCGGATTATTCCTCATCTGAAAGATGTTCAATATATTATGTCCGTTTTGAAAAAAATTGACGATTTATACTTAAGCTGTCATATATATGATTATCAATGGATGAAAGAAAAGTACGGGGATCTATGAAGCTGAGCCGCGAATTCAAAGTCGGTATTTTTATCGGATGCACAGTCATCCTGATTGTGGCGGCTTTATTGTATCTGGCCACGGGTAAAGGTGTCTTTGAATCGACGCACACCTTCACCCTTTCTTCCCGGTCCGGCGATGGTTTTACGCAAGGTATGCCCGTCGATTTTTCCGGATTTAATATTGGCAAAGTTCAGGCCCTGGAGCTCAATGACAAAGGCATCGTTCTGATCAAAATTAAAATTCCCAGCCGCCACGTGAAATGGCTCCGATCGGACAGTACCTTCATTTTATATCGGCCTTTAATCGGCTCAGCCCGTATTGTTGTGAATACCACTAATCTGAACAGTCCGCCGATGGATGTTGACAAAATTCCTGAAGTAACGATTGTCAATGATATCAATGATGCGATTGCCAGAATAGAACCTGTTTTGGAGAGAGTAACGCAAATTGCCGATAATGTCGAGCGCCTGACCAGCAATCTATCGGATCCTAAAGGTGATTTCAACCGGGTTTTAGGCAATGCCGAAAAAATTACCACTAACCTGGCTTCCAAAAAATCACTTGTAGAAATGGCTGTTTCGGATGAGGAAAGTGTCAAAGCGCTGAATGATTCACTGAAAAAACTTAAAGATATCACAACCAATGTCGACCGCATTCTCGCCAAGGTGGATAAGATGGCGGATAAGACTGACAACCAGCTTTATGGGCAGGATGGTGCCCTGCCTCAGGTCAATGTCATCCTCAAAGATGTTGTCGTCAAGCTGCAAAAACTGGACAAAACTGTTGATAATATTAACAAAATAAGCACAGATACATCGGAAGGGACGAAAGATTTCCACGTACTTCGTTCCGACATCGACGACCTTGTGAAAACGTTGGACGATGTTGTTAAAAAGGTGGATTCGATTGTCGGGTCGAAAAAAGCCCCGGAGTTCAAAGTGCCATGAAGAAGCCATTGTCTTTAACATTAGCCCTGCAGATTTTGCTGATTTGTGCCTGCGCCGCTTCCACGCCGGCTCCCGTCTGGAAGGAAAATGCCTATCGTCAACTGGATGAATATAAAACCAGTTTCCTGACAGGAAAGGAAGCTTCCACGGAGCCTCATTTTGTAAAAGCCAGAAGAGAAATAGCCGCCGGCAACGACTTGAGTCTCTTAACCATTGCTTATTTAACCAAATATGCGCTTCATACCGCGTCGCTGGAAAGTTTTGATTCCAGCGATTTTGCCAAACTGTACCGCCTGGAACCTGACCCGGCCGATATGGCATATTGTCATTTTCTCAAAGGAAATTTCAGTGCCGTGGACGTTAAAGTTCTTCCGTCCCGATATGCAGGCGTCATGAAAGCGGCGTCGGCCGGGGATTTAGCGATGGCCGCACGCGAGATTAACGCCATTGACGATCCGTTATCCCGGTTGGTCGCCTGCGGTGTTTGGGTAAGATATTTACCCTCCGATGAAGCGATATTGCAAATCGGTATTACGACCTCGTCAGTAAATGGCTGGCAGAGGCCGCTCTGGGCTTATCTCAGCAAACTGCAAGCTTATTATCTGTCAAAAGAAGATCGGAATAAAGCTGCTGCCACCCAGGAGAGACTTGATTTGCTAAAGAGAGACTAAGCTCCAGGATAGGATGGATTGTTGCTTTTCAGGATTAATGAAACAAATTGAAATTTTACGGGAGGAACAGGCGATGAAGAAAAATATTGCCATCGGGCTTTTGTTTCTGTTGGCGGTCTTTATGATCTCGGGGTGCGCCAGCCAGTCCAAAGAAATGCTGGGAGAGAATTACCAGGCCATGTCGGATGAAAAGCTTCTGGAATATTTTTATCGTCTCAACGATGAAATTGATAAACAGGAAAAGCAAACCGGGCCGTCGTTTGGCATCGGTGTTGGCGGCATCGGCCGGGGTGTTGGCGGCGGTGTGGGTGTCGGTACAGGCGGAACGGCTTATACCGCGGAAGATTTAAGGCAACGGCGCGTTGAAGTTCGCATGGAGATGAAAAGGAGAAACATCAACCCGTAATAGCTAAAATTTTGTATACTGACAAAAGCTTGTTTTCCTGAAGGCACGTGTCTATTTAAGCACGAGAACTCCTGCGTGCGGGCCCGGATTTTTCTGAAATCCTTTTTTGTTTATCCGATAGTTTCTTGATTTGCAGGCACGAATCCGCAGAAATTTCCGTTTCACTGACCGGATGCTTATGAAAATTAAAGCGATCATTTTTTTTCTGTTTGCCATATCACTCAGTGGAACAGGTTATGCCCAGCCGCAATTTGTGAGGGAGACAAACACCCCCATCGCTTTGCACTATGGAAATATCCTCAAAGATTACATTGCGTATATA
The DNA here is from genome assembly GCA_036528635.1 of Deltaproteobacteria bacterium. GTDB lineage: Bacteria > Desulfobacterota > Syntrophia > Syntrophales > Smithellaceae > UBA8904. The sequence continues at coordinate 74,853 of JAIGNE010000077.1, forward strand.
AAACCTCAACTTGCTTCAAACGAGGATTTGGTGAAAATATCGAAATTGTATTTTGATAAGCTTGGCTATAGAGTAATCTTGATCACGATAGAATCGACCCGGGCTCCGAAAATTACGAAATCATGGAAAATACCCCATACAAAGTTAGCGGTTTTGCCGCGGATGACCTGCTACCTATCCGAAAAAAACACGACTCTTGAGCTGTTTGATCAGGGTGATGACTACATTCGCATTCAAAATTATACAGACAGGACGGCAGCAAAACCGGGCTTGCTTGTCTCCGTCTGTCTGACGCATCAATGGAAATAGTCTCCCCATCCGCAGCAGTGTAATAAAAAAAGGATGTACTCTGTTCCCGGATCCTGAAACAAGAATACATCCTTTTCTCTTTTATGTTTTTTACGATTTCGCGCCGGCGGGAACAGTCATTCCAAGGTTTTCCATTGCCTTCACGGCCTTTTCCTTGACCGAAGTCGCCACAGAGATGGCATCGGCTAAATTCCCCGATTTGAAGCTTTCCTGTGCTTTAGCCCAATCTTCCTTGACAGCCGCCAGACCGGATTTTGCTTCCGCCAGTTTCTCGGCCGTCAAATTGGCCGGAAGCTTCCTGGCCTGAGAAAGAATATCTACCCGGCTCTGAAGGGCGTTAACCATTTTGGGAAGCCCCTGGCTCAAATCCGTCCATTTCGTGGTCAGTTCATCCTTCTTTGTTTTTGCCGCCGCCACGACATCCTTGGCTTTACCGATAAGGCCCTGTGCCTCTTCCAGGGCGGCTTTTATTTCACCTTTGGCCAGTTTGTCTTTTGCTGAAGCCAGGGCGCTTTCCAGAGCGGACACCTGATCCGGGACAATTTTTGCGGCTTCGGCCTTAGCGCTATTGACTGCTTCTTCAGCTGCTTTTATGGCCAGCTCTGCCGGGACCTTATCGCCGCCGCCGCAGGCTGTGATTATAACAGCAGCAAATATAAGTATGACAGCCATACTCAGAATATTTCTTTTCATATATATCCTTTCATGTCTGATTTGTTGCTCCAAAATAATTTGCGGGCATCATGGACCAGCCTTGCGGCTTTGATAATGAGCCCTCAGGGGATATGCAGCTTTTGCCCAATTTTAATGAGGTCAGGATTTTTGAGAATGTTTTGATTAGCTTCAAAAATTTTTTTATAGAGACTGCCGTCGCCATAGTACTTTTCCGCGATTTTCCAGAGGGTATCACCCTTTTTTACCTCGTGGTACTGCTTTGCGTCCCATTCATCACCAGCCATTGATGGTCACCTCCTTTGCAAACCGTTTAGAGAATAAAATCACGATGACATTTCCGGTACGCCACATATTCGAGGATCATGCGGAATGATTCAATTTAGAGACGATCGGCCTGAAAGGTATTACAGGCCTGGATATTGCCCTGCTCTAATCCGGTTTTAAACCAGCTGACACGCTGTGCGGAACTGCCGTGGGTGAAGCCGTCGGGCACAACATACCCCCGCGTCCTTTTCTGGATGCGGTCATCGCCTACCGCGCTGGCGGCGTTCAGTCCTTCCTCAATATCCCCGGCTTCCAGAATATTGCGGTTTTTCCGGGCCTGATGAGCCCACACACCGGACAGGCAATCCGCCTGTAATTCCATCATCACGGATAATTTATTTTTATCAGCCGTGCTGGCCCGCGATTGGAGTTCGGTCACTTTCTGGCTGATGCCCAAAAGCGTTTGCACATGATGGCCGACTTCATGGGCTATCACGTATGCCTGAGCGAAATCACCGGATGCGCCAAACCGGGAGTGGAGCTCATCGAAGAAGGCCAGATCAAGATATACCTTATGATCGGCCGGACAATAAAAAGGGCCGACAGCCGAATCAGCCATACCGCAGGCGGATTCAACCGCCCCGGAAAAAAGGACCAGTTTTGGCTCTTCATAAGTTCTTCCCGCGCGTTGAAATGTATCCTGCCAGACGTCCTCGGTCTCGGCCAGAACGACAGCAACAAAATTACGCATATCGTCATTGGCGGCCGGAAGTGTGCTTTGGTCCGTTATCACGGATGTCTGCTGCACATTTTGTGCTATTTGCAGTAGCGCCGAGGGGTCAATGCCTAACAACATGCTGATCACCACAACGGCGACCAGGCCGAGGCCTCCGATTCTACCGCCAATTTTTACACCGCGGGAAAACGATATCCCTCTGCGGTCTTCAACATTGTCACTTTGTCGTTCTCCTCGCCACCGCATGGAAAGACTCCTTTCAACGTTTATGAAGTTGTGATTTGTTCATGAGACGCACGGTGCCGGATGCCGTAAAAACCAACTTGTCGATGCGATTTTAGAATCATCTATTATCAAACCTCCACTTGGAATATGCTTTGTTCAGTTGGCAGTAATTATCTGATCAGGATCGAAATTTCAGGCGAAGTATAGAAATTAGGTTTTATCATGTCAAGACACATTCACCGTGACCGAAATGAAATCATTCATCCGGTATAGAAATATCGCGTCCCATTTGTTGGATAATCGCAACATATTAATATGCAGCGTTATTGCCGGACTCGGACGTTTAATCTCTCTGTGGTCAAAAAAGGATATCATCGTGGGTCAGGGTATCCTTTACTGCCTGCCTCAACTCTTGCAAAATATAGTAAAAGGTCTCGTTAAACATCTGCCGGCGTCCATCCTGATGGTATCTTTGACGTGGTCCGTTTTCGCATAGCCGCTAATGATGGCAGCCTTTTGGCCGGGATGAATCGTTGATTCGATCTTAGATTTCACGTCCATTCATGCTGTGATCCAATGATCATGATACTTCTTTTTTCCCAATGACGGTATAGGCTGTCAACGCTGTTTTAAAATGGCCTTTTGCCGATTGTTCGATACAGTCTTTGATCCAGCGGTGCCCCTCAGCTTCAGAGAAGAAACCTGCCGCCATGGCTTTTTGCGCCGTTTCTTGTAAGTTGTATACTTTATCAGCCGTCTCAAAATCCGTAATGACAGATGTACTGGGATAAATTTTTATATCCGACAGGCCGGCAGTCATGAAGTGCCCCGGCAGGTGTCGGCCGATTGCGCTGTTCACAAAAGAATCACGCCACAGGCGCTCAATCACCGGCGTTATGTTACTGGCGGAGGACGCAATGGAAAAGGCTTCCCAATCGTTGTCGTAGGCTAAAAGAAGCCCGCCCGGTTCCAGCACGCGGAACAACTCGGCGATCGCCTGTTCCGGCTGCGGAATATGCTGCAGCACCCGGTCTATCCGGCAGCGCGCAATGGAGCCATCCGGAAAAGGGAGTGCTTTCACATCCCCGACCAGAAATTGAACGGGAAGTAGAGCGGCATTTGCGTTTAATTTCGCTTTTGCGATCATAGCCTCACTGGCGTCCAGACCGATGACTTTGCCGCCCGGCATAATCCGTCCGGCCATCCGAAATGCGTCGTCGCCCAGCCCGCAGCCCGCCTCCAGGATGGTCATTCCCGGTTTAAGATCCAGCAAATCGTAGCTTTTTGTTTTGTATTCCTGATAATACGGCAGCGAATCCAGCAATCTCAGACAATCGAAATAAGCATTCCTGTTCCGGGTGCGGTCGACATCTGTAAAACCGGTCGAAAGATACTCGTTTTGCATCAAAACTCCTGAAGCGGTAAAAAAGATTATGATAGAGTTGCCTGCACGTTGTCAACCGGGTTTTGCTGCGTTTGATCACCGAAGGTTTACAGCATGGCGGAGCAAATAATCGTTCGTGTGTCCTGTCGGGCATTTCACACAAAGCCCTGCTCACCCAATCAGAATGACGATGATCCTCCCCGGGCCGTGCATGCCTTTGAATTGGCCGCCCTGAATGTCGGCGGTCATGCTGGGGCCTGTAATCAAAGTGAAATGACTTGGTTGTTTGCCTTTGTCGGCAAAGACGCGGTCAGTCGCGTTTTCATAAACGGGAAAAAGCCTTTCAATGGGAAGCATGGCAATATGCAGGATGGGTGCAATGGAAATCAGCCGCGGCTGATCCTGGTCATGAATCAAACAGATCGTGCCAGATTCGGCAACGGCAAAGTCCGCGCCGGTCACGCCTGCCTGAATCTTGCTGAAGACAGCTTCTCTGTACGCTTCGCGGTTGCAGAAATCCTTTGCCTTCCAAACGTCGACGCCAGACAGCTTTCCCCACCCGGTAAGATCAAACGGGGCGATGACTGTGTCAGTTGAAATCATGATGGCTTTCAAGTTTTCCCGGACCGTAATTTCGGCAAGCTTTGCTTTTGCCTCAGCCGCATCCTTGACACGGTAAAGAAGGCCGGTTTGTTCAGAAAAGTTTTCTGAAAATCGCGATACGAGTTCTTCCCTGCTTAAGGACAACTCCGGCAAAGGCGGCATGGCCGGTCGTGGCTTTGTCTTCGCTTTGGCGGCGTTTTTTAGTTTTTCCAAAATGACTTGTCGTGATTCCCGGGTCATGATCCATCCATATTCCAACGTTTTGGCTGATATAATCTTATTTTGAATCCTTCCCGATCTTCTTCCAGCGTTCATGAAATGTCCGCCTGGCCAGCGCAGGTAAAGTCCTCGTTTTAAACCAGCCATCCAGCGGTTTGATCATTTTGTTGATCACACCGTTTTGGGCATATCGGTTGATAAAAGGTCTCAGCAGTTTAATGCCGAAATTCCACCGTCTGCCGGTTGCAATCCCCCAGCCCCATAAATTGAAAAAAGCTGTTTGTCGATCCGGAATGATTTTGCCGAAACTTCTTTGTTCAACCTGCTTTGCCCGGTATTGGAGAAACAGACCCGGATGATCAATACCGGCGGGACAGACCGCCTTGCAGGCGCCGCAAAGCGTTGTCGCGTGATAGAGGTCGCTTGTTTTATCCAGACCCAGCAACAGCGGAGTCAGCACCTGGCCCATCGGACCGGAGTAGGCCCAGCCGTAAGGGTAACCGCCGATTTTACCGTACACGGGGCAGGCATTGAGACATGCCCCGCAGCGGATGCAGCGCAGGGCCTCACGGTCTTTCAGATCCTGATAAATTTTCGTACGCCCATTATCCAGAATGATAATGTAGAGCTCTTCCGGGCCGTCGACTTCATCCGATTTTTTCGGTCCGCAATCGATGGACACGTACGAAGACAATTTCTGCCCGGTGCAGTGGCGGCAAAGGAGCCGGATAAGATGCATGGCGTCCGCCATGGTCGGTACCACTTTTTCCAGGCTCATGATAGAGACTTGAATTTTGGGAGACGATTTGCTGAGGCGGATGTTGCCTTCGTTTTCCACATTGATGATTGCCCCGCTGTTCGCCACGGCCATGTTCACTCCCGTAATGCCCATCTGCAGATGGCGGAACTTGTCGCGCAGAAAAACCCGCGCGGCGGCGCCGAGCTTGATGCGGTCAGTCGTCGGTTCGCTAATGACACCCTTGGCCATAAACAAGTCGCGAATTTCTTCGACGGGCAGATTGATGGCGGGCCCGACGATATGAAACGGCGGACGCTCCAGCTGCTGAATGATGAATTCCCCCAGATCCGTCTCGAACGGTTCGATGCCATTTTCCTGGAGATACTGGTTTAATCCCATTTCCTCCGTCACCATGGATTTGCCCTTGGTCACGTACTTAACGCCATGCTCTTTCGCCAGGTTTAAAATAAACAGATTGGCCTCGGCGGCGGTTCTTGCCCAGATCACTTTCGCGCCGGAAGCCAGGGCGTTCTTTTCAAAGGCTTCCAGCAGCTCGGGCATCCGGGCGACGGCGTCGGCGCGAATCGAACGTCCGTATTCAATTGCCGCTTGCGGGTCCGGAAAGGTCTTCATGGCGGTCTCGCAGGACCGGGCAAAGTAAGGCGCAAGCCGGCTTAAAAACATCCGGCTGCGGGTATTTCTTAATTCCCGGCCCGCTGCGGCGACAAATTGATCCGTTTTGATTTCCATTGCCATTGATCCCTGCTGCTTAACTACTTTTTATCCGGTAAGGAGGTTTCCAGAAACTGCGCCAGATGCATTACTTTTTTACCCGGGTAGTTGCGGCCGAGATATCCGCCGATATTCAAAAGACAGCCCGGTTCGCATAAGAGCAAAATATCCGCGCCGCTTTCCAGATAGTTGTCGCACTTCTCCTTGACCATGGCCCCGGAAATGTCAGGATAGTCGTTGGCAAATTCGCCGCCGAATCCGCAGCAGCTGTCCGCGCCCGCAAGAGCGACAATATCTGCGCCCTTCACGCCGGAAATCAATTTTTTAGGTTGAGCGTCAACGCCCAAGCCCCGCAGGATGTGACAGGACTCATGATAAGCGACTTTGCCGTTGAAAGCCGCATCGCAGTCATCGATCCCCAGGACATCCACGATATACTGCGACAACTCATAGGTGCGTTCCGCCAGTTCCTCCGCGCGAACGAGCCAGTCCGGTTCGCCGGAGAGTAGTTCCGGATAGTGATATTTGACGGTGCAGACGCAGGAACCGGATGGACTGACCACGACGTCATCAGCGCCGAAGACATCGATAAAATGTTTGGCCGCCTTGCGGGCCTGCTGCAAATAACCCGCGTTGATGGCCGGCTGCCCGCAGCAGGTTTGTTCGGGATGATAAACGGGATGAACGCCCAGGTGCTTTAATAAATTATACGAGGCTTCGGCGATTTCCGGCAGGAACAGATCAACCATGCAGGGAATGAACAGGGAAACTGTTTTCATTCATCATCCTTTTTACTAAAATGCCCGGTGATTCCTGCGCACCCGCCATGCCGGCATCGATAACGGTCATGGTTCCTCCGAAAACAAGGCAGGAATAAACATCCCTTTCGAAATCCCTGACAGGCGAAATGAACAGCCGTCCTGCGGCGCGGACTCATTTCGCCGGCTTTTCTTTTTCCGGCCTGGCCGAAAGCTCCAGCTTTTTCATCATAATGAGTACCGCGGAAATAGCTCCTTCCGTCATGCCGGGGATGCGCTCCATCTGGCCGATGGTGGCGGGCGTGACGCGGGCCAATTTGGCTTGAAGTTCATTGGAAAGGCCCGGGACTTGCGAGTAATCGAAATCCGCCGGAATTTTCTTTTTTTCCTGATCCTTTAATTTTTTGGTCGCCTCGAACTGCCGTTTGATATAACCCTCATATTTGATTTCGATTTCAATCTGTTTTTTGACAAAGGAATCCTCCTCGGGCTTCCAGCCTTGAACTTTCCTCAAATCATCATAAGCGATTTCATATCGCTTCAAAAGAGCATGCAGATTTGTAGCCTGCGTAATCGGCGGGGATGACAAGGCGGTCAGCATTTCATTGATCTCCGGCGCTGGCTTAACCGGCGACGCCTTCAGACGGGCAATGCCCTGATCGATTTTTTTCATTTGGTCCTGAAGATGAGCATAATGTGACCGGTCAACGAGCCCCAGCTCGCAGCCCTTGCCCATCAGGCGGATCACTGCATTGTCTTCCCGCAGGATCAGCCGGTACTCGGCGCGCGACGTAAACATGCGGTAGGGTTCATCCACGCCGCGCGTGACGAGATCGTCGATCATCACCGCCATATAGGCTTCGGAGCGGTCCAGGATAAATGGCGGCGCGCCCGCGAGTGCGCGGGCTGCATTAATGCCCGCCCAGAGGCCCTGCGCCGCTGCTTCCTCATACCCGGATGTGCCGTTGATCTGACCCGCCAGATACAAGCCGGAAATCAGTTTTGTCTCCAGCGTGAGCTTGAGCTGGCTGGGTTGAACGAAATCATATTCAATGGCGTAAGCCGGGCGCATGATCTCAGCTTGTTCCAGACCGCGCACGCTGTGGACGATTTGATACTGTAATTCCAGCGGGAGTGAATTGCCCAATCCTTTGGCATAAATTTCCTGTGTCTCCAGGCCTTCATGCTCCAGGACCACCGGATGACTCTGCCGGTCGCCAAAGCGCATGACCTTGTCTTCCAGGGACGGACAGTAGCGGGCGCCGATGCCCTTAATGACGCCGGAATACAGCGGAGATTGTTTGATGTTGTCCCGAATCACGCGATGGGTTTCAGCAGAAGTTGATGAAAAGTAAGAAGGCAGGCGCTCCTGCCGGAGTTCCCGGGTCATGAATGAAAAAGGCTCCGGCGCTGGATCGCTGTCCTGCCGTTCCAGGCACGAAAAATCGATGGATGAGGCCCGCAGGCGCGGCGGTGTTCCTGTTTTCATCCGTCCGGTTTCAAAACCCAATATTTTAAGCTGGTTGGCCAGACCCACTGAGGCCAGTTCACCGGCCCGACCGGATGGCGTTTGCGAGGTACCGATATGCACGAGGCCGTTTAAAAACGTTCCGGTTGTGATAATGACTTTCCTGGCGCTGTAGAAAAAACCGCTGGAATCCAGCGCACCTTTGATTTCATTATCCTCGATCCCCAGACTTTCGACCATGGCCTGGCGGATATAAAGATTTTGCTGGCTCTCCACGGCGGTTTTCATAGCCAGGCGATAGAGCTGTTTGTCGCACTGCATGCGGGATGATTGAACAGCCGGACCCTTGGAGGCGTTCAGCCGTCGGAAATGGACGGCGGTTTTATCGGTAATCCTGCCCATTTCGCCGCCCAGGGCATCGATTTCTTTCACCAGCTGGCCTTTAGCCAGTCCGCCGATAGCCGGATTGCAGGACATGAGCGCGATAGAATCCAGATTGATATTAAACAGCAGCGTCCTTGCGCCCATACGCGCCGCGGCCAGAGCCGCCTCGCAGCCCGCGTGTCCGCCGCCGATCACCAGGATGTCGTATTGATCCGCCACTTTTTCTCTCCAAAACCAAATGCTTGCGCTTCGGTTGATTTAATAGTATTGCGGCAAAAAAAACACAACATAAAAAAGAGGCGGCTTTGGCCAAACCGGGCTTCTGGAAAAATGATAAACGATATTACGATCTGAAAAGCTATTGGCGCAACCTGTTTGGCTGCACGGTGCATAAGCTTCAGATCGACGCGGGATTTACCTGTCCCAACCGCGATGGGCGGGTGGCCGCGGGCGGCTGTATCTATTGTGACGGCCGGGGGTCGAAGCTCCGCGAGCAGGGCATGCTGCCATCCGTTAAGGATCAGATCGCTTCCGGCAAGAAGTACTATCAGCCGTCTTCATCCAGGTTTGTTGCCTACTTCCAGACGTTTACCAATACCTACGCGCCGGTGGAGAAATTGCGGGCGCTATACAACGAGGCGCTGGCCGAGGATGATGTGATCGGTCTTTCCATCGGCACCCGGCCGGACTGTCTGGGCCCGGATGTTGTAGAGCTCTTGACCGGCTATGCCCAAACGTATCACGTCTGGGTAGAGCTGGGGCTGCAATCGGTTCATGATCAGACGCTCAATTTTATTAATCGGGGGCATAGTTATGCGCAGTTCGTCGATGCCGTCACTGCGCTGGCCGGCCGCGGTCTGAACATTTGTGTGCATATGATTATCGGTCTGCCGGGAGAAAGTGACGAAGATGTACGAACCACGGCAAAAACCCTGGCCGCTTTGCCGGTGCATGGCATTAAAATTCATTCTCTTCTGGCGCTCGATGGCACCCCAATGGGCAAGATGTATAAGCATGGCTCCATCCCTATGATAACAAAGGATAAATATGTATCTCTCACGGCGGATGTTCTGGAAGTTCTGCCGCCGGATATGGTCATTCAACGTCTCACCGCCGACGGCTACCGGGACATCTTTCTCGCCCCCGCCTGGGCGGGAAACAAACTGGATGTGCTGAATTCCATTCATAAAGAATTAGAGCGACGTGACAGCTATCAGGGCAAACATTATATTAAGGGATAATAACATTGGAAGTTAAGCATAAATATTGCTAGAAACCGTGCGTAATTTGATTTGAAGAGTGAATACATGATTGCAATTATTGATTACAATGCCGGAAATATTACGAGTGTTGCGCGGGCGCTGCATCATATCGCACAGGAATTTGTCATTACGGCTGATACAAAAAAGCTCGACGCAGCATCGCATGTGATTTTTCCCGGTGTGGGCGCGGCAGGCGAAGCGATGGCTTATCTGCGGCAGAGAAATCTGGACGGATGGCTGAAGGCATGTTTTCAGTCCGGGAAGCCGCTCATGGGCATCTGCCTGGGAACGCAAATTATTCTGGATTACTCCGAAGAGAATGACACCCCGTGTATCGGTCTTGTTGCCGGGTCAACCAGACGTTTTCCGGAAAATTTGCAGGCGGCTGGCCGTAATCTGAAGATCCCGCACATGGGCTGGAACAGTGTGGCTTTCCAGTATAAGCATCCGGTATTTGCCGGTATCGAACCGGCGGCGGAATATTACTTTGTGCATTCCTATTACCCGTCACCCTCGGCTGAATCGGCCGTTCTGGGCACAACCGAATACGGCATTAACTTTTGTTCCGTGCTGGCGGTGAAGAATCTGGTCGCCATGCAGTTCCATCCGGAAAAAAGCGGTATACCGGGTCTGCAAATTCTGAAGAATTTCTGCGCATGGAGGGGCCATGATCTCTAAACGTATTATACCCTGCCTGGACGTGCGCGACGGCAGGCTGACCAAGGGCATCAAATTTGCAGGTAATGTCGATATCGGCGATCCGGTGGAAGCCGCCCGCGAATATTATGAGCAGGGAGCCGACGAAATTGTCTTTTATGATATTACCGCTTCGTCTGATAAGCGAGATATTATGATTGATGTGGTCCGGAGAGTGGCCGAAACCATCTTTATCCCTTTTTCCGTGGGCGGCGGTATCCGTAATCTCGATGACATGCGGCGCGTCATTCTGGCCGGAGCGGAAAAAGTGAGCGTCAACTCAGCCGCGGTGCTCGAACCGGACATCATCTCGCAGGGAGCGAGGGCGTTCGGCAGTCAGTGCGTCGTTCTGGGAATGGATGTGAAGAAAGTCGATGTAAGCAAAGAGACGCCCTCCGGCTACGAAATCGTGATTGAAGGCGGTCGCAGGTATACCGGCATCGATGCGCTGTGGTGGGCCAAAGAAGGAGAGCGCCGGGGCGCGGGAGAAATTTGCCTCAATTCCATTGACGCCGACGGCATGCAAATTGGCTACGAGATTAATTTAACAGCGCTTATCTCGGAAAATGTCCATATTCCGGTTATAGCCTCCGGCGGCGCGGGTAAGCCCGAGCATCTGGCGGATGTCCTCACGATGGGGAAGGCGGATGCTGCCCTGATCGCTTCCATGGTGCATTACCGGACATACACCATTTCGCAGATTAAAAATTATCTGAGCGATCAACAGATCAAAACCCGTTTGCACTGGTAGCCACGCAATTATTATACTTGACGAAAACCCATTTGTATTCTTAATAACAGCTGATAAGATTTGTACATCACGGGTGCAAACCATAAAAAGATATATTTCAAAAAGTCAGGAGGCGTAAATAAAGTGGATTTAAAAAGATATGAATTAAATGTCCAGTTGGCGCAAATGCTGAAAGGCGGCGTCATCATGGATGTAACCAATGTAGAACAGGCCAGAATTGCGGAAGAGGCGGGAGCGGTCGCTGTCATGGCGCTGGAACGCGTGCCGGCGGATATCCGTAAGGACGGCGGCGTAGCCCGCATGTCCGACCCGGCGATGATCGCCGAAATCAAAAAGGCCGTGTCGATTCCGGTGATGGCCAAGGCGAGAATCGGTCATTTTGTGGAAGCGCAACTGCTGGAAGCTCTGCGGATCGACTACATTGATGAAAGCGAAGTCCTGACGCCGGCCGATGAAGAATGCCACATTGATAAAACAAAATTTTCGATTCCGTTCGTCTGCGGCGCGCGCAACCTGGGTGAGGCGCTGCGCCGGATAGCCGAAGGCGCGGCGATGATTCGCACCAAGGGCGAAGCCGGCACGGGCAATGTTGTGGAAGCTGTTCGTCACATGAGAACCATGAACCGGGAGATCCGTCAGCTTGCGCAAATGCCAGTTGAAGAAGTCACCGGTTTTGCGAAAAATAACGGCCTGCCTTATGAACTGGCGCTGAAAGTCAAGGAACTGGGACGTTTGCCCGTCGTTAATTTTGCCGCGGGCGGCATCGCTACACCGGCCGATGCGGCTTTGATGATGCAGCTCGGCTGCGACGGCGTTTTCGTCGGGTCGGGTATTTTCAAATCAGCCGATCCGGCCAAACGCGCGCGCGCCATCGTCAAGGCAACCGCTTATTTCAATGATCCGCAAAAAGTTCTGGAAGCATCGATGGGCCTGGGCGAAGCGATGCCGGGACTGGAAATCGGGCAGATTCCACCGGAGCAGATTCTGGCGAAGCGGGGCTGGTAAGAAGCACTATGTCGGTACATTTAGTCGGACATCAACCCGGGATCATGGGTGTTCTTGATTTGCAAGGCGGCGTCCATGAGCATCTGGAGCACCTGGAAAGATCAGGCATTCCCTATAAGAAAGTAAAGCAGGCGGAAGACTTCTCCGATCTGGCGGGTCTCATCATTCCCGGCGGTGAGAGCACCTGCCTGGCGCGGCTTCTTCATATTTTTGATCTCAAAGATGTTATCCGGCAGCACAATTTTCGGGGTATGAAAATCTGGGGCACCTGCGCGGGTGCAATTTTGCTGGCCGACCGGGTTGTCGGCGAGCAATCCTGTCTGGGACTGATCGATATAGAAATTGAACGCAACGGTTTCGGCAGTCAGCTGGACAGCTTTAAAAGTGAAGCATTCATTGAATCTGTGTCCGATGAGCCGGTTCCGTTAACGTTTATCCGCGCGCCTAAAATTCTCAGTGCCGGAAAAGACGTTAAGGTTTTGCTGAGAATGGACGATTACATAGCGGCAGCGGAAAGCGACCGCATTTTAGTAACCGTATTCCATCCGGAACTTACCGGCTGTCTGGCGCTTCACCGGTATTTTGCATTAAAATGCGGCCTGACCCCGGCTGCTGAAAGCTTATCAGCCGCCGGTCGGAGCTGGGAAAACGTAAGCTGGATGAAACTGGCGCGCATTGCCTCGTAGCTGTTTTTTAAATCATTGCGAATTGTCCGGTGCAGAGGTAAGTAAACACGTATGGATGTTAAATTTATCAATCCTTTTATATATGGCACCATGGATGTTATGGAAAAAATGGCTTTCATGAAGCCTGTTGCCGGAAAACCTTACGCCAAGACGGATGACACCGCCTACGGCGACATATCCGGCATCATCGGTATGACGGGTGATGCGACCGGCTCCCTGGCCATGAGCTTCAGCGAATCCTGTATTATCGGGATTGTCGATAAAATGCTGGGCGAAAAGCATACGGAAATGAACAGGGCTGTGCTCGACGCAGTCGGTGAGCTGACCAACATGATATCCGGCTCCGCCCGCAAACTCATGGAAAAGGATGACCTGAAGGTTATCGCCGCCATCCCGACCATTGTTTTCGGCAAAGCGCATACGGTTCGTCATGTCATCAAAGGGCCCAGCATTGTCATACCCTTTCAAACAGAAGCAGGCAGTTTTGTCATTGACGTTTGCCTGAAGTCTAATGTCAAACAAAAGCAGGAAGAAGCTCCCCAGGCGGACAAAAAACCGTTTGATCCGAAATCTTACAATCCGGCTGTATTTGGCAAGCCCTCCATGCCCAAAGCGGCACCGGATATTTTACAAGAGCGAATTGAAAAAGATTTGGTCAGGGCCGTTCCCGTCGAGCATAAGAACGCGTCGGAGCGCCTTGAATATCTGCGAAAGACTCTGAAGGAAACAAATGCCACGCGTGATGCCATACTGAAACAGATGAAGGAGCAGCCCTTCATGGAATTCAATCAAAGACAGCGCTATAAGAAAGCACTGCCCGCGTATGATGCAAAGATTAAAAGACTGAAACTGGATATTTCGGCTGCAGAAACCATCTTAAAGATGTCCAAAGACGATCTGGAACATCCAACCATTAAGCCGCATTATCAGCATTATCCCAATATAGCCGGGCAAGCCAAACCGGAGAATAAAAAATAACGGTGTCCTTAACCGGGGGCAGTATGCCTGATATCTCCTCAATGATTGAAAAGACTTTTTTTGCGAATTACCGCTCCTGGGGCGGCCTCCATTCACCTCTCTATCACAGCGGTTCGATCTGGGCGATGAAGACAGGCATTGAATCTGCGGATCTCAACGGAGCCTGGAGTGAAAAGCCATTGATGCCGGATGACGGTAAGGCGATCCGGGATATCAAAAAAAGTTATCAGCGGGCCGGCTTGCCTTTCTGGTGGTGGGTGTTTCCGGGTTCTCAATCGCCGTCGACCATCGCCATGTTGAAAGCGGAAGCGTTTTCTTTTATTGACAGTATTCCGTCCATGCTGGCCGATTTGATTTTGCTGCCCGATGAGGAGCCCTGCAATGCGGCTGTCTCCGTCATTCACGTGACAAGTTATGAAGAATTGAGTTGGTGGGAAGACGTCTCTTTTGCCGGGTTTGATTTTCCATCCGCCACCAAAGAACAATACCATCGGTTCGTGAGCGCGTTCAGTCTTAAACCGGAATCGCCGCACCAATTCTTTCTGGCCCGCTGGAATGGAAAACCAGTCGCGACATCCTTATTGTTTTTAAATGGCGATGCCGCCGGCGTCTATTTTGTTACGACCCTCGCCGACTGCAGAAAAAAAGGAATGGGCCTGGAATTGACCCGCGCGACCATGCGTTTTGCCAAGAGTGCCGGGGCCCGCTATGCCACGCTTCAGTCCTCTCCGGACGGCGTTCGCGTTTATAAACAGGCTGGATTTAAGGAATACTGCCAAACAGCCGTGTATAGTTTGAGTGCCCGGTGACTGTATTCCAGGCAGGAAAAGGCGCTTACTAAAGTACTTAAACAGGAATTTGGAGAAAAATGTCATGACGAATCTATCGCGCATCAAATGGGAGCCGGCCTATAGTGTTCATGTCGAAATTCTTGATGCTCAGCACAAAAAACTTTTTGATACGGTTAATCATCTTATGGATGTCTTTGAAAGCGGTTCCGCTGATTTCTTACCCGCGATTAACGGTCTGATCGAATATATATCCGTTCATTTCCACCAGGAACATCTGGTTATGATGAATGCCAAGTATCCCGCTTTTTTGAGTCACAGCAAGGAGCATCAGAAGTTTATAGAAAAAGTTGAAGGATTCATTGAAAGCTATCAGGCCGGGGATCGGGATCTGGGACTGAACATGGTGAGCTATATGAAAGAGTGGGTTCGCGATCACACCACAAAACTGGACATGCAATACGCCGAATTCCTGCTCAAGAACGCCCCGCCGACCAGGCAACCCTGAGCGTTAATTCTATTTGACTAAAGGCAGGCGCATTTTTCCCGGGCGATCAGGTAGGAATGCTCGCTTCCGGTGATTATTCCCTTTGCGCTTTTGCTCCGGTTTTTCCCGAAAAAAATCTGACCGCTCTGCGCAGGCCCCAAACACAGAAGATCACGATAAGAACGATGACAATGACGGGAACGAAAATGGCAACCAATGCCATGATGACGGCACCGGCCAGTTCCAGGGTGGAGAAAACAGGATTGCCTGCGCCGCCTGTTGTCAATAA
Organism: Deltaproteobacteria bacterium; assembly: GCA_036528635.1. GTDB lineage: Bacteria > Desulfobacterota > Syntrophia > Syntrophales > Smithellaceae > UBA8904. Next base: position 90,291 of record JAIGNE010000077.1, read on the forward strand.
TGATTTTGCCCGCAGGGCGACCGTCGACGCCTGAACCAATCCCGCAATGCCGCCGCCGGCAATCAAGGCCATCGTCCATTTTAAAAATGGAGACATGTCTGTGGCCATAGCGGCTGTCGTCAGGGTTCCCGCAATGACAGCCGCCGGTGTTGCGATTGTGTCCAGAGCGTGATCGAACCACGGAACATAGTAACCGATTATTTCGGCAACCGTTGCCGTAGCAAAAGCAAGCACCGCATAGAGACCTCCCATCCAGGCAAATCCGGAAGGCAAGACAAGATATCCGGATGACGCCGCGATGCCGAGCATCAGTAAAGGAACAAAAACCCGGAAACCGCATGCCGCGGCCAGTCCTATGCCGACTGCTATGGAGAGAATCGTTTCCATTTGTTTTTCTCTTGATTCTTTGAGTATGCATTATCATCTTAACAGATAAAGATGTTTAATCAACCATCGTTTTCTTTTTACAAATTTGTCGTCAAAGTGGTTTGCTCCTTGCACTAACTTGTTCAATAACAACGTTTTTAGTTGCTATTGGGACAATTTTGTAACAAAATGCCAAAAGATTCTGCTGCTGAGAGCATTTACAGCGTTCCATCGAGAAAGGGGTTAACGTGAGCATTCATAACTTTGAAGAATTGGCGGCTCTGCATGCCATTGCTAAAATTCTGGCGCAGCCGGGAGATTTGCGGGACCAACTGGAGCAAATCCTCAATGAAATGAGCTCACGTCTCGGGATGCAGCGCGGGATGATCTCGCTTTTGGATCGCGACAAGCAGGAAGTCTGGTTGGATATCGCTCATGACGTGAATATTGACGGGCTGGAGGTCACTTACAAGCCGGGTGAAGGGATTACCGGTAAAGTAGCGGAAACCGGCCGGCCCATGGCAGTGGCCAACCTGGGGCAGGAAACGCATTTCCTTGATCGCACCGGCGCACGACGCCATTTGAACCGGGCTGAATTGTCTTTTCTATGCGTTCCCATCATTTATGATTCGGGGGTTGTCGGCGTACTGTCCGCCGACAAGGTTGCCAAACAGGTTGAAAATCTGGATAAAGAACTGGCGATGCTTTCGTCGGTTGCCGAACTGATGGCCAAGGCTGTTCACATTCGGGCGCTGGAAGAAGAAAACCGGCGTTTGCGTAAAATTGTCGGTCAAACCCGCGCGCCCTCGATGGATATTATTGGTCATTCTAAAGCCATGCAGGAGGTTTTTGGCATGGTGGCACAGGTTGCCGATTCCAATACGACGGTTTTGATTACCGGCGAGACGGGCACAGGCAAAGAACTGGTTGCCCGGGCTATCCATAATAATTCTCCACGCAAAGGTGGGCCGCTGGTGCAGGTAAACTGCGCGGCAATCCCGGACACGCTGATTGAAAGCGAATTATTCGGCCATGAAAAAGGCGCGTTTACCGGGGCCCTGCAACAGCGCCGGGGTCGTTTTGAAGAAGCCAACGGCGGCACGATATTCCTGGATGAAGTGGGGGAACTTTCCGCCGCCGCGCAGGTTAAACTCTTGCGGGTATTGCAGGAAAAGCGTTTTCAGCCTCTGGGATCTTCACGGGTGGTTAATGTCAATGTGCGGATCATTGCCGCGACCAACCGGAATCTGGAACAGGATATCATTGCCGACCGTTTCCGGGCGGATTTGTTTTATCGCCTCAATGTCTTTCCCGTCTATTTGCCGCCCCTGCGCGAGCGAGGCAGCGATGTGATCCTGCTGGCCGATCATTTTCTGCTGAAATACAATAAGGAAATGGGCAAAAACGTTAAAAGAATTTCGACTGCGGCCATTGAGGTTTTTCTGTCCCACAAGTGGCCGGGAAATGTCCGCGAACTGGAAAACTGTATGGAGCGGGCGGTGTTGCTGACCAAGACGGATATTGTAGATACGGTCCACCTGCCGCCGTCTCTTCAGCTCAAGGAAAAAGAACTGGATCGCAGGGATCGCAGCAAGCTGTCGTCCGTCGTCGAAGCGCAGGAGAGATCACTCATTATTGATGCGCTGGAAGAAACCGGCGGCAATCAAACCAAAGCCGCTAAAATGCTGGGTACGACCAAGCGCATTATTCAATACAAGATATCGAAAATGGGGATAGATCCGAAGCATTTTCGTAAAAAGGGTAAGGATTCCGAAAGTTCGTGAACGTTTTTGTCCATTTTGTGTTCCATGCTGTCAGGCGTCCACTTCAATATTATGCATGATTCGGACAATAATGTGTCGCATTTTAGTAAAGTGACAATTTTGTACATTTTTATAAATACCCGATCGGTGTGTTTCTAAAAAAAACACGCCATAACAGGCAATTAAACGTAATGAAATAAATACCGGCCGCTGGCATGACTTTAGCAATAATAGCTTGGCTGCTAATGGGTTTTTGGTAGAGGTAAGGGGGTTAAATTTTTATGTGCCGTTTGTTTGCAGTAACCAGCAACGATCCGTTGTCACCGATGATGGCCATCAACGCGCTCAATGTTATGAAAGAGGGGCATGATGGTTCGGGAGTGGGGTTGTTTTTGACGGACCTGGGCGGTGAGTTTGAAAAATTCAAAAATGAGCCGATTCTTTCCGGCATATTTTCCAATGAAGGCATCAAGGCGCTCGACCGCTTCATGATTGATCTGGATTTCATGGTCAAATACAAGTTGTCTTTCCGTCCTTCAAAATCGACGCCGGCCGGGACGCCCAGAAGAGATAACTACGTCATTCGTGTGTATGAATATCCCGCCGACTGGGAAGGCCTGAGCCAGGAAGAAATTCAATTCCGACTGATGATGGTTCAGCTGCAGCTCAGGGAAATGGGAGAAAAAGACAAATCCATGCTGATTTTCAGCTTCTGGCCGGATGTCATTATGATCAAGGAAGTGGGCGACCCTTTAACCGTGGCCCAATACCTCGGACTGGACCGCAAGGATCTCTCGGCGCGGACCATTCTGAGCCAGGGACGCCAGAACACCAACTACTCGATTGATATCTATGCCTGCCATCCTTTCTTTATCCAGGGGATGTCAACGATGACGAATGGCGAGAATACCGCGTTTGTGCCGATCCGTGAATTCCTGATGTCGCGCAATTTCCCCGGCTATGTCGGTTACAAGTCCGACTCGGAAGTTTTTACGCACATCCTGCATTACATGCAACATAAGCTCGGCATGGGCATGGAAATGTACAAGCATATTATTACACCGCTCAAGGACGATGAGCTGGCCAGGCACCCCGACGGCAAGTTGCTCAGGAATTTAAAGCAGAGCTGCCGGCCGCTGATCATCGACGGCCCGAACTGTGTCATCGGCTGCCTGCCGGATAAGTCGATGTTCATGGTGCAGGATTCCAAAAAGCTGCGCCCCGGCGTGGTGGGAGGACGGCCGGGCATTTTCGCATTTTCATCCGAAATGTGCGGTCTGGATGCGGCGATTCCGGAGCGGGACATCAATCTGGATGACCAGCCAATGAGATATGAAACGGTCATAGTCCGCCGTGAGCGGCAGGAGATAGAAAAATGGAATCAGTGGGACGCATTACCCCCTCTACATTAAGCACCAAAGATCTGCCCTGGCAGATTCTCTGGAATAAAGAAAAATGCACGTTGTGCGGCGGCTGTACAACCGTCTGCCCGGTACGGGCGATTGACCTGGCTGTCCATCGCAAACGCAGCCTGCAGGTGCCGGTCGGTTTGGAGACCAGGCCCGGCAATCTGTTCTCGGTGTATCATGGCATTGACCAGCATACGGACCCGGCCCACGCCTGTGTCGGCTGCGGCATGTGCACCATGGTGTGTCCCAACGGCGCGATTGCACCGATGCACGCCGAAGGAATTGACAAGCTGCGTTTTCATGTCAATCAAGGTGGAGAGCCCCGCCGGCGTGGTGGCCGCCGGAATAATCCGGACAGCGTTCTGGATAAAATAAAATTTGTCCGTATTTCGATGCTGACCGACCCGGCGCTTGATGCCGGACGTCACGAGTTTGAACTGCGCACGCTGCTGGGCCGAGTCCTGCCGCCGGAAGAGATGCTGAAAGTCAGCCGGGAACAAGGCTGGATGCCGCCGGTTCGCGAAATTTATCCGCTGGTCATCGGGAGCATGTCCTTCGGCGCGCTGTCGCCGAACATGTGGGAAGGCCTGCAAATGGGTGTGGCCTATCTGAATGAGGAGCTGGGCATGCCGGTTCGGGTCTGCACCGGTGAAGGCGGCTGCCCGCCGCGGCTTTTAAAATCGCGATTTTTAAAATATGTCATTCTGCAGATCGCCAGCGGCTACTTTGGCTGGGATGAAATCATTCACAATTTGCCGCTCATGAAGGAAGATCCGTGCGCGATTGAAATTAAATACGGGCAGGGCGCCAAGCCCGGCGACGGCGGTTTGCTGATGTGGTATAAAGTCAATAAACTGATTGCCGCGATTCGCGGTGTGCCGCAGGGCATCAGTCTGCCCAGCCCGCCCACGCATCAGACCAAGTATTCGATTGAAGAAGCGGTGGCCAAGATGATCCAGTCCATGTCCATGGCCTGGGGATTCCGCGTGCCGGTTTATCCGAAAATATCCGCCACCAGCACGGCGATGGCCGTCCTCAATAATTTAACCAGAAATCCGTATGCCGCAGGCCTCGCGATTGACGGAGAAGACGGCGGCACGGGCGCTGCTTACAACGTTTCGATGGATCACATGGGTCATCCCATCGCCAGTAATCTGCGCGATGCGTATTTGACCCTGGTCAAACTGGGAAAACAAAATGAGATCCCCCTCTTCGCGGGCGGCGGCATCGGCAAAAACGGCAATCTGGCCGCCAATGCTGCCGCCTTGATTATGCTGGGCGCAAGCGGTGTGCAGACGGGGAAATACATCATGCAGGCGGCCGCCGGCTGTCTGGGTTCGGAAGCCGACCGCTGCAACGTCTGTAATGTCGGCGTGTGCCCCAAAGGCATTACCTCGCAGGACCCGCGCCTGGACCGCAGGCTGGATCCGGAAAAGGTCGCGCAAAGGGTCGTGGATTTATATTTAACGTTTGACACGGAATTGAAGAAAATTGTCGCTCCGCTGGGACGCTCGACGTCTCTGCCGATCGGCATGTCGGACGCGCTGGGTATTACTGACGCGGACGCAGCCGAACGCCTCAATATCAAGTACGTATTATAAGTCGGGAATCAAGGAAGTATCATGACGAAAAAAGATTCGATCAAAATTGCCGGTGTGGAAAATAGCATCCGCGTCGAATCGCGGATTCTGGAAGAGCGCATTCAAAAAGCCGTCGAAGACGGATATCGTCAGATTGAAGTGACCGCTTACGGCCAGCACGGCATCGGCGGCCGTCTCTGGCGGTCCGGCGACAATCAAATCAATGTGGCGGTCCTGGGGACAGCCGGCCAGCGCCTGGGCTCGATGGGGTTTGCCAATACGGTCCTGGAAGTTTTTGGTCCCGCGTCCGATGATGTCGGCTGGTTGAATGCCGGCGCTCAAATCATCGTTCATGGCAACGCGACCAACGGCGTCGCCAATGCCATGGCACAGGGCAAGATTTACATTGACGGCGACATCGGCGCGCGCGGTATGACCATGACCAAGCACAATCCCCGCTTCGAACCGCCCGAACTCTGGGTTTTCGGAAAAGTAGGTGATTCATTCGCCGAATTCATGGCGGGCGGCATCGCCGTCGTGTGCGGCGCCGGTGCCGAAGATGAAAATAATGTGCTGGGCTACCGTCCCTGCGTCGGCATGGTGGGAGGCAAAATTTTCTTCCGCGGCCGGCAGGAAGCTTACAGCAAGGGTGATGCCAAATTGCTTGGCGAACTTCCCGAAGATGAATGGCAGTGGCTGCAAACGAACATGAAAAGTTTTTTGCAGTCCATCGGCAAGCAGTATTTATTTGACCAGTTAGCCGCCAGGCGTGAAGAATGGCAACTGCTTGTAGCGCGCAAACCTTCCGAAAAATTGGCTCGCGCGATCAGGCCCATGGCCAAATACCGGTGGGAAGTCTGGGAAGGCGAATTGGGTAAAGGCGGCGTCATCGGCGATCTGTCCAGCCTGGACCGCTCGCCGATCAGTTTGCTCCCGACAGGCGATTTGCGCCGGTTTATCCCCGTCTGGGCCAATGAAAAATATCTGCCGCCCTGTCAGGCGGCCTGTCCCACAGGGATTCCCGTGCAGAAAAGATGGGAGCTCATTCGTCAGGGTAAGGTCGATGAAGCGGTAAACCTGGCTTTGGAATATACGCCGTTTCCGGCGACCGTCTGCGGTTATTTGTGCCCGAACCTCTGTATGCAGAACTGCACGCGGCATTTGGTGAGCCTTCAGGCAGTCGATGTTACGCTTCTGGGAAAAGCATCCCTTTCGGCAAAGGAGCCGGCCCGTCAGCCGGAAACCGGCCAAAAAGTTGCCGTCGTCGGCGGCGGAGCTTCCGGACTTTCCGTCGCCTGGCAGCTGTGGCTGAAAGGGCATGAGGCTGTTATTCTGGAGAGCAAAAAGCAGCTGGGCGGGAAGATTACGGATTCGATTCCGAAAAGCCGTATTCCCAATGAAGTTGTTGAACATGAAATAAAGAGGCTCGCCAAAAACATCCGTCAGGTGCATCTGGGCAAGCCGCTAACGAAAGATCAGTTTGTCCGGCTGAAAAATGAAAACGACTATATCGTGATTGCGGCAGGGGCGGCGAAACCTCGCAAATTAAATATCCCCGGCATGGAAAAGACTCTGACCGCTTTGGAGTTTCTTCAGCAAAGCAAACTTGATTGTGCTAAAGTCGGCGCAAAAGTCGTCGTTATCGGCGCGGGGAATGTCGGCTGCGACGCCGCAACCGAAGCTTTCCGTCTCGGCGCAAAAAGCGTGGTGCTTATTGATGTTCAGGAGCCCGCCTCCTTCGGCGTGGAAAGAAAACATGCCGAGGCGGCCGGCGCGAAATTTCTGTGGCCGCGCTTCACCAAAGCAGTGACGGATCAAGGAGTGGAACTGACTGACGGAGAACTGCTGCCGGCGGACACGGTGATTGTCGCCGTGGGCGATATGCCGGATTTGTCCTTTCTGCCCGCTGAAATCGCGACCGAAAGGGGGTTTATCGTGGTGGATGAAACATACGCCACGAGCGATCCTCAGGTCTATGCGATCGGCGACGCCGTCCGGCCCGGACTGCTGACCGATGCGATCGGTGCGGGACGAATTGCAGCCCGGACCATCGACGATTTATTGAGAGGAGCGGGCCAGACCTATGACAAGCTCCCGGCCATTAAGTATGAACGGGTCAAATTGCAGTATTTCGATCCCCGGGTGGGCGAGTTTGCCGACACGTCATCCTGCGCGACCAATTGTGCGTCCTGCGGCGCGTGCCGGGACTGCGGCATGTGCGAGGAGATTTGTCCGCAGAAAGCGATTACGCGGTCTGCCAAACAGGCAGGCGGCTTTGAATATATCGTGGACAGCGAGCGTTGCATCGGTTGCGGTTTCTGCGCCGGGGCCTGCCCCACCGGCGTTTGGGAAATCGTGGCTAATGCACCTTTAGAATAACCAATTATTTCATTACTTTAAGGATGGATAAATTATGAAACAAACATCACCAACTCTTGCAGCGGAAAGACAATACATTATCGAAAAAGAAAAATTCGTTCCCGTCTCGGAGTATTTCGGCGAGGATACCTTCAATCATCGGGTCATGAAGGAAAAGCTTCCCAAAGATACCTTTAAAAAATTAATGGAAGCGATGAACGAAGATAAAATGCTGGATACCGAAACAGCCAACATTGTTGCCCATGCCATGAAGGAATGGGCCATCGAAAAAGGCGCGACGCATTTTGCCCACTGGTTTCAGCCCATGACCGGAATTACGGCCGAAAAACACGATGCCTTTGCTGATCCATCAGGCATTGGCGAAGTCGTGGAGAGGTTCTCCGGCAAGCAGCTGGTTCAGGGTGAACCTGACGCATCGAGTTTCCCGTCCGGCGGTATCCGGGCCACCTTCGAAGCTCGCGGCTACACGGCCTGGGATATGTCATCGCCTGCTTTCATCAAGAGAAACGGTATTTCCACGACCCTGTGCATACCAACCGCCTTCATTTCTTATACCGGCGAGGCGCTGGATAAAAAAACACCACTCTTACGCTCGGATCGTGCGGTCAGCAAAAGCGCCGTGAATATGCTGAAACTGCTGGGTACGAAAAATGTCAAAAAGGTTTTCTCGAATCTGGGCCCGGAGCAGGAATACTTTTTGATTGATATGGATTATTTTTTCAAACGCCAGGATCTCGTTTTGGGCGGCAGAGCCGTTGTTGGCGCTCCCCCGGCCAAAGGGCAGGAACTGGAAGATCAGTATTTCGGCAGCATCAAGGAAAGAATTTCGTCCTACATGCATGATATGGAAGAAGAGCTTTTCAAGCTGGGCGTACCGGCCAAGACCAGGCATAATGAAGTTGCGCCCTCTCAGTTCGAGCTGGCTCCCGTGTACGAAGAAGCCAATCTGGCTGTGGATCACAACCAGATCGTCATGGATACCATGAAGTCTGTGGCGAGAAAACATAACCTGGCCTGCTTACTCCACGAAAAGCCTTTCGCGAAAATCAATGGTTCGGGAAAACATGTTAACTGGTCGCTCTCCGATAACAATGGCAACAATCTTTTGAATCCCGGCAAAACTCCGCAGGATAATATTCAGTTTCTGGTGTTCCTGATCGCCACGGTGCGCGCCGTTTATAAACATGCTGATGTTTTGCGCGCGTCGGTGGCTTCTTATGCCAATGATCACCGGCTTGGCGCCAACGAAGCCCCGCCGGCGATTATCTCCGTTTTCCTCGGGGAGCAGTTGACGGATATCCTTTCCTGCATCGAGAAGGGTACGGTCACCAAAGCAACGAACGCCGAAATTATCGATCTGGGCATTTCCGCCTTGCCTCAGGTCAGCAAGGACAATACCGACCGCAACCGGACGTCGCCTTTTGCTTTTACCGGCAATAAATTTGAATTCCGGGCGGTGGGTTCATCGCAATCCATCTCCTTTCCGGCGGCGGTCATCAATACCATTGTTGCGGAAAGCCTTGATTATCTGGCGGAAAAAATTAAAGCCAAGGAATCCAAGAATATTAATCAGGCTGTTTTTGAGGTTTTGAAAGGCGAGATTAAGGATATCAAGCGAATTCTTTTCAACGGGGATAACTACACCAGCGAGTGGGAAGTTGAAGCCGGTAAAAGAGGTCTGCCGAATAATAAAACAACGCCCACGGCATTGAAGGCTCTGGTCACGGATAAGGCCCTGAACCTTTTTGAGAAATATCAGGTTCTGTCGAAAGTGGAACTCAATTCCCGTTATATTATTTACCTGGAAAAATACATCAAGGATCTGGAAATTGAAGTTAAATGCCTCAATAATATTTGTTTGAATCAGGTGATTCCGGCGGCCATTGCCTATCAAAAGACGATAGCCAAAGCAATTATTGCCACGAAAGAGGTGCTGGGCTCGGCGGCAGTTGTTTCCGCAGAATCGGAAATTTTGAAGAAAGTTGTTGACCTGGTTAATAATATTTATTCCGTCAACAAGGAAATTCTGACCAAGGTTGACGCGGCCAACGCAGTTCATGACGAAGCGAAAAAAGCAGATACCCTCTGTACCAAAGTCAAGCCGAAGATGGATGAGCTTCGTGAATATGTGGACGCCCTGGAAAATCTCGTTGACGATGATACCTGGCCGCTGCCGAAGTTCTGGGAGATGTTGTTTATTTGCTGATTTGGCAAGCGAAGGGAACGGACTTTCGTTCCCTTCGCTTGTATGTTTATTGATTGACGGGAAGAAAAAAACGAGATAGAAGCCTCTGCCTTCATGCGAGAGAAAGAACCACAGAATGTTCAAAAGCTCAGTCGGTTTTCCTGATTTCTGAAATGTATCGACTGACCCGGTAAAAAGCCCCTGAGTCCTTGGAGATTATAGTTAAATGTCCTTGTTAAGAAAAGATCATAAAGCCCTGCTGGTCCTGGAAGACGGCAGTGTTTTTGATGGTTTTGCCTTTGCAGGTGCAGGTGAAACACTGGGGGAAGTCGTTTTTAATACCGGCATGACCGGGTATCAGGAAGTGATTACCGATCCGTCCTACAAGGGCCAGATCGTCGTTATGACGTATCCGCTGGTCGGCAACACCGGCATCAATGATGACGATATGGAATCGGCGGGCATTCATCTGGAAGGCTTTATCGTCAAGGAATATCAGGACCACCCCAGCAATTGGCGGATGACAAAAAGCCTGAAATCTTTCCTGGAAGAGTCCGGGAAAATCGGACTCACCGGCATCGACACCCGGGCGCTCACGCGCCGCCTGCGCCTGTCCGGTTCCATGAAGGGAATCATCTCAACGGAAACGCAAGACGTTGCCTTGCTGCTGGAAAAAGTGCGGGATTATCCCGGTCTGGTCGGGCGCGATCTCGTCCGCGAAGTCTCCTGCCCAAAATCCTATTTGTGGAAAAAAGGCGCGCCTTCCCGCAGTAAAATTCCCTTGAAAAAACAGGCAAAGAAACTGCGCGTCGTGGTATTGGACTGCGGCGTCAAATACAACATTTTAAGACTTCTGGAAAAGAACGCTTGTGAAGTCGTTGTCGTGCCGGCGTTGGCCACAGGCAGCGAGATTTTGTCCCATCAACCGGACGGGGTGTTGCTCTCCAACGGTCCCGGTGATCCGGCCGCTCTTCCCTATATTGTCGCTGCCACAAGCGAAGTGATCGGAAAGATCCCGGTCTTTGGCATTTGTCTGGGACATCAGATGATCGGCCAGGCGATCGGCGGCCATACCTGCAAACTCAAGTTCGGTCATCACGGCATCAATCAGCCCGTTAAAAATCTGGAAACGGGCCGGGTCGAAATCACGTCTCAAAATCACGGCTTTGTGGTCGTGCCGGAATCGGTCGAAAGCAAAGCTCTCAAATCCTTTGTGAACTTAAACGATGCGACCTCGGAAGGCATAACGCTTTCCGGGACCATGAGTGTGCAGTACCATCCGGAAGCTGCGCCGGGGCCGCGTGACACGGAGTATCTGTTTGCGCAGTTTGTTCAAATGATGAAAAATGAAAAGGGGAAGATCAAGTGATTCTGATTATTGATTTCGGTTCCCAGTACAATCAGCTGATCGCGAGGCGGGTCAGGGAAAATCATGTTTATTGCCAAATTGAACCACCCGCTATTTCGATGGCGAGCATCAAAGCGCTCAGGCCCGAGGGGATCATTCTCTCCGGGGGACCGGCCAGTATTTATTCCAAAGGTGCGCCGCGCGTGGATCGCGGCATCTTTAATCTGGGAATTCCCATCCTGGGGATCTGCTATGGTCTGCAGTACATGGTCGATTCCCTGGGCGGTAAAGTGATCGGTTCGACCAAGCGCGAGTACGGATTTGCCGAGCTCAACGTTAAAAAGCGAAAGGGTTTGTTCGCAGGCGTTGATCAAAAGACGCAGTGCTGGATGAGCCACGGCGATTCGATTGGCGCGCTGCCGGAGGGCTTCACCATTACCGCTGCGACGTCCAATACGCCGGTTGCGGCTGCTCAAGATGAAAAGCGAAGTCTGTACGGCCTGCAATTTCATCCCGAAGTCGTCCATACCCAGGCCGGTAAAAAAATTCTGGCGAATTTCCTTTTTAACGTCTGCCACTGCAAAAAATCCTGGTCGATGAAATCTTTCGTGAACCACGCCATAGAAGAAATCAAGCAGCAGGTGGGCAATGAAAAGGTCATCTTAGGACTTTCCGGCGGCGTCGATTCTTCCGTGGCAGCCGTGCTCTTACACAAAGCGATCGGCAGGCAGCTGACCTGCGTGTTTGTGGACAACGGTGTGCTCAGGGCGGGTGAAGCCGAGCGCGTGATCGAAATGTTCAAAAAGAATCTCCAGATCAATCTGCATTTTGCCCGGTCCGGGAAACTGTTTTTAAACAAATTAAAGGGCGTGACCGATCCGGAGAGGAAACGTAAAATCATCGGCCGCACTTTTATTGAAGTTTTTGACGCCGAGGCGCGCAAAATTAAAAATGTTAAATTTCTGGCGCAGGGCACGCTTTATCCCGATTTGATTGAATCGCGCTCCGCCTTTGGCGGTCCCAGCGCGGTCATCAAATCGCATCACAACGTCGGCGGCCTGCCGAAAAAAATGAATTTGAAACTGGTGGAGCCGCTCAAGCATTTGTTCAAGGACGAAGTGCGCCTGCTGGGAAAAGAACTGGGGCTGGCCGATGACGTGGTCTGGCGCCAGCCGTTCCCTGGTCCGGGACTGGCCATCCGCATTATTGGCGAAGTGACAGCGCAGAGGCTTTCGGTCCTGCGCAAAGCCGACACAATCCTGCTTGAAGAAATCCGCGCCGCGAATTTTTACTACAAGTTGTGGCAATCGTTCACCATCCTGCTGCCGCTGAAGAGTGTGGGCATCATGGGTGACCAGCGCACGTATGAAAATATTGTGGCGATCCGCGCCGTGACCAGCGATGACGCGATGACGGCGGACTGGGCAAGACTGCCGCAGGACCTGCTTGCGCGGGTATCGACACGTATGATTAACGAAGTGCGCGGCATCAACCGCGTGGTTTACGATATCAGCTCCAAACCGCCCAGCACGATTGAATGGGAATAGAAAATCCCCCTCCCCTCAGTCCCCGCCCGCCAGGGGCGGGGAAGGACAGTATGGTTTCCCCTCCCTTTAGTGAAGGGGATTAAGGGGAGGGTGAAAAATAAACATGGTAAAGTAAAGTGCCGAAACGAACTGACATCAAGAAAATACTACTCATCGGATCCGGGCCGATTATTATCAGCCAGGCCTGTGAGTTTGACTATTCCGGCACGCAGGCCTGCAAGGCTCTGCGTGAAGAAGGGTATGAAGTCGTATTGATCAATTCGAATCCTGCGACCATCATGACCGATCCGGAAATGGCCGATCGCACCTATGTTGAACCGATCACTCCCGAAGCTGTGGAAAAAGTCATTGCCCGCGAACGTCCCGATGCGCTTCTGCCGACGCTGGGCGGCCAGACCGGCCTGAACACCGCGGTGGCTTTGGCCGAAAGCGGTGTGCTGGCAAAATACGGTGTGGAGATGATCGGCGCCTCTCTGGAAGTTATCCACAAAGCGGAAGACCGCGAAAAATTTCGCCATGCCATCGGGAGAATCGGCTTACGGATGCCCCAAAGCGGTTTTGCGCGCAATATGAACGAAGTGCTCAAGATTGCCGAGGACATCGGTTTCCCGATTATCGTCCGCGCGTCCTTCACGCTGGGCGGAACCGGCAGCGGTGTGGCTTACAACCGCGAAGAATTAATGGACATCGCCAAAGCCGGGCTGGACGCCAGTATGATCTCCGAAGTGATGATTGAAGAGTCCGTGCTGGGCTGGAAAGAGTACGAACTGGAAGTGATGCGCGACCGCGCCGACAACGTCGTCATTATCTGTTCCATTGAAAATTTCGATGCCATGGGCGTGCACACGGGCGAGTCGATTACGGTCGCCCCGGCGCAGACACTCACGGATCGCGAATATCAGGTCATGCGCGACGCCGCCATCGCCATCATGCGCGAGATCGGCGTCGAGACGGGCGGTTCCAATGTGCAGTTTGCCATCCACCCCCAAACCGGCGAGATGATCGTCGTGGAAATGAATCCCCGCGTGTCCCGGTCCTCGGCGCTGGCCTCGAAGGCCACCGGATTCCCGATTGCCAAAATCGCCGCCAAGCTCGCCGTGGGTTACACGCTCGACGAAATCCCCAACGACATTACCCGCGAAACGATGGCCTCCTTTGAGCCTACGATCGATTACGTCGTGACGAAAATTCCACGCTGGACGTTTGAAAAATTTCCGGAAACGGAGGATTTCCTCACCACCTCGATGAAGTCGGTCGGTGAAACGATGGCGATCGGCCGCACGTTCAAGGAATCGCTGCAAAAAGCGATCCGGTCACTGGAAATCGGCCGTTTCGGTTTCGGTCAGGAGCTGCCTGCCGATCCCGAGGAAAGAAATGCGCTCCTCAAAAACAAGCTCGTCAAGCCCAATTCGCTGAGGCTGTTTTACATCGGCGCGGCATTGCAAAACGGCATGACGGTGAATGATGTTTATGACATTACCAAGGTCGATCCCTGGTTTTTGCACCAGATCAAAGATATCCTGGATGCCCAGGAGGAACTGAAAAACTCGGAACCCACCACAGAACTTCTGCGTGCCGCGAAGGAAATGGGATTTTCCGACCGGACTCTGGGCGCGCTTTGGAGTAAAACAGAACAGGACATCCGCGATTGGCGAACGAAGGAAAAAATCCTGCCGGTTTATAAACTGGTGGATACCTGCGCTGCGGAATTTGAAGCGTATACCCCCTATTTTTACTCCACGTACGAAACGGAAAATGAAACCAGGCCTTCCACTAAAAAGAAGGTGGCGATTATCGGCGGCGGTCCCAATCGAATCGGTCAGGGTATTGAGTTCGACTACTGCTGTGTCCATGCCTCATTCGCGCTGCGTGAAGAAGGCATCGAGAGCATCATGATCAACTCCAATCCCGAAACCGTCAGCACGGATTATGACACATCGGATAAGTTATTTTTCGAGCCGGTGACGCTCGAAGATGTTCTGCACATCATCCAGACCGAAAAGCCCGACGGCGTGATTGTCCAGTTTGGCGGTCAGACGCCGCTTAATCTGGCGCGCGGCCTGGAAGCCGCCGGTGCTCCGATTATCGGTACATCGCCTTCCGCGATCGACCGGGCGGAAAACCGCGACCGGTTCCAGGAAATCGTCCATAAATTGCAGCTCAGCCAGCCGGATAACGACACGGCGATGGATGTGGAAAAGGCGCTCATTGCCGCGGACCGCATCGGCTATCCGGTGCTGGTCCGCCCCTCATATGTTCTGGGCGGCCGGTCGATGGAGATTGTTTATGATCCGGAAACCCTGCGGTCGTTTATGGCCAAGGCGCTCCTGGTTTCCCCCGGCCATCCGATACTGATCGACAAGTTTCTGGAAGATGCGGTGGAAGTGGATGTGGATGCGCTAAGCGACGGCAAAACGACCGTCGTCGCGGGGATCATGGAGCATATCGAGGAAGCGGGCATTCATTCCGGCGACAGCGCCTGCATTCTGCCGTCACTCTCCCTATCCGCCGCTGTGCTGGAATTGATTGACAGGCAGACAAAGATGCTGGCCGCCGAACTGGGTGTCGTCGGCCTCATGAACATCCAGTACGCCATCAAGGATGATGTGCTTTATGTTCTGGAAGTCAATCCCCGCGCGTCGCGCACCGTGCCGTTTGTCAGCAAGGCAATCGGCGTGCCGCTGGCGAAGCTGGCCACCAAAGTCATGCTGGGGAAAAGTCTGCAGGAGCTTGGTTTCACCCAAACCATTCTACCGAAGCATGTCTCTGTCAAAGAAGCGGTTTTCCCCTTCAACCGTTTTCCCGAAGTGGATATTCTCCTGGGACCGGAAATGAAGTCCACCGGAGAGGTGATGGGGATTGATCAATCCTTCGGCCTGGCCTTTGCCAAGTCGCAGATGGCGGCGGGTTTCAAAATGCCGAAATCGGGAACTATCTTTATCAGCGTTCATGATTATCATAAGGACAGGATTGTAGAGGTTGCCAGGTCATTTCGTGAGCTCGGATTTAAAATTCTGGCTACGGTAGGAACTGCTAATCATTTGAAAATTCATGGCATTGAAGCGACAATTGTCAACAAAGTCAGCGAAGGGCGGCCGCATATCGTCGACCATATTAAAAATGGTGACATCCAGATGGTCATCAACACCAGCGTCGGGCGCAAGTCGTCCCGGGACGCTTACCATATCCGTCGGGGCGCCCTGACATACAACGTTCTTTACACCACTACCCTGGCGGGCGCGCGGGCACTGTGCGAGGCCTCGAAAGCGATTATCGAGAAGGACTGGGAGGTCTGCCCTCTACAGGAGTATTACAAGAAGCAGGGAACGGTTTCCATGACCTGAAGGTCACAGGTAACCTAAAGGTCACAGGTAACCTGAAGGTCAAACGACCGCCCCATGCAAGGGAAAAGCATATATGATATCATTATTTGATGACACTCAAAACGAATCCGGCCGTCCTCGGGAAGAGTGCGGTGTATTTGCCATTTATGGCCATGAAGAAGCCGCCCGCGTTGCCTTCTTCGGCCTCTTCGCCCTTCAGCACCGCGGCCAGGAATCCGCGGGTATCGTCTGTTCCGACGGGTGTCAGGTCATGGAGCATAAGGGCATGGGACTGGCCTCGAACGTGTTTAAGGAATCGACGCTGCAAAAGCTTGCCGGCTCTCTGGCCATCGGCCATGTCCGTTATTCCACAACCGGTTCTTCCACCATTTCCAACGCCCAGCCTTTTCTGGTTCATGTCGGTGAGGAATATTACGCGTTGGCCCACAACGGCAATATTGTCAATGCTCAGTCTCTGCGGTCTGAACTGGAAAGCAGGGGATCGATTTTCCAATCAACGATGGACAGTGAGGTCATTATCCATTTGATGGCGCCCCATCTGAAGAGGGGTTTGGAGAAGGCGCTGGCCATTGCGCTGCAGCAAGTCGAAGGCGCCTACAGCCTGGTGATGCTGACGCGTGATAAAGTTGTTGCTGCCCGCGATCCGCGCGGTTTCCGGCCGCTGGCCCTGGGCAAACTCAACGGCGGCTGGTTGGTCGCATCCGAAACCTGTGCGTTTGATCTGGTCGGCGCCGAGTATATTCGAGATGTCGAACCCGGTGAAGTCATTGTCATCGATGCCAATGGTTACAAAAGCCTTAAGCCATTCCCGGCCATGAAACATTGCCATTGTATTTTCGAACTGATTTACTTTGCCCGCCCGGACAGCCAGATTTTTGGACAGAATGTCTATCTGTGCCGCAAGCGATTGGGCCATGAACTGGCGCGTGAATACCGTCCGGACGTGGATATTGTGATGCCGTTCCCGGATTCGGGCAACTACGCGGCACTGGGTTATGCCGAAGAAAGCGGCATTCCCTTTGAAATGGGGATGATCCGCAACCACTATGTCGGCCGCACCTTCATCCAACCTACCCAGCCCATGCGCGACTTTGCCGTGCGCGTTAAGCTGAACCCGGTCAAGCCTCTTCTGGAAGGCAAGAAAGTGATGATCGTCGAAGATTCCATCATCCGCGGGACCACGAGCCGCAACCGGGTGAAACATCTGCAGGGCATCGGCATCAAAGAACTGCACATGGTCATCAGCTGTCCGCCCACGCTGTTTCCCTGTCCCTACGGCATCGACTTTTCCTCCAAGGGAGAGTTGATCGCGACCAAAAAAGAGAACGAAAAAGCCATCGCCGAATTCATCGGCCTGGATTCGCTGCACTACCTGACGGTCGACGGTATGGTTAAAGCCACCCAACTGCCTAAAGAGTGTTTCTGCCTGGCCTGCTACACCGGCGATTATCCCATCACCCCCCCTGAAAAGATCGATAAATTCTGCATGGAATTGAAGTAAGGATTACCGATTGCGGTTTTCATCACTTTTCTGATAGGTGTGCAGCTCCGGATGCGAAAGCATAAACGTGTATGAAGGAGCTGATATGAAAAAAGCAATTATTCTGATCGGTATGGCATTTGTTCTTCTGACGTGCGCCTGGATTTTACAGGCTGAGGAAAAAGCCAATGTCGCGGTCCTTGATTTTTCCGCAAAGAATGTCTCGAAAGATGATGCGGATATTCTGGCGGATTTTTTCCGCAGCGAACTCATCAAAACCGGAAAGTTCAACGTGCTGGACCGAAGCCGCATTCAGAAGATTGCCGATGAGCAGCGCTTTCAAACAAGCGGCATGACAGATGTCAACACCATCGTTAAAATCGGCAGGATGATCAACGCCCAGTATATTTTTGTCGGATCATATTCCAGGCTGGATACCATTTTTATGTTAAATATTGAAATGATCAATATTCAAACCGGCAAAATCGAAAAATCGGAAAGCAAGTCGGTCGAAAATCCCCAGCCCAAGGATAAACTCGACCTGGCCCGATTTATCGCCTACGGCTTCATTGGATTCGGCGTTGGTTATGAACTGTTTTGGGATGGTAATCGGGTTGGCTTTGAACCGGAATGGAGCCGGGATCAGGCGGAAAAAAATCTGGATTGGAACCGCAGTACCCATACCGACAAGAAGGTTGAAGGTCTCTATAACGGCAAAAAAATGAACTGATCAACTCCGGCCCTTCCGGGTCAGGACGGTGAACGTCTGACCCGGAAGGGCGGCACATCGCTGTTTACTTTCCTTTAAAATCGGCCGGCCTTCTCTCCAGAAAAGACATCATTGCTTCCTTCAAATCTTCCGACATGAGCAGGGTCGCATTTTTCTGAATGGCCACGGCCATGCCTTCATAAACATTCACATAGCGGCTGAAATTGAGGACTTCTTTGGTATACTTGATGCCCAGCGGCGCGTTTGCGGCGATCAGTGCGGCCAGTTTTTGCGCGGCGGACATCAGGCCCGCGTGATCGGCATACACATGATTGACCAGCCCCATCTTTTCCACGTCGCGTGCCGAGTAATTGGCCGCGGTATAGGCCATCTCGCGGGCAAAGCCCTGGCCCACGATCATCGGCAGTCGCTGAAGAATACCCATATCCGCGACCAGACCGATAGCGGCTTCCTTCAGGCAGAAGATGGCGTCCTCCGTGCACAGGCGGATATCGCAGGCGGAGATCATATCGAGCCCGCCGCCAATGCATTTGCCGTGAACGGCTGCGATCACCGGCTTGGGGCATTCTTCGATAAAATTGCAGCAGTCAAACAACGGCTGGGAATTCCGGATCGTGTCGATCACGCTCTTGGCCGTTCCGCTGGCGCCGCTCGCTGCTTCCTTTAAATCCAGTCCGGCGCAGAAGATGCGCGCCTTGCTGCAAAAAATAATCGCGCGCACGTCGTCGTTGGCGCCCAGTTCGCGGAAGACGGCCGCGATTTCTGAAGCAAATGCGAGGCTGATCGCGTTTAGGGCATCAACTCTGGCCATGGCGACAGTGGCCACATGATTTTCGATTTTCAACTCAATGTACTGATATGGCATAGATCCTCCTTGGGGATTCGTTTCAGTTTGCGACACGCAAAATACGCTAAATAAGCCGATTTGTCCATGACCTACTTCTGCCGGGCCAGATACCGCTCCAGGCGGTTTAAGCCTTCTTCGATGTTTTCCAGGGAAGTAGCGTAGGAGAAACGCAGGAAGCCTTCGCCGCCGCTTCCAAAGTCAATGCCGGGCGTCACGCCGACTTTCGCTTCTTCAGTAATTTTGAACGCTTCCTTATAAGAGTCGGAAAAATATTTCCGGCCGTCGGCAAACACATAAAACGCGCCGGTCGGTTCGACATGGATGGTAAAGCCCATATCGGTGAGACGCGTCAGCATATAGCGGCGACGTTCATCGTAGATATTCACCATTTTGGCTACGGCGTCTTCGGCCCGGGTCAGCGCGGCAATACCCGCCCACTGAATAAAACCGCTGGCTGAGATCATGAAATTCTGATGGATGCGCTGCATGACGGCGCTGAATTTTTTTGGGAAAATAAGATAACCTAAACGCCAGCCGGTCATGGCATAGAGCTTGGAAAAGCCGTTAATGACAAAGGCTTTGTCCGTGAATTCCAGAATGGAATGCGCTTTCCCTTCATAGACCAGGCCGTGATAAATTTCATCGGATATAATGTATTGCTTATCAAACCGGGCAATATCCTGCAATTGCGCTGCGGTCATGACAATGCCGGTCGGATTGCAGGGGGAATTGATGATGATGCCTTTTGTCCGTCTGGAAAGTTTCTTCTTAATGTCTTTGTGTCGATACTGAAATCCTTCTTCCGGGTAGGTCTGAATTTCTTTGAGCTTGCCGCCCGCCGCCAGGATAAAGTTCTGGTAACAGGGATAGCGGGGATTGGAAATTACGACTTCGTCTCCGTGATCTAAAATAGCCAGCATCGCAAACAGCAGTACCGGCGACGTGCCCGTGGAAACCAGAATCTGATCAGGCGTAATCGCCACGCCGTATTCTTTTAAATAATAATCGCAAATTCCCTGGCGCAGTTCGAGGAGACCCAGGGCGTGGGTATAGCGGGTCTTGTTGTTTTGCAGGGCATCGATGGCCGTATCCGAAATGACTTTAGGGGTGGGGAAGTCCGGTTCGCCCACTTCCAGATGGATGACATGCTCGCCTCGGCGTTCCAGCTCCTCGGCTTTCGCCATGACATCCATGACGATGAAAGATGTAAATTCGGCAGCCCGCTTTGAAATCATATAAGACCCTTTAGTCATTTTACAGTCTTGACCGCACCTGTTCTGCACGGCACATATCTGGACGGCAATATCATTCCTTCGTCTTTCTATGGTGATTGCTCAAATTTTTCAACCTTCTTTTTGGCCCCTGCCAAAGAATATTTGTCATTGATCGTGAATTTGTATTGAGTTAAAGTTGCGAAAGGACGGAGGTATGAATGAGCTACTCGATATCTGAATTGTGTAATGGATGCGGCGCCTGTGCCAAAATGTGTCCGGTGCAGGCGATTGCGGGAGAAAAAAAAGGAATGCATCTTATCAATGCGCCGCTCTGTATCGAATGCGGCGCCTGTGGCAGGATATGTCCTGAATCAGCAGTTCTGGATGATAAAGGAAAAACCGTCGTCAAGATGAAGAAATCGGAATGGCCGAAGCCGGACATCCACGCTGAGCTTTGCGTCGCCTGCGAAAACTGCGTAGCTGCCTGTCCGACGCATGCGCTGGCCATGGCTGACGAGCAACTTCCGCTGGCCTTGAACCATGCGGTCCTGGCCCAACCGGCTAAATGCGTTTCCTGCGGCTGGTGCAAAGATAACTGCCTCTTTGACGCCATCACGATGGGGGGTGCCGTATGAAAGAAATCATCGGAACCAGCAACAAATATCTCGACATTAACCTGACCGACAGGACATGGCGGGTGCATCAGGCATCGCAGGAGGATCTGAAGAATTTCCTGGGCGGTAAAGGCATGGGCATCAAGATCTTCTATGACCGGCTGAAAGAGAAACTTCGCGAGGTGGACCCTCTCGGGGCGGACAACCTTCTGATCTTTGCCAACGGCGTCCTTCTCACCACCGGCGCCCCTTGTTCGGCGCGTTTTGAAGTGATCACCAAATCGCCGCTCACCGGTTACATGGTGGCCTCGTCCTGCGGCGGCCCCTTCGGCGAGGCCTGCAAGACCGCCGGGTGGGACGGTGTGATTATTTCCGGCCGGGCGGCAAGGCCAACGGTCATTCGCTTCGATGACAACAGCGTTCTCTTCGAAGATGCCGACGAACTCTGGGGGGCCGGTACGCACGATGCCCAGGAGCGTCTCCATCTGACTCCGAAAGAAGGAGCTGCCGTGATCGGACCCGCCGGCGAGAACAAAGTCCTGTATGCCAACATTTGTTCCGGACACCGTTTCGCGGGACGGGGCGGTGTGGGTGCGGTCATGGGCGCGAAGAACCTCAAGGCCATTGTGGCCCGGGGCAAGGCATACCGGTCGATCCCGGTGGATCGGGAGAAATTTGTCCGGACGTTGAAGAAAGCCAAAAAGCACATTCAGCGCAGCACGTTCACCAAAGGGTATAAGGCTTTCGGCACCAACATGAACACCCGTTTTGGCATCGCGAGCGGCTACTCGCCGGTACGCAATTTCAGAGACAGGTTCAGCCCGAAGACCGAAGCCATCACGGGCGAGGTGATGGCCGAAAAGTACCGGACCCGCCACTCGACCTGCCGCTACTGCTCGGTGCTCTGCGGACATAAGGGCATGTATCCTGACGGCAAGATGCGACAGATTCCCGAATATGAGACCACGGGACTGTTTGGCAGCAATATCGAAAATTATGATACGGACAAAATCGCAATCTGGAACGACATCATGAACGACGCCGGAATGGATACCATCTCGGCCGGCGGCACGATTGCCTGGGCCATGGAAGCCGGCGAAAAGGGCTTGCGTAAAACCGGACTTTCCTTTGACAATCATGACAGCATTGCCCGCACTCTGGAGGACATTGCCTACAGGCGGGGAGAGGGAGCGGAACTGGCGGAAGGATCAATGCGTCTAAGTGAGAAATACGGCGGTAAGGCTTTCGCCATCCATACGAAGGGTCTGGAGATTGCGGCCTATGATCCCCGGGCCTGCTGGGGGCACGGGCTCTCCTATGCCGTACACAACAAGGGGGGCTGTCACCTGGGATCTTATCTTGTTTCTCTGGAAGTGCTCCTGGGTTTCATGCCGCCCATGACCACGATGGGCAAGGCCTCCTGGGTCGTCTTCTGCGAGGACCTGTTTGCCGGCATCAATTCTCTCCAGTCCTGTCTGTTTACGGCCTTTGCCATCATGACCGAGCCGATTATTCCCAAGTATCTTCCCAAATCGGTTTTGAACGTCGCGACTATTTTAAATCCCGGAATGTCGCAAATGTTGATGAACTGGAGTGTCTATTCCGATTTCTTTTCCGCCATTACCGGCATTCCCATGAACCAGTGGCAGTTCAAGAAGGCAGGTGAGCGTATCACCAAGCTGGAGCGCTACATGAACGTCCGGATGGGACAGAAGCCTGACGAAGACACGCTGCCGGACCGCTTCACGAAAGAAGCCGTCACCAAATACGCTGTAGACTCCGTAGTGCCGATTGCAAAAATGGTTCGTCAATATTATCGCATCAGGAAATATGATCCGCAGACCGCCGGTCCCCGGGTAGAGAGTATGAAACGCCTCGGTATTACAGTTTGAGCGCTGAACTTACAAAAATGGACATGAAACGACTGGGATATCAGGTTGCATCAATCGGCCTTGTGCCATTGATCATTGCACAAGGCCTTTATGTCCGCCGAATAACGCCCCGGCTGCCTGAGCCCGAAGGCTCGCGGTCGGGTCTGGATGGTTCCGGCTCCCCCCTCCGTCTGCTCATTCTCGGCGATTCCGCCGCGGCGGGCGTTGGCGTATCAACACAGAACGAAGCCCTGTCCGGGCGGCTGGTTTCCGCGCTTGGTTCAGATTTCCGGGTGTCCTGGACGTTAATGGCCCAAACGGGTCATACAGCCAAAGCAGTTTTAGCGGCGCTTGAGACGGCGTCACCGGAGGTCTTTGATGTTGTTGTGACGTCCATCGGAGTCAATGACGTCACTCATGGAACAAAGATTCGAAAATGGATCAATCAGCAACGTCAGATCATTGATCTGTTGCAGTCGAAGTTCCATGCCCGATATATACTTTTGTCAAGCCTTCCGCCGATGCATCTTTTCCCGGCCCTGCCTCAACCCCTGAGGTGGTACCTCGGCATGAGGGCCAGGCGATTCAATGGCTTGCTCACGGAAATTGCAGCAGACTGCAGCCGGTGCGAGCTGGTGACGACACACTTTCCGCTGGAGGATGCGTATATGGCAGCGGACGGTTTCCACCCCGGGGCGCTGGCCTATTCCCTCTGGGCCGCCCAGATAGCGGCTGCGATTCGCAACCGGCTGGCCACGACCGCAAGCTGATTGCGAAACCCGGCAGATCTTTTATCTGCGATGGCGGACAGCGCATCCCCCTCTACAGTGTTTCTACGGCAGGATGCGGCACCGTAATGATAATGTCCGACTTCTTGAATACCGACCCTATAGCAGTCCGTCTTGTTTATGCCAATCAGGCCGGGTGTTTCGCATCTAATCCGAGATCGTGGTCCGTGTCTTCATAGCGCTTTGCTATCTCGATAAATTTTTCGGCAATTTCCACAAAGGCATCCACCATATCCGGATCGAAATGAGTTCCTTTGCTCTGGACGATTATCTCGACAGCTTTGGCGTGAGGCATACCTTCCTTATACACGCGGCGGCAGATCAGCGCATCATAGACATCCGCGATAGCCATCAGGCGGCCGGATACAGGTATGTCATCACCGGATAACCCTTCCGGGTAGCCCGTGCCGTCCCATTTCTCCTGATGGGTATAAGCGATTTCCTTAGCCAGGGAGAGGAAAGGCAGCTGCAAGCCCAGCCGGCATTCCGCAACAATGATTGCGTCGCGGCCCAGCGTGCAATGGGTTTTCATGATTTCGAATTCTTCCGGTGTAAACCGTCCCGGTTTGAGGAGAATATGATCAGGAATGCCGACTTTGCCGATGTCGTGCAAGGGCGCTGATTTAAACAGCAAGTCGATGATCTTGTCATCATCGAGAAAATGGCGGAAACGTTCGTGGTGACGAAGCTTTTCTGCCAGGGCCCGGACATAGAACTGAGTCCTGCGAATGTGATTTCCCGTATCGTTGTCGCGGGTTTCCGCAAGCGATGCCATCGCCAGGATGGTCACCTCCTGGATGGCAACAATCTCCCGGGTACGTTTTTGCACTTCCTCCTCCAGAAATTCGTTCTGATCCTTCAAATAATCACGAACCCGTTTCAACTGCAGGTGGGTGTGCACCCGGGCCAGAACAATAGGCGGGCTGATCGGTTTGGTGATGTAATCCACTGCCCCGAGTTCAAAGCCCTTCATCTCATCCTCGACTTCTGCTTTGGCGGTGAGAAAGATAACGGGGATATCTCTTGTTTGCGGATTTTGCTTCAGGTGCCGGCAAGTCTCATAGCCGTCCATAACCGGCATCATGATGTCGAGAAGAATGATGTCCGGCGGCGCACCGGTCATAACAACCTTAAGGGCCCTCTCACCATTGTTGGCGATCTTGACTTTATACTTATCCTTGAGCAACCCGCTCATCAAGGTCAGGTTGTCCGGCGTGTCATCGACAACCAACACCGTCGGTTTTTCAATATAAGTGTTTGTCTCTACCATGCCCTTCTCCTTTTTTATTGAATTTTGTCATTCATGCTGCTGTTCCATTCACGCCTCCACTGCTACCACAGACCTGCCTGATCCATTTTACTTTTCAAATAGTCGGTTATCCTTTTCAATCTCAGATGGGTGCGGACTCGGGCAAGAAGAATGGGCGGACTGATCGGTTTGGTGATGTAATCCGCGGCCCCGAGTTCAAAACCGTTTACTTCATCCTCAATCTCTGTTTTGGCGGTCAGAAAAATGACGGGGATATCTCTGGTTTCTGGCTGCCCTTTTAACTGACGGCAGACCTCATAGCCATCCATCTCCGGCATCATGATGTCGAGAAGGATAAGGTCAGGCGGCTCTCCGGAAAAGGTGATCTGCAGGGCTTTTCTCCCGTTTACGGCAATCTTCACCCGGTAGAGATCTTTGAGTAACGAGGTAATCAATGTGAGGTTATCCGGAGTGTCATCGACAACAAGGATGGTCGGTTTTTGCTCATTGGATGAATCAGTCATGGCGCTATTCCTCTCAAAATTGCATGGATTACAGTTCTATATTGTGCTTTTCGGCCTGGGCTCTGAGGCGTGTCAAGGCTTTTTCAAAATCATAATCCTTCAAAGCCTTTTCTATGGACATGAATTCATTTGCTCCCAAAATGCCCTTAAGAAGCTCATTTCGCTCATCCAGCAAATCCAGCGCCTCGCTATCGTCGTTGCCCAACAATTCCGCCAGTGCCTTGCAGGCTGCAATGCCCTGCTCCTGGTCCACCGGGGCTGTCACCCGACCGGGTTTCTCAGCGGATTCCGGAGCCGGTAAGGCCTCCTTCAACCCCGCAATCAGCAGCGCATGGGCATCAGTAAAGGGTCCCAGCAGACCGTCAATCAAGTCGCGGCTCTCAACGTCCTTGACGGCTTTCTCCACCCGGGCCGCCAGTTCCTGCAGCTTTGTGGCGCCGATGTTCCCGCTCACCCCTTTCGCCGTATGGGCCAGACGCTCTGCCGTCGCGTAGTCCCCGGCATCCAGACTCTGGCGAATCTGCTGAGGCGCTTCACTCTGGTTATCAATGTATTTCTTCAGCATGGCAAGGTAGAAGTCCTTCTTGCCCACGACCCGCTTCAAACCGAGACGTGTATCCAGCCCGGGAATATCGGGCAGATCGTCCTCCCCTTTTTCACCTGCCGCTTCTGCTATTTTGTTCGCCGATGATTTTTGCACAGGTTCCTGAATGTGGCCATTTTTGAGCGGTTTGATCCACTTTAACAATTTGCTGAAAAGTTCATCAGGGTCGATGGGTTTGCCGATATGGTCATTCATACCCGCTTTGTAGCACTTGTCAATGTCTTCAGCCATGACGTTTGCCGTCATCGCCACGACCGGCAGATCCTTGAAACATTCCTGTTTGCGTATTTCCTGTGTCGCCGTGACACCGTCCATCACCGGCATCTGCATATCCATGAGCACCATTTCGTATGTTTTCTTACTCAACATCTCCAGCGCCTGTTGCCCATCCACGGCCAGATCTACTGCGACGCCGGCATCGGCCAGCAGTTCCATAGCGAGCTGCTGGTTGAATTCATTATCTTCTGCCAGCAGAATGGATGCCCCCTTAATGGCTGCGAGATTCTCGGTTAGTACCGTTGTCTGTTGACTATCATCTCTTCTTTCTTCATGATGTCCACCCAGCACCTCGATCAGGGTGTCGAACAGGGTTGAGGCGCTGACCGGTTTCATCAGCACATCTTCCAGTCCGGCCAGGGCTGCTTCCTTCAATACTTCTTCGCGGCCGTAAGCCGTGACCATGACCATGTGCGGAAGAACACACAAGGGCAATCCCCTGATCGCCCGGGCCGTTTCAATGCCGTCCATTTCAGGCATCCGCCAATCGAGCAATATGATCTCGTAGGGTTTGCCCGCTTCGGCAGCGTTGCGTATCTCTTCCAGCGCCGCCTTGCCGGAAGCAACATCATGCACCTCGAAGGTCATCCCGGTCAGCATGTCACCGAGGACAACACGGCTCATCTCGTTGTCGTCCACGACCAGGATCCGCCGCCCGCGCAAGTCGGGATCAGGTATGAATTTTCTCGCCTTGGCGATTCCCTTGCCCAGGCGCGCCGTAAACCAGAAGGTGCTGCCTTGGCCGTATTCGCTTTCCACCCCGACATCGCCGCCCATCAGGTTGGCGAGTTTCTTGGAGATGGCCAGACCCAGTCCCGTTCCGCCATACTTCCGGGAGGTGGACATATCCGCCTGCTGGAATGACTGGAACAGTTTGCCGATCTGTTCCTGGGTCAAGCCGATCCCCGTATCCCGGACATCAAAGCGGAAAAGGCCGTCATGGTCGGTCTCTTCAACGATCTTGACGGAAACGACAATCTCGCCCTGTTCCGTGAACTTGACGGCGTTGTTGGCATAATTGACCAGGATTTGCCCGAGTCTTAAAGGATCGCCCACAAGATAATGGGATGTTCCTTTCTCAACGCAGAACACCAGCTCCAACCCTTTGGCGGCCGTTTTTTCAGAAATGAGATTGGAAACATTCTCCAGAACTTTCTCCAGTTCAAATTCCGTCTGCTCCACAGACAGTTTGCCGGCTTCGATCTTGGAAAAATCGAGAATGTCGTTGATGATCCCGAGCAAATGTTTTCCCGACTGCTGAATCTTACTGAGGTAGTCGCGTTGCTTGCGGTCCAGCTCCGTCTTCATCGCCAGGCTGGAAAACCCGATGATGGCGTTCATGGGCGTACGGATTTCGTGGCTCATGTTGGCCAGAAAATCCGCCTTGGCCTGGGCAGCGGAGTCGGCTTCTTTTCTTGCTTCTTCCAAATCCTCCATGATGTTGAGCGTGGCTTTGCGCGCCTTGTTCAACCCCTCAACTTTGGTTCCCAATTCCTCCTGCATTTTCTTCAATGTACTGATATCCACCAGCCATCCCAGAATGGCCGGTTCGCCATCATACGTCGTCGGCAGGAAGGTAAGCATAATATCGATAATGCGGCCTTCCACTCCCCGCATTTTGACTTCATAATTAGTGACAATGCCTTCTTTTTGGAGTTTCTCGATAATAGGCACACGATCTTCCGGATTGAGATAAATTTGTGCTATGGGATCTCCCATCCGTATATCAAGTATCTTCAGGAATGTCTGATTGGCATAACGCAGTTTGCCGCCCATCGATATCCCGATAGCAACGGGACTGCTGTCCATCATGTCCCGCAGGGTTTGTCTCTCCTTATCGATGCTGTCCTGCATCTGTTTGCGCTGGGTTATGTCCTCCTTTACCGCAACAAAATGAGTGATTTCATTTTCTGCGTTCTGAACGGGGGAAATGCTGGTCGACTCCCAGAAGATACTGCCATCCTTGCGGATATTGCATAGTTCTCCATACCATTGTTGGCCGGACAGAATCATTGTCCATAAATTCCGGTAAAATTTCTCGCTATGGCTTCCTGACTTCAGGAAGCGCGGGTTTTGCCCCAGTATCTCTTCGGTGTGGTAGCCTGTCATCGCGGTGAACTTGGGATTGACATATTCAATTCGACCGTCCCGGTCGGTAATCATAACCGACACGGGGCTGTGGATGATGGCCAGACTTATTTTGTTTAATTCAATGGCCCTGTTTTCCAGTTCCTCGTTTTTTCCTTTCAGCATATCAAGCAGTTCGTTTCTGGATTGACGGGCGAGCATTTCCCTTTGTTCTTCGATCAACTGGGGAGAGGGACGGTAGTTGATATCCGGGAGGCTCTTTCGAGTGGAAAGCAGGCTTGCTCCGGATTCCAGCGTTTCAATCCGGATCGCGTCGAAAAAATGAGCAATGCCGGGAACGGCTGCAAGTGTCCCACGACTTTCAAAGTTCATGACCAGAACGGGACTATCCTTAAGATCAATTCCAATCATGACATCGAGATGATTCCCGTTTCGGCAGCTGAAGCGGCCGATTTCGGAAAAAATCGTTTCCAAACGCGTTGCGTGGATTTCGGGAAAACCCAGACTTATAGACAGCCAGCGAATTTTCTTTCGCGCTTCAACGATCATATCGGAGTTTAGAATGCACAACTGTCCGATCTCTATCATGCTAACAACCTCATCACGATGCAGGATGCATCGTCGTCCTGTTTGCCGAATTTTTCAAGAATCCCTTTTGCGATTGTCTCTGCCGTACCACCGAGCAGACTTGTGCAATCCAGCGTATTGAAATGCTCCCGGATTCCGTCGGAATGCATCACTAAAATGTCACCCGGGTAAAAATTATATTTTTGTCCTTTTACGGACGGGATGCGATAGCCGATAACGCCATCCCGGGAAACCATCTTGAAGGCCCGCGGTCCAAGTATCCTTGCTGTAATGTTGCCTATTCCTGCATAAGCGAGGTCGCCTGTGTTGATGTCCAACCGGCAGAAGGCGGCAACGGCTCCCTGGGTCCCTCTCAGATGTTCATGGAGCCCCTGCATGAGACCGACAAGATCATCTGCAAAATGCTGATCAAGATAATCATGCGCGAGACAGGCAACCTCATAGGCATGTCCTCCATGACCGAGGACGTCAACCAGCCCGAGGAAGCACTGCCCATGGTCCAACTTTATAATACCGGTGTCCCCGCATTCAGTTGGCGCGCCCAGGAGAGCTCGAAATATATAATGGAAGTCAACGTTCCTCATGTTCCCTCCATTTACGCGCGAGAATACGCGTTCCCTTTACCGGCGACGATTCTATCTCGAAGTCGTCCATGATCCTGCGTACACTGGGCAAACCGAGCCCAAGGCTGCCCTGTGTGGTTGAGTAATGGTCCTGCAAGGCCTTTTCGATATCGGCGATTCCTTTTCCCTGGTCAACAGCAATCATCTCGATACCGATTCGCCCTACTTTCCGAACAACCTTCAAGAGAAGCTCTCCTTTGCCGGCGTAACGTAAAATGTTCGAGGACAATTCGGAGGCCGCAGTGGCAATCAGCATCTGATCCGTTTTGTTAAATCCAACGCCGGCAGCAAAATCCCTGGTTTCTATAATGGCTTGTTCTTTATCCCAGGACTCCGCCATAAGAATCCTTTTTTCATCATTGCTTTCCATCATCGGCTTCATTCCAGGCTTCGTCCGGTGGTGATGTTTCATCTCCTGTGGTTTCAGAGTATTCACTATCTTTCTGATATTTTTCCCGGAGGGCTGCAAAAGCAGCCAGGTATTCAATTCCCTCTTCAATGTTTCGCAACATCTGGATATTGCTTGTATCAATGTCCAGATCGACAAGAGCGGAAACCGCCCCAGGCTGAAAACCGGTAAACACGGCCTTCGCCCCCAGGAGTTGTGTCATCTTGGCAGTGTCCGCAAGATGATTGAATATGTAAGAATCCAGCACCCCGACGGAACTCATGTCGAAGACAACGCCTCGAATGGATGCAGCGTGAACGCTTTCCAGAATGCTCTGACGGATTCTCGAAAGCAAGTCGTCATAGAGATCGGCTTGCAGGGTCACCACCAGGCATCCCTGAATCGTATTCAGGGCCGCTTGCGAACCGACGATCAGGTCATGCGTCATGCCTCGCCCCTCCTGGACGGCTTCACCTGACGCACTTCACATTGGATCATCTCGAACGCCTCGGCCAAAGCATTGCGCAGTGTTGCCGTTGTCTTCACCCCCAGGTCAATTCCTAGGCCGACGATGGTCTGCGCCACAGCGGGGGAAATGCCGGAAATAATAGCCTGACACCCCATCAGTCGCGTGGCCTTGACCACCTTGATGAGATGATTCGCCACGGCCGTATCAACGGCGGGTACCCCCTGGATGTCGAGGATCATGACTTTGCAGGCCGTCTCGGCAATCTTGTTGAGCATGATGTCCATCATCTGATTGGCGCGGACAGAATCAATCGCGCCAACAACCGGAAGAACGACGACGCCGTCCCACAGTTGAATGGCCGGCGTTGAAATCTCCCGGATGGTGCGCGCCTGTTCGCGTAGTTGAATCTCGTATTTGACCCTTTCTGTTATATCGATCACATATTCAAGACCGCCCATGATATTGCCTTCCTCGTCCGTCAGGGGCGCGGCGTAATACTCTATCGGCACCTTGCGGCCTCCGGCTTCAACTTCATTGCGCGACGAGAAGGGCTTTCCCTCGCCGATCGCCTTTTTCATGCAGCAGTCGGGCGTATCGCAATGCAGGGATTTGAACATGTTGGCACAGGCCTGCCCGCGCAATTCTTCCCAGGACTTGCCTAAGAAACCGCGCCCGGCCTTATTCATAAAAATAATCTTCAAATCCTTGTTGACAGCCATAACGGGCGTGGGAAGCTGTTCCAGGATCTGCTCCATCAATTTAAAATCTATTCCACTTTTCTCACTATTCTCCATACTGTTTTCTCCTTTCCCGATGATGATTTTACATCCCGCACTTCTTGCCGCGGATTTGGCCGCTACCTCATTATTCGACGATCTTATATATTTCCTCTTTCCCCGTCTGTTTCAAAAGGCCATTGATTTTCTCTTTGAGTTCGATCATTTTCAATTCCCGATTGATGGTGATCTGATTAAAACGCTCCAACTCATCCATGCGTTCCTTTAATTCCTTTTCCGCTTTCCTTCTTTCGGTAATATCGTTGATAATGGCGGTAAAGAGTTTGGCTTCTTTCAGTAATACTTCGCTGATCCCGACTTCAACGGGAAAGAGTTCGCCGTTTTTCCTTTTCGCGGTAACTTCCACACGTTTCCCGATAACTTTTTTAATGCCGG
This sequence comes from Deltaproteobacteria bacterium, assembly GCA_036528635.1. Classification (GTDB taxonomy): domain Bacteria; phylum Desulfobacterota; class Syntrophia; order Syntrophales; family Smithellaceae; genus UBA8904. The sequence continues at coordinate 121,737 of JAIGNE010000077.1, forward strand.
TTTGGAGATAATTATCCAAATAGGTATCATGCTTATCCGCATGTTCATCCGGCATTAACAATGATACGTTCTTCCCCGCTACTTCACCCAAGGCATAGCCGAATATTCTTTCTGCCGCCGGATTGAATGTTTCAATAACACCTTTTTCATTGATCGTAACAATTCCATTGGTTGATGCCCCGAGTATGGCGTCTGTTCTGTTTTTTGCCTCCAGAATCGCTTCTTCTGTTTTTTTGCGTTCGGTGATATCCCGGTGCTGCCATAATCTGCCGCTTTTTCTGCCATCAACGACAATCCGCTGAAAATCTCTTGACAAGAACTGTCCGTTGCTCATGGATATCTCTTCTTCAAAAACAGATTGTCCCTGGATCACAATTTCTTGAATCCTCATTTCCATCTGGGCTGGATTGGCGTAGGCAGGCAAGATCTTCTTGATCATTTCAACGTCGGTTAAACCGATCAATTCCGATGGTGTTTCCGACAGACCGAACTGTTCACAAAAAATTTTATTCGCAAACTCAATTTTATTATCTTCCGCAACGACCAGGATACCACTATGTTGACTTGATAAAATCATGTGGTAGCGCTCCGCCATGATGTGAATCGCTTCTTCAGCTTTTTTGCGCTCGGTGATGTCCACCTGCCAGACAAGCAACGCCTTCTGGCCCGCATAATCGATGAACATGACATCGAGCACCAGATGGCGGATTCTCCGCTCCCGGTCATACACCTGGATCTCGAAATCCTCGACCTTGCCATTGGCCTTGAGCAAGGCCAGCATCTCCGCACGTCGATTCTGATCAACATAGACATTCTGGACCTTATCACCGATGTTAAGCCCATAGAAATCGCGCGCAATAGGATTGGCGAACAGAACCGTGCCATCCAGGCCGTTGATCGAGATGATGATCGGGCTTCGGTCAAGAATTTCCTGCATCCTTTCACGATCTTTGCGAATGGTATCTTCCATCGTCTTGCGCTCGGTAATATCGTGAATACTGGTGAGCAGATTGGTTTCTCCAGCCAGTTGCAGCTTAATGAGCGTAATTTCGCACGGGAAATCCGTTTTGTCCTGGCGCCTGTGGATCCAATCGAAACGCAGCGGCGTGTCCATCTGCACGGCTTTGGTGATGTATTCCAGGGCGGCTTCCGGCGATGGCCTCCCGTCCGGCTGGCGGGGCGGGGAAAGTTCGACAGGACCACACTTGAGCAGTTCGGCAATATTTTCAAAACCGAACAGCGCCGCCGCGGTCTGATTGGCATGAATGAATCCGCGCTTCGGAGAAAGGATCAGCAGGCCGTCCGCTGAACTGTTGAAGTAGGCGTTGACTTGGTCCTCGGCCTCCTTGCGCTCGGTCAGGTCGTGCCAGATACCCATTAAGTGCGGCTCGCCATCGAGCATGACGGGAATGATCGTCACCTCTACGAAAATCGCTTCGCCTCGGATATTCTGACACACCCATTCAAACACATGGCGTCCCCGCGCTATGGCGAGACCCACCATCTCAACGCCCATTTCCATGGAATCACGGCCATTCGGCTGCAGCGGGGGCGCCAGAGCTGCCGGATGCTTACCGGCTACATCCTCTAATGATGCGTAGCCCAGCAGACGGAGGAAGGTATCGTTGCAGTCAACAATCTGCGCCGAACTATTGATGATTACATGGCCGCTCGTCGATGCATTAAATAATGTTTTAAAGCGTTCGCTTGCCATTTCCGCAAGCATGCGCGTTCGCAAAAACTCTTCTTCGGCCTTTTTGCGCTCGGTGATATCATGGAAGGTGACCACCGAGCCTTCCAGAGTCCCTTTCTTCAAGATCGGAGTGGTCGTGTATTCCACAGGGAAACTGGAACCGTCCTTGTGCCAGAGGACCTCATTTTCAATGGTTCGTGGTTTGCCGTCCACAAATGTCTGATACATATGACAATGTTCCAGCGGATATGCTGATCCATCCGGATAGGCGTAGTGGACGAGCTCATGCATCGGTTTGCCGATGACTTCCTCCTCCGTATAACCCAGCATATCCAATGACGCCCGGTTGACGAATGTCGTCTTACCATCTGCGTCCAGGCCCCAGATACCTTCCTGCATGGAACCGAGGATCAAACGGCTGCGTTCCTCCGCTTGAATCAGCTGTTCCTTCTGACGCTCCAGTTCGTCTCTGCGGGCCGTGAGTTGCAGCTCGGAAGCGGCCAGCGCCGCTGCCTGAGACTGGCTCTCTTTGAGCAGCTTCTTCATCCTTAAATTTGATTGAGTGAATATATAAACGGCCGCAAGAAAACTTACTGTCAATAAGATGGTCAGCAGGGTCAGAACAATGCCGAACCAACGGTAATTGCTGATCTGCTCAGTTGACCAGAGAAGGACGACGGAAACGCCCTCGTAGGGTGTGGCCATCTGTTCCGCGAGATATTTTCCCCCTTTAAAACTTACCTCCTCCCCGCGCTGGAGTTGTCTTTGCATGATGGGTGGGAAGGGTTCCGGTCCGTATTGTTTGGAAGAAATAATTTTTTGCTGCAGCTTACTATCCAGAGGCCACAGGCTTTTCAGACGGACATCCGGCTGTGAAGACATGAAGATAATGCCGTTTTGGTCCACCAGAAACCAGATATATTGCTGGAGGCTTGCCTCAATATCCTCGACTTCCTTTTTTATGACCACAACGCCGACGATATTTCCTTTTTTATCCTTGACGGGAGCACTGGCGAATATTCCGCGTTTCCTGGACACTGTCCCGAAAGCAAAATGTTGGGACACATCACCTTTTATCGCCTGCTGGAAATAGGGCCGGAACGTATAGTTCTGCCCCACAAAACTGTCCTTGGCATTCCGGTTGGAAGATGCCAGCGTTAATCCTTCAAAATTGATTAGATAGCAGGCAGCCGCATCCAAAGATTTGTGATAGCGATCCAATATGTTGTTGGCCTTTTCCAGATTTTCAGGAACATTAACCTGCAAAACGGGCAGGGTCAGGGGAGATCCGGCAACCGCCACCGCTGCGTTTTGAATTTTCTTTAATTCATTGATCAGGTTGAGCGATATGATGAGGTTGGCATCATGAACATCTTCCTTCACGGTGCGTGTTGCCATTTCTACAAGAGAACCGGTAAAGTACCATCCCGCGGCAATCAAGATGACAAAAGCGCAAAAGATCGTTGCGAGAAATCTATTTTTGGTGAAATGAAATTTGGGCATTATGAAAATACCTCGGTTGGAAGATAAGGTGACAAGAAAACATTAAGCTACTTAATGGTTGGATGATATCATAATTAATGAGGCTAAAGAAGTAATATTACGGGCTGAAATGTTTTATATTCATATGTGATTGGCATCTGTGGCTGAATGGAAGCATGCATCGGCCGGCAAATTATTTTCATTGATGACGGGAGGGAATTCCTTTATGTTACCCCGACTATTAAGTTGGTTTTCACGTCGTTTCGAGTACGGTCATTCATTGGCTTCCCGGTTCAAGGCTGATTTTTGTTAAAGGGAGCGGGAAATGGATTTTGTTCTTCTTGCGTGGCTTTTTGCATTGGCCATAACGGTGCATAATCTGGAAGAGGCACTGTTGCTGCCGGCCTGGTCGCAGACGGCAGGGAAGTGGCACCATCCGGTGGGAGCCGGGGAGTTTCGCTTTGCCGTTATTGTGCTGACCCTCCTGGGTTACGTTGCCGCCTGGCTGGCCACTGTTGCTGGCAAGGAGAGTGTCGGATCTTATTTGGTGGCAGGTTACGCACTAACCATGCTTTTGAATGTGCTTTTTCCCCATGCGATTGCCACGGTGGTCATGCGCCGGTATGCGCCGGGCACCCTTACGGCGTTGCTGCTTAATTTACCCGTCACATTAATGCTGCTCCATCAGGGTTTTCAGGAAGGGTATATCCATGGAGGACGATTAGCCTGGGCAGGACCGTTGGTTACCGTAATTATTGTGGCGGCGATACCTGCATTGTTTTACCTTGGCCGGCGTGTGCCGGTGTTTAAATAATATCAGCAAAAGGAGACGCAGGCGCGTCATCCGTAAACCGATCAGCGGTGGAAATTGACTTATGCACGAAATCCGCACTGAAATTGACGTTGAGGCCACCCCGGAAAAGATCTGGTCCATTCTGCTTAATTTTTCGGAGTATGCGCAATGGAATCCTTTCATCCGCTCGATAGACGGGATTGCCGATCAGGGAAGCCGGCTCAAAGTTTCCATCCAGCCGCCGGGATCCGGGTCCATGACGTTTCGTCCCACGCTGCTGGCTGTTGTACCGGGCCGGGAATTACGGTGGCGGGGACGTGTTCTCCTGCCCGGGATCTTCGACGGCGAGCATTACTTTCAGATTGTTCCACTTGCCGGGGAACGGGTGAAATTTATTCAAGGCGAAATATTCTCCGGTATCCTTGTCGGGATGCTGAAGTCAAGCCTTGACGGAAAAACAAAAATGGGTTTCATCGCGATGAATAAAGCGTTGAAGTTGCTGGCCGAAGGCAAAGTAAAATCCGGCTCCGCTGCCTGACCCTCAATCATTTCTCTATGTGGAAGGACCGGATCTAGGCCGGCCCATGATCCAGGCAGCGATGGAAGAAGTCCAGGGCCGCTTGATTGAAAACTCAGAAATCATGGAGCTGGCCACGCGGTATCGCTCCCCAATCCGTTAACGAACCTTCAGCACGATCTTGCCGATGTGGGTTGACGATTCCATCAGCTCATGAGCTTTCACGGCATCGTTTAGCCCAAAGACGGCGGAAATCAGGATGCTCAATCTTTTGGCGGCAAAGAGCGGCCAGACGTTTTTGAGCAGAGCCTCCGCGATAGCGGCTTTTTCCTCGATCGAGCGGGGACGGAGCATTGATCCGGTAAAGGTCAGATTCTTGGTCAGGATCGGCAGACAATCCAATTCCACTTTTGCGCCCTGCATAAAAGCGATTTGCACGAGCCGGCCGTTGCGGGCCAGAAGCTTCAGATTTTTTTGAATATAGGGTCCGCCCACAAAATCCAGGATGCAGTCAATGCCGCGCATTCCGACGAGGCTGGTAATTTCCTCTGCCCAGTCCTGTTGAGAATAATCCAATACAACGTCGGCTCCCAGCTTCTTCACCGCGTCCATCTGATCGGTGCCGGAAACAGTTGTAAATACTTGTGCACCAAAGGCTTTCGCGAGTTGTATGGCGGTATAGCCGATGCCGCCCGCCCCGCCGTGGGCGAGAAAATTTTCTCCCGCTTTCAGTCTCCCGCGCTCAAAAACATTCGACCAGACGGTGAAGTAATTCTCCGGCAGTGCCGCCGCTTCGGCAAGTGAAAGATTTTCCGGGATCGGCAGGCAATGGGAAGCGGGGACGGCGCAATATTCGGCGTAGCCGCCGCCGGGCGTCAGGGCGCACACGGTATCGCCAGTCTGCCATCTGGTTACGTCATCCTTTTTTGCGACGATTCGCCCCGCAACTTCCAGGCCCAGAACCGGCGAAGCGCCGGGAGGAGGCGGATAGGCCCCCATACGCTGGAAGATATCCGGCCGATTGATACCCGCGTAAGCAACTTCAATCAGGACTTCGCCGGCTTTTAATGGTGGTAAGGGCGATTGCCTGAACTGCATGGAGGAGGCCGGGCCTCCCTTGCCGTGGTCAATGTAATGCATGGTTTCCGGCAGCATGGTGATGAGCTCCTTTCTATTCGAGGATTGCTTCTATCAGATAGGGCCCCGGTTCCTGGAGAGCTTTTTTAAATTCGGCGGTAAAGGCTTCCGCCGTATTGACAGCCGTGGCGGGAACACCCATCCCGCGGCTCAAGCTCACCCAATCCACCGTCGGTCCCGTGAGGTTCATCAGGGATTTGGCACCGTCGCCCAGGGTCTTATATCCGGCGCGCAGACACTCCAGTTCGATCGTAAAGTATTTGCGGTTGGAGCAGATTACCGTGACGACTTTTGTTTTTTCATGCGCCTGCGACCAGAGTGCCTGGATCGTATAAAGCGCGCTGCCGTCGGCCTGGATGTCGATCACCTGCCGATCGGGTGCGGCAAGTGCCGCGCCCAGCGCGAGCGGCAAGCCCATGCCGATCGCTCCGCCGGTGAGCGTCATTTGGCCGAACGGTTTCAAGTACGGCGCATGGTTATAGTAGTAGGCGCCGGACGAGACGCCTTCTTCGACGACCAGGCAGCCCTCCGGCTGCAGGGCCGCAATGGCCGCACACATTTTCTGGGCATCAAGTCTGCCTTCGGGCAACGCCGGTATCGCGTATTGTGCCACTATCGGGCGAAGCTCGTTATGCCCGACATCCGCTCCCAGCGCCGAGGAAATCTCTTCCAGAACAGAGCCCGCATCCTGCTTGTTGGTATCGATTCTGATCCGGGGGGCTTTTTCCGGCAGAAATGAAGTAGTTCCACCCGTATAACCGAAGAAGGCGGCAGGTTCCGTTGCTCCCACGAGGATAAAGGCGTCATAGCTCTTCAGCAGTTTCTGGGCCTGTCCCGGAAAATAGGGAATGCGTTTTAAAACAGGGAATCCGGCACCCGAGTCAAAGTACCCGGGAAAAGTGATCATCAAAAGATCACAACCGGTTTTGGCTTTGATTTGCGCAGCCGCGGCCAGTCCTTTTTGGCGCAATGCGTTTCCTGCGAGAATCAAGGCCGGTTTTTTTGCCTCGGTGATCATGGAGACGGCATGGGGAATCATTTCCTCATCCACCGGATCAAATGAAAAACGGACGCCGGCGACCTCATCTGATTCAGGGTTTTCAGATTGATGATCGGCAGGAACGATGAGTGTCGAAACCTGGCCATAAAGCGATGCCGCAATGGCGGATGCGGTATCTGCCGATACGGTGTCCACAGATTTGGTCTCCTTCTGCCAGCCTGAAACCGTACCGGCGAGGGATGCGATGTCCATGTTGAGCGGCGGATCGTAGGGACGAATCCACGTCGTGTGTTCGCCGATGATGTTGAGTACGGGCGATTTGGCGCGCCTTGCGTTATGCAGATTGGCTATACCGTTCGCGAATCCCGGTCCCAGATGCAAGAGTGTCATGGCTGGTTTTTGTTTGACCCGGCCGTAGCCGTCGGCCGCCCCGGTGCAGACACCTTCAAAGAGCCCCAGCACGGGCCGGATTTCTTTGACCGTGTCCAGCGCTGCGACAAACCCCAGTTCCGTCGTGCCGGGGTTGGCAAAGCAAATCTCCACCCCCGCCTGTGCCGCCGTCTTAAAAATCATTTCCGCACCGGTCATAAGTCGTCTCCTTTGGAGTTTGATGTGAATTCGTTACTTAAATGTACCGAAGACTTATTAGAACATAAGCTCTTTTCGAAAAGAATCAATCATGAAAATAATAAAAAGAGGGGCGGCAACCCGCCCCCACAAAATAAACCTGACAGCCTGACAGTCTACAGCCTGATAGCCTGCCTTTAACTTACCACCAGCGCTTCCTCCGGACAGGTGAGCACCGTGTCCTCTTCGCTCTTGATCAAGGCGGCCAGCATGGGGACATTCGGCAGAATGTTGTTGGCGTAATACCGGGCCGAGGCGATCTTGCCCTGGTAAAAGGTGTAATCTCCTTCACCCGGTTTCAGAGTCGCCGATTTCTTTGCGGCAATCAGCGCCTGATCCAAAAGGCACATGGCTACATACACTTCGGCAAAAACAAACAGGGCCTTGATGGCATAGAGCGGTATCAGCTGCCGTTTGGTGGCCATATTGGCATACCAGGAATCATACGTTGCTTTGACTTCTTCGGCCGCCTCGCAGGCTTTGGCCAGATGATTCATTT
>JAIGNE010000078.1:0-5336 GCA_036528635.1 Deltaproteobacteria bacterium
TAGGGTTGGTGTCGCTGCAAGATACGATGCGACGACTTCAGCGTGTTCAATGAACCGCCGGATGCGGAACCGCACGTCCGGTGGTGTGGGAGGACGGCGGGGGTGACCCCGCCTCCTACCTAATTCGGTGTTCTCCCTTTACGTCGTTCCGGCCGGAGGGATGGCCAGCGCATGAGCGAAAGCCCTGCCGGGGAGCAGGTCCGGAGTCTGATCCCGGTTCAGTCCCACGGAGGCCTTCCGGGAAACGTTTTGTTCTGCTTCGACCACGGAGATATTCCGCATCATTGCAAATACCGGGACGGGGAGCATTCCTGCATCAGAGCCGGACTCCGTTCCGGTAATTTATTGCTGTCAATTATGTTAATCAGACACCTTTCTGCCGTGACCCAAAATCTATAAGAATGTTCGATAAATAGCCAGTCGCTGTTTTTGTAATGGTGATAAGCGGAAAGGTGCTCTGACGCGCACCGGCTTCCCGGAGAGAGCCGGGATTTTTTACCTCTGAAGGACACAGGCACTGAACGGAGGGCAGGCTTTTCCCTGCGCCATGAGTTCAACTGAAGAGTCTCCGCTATCGGGAAAGCCTTTTGATGTTGCCGGATTTTTCTTGGAGGAGGTCTTGGTGGAGATGAGGAGGATCGAACTCCTGGCCTCGGCGTTGCGAACGCCGCGCTCTCCCAGCTGAGCTACATCCCCGACCATTCAAAAAAACGTGGCGAGCATATAGATAGTTTGTCTCAGTGTCAAGAATTAGTTGGTGGCCGGGCGCCCGGGTGAAAAAAGTGGAGCTAAACTTGTCTTGACAAAACAGGTTCGTTTTCCCTATACTTTAAACAATGTAATTATCATTGCCATTGTAAAACATAACCATGAGTTACCCATCTTGATGAGGCAACCGAACAAAGTTTAAAATAAATTCACGGGAGAAATCCATGGCAAAAATCGACGCTTTTTTCCAGTTGATGCATGATCAAAAGGCATCCGACCTTCATCTGGTTTCCGGCCAGCAACCGGCCATCCGCATCCGCGGCGAGATCGAGCGGGTTAAGTATGATATCCTGAACAATGATACATTGAAGGTGCTTCTCTATGAAATCACGCCGGAGCATAAGATTAAACATTTTGAAGAAACAGGCGACGTTGATTTTGCCTATGAGATTCCGGGGCTTGCGCGATACCGCGCCAATTTCTTCCAGCAGAAATACGGTATTGCCGCCGTGTTTCGGGAGATTCCCAGCAAAATTGCCACGTGCTCTGAGTTGGGGATGCCGTCTGTCGTGTCCAAGCTGGCGATGCTGCCGCGGGGCCTCGTCCTGGTGACAGGGCCGACCGGAAGCGGTAAGTCGACGACGCTGGCCGCGATTGTCGATGAGGCGAACCGCCTGCGCAAAGACCATATCATCACGATTGAAGACCCGATCGAATTTGTCCACAAAAGCCAGAATTGCATTGTCAATCATCGCGAAGTCGGGATTCACACGAAAACATTTTCCAACGCACTGCGCGGCGCATTGCGTGAAGATCCGGACATCATTATGGTGGGCGAAATGCGGGACCTGGAAACGACGGCGCTTGCGGTCGAAGCGGCTTCAACCGGCCACCTGGTGTTCGCCACCATTCATACGACCAGCGCGGTTAAAACCGTCGACCGCATTGTCGAGATATTTCCGGAATCGGAGCAGCTGCAGATCCGCTCCACGCTGGCCGACGGACTCCGGGCGGTCATCTCCCAGGTTATCTTTAAAAGAGTGGATATCAAGACACGCTGTGTCGCCCTCGAAATTCTTATCGCTACGCCGGCTGTACGCAACCTGATCCGGGAACAAAAAACGTATCAGATTCCGTCCATGATTCAGACCGGTAAAAAATACGGCATGCAGCTTTTGGATGATGGTATTATGGATCTCTACAACCGGGGCTGGATCAGCGGAGAAGATGCATATATCAAGGCGAATGATAAGGGCAGATTCCGTACGCTTTTGAAAAATCCACCGACAGACTTTACGGAAGCCTAGAGAGGATTCATATGAGAAAACCGGAAATCGATCACATCCTGATCAAAATGCTGGAATCCAATGCCAATATTTCCGACGTGATCCTGACCGTCGATAAACCTTTTCAAGTGGAAGCCGCAGGGGTCTTGCTGCCGGTGGATCTCGAACCGCACTTTGAAAAGCTGACACCGTTTCAGACGGAAATATTTGCGCTGAATTTGATTAATCAGGACCGCCGGCTGATGGACACTCTGATCAGCGAGGGTTCCTGCGATTTATCCTACGAATTACCCGGCATTGCGCGCTTCCGCGTGAATGTCTTTTCACAGCGCGGCCAGTATTCCATCGTGCTCAGAAAACTCGAAACGCAGATTCCCACATTCGGCGAGCTGGGTCTGCCGGAAGCCTATCGTCGCGTGGCCGTCGAAAAGAACGGCATCGTCCTGGTGACGGGTGCAACCGGTTCCGGTAAAACGACGTCGCTGGCCGCCGTGATCAATGATATCAACGAAAAAAATCCGATCCATATCATCACACTGGAAGATCCGATTGAATACACGCACACGCAGAAGAAGGCGACGGTCAATCAGCGGGAGCTGGGCAAAGATTTCGATTCGTTTGCCAACGGACTGCGCGCATCCCTGCGTCAGGCGCCCAAAGTTATTCTGGTGGGTGAAATGCGCGATCGGGAATCCGTGGAAATAGCGCTGAATGCCGCGGAAACGGGCCATCTGGTTCTGAGCACCCTGCACACGACCGACGCCGGTCAGACCATTAACCGTATCCTGGGCATGTTTTCCGTTGATGAAGAAAATCAGATCCGGACAAGGCTTGCGGATTCTCTGCGCTGGATTATTTGTCAGCGACTGCTTCCCAAAGTCGGCGGCGGCCGGGTTGCCGCATTTGAGGCGCTCGGGACATCTCTGAGAGTCAAAGATATTGTTCTGCACGGTGAAGCGGAGGGCAAATCCTTTGAAGATATTATCCAGCAGGGCAAGGCATTCGGCATGGTTACTTTCGATAATTGTATTGTTGAGCTTTACGAGAAGGGGTTGATCACCGAGGAGACGGCCAAGGCCTATGCGTCCAATCGTTCCAATGTCGGACGCGGTATTGATGCCATCAAAAATGCCCGCGGTGAAAAAACAACCGATCTGGGCAAGCTGGAAGTCGATCGATCCTATGGTAATAAAGGTCGTGATGATACCTGGGGTTAAATCCAAAGTTTTTCCCGATGGATGAATGAAGGAGATGTCAATGGCTGAAGAAAAACCTAAACCAACTGTAAAAACTGCAGCGGAAGGGATCGACTATACGGGGAGACCTTTCGGTCATGTGATGCCGGATGCTGAAACCGCGATGATCTGCGAGCAGGATCCCGTCATTCGGGACAAGCTCGTCGGAGAGCTGAAAAAAATGGGGTTTTTAACGGCTCAGCCGGCCACCTACAAGGAAGCGCTCAAACATATGCGTTTTCATGTCTTTAATGTCATTTTTATCGATGAGGATTTTGATACGGGCGTTTGGGAGACCAATAATGTTCTGCGCTATCTGGAAAATCTGAATATGGCCATCCGCAGAAAGAGTTTTGTTGTTTTGGTCAGTGCAACACTGACGACGCTCGACTATCTGGAAGGCTTTAATAAGAGCGTTAATCTGGTGATCAACAAGCGCGATGTCGGTTCGGTGGAAAAAATCATGCGCCAGGCTATGGCGGATCACGAAGATTTCTATCACGTCTTCAAAGAAAAGATCCAGAAGTGACAAGACGATGGCCCGTGACTTCGCAAAAGCCGTGTTAATGATGTCCTTGCCTGTCCGGGGGGCAGGACGTGGACCGGCCGGAGGCCACGCAGGCTGCTTTTAGATTCTGACGGCAGGGTGTGGAGGCATCGAAAGCAAGAGCGGCTTCAAACGCCTTGACCGCATCTGCAAAAAATTCCGCCTTCAACAGGGAATTTCCCAGGCGATTCCAATAGGCCGCCGTGTAGGGGTGATTGCATTGGCAGGCCTTCCCGTATTCCGCGAAAGCATTTTGGGGCTGCTTTAGGTGAACGAGAATATCTCCCAGAGAACAATAATAAAGGCTGTTCGCGGGTGCAATTTCCAGACACGCCAGGAGCAGTTTTTTCGCAACATGGACATGGCCTTTCCTCAGGCATAAATCGGCAGCCTGAAAAAGATACCGGTCTGCTGCGTCGGGATCGATCAGACCCGCCTGCCGATAGGCCTCTTCTCCCGCTTCGATTTTTTCACAGGCCAGAAGAGCCTCACCCAGCCGGCAATAATAAGCAGAGTTGTCCGCTTCCATCGAGATCAGCTTCTCAAAAGTTTCGCAGGCCTCTTCGTATTGACCGGCTAAAAGATAAGCTTTGCCCAGTTCTTCCTGCAATCCGACATCCTGCGGCTGAACGGCGGCAACTTTTTCGCAAAGAGCGACCAGCTTTGCAATGTCACCTTCCTGTTTGTAAATCCGCACCAGTTCATCGTAAGCGAAGCCGGTAAAGACTTTCCGCTGAAGCTCACGATCCAGCAGGATTTCCCAGTAGTGGACGGAACGCTCCCGGTCTTTGCAGTCCCAAAAGGCCCAGGCCAGGCGAAGCAGGACCGCTTCTTCTTCCGGGTGAATCGGACGGATTCTTTCCAGACAGGCGATGGCCTCAGGGTACTTTCCCTGCTTCAGGAGGCTGTCGGCTTCATCAAGCTTTTCCGTTAAGTCTTGGGTTGGAGTCATAGGTTAAAAGAATGGGGGAGAAGATTCTCCCCCGGGGGTTTTCAGCAACTGCAGGAACCGCAACCGCCGCCTTCCTGAGAGAGGTTCGAGGTTAACTTGAAACCTGCTCCCTGAGGGGTGGCGATAAAATCAACATTGATGGGTTTTGCCTGATTCAACAAATCTTTATCGATGACAAATTTCGTTCCCTTTTCCTCAATCACTTCGTCTTCATTCCTCGGCTCGTCCAGAGCCATGCCCAAAGAGGGCCCGGATCATCCCATGGACATGGTGATGCGAATGGCCGCATCAGCATTTTTATCCTTGAGAAAATCCTTAATAACCTCGGACGCCTTATCTGTAACTGTCAGCATATACGTGTTCTCCTTCCGGCGATGCCTTTTCGACATCAATCTTTGCCGTAACTTATCCATATTTGGCCTGTTGTCAATTACAATTTTACTGGGGATGTCAAGTTGCCGTATTTATTTATTAAACAGGGAACCTATTGCCTCATAAATAAATGTTACCGAAAGAAGAGCGTGAGAGAGAAACGTTGCCTCATAAAAGATGTTACCGAAGTCGTGTAATCTTTTTGAGCTTCATTTCCATGATATTTCTTAGCTCAA
>JAIGNE010000004.1:2500-71290 GCA_036528635.1 Deltaproteobacteria bacterium
TTCCCGAAATAGAAAGCCGCCTCGGCGTTGTCCTTCACCGTGGCAATCACTTTTTCACCCGCGATATCGCCGGCAATGGCTTTCAGTTTGGGAATGGCAATCGTCATGGACCACAGATGCATCCAGGCGTGCGCCACCATTCTCATCGCCTGCTGGAGCGGCTGGGCGACTGCCAGAATGTCGAGCATCTTTTTCTGATCGCGCAAAGCAGCCAACTGATGCACGGTGGCATCCATTTTCTCAATAGCCGTCTTGACGGCGGCAATGTATTTCTCATCCACAATGCCTTTGGCCTTTTCACAGGCTTCCGCAATTCTTTTCTTGAAAACTTTGAAATTGAACATATCCGGATTCATGAGCAGTTTTCTCATGGCCAGATCCATTGACTGAATACCGTTGGTCCCTTCGTAAATAGCCAGAATCTTACAGTCACGCGCCAGCTGTTCCACGGGATATTCCGAACAGTAACCATAGCCGCCGTAAACCTGCATGGCTTCGGAGGTCACCAGCCACGCCAGATCGGAGTTGCCTGCCTTGCAAAGGGGAATCAGGAAATCCAGGAGCGCTCCCGCTTCCCTGGCGGCATCACCCGTCTGCACATGAGCCATATCCGCAGAGTAAGCAGCAAGCAGCGTCAGCATTCTCATAGCTTCCACCTGGGCTTTCATCCAGATGAGCATTCTTTTCACATCAGGATGTCTGATGATCGGCACGGAAGTAAAATCACCCTTTTTGGCCGGGTCCGCACCCTGAACTCTGTTCTTCGCGTAAGTGACCGCGTGCATATAAGCCGAACTGGCGGTTCCCAAAGCCTGCTGAGAAACATCGAGACGGGCTTCGTTCATCATCTGGAACATAATCTTCATGCCCTGGCGTTCCTGACCCAGGAGCCAGCCGACACACTGGTCATTGTCGCCGAATGAAAGCGAACAGGTCGCCGAGCCCTTGATGCCCATCTTGTGCTCGATACCGGTTGTGCTCATATCGTTCGGTTTACCGACGGAGCCGTCAGCATTGACATGGTATTTGGGGACCACAAAAATGGAGATGCCGGGCGTTCCGGGAGGATCGCCATCGATTCTGGCCAAAACCGGATGAATGATGTTTTCATAAAGGTCGTTGTCGCCGGCGGTAATAAAAATCTTCTGGCCGGTAATTTTGTAGGTGCCATCCGCCTGCTTGACGGCTCGCGTTTTGAGCGCACCGACATCAGAACCGGCGCCCGGTTCGGTGAGACACATCGTGCCGCCCCACTGGCCTGCAACCATCTTCTCTACGTAGACTTTCTTGAGTTCATCCGAACCGTGATTGATGATCAGATTGCATGCGCCGACTTTCAGGGTGTCGTAGGAACTGAAAGCCACGCCGGCTGCGCAGAAATACTCCATAACGGCGCGGTAGATCGTCTCGGGCATGCCCGTGCCACCGAATTCGGGACCGTTGCTCAGACCCGAAAAGCCCGCTTCTCTGTAACTTTTCATGGCCGTATGGAAGCCTGGAGGAACTTTAACGCTTTTGGTAGCGGCGTCGTATTTTGCGCCTGTTTTGTCGGCTTCGGCATTGGCCGGATAGACCTGTTCCACCGCAATTTGCTCGGCCAGTTCCAAAGTTGCCTCATAGGTATCCCGGTCAAAATCGGCGAACTTCTCGTACTGGCTGAATTTGTCCGCATCCAGGGCCTCAAAAAGGACAAACCTTAAGTCTCTTGAATCAAGTAACGGATTTAATGCCATAATTTCACTCCTCATTTAGGTATTTTTTTCAGGCGCTGCCATATTCTTACTGGTCAGGATATTGGCAATGTGATTTGCCTGGTTCTTAAAGTTTTTTTTTGCTTTAACACACTTAAAACGAAAAGTCATCAATTTCTCTGACTGACAGTACTACAATAATTATTGCCGTCCTGCCGCATCCCATTCAGTGAATAGGGTTCTCACGGCACCTTCGCCAGTGAGATGAATTCATGAAAGTGGATTTATTAAAACATATATAAGATCAATGAGATGGAAATTGTTGATCCACGAATGTGAAAAACTGATCGAATGAACAGGGGCATGGCTGATCGCGAATTGAATATTGAAATCATGATCCATTATCGAGATTTTAATTGATTCTTTTTTGCTGCTGCTTTAATCATTTTTTCCAGCAAACATTTGCCTCGACCGTCAGATTCCGCTCTGGCCGGCAAATCAACCGTGATCTTTCTATTGTCGGCCTTCAGCCGGCAGCGCTCCCCCGGGGAATCACCTCGGACATGGCGCCAGTTTAATACGCCGGAACAAACTCAGCACTCGCTCTTTAAATTCATTACATAAAGAAAGAAAGTCATTTATGGAAATCGTCAGCATCTTATTAAGCCTGTTTCTTTTGATGTATTTTGCTTACAGGGGTTATTCCGTCATTCTTTGCGCGCCCATCCTCGCCTTGCTGGCCGCCTCACTCCAAGGCCTGCCGGCAATGCCCACCTACACCGAACTCTATATGGAGAAGGCCGTCGGGTACATCAAAATGTTCTTCCCGGTATTTTTGCTGGGGGCGATTTTCGGCAAGCTGATGGAGGACACAGGCATGGCCAAGGCCATCGCCCGCCAGATCGTAAAAGCACTGGGACACGAACGCGCCATTCTGGCCGTCGTCATCTCCTGCGCCGTCCTCACTTACGGAGGCGTCAGCCTGTTTGTCGTGGCCTTTGCCGTCTACCCTCTCGGCGCCGCCTTGTTCCGGGAGGCTGATATTCCCAAGCGTCTTATCCCCGGCTGCGTCGGACTCGGGTCTTTTACCTTTACCATGACCATGCTGCCCGGTACGCCGCAAATTCAAAATGTTATTCCCGCCGGTTTTTACGGCACTACCACCTGGGCCGCTCCGCTTCTGGGAACCACGGCGGCCATTATTCAGTTTACAGCCGGCACATACTGGCTGGAGCGGCGACGTAAGTCGGCGCAGGCCAGAGGTGAAGGCTACGGAGAACATACGTTAAATGAACCGGATCCCGCTTTAACGCCAACGCATCTTCCCCCCTGGCATCTGTCGCTCCTTCCCCTGCTCGCTGTCGTGGTCATCAATTTCATCCTGACGTATTTCTTTCCCTGGGATCCGGACGGACTGAAACCCCTGCAGGGCATGGGGCTCGTCATGATCGCACCGGCTGTTAGAAATCTTGTGGGTATCTGGTCGCTGATCATCGGCCTGGTGGTCGGCGTTTCCCTGGCGGTGATCATCGGCTTTCAATACCTGCCCAAAGACCGCGGACTGCAGACTTCAGTGAACGCCGGGGCCATTGGATCTTTGCTGGCCATCATGAACACGGCCTCCGAGGTAGGCTATGGCAATGTGATCTCTTCGCTGCCGGGTTTCCAGTCCGTGGCTGATTTTCTGCTGGGCATCAAAATCGGCGGCACACCGCTGATATCTGAATTCTTTACGGTCAATATCCTGTCGGGGATTACCGGTTCGGCGTCCGGCGGCATGTCGATTGCCCTCGGCATCATGGCCAGGGACTGGCTGGCCTGGGCCAGCCAGGTGGGACTCTCGCCGGAGCTTCTGCATCGTGTTGCATCCATGGCATCCGGCGGTTTCGACAGCCTGCCGCATAATGGCGCCGTGATTACTTTATTGGCCATCTGCGGCCTTACCCATGTCAAATCTTATGCCGACATCGGTGTGTGCACGGTCGTCCTTCCTTTTTTAACCGGTATCCTGGTTATCACTTTCTATCAATTCAGCATCCTGCTGTTTTAGACGGCCGGCAACCTTTATCCGAATGAATCATGTGTTCCGGCAGAGATCACATTTTTTATTGACTCTTCATCCATACTGTTTTAATCGATTTCGTCAATGTATCAGCATAAATAACAACGACGTCCGGCAAACAAAATTCATGATCATTCATGACGGCAGCTGGCGTTCATTTTTGATAATAATCTAAGCAACGGAGGGAATCCATGAAAGTCATTAAAAACCTGTTCAGTAAATCCGGCGTTCTTTTTATTTTCACTTTAATCGCGATCCTGTCCCTCGGCACGGACAGTGCCGCTTTTAATTTCCCCGGCGCCGGCTGGCATCGGGGCGATGCGTCGTTCGCCCAGGAAAACTCGCGCGCCGCGCTTTCCCAGGCGCTCAATTCCGCCAATCCGAACATCGAAGTGGACATCATCGACTTTGTCGATGCAAAAGGCAACCGGGTCGGACTGGCTTCGCACGATTACTTAATGAAGCGAGCCACCGGTCTTGACGGAGCGTTTGGAGAAAAATACAGCGACCTCTCTCAAGTACCCCCAAACGCGGCCAATCCCCAGCTGCCTCCCCAACCCTTTATGACGGTCGTGGAATTGTTTGAGCTCATCAAAGAAAAGAAAGCCCGGGGCGTTACGCCGACCGTCTCCCTGGACATGAAAGAAGAAGGCAAGGATGTCGAAGCGTTCGCCCGATGGGTGGGTGAAATGATCATACGCTACGGGTTCCAGGACCACGTTTTCGCCTCTTCGTTCTTTGCCAGCAACATCGCGCCCCTCAAAGCTGCCTGCACGAAATGCCTGGTCGGAGGACTGGTCTTCAATGATCACTGGGGGCTCCAGTTTCTAAGTTATAAGTATTCGTCCGTCGACATCACTCCCATCAGCAAAGCGACTTTTTTTCTGGGCTTCCTGGGCAAGAAAGAACACCCCCTCGACTTTATTTTGATCCAGGACGACATTTTCTTTAAAAATCCTGAGCTTGTCGATTACTGGAAGAATACCCGCAAAGTGAAGTTTGTCGGCGTCTTTACCTATAATAAGGATCGCGGCTACACCGACGCAGAGTGGACCCTGCTCAAAAAGGCGGAATGGATCGAACTGGATCCGCCGCAGATGAATCAATACCTGCAAATGAAAACTAAAAAATAATTTCATTCCCCTCAAGGAGAACCTTTATGAAAAAATTTTTACTGATCCTTGTTTTATGTGTGTCGCTCACTCTTTCCTGTGCAACGAATGATGAAGGCGCCAAGAAAGTCGGCCGCGGATTCGGCAAGGCTGCCGTGGGCGTCGCGCAGCTGGTTTTGTCACCTCTGCAGATTGCCGCCGGTCTTCTCGAGGGCATCGCCGCCATTCCTTATTACATGTCCACCAGTCTGGAAGACATCAACAAAGGCATGATCGATGCCAATGCCAAGATCACAATTGATGACACATATGAGGCGGCCTACGGCAAAAGAATCAGCGCCGTGGACAAAAGCGGCGACACGGGTGAAGTCTTCCGCCGCATGAAGCACGCCACCGAATATTTTCAAAAAGTCCTGCGCCGCTACGGCGTCCATGACGCGGAAAACTACATTTTAACCAGCATCGATTCGGCAACCGGCAAAGGCTATACCCTGTTTGCCGTCGTTTACCGTCCTCAGGCAGCCATTCGGGTTCCGGACAAGGCCGACGGCAGCACCCCGCGCACCTATACCCGCGGTGATCGCCTGTATTATGAACCCTTCGAAAAAGACCTGGGCGGCAGGAGCCTGGATGTCATCATCGACTGGGCGGGACTGCCGCGGGAATACATCACCACGCAGAAAGGCCAGGCCCTGATGCTGACGATGGCGGCGAATTCAGTTGTTAATGAAAAGAAAAGTCCCGATTACTGGGATATTGAAAAAAGATGGATCGCGGGCGAGTACGAAGCGATTGTCGATCAGCGGATGAACGCCGTCAAAAATAGGATGAAAATCGGAGATTGAAATGGACGCATCAGGGAAAGGTCCCGACCTTTCCCTGATGCGTCCTTCCCAATACCTGCCATTCCCAGCGCGGGCACCATGAAATTTCAGAACTTATCCCGAGTTCACCTGCTGCCAATGACCTAGAAAAGTGTCATGGTAGCCACCTGTCCTTGAGAAGCTCCGAGTTGGCCTTTGTGCTCTTCAGGGGAAGAGCCGGCATAAGACGGATCTTCAGGGTACCTCATTAACTTGCTTCACCGACCGCACGGCCTTGAAACAGGCCACGCAGACGCCGTCTGCCTGGTAGTGATCGCCCGCCGGGGCAAGGCCGCCGCGGGCTTCGCCGATGTAAGCCAGCAGGTAACCTTCAGGCGATCGATCGGCGCTCCATAAATACCAGCAGTAGGAGCGCGCGTCGAAAATCGCGTCCAGGTAACTCTGGCGGCCGGAATTCAGTTTGGCGCTGGGCTTTTTTTCCATCAGAGATCCGATTTCAGTCAGCGTCGGAATCCGCCAGTCGCTGTAACCGGCAAATTTGTTTTTGTTTTGCAGGTCCACCTGGTTGCGGACTTCGCGGATATTTTCTTTAATGTCATATGATTTCTGCCACATTAACCCGGTTTTGCGGTCGGTCACCGTTCCGTCTTCATTATTAACAAATTGATTCCCGATGTCAGACAGGGAAGCTTGCGCCCAGGCGTCGCGTGCCTCATTGAATTTATCGAATACCACAGGCTGAGCCCGGAGTTTGCCCCACAAACTCCCTTCCACCGGCAGGGATGCCATGACCTGGACCTTGCCCGACAAAACGACCTGATAGGTCCCGTCTTTCTGGTAGCCCATATCAATGACTTGAAATCCGGGCATGAGAACCGCCGCCGCCTTCGACTCGACCATGTCATATTTCAGCTGAAAGTTTTCCACCCGGGTCATGGACTTGATGGAGACACCGGCTCTTTCAATCGCCTGAAGCTTGGCATTCATCACCGCTTCCGCGTAATCCCGGTCACGGCTGCTTTTGGCACCGTCATCCATCCCCTTGATGAGTACATCAATGGTTTCCGCTGAAGCGCTGCCCGAAAGGCAAACGAATAAACAGAAGCACATGAAGAAAATATTTACCCGGAGAACCGTCCCTTTCATAGTCGCCATCCTGTCAAAGTTTGTTGGGGTGGACGCTTTCATATCATTTTGCGGGCAAAATATCTACCTTCCTGTTTTCTCTCACAAACCACTTTAACCTTGACAAATAAATACGACTATGATTTACGCATCACCTTATTACTTTAAGGGGTTTAAACATGAAAAAGACTTTGACGAATAAATCGAATACCAAAAGAAAGAGATCCCATGGCTTTCTTGTCCGCATGGCATCAAAAACCGGCAGGCTGGTGTTAAGCCGCAGAAGAGCCAAGGGCAGAGCGAGATTAGCTGTATAATTCCGCTATTCTACCGTCTCGCAGGGATATTGGGTTTCCATACATGAAAGCGCAATCTTTCCGGAGAGCGGATAAGGTCACCAATAAAAGCAGATATCGGATTATTTACGAACAGGGGGTCAGAAGAGGTTCGCGATTCTTTACCATCGTAGCATGCGGCAACCCGAACGGGGCCAAACGCCTGGGCATCACCGTGACGAAGAAAACGGGGAATGCCGTTTTTCGCAATCGTACCAAACGACTGATTCGGGAATTCTTCCGCCGCAATAAAGACTTGTTTCCCGCGGGGCATGACGTGGTCGTCATGGCTAAAAAAAGTTTGCCGCCTCTTACCTATCAGGAAACAGAGCAGGAATTGACCGAACTCTTCAACCGCAAAACCGGCAGATAAAACTATGTTCAGAAAAGCTTTGGTAAACTTTCTTGTTTTCATGATTCGTATATACCAAGCCTGCATTTCACCATTCTTTTTTGCGCCATCCTGCCGCTTTCACCCGTCCTGTTCGCAATACGCCATTGACGCAATTAAATTGCATGGACCGGCGAAGGGGGCCTATCTGGGAGCGAAAAGAATTCTGCGCTGCAATCCCCTGCACCCCGGCGGTTACGATCCCGTCAAGTAAACAATGAAATTGGAGGTACCCTTATGATGGACAAAAAGACTATTATAGCCATCGTTCTGTCACTGGCTGTTCTGTTGGCTTACCAAATCTTTTTTGTCAAACCCCCTGTGCCGCAAAAGACCGCAACCCCTCAACAGCAGGCTGACCAGGCAAAAGCGGGCCAGGCACCCGCCTCCGCAACGACGGCGGCAACCGCCATCGCCAAAACCGCGCCTCAACCGGCGGCTTCGAAACCGGAAGCGCCGCCCCGTGATATCAAGGTGGAAACACCCCACTATACGGCGATTTTCTCCACGCGCGGCGCCGCGTTGAAGTCCCTGAAGCTCAAAAATTACTACCAGGATTGCTACGAGTGCACCGACGATATCTGGCCGAAGATCAAAGGATTGTTCACCGGCACCAGGGAAGTCGTGAAGCCTAAAACAAAGGATTTTGTCGAACTGGTCGATGTTCGCGACGGCATGCCCTATCCGCTGGCCGTCACCTTCCCCGAATCCAGCGTGGCCGTTGCCCCGGATGCCACCTTTGATACCGCGGCCGGCAAACTGGATCTGGTCAACACCAGGGAAAAGAAGCAGCTTGTTTTTACAAAATCATATAGCGACGTCAAAATCGAAAAGATTTTTACGATTGATCCGGCCGGCTACACCATCGGCCTGGAAGTTAAAGTTTACAATCTGACGTCGTCGCCCATCACGCAAATTCCGAAAATTAACTGGTACCAGTACGTCGATCCCCAGAAGATCGAGGACAGTTACGGGCATGAAGGCCCCGCCGTTTCGGTCGGCGGCAGCATTGAACGTCAGGAAGTTAAAAAATTAAACAGCGAAAGTATCCTGGGGCCCAATGTCTTGTGGGGCTCTTTTGAAAGTAAATATTTTATTGCCTCCTTCATCCCGGAAAATCCGTCTTTGACGAATGTCATCATGACCCGCGACGCCGACAATATGGTCTCCATCGGCATGAAGGGCCGCAAAGAGCTCATTCCCGGCGGACAAAACAGCGTTTTCTCCTACTCCCTTTATCTCGGCCCCAAACAGTATGATCTGCTGAAAACGCTGGGTGTCGGCCTGGAAAGCGCCATCGACTTCGGCTGGTTTAAGTGGCTGGCCATCCCGGCTTTGTGGATCCTCAACTTCCTGTATGGTTTCGTCCTGAACTACGGTCTGGCGATTATTATCCTGACCACGATCATCAAAATCATCTTCTGGCCGCTCGGCAACCTGAGCTACAAGTCCATGAACGAGATGAAGAAGCTTCAGCCGAAAATCGAAGCGCTGAAAGAGAAGTATAAAAATGACCAGGCCAAAATCGGGTCGGAAACCATGGCGCTCTACCGGGAGCATAAGGTCAATCCGTTCTCCGGCTGCCTGCCGATGCTGATCCAGATTCCCGTGTTTTTCGGTCTGTATAAAGCGCTGATGTATTCCATCGAGCTGCGCCATTCGCCGTTGTTTTTCTGGATACAGGATTTGTCGGCCCCGGATCCCTACTACATTACCCCGATCATTATGGGCGCCACGCAGTTTATTTCGCAGAAAATGACCCCCGCCATGGGTGACCCCATGCAGCAGAAAATCATGCTGCTGATGCCCGTTGTTTTTACTTTCTTCTTCTTGAATTTTCCGTCGGGACTGGTCATCTACTGGCTGTTCAACAACGTTCTGCAAATCGGTCAGCAGTTCTACATCAACAGAAAGCTGGCGTAACGATACCCTATTCATGGAGTCAAGCATGAGTTCAAAGACATTGGACATAGAAGAAAAAACAATTGACGGTGCTATTGAAAAGGCCTGCCGTGATTTCGGTGTGCCCAGAGAAAAATTAAATATTGAAATTATTTCCGAAGGCTCCAACGGATTTTTGGGCCTGATGTCCAGGAAGGCTAAGATCCGCGCCTCCCTGCTTTCGTTCGATATGGATTTTTCTTTAGACGATAGTCATCGGACCGTCCGGCACGAAACCAGGCGGGAAGAAAAAAGAGAAGCAAAACCCGAGGCAAGATCTGAAGCAAAACCTGAAGCGAGGCAGATGACGAGGCAGGAAGCAAAGCCCGCCAGAAAGCCGGAAATCAAGCGGGAAGAAAAGCCGGAGATCAAGCATGAGGCCAGACCCAGAGTTGAACAGCGGGCCGCAAGGCCTGCGCCGGCCGCCCCCTCCGGGCCTTCCGCTCCGCGGGAATCCCGGCCCCTGACGATTCCGGTTGTTGAAGCGGTTGCCGCTACGTCGCCTTCCGCTCTGAAGGCCAAAGATCTGCTCGCCGGCATATTGACCAGAATGACGTTTGAATGCCAGGTCACGGCCACCGAAACGGACGATACCATCATCCTCAGCATCGCCGGCGACGACAGCGGACTCTTGATCGGCCGGCGCGGACAGAATCTGGACGCGCTTCAATACCTGTTAAACAAGTCCGTTAATAAAGCCGATGCCGAACGCAAAATGATCGTTGTCGATTCCGAGGAATACCGCAAAAGAAGAGAAGAATCCCTTCTGGGCATGGCCCAGCGGATTCGGGAAAAGGTCAAGAATACGCAGAAGCCCCTGTCCCTCAGTCACATGAACGCTCATGACCGCCGGATCATTCACCTGGCGCTCCAGGAGGATGAAGCGCTCATCACCAAAAGCCGGGGTGAAGGCGAATACCGGAAAGTCATCGTTCTGCCCGCCAAAAAAGGAAATAACGGCGGACCCTCCAGAACCAGAAGCCGGCAATAGCACCTGGTGGATGGCGGATAGATTAAGAGGCGATGGGCGATGGGCCATAGGTAATGGGGAAAAGTGGATGGTTGATAGTAGCTCGTATCTCATAACGCGCAGCATCTTATCCTATCACCCATTGCCCCTGGCCCATCGCCTTTGGCCTTGTACCTTGAACCCCGTTTCTTCAAGAAAATGTGTAAAACATGACGGAGACAGACACCATCGCGGCCATCGCCACACCTCCCGGCACGGCAGGATTGGGGATCATCCGCGTCAGCGGACCTTCAGCCCCTGAATTAGGGCGGCTGCTGTTTCGTCCCTCGCGTCAAAACTGCAGCTGGCAAAGCCATCATGCCTATCACGGCGACATCATCACTCCCGACGGCGCAGCCATTCTCGACGAAGTATTGATAACGCTCATGCGCCGGCCGCATTCCTTTACCGGCGAGGACGTCCTCGAAATTTCCTGTCACGGGAACCCCCTGATCCTCCGGACTATTCTGGAACAACTGGTGGCGCTGGGCTGCCGCCCCGCCCGGCCCGGAGAATTCTCACTGCGCGCCTTTCTCAACGGCCGGATGGATCTGTCGCAGGCGGAGGCGCTTGCGGCCATGATTTCCGCGAAATCGGCCAAAGCCTATCGTGCCGGACTGGCCCAGTTAAAAGGATCGCTGGGCGTTAAAATCGGCGGGCTGCGCACGCTGCTGATTGAAACCCTGGCCCAGCTGGAAGCGGCCATTGACTTTACCGATGATCTTTCAGAACAGGAAACACCACTCATCCCCGCCCCGATTCATGAGGCGATGGCCGGCATTGAATCGCTTTTATCAACTTACCGTCAGGCGCGTTTTTTCACCGAGGGCATCGGCGTTACGATTACCGGCAAACCCAACGTCGGCAAATCCAGCCTGCTCAACAACCTGCTCGGCAGAAAGAAGGCGATTGTCACGGATATTCCCGGCACCACCCGGGATCTGATCACCGACACCATCACGCTCAGCGGCCTTTCAGTTCACCTGACGGATACGGCCGGTATCCGCAAGCCTCAGGATGCCATTGAAAAAGAAGGCATTGATCTGGTCTGGGAGCATTTGGAGCAGGCCGACGTCATCATCATTCTGTTCGACGGAAGCCAGCCCTTAACAGAAGAAGACCGGCAGATTCTGGAACAGAATAAAAACCGCCCGGACAAGATCATTCTTGCCGCGAATAAATCTGATCTGCCGCAAGCCTGGAGCATCGGGCATCTGCCCGGGCTTCCCCTGCCCGAAAGCGGCGTGATCAGGATTTCCGCGAAGTTCGGCGGCGGACTCGACGAACTCAGGCAAGCCATAACCGACAAAACCCATACCGGCGATATCGCAAGTGACGGCGGCATGATCACCCAACTGCGCCATAAGCAAACGCTGGAAAAAGCGCTCGCCCGTCTCCGGGCGGCTGAGACCTGCCTTCATGCCGCCCGTTCCCCGGAACTTGCAGCTTTCGAACTGCGTGAAGCCCTGGACGCCCTTGATGAGATCACCGGCCAAAAAATTCAGGACGATATTCTTCACAAAATTTTCTCCGATTTCTGCATCGGCAAGTGAATTGAAAATCAGCATGCTTTATGTTAGGGTAGCGCCGGTTTCAGAGATGCACAGCATGATTATTTTTTCAAGAAATCCCATCAGCCGGTACGAGGTGACCTAATGAAAATGCGTTCCTGTTTATTCGCCCTTCTGCTCGTCTCCTGCCTTGCCGTCCCCGTTGCCTGGGCGCAGACAAAATGCATCAACGCCAGCGGCGAAGCGCTGATCATCAAGAATGATATGCCTTCGGCCAAAATGGAAGCGGTCGCCCGCGCCAAGTGGACGGCCATTGAACAGGTCGTCGGAGCGGAAATTAAGGCTCAGAGCTTCGTTCAGAACTTCACCCTGGTGGAGGATGTGATCAAAACAAAAGCCGGCGGCGTGGTTAAAAGCTACACCGTCGTCAGTGAAAACATCAAAGACGATATTTTGAATGTAAAAATAAACGCCTGCGTGGAACCGGCCAGAGCCCGGGAAGCCGTTTCTCAATTAGGTTTGAACAATTCCATCGCTCTTTTTATCCCGGCCCGCAAACCCGGTCGCCGCGGCGACGAATTTGAAGAAAACAACA
This sequence comes from Deltaproteobacteria bacterium, assembly GCA_036528635.1. Classification (GTDB taxonomy): domain Bacteria; phylum Desulfobacterota; class Syntrophia; order Syntrophales; family Smithellaceae; genus UBA8904. The sequence goes on from JAIGNE010000004.1 coordinate 15,097, forward strand.
TCCTTTCCGAGACCCTGGTGGCCAAATTGATCGAACAGGGCTATACCGTCGTCGATGTCGCTCCGACGCATGCCATTGATGCGAGGGATGTGGAGCAGGCCATGCGGTCCGGCAGCACCCTGACCCTGCGCAGCATGATGTATAAATTTTTATCCAACCTGATCATTATCGGAAAAGTGGACTACACGATTTCCACCCAAAAAGGCGAAAATATCGGGTATGGCCTGTCCATGCCGTTCAACAATGTCACCGTCCGCCTCACCTACCGGATCCTGTCCAAAAACAACAAAACGGGCCAGATGGAAATATTAACGGCCGGCACGGAAGAAGCCCGGGCGCTGGCAAATTCGACGGAGGACGCCGCCGCGAAGGCCATGAAGGACCTGGCGGAAAATCTGACGCCGGCCCTGCTTGCCAAAGTCGGCGAATACATCCAGGGGAATACCAAAAAAGTGGCCCTTCAGATTAACGGCGTTAATGATCTGGAAACCGTGCTGGAAGTCAAATCCCTGCTGCAAAGCATCGTCTGGGTGTCCGCCGTAGAAGAAAAGGCCATGGGGTCTTTCCTGGTGAGCTATCCCGAGAACACGCTCTATTTAGCCAACAGCATCAAGCAAAAGGGCAACTTCAAACTCGTTAATTTTTCCCCGTACTCATTAATTTTAGATTATTCGAAGCAAAACGATTGATTTTTTATTGAACCAGGGAGGACCTACATCATGAAAAAATTTATATTCCTGTCGCTTAGTCTTTTGATTTTAACGGGCGCAACGGTTGCGCTGGCCCAGGAAAAACCGCGCATCGGCGTCCTGCGCTTCACCAACACCGCCCATGCGCCCTGGTGGTCGGGCTCGACCGCCACCGAGCTGCAGGACCTGCTCATCAATGAACTCGCGTCAACCAAAGCTTTTCGCATCCTGGAACGCCGGGAATTGAAGTCGGCCCTCAGTGAGCAGCAGTTGAGCGAATCGGGTCTGGTGGAATCATCAACACGGGTCAAGACCGGCCGGATCAAGGGCGCGCAGTACCTGGTCGCCGCCACGGTTTCCGCCTTTGAAGAAAGCGGCAGTGAAGGAGGCGGCGTCAACTTTCGCGGATTATCCTTTGGCGGAGGCAAGAAGACCGCCTACATCGCGGTGGACCTGAAAGTCATTGATGCGGAAACCGGAGAAATCATGGACACCCGGACCATTGAAGCCACATCGACTTCGGGCGGCATGCGGGTCAGCGGTTACTCGGGGGTGGTGCCGGGATTGTCCGGCTCTCTGGGTAAACAGGCCAAGACACCGACCGGCAAAGCCATCCGCGGCTGCATCGTGGAAATTACCGAATACCTGGAATGTTCATTAGTCCTGAAAGACGAAGACTGCATGAAAAAATATTCGGCGAAAGAAACAAGAAGAAGAGAAAAAACAAAATCGTCCATTGACCTGGACGAGTAAACGCAAGCGAGGATTTTTTTATGATGCACGGACTGTTCAGACGTCACAGCGCTGCCCTGTTCATCGCGCTTTGTATCGGTTTTATCCTGTTAGCCGGTTGTGCCACCAAAATCCGCGTCAACATGCTTCAGCCCGCGCAATACCATGAAGCGTCCCTGACCAAAGCCGTTGCGGTCCTGCCCTTTTCCGGCCCCGGGGGGCGAGAATTTGCCGCGGAAATGGAAAGCGTTCTTGCGGGAATCGGCATTGACGATAAACAGTACTTTACCCTGGTCGACCGCGCCTCCATCGACAAAGTGGTGAGTGAAATGCAGTTTTCCCACAGCGGCCTGGTGGATGAAAAAACCGCCGTTAAACTCGGCAAGCTGGTCGGCGCGCAGGGCATTTACACCGGCGTCGTTAACGGTAACAGCTACGATGACACTCATTACTCGGAAAGGCGGCAAACCTGCACGCAATACGAACAGAAAAGGGACGATAAGGGAAGACTTTATCAGGGCGCCTGCATCCGATGGCGCTACTATCAGGTCAGCTGCATGAAACGCGTCGCCAATTTTGCCGTCACCCCCCGGCTGGTCGATGTCACCACCGGCCGGGTTCTTTACTCCCGTAATCTCTCCGCGATGACGGATTCCTCCGGTTGCGAGGATACGCGACCGGTTCAAAGCGAAATCGTCCTTCTGGAGCAGGCGAAAGAACGCGTGAAGAAAGAATTCCGCCGCGATATCGCTCCCTACTATGTCACCCGGGAAATCCGTCTGATGGATTCCACGGATGGCATTGCTTCGAAAGAAGCGATCGACAAACTCAAACGCGGCCTGGAATACGCGGACAAAGGCCGTATGGACAGCGCCTGTGAACTGTGGGGCGAAGCGCGCAACCTGGCCGCCAACTCTCACGCCCTCCTGTTCAATCTGGGCGTCTGCGCGGAAAGCCGCGGCGACCTGGATGCCGCTCTGACTCTCTACCGGCAGTCTGACCGGATTCTGGGCAAACCCGACGACGATATTTCATTGGCGCTCAATCGTGTCGGTCAGGCCATTAAAAACCGCGGCAGGCTCAAGGAACAGCTGGGCAGTAAATAGTTTTTATTTCCTGATCGGGCAGGGTATCGGGAATCCCCCTGTGCGGTATTGTATCCGAACGGGAAATCCGGCAAAAAACAGCCGGTCTTTATGGATTGAATATGCCCGGCCATGTCCGTCTTCTCGTTATCGTAGTGATAAGCCCCAGGGCACACGTGACCTCCTGCGACCGCCGGATGCATTCATGGCCTGTGCTGTGCCATCTGGTCAGGTAAAGAGCAGCCGGGATTAAACCGCGGCTGATAACAAAATAATATTTAAACTTTCCGGACAGATCTCATGCTGAACTTTTTCCCATCCTTTTCGAAGCCGCCGGAATTCAGGAGCCTGCCGCTCAAACCGTATCTCGTCGATTTTTCTTTGGACAGACTTTTTTTCGGCGTGGACAATGTTCATTTCGACGTCCATATCAGCCCGCAACTATACAATGCCCTGGAAAATACGGCATCGCTGATCGTGATCAAGCACAGCCGGTCAGAAGCGTATTATAAAGGTTATAAAAGAGAAACGTGTGAAAGTGAAAAGAGTAATTTAAAACATCTTTGCCGGGATATCCTGCGGGATGGGATCAACCGGGCGAAAATTGAAGGCGAACATCAAATAGATTTCCTGGCGCAGGCCGCCCTGTCCAAGATGTTTCTGGAAGAAGTAAAAAATCAATACCGGAACCTGGTGACTTTTTTTGAACAGCAGGTCAGCCTCCATCAACTTTCTCTGAGGCATGCAGACTACGAAGAATTCAAAGCCAGGGAAAAACTGTCTGAGATCAAATGGAACCAAAATCGCATTATCCGTCTGGCCGGGGAAGAATTGTTTTCTCTGCTCACGGATATTCAGACGCGGAGCCTTCGCGCTTTGCGGGAGACTCATTTTCATGCCGGGCAGATTCTGCCGGACATCTTTTTTAATAATCCGGTTCTCCATACGAATAATCCCGCCGATGACTTTTTCCTCATCGAGGAATATATCCTCCTTGGAAAACGCTCCCGCGATCCGGACAGCTACGACAACGTCCGGACATTGATTTATGATCTGCTGGCGTCAACGGATCGGGACCGCCAAGACAGGACCGGGACCGGGATGGATAAAAGCAGTAGCGGCAGCAATATCTACGATCCATGGATCATGGAGGTCGGCAATATTGACCTGATGCTCAATTATTTCGATTCCCGGGAACTCTGCGAAAGAGCCAAACGTTCCGGATCATCTGATGACAGAATTCTTGAACTCCGGAAACAGATCAAAAATCAGCAGAGCTTTTTCATTCTGTTTTACAGGGCCTTCGCGAAGGCAGGTTTGCTCAAACAGATTGTGTCTGCCGTGGAAGTTAAATCCGTCTGCAGCATCTATTGCCCGCCGATGAAACCGAGGCAGATCAGGGAATTTCTGGCCAATATCTGGTCGAGACTATCCATGACCCGACAGTTGAAGCGCCGGAGATCCCTGCAGGGCGGGGCCTTTCCCCTGGAGCCCCTGAAGCAGGCGGTCCAGCGGATCCGGAAAACCTCCGCTTCGGAAAAACGGCTGCACGTCCTGAATTTTCTCAAAACATTCTCCAGGTATCATCGGGATCTCCACAACGCCCTCATCCTGAAAGAAGCGATGGAAGCCATCAACCTGGTAACGGAAGAAAAAATCCTGCGGCTGTCCAGAGAGAACCGGTCGCTCTTTGAATTTCTTCTCCCCGCGGAGCGTGTCAAGGAAGAAAACCCGGTCATCGACCATGTGGTGATCAAGGCGGACATCCGCGGATCCATCAATATCAGCCATAGCATGAGAAGCAGAGGGCTTAATCCCGCCTCACATTTCAGCCTTAATTTCTTTAATCCGATTTCGGAAATTCTCTCCAATTATGAAGCGGTCAAAGTATTTATTGAAGGGGATGCCATCATCCTGTCGATCTTTGAAAATGAAGATATGCCGCAGAGCTGGTATTGCGTGGCCCGCGCCTGCGGACTGGCGATCAGGATTCTGCAAATTGTTCAACGCTATAACGTAAAAAATGAGGAGAATAATCTCCCGATCCTGGAACTGGGAATCGGCATCTGTTTCAGTCCCGAACCCCCGTCGTACCTGTTTGACGGCGATTCCCGGATCATGATTTCACCGGCGATCAATATGGCCGACCGGCTGTCGAGCTGCAGCAAAAAGCTGCGCAACCTTATCGCGGATCAGCATCCCTCCTATCATCTTTACGTATTTAAAAATAATCGCGAAGACGATGAGAACGCGACCGACGACTTTTCACTGCGCTATAATGTTAATGGGATTGAATTGAGCGAAGAAGGTTTTACCAAGCTTTCCCGTGAAATCAACTTGACACCGGTCACCTTCCAGACGCGTCCCGGTGAGGACGTCCAGCTTTATACCGGCAAAGTGCCGACATTAAGCGGCGCCTACCAGCAGCTGGCTGTTCGCGAAGCTCCCGTTTACGAAGTCAATCCCGAAACGCTCAGCATCACCGGGGAGACATCCAGAAAATACTATGAAGTCTGCACGAATCAGGAGATCTACGATTACCTTGACGGTCCGGGCGATCCCTATCTCATGGGTCATTAGCTTCGCTCACAAGACGGCTCCGCCCGGAACGGGAATGGAACCAGGATGGCGACAGGCTTTTATCGACCGCAGCCGTGAAGTTTTTGCCGCCGCAACGGGACACGCAAACAGCCCGGCCGGTCGGATCACAGGCATCTCCGTTGATTGCGCTGATCAGCCGCAGGAGCCAGCCGTTCATAACGGCATGTCGATGAGGATTTTCATGACTGCTTTTTTTACAAAGCGGGATTCGCAAGGCGCGCACAGCCGGGGCCGGTGCGCGTCATGGGGACTGAAAAGGACGAAGAGACCCGGAACCATGACCAGACTGGCCGAGGCCGCCCGGGGTCCGGCATAGCAAATCTCATCCGCCGATTCATTGTAGGGCGAGACCACCTTCAAGGATGCCGCGGGAGACCAGTCGATCCGTTCCGCATGGATAATCGAGGTATGGATGTCCAGGTACCGCCGGTGGGATTCGAACACCGCCTGCTCATCCTGCGGGTCAACGGTGTCATAGCTGAAAACCTTCAAAATAACATCATCACCGCGAATCTTTTTCTCCATCTCCGGGGTATTTTCATCCAGGACCATCAATTCGCCGAAAACGGTTTCCCAAACCGGATGCGTAAAGTATTTTTTCCAGTGACTCAGATGATCAACAATCACGCATTTTCACCCCATGCTTTCAGTAATGATCGCCCGCTTTCGCCTTCCCTTTAAAGAGACGGTAAACGAATATCGTATAGCCGACAACAATCGGCATGCCGATGAGCGCGATGACGGCCATCACCTGCAGCGTATAAAGGCCGGTCGAACTGTTGTAAATCGTCAGGCTTAAATCCGGATCGCCGGACGCGGTGATCAAGTTGGGGAACTGGGCCGCGCCCGCGGCCAGAAATAAGCCGGTGAATGAAAGAGCTGATTCCCGCAAAGGAGCACTGTCATTTTTTTTGCGAAGCGAAAAAAACAGTCCGATCAATCCCGCGAGGGTGAGCACGGCAGCCGCGTAAAATAAAACATTGCCGGATAAACGGGGAAAAGTTGCGATCAGCATGACAAAATAAATTGTTGCGGAGACGACATTCACCCACAGCAAAACCCGCGCCGCTTTAAAAGCGCGCGCCTGCAGGTCCCCTTCCGTTTTCATTACCGCCCAGGACGAACCGTGCAGCAGCACGGCCGTCAGTCCCGTGATGCCGAACAAGAGCGGCACGGGCCGGAGCAGCGTCAAAAAGCTTCCCGCGTACTCCATCCTGCCGTCCAGGGGCACCCCGTAGATCACGTTGCCCAGGGCCACGCCGAACAGCAGGGCCGCGAGCGCGCTTCCGCCGACAAATGCCTTTTCCCACAAGCCCGCGCGCACCGGATCGTTCATCCGGAATTCCATCGATACCGCCCGGAAAATCAGCGCCCCCAGGACCAGCATCATGGCCAGATAAAAGCCGGAAAACGCGGTCGCATAGGCGTGGGGGAACGCCGCGAACAATGCCCCGCCGCCGGTAATCAGCCACACCTCGTTGCCGTCCCAGACCGGACTGATCGAAGCAATGAGCGTGTCTTTTTCTTCTTTCGTTTTACCCAGAAACGGCAGCAGGGCCGCCAGCCCGAGGTCGAATCCATCCAGGAGCGCGTAGCCGAGCAGCAAAACAAAAATCAAAACAAACCACAGGATTTGAAAATTCTGGATGTTCTCCATTTCAACCATCTCCCCCGTTCCAATATCCTTTTACCTGTCTTTATGCGGCTTCCGGCCCCTGTTTGACTATTTTGACGAAGAGCAGAACAAACATGACAAACAGCAGCAGGTAGATCAGTGAAAACATCGCCAGGCTGAAAAGCAGTTCACCGGCCGACACCACCACCGACGAGGCGGCGGCGGTCTTCATCAGTCCGTAGATAATCCAGGGCTGACGGCCGACTTCCGCGGTAATCCAGCCCGTCTCATGGGCCAGATGCGGCAGCGGAATCAGGAAGGGAAGCCAGAACAGATACCACTTTGCCGTATAGAGTTGTCCCCTCCATAAGAGCCATGCCCCTATAAGCCCCAGGGCGATAAAGATCATGCCCAGCGCCACCATGATGTGGTACGACTGAAACACCAGATTCACCGGCGGCCAGTTGTCTTTCGAAACGTCCTTGAGCCCCTTGATTTCAGAATTAAAATCGAAGTTGTACAGAAAGCTCAATCCCTTCGGAATATAAATCCCGTATGTTTTTTCACGGGCCTCATCCACATATCCCAAAACATAAATGTCCGCACCGCGGGCGGTCTGAAAATGACCCTCCATGGCCGCCGCCTTGACCGGCTGAAAGTCGATGACCTGTATCGCATGGGCGTGAGCCGCCCCCAATTGCAGAAGCGGCGTCACCGCGAAAAGGATCACGCCGGTTTTCAGCATCGTCCGGGCGGTTTCGCCGTGCAGTCCTTTGCGGACGTAGTAAGCGGCAATGCCGGAAACCATCACCGCACAGGTAATCCAGGAAGCCAGAACGGTGTGCAAAAAGCGGGCAACAGTGGACGGATTAAAAACAGCGGCGGAAAAACTGGTGAGCACCACTTTCCCGGCGTCGTTTACTTCATATCCGGCAGGCGTCTGCATCCAGGAGTTGGCCACAATAATCCAGAAGGCGGAGAGATGTCCGCCGATAAACACCAGCAGAGCCGCCAGCCAGTAAACTTTCGGCGATACTTTGTTTCTGCCGAAAATCAGAACGCCGATAAAAACGGATTCCAGAAAAAAAGCGATGACGCCTTCGGCAGCGAGAATCGGTCCGAAAATATCTCCCACCGTTCGGGAATACTGCGACCAGTTGGTGCCGAAGGAAAATTCCATGACGATGCCGGTGGCGGCGCCGATAACAAAAATCAGCCCCAGGAGCCTCGCGAAGAAATCAGTGATCCGGCGGTACACGTCGTCTTTTTTGACAAGATGCAGTGTCTCGCAGATCAGAATAACCAGGGAGGTGCCCAACGTCATCGCCGGGAAGAGAAAATGGAATCCGATGGTAAAAGCGAATTGAATGCGGGCAAGGAACAACGCGTCCATAGCTGCCTCCGTGATTGAAGTGCGGGAAGAATATAGAAATGCTTCCGCTTTTTCAATCATTATATTTGCTGCGGCGATCACCGGCAAGCTGTCTCGCATTGCAGCCGCCAAACTGTCCGCAAAACGCCGTCCATTGGAGGTCGATCAGGAAGCGGACAGCGCTCCTGTGAAATCCGCTTTCAGGTTTCCGATGATTTTCCCCCGGCTCATTTACCCGCCATCGGCTCAAAATGAACAGGTCATCTTGCTTGCCGCGGCATCATGGAAATAAAGACACGGATCGGATCTAATTGCTATTAAAGGGGATTATCAGTATTTAGCAGCCCGGGCATGGCTTTTGCTTTCTATTATTAACAGATCCTGTACAAAATATCATCAATCGGCAATATTGAATTACGGCGTATGCAAATAATATAAGATGCGAATGGATTGAACAGGAAAATGCCATGAATAACCTTATGCGATGTAAAGCGTGCGGCTTTGTTACCGGGCAGGGATCAATCAAGGATGTCTGCCCGGCCTGCGGCGTCCCCGCCAGGATGTTTGAACCATACACCCATCCGGTGTCCATCAAAAGAAGAAGAATTCTGGATCTGCATACCCATCCGGTGCTGGTCCATTTTCCGCAGGCTTTCGCGATGACGCTCTTTCTTCTTTCGCTGGCCGCCTTTTTTGTCCCGGCCGCAGTCGAGGAAGCCCTTTCTTCGACGATCAAAGTCCTGTCGGCCCTGCTGCCGTTTTTTCTGGTTCCGGCCATCGCCTCCGGTCTTTTGGACGGAACACTGAGATTTCGCAGAGTCACCACCCCTTTGCTGAAACAGAAAATCATCCTGGGACTCGTCTTCTTCGTCATCGCCGTTGTGCTGGCCGTTCTTGCTTTATCCGAACAACTCCTGATGCCCGGAATCCATGTGATCTTTACGGTGCTGACCCTGATCATCTCCGTTTGCGGCGGCCTGCTCGGACTGATCGGCGGAAAGCTTTTAGATGCTAAATTCCCCGGTTAATGCTACGGACCGGTAAATCAATAAATAAAAGGGAGGGGAGGAAATGAAAAGAAATTTCAGATTAACCTGTTTATCCTTTTGTGCCTTGATCATCACCATGGTCGTCTGCTTGTTCCCGCAGGCGAGTTTGGCCACACCCCCGGAGAACGTTCAGCTTAAATATAGTTTCGGCGCGCAAACCTTGTCGGTAACCGTTACGCACGACACGATGTTAAAGGGTTCACATCACGTTAAATTTATCGAGATCAAGAAAAACAATTCCACGGTCAGCATTAACACTTACTCCGAACAGCCATCGGGAAAGACCTTCACCTATAACTTTAAAATACCGGCCATTGAAGAAGACACATTTTCAGTGACCGCCACGTGCAACATGTGGGGCAGCAAGACATCCGCCCTGCTGACGGTAACGCCATGAAAACCTCCGGGAGATGATTCACCCCAAACATCTTTCCGGTCTGATGCTTGCCTGCGCCCGGCTGTTGCCGGGCTCTCTGCTTTCCGGCGTCATCGACCGATGCTGATGCGCAGCGAAAAATGGACAACCGCCTGCGCCCCGGTCGGGGCGGCGGTCCATGACCTTGAGGAGACCATCTGAACCTCCGCTATCCGGAGCCATACAGCGCTGATGCCGGAAGGACGGAAAGACGAACCGGAAACCCCGCTTTTCTTCACGACAGCACATAAGACCCCTTGCATTCCCCCGGCACATGTCTTAAACTTTCATAAACCCCATATTTCTTCCGCAATCATTTTAAAATCCTGGGTCAGCCCGCGGCGGGGAACAAGGTCATATGGCAAATGAATGTACAATCCAAACCTGCAAAGATCATCAGCAGGCGGCCTGCCGGGCCGTCTTTTTATAGAACGATCGAAGCAAAGACCATTTCAGAACCGGCAATTGTCGTCGCCCGTTCGCGGATGCAGCGGGTGTTTTACGTCATTGTCATGCTCGGCCTGCTCTGCGGACCGGGGCTTGTCGTCATGGCCCGCGGGGCCGAACCGGTGGAAATTGTCGTCGAGGGCATCGAAGGGGATGCCCAAAAAAATGTTCTGGCGGCGCTTGCCCTTCCCTACGGCCTGGTGAAAGACGGAAAGGCGGACCGTCTCTGGCTGGAACGCTTTATCCGTCAGGCGGATCAAAAAGTGCAGCTGGCGCTGGAACCGTTCGGCTACTATTCCGCGCAGGTCGCCATCACACTGGAAACACCCCGGGCTGAGACGTTTCGCGTGCGGGTTCGCGTGGAACCCGGTCAGCCGGTCATGCTCGCGGATGTCCAGGTCTCCCTGACCGGCCCGGGCGCAGCCGAATCGTCGCTCGCGGCGCTCGTCCTGGCATTTCCTCTGCGGCAGGGCTCCGTGATGGAGCATGAAAGCTATGAACAGGCCAAGCGGGTGCTTCAGTCCAGAGCGCTGGAGCTTGGATATCTCGACGCCGGGTATACCGTTCACGAAATCCGGGTCGACGAAGCCGGAAAAACCGCGCGGATCACCCTGGTTCTGCAAACCGGCGAGCGTTATTTCTTTGCGGACACCACCCTGGAAGGCGCTCCCGATTACCCGGACATCTTTCTTCGCCGCTACCTCACCTTTGCGCCGGGCGATGCATTCTCTTACACCAAAATTGCCGAATCACAATACCAGTTTAACAATTCGGAGCGATTCCGTGAGGTGACGATTCAGGCGGAAAAGGCGCAGGCCCGGGACTATAAAATACCGGTCCGCGTTTTGCTGAAACCCGTCCCGCGCAGAAGTCTGAGGCCGGGCGTCGGGTACGGGACGGATACGGGAGCAAGATTCGCCCTGCGCTTCCGCGACCTCAACATGCTGCACAGGGGACACCAACTGGATTCCCACCTGTATATTTCCGAGCGTCTGCAGGGACTCGCGACGAGCTACATCATCCCGAGCGACAAGGATGTCCGGACCTTCACCTCCGCCCAGGTCAATATTCAAAAAGAAGACATCACGACCTACAACAGCCGGATCATCGCTCTGGAATTGGCCAGGACCAACAGTTTCGGCAGCCGGAAGCAGGGCACGGTTTACGTGAGATTTCAGCAGGAGGAATTTACCATCGGCATTCAGGATTCCGTGTCGCGTTACGTGCTGCCGGGCGTCCGGTTTTCCGATAATCACTATGACAACCTCGTCCGGCCTACCCGCGGTTTTCGCTATGCCCTGGATCTGCGCGGCACGCACCCGGTTCTGGGTTCGACCACCCAGCTATTGCAGCTGATCGGCGAAGCCAGCCACGTTCTGCCGCTGCCCTGGCGCCTGTCTTTCCAGACGAGCGCCAGAGGGGGCATTACTTTTTTTTCGGATCCGCTGGAAGATATTCCCCCGTCCCTGCGCTTCTTCGCGGGCGGCGATCAAAGTGTCCGCGGCTACGCTTATCAATCGCTGGGCCCCCGGGATATCGCGGGAAATGTCGTGGGCGGCAAACACCTCCTGACCGGCTCAGTGGAACTGCAGCGGGCGATCCTGGAAGACTGGGCGGTTTCGGTGTTTTACAATGCGGGCAACGCCTTTGATTCTTTTGCCGATATCACCCTGTTTCAGGCCGCGGGTGTCGGCATCCATTACTTCACGCCGGTCGGCGCCTTGAATTTATCCGTCGCCCGGCAGATCGCCGTGGACGATCCCGGTTATCGCATTCATTTTACAGTGGGGTTTGAATTTTGAGACGCGCGTTTACCTATTTCATCATAGCCCTTGTCCTGGCGGCGCTTGCGGCCTGCATCGCCCTGCCCGTCTGGATTTTCGGCACGACCGCCGGCGCGAAAAAGCTCCTGGACGCGGTTTCAGGCTGTACACCCATCAGAATCTCCGCGGGGACTATCGAAGGGAAGCTGGCGGGAACGCTTCGTCTGGAAAATATCACCATCGCCTGGCCGCAGGGAACCGCCCGCATCCGGCGCCTGGAAATGTCCGCGCAGCCGCTGGACCTGCTGTTGGGCCAGGTAGGCATCCGGCATCTTTCATTGAAGGATCTGTCCGTTCAGGATAACACACCGGAAAAACCGCCAACGCTCGTGTGGCCACGGGCAACAGGCCTCGTCGCTTTTTTCAGCGGCCAGGTCGGGCGCTGTGAAATCAGCAACCTGGCGTATCGCCATCTGGACAAACAGCCGGTAGAGATTTCCAGGATCAACGCCTCCGTTGCCTGGATAAATTCACAACTCTCCGCAGGCAATCTCCATATCGCTGCGGACCGGGGCGTTGTGGAGGGAAGTATCCTGGCGGGGTTTGGCCGCCCGCGATTGGAAATGGATCTGGCCGCGACCCCCTCCCGCCCGCTGGCCGGGATGGACGCTTTCCGGCTGCATGGGAAATTCGGGCCGGGAAAACACGCGGGCGAACTGGCGGGGAGCCTTCTTTTGTCCGGCGACCTCGAGCGCCGGCCGCAATGGCAGATGGCCCTGGAGACCGGGATGACGCCTGCCGGATTCCCCTTGAATCAGGTTCGTCTGCATCGCCCCCAACAGAAAGGCTTGATCACCGCGGAGGGCAGGCTCACGCTCACCGGTCCTTTGCCTTTTCTGAATCTGCGGGTGCAAGCGATCGGGATGGATCTTTCCCGGAAATTGGGCGTGCCGATGATTCTCTCCGGCACGTTAACCTTCGCCGGAACCAGCGAGCAGTATGGAGGACGCCTCGCACTGGCCCATCAGGGGCCAACCTGGCAAGCCATCCGTCTGGCCGGAGACTATTCCGGAAACGCTGAAAGACTGACGCTCCCCGCTGTGCGGGGGTCAATGCTCCACGGCACGCTCAGCGGCAACCTGACTTTCGACTGGCAAAACGGCCTCACGGCCCGCGGCGCCATTTCCGGCCGGAATCTCGATCCGGCAGGGATTGACCCGGCGTGGGCCGGCGTGATTCATTTTGACCTTTCCGGCCGGGTATCCGTTTCGGAACACCAGCCGCCGGACGGAGAAATCGTCTGCACCCTGCTGCAAAGCCGGCTGCACGGTCAGCAACTGACCGGAAACCTGCGCGCGGCCTTTGCCGATGACGATATCCGGATCGTCCGGCTGGCCCTGCAGGGGAAAGATTTTGAGATAACCGCGGCCGGATCCGTCCGGAATAAAGTGGACTTCACCGCGCGGGTCAGCGATTTATCGCGCCTGATTCCGCAGACGAAGGGATCGCTTGCCGCTCACGGCTGGGCACGCTGGCGCGATGGCCGTCCGAGCGGCGCCCTGTCCGCCAAAGCCCGCGACTGGAATGCCGGCGGTTTCACAGTCCAATCGGCAGAGCTTACCGCGGCCATGGAAGACCGGGAAAAATCACCCCTGTCCCTGAATGCGACCTTGCACACGCTTCGCTATCACGGGGTTGCGGCAGACACCCTGATGCTTGCAGCCCGGGGAACCCTGTCCGCGCACACGCTCACCGCCGCTGTCCGCCGGGGCCGCGAGGAAATGCATCTGGCCCTGACCGGCGCGTACCACCGGGAAAACTGGCAGGGAAAAATAACACGGCTCGACGGCGCGGACAGCGTCGGTTCATGGAGACTTGTTCAACCGGCCGCGCTGTCCGTGACCTCCGGGAGTCTTACGCTTGAACCGATGGCGTTTACGGGCCGGGGTTCGGAAACATTCGGCCTGTCCGCCAAACTGGCCGGGAAACCCCTCACCGGTTCCCTGGCGTTTAACTGGCACGATCTGAATCTGGCCCGCGTCAATTTCTGGCTTGATCAGAAGCTCTTCACCGGTGTGAGCAGCGGAAATATTCATCTCAACCTTCTGCCCGATAACCGGATCGCGCTTGACGGAAAATTTTCCCTTTCGGGGACCCTTCAGGCGGAAGGTCAATCCGTAAGCATCCGCCAATCCGAGATCAATCTGAAAGCCGATGAACGGGGCATCCGGGCCGGGCTGGATATCGAATTGACGCAGGGCGGAAACCTTCACGGAACATTCGCGTCTTCTTCACCGGCGCGGCTTGCTCTGCCGGATGAAGGAGATTTGAATCTGCGCTGGCATCATTTTGATCTGATGCCGTTTTCCGCCTGGCTGCCCGGCCGCGCGAAGCTGGAAGGCCAGATGGCGGGCGAAGCCCGCGGCAAACTCCTGCCGGACCATCGTTTTTCTCTCACGGGCCGCACAACGCTGGCCCGGTCCAAAATCCACTGGCAGGGGCAGAAGGGGGACGTGAGCGTCAATCTGCGGGACGCGTCGCTCGACTGGGTCTGGCGCGATGAAACATTCAGCAGCAGCCTCACGCTCACCATGGCCGAATACGGTAAAATGCAGGGTACGTTCCTCCTGCCGGTCGCCGCGCGTCTTCCCGTTGCCGTCGACCGCCGGGGAAGCCTTCAGGGATCGCTTACCGGGACGTTCCGGGAAAAAGGTGCCCTGGGTGTTTTATTTCCGGGCCTGGTCCAGGAAAGCCACGGCGATCTCGATCTGGATTTAAAATTAAGCGGCACCTGGGAAGAGCCGCAGGCCTTCGGAACGGTGCGCTTATCCAACGCGGGAGGCTATCTGCCCACCGCCGGCATCTCCATTAAAGATGCGCGGATTGCCGCGCGTTTCGACAAAAACACCATCCATGTCGATTCCTTCAGTGCCGCTTCCGGCGCGGGCGCCATCGAAGGATCAGCGCTGATCCGGATGAAAGGAATGAAGGTTGAAAGCTATGAAGGCCGGCTGAACGGCGAGCGGTTTCAAACCATTTATTTTCCCGAACTCCAGGTGCAAAGTTCGCCCCGGCTGACTTTTTACGGAACACCGGAAACATTATCCGTCCGCGGCGATGTCCTGCTGCCCGTGGTTCAGATCATCGGATCGCAAACCCGCGGACCCGTTGAGGCCAGCCCGGATGTGATCCGGGAAGGGAAAGCAAAACCGGCCGCCCGAAAGCTGCCCATCAACCTGGATGTTCAGGTCAAGATGATTCTGGGCGACTCCGTCTTGTTCAAAGCTTCCGGAATCGACGCGCAGCTGGGCGGCGACATTGGCCTGCAATTTCAGGACCCGTCTAAAATCACCGGCCGGGGTGAAATCCGCGTGGTCAAAGGCCGCTTTCGCACGTATGGCGTCAATCTGGACATCATCCGCGGACGCCTGTTCTATGCCGGAACCCCCATTAACCAGCCGTCGCTGGATATCCTGGCCTGGCGCAAGGTGGGTGATGTCCGCGCCGGTGTTGTGGTCAGCGGCAAGCTTCAGAACCCTCTGATCAAACTGTATTCGGAACCCTTCATGCAGGATCCGGACATCCTGGCCTACATCGTACTGGGCCGTCCCTTAGGCTCGGACTCCCAGCAGCTTGGCTTACTGGCCACGGCCGCGGGCGCGCTCCTGTCCGCAAACCAGTCCGAGGATCTGCTCAGTCGGATCAAGAACCGCCTGGGACTCGGCTCCGTGGAAATATCCACGGACGTCGTGAAGCAAAATGGTTATATGGGATACAAACGCCTGAACGTTACGTCGGCCGGCACGGGCGGCGTCAATTCCACGGACAGCGTTTCGGAAACCATGCTGGTCGTGGGAAAATACCTGACGCCGGAACTCTATATCAGTTACGGCCGCTCGCTTTTTTCCGGTGGCAATTTATTTTTTCTGCGCTATGATCTTTCCAAAAGCTGGCAGGTGGAAACGCAAACCGGCAAGGAAAGCGGCGTCGATATCTACTACAAACTTGAATTCAACTGACGGAAAGTGAAAAAACATGCCATCCGATTTTTTTGATATCGTCATCCAGGGCGGAACACTGCTCACCCTGTCTGCAACCATGGAAATCATCGAAGACGCCACCGTCGGCATCAAAGACGGCCGCATTGAACTGGTCGATAAAAAACGCCATGTTCCGGCCGGTAAAACCATTGACGCAGAAGGCTGTCTGGTATTGCCGGGACTGGTCAACACGCACACGCACCTGCCGATGGTCTGCTTCCGGGGCCTGGCGGATGATCTGCCGCTCATGGACTGGCTGACCCATCACATCTTTCCGATGGAAGCGCGCTTCGTGAACAAGAAAATGGTTTATGAGGGCTCGCTGCTCGCGATGGCGGAAATGATCCTTTCCGGCACAACGACGTTCTGCGACGGTTATTTTTTTGAAAATCAAATCGCCCAAGCGGTGCAGGCCTGCGGCATGCGCGCCGTGGTTTCCCAGGGTTTCGCCGATTTCGCCACGCCGGACAATCCCAAATACGAAAAGATGATGGCGGCGGCCGAACGGTTCGTGCAGCGCTGGCAGTCCTCGGCGCCGATGATCACGCCGGCCTTCTTCTGTCATTCCCCTTACACCTGCTCTCCGCAGACCCTGGTGAACGTGAAGGCGGCGGCCCGCGAAGCCGGAATTTTATATCTGACCCACCTCCTGGAAAATAAAGACGAGATCGACACAATCGAAAAACGCTACAGCAAAAAGCCGGTGCAGCATCTTTATGACCTGGGAGTGCTCGACAGTTGGACCGTCGCCGTGCACTGCAACTGGGTCAGCCCCGAAGACATCGCCCTTTTCGCCGACCTGGGCGTCGGCGTTTCCCACAATCCGGTGAGTTCCATGAAGCTCGCGTCGGGCGTCGCGCCCGTCCCGCAGATGCTCGACTGCGGCGTCACGGTCGGCCTGGGCACGGACGGCTCCGCGAGCAACAACGCCCTGGACCTGTTCCGGGAGATGGATGCCGCGGCAAAAATTCACAAAGTAACGACGCTTGATCCCACGGTCATGAGCGCCGAAACGGTTATGCGCATGGCCACCATCGACGGCGCGCGGCTCCTTCGCCTGGACCGCCTGATCGGCTCCATCGAAGTCGGCAAGCAGGCGGACATCATCATTATGAACATGGACCAGCCCCACCTGACGCCGCTTTACAACCCTTACTCCCAGCTCGTTTACGCCGCGCGCGGCGCGGATGTCACAACCAGCATCATCAACGGAAAAATAGTCATGGAAGACCGCCGCCTGCTGACGATCGACCTGCCGGCAGTCATGAACAGCGTCCGCGACATCGCCCAGCATATCAGGGCCGAACATCCGGTTAGGGCCGGCAAGCTGCCCGCCTGATACCGCGGCATCAGGCGCCTGCATCATAAGGCGGTCAATCCGTAATTCTTGCTTGACAAACGTATTCATCTCATCCTATAAGCCGCATCGTTATCAATTTCAGCATCTTCAGCATCTTTTATATTTTATGCCCATGTAAGTTCCCAGCTTTTGAAATGAAGTGCGGCATTTAAATAGCTTCAAAAAAGTTTCTTAAAAAAAATTGCATCAATACATAACTGGATCGTCTTATTCTTTCCAGCGTCTGGAGGATAATATGCGTCAGCGGATTCTGAGAACGATTACTTGTCTGGTTGTATTCTTTTTTGTCTGGAGCATGGGCGGGTTATTTAACATTGCCTACGCCGCGTATCATGAAATCAAAAAACCCGCGTCACAGTCCAGCCGTCCGCAGACAGCGGAAGAAAAATTTCAAAAAGCGATCGACGACCTCAAAGAAGTCGTTGTTGCAAAATCCTCGTCCAAAGCGAAAAAGGGGCCTGCCGCCAGGATTGCCGGCCTGTTTGAGAACAAAAGAAGCAAGCTCAGAGAAAAACGAAGCGAAATTGAATCCCTGGATAAGGAATTTAAAATTCAGTTTGCCGCAACGGAAAAGAAACTCAAAGACGCGGGACTTCCGGAGGAAATCCTGCAGAGGCATTATAAATTCGTTCAGCACTACAACGATAATTTCAAGGAACTCAAAGCCAGCCTCGACGCGGCGGATAAAGCCAAAACAGATAATGATTTCGAGATCAGCGCGCAAAAAGTCAGAAGTCACCTGGAAAAAACAAGCTTCAAAAAGAAGCACACGCCACTGGATCCGAACAAACTCCCGCACCGCATCTCCGACATCAAACGGAAAGAACCCCGGACAAAACCTGAGGAATTCTTAAACGACTTAAAGCAAACTGCTGATGCCATCCCCTCTCAGCCGATTAATAGCGATCATTTTTTGTCATTGCGAGCGACCGCAGGGAGCGCGGCAATCTCTTCAGATCAGACCGGATTGGACATTGATCCACTAAACATCAGGGAATACTTGGACACTGTTGTCCTCTCCGTAATCAATAATACCGTCATTCCCGCGGAGGCGGGAATCCAGGAATATTCAACGAACAATCACCCTCTCCTTCTGGCTTCCAACGGCCCGATGACAGGCCTCACAGAATCCCTGCCAAAATTTGAGAGAGATATCACGGCAAATATTCCAACTTTTCAAAAGATGGATAAAAGGGGTTTTTCTGCTGACAATGAATCACCGATCATCTTAGCGCAAGCCGGCAATCCGCCAAGCGATGCGGACCTGGCCGAAACCATCGACGTTCAACTGACGCCGGCCATCAAGGCCAAAGCCGCCGAACTGGGTTACAGCCCGGTTAAAATCTACAACTGGGTCCGGAACAATGTGGAATACGTCCCCACCTACGGCTCCATCCAGGGCGCGGACATGTGCCTGCAAACCCTTCAGGGGAACGACTTTGACATTGCATCCCTGCTGATTGCCCTTCTGCGGGCCTCCAACATCCACGCCCGCTATGTTTATGGCACAATTGAATTGCCCATCGACAAAGTCATGAACTGGACCGGCGGATTCACCAGCGCCAATGCCGCCCTGACCTTTATTGCTTCGGGCGGTACGCCTGTTGGAGCGATTATCTCCGGCGGCAGAATATCATCTGCCCGCTTGGAGCATGTCTGGGTGGAAGCTTATATCAATTATGCACCATCAAGAGGCGCAAGACACATAACAGGCAAAGGCGATACCTGGATTCCACTGGATGCCTCATATAAACAATATGAATATATTGTGCCTGCTGACATTAAAAATGTAATTTCCACAGACATGCAGGCTTTAACCGAACAGCTTAAAAATTCAGCAACTGTTTCCAATGATAGTACTTCAGTTACCAGTATGAATGCTGCACTTGTGCAGCAAGCGATGGATTCGGCAAAACAGGAGTTGAAAGCGCATGTTCAGAATTCGCCGGATATGAAAGTTTCCGATTTAACAGGTGGAAAAAAGATCATCAGCCAGACCTTCCCCTTATTACCGAATACCCTGCCATATAATGTCAAGGCGATCGGATCAAGGATGTCTGATTTGACTAATAATTTCAGGCATACCATCAAAATCGAAATACTTGATAGTTATGGATACGACAAAACACTTTCTTTTCAAGCACCAACTGCGTCTTTAGGTAACAAACGCATAACATTATCATATCATCCGGCATATGCCAGCGATGTCCAGACGTTGAATTCATACGGCGGTCTATTGAAAACACCCTGTTATCTTGTAAACATGAAGTCTGTTTTAAAAATAGACGGCGTAAATAAAGTTGCCGGAAGTCTCAATATAAATCCCGGCACCGAACAGCCTCTGCAAATAACAATAAGTTCTCCCGGAATCGGCACGGAAGTAATCAATACTAAAATTACCGCCGGCGACTATAAAGCCATCGTCTTTAATCTTGGACATGCTTCTACTGTAGAGCTTGAAAAACAGCGGGATACCTTCGCGCTACTTAAAGAAAGAATCAATGCAAACGAGATAATCAACGCTGATGATTTAATTGGCGGATCTCTACATGTTACAGGTTTGAATTACTGGCTGCAACTGGAAATGAATAATGCTATTTCAGCCAATCACAGCGGTGTAGTTAGAACCCAGCTTTTGTCCGAAGGTATTTTCAGCCATGATGTTTTAGTCAATTATTTATATGGTGTACCACGAAGCATCACCGATGGCGGGATGAATGTGGATGTAGCGCACAATCTAACTGCTACTATGGCAAAAGATGGAAATTCAGACAAAGCGAGGAATTATGTATATGCCGCCGGCTATTTTTCATCAGCAATGGAACACGGCACTTTGGAGATGATTCACCAAACAAAAGCTATTTCAGCTGTAAAAGCAATAGCGGAAGCTAATCAAAGAGGAATTCCGATTTTCAGAATTACATCAGCAAATGCAAATATAATATTGCCGCAGCTTTCTATTGATCAGGATGCCAAAACAAATATAACCAATGCGCTTAATGCGGGCAAAGAAGTTATTGTTCCTCAAACGGAGATTACCCTTAATAACTGGACAGGTACCGGCTATATTATTTATGACCCGACCACGGGCGCAGGTGCTTATATGATCGGTGGTCTTGGCGGTGCATTCGAAATCATAGACAGTGTGATGGACGATATGCAAAGACTTGTTGCTTTTGTTGGAGGTATTACAGATGATTTTGTTGAAGCCTTCGCCAGGATCATATTAGAAACCACTGATTTAGCAGTTATAGCGAATAATGTGGGTGATAAATTGATTTTGATATCGGTACTGGTAGACGTTTATAAAGCGATTAGAGCAGGTTTGTCTTTGGGAAATGGAACAGCGTATGTGCTTTCTTCAGTGGCCTTAAATTTCATGATTGATTACATGATTTACACAATGTTCTCAGTAGCATTAGCTCTATTTGTGATTAACCCAATACTCGGGGTACTTGCGATCGTTTTCGCTGCTTCCCTAGCCGTTCTCTTTACATATTTAGTGTCTGATCTTCTTACTAACCTATTGGGCGTTCTTTCGGGACTTTTTGATAAAACAAAAACCATGTTTGCCAGGTTATATATTAAAGAGGTAATTGCATGATTAAGTACATATGGCGTCAAATATTGTTTAGTTTTTTATTGGTTTCTGGATGTTTCGTATCATTCTACCAAATATTGATGATAATTTCCGATCCGATAAAGAACTTGAAGTATTTACCGCTGTTTTTGAGTTTCCTGTTGATGTCTACAGCTTCTTTCATAATTTTGAAAAAGCTCGGCATGTCAAGTGCGGCCTTCATTGAAATATTGAAAAACAACAATTTTATTATAGAGTACAAAATAATGAAACGTTTTGGGTATAAAATTCCGGCATTTCTTGGATTAAGAAGCGATGGCATATTAATCTATGCAATTTTC
This sequence comes from Deltaproteobacteria bacterium, assembly GCA_036528635.1. GTDB lineage: Bacteria > Desulfobacterota > Syntrophia > Syntrophales > Smithellaceae > UBA8904. The sequence goes on from JAIGNE010000004.1 coordinate 36,186, forward strand.
TCTTATCGCTATTGGCCCGACATACGCAATTTATTTAATTTTGCTGGAACTGGGATTAAAAATTTGCATTTTTATTTTCCTTGTCATGTTACCTCAGAAATAAATCACAATGTAATTAAATACGATAGTAAAATTGAAATCGGTCATGGATTATATCCACTTTCACATCGTAGTAAAATCAAAGCTGCCGATGCTGAATTAAAGAAAATTCTTTCTGAGATGTGCGCCGATATTGATCTTCTAATTATTAACAGCCTTCAAGCTGGACGAGGATTTATATTAATTGAGACAGGACCATCCAGCCTAGCCTATGGGAAATATATTAAGAAAAATATCCCAGCCGTTCTAAAATTCATACAAGCTTTCCGAGCTTATTATGGTTGCCAAGACGAGAAATGGGATAGGCAAATTGACATGAGCAATCTCAAGCAGAGCATTGACACATTGAATAAAGAATTTATTCATTCATTAAGAGAAAATTACAAAAATAAATAGCGAGGTGTGTATGCGGTGGTTTATTTTGATACTTTCTTTCCTTCTTTTGCTTTGCAGTCACAGTATTACTTTCGCGCAAACGCAGGCACAGATTAATGGGTTTAATTATTTGACTTCTATACAAACTGCCGATGGAGCATGGAATGAAGGTATTGTAACTGATTTTCATAACGCCTCTACTGTTCTTGAAACACTAAAGCTATTCAATAGAATTGGTTCTACTTACAATGCGGGTCTTCAATGGCTGCAACTGTCTTTAGCCGACAATACGGATTATCTTACAAAACGAATCATTCTTTTTTCACAAAACAATATAAATTATCAGAATGAACTAACGCAACTGCTTGCTTTACGTAATTCACTTGATGGCGGTTGGGGATTGGATGTAAATTTTCAGAGCGACAACCTCGACACGGCCCTGGCCCTTCAGGCGCTGAAGAAAATCAACTATACCGATCAGACGGTCATCCAGACGGCCATCAATTATCTTTTGTCCAATCAAAATACCGACGGCGGCTGGGGGTTTTATTCGGGCGATGACAGCCGCATCTTTATGACGGCCATTATTTCCAAAACACTGCAACAACTTTCCCAGACCACTGCTCTGGCTACAGCTGTCAATAAAGGCACGGCTTTTATTGTATCACATCAGAACACTGACGGCGGATTCGGTTCTTCGCCTTCCACGGTTTACGAAACGGCGCTGGCCTACATTGCGCTGGCGGCCGTGACCATGGACAATACGGTTTTAGGAAATGCCGCTCAATACATCACCAACACACAAACCCAAAACGGTTCCTGGAATGAAGATCCTTATGTCACGGCTCTGGCCCTGCAGGCGCTTTACTATTCCGGCAACAAGCCACCACCGCCCGCCCCGGCTCTGGCGACCGTCACCGGCACCGTTATTGATGCGTCGACCAAGCAGGCGCTTAAAGGGGCTGTGGCGGTTTTGCAGATCAACACGGCCATTAATGCAACAAGCGACGCAACCGGCAGCTTTACGTTGAATCAAGTACCCAAGGGCAGCCAGCAGATAAGCGTCAGCCTAGCCGGTTATACAACCAATACGATAACGCTGAATATAGCGGAAGGCGCTGTGATAAACTTGGGCAATGTCGCTCTTGCCGTCAATTCGACCACCGGTATTATTCAGGGTGTAGTCACGGATGCAACAACGAGTCTGCCGCTGGCCGGTGTCACCATGACCGTAATTGGTGCGTTTAACGGAACGGCATCAACCGGCGCGGATGGCAAGTATATCTTTACGGGTGTTTTGCCGGGCAATGCGACCATTACCGCGTCTTTCTCCGGATACGTCACCAGCACGGGAATCGGGAGTGTTGTTGCAGGCGGAACTTTATTCTTCAATCCGCGCCTGAGCACACAACTGCCCACCGGCACAACCGGGATACTCACCGGTAACGTTGTAGCGGGCGCAACCGGCAATCCTATTGCGGGCGCCGCCATCAGCATTGACGGCGGGGCAGCGGTCAGCGCGGACGCGCAGGGCCTGTTCAGCATCGGCAATATTGCAGCGGATACGCATCAGGTCATCATCAGCGCGGCAGGGTATGGCGCGGCAACATACTCGGTCATTATCTCCGAAGGCGGAACAACGGACATGGGAACGATCGCCCTCACCACCGTGGCGTCCGGCACAACAACCATATCGGGCAAGGTAAAGGATAATACCACTGGCCAGCCTATCGCACTGGCTGAAATAACTGTAGTGGGCACACCGCTTACTGCCAAAACGGCAACGGACGGGTCTTATTCCATTACAGGGATAGATAAACTGGAATTCAGCGTCCGCGTTTCCGCCAGTGGTTACAATAGTAAGGTAGTACCTGTCAACACAACGCAGTATGGAACATGTATTGTCGATATTTCACTGAATCAGAGCAATGCAAGTGGTTTGAAAATAACATCATTAACGTTAGACAGCGCCACTTATAAAGCCAACTCCAGCGTAAGGGTCAATGCCGTCTTAAAAAACGTCTCCGCTACAAGTTTTAGTTTATGGGTTCATGCAAAAGCAGTGGATAGCCAAAATAATGTAGTCGGTCTTGTCCCGGTATATGAATCAACATATATTTTAAACATAGCACCTAATGAATCCGCGCCCATATCAGCCGGCTGGAATGTGAGAAGAAATGCACCCGGAATTTATTCAATGACCTTGTGCATTCTTAATGTCGGTGACCGAAGTACACTAACTGAAAGTAGTGTTCCCTTTGAAATCTTACCGACTATATCCATTGAAGATGTCGAATTATCCATCACACCGCAATTTGTTAATCTATTGACGGAGGAAGCAATTCAAATATCGACTAACTTAAATAACACATCGAATGTAGCAGCGCCTTTAAAAGCAAAATATGAGGTTAAAGATACAACCGGCAACACGATTCATAGCGGCGACGTCGATATACCTCCACAGTTTTCCGATGCTATGGTGTCAGTAAATTTGGGCTCTTTCAACTATACATTTACCCAAAGCGGGCAATATCCGGTGAACCTGAAAATATCCTCCGGGAGTGATATATATGCTGATACAACAAGTAGCATTTATGTCGCCCCAGCAGTAAAACTTTTACCCACAAAGAAATTGACGCCGGAGACCATATTTCCGGGCGAAGACAAAAAAGTAAAAATTGATATCCAATTGAAGGGTATCGTCACACTGGCAATTTTATCTGCGACGACGGATAATACAGGTAATAAAATATCAGTAAGTTTTAATAAACCATTAGCCGATCCTTCCGGCACCCAAAATCAATTTAAAATAACGGCGGATGGTACTGTAATATCCGTACTATCAGCAGCTTTAGATCAGGCTGATAATACGAAGATAGATTTGTTCCTGCAATCACCGGTTCAACCGGGACAAACTGTTCTGATGCATTACACGGTCGGCAACGTGCAAGCGGCAGATGGCACGCAACTGACGACCATGGTTAATTATCTCGTAAAAAATAATGCGCATTCATTGATCTACAATCAGGACGGTCTGGGTTTTAGCGGAATGGTACGCGGAAATCCACTGCCTGATAATATTACCATGAGTGGGTATAACGCCTGGCCAGCCGGATTTAGCAAAGGGCCATATGGCCTTGTAAGCAGTGTTTTTGATGGACGGAACATCTGGATGATTCCTTGCGATGCTAACATGGTGGTTAAAATAGACAAAGACACCGGCAGCATGTCCGGCTATAACAATTGGCCTGCTGGCTTTATTACAGGGTCAAGCATGTTTTATTCATCAGTTTTCGATGGTCAGAATATCTGGATGCTTCCGCATGCAGCAGATAGAATCATAAAGTTAGATAGAGATACCGGTGTTATGACCGGCTATAACAATTGGCCTGCCGGGTTTACCAAAGGTAATGCTGCTTTTGTTGGTGGCTTATTTGACGGTCAGAACATCTGGATGATTCCATATATGGCAGATAGAGTTGTAAAAATTGATAAAGATACCGGCGTTATGATCGGCTTTACCAATTGGCCTGCCGGGTTTACTAAAGGCAATAATGCTTTTGTTGGTGGTGTGTTTGACGGTCAGAACATCTGGATGATTCCATATAATGCAGATCGGATTATAAGAATAGATAAAGACACTGGCAACATGACAAGCTTTGCCGATTGGCCTGCCGGGTTTACTAAAGGTAATAATGCTTTTGTTGGTGGCGTGTTTGACGGTCAGAACATCTGGATGATTCCATATAATGCAGATCGGATTATAAGAATAGATAAAGACACTGGCAATATGACAAGCTTCATCAATTGGCCGGCCGGATTTACTAAAGGTAATGGCGCTTTTCTCGGTGGCGTATTTGACGGCCAGAATATCTGGATGATGCCTGGAACTGCCGAATCCGTCGTCAAGATAGACAAAGACACTGGGCGCATGACGGGTTATGGAAAGTGGCCTTTGGGATTTACAAAAAGCGGAAGCGGATTCTATGGCGGAGGCTTTGACGGCCAGAACATTTGGATAGTCCCGGGTTCTGCTGACCGGGTCATTAAGCTTTCACCCGGCTCTGATAATCTTGGAAGTATATACAATATCGCGACTGATCTTTCCGGCACCAGCAATCCGAGCGGTGTTTGGAGTTACGGTTGGTCTTCAACTCTTTCTTCACCTCTACATTTATTTACGAGTGCCTCTACTACATCCCTCTTTAAAATAATATGGTCAGATCCTAAGGTTGATCCAACATTTCCACTCGTTGGGGTCCTGAACAGGGAAGTTCAACCGCGGGTTATAGCTCTTCATCCCGGGCGATATCACGAATACGCCCATATCGTTTGGACAGCGCCCGCCACCGGCAAATGCTCTTTGGCAACTGAATTTAGTGCACTTGATAAAGCAACAACGGATGTCCATATCGTGCATAATAATGTTCCAATATATAATAACATGATTTCCGGATATAATGATAAGAAGTCATATACCAGTATGATCACAGTCCATAAGGGTGATGTCATTGACTTTGCAGTTGGGGAAGCGAATGGAAATGCCATGTATGATACGACTGGCATATCTATTGAAATATCATACGTATCAAAAGTGCTTGATAATGTCAGAGTCATTGATACAGTATCTGAAGCAAACATCGATGTTGATGCAACTTCATTTTCCAAAACACCTTACAACATCAGCACCAGATCTGATTCAACCACTATTGAATGGCGCTACGATAAGCTTCAAACAGGTCAAGAGGAGCATCTTTCCTTTGATGTCGTCCTGAAGAATCCAGTTGCCGGCGAGAATAGGCTCGTTAATCAAAAGCTGGAAGTCATCTACAATGACATCAATGGTAACGAGGTAAGAACGGCATTACCTTCTTATTATGTTAAAGTTCTGCAATCCGCTTTTGAAAGTTCGATAACGACGAACAAACCAAGTTATCAGGATAATGAAGATATCGCCATTAATGCGACAATTATCAACAAGAGCAACTATGACAGAACGATAGATGTCAAAATATTAATTGAGGACAGCCAGGGTGCCTTTGTGGCCGAGGCAGCCAATTTACCGGGCGTGAGTTTTGTCACCGGCGAAACTAAATCCTTCAATAATATTATTTTCAATACGGGTTCGATGCTTGCCGGTAATTTTCGGGCACACCTCATCCTCTCTGACAGCCAGTCAAAGGCAGGCGAAGCGCTGGCCGGCTTTACGATTCAACAGCCATCGGGCTCAGCATCCGTTTCCTCCAAAGTCACCACCGACAGGATGTCCTATCAAACCAACGAAGCCGTTGTCATGACCAGCACGGTGCAGAGCACGTCAGCCAATACAATTTTAAACAACCTGGCGGCGAAAGTGACGATCACCCATGCAGGCGGCACTGTTCTTTTCACCGAGAATCTGGCCATTGCGATGCTGACACCCGGCCAGTTGATTCAACTGAAGAGCTACTGGAATGCAGCGACCAATCCGCAGGGATCTTATAGCGTCCGGCTGGATGTATCCGATGGCGCCAGTTTACTGAGCACATCCACGGCCGGCTTCACCATTACCGGCACCGGCACGACCGCCAAGGGCCTGCAAGGAACCATTTCGGCGACGCCCAGTGTGGTCTACGCTGGCAGCAATGTGTCCGTCGGCTATACGGTCACCAACAACGGCAATGAAGATATCCCCCTGCTCCAGGTTAAAATCCTGGTTGTTGATCCAAAAACCGAAACCGTGAAGGCGACGTTTGGCGATCAGCAGCCCATTGCCAAAGGGACATCCATTGTCGGCATCGGGTTGAACGGCGTATCGACCTCAACGTTGATTCCGGGGACATATATCGCCATTCTGCAGGTCGCCACGCCGGCGATGCCTGAATTTGCAACGCTGTCCAAAGCCAATTTCGAAGTCAAGGCGGGTCTGGACATTACCAAAAAAATACCCGATGCCGTTAACGTGCTGGTCTGGGTCGAGGATGGATGCCGCAGGAAAGCCCTGGACAAGCAAAGCTCTAATTGTGACGGAGGCAACGGCAGTAAAGAGTGTGTCAGGGTTGATCTGCTGGAGAGAGCGCTGAAGAGCGCCGCCATCAGCTATTATATCGTTTACGATAAGGATGATTTCCAGCGTCAAATGCGGAATCCTTATTTTACAGACTATATGATTCTGGGCAACCATCAGCCTTTGGAAGACCATTATGCGGCGGAGCTTAGCGAAATGGTTTATTCGGGTAAGGGGCTTCTCTCGTCCTTGTACCTTAAGCATGGCGGACATTTTTCACCGCTCTTGGGAATCAGGTTCAGGGGAGAATTTCCCGCCAGGCAGCAGACGATAGAACTCATCAATAGTCCGATTGCAGGAAGCGGCGTTCTGGCAGCCGACGGGCAGGCGGCAAGAGTCGAGGCCTTGACGGGCGCCACGGTGGCGGGTTGGATCAGGATGGTGAATCGCGATCCCCGTTCGGCGATCACCCCGAACTGTCAACCGCAGAAGGATCCGGCGATCGTGCTCAATGATTACGGACAGGGCCGGTCTGTCTATTATGCCTTTGATCTGGGCCGGACGCTTGATGACGCAAATTATGAACAGATAGCGGCTTTAATTAAAAACACGATCCTTTACATGCACAAACCTTACATCGGCGGCTCGCTTCTGCCGAATCAGGTGGTACCGGTTGAAGTTAAGATCAAAAGCCTGGGCGGTGCGTTTGATTTAAGGATCAAGGAATCCTATCCGTCGCTCATCAAGATCTACGACCCGCCGACCAGGCAATGGATTACGGATAATCCCTGGCTCCAGGATATCCGTATCGAACGGGATGCGACCTTTTATCGGACTTACTATGCCCTGATGCCGGATGCGCCCGGATCGTACACGCTGCAAACCGAAGCCGGCCTTGTTGAGAACGGATCTTTCCTGTCGTATAAGACACTCGGCATGACCCTGGTTGTCGGCAGTGATAAAGCGACGATCATCGAACACATCCTTGCCGCGTTAAAAGTGCTTCCGGTGTTGGTGAAAGACAAATCGGAGATCTATAAGGCCATCCGTTACATGGACACGGTTAAATACCGGAGCGGGCTCGGCAGCACCAAAAAGATCCATCAGGAAAATATTCACGATATTTTAAAGGCGACGGACGAATTATCCGAAGTCACCAGTTGTGACACCATGCCGGTGCGGGTGATGATGGGTACGCTTTTGCAAATCTATCAGGGAAATTATTTTTTCAGTAAATGAAGAAACCATTGAATGCGGGTAAATTGCCCCAAACCAATCACCGCCCCGGGGACGTCGGGAAAAACCCGGCGTCCCCGGGCGGTCATTAAGCCATAAGTGTTTTTCAGTTTTTTCCTGTCATCCCCCTCCCCTTGCGCACCGCAAATGCTTAAAATTCCAGTTGAAACCGGGCTGGTTTTATGCAAGGAATAAAATAAATTAAGAAAATCAGAAAGTCGGATAATCCTATGGTCATTGATTCCCTGCTGTCTGCTTTCCCCAGTGTCGCCAGTTTTAATGATTTCAAGGAAAACGACCGGGACATTTCCCGTCAAGCCATCCCCGGCATTATTAAATACGCTTTCAACCATTCCCTGATCGATACCGGCTCCGAAGAGGCGTTTGTGGCGTTTCTGGAAAAAAACAGCCCGTCTTCCGCCGGCCGCAAACTTCCGGCGGGGCTGACTTTCTCAGACGTTCTGGAAAAACTGGCGGGAAATTTATCCGTCAATGCCCTGATCGTTCAGCTGGAAATCACGGCGAGGGAACTGTCCCTTCCCGAAATTCAAGCCCCGATGATGACAAGGCTCAAAAAAAGGTTTGTCGTCAATACACCCAAGAAACGCGCCCTGCTGAGAATTCTGGCTTTCAAACTGGCGCAGAAATATCCGGAGCTTGGCTGGAATTATGACCTGCTCCTGCAACTTCCCGAAAATCCGGAAAATATTATTGAGATCCCTTCGGAAACCGCCGGTGTCACGATCACCTTTCACCTGCTGGGGCAGGGCGAAATTATCACATCATCGGATGTTGCCTGGCTTAAAAATGAGCTGTCCGACTGCATTGAATACCTGCGGCTGGAGAATCACATCCACAAAAAAATCATGGAGACGGTCGGCGCGACCACCTTCAACCTGCGGGCGCCTAAAAAGCCGGGTCCGGTGGATGAACCCCGGCTCTATAGCGAAGCGGTCCGCAACATCATCGCCATTGCCCATCAAATGGCCGTCCGCTGGCTGCTTTCCGCCTCCGGCAGCTCCCAGAAAAAACTGATCATCATTATCCATGCGGGAGTCCTGTCCGAAGCCAATGCCACGATTCACCGGATACTGGATATCCGCCTGAATGCCGAATCAAACATCTACCTGACCGATTTCGCCCACCTGTGCACACTTTACGCGTCGGTCAAGGCAGGCTTCGAAATCCATACCGATCACGTTCACCAGATGACAGGATACAGCGGCGATCTCTGGTCGGTCAGCAATTTTCTGTCTTACAGCTACTATGATTATATCCCGTCCCTTCTGGAAGAAAAAATGCTGCCCCGGTCGATCACCGGGCCCTCCTATGAAAATTTCAGAAGGGAGCTCCATTTCCCGGAGTACACGGGGGAATCTTCTTTCGGCGCCATCAAGGCCATGCACCGTTTCCCGCAGAGCGCGCTTTTGCTGACTGAAATCGCCAAAGTCCTGCGCGCCCGGCGGATGCCCCATGAAGCAGACGCCGTGCTGGCCCACTTGCTGCTGTCCAGGCCGCTCAACCTCACGGCCAGGCTGATGCGCATGCTGATTTGTTCGAACGTCGCCCAGACGCAGCCCGATCTTTATTCCGCCATTCACGCGTTTGAGCGGGCCGAAGCGGAGGGAGAATTTATCGTCGGCCATTGCCAGCCGGAGAGTGACATCTGGCATGAAATCGGAATGGTCCATTTCAGCAGAGCCGTCAAATACTTGAAATATCTTCAGGGAAAAAATCCGGCGGGCCGGGAGGCCATACAGAAGACAGACCTGGTGGAGAGGCTGGTCAAGGCCAGGGACGCCTTCATGAAAAGCATGGCTGTTTCCGCAACCGGCAAGGCCTTAAACTCCCTCTATATGATCAGTTATACTTATTGCCTGATTGAACTGCTCCCGGTCAAAAACAAAACAAAAGGCAACAGCGCCAAGCTGCTGTCAACCGACGTCCGCGGCGTCTTCCTCGACGTCAGCCAGTGCATATTTCGCAGCATCGGCTGGCTGAACGCCGACGAGCCGGCGACCGGCAATCCATCGGCAAACAGCGGCCGGAATCTGCTGCTCATCCTCGATTTGCTGATCGCCCGGTATGAAAACCTGGTGCTTTGCCGAAGCAACATTCCCTTCATGAAATACATGTTTGCCCTCATTCTGTGGGATTTTGCCCCGTCCATCACTCCGCGGCTCTGCCGGATCGTCCTGGGCTGGTTAAAAAAAGCCCATTACGAAACCGAAAAGCTCATCGACGATAACATTGCCGTTTATCATGTAGTCAACGGCGTCATCAGCGCGGACAAATTCCTGCTGCATATTCAGGAGGCTATCGATGTCATTGGCCGGCATTTCACGGAGGACGACCTCCGGCAGGGGAAGGATTCTCCACTGCTTCAGGCCAAACTCAAAAAATTATCCGGCATCAAGCTCATGCTGCTGGAACTGGAGCGTTCAGATATTTAACCAATCCTGGCAGCGATTGTCCGCCGGATAAGACGCCGGGTGTTATATTCCATTGACATACCGGACAATTCTTCATATATTCCGAACAAGAAAAAGCAATACTCAATCAAGAATCATTTGCACATCGGATGCAAGGAGGCAAAAATGTTGGAGCGGTCAAAAAATACAAAAAGGACGACTGGACACCTGTCGCGTCTGCTGGCGAGTGTCATCTGCGTCGTCGGCCTCGCGGCCGTCCTGGTGTCCTGCGGCGACAACGAAGGATACAGCTATACAGTCAGAGGAACGGTCACCGGTCTGGTTGGCGGCGGACTGGTACTGCAAAACAACGGCACGGACGATCAGACCGTCGATGCCAACGGGGCATTCGTTTTCGGCAGGGCCATCACAACCGGGGGCAGCTATTCCGTGACCATCAAAACAATGCCTCCCTCCTTATCGCAAACCTGTACGGTCGTGAACGGCACGGGCACCATCAATGATGCCCCGGTCACCGACGTGATCATCATCTGCATGGCGCCGCCGCCCCGCCTGGTCGTCGATCCGTCAGGGCGATTTGCCTACGCGGCAAATTATAAAACCAATAATATTTCGGCCTTCACGATCGATGCCGTCACAGGCGCTTTGACGCCCATCTTAGGCTCACCGTTTGCGGCCGGAACCAATCCGAACTCGATCACGATTGATCCGACAGGCAATTTTTTGTACACGGCGAACCTGAACTCCAATGATGTTTCGGCTTACCTCATCGATAATGTCACCGGCGCCCTGACTGAGACGGCCGGATCGCCGTTTTCCGCCGGAACAAATCCTTACGCCGTGACCATCAGCGCCGCGGGGAAATATGCCTATACGGCCAATACGGGCTCGGGCGATATCTCCGCCTATGTCATCAATCCGGTTACGGGCGCCCTGATACCCATCATTGGTTCGCCCTTTGCGGCCGGGACCAATCCCTACAGGGTCACGGTGGATGCATCAACCAGTTTCGCCTATGCGGTCAATACCGGTTCCAGCACGATTTCCGTCTACGCCATCGACCCGGTCACCGGCGTTTTAACCGCCGGGACGGGAGCCGTTACGGGGCTCAATCCGTCCGTGATTAGCGTTGACCCGCTGACGAAGTTTGCCCACGTGGCCAACGCGGGCTCGAATACCATCTCCGTTTTTACCATCGATCCGGTCACCGGGAATCTGACCCCTGGCCTCACGGTGTTCGCCGGAGCGATGCCCGGCGCGGTTATGGTCGATCCGACGGGACAATTCGCCTATACGGCCGATTTCGCCGGCAACACCATCTCCGTCTTTACCATCAATCAGACCAATGGGTCTTTAACCACGGGAACCGCGGTGCTGACCAATGCATTGCCCTATGTGATCTCGATTATCCCGTCAACCGCAGCCCTGTCGGGTCAATATGCGTATGCGGCCAATTATGGTTCCAATAATATATCCGTCTACGCCATCAATCCGGCCACCGGAGCCTTGACCGCGGGGACGGCCGCGGCTTCCGGAACGAACCCTTATGCTTTTACGATTGATCCATCGGGGCAATTCTCCTATGCGTTGAACGCAGGCACCAATAACATCTCGGTTTATACCATTAATCAAACCACCGGGGCATTAACCCCGGGCGCCGTCGTGCCATTGCCCGCTCCTTAAACGCCATGGCAATGCCGGACCATCATGTACCCTTCAGACAGCGGCTGGTTAATAAGCAATGATCGTTTATGAACCGGCCGCTGTCATGTCTGCCTGACCCGCAAAAAAAAGGGCTGCTCCCGCCTTTGCGACAGGGAACAGCCCTTTGCACCGTAAATCAAAATTCCTCTATTTTTTCTTCTTGGGTTCCGCCTTCTTGTCTTCCTTCACGTCGACCTTCCTGGCCGTCATCGTGTATTCGATCGTGACTTTCGAACCGACCTTCAGATCACCGGTAATCTTCGTCGCAGCATCTTTAGCGACTTCCCATTTGTCGGTATCTTTCTGGACGACGATGATATCCCCTTTGATTTCCAAAACCGGCCCGGTCACCTGATACGTTTTGGGTCCCGCGGCAAATGCCATCGTGGCAACAAAAAGAAACGCGCATGCTAAAAATAAAACTTTTTTCATCAATACATCCTCCTTTGCTGTTTAGAGTCCATGATACCTGATTTTCATCAACGACATTCTTAAAAAACGTCTAACCAACCATGCCCGTGCCCGTGTTTTTTACCAGAATCGCCAAATCTTGTCAAAGCCAATTCCGGCGGCTGCATAAGTCATGCGCCTAGTTTTTTGATGCCCCGCGCCGCTTTCAGAATCCGGTGTGGATACCCCTCTCCAGGCAGGATTCCCTGAGCGGGAAAAGCCTTGATGCCGCCGGCAACTTGTGTTTAATAGACGGTAAACGAAACGAGTTGGCAAACCATGACCGAAAATAAAAAGCAGAAACTTCAGTTAAAATATCCGTGTTTATGGATTTATAAAGTCATTGGCGATGATCAGGACAAAATGCAATGCGCTGTTGACGAAATCATCCGGGACCGTCCCTGCAGAATATCCCTGTCCCGTCAGAGTGAAACAGCCAAATATATCTCCCTGAATGTGGAGTTGACGGTGGAAAGTGAATCCCATCGGACAGCCCTGTATGAAGCGCTCAAAGCGCATCGTGCTTTTAAGATTGTATTGTAGCTGCCGGTTATGGCTCCTGCCCGGAAGCCTGCCTGTCTTTCCCGTAGTCTTTAATATTAACTCTGTGATTAAAAACAATCAGCGCAAAAGCGGCCAGGGCGCCTGCCGAAGCGGGCAGCGCCCATTGATACGGTTCGGCCTGGCCCACCGCCAGAACAGCCACCATAAAAAAAGAAGCGATGAACGGCACCCGCTTTACCCAGTAAACCGAAACCCAGATGATCGCCGCCAGTAACGCCGCCCAGGGCGCAATGAGCAGCGTATATCCGAGATAGTTGGCCACGCCTTTACCGCCGTGAAATCCGTGAAAACAGGGAAAGCTGTTTCCCAGGACGAGGAAAAAACCGGGCCAGGCCAGCCATTCACCTTCGATGAAATACCTGGCCGCCGCCGCAACAGCCAGTGCCCGGCCGATATCCAGGGCAAAAACCAGCACCGCCCAGGGCATACCCGCCTGCCGATAGACGTTGGTCGTTCCGGCGTTGCCGCTGAAACCCAGGCGTGGATCGGCCCTGCCGGCAATTTTGAAAAAAAGAATCGCAAAATTGACCGACCCGATCAGATACGTAAGCAGGCAAATTATGATGACTTTCTCCATACCCCTTCCCGAATCCACCCGGGCGGACGCATACGCCCATGGGTCACGTCGCGCATGCTCAATCCGCCGATGCTCTCACATAGTATACCATTTTGATCAAAAATCCAGGCATCAAAAACAAGAGATTCACGAACCGCATCCACAGGCGTTATGCGGGCGAAATAGGACCCGCCTTTCCGGGTGGGCGCATGGATCAGCCGCGTTTCAAAACCGACCGGAAACGCAACAATGTCCGTGAAACGCTGTCCCCAGACACAGGCCGCATGCATGGCCGCATCCAGCGCAAACGGAGATCCCAGAAGCGAGTCGTCCGCAGCGGCGCTGCCGCCCGTAATATCCGCAAGCGCGCCTTCCTGCGAAACCGCAAGATCTCCGATAATGTTTTGATAGGACAATCCGAAGGGAATCAGTTCGCGGTAGATCGAAACGGCGGGAACGTGAATGCACTCGCCGTCCAGTTTCCGGGCTGCTCGACACGAGATCGCCGGCTTCGGCTGAGCGGCATCCTGGACAAAGGTGACCCGCGCATGTTCCAGGGTTCTGCTCATGTTGCTGTTTTTAATATGCACGGACGTCAGAAGGGAAGCGCTGATGCCGCCTTCCGACAGCGCCATTTCAATCCGGATGTCCTGCTGATCCCCGGCAGGCGAGAGGGTCAGTATCCTGGGAAACTGCGCGCCGGCCATCTGATGAAGCGCCGCCTGCCCGTGACGGCTTCTTACGGCGCGCGCCAGCGTGATCAGGGCCTCCACAGCGGGGTAAACGGCCCGGCCTTCAAAAGAATGGTCGCGTAAATAAGCCCCGGTCGAAAGCGCGAAGGGAAAGCGGCTTTCTATAATTTGTCGGGAAAGGTCTGCCATAGCTGAACCGTCTTCGGGTCTACCGCAACCGGCGTGCCCGTCATGTTTGCCGCGCAATGCTTTGTATACCCTGTACAAACGATATAGCCCTTTTCCACATGCGTGACGATATAGTCAAACTGCAGGCGCACGCGTTCCAGATTCACCGGCCGCGTGTGGATAAACATCAAATCGTCATAGTAGAGTGATTGATGAAAGGTAATCCCCAGGTCAATAATGGGATAGACATAGCCGCTTTCTTCTATTTCTTTGTAGGAATAGGCGACGTCGCGCATGAGCGACGTGCGGCCGAATTCAAAATAGCGCAGATAATTGGAATGGTAGACGACCTGCGAACGGTCGGTATCGGCATACAGCGTGCGGTAAACCGCCCGATGCCAGATAAGCCCCGTCGTCCGGTCACGGACATATTTTTCATTATTCTTGTACAACTCCGGCACAAAGGGTTTGGGTCGCATGCTAGACACCTCGGAAGATCACGCAGCAGTTTGTTCCGCCGAATCCGAAGGCGTTGGACAGCGCGATTTCATATTTTTGTCTGCGGGCGGCATTCGGCACAACATCGATATCCGCGAATTCCGGATCAGGCAAATGATTGATGGTCGGAAGAATAATGCCCTGCTGCATGCCCTCAATGGTCAGGGCCGCTTCTATGGCGGCCGTTGCCCCCAGCGTGTGGCCCAGCTGCGATTTATTGGACGACACGGGAATCTTCTCGATGCCTTTGCCGAAAACCTCCCGGAGGCATTTGACTTCCGTCTTGTCGCCCTTGGGGGTCGAGGTCCCGTGGGCATTAACATACTGGATATCTCCGGGCTTCAGCTCGGCGTCTTCGATGGTTTCCCGGAGCGCCCGGATAATGGTCGCCGGATTGGGGCTGGTATAGTGATGAGCGTCGGAGGTCCAGCCTACGCCCAGGATTTCGGCTTTCGGCGTCAGGCCGTGCGCCCTGATCACCTCTTCGGCCGCCAGCACGACGACGCCCGCCCCTTCCGAAAGCACAAAGCCCTTGCGGTCGACGCTGAAGGGACGCGAGGCCTGAGCATGGTTCCCGGCGGCGCGGTCATCCGGGTGGACCTTGATCGTAGCATTCATATTGGCAAAGCCGTGAATCAGCTCCGGCAGAATCGGCGCGTCCGCACCGCCCGCCAGAACAAAATCGCAATCCCCGTCGCGAATCATGCGCGCTCCGATGCCGATGGCGTGATTGCCGGACGCGCAGGCGCCCTGCGGCGAGAAGATGGGACCGGTAAATTTCAGAAGCATGCCGGCTTTTCCGGATGGCAGATTGGCGCACAGATTCGGCAGCAGATAAGGGCTCACTCGAAGCGGGCCGCGGTGCTCCAGGTCGTGCATGGCCACCCGATAGGCGTCCGATCCGTTCAGCGCCGAACCGATCAGGCAGGCCATCCGGGGCGCAATCGTTTCATCCATGGTAATGCCGGCATGGGCGAGCGCTTCCTTGCAGACCGCCATTGTCAGAATCACGAAGGCCGCATTCCAGTTATACACTTCCTTGGCGTCGGTGAAATCCAGCTCCAGCGGGAACCAGTCGGGAATCTCGCCGACGATATCGCAGGCCGACTCCACCTTGCAGCGGGTGACCTTGCGAAAACCCGCTTCTCCCTTCACGGCGCGCTGCCATGTTTTGGTAAATGTGCTGCCAAGCGGGGTGGCCGCGCCGTAGCCGACAACAAATACTCTGCGATTCTGGGGTGGTTTCATAATTTACCTGTTTCCATCAAGCGATTCGGCGCAGGATCAGGCAGGAGTTGCAGCCGCCGAAACCGAACGCATTTTTCAAGACAAATTCCTGTTTTAAAGTCCTTGCGTTCTGGGGAACACAATCAAGAGGTATCGCGGGATCGGCGTCATAGTTGATCGTCGGGAGGACCGTATCCTGAAGCATCCCCTCCATGGCCAGGATGGTCTCAATCGCGGAGGAGGCACCCATGGCATGTCCGAGCTGCGACTTGTTGGCCGATGCCGGCGGGACCTGACTGCCAAACACATTCCGGAGCGCATCCGCCTCCACCTTGTCCCCGATTTTCGTCGAGGTCGCGTGGGCGTTGACGGCATCAATGTCCTGCGGCTGCAAACCCGCACTGGCCATGGTCAGTTCAATGCATCGCTGCACGGTGGAGAGATTCGGCGCCACAAAATGGCTGGCGTCCGATGTCATGGCAAAACCGGCCATCTCAATTTTCGCGTGAAGTCCATGCGCCCGCGCGAAGGAATCCCCGGCCAGAATGATACACCCCGCTCCCTCGGAAACCACGAAGCCTCTGCGGTTGACGGAAAAGGGCCGGCTGGTTTTTACAGGCTCCTCGTGGGCCTGCCCTTCCTTCGGACGATACGCGCCGTTCATGGTGGCAAAACCGGCCAGAATCGGTTCGACCAGCGGGAAATCAACGGAGCCGCAGATCACCACATCCGCCAGGTTCTGTTTGATCATCATATCCCCGATGATCATGGACGTAACACCGGTGGCACAGGCCGTGATGGTGGCGGTGATGGGACCGGTGGCCCTGGTCAGGATGGAAACCTTTCCGCCGACCATGTTGATACAGGAATTGGGATTGGCAAACGGGTGCGGCATTTTGTTTTCGGCGGCAAGCTGGCGGTCCGCTTTTAAAACCGCATCCAGACCGCCCACGGCCGAACTGAAGGTAATGGCCACGCGCGGCGCGATCCCGGGCGTGATCTCCACGCCGCTTGCTCTTAACGCCCGATGGACCACCAGTAGCGCATATTTGAAAATGGGCGACGTCCAGTGCGCCATCTCGCGCGGTTGCAGGAAAGGATAAGGCGCGACATCGATATCGTCCACCTGGCCGGCCACGCGCACGGGAAAGTCGTCGGTCAATGGAAACCGAGTGAGCTCTCCAATGCCGCACTCACCGCGGAGGGCGCGCTGCCACTGGGTGTTCAAATCTGTCCCCAGAGAAGAAACGGCGTCGTAGCCCAATATCAGCGTTTTTTCAGACATGAAAAATTTATCCCTCTAAATGAACACGGCAATCCGTCCAACGGTCCTGTTACATGAGGCGTCATCATGCAAGAGCTTTGCAAAAATATCAATTATATTTTTTTGGTTTTTTTAAGAGGAGCCTGCCCCGGGAAAGGCTTGTGACCTCTCGCCACCTCATGTGACCTCGTGTCACCTTCAGGTGATCAGGTTATCACGACCGTTCCCTGCACCTGAAATCCTGCAGGCTGATAGCCTGCAGCCTGTATTTTCTACCACGGAATCAGCCGATACAACTTGGCGAACATTTCATACACTTCAATCCAGTTCTGGAAATCCCGCGTGGTCGTCATATGCGCGCGTTTATTCACCATGATCCAGCTCATGTGCGCCGCGCCGTCCTTGCAGGTCGAACAGTCCCTGGTCGCGGATGTGCAGCAGCGGTGAACGGTATGGAGATCGGCGGCCCACCGGTAAAAGCGAATCAGACGCCTGGCGGGCGGCTGCCGCGTATCCATGGATTCCGTGACGGACGGGCATTCACGCCAGCCGAACCGGCGTCCCAGCATCATGCCGGTGGTGATGACTTCATGGTAGTATTTACTGGAAATGACTGTTTGCGGATAATGGTCCAGCATTTCGTCCAGTTCGAAGCGCAGATCGGCAAGTTCTCCCTCACGCCAGGAAAATCCGTCCACGCTCTCATCGTTGGAAAGCAATTGCAGATGCACTTTCAAACCGACATCGCGAATGCGTTTAATGACCGGCTCAATCCGTCCCACCTGCCTGGGCGTCACGGTATACAGATAATAGGTAAAAGGGTCGCCTTCGTAATTTTTACTGGAAATGGCAAACGTGTCTTTTCCCCGCAGAACCTTTTCGTCCTCGCCGCCTCCCCACAGGGAAATACCCACCATCATATCGGGAAATTTCTCGCGGGGCACTTTGATCAGGCCATTGGTCGCGCAGTAGGTCGGCAAACGCTTATAAAAGGCCTCCAGCCGGTCCATGCACAGTGTCGGCTCGCCTCCGATCAGGATCGCCAGGTTCACGCCGCGGGCTTTTTCTTTATCGATGAACTGTTCCCACTTGTGAATGTCCATCTCTTCAATGACCTGATGCTCGCCGGAAGAAAAAAAGAAACACCCCTTGCAGCGGAGATTGCAGCGGTTCGTCAGGTCATAAATGGAACTGCGAATATTGAGACTGGCAATCCGCCGGTAGCGGTCATGCCAGTCGGAAGAAAGCAGGGTGCTGATCATTTTCATTTAAGCTGTCCTTCTTGACGTCCTCACGGGCCGCCCATTTCTTAACGAGCAGCGGACGGCGGCTCGATCACTTCGTCGCAAAGATTTTCCCCTTTTTCGTACCCCATCACCCACACGGCCAGATAGGTATCCACATAATCCAGCCAGGATTTGAATGCCTCCGGGGACTGGACATGCCGGTAAAGCCTGGCGGTCACCACCGCGGAGCCGGCGGCGTAATGACGGCAATCGGGGCAATCCGTATCCGGAACGCAGCAGGCTGCCTGCCGGTCCCATTGCAAATCCGTGCGGTACTGACGAAACGACCGCCCCAGGCCGATATCCTGCGATGGATTGCAGCGGGGATAGGAACAACTGTACAAATCATGCAATCCCAGCAGAGACGTATGCGCCACGGCATTATAAACGGAGAATAAGACAGTCTTCGGATACTGGTGCAGCAGGGCGATCATGGACTGGCGGGTTTGCGCCAGCGACGCGGCGTGATGACGCAGCGGACCCTCGTATCCAACGGGAGATGAAAACATATTGAAGGTCAGCCTGCAGCCATGGGCGGCCAGTTCGGCGGCGACTTCATGAGCCTCCGCGATATTTTCCCGTGTATAGGTGTAGACAAAAACCGCCCGCGGATCATCTTGATAGTTTTCAATCTGCTTCTTTAAAAGGTCTTTGGCCTTGCGAATCCGCTGGCTGGTTTCATCGTTCCCCCAGACGGAAATATGGATTTTGTAGCCGACGGATTCGGGAATCTTCCTGAATCCGTTGGTCGCGATGCTGCCCAGCGGCATTTCCGCGTAGCAGACCTCCAGAAGGTCGGGGACCAGCGACGGCTCGGCGCCCGCCAGCACCACGTAAGTAATGCCGCGCGCTTTTTCCGCCCGCATCAGGCTGCGCCAGTCTTCTCCATTGAGATTTTCGACGGCAAACTGCTTGTCGCCCTCGAAATAATAGCAGCCGTCGCAACGGATATTGCAGCGGTTGCTCATATCGTACGTTGATTCCCTGAGAAAAAAATACTGACGGACCTTTTCCCAACGGCCTTTCACATCCGGATCGGCCAGCAGGTCGGAGAATTTGGGTCTGGCCGGTTCAGGCTTTATCTTCAAATTCGCTCTCATAGAAGTGGATGTGCTGTCCTTAATGTCTCGCGGCGAGTTTTTCTTCAATGTACTCACAGATCAGACGCACGGTCTTCAGCCGGGGATAATCATCCTCGTCGATAATGATCTTGTATTCATCCTGTAAAACCAGTGCGATCGTCGCCAGATCCATGCTGTCGATCCCCAGTTCGTCCACCAGATCCATATCCGGGTTGAACGTATCCGGCGTCACGTCCTCCAGCTTAAGCTCTCCAATAATGATTTCGGCTACATGCCGCTCAATGCCCTTTGTTTCTTTGCTTTCAGGCATCCTATCCTCCTTTTAGACTAATTTATCCCGGATGGTCTTTTGGTCGCGGCTGCCTGACCGCTGCAAATGACCTTGTCATGAACAATCACTTTAAAATTAAATAATATTTCCGTATTCCGGTCTTCGCCGGTCAGGTTCAGAAGGAATGCTTCCCCCGGCCGGACAGGACCCGTAAATCTGACTCTCTTCAAAGAAGAAATACTGACCGCTTCTCCTCTTTTTTGAGCTGTTCTCAAAATAGCTTCATAAACCGTATAAACCAGAGCAATGCCCGGTAAGATCGGCTCACCGGGGAAATGCCCGGTAAACCAGATACAGTCCTGGGGCACCCGGACCCGGGCTTCGAGGCGGTCAGGCGCAATCCAGTTAACATCTTTGAGCAAATTCCATTGATCGAGCAAAAAAATCCCTCCGGGGCGATGTCCGATACAGCATTTTATGCTAAGGGTTGAACTCTATATCATTGTTTGGTTTTTCAATCAAAATTTTTTTCCGGGGTCAATCATTATTCGTTTTGCAGAAAAAAGGCTGATCAGGCTCGTCGATCCAGGGTCATCAGTTCCATTCCAATGAGTTCGGACAAAGGCACGATGCGCAATCCCTTATCACGGATGCCTGCCAAAATTTTATCGATTTCAAGCCAGAATACCGGATTATCCTCCAGCCGGCGCGGCGGTTTATCATGCAAAAGAATAATGTCGTCGCCCTTGACCCTTTTTAGAATTCTCGCGGCAAGATTTTTAACCCGCAGGTTGCCCGCATCGCGCGCGCGGCAATTGAAGGTTACACAAATCAGTCCCAACCGCGCCAGAATGGGAGGAAGTTCAGGATTGATGATGCCGACCGGCGGACGGAATGCCCGCGCGGCAATCCCCATTTCCAGCAGAACATGCTCGGCCTCAAAAACTTCACGGTAAAGTTTCCGGTAACCTTTCATCATGACCAGCGGGTCATGATTCATGGAATGATTGCCGATCTCGTGGCCCCGCCGGATGATCTCGCAGATAAGATCAGGATGCCTTAGGGCATTGACACCGGAAACAAAGAAGGCGGCCTTCACCCCGTACCGATCCAGCAGGTCGAGGATTTTCGGGGTTGTTACATCAGAGGGCCCGTCATCAAAGGTCAGCGCCACCTCATTTTTCCCTGTTCGCCCCCGGCTGATCACCGGCCCCAGAAAATTCGTCCCGGGCAAAAAGCAGGAACCCACGCATAAAACGATATAAAGTAAAAGGAGAGCAACCGACAGATAGGGATGAATAAAGAAAGCCACACAGCCGGCAGCAAGCAGAAAGATCCCCACAATGTGAGCAGGACTCCAAACGACCGTTCGACTTTTCATCTCCATAGGATCCTTCAGGGCAAAATTTTGCGATGACTTTAGAAAATACCCCAGTGTGGGCACGCGAGCGCCTGAGACAAGGCGCGCAAAGCAGAAGAAGTGAGGCGTATATTTACGCGTGACCTTTAGGTTACGCGTGACCTTCAGGTTATACGCCGCAGCGACTGAGGCTGCAGCGCAACGCCACCTGAAGGTGGGGCCCAGTATCAGGACTTTTTATAAAGTCATCGACGTCAGATGAGGTGCTCCCACAGGGGCCCCGTATGCCCCCGGTCATAGAGCCTGGGCAGGATCCGGGTCGCCTTACTTTCCCCCGCGCCGATCAGCCAGTTCAGACGTCCATCGGCGTGCGCCTCGACCGTTTTCAGAATTTCAACATCGGAAATAAAGGGCGACCGGTAGAAAACCGGTTCCAGAAGATTCTGCGAGGCGCTGATCTGGCCTTCGCTCTGCGCTGTGTCATAAAGAGCCGTATGCGGGTAGATGCGGATTCCGCAAAAGAAGAAAAAAACCGCGCGGGAAAGCTTATCGACACCCCTTAACGTCTCTTGCAGCGTCTCCGGGGTTTCGCCGGGGCCGCCCAGCAGAAAATAATGGGCGATATATAAACCGGCCGCGAGGGCCTTTTCATGAGCCCGGAAAACATCGGCGGAAACAAACGGTTTTTGCAGGTTGGCCAGCATGGTGTCGCACATCGATTCCGTGCCGAACTCGACGTGCGAGAGCCCCGCCGCGGCCAGCTTTTGGAAATAGTCGGCAGGCGGAACGGTGGGCGCAAAAAATCCCCCCCAGGGGATGCTGATCCGGGCTTCCTGAAAGGCCCGGGCCACCTGCAGGCTGTGCTCGTAGCTGGCGTTGAAAGCGGAATCGGTCATAAAGATGTATTTGGCGCCGGCATCCTGCATCCGGCGGGCCTGCCTTGCGATTTCGTCCGGCTCGAAGAAGCGCATCCGGCTGCCTTCAATATGGGGATAGGTGCAGTAACTGCATCGAAAAGGACAGCCTCTCTTGGTTTGCAGGTTGAGCATGCCGCCGTAGGACTGATAGTATTGGACATGGGAGGCCATCGGATCAAACGCGCGATTCATCCCGCCATCCCAGGCCCGATAGGCAACCGACGAAGTTTGACCCGTGACAACTCCGGGAATGGCCATGACGTCGGTTTTATTTTCCAGCGCGGAAAGCAGCGCAGGCAGTCGCTCTCCTTCTCCGGCGATGCCGTAGTCCGCCCCGAGCGCGCGGATAAACTCCACGGGGAAAATCGTGTAGCCGCTCCCCCCCAGAATGAGCGTCGCCTGCGAATTCTGCCGGATGACGCCGACCAGGTCCTGGTAATCGGACAAAAAGCCATGGCTGTTAATCGTGTCCGTATTGTCGATATTGCGGATGGAAAGGCCGATATAGTCCGGCGCGTATTGCCGGATCTGTTCCCCGAGAACGTCCAAAGAGGAGAACTCGTTCATGTCCAGAATTCTGGTTTGATAGCGGGAATTCAAGGCGCCCGCCACATAGTCGAGCCCCAGCGGATAAACCGGATAGGGCTTTTTCATCATATTGGCGGAAATCAACAATACTTTCTTCATGAAGACATCATGCTCTCGGTCGTCGCAAAACAGCAGGCTATTATGCTTAATTGGAGATTAGGCTTTTGTCGTTTTTGACTGGATATAGGTTGCCAGGGCGCGGACCGAAGCAAACACTTTAGCGCCCAGTTCCTTGCTCTCGATTTTGACGCCGTAATCCTTTTCAATCATCATGACCAGCTCCAGAACATCAATGGAATCAATGCCCGTATCGCCGCCCACGAGCGGATCATCGTCCTTGATATCGTCCGGTGTTACATCCAGCAATCCCAGCGTCGCAATAATTTTAACTTTCAGTTCACTGATTATTTCCTGTACTGTACTCATGGGTCACCTCAATATGTTTAATTGAAACTCTCCGTGGAGAGCTTCGATCCTTAGGAGCAATAGGATTCAGTATTCACCCGCGTTCCCCCAAGTCCGTTAAGGGGAATGCGCAGACTTCCGGATTCAGCGTTTCATACGCGTTTAATCTTGTGAATGCTTATTATCCGAACTGGTTTCGGAAAGCAACCGGACATCTTCACCGAGTATTTTTTCCAGCACACGCCGGATCAGCCACCGGGAAAACACCTGGAAATATTTTTTCCCCGCCATCTTGATGCCGATGATAAATATAATGGTCGAGATCGCATAGATCACAATCCCGCCGATAACACCCAACAGCGGCTTTCCCCGCGCGGTCGCAAAGACGCCGAAGGCCAGGACGGTCGGCATCCCAATGGTATAACTGAATGCGATCAGGCCGAGACCGACCATCATGAGCGGCGTCGGTTTTTTACCGATGGACGACAGATCGGCGTGATCCTCGATCGCGGTCCTGCAATATTTCTTGCGGGCTAAATAAAGAGCCGTTTTTTTAATAATGTTCAAAACCTATTCCACCAGGCATTCTTTGAAAAAAATCGCGCGATCTTAGCCCCAATCGGAAAAGATTTTCAATATTTTTTTACAGGTCCGAAAAACAAAAGGCATGCCGGCTTTCTACCTTTGCATGATTCCGCCCACGGAATTCTTCGACCGGTTTGGATAATCGGGATAGGCAATATCCTTGAAAATACCGGTTCTGGCCTGTCCGACGGTGTAAATCAGCTCATCATCCACATAGACCCGTCCATCGCCGATGACCACGGATGCCCCGGAATCCTTCAACTGGGAAAAACGCCGGACGTCGATTTCATACCGGACCAGTTTGTTGAATGGCCGGATCTGGCCGTTAAACACCACCTCCCCGCAGCCCAGCGCCCTGCCCGTCCCCAGCGACCCGCGCCAGACGCAGAAAAATCCCAAAAGCTGCCAGATCGCGTCCACGCCCAGGCACCCCGGCTGCACCGGATCACTCGTAAAATGGCATTGAAAATACCAGGAGTCCAGACGGATGTCCTGCTCGGCAATGATTTTCCCGGCATTGCCCGCGCTTTCAATCAGCGTGATGCGGTCCATCATCAGAAACGGCGGCGCGGGCAGGCGGGCTTCAAATCCGGCCGGCGGATCTTTAATCAGCGATCCACGTGAAAAGGCAAGGATTTCTTCAAAGGCAAAGGATTTCTTCTGCAAAAATTCCTGATAGGTGATCGTCATATTTTTCTCTTTCCGCTACAGGGTTCCCATCAATAGGGTTTAAAAAGTTCCTGCTTTCTGAACACCGTCCGATAAGCCCGGCCATATTGGATAAAAGGGCAATATCGCTAGCTTTTGAAGTCACTATAGGAGAAATCGTCATTTGTCAAAAGAAAAAACCCCCTGGAAATTTCGTGGCGCGATTACGAAAATTCGGCTATAAAGATGGCTCGAGAAAATCCACCTGGAAAAGAGGAAAGAAAAAAATGAACAGAGCAGCTCTTCATGAACTCAGCTATGGTTTGTACATCGTCACATCCGGCAAGGACGGCAAATTCAACGGCCAGATCGCCAATTCAATTATACAGGCGACGTCCAAACCCGCCACCCTGGCCATCTGCATCAATAAAGAAAACTATACCCATGAATTGATCAAGGCGAGCCGCAAGTTTGTGGTGAATATTTTAGCGGAAGAAGCGCCGATGACGTTCATCGGCCTGTTCGGTTTTAAAAGCGGCCGTGACGTAGACAAGCTGAAGGGTGTCCAAACAAAGGCCGGTGTAACCGGCGTCCCGATCATCCTTGATCATTGTTTGAGTTTTATTGAAGCGGAAGTGGAAGGCGAACTCGATTGCGGGACGCATACGATTTTTGTGGGTAAGGTCGCGGATGCGGATGTGATCGGGAGCGGTACGCCCCTGACTTATGATTATTATCAGACGGTCAAAGGCGGCAAATCCCCGAAGACCGCGCCGACTTACGAGGAGAGCAACAACGTCAAGCCCGCGCCCAAAACCGCAGCGCGCTATGTCTGCTCCGTCTGCGGCTATGTCTACGACCCCGAAAAAGGCGACCCGGACGGCGGCATCGCCCCCGGCACCCGGTTTGAAGACATCCCCGATTCCTGGACCTGCCCGGTCTGCGGCGCGGAAAAGTCGAAGTTTGAGATTGAGAAATAGAAGTGACGGATATCGGGTTGTAGACTATAGGCTGTTAGGCTGTTAGGCTGTTAGTCTATTAGACTATTAGACTGTCAGGGGCGGGGCTGCCCTCGTCAACCGTAGGAAAGGGAACTTCCATGAAATTGCATGTCGGGCGATTGATCCTTCTTATCTTTACCACGCTGCTTATGGCCAGTTGTCACGGGGACACGTTGCTTCCGAATTACAGCGGAACCTACTGCATATCGGCTCATGATCATGTTCTGCAGATCAGTCAATCGGGTCTTTCCGTGAATTTTACATTGACCGCGGATACACTGACATTGACGGGAACGGGAACCGTTTTTGGAACGCAGATGACCCTG
Source organism: Deltaproteobacteria bacterium (assembly GCA_036528635.1). Taxonomy (GTDB): domain Bacteria; phylum Desulfobacterota; class Syntrophia; order Syntrophales; family Smithellaceae; genus UBA8904. The sequence goes on from JAIGNE010000004.1 coordinate 61,906, forward strand.
CATACAGCCGTTGAAGGTCAGGAGATGGTCCTGACGCTGGTTTTTGCCAATGACGGAAACAGCTTCACCGGCGAATACACACTGGGCGGAACCACAACCTCTCCGTATAATGGAACAAAGGGGGCCTGTCCGGATAATTACCCCGTAGAAGAGATCAGTCTGATCAGCCCTTATGTGAACTACGCCGATATGGCCTCTATTCAAAAAGGCTTCGGCTGCAATGTCGTAAGCCCGTGGGAGGACCACAGCGGACTCGACATCGTTCCGGCCGGAAATCTGATGCCGTTTCGGGCCATGGCGGCAGGCAAGGTCGTCGAAGTGAATGCCACCCGCAACCAGGGAAATAATTTGTGGATGACCAGCGTCATCGTCAAATACAATTCCACTTACCGCATCCTCTATGCCTTTGAAAATCTGACCCCTGTCGAAGCGGATCGGGACATCCAGCTGGCCAACCTGTCCGTCACGCCCGGACAAATGGTTGCCCAGGGGGAAATCCTGGGCAGACTTCATACGGTGCCCGGCACATACTACCATGTCCACATCTCACTCATCAGGAATGGCGAGAGGATTTGCCCGGATCCCTATCTGACCGCTGATGCCAGAGACGGCATCAATAATCTGATTCACGTGAACTATCCGGCTTTGCAAATGTGCTATCCTTGTAATTGATCCGGGCCGGCAGGTTTCCCCATGGCGGCAAAACGCCTGGATGAGATTGACTTTTAAAAGCGAGGTGAAAATGAAAAACTGTCCCAGATGCATCAACACCGCGGCCTGTTCGTTTTTTGTGATCTTCATTTTGTGCCTGGCGGGCTGCTCGTCCAGTTCGCCGTTCGTCAGCACCGACATCTCCAACATGGCGGAAGCATCCTTCGCCACACAGGCTTTTGCCCCGGGCGAGAGCGGACGCGTCACGCATGGCGAATTCAGGGTGACCTTCCCCGCCGGGTCGTTGCCCACGGACACCCGGGTGCGGTTATCGCAGGTCGCCGTTTCGAACAGCAGGCAGAATCCCGCCCTGGTGGACATGACCAAAGCCTACGTCCTTTCGACAACTTCCTCCGAGGACCCGATCGACCTTTTGACCTCGGCGACGATCGAATTTGAAGTCGATCCGACAGGCTTTGATCCTGCAAGCATCCGTCTGGTTGTCTGGACCGGCTATGCCTGGAGTGAAACACCGTGCGAGTTCGATGCAGCGCGCCGGGTCGTATCCTCCACCGTCGAACTGATTCTGCCTTTCGGAACCCGGATCTACAGCGCAAACCCGGCCAAGCCCTCGCCCAATGCCAAGCCCGGCGTCCGGAAAGACGGCATGACCATTTCGGAATTCGTCGCCATGAAGATTGTCGGCGTCGTTCCGGAGGCCGCGGGCGCGGGCGATGTGACGGCAACCGCCGTGAGAGCGGATACGACGGCCAGAGCAAAGTATATCGTAAGCGATCATTTTACCGTCCAGTACTACGATGCCGGCGACAAGGCCCAGGCTGAGGCCATCTCCGGTTATATGGAAAATGCTTATCAGAAAATCGTCGTTGAAATGGGCTTTATGAAACCGGGACCCAGCTCGCGGTCGGGATACAGGGATACGTGGCCCGTCGAATTTGAGGAACAGGATGATGCCTATGCCCGGGCGGACGACGGCAATAATATCTACGTCCAGCCGGGAGAAACGCCCAACGAGGACCTCGCGCACACCTGCCATCATGAATTCGTTCACCTCGTGCAGTATAAAACCCTGCGACACGCCGGCAACAACCATGACGACGGGATGAGCTGGTTTGATGAAACCATGGCCGACGCCATCGGCTTCTATATCCTAAGAAATCTCGGCGACATATATACCCTGGCGGACACATACATGGGCGATTTCGACATGCGCCTCGACAGCGATGAGGACTCCATTGCCGATAATGACGATTACGAATACGTGCACTTCCCGTTCATCTCTTACCTGCTTGCACGTTACGGGCATGGCTCTTTCAAAAATTTCTTCCAGGTGTTTTATGCCAACAAACCGGGCAAAGAAAAAATAAATATGACGACGATCGATACCTCGGCCGCCCAGACCATTGGCAAGGCCGTCTCCGGCCCAACCGGGCTTTTCTGGGAATTCTATTACGATTATCTCATTGCGGGGAACATCTTCAACCGGGACAGGTTTTTGAATCTTGCCAACCGGCCCCCGGGTTCCCCCCTCGATATCGACGAAGAGGAAGCGGAAAATCAGGGTGCGACCATCATACCGGTTCGGGGCTCCACATCGGCCAGCCGTTCCTTCACCATGCTGCGCCTGTCCGGCAAGGTGGCGATCCTCAGGTTCGCCGACGGCCCTGAAGATCCGGTCACGCTCGATGTCCGTGTCAACTCGAAACCCGGTCAGGCCAATGGCAGAATACGGCTGGTCGCCTTCAAGCGAGAGGGAAGTGTTCTTAAACCCGTGGGAACGCCGGAAGATGTCAATGACGGCGCCCAAAGGCTAATCTCCTATAATGATTTTGGCGGGAGCATTACCGAAATCTATGTGGTCATGACCAACACATCATCCTCCCGGGACGGTTACGGAGTCACGGTTGGCGTGAGCATCGACGAGTAAACGTATCGCGCGGCGATCCACCGTCGGACAACCGTCAAATGCCTGCGAGATCGATCCTGTGCCCCTCCGGGTGCAGGATCGACGATCGTTGTGAACGACCCCCGACGCAGCATTCTTGATGCTGCCGTGCGCAGGCCCGGTAAATCATCATCGTATTTTCTGAAACGAATCAGGTCAGTATTTCCACTTGGAATATTTTCCCGCGTCGTCCACCCGATGAATGGGGGCATGCAAGAGTGGATAGGAAGTCATTTTGCTCTAAGCCGGAAGCCATTGCATTTTCAATATCCGGTATCATTGAGGTGCTCATTCCGACCGGAAAGAGTGAACATGAAGTCAACACCGATCACCCGGCTTCAGTGACCGGTTCTCAATGATCATAATGCAGCATAATCCTCTGCCGGCCGTCTTTTTCGGCCGTGGTGAGCCGGTCCACGTCTTTGCGGATCAGGCAAATGGATAACTGCAGGAGGGAAACCTCGTCATCGAGCGATCCCGGCGCTGCATAGTCCAGATCCAGGCGGAGAGGCCGGCCGTCGTATTCGAGCACCAGGTCCAGGTCGAATTCGTCGAAGCTGATTTCCAGTTGCACCGGATGATCCGTGAGCGCCTCGGCGGTGACGAGTTCCATGCACTCATTCAGCGCAGAGGCGGCCCGTTCGACCACTTCCTGACGCGCCCCCCACAGGGCGCCCTGCTTTTCCATCAACTCCCGCATGTCATCATACGTTGTCTTCCCCGGCATGAGCGTCGTCTTTTCTTTCTTCGTGAGGCCGATCCGGAAAAGAATGGTGAGGGCGATCGCCAGGATGGTCGCAATATAGAGGGATGAGGAAAACAGGGGCCGCAGCCAGGGCGTTTCAATTTGCGCGTAGGAATTGATCAGGGCACTGACGCTCAGACCGAAAACCAGGGAAATGCCCAGGATGAAAATCTTGCGCTGGTCCATCATGCGGGACATCATGATCTGAAAGCCGGTAAAAATGATAAAGCAGACGGCGAAAAGCGGCGTCGCGCCCATCACCGGCTGGGGCATGACGACAAAGACTTCGGCGAAGCGGGGAAAGAAAGCCAGCGCCATCAGAATTCCGCCGGTGGCAAAAGCGATGCGGCGGCTTGTGGCCCCCGTGCCCAGGGAAAGCCCGATGTTGCTCGACGCCGTGGATTGGGACATGCCGCCCATAAGCCCGCTCAGGCTCACGCTGAATCCATCTGCCAGGAGTCCTTTTCTGATGTTCATCATGTCCGGACGTTTCCAATCCGCGTCATTGATTTTCTGGCAGGTCGTCAGGTTGCCGATGGTCTTGACGGACGTGCTCAGGCTGGCGATCAGAAACGGCAGAACGAGCGATGCATCAAATGACCAGCTGAGCATGCTGAAATCGGGCAGCGCCACCCAGGGTTTATCGGCGATCTGGTGGATATGCGCTGCGGGCAGAAAGCCCGCCAGATAAGAAACGATATAGCCTGCCACCATACCGATGATCACGGAGAAGAGCCGGAGCTTTCCGCGGCTCCAGATCGTGATGGCCGCCATCGTCCCCAGGGTAACGACGGAAACCGCCACGACGCCGGGATTGATCATCTGGCTCTGCTCAGTAACACCCAGGAAATTGCGTACGGCGACCGGAATCACGGACACGCCCACCATGGCCACGACCAGTCCCATGACCTCGGGCGTGAAAATCGTGCGCAGCCGATGGACCACGCGGGAGATCGCCATTTCGAAAAGACCGGAGAGGACCGTCATCCCGAGGACGAGAGGAAGGCCGCCCATCTTGGCGGCCAGCACGGCTGCGGAGAGATAAGCCGGCTCGCAGACGGACGGCGCGAAATATCCAGACCCAAATCCTTTGCGGTTCAAGGCTTGAAGGATGACGGCGATCCCTCCCGCGAGCAGCGACATGCTGATAAAGAAGCTCGCCGTCTCCCGCGAGCCGCCCATCGCCTGGATGACAATCATGGCAAAGATCAGCGCCGTTGTGACGTGGAAACTGTGCTGAAGGCCCAGGAGCAGACACGTCGGCCCCGGCACGGGATCGTTCAGGCCGTATATAAGGTTGGCTGGTTTGCGTTTCTTGCTGTTGTTTTCAGATGCCGGCTGGCTCATGAGAATCCCTTCGCTTTTTTCATAGACTTTTTTCACCGGGATTTCAATGCAATCCTGCTTTTTGTGCCGCATGGCTTCGAGGCCGGGAATAAGAACCCCGCTGCGGCTTTTCAAAATGTCCCGGTTGAGAAATAAAAATCGGCATTGGGAAGGCGGCCGGATGGTGATATTGTTCAAGCGCAAAATCAACGAACATTAGAACATGTAAAACATCAGCCGTATTGTCGAAATAACTGAATCCGAGGTTGCTCTGCTATGCGATCAGAACAAGAGCGTGACCAGTGTATCGATGTCCTCATGGCGGAAGTCCGAAGTCTTGAAGAAGAGGTGGCAAAATTAAAGGGCACGCCTCCCGCTGAAGAAAGTGTCTCGGCGGAACAAACCCCGGAGGACGATTCATCCCGGGGCATTTTCATTCCCGGGCCGGAACAAAAAAAAGAAACCGGAAGGTCAGAACAAGGCAGACAAGGGATCAGGTCTGCCTTTGACTTGTTTTCATTTCGTAGTCCATTTTTGTCGTTCGTAAACTTAATAATCGGCCTGGAAAATGCTTCAGCTACCGGAGACCCCTCTGAGATCTTTTCTTCAGCTAAGCGTAGTGCACTTTCATCTGGAACAGACCAAGAGTGACCCGATTACAGCGCATGAATAACCGTCCCATTTTTTCCTGCATCTCGACTCCGTGATGGATTAATGTATTCCTCTCATCTGGAGTCCGCTGCGGATGTTCGCAATATCGCGGGTGATTGCCTGCTGACATTGCGGGAGTCTAAGGTATCCGCTATTCAGAGCTTGTCCGATTCCGGCGAGACGGCGATCCATATCCGCGTAATCCTGCGGCTTCAACTTTCCGGCTCTATGTGCCTGTTGTATGAGCTGGACTAGAGCACTGTGATCTTTTTGATTCTGTGTGTAACACTGCGCCAGCTGTGGATCGGAAACCATGGACAGGTTCAGGGCATCTGAACGCACATCGGCAATGTCGTGGGTGATGCGCTGACATTCCGGCAGGGTCAGGTTTCCTCTGTTCAGATTTTGCCCGATTCCAGCAAGCCTGTTATTCATTTCAGCAAAAGCCTGTCCCTGCGGCTGCCCGATCTTTCCGGCCGAACGCGCCTGCTGCATGAAGTTTGATGCTTCATTGTGAGCTTTCCAATTATCTGCACGGCATTGAGGCAAAGACATCTCTTGGCCGGAAGTTGGGGCCATCTGGGAGATGCTGGATCGAATATTGGCGATGTCGCGGGTGATTTGCTGACATTCCGGCAGCGTCAGGTTGTTCTTGTTCAAGTTTCCGGCGATGCTGTTAAGATTGCGCGAAAAAACATTTGCCTGGTCAGACCTGATGTTGTTGCCTGCAATCGCCCTCTGAAGTAGCTGGGCCGCTTCACCGTGCTCTCTCGAATTCTGTGCGCGACACTGAGCCAACTGTGGATCAGCGCCAGGGGAAGCAGGCGTTGCGGCCATCCTCTGGACGTTGGAACGGACACTGTTTATTTCATAGCTGAACTGCCGACATTCCGGCAGCGTCAGACCGTCTCTGTTTAAATTTTCGGCCATTGCGTTGAGGCGCTGCTCCAAGCTTTCATAACTCTGTGCCTCATCCGGCGAAATATTTCCAGCCGAACGCGCGTTCTGGAACATTTGGACCAATTCAAGGCGCGCTTTTTGATTCTGTGCACGACACTGAACGACAGGTCCGGTAATTCTCTGGACTTCGGAGCGCAGGTTGTCCATGTAACGGCCGGTCGCTTGACACTCCGTCATGGTCTGCCCGCTTTTGTTCAAGCTTTCCGTGATTCTGTCCAAATGCCGGGAGAGGTTGCTTAATTCAGGTTTTGGAATATTTCCGGCACTCTCTTCCTTCTGAATAATGGAGACTAATTCGCCGAAAGACTTATTGTTTTGCTCCCGGCATTGCGAGACCTGCTGCGGCGTTTGCGCAAAGGCTGTTACCGCAAACAACACGGCGGCAACTCCAGCTAGTTTTGCAATTCGTTTTGACATACTTGCTACCTCTTCATTTTAAATTATTTAAAGATATCCGGTTTCCTGCCGGTATGCCTCTACGGACAGACTTTAATCTCCGCTTTGCAGGGAATCGATGTATAAACCTCATGCGCGCCGTTGACGGAAACAATCAGGTGCGTGCAGTTTGACTGGCTCAAAACGGATTGGAACTGATTGACGGCCAGCTGGGTCGAAGGTCCCTGGTAAGCCGTTTTCCAGATGCCTCCATCATAGCGGGCATGCACCGTGACATAGGAAAGATTGCCGGATAATGCTTTGATGTTCAGGGACGACGTCATGGGAAGATCCGCCTTGGGAATGGCGATATAGGTTCCACCGCGCTTCTTGGTTTTGTTGTCTCCGGTTCCATCGGTGTAAACTTCTCCGAGCCTGCGGCATTCGTCGGCAGTTTTGGCTTCCTGGCAGACTTTAATCTCCGCTTTGCAGGGAATCGATGTATAAACCTCATGCGCGCCGTTCACGGACACAATCAGGTGCGTGCAGTTCGACTGGCTCAAAACGGATTTGAACTGATTGACGGCCAGCTGGGTCGAAGGTCCCTGGTAAGCCGTTTTCCAGATGCCTCCATCATAGCGGGCATGCACCGTAACATAAGAAAGATTGCCGGATAATGCTTTGATGTTCAGGGTCGACGTCATGGGGAGATCCGCCTTCGGGATCGCGATATAGGTTCCACCGCGTTTCTTGGTTCTGTTGTCGCCGGTTCCATCGGTGTAAACTTCTCCGAGCCTGCGGCATTCATCGGCAACATCGGAGCGGCCGCCTCCTGGTCCGGACATGCCGGTTTGCTTGACGCTCTCTTTAAGCCTGGCGAAATGCTGCTTCACCTCTTCCTGTGCGGGTTGAGCGCCGACAAAGCTTACCGTAGCCACATTGGGCCCTTTGACATCGAGCACCAGATAGTAAAATAATTTCAAATCATTCTGCTGACGCAGGGTAAACCGCAGTTCATAGGCAGGAATGCCGTTCACTCTGAGCTGCTTCGCACCCAGCAGTTTTGCCGCGGCAGTGCTGGCTACCTGATTGCTCAATTTGTTTTGCACGGACTGGAGCGAGTTACCCGCGCTGCGCGACATGGTTTGTATGACCATCACCACTCTGGAGCCCGCTGGCGCATCGGGATCGGCCCACTGGGACTGCCCTTCGGATTGCTGGAATGGTTTGAAATGTTTAGGGTAAAGAAATTCAAAACCGCTGTCATCCACTGTCATGATCTGATACGCGAAGGCCCCGTTTCCGGCATGCGGCTTCATCGGGGGATGTGCGGACCCGGTCCGGGACAGGGTAAAGGTATTCAAAATAGCGTCTGCTTCTGGAGACCGGGCATGAAAAAGAGACACCGGGATCATGCTCCATACGATATAGGCATTGCCGTTCTGGATAGCATAAAAACAGCCGACGCCCACATCCGTGTTGTTAAACTGGCCTTTATATCCGGCCATTTTACCGCCGATGCCGTTGAGTGTGTAAGGCTGGAGGGTGAGCCTCTGGCCCCCTTTCAGAATATGGGTTTCAAAGGCGGAAACGAGCAGATCCATGGTCAGTCCGGCGGGGGCCCTGAAAGAGCGGATGCGAACGGCCGCATTGTTGTCGGGTGCGGCAAAGGCCCATACCTTATCCGTACCATCCACAAAGGAATTCGTCTGCCAGTTATTCGGAATTGTAATTTGAAAATCATACTCCGGATCATTGATGACTTTGGCGGATGCGGTTCCCGCCTGCCATACGAAAGCTAAAAGCAGGATGGCCAGATAACTTATGTATTTATTTTTCATTGACGATGCCCTTGTCCTTTCTGAATTTCATCTATTAATTAACAACCTGAAGACCTCATCGACCGAGCGACACCCATGTATGGGACCATAATACATAAGCCCGCTTTGGATGTCAACGATTGATCAGGCGGCGATGATAAATCCTGAAAGCAACGCGTTGGAGTTGACAAAAATACAGGGATTGTATTATGTGTGAGCAAATATTCCGCGTACGCGAAATCCATTTCAGGAGGAGAAAAAGTGAAAAGACTATTATTGATTATCATGTTGTTGGGTCTGGTTTGTTCGCCTGTTTTCGCACAGAATTCATGCGACAGTAACTGCAATGCCCAGTGCAAAGGAAAGGGCGCAAGTTTTACCGCCTGCTATGACAGCTGCAAACGCAACTGTGTTCCCGCCAAAACGGGTAACGCTGCAAAAGATAAGGCAAGCACGTGCGAAAATAAATGCTCCGGGCAGGGCGCGAATTTTCAGTCTTGCTATAACAGCTGCCTGAAGAACTAAACGCATCAGGCATAACTCTTTTCATCTTGGGAAATATGGATGCTTCATACACTTCGACAAAGGTTTTGAACCCGGCGTATTTTGTTTGAAGGGACTTGTTTTGTCTGTCAGGCCATAAAAAAGGACGGGGTCGCTCCCGTCCTCTTTTTATGTGCCTTACGCTGTCTGCTGCTTTTTGCGCCAGACGCGCTTGAGTCTCAGTGAATTGCTCACGACTGAGACGGAGCTGAAGGCCATGACGGCGGCGGCAAACTCGGGATTGAGCAGGATGCCGAAGAAAGGATAAAGGACACCCGCGGCAATGGGAATGCCGATAATGTTGTAGATAAACGCCCAGAAAAGATTCTGGCGGATGACGCGCATGGT
>JAIGNE010000079.1:0-12196 GCA_036528635.1 Deltaproteobacteria bacterium
TCTTCTTTGGCTTGCGGACTCATAAATAATCCTCCGTTTCCGAATCTCTTCCCGGTAACATCGAATTATGAGTCAACGAACCTCTTTTGTCTTCCCCTTCGGTAACATTTTATGTGAGGCAATTCGGGGAATTTGTTTCTGTTGACATTATGCCCCCATCCTTTTATGATCGCATCATTCAAATATCCGACAGGGGAGACATTCTGATGATGAAATGCATGAAAGCCGTTTTCGCGACCCTGATGCTGATATCGTCTGTTCCGGTGATGGCTGAAAATTTTACCGTCCGGGGCGATATGGCCTCCACGATCCATTATGAATTACAGCATCAGATCACCGCCGGCGATTCGATGAAAAAATTAATGTTGAGTTTCGTCGTGCCGGAGAGTTTTGATTCTCCCACGTACAAGCAGTCGATCACGAATTTCAAAATTACGTTTTCACCTCCCGCCCAGGAAAGAACGACCACCACGGATGCCCGCGGCAACAAGACTGTCCTGGCCACCTGGACCAGCGTCCCTCCCGTCATCGATGCGGTGGTTTCTTTTGACGCGCAAACCAGCACGGGTTTGAAGGCCATTGAAACCCATGCGCCGTTTCCGCCGGCCGGGGTGCCGGATCACCTGAAGGTTTATTTACAGACATCCGAACAGGTGCAAACCGGCGATCCGGCCGTCCGGGATCTGGCGCTCAAACTGACCCGGGATGTGAAGACACAATTTGATGCCGTGCAGCAGGTGGTGAGCTGGGTTGTGGACAACGTGCGGTATGTCAATCCCCCGGTACAATATGACGCACTGTATTCACTCGGGACCGGCAAGGGGAACTGCCAGAACTTTTCGCATTTGACCGCGGCGCTTTTGCGCAACGTGGGCGTTCCGGTACGGATTGTCAATGGCGTCACGATGAATCAGCCGTTTAATGTCGCCTGGGAAAAGGGAACGCTGACATTTAAAATGGGGCAGGGCAGGCATTCCTGGGTGGAGGTATGGTTTCCCGATTTGGGCTGGGTCCCCTATGATCCCCAGAATATGCAGTTTTTTGTGTCCAATCGTTTTGTCCGCATCGAAGTGGGCGTGGACAACAATGAAACGAAAAATGACGGCCTGGTCCGCTGGGCGCAGAGTGCCGAGGCGCGCAACAAGCCAAAACTGCAGGAATCCATTGACGCCAGATTCGTCTCCGATTCTACGAAAGTCATGGCAACGCGCCAGAATTACGGTCCGAAGAACCTGCTTTTGGGGCCCAATGTCCAGGCTCAATTTACGAAAATAGAAATTCCGCCGCCGCCTCCTCCTCCCGTAATCATCCCGCCCGAGGTCAAAAAAGAATTTCGCTATAATATGCCGTTTGTTTACGGCAATCTGGTCTTCCCTGAAAATATTGATTTTGCCTTTCCCCGCGTGACAAAGGCTAAAGGCAAAGGCGCCTTTGAAATGTCGCGCAACTTCCTGGTGGAAACGGCAGAGTATGTCACCACGAATGCCACGCAATACGCCCAGGTTGTGGAATTGATGAAGCCGGTGACGCTTCATAAGGTCGGGCTGGCTTTGCATAAATTCGGCGGCGAAGGCTGGCTCTGGGTGGATGTTTTCAAGGACAATGACGGCCGTCCGGGCGATCCCTTATTTACAACTCAGATGGTCAATCTGGATGACATCTCCATAAAGCCCGGTTACCGCTGGGTGGAATTTGCCTTTGCCGAGAAGGAAAGGCCGGTGCTGATGCCGGGTGCCTACTGGATTGCTCTGGGATTTTCCGGTACGCCGATCGTCAACTGGTTTTACACGTACGGCAAACCGGTCGGTCCTGTTTACGGGACCCGTTACAAGAGCGTTTTTGCCGAAGACTGGAGCGGCGCCCTCAACTACGAATTCAACTATAAGGTTGCGGGGATGACGGTAAAATAGCCGTTCATCAATCGCTGTTGTTTTCCTCGGTCAGTTTTTTTCTGGCTGAGGCCAGCGTATCGTCAAAGTATTTTTCCAGTTTCTCGTTCGTGCCTCTAAGGCCGCTGATCACGTCCTCGGCCCATTGCAGGTAATCAATTCTTCTCTGCCGCGGCCAGTGACCCGGCGGAGCGTAGGCGATGTCGTGGACGTTGCAGATTTTGTCCGCCAGCTTGATCTGCTTGGCGCGCCGGGACAGATGGGGCGAATGGGTGATCTGGTTCTTTTTCCTTTCCTGCTTGGGCAGGCGTTTATCATCGCTGACTTCCATGACCAGTTCCAGGACCTCGTCGCCGAAGCTCAGGCGGATTTCCTCAGGAGTGGTGTCCGTGTCTTCGATCGTGTCGTGAAGAAGGGCGGCAATGATAACCGCGACATCGTCAACCTCGCCAATGGTCCATAAAATGTTGGCGACTTCTATCGGGTGATTGATGTAAGGCGAAGCGGCGGTGTCTTTTCTCCTCTGATGGCGGTGCTTTTCCGCGGAAAAATTCAGAGCTTTTATAAAAAGCGTTAAATCGTTTTTCAAGCGGACCTCCTTATCAGCGGAAATCATATCACAGGCAGGGTTTCCCGTACAAACAAATGTCGGCGGCCTGTTAGAGATTAACATGGAGATGTGTTAAGCATTTCAAGCATGATTCATGTGAAATCCGTACTTCATCCGGTAAAGTCTCCGGTTGCGGTTTTTTCCCCGCAGACAAAACATGCCGGACTCTCTTTTTAAATGACTCGTTGATCTATCGGGGATTTCGACGCCCGATAAACACCGGGTACCCCGGTTGATGGTCCTGCTCTCAGGGTGAGGCTACCCTCCCCGCATATTTGATGAAATCCGAAAAAGCTTTTGTTGCATCATTCTTTCGGGACCGTTGGAGATTGGTCCTGGAATTAATCAGGAAGGGAAAAAAGAAGAAACAGGCGGATAATGGTCAGGGGGTGACCAAAAAACGCCAGTGTGCCTCCCGGTCTTCCCTGCTGGCATAGTCGATGCCTATTCTGGGTGTAGCGACAATCTTGTTTAGCGGGATATCCTGATCATGCTCCACCCACAATTGCTTTTTTCGGGTCACATCCCAGCCGTTGAACGATTTGTCAATGCCGAGCGCCTGGCAAAGCTTGGCCGGGCCATTGGTCAGTTCTTTATAGGGCCGCTGGCGGCGTATCTGCATTTGGTCGAGACCGGAAAGCGGTTCAATCGCCCGGATCAGCACGGCGCAGGGATTGCCCTTATCTTCCGTAACCAGGTTCAAAAGATAATGCATCCCGTATGTGAAATACACATAGGCATGCCCCGGCGGGCCGAACATCACGGCGTTTCGCGGGGTAAGCCCACGATGCGCATGACAGGCGCTGTCCCCGGTTCCGCAATATGCTTCCGTTTCGATAATGACGCCGGACAGTTCTGTTCGGCCGATCCGGCGGACCAATTTTTTACCCAGAAGGTCGCGGGCGACGTCCAGCGTCGGCCGATGGTAAAATGCTCTATCCAGAACGGTCATGGCGGCAGTCTGACTTAAACAATGCGGCATAATTTCAACTTGACTTAGTCCGGTCTTCGTTTTAATAATCCTGCACCATGATGCCGGATCATGTCAACTTCAGTATGCAGAAAGCATGACTTCTCTCGTGCGAAGATCTGTTCGCAGTGCAAAGCAAATTACACGTCAGAATACAGGGTAGGAAGTGATCGTTTCGCTGCTCTAGTTGTAAATGATAAATAAAATCATGGTGATTTGTTTTGTGTCGGGAAAAAACATCATGGCATGGATTGTGCTTTTTCGCGGGCAGTTGTTTATTATTTTGAGGGTGAATACTTTTTTAGATTTTTTTGAGGGATGAAAATGAATGAAGTGAAAAAAACGGTGGCTGTTTTTCCCGGACAGGGATCGCAACGGCAGGGAATGGGCAAAGATTTTTACGATCAGATCCCCATCTGCCGGCAAACCTTTGAAGAAGCAGGGGATGCCCTTGGATTGGATATCGCGGCGATTTGTTTTCAGGAAGATGCCCGCTTGAATCTGACCGAATACACGCAGCCTTGCATCGTGACGACGGAAATCGCCATGCTCCGGGGGCTTGAGGAAAAATACGGGTTTAAGGCCGATTATTTCGGTGGTCATTCCCTGGGTGAGTTCACCGCGCTTACGGCGGCGGGCGTCATGCCTTTTGCCGATACGGTGCAGATTGTCCGCGAGCGTGGTAAACTGATGCAGGAAGCGGTCCCCGTGGGCGCAGGCTCGATGGCGGCTGTGATCTCCGAAGCCATTGATGTCGAGGCGCTGGCAAAAGCGCTGGCGGATTTGCCGATCGATATCGCCAATATCAATTCCGCCAACCAGGTGGTGATCAGCGGAGATGCCGCCGCCCTGCCGGAAGCGGAAAACCGGTGCAAGGCCTTATTTCAGGCGCCGAAAACCCATCGGTTCATCCAACTCAATGTGAGCGCACCTTTCCACAGCCGCTTTATGAAAGCGATTGAGCAGCCGTTTGCCGCGACCCTGAAAAAATTCAGCAAATCTTTCAAAGTCGATCAGGCTCCTCTCGTGACCTCCAATTATCAGGGATCGTTTCACGCGGCAAGCCTTGACGCTGTAACGGGCAACCTGGTCAGCCAGTTGTCGAATTCCGTGCGGTGGCGGGATAATATGCAGGCCCTGGCGTCCAGAGCGCCGGTAATTTATGAAATTGGCCCGGGGCGGCCGCTGCGCGACTTTTTTAAAACAATCGGCGTCGCCTGCGAGTCCATTACGGGACTTGCTGCGGCGGAAAAAATATTTGCCAAAGCTTAATCAATCAACAAACAGTACCTTTTAATCAAAGGTAAACGAAAGGCGGATTATGGATTTAAGTTTCACTGAAAATCAACTCATGTATCTGGATACGGTGCGCAAGCTGGTCAAGAATTCAATCTCCCCCCACATCCTGGAACTGGAAAAAGCGCACAAATTTCCCTGGACGATTATCGAAACAGCCTGGAAGATGGGGATCATCAATCTGTGTATTCCGGAATCGGTGAAGGGGTTTGAAATCGACGTATTTTCGTCAGCGCTGATCATTAAGGAAATTTCTTATGGCGACACGGGCATTTCCACGTCGGCCATGTGCAATGACCTGGCCAATGTCGTGATCAGCCAGCACGGAACGGAAGAGCAGAAAGAAAAGTTCTTGCGTCCCTTTGTCGAAAAGCCGCTGCTGGCGTCTTTTTGTCTGACCGAGCCTTCCGCCGGTTCCGACAACTCCATGATGACCAGCTTCATTGCCAAGCGCGATGACGGCACTTACGTGTTGAACGGATCGAAGTGTTTCATCACCAATGCGTCTTATGCGTCTCAGTTCACCGTCTTATGCAAGGTGGGTAAATCCACCAGTAACTTCATGGCCTGCGTGGTCATTCCCGTTCCCCACGTGACCTCCGCCGATCTCCCCGATGTCGGGAACGCCACCCGGGAGATTCATCTGCCCACCGGCGGCAAAATTGTGATCGGCAAACCGGAGGACAAGCTGGGTCAGCGGCTCTCCAACACGGCCAGCGTCACCTTTGAAGATGTTATCATTCAGCCCGATCAGATCATCGGCGATCGGCGTTTCGGCTTCAAATATATCGTGGATGTGCTCGATTACGCGCGTCCGATGGTGGCGGCGATCGGTCTGGGACTGGCTAAACGGGCGCTGGATGTGACGATTGCCTATACCAGTGAACGCAAACAATTCGGACAGCGCATCTGCGACCTGCCGGTGGCCCGGGATATGATCACGACCATGTGGAAAAAAGTTGAGCTGGCGGAATTATCGCTCATTAAGGCGACCTGCAAAATTCAGGAAAAAGCCAAAGATGCCGGTATCTATGCGTCGCTCGCGAAAAATACGTGCGCGGAGGCAGCCGTCTTTTGCTCCACGGAAGGCCTGCATCTTCATGGCGGGTATGGCTTTACGGCAGACTATGAAATATCGAAACTGGCGCGCGACGCCCATATCATTGATATTTACGAAGGCGTCCGCGAAGTGCAGAACATGATTATCGGGCGGGAGATCGTTTAGTGATGTTGTACCTGCATGGCATGGGGCATTTTAATCCGGAGATCATTATCTCCAACGCGTTTCTGGAAGACCTGGATATCGGCACCAGTAACGAGTGGATTCTTGAACGGGTGGGTATTGTCAATCGCCACACGGTTTTGCCCCTGGATTATATTAAAGAGACCAAAAACGCGGATTTCCGGGCTGCATTTGAAGCGCGGCTGTATAAAAATTATCAGATGGCCGCAGCGGCTGCGCGCCTGGCGCTTTCGCGTGCTCAGTTGAAAGTCGAAGATATCGGTCTGGTGATTGCAGGCAGTTCGTCGCCCGACAACATCGCGCCGGCCGAGTCGTCCGCCGTTGCCGCCGAACTGGGGATTGAAGTGCCCTGCCTGGACATGAACTCGGCTTGCAGCACCTTCGGGATGCAAATGAATTTTCTGTCTAAAATGAATCCGGAAACGCTGCCGTCTTATGTGCTGGTCATCGATTCGGAAACCCTGACGAAGTCCGTGAATTATGCGGATCGGTCGATGGCGGTTCTTTTCGGCGACGGCAGCACCGCCGCGATCGTCTCGGCCAGGGTGCCGTCACGTGCTGTGTTTTGCGATTGCAGTTACGGGTCGCGTCCGTCCGCCTGGGAGAAAGTCGGTATCGACTGGAAATGGCGTTTCTATCAGGACGGCAATGCCGTCCAGGGATTCGCTATCCGTAAAACAACCGAAGGGGTTCGGAATCTCAAGAACATTTACGCCGCCGAGGCGGAGCGATTTGTATTTATCGGCCATCAGGCCAATTTCAGTATGCTCTCGACGGTTTGCGAACGCACGGGCATTCACGCTGAAAACCATTGGTACGGCGTGGATCAATTCGGCAATACCGGCTGCTGCGGGGCGCCATCGGTGCTCTCCGCGCATTGGGGTGACCTGCAATCGGGCGATCGTGTGGCGATGTCGATTGTCGGAGCCGGACTGTCCTGGGCGCATCTGATGTTGAAAGTAGAGGATAATGATTAATGGATAAACCAGTTGCAATAGTAACGGGAGGAGCCACCGGCATCGGCGCCGCATGTGTGCGGGCGTTGACCGCGGAAGGATTTTATGTCGGCATCCATTACCGGAAGAGCGCTGAAAAGGCGCAGGTGCTGCTTTCTGAAATTAAGGACGGCTTTTTGATGCAGGCGGACCTGACAAGCGTCGAGCAGATTGACGCCATGCTCGCGAAACTCAAGGATGCGGCGGGTCGCGTGGATGTCCTGGTCAACAATGCCGGCCAGTCGATCAATGCCGATATCTTATCCATGAAGGTAGAGCAATTTGACGAGCAGCGGGCGCTGACGCGAGGCGTCTGGTATCTGACCAAAAGGGTTCTGCGGCAGTTCATGATTCGCCGTTCGGCCGGCCGTGTGATTAATATTTCGAGTGTCGTGGGCCATACGGGTAATGCGGGACAGATTCCCTACACGATGGAAAAGGCGGCGCTCGACGCGTTTACCAAATCGCTGGCTCAGGAAATGGCCGGGCGCAATATTCTGGTGAATTCCGTCGCGCCCGGTTTCGTCGAAACGGATATGACCCAGGAACTGCCGGCGGAAGTGAAAGAAAAAGTTATGGCGGGCATTTCACTGGGCCGCATCGGCCGGCCGGAAGAAATCGCGGAAGTGGTCGCATTTCTGGCGACGAAAGGCAGTTACATCAACGGCTCGGTAATTCACGTCAACGGAGGCCTTTATGGAGGCTGACGAGAGCATCAGACAGGAAGTGCTGGCTCTTGTGCCTCAACAGAAGCCTTTCCGCTTCATTGATGAGATTATTCGTCTTGATGAGGAAGAAATCATCGGCGCCTACCGCTTCCGCGAGGATGAGTTTTTTTATCCGGGGCATTTTCCCGGCAGGCCGATTACCCCGGGAGTTATCCTGGTGGAGTCGATGGCGCAGATCGGTGTAGTGGCCTACGGCATGTACCTCCTGGCTTGCCAGCGAAATGTACGGCCCAGCGAAATGAGGGGCCCGCTCAGCCTGTTTTCACTGGCGGAAGATATCGAGTTTAAGGGTATTGTCAAACCTGGCGAAAGAGTGATTGTCAGAGGGAAAAAAATATATATGCGAAAAGGGGCATTAAAAGTGGATGTAAGTATGGAAAGAGAAAATGGTGAAGTGGTCTGTGAAGGTAAATTGGCCGGAATGGGAGTGGAAACATGAGAAGACGAGTAGTGATTACAGGGATGGGCGTTGCTGCCCCTAACGCTCACGGCCTGGATAAATTTGAACAGGCGTTGCGCGAAGGCCG
Source organism: Deltaproteobacteria bacterium (assembly GCA_036528635.1). Taxonomy (GTDB): domain Bacteria; phylum Desulfobacterota; class Syntrophia; order Syntrophales; family Smithellaceae; genus UBA8904. The sequence continues at coordinate 8,259 of JAIGNE010000079.1, forward strand.
GTCAGGCATACGTTTCCAGCCGCTATTGGCCGAGTTGAAATTCGGCTGCCAGATTGCCGGTATTCCGGAAAATTTTGATGAGATCCGCAAAAGTTATTTTGATCATGAAAAGCTGATGTCGATCAATGACAACATAGGCTACGCGTCCGTGTCGGCGGTAGACGCCTGGACGGACGCCGGTTTCAGCATGCCGGACAGCAATGATGACACGGTGGATTGGGATACGGGGGTTATCGCGGGGTCCGGCATCGGCGGAATGGACACGATCGCGCAAAATGTCGTGCCGATGATTAATGAAGGCCGGGTCAGACGCCTGGGCAGCCGCATTGTAGAACAGGTGATGAACAGCGGCACCAGTGCCCGCATCGGGGGGTTGATCGGGGCCGGCAATCAGGTGACATCAAACTCTTCGGCCTGCAGCACGGGGAATGAGGCGATTATTGATGCTCTCTGGAGAATAAGAATGGGCCTGGCCAAGCGGATGATCGCGGGAGGCTCAGAGGGCGCTACGCCTTACATCTGGGGCGGGTTTGACGCGATGCGCGTGATCTGCCGCAAATTTAATGATAACCCGGAGGCAGGTTCCCGGCCGTTATCGGCCAGCGCCTGCGGATTTGTGCCCGGCGCCGGAGGTGCCATGCTCGTCCTGGAAGACCTGGAAACGGCTTTGGCCCGCGGGGCCCGGATTTACGCGGAAGTCATCGGCGGCGCCGTCAACAGCGGCGGCCAGAGAATGGGCGGCTCCATGACCGCTCCCAATCCTGAGGGCGTGAAGCGATGCATCCGCGCGGCCGTGGCCGACGCCGGCATTAATCCGGGTCAGGTGGATGCGGTTAACGGCCATCTCACCGCCACCTACGCCGATCCGATTGAAGTCAGAAACTGGGCGGAGGCGCTGGAAAGAACGCCGGACAGTTTCCCCTATATTAATTCGACTAAATCTCTGGTCGGCCATTGCCTTGGCGCCGCGGGAGCCATTGAAAGCGTGGCGGCCGTTCTTCAGGTTTATCGCGGTTTCCTGCATCCCTCGATCAACAGCGAAGATGTGCATCCGGACATTGCTCAATACGCGTCGAAGATTCCGCAAAAATGTATGGAGTTTCCTCAATTAAAATATCTGGCCAAGGCCGGTTTTGGTTTCGGGGATGTCAACAGTTGCATCATATTTAAAAAGTGGGAAGAAAAATAATAATAATAAAGGAGTTTAAGAAAGATGGATGACAAGAAAATTTTTGATGAGATGGTGAATATTTTAAAGGTCTATACCAAGGATGTGACACTTCTGGAAAAGGCGACGCTGGAGACGCATATTTTAAATGATTTGAAAGTCAATTCGGCACGCCTGGTGGATGTGATCATCAAGTGTGAAGATGTTTTCGGCATCAGCGTCGATGATGATGAAGCGGACAAGATTCGCACCATCGGCGATGCAGTGAAGATCATTAAATCAAAACTCGGGTAAAAATAATGGATGCACGATCCAAATTTTGGCTGCATTTGCAGAATTTCCTGGGGCATCTGGGCATTGCCTTTGTCGCACCGTTTTACTTTGTCGTTGCCCGTTTGCTGCGTTACCGGATCAGGAACCTGCGGGAACTCCGCCGTCAATGCTCGGCGGAATTCGCCGCGCATAAGGGACCATGGCTTGTCTGCGCCAATCATTTAACCATGATTGACTCCTTTCTGCTCAGCTACGCGTCCTTCAGCTTTATCAGGCATTTTACACAGTATAAGAAGCTGCCGTGGAATCTGCCGGAACGAAGAAACTTTCAAAGCAATATCCTGCTGGCGGTTTTATGCTATCTGTCCAAATGCATTCCGGTCGATCGCGGCGGTTCCCGGGAGAAGATGAAACGGGTCCTCGATACGTGCATCTATCTGTTACGCAACGGGCACACCATTATGATTTTTCCCGAAGGGGGCCGGTCGCGCACCGGCCGTGTGGATAAAGAAAATTTTTCCTACGGCGTCGGTCGCTTTGTCCAGGATGTGGAAAACTGCAAAGTCATGTGCATCTACCTGCGGGGGGATAAACAGCACAAATACAGCCTGATTCCCGCCTGGGGGGACACGTTTTATGCGCAGATGGAGGTGTTTAAACCCGCGCCTGTGGCTCAGGAGGGACTGCGCGCGCAGCGGTTATATGCAGCGCAGATTATTGATCGGCTCGTGCAGATGGAGGAGACGTATTTTGCCGCATATCGGGAACGACGTTGTGGATTTGACCAGTCCGGCGAATGTGCAAAAAAGCACGGATTTGCGCTTTCTGAAGAAAATTCTCACCGATATTGAAATTGAACAGGTCCGTTGTGCCAGCGAGCCCGACAGGGCGATCTGGTCTTTCTGGGCCTGCAAGGAAGCGGCTTATAAAGTTGTCCAAAAACAGACCGGCGATGCGGCCTTCGTGCCGCGCCGCTGGTCTGTTCATTTCCGGCATCCCTTGCCGGTGATGGAACCAAACGGGCTCCATCTTGCCTGCGCCCGGCCGGCAGATCAACCCCCCCCGGTATTTGCCGCAGGCGACGTTGCCATTTCGGAGAAACAGGTCATCCCTGTCAGTCTCTTTTCCTCCTCGTCTTATGTTCATTGCCTTGCCGCGGACCAATCCGGGTTTCTGGACAAAGCCGTCTGGCGCGTCGAAGAAAAGCCTGCAGGATGTGATCAAAAAGAAATGGATTCGTCCGTATTTGTCCGGTCTTGCCTCGTGAGCGCCCTGTCAGCACCTCTTCAGGCTGATCAACATCAGATTAAGATCATACGGGCACCCCGCAAAGGGGGAGAACTGGGGCCGCCGGCCGTCTATCTCAATGACATCCGCACGGATATCGACATCAGCCTGAGCCATGACGGGCGATTTGCCGCTTATGCCTTTCTGACCTGAAGGCGATGATGGTTTTCTTCAGGAAAACTTTCGCATATTTTGTTGTCAGGCATTTTTTCTTATGTTAAGCAAAATGCCATTACGATTCTTTTATCGATCAAATGTAAAACAGGAGGGAACATGGATAGCAGGGAATCTGTCGCTCTGGTTACCGGCGGGGCATCAGGATTGGGGGCGGCCGCGGTGCAGGAATTAGCCGCCCGCGGAGCTAAAGTCATTATTGCCGACATTGATGCGGCAAAAGGCGAAGAGATGGCTGCCGCAAATCCGGAAAGCGTCGTTTTTGTTCCGGTTGATGTGACGAATGAGGCGGATGTCCGCGGCGCGATAAAGGCAGCGGTTGACCGGTTCGGTAAAATAAATGTTGCGGTGAATTGCGCGGGTGTGCCGGACGCGGGCAAAGTACTGGGCAGGAAGGGGCCTTTGCCCCTGGCGTCGTTCAACAAAGTGGTGCAGATCAATCTGGTGGGAACCCTGAATGTCATCCGTCTGGCTGTCGAACAGATGGTCAATAATATTCCGAACGATGAGGGTGAAAAAGGTGTGATTGTGAATACCGCATCCATTGCGGCGTTTGACGGTCAGATCGGTCAGGCGGCTTACGCGGCATCCAAGGGCGGTATTGTGGGGATGACGCTGCCGATAGCGCGGGAATGCGCCGACTACGGCATCCGGGTGGTGACGATCGCTCCGGGATTGTTTGAAACGCCGCTCATGGCGGGTATGCCGCCGGCGGTCAAGGAAAGCATGGCCCAGGGTGTTCCTTTCCCGAAACGATTGGGGAGGCCCGTGGAATTTGCCCGGTTGGTTTTGCATATTATTGAAAATCCAATGCTCAACGGCTGCTGCCTTCGTCTGGACGGTGCGTTACGGATGCCGCCTAAATAAAAGAAGTTTTTTTGCCGACAGCAAGTCAGCCGGATGGTCATCCCCTATTGCCTCATAAATAAATGTTACCGAAAGAAGAGCGTGAGAGAGAAACGTTGCCTCATAAAAGATGTTACCGAAGTCGTGTAATCTTTTTGAGCTTCATTTCCATGATATTTCTTAGCTCAAA
>JAIGNE010000080.1:0-124002 GCA_036528635.1 Deltaproteobacteria bacterium
GAAGACAACTCTTGCGTCGCTCGTTGAGAAGCAAAAGGATAAAAATAATCATCAGGCAGTACATTACGATATTTAATTAAGGGGATGGAACAATGATCTTGAATTTTAAAATAATCAAACTGAATAATGTCTCACGAATAATGTGTTGTTGCATGGAAATGCGAAATTCCCGGGAAGGGAGAGGTTCGTTCATATAACACTGGAAGATCATAACAGCGAACACAACCCACCACCCGGAATTGAAAATCGATTTCCGGTGGTGGGTTTTTTTTATTTAAATTCAAACAAATTAAAGGAGGAAACAAAGAATGACACAAAGAAGATTGGAAACAATAGCAATACACGCAGGGCAGGAAACGCCCGATCCCACAACAGGCGCGCGAGCGGTGCCGATTTATCAGACAACGTCTTTTGTATTCAGGAATACTGAGCATGCGGCGAATTTATTTGCCCTGAAAGAATTGGGCAATATCTATTCGCGGCTGACAAACCCGACGAATGCCGTCCTAGAAGAACGCATCACGCAATTAGAGGGCGGCGCCGCAACGGTCGTCGTGTCGTCCGGCACATCGGCCATCTTTTACGCCGTCATAACTCTTGCAGAAGCCGGCGATGAGATTGTGTCGGCAAATAACTTGTATGGCGGAACTTATACGCAGTTTGACGCTATTTTGCCGAAACTCGGCATCAAGACAATATTCGTCGATCCACATGACCCGAAGAATTTTGAAAAAGCAATCACTGCGAAAACACGCGCCTTGTTTATCGAAACCATCGGCAATCCGGTATTGGATTTCACGGATATAGAAGCGGTTGCTGACGTTGCCCATAAGCATGGCATCCCGCTAATCGTCGATGCAACTTTTACCACGCCGTACTTGCTGCGGGCCATTGATTACGGCGCAGACATTGTTGTCAATTCATTAACGAAATGGATAGGCGGACACGGGACGGCCATCGGCGGAAGTATTACGGACGCAGGAAAGTTTAACTGGAAGGGCGGAAATCATAAATTATTCACGGAACCAGACAACAATTACCACGGATTGCGCTGGGCGCTTGATTTACCGGAGGCGCTGGCGCCCATTGCATTTGCCCTTCGCGTGCGGACGGTTCCGCTGCGTAATCTGGGCGCATCGCTCTCGCCGGATAGTGCATGGATATTTTTGCAGGGCACCGAGACATTGCCATTACGAATTGTTCGGCACAGCGAAAATGCACTTGCTGTCGCTCAGCACTTGCAAAAACATCCTAAAGTTGCCTGGGTACGCTATCCGGGACTGCCTGATGATCCGACCTATGCGACGGCATCAAAATACTTGAAGAAGGGGTTTGGCGGCATGGTTGTTTTGGGACTTAAGGGAGGATACGATTCAGCCGTAAAATTCATTGAAAATATCGGATTGTTCTCTCATCTGGCAAACGTTGGAGATGCCAAGAGCCTGATACTGCATCCGGCAAGCACCTCCCATTCACAGATTTCCGCTAAGGAACAGCTGGCAGGCGGATTGACACCAGATCTTATTCGGTTGTCGATCGGGATTGAGCATATTGACGATATCCTCGAAGAACTGGACGAAGCACTGGCAAAAATCTAATGCTGAATGATTTAAAGTTATGAAATTAAATTCAAAATCTATATCGCGGGCAAATCCGCTTCTTGATTTGCCGACTATGAAAGGAGCACAAAATGAAAATTTATAAAGACATTACCAAAACCATCGGCCGTACGCCTCTCGTAGGGCTGAACCGGTTGACCGAAGGGTTGGACGCCCAAGTTGTATTAAAACTGGAGTCTTTCAATCCCCTCTCCAGCGTGAAAGATCGCATCGGCGTTTCTCTGATCGAAGATGCTGAAAAACGAGGAGTGATCAAAAAGGATTCCGTCCTCATTGAACCCACCAGCGGCAATACCGGTATTGCGCTGGCCTTTGTGGCCGCATCGCGCGGCTATCGACTGGTCTTGACCATGCCGGACACCATGAGCCTGGAGCGCAGGCAGCTTCTGCAAATCTTCGGCGCGGAACTTGTGTTGACGCCGGGTGCGGAAGGTATGCCCGGAGCCGTAAGAAAAGCGAAGGAACTCGCGGAAACGACACCTGGTGGCGTTCTTCTACAGCAGTTTGAAAATCCGGCTAATCCTGAGATTCACCGGAAAACAACGGCTGAAGAAATCTGGGAAGATACGGACGGTAAGGTTGATATCCTGATTTCCGGCGTGGGTACCGGCGGCACCATTACGGGTGTTGCCGAGGTTATCAAAGCGCGGAAGAAAGACTTCCGGGCGATTGCCGTGGAGCCTGAGGCATCGCCTGTACTTTCCGGTGGTGCTCCCGGGCCGCACAAAATTCAGGGAATCGGCGCGGGATTTGTTCCCGGTGTTTTGAATAAGAATATCATCGATGAAATCGTAAAAGTTTCCAATGACAATGCCGGTATTACTGCGCGGCGGCTGGCTCGCGAAGAGGGCATCCTGGCTGGAATCTCCAGTGGCGCTGCACTCTGGGCGGCGATTGAAGTCGCCCGCAGACCGGAAAATGCCGGGAAGTTGATAGTGGTCATCATTCCCGATACCGGCGAGCGCTATCTTTCGACCTGGTTGTTCAAGGAGCAATAAAATGAGTTCGAACAGGTATGAATTGAATCTTCAGTTGGCGCAAATGCTTAAAGGTGGCGTCATCATGGATGTAACCAATGCCGAGCAGGCAAAAATCGCCGAGGAAGCGGGAGCGGTGGCTGTCATGGCCCTGGAGCGGGTTCCCTCGGACATTCGCAGAGACGGGGGCGTGGCGAGAATGTCCGATCCCGCGATGATTACGGAAATTAAAAAAAGTGTCACCATTCCCGTGATGGCTAAAACGCGTATCGGACATTTCGTGGAGGCGCAAATTCTCGAAGCATTGCAAATTGACTATATTGATGAGAGCGAAGTACTCACCCCGGCGGACGAGGAGTGCCACATCGATAAAAGCAAATTTTCCATTCCTTTTGTTTGCGGCGCCCGCAACCTGGGCGAAGCCCTGCGCCGGATTGCCGAAGGTGCGGCTATGATCCGCACCAAAGGGGAAGCGGGCACGGGCAATGTGGTGGAAGCGGTGCGTCATATCCGCGCGATCAATCGCGAGATCCGGATTCTGGCGGGCATGCCTGTCGAAGAAGTCACCGGATTTGCCAAGACAAACGGCATCCCCTATCATCTGGCGCTGCAAGTGCGGGATCTGGGTCGTTTGCCCGTGGTCAATTTTGCGGCAGGCGGAATAGCCACACCTGCCGATGCCGCTTTGATGATGCAGCTTGGCTGCGACGGCATCTTTGTCGGCTCCGGTATTTTCAAATCCGATAATCCAGAAGCACGGGCGCGGGCCATTGTCAAAGCGACGGCTTATTTCAATGATCCGGCAAAGATTCTGGAGGCGTCAACCGACATCGGTGTGGCCATGCAGGGATTGGAAATGTCGAAGATTCCATCTGATCAACTGTTGGCAGGGCGAGGATGGTAATTGCTTATCAGGTGCGGTCGTGAGGAGACCGGGTTTCAGAGGCACTGCAAATGCCTTCCAGGGAGGTTCGACTCCTCCTTCGGCCGCCAGTTTATAAAACAAGAACGAGGTAGAGATTGCGTTACGATTAAGAAGATATTGCCTCATCGACGATGAAAGGAGGTTCTTATGCATATCGGTTGGGTTGGCGGATTGGAACGCAGCGATTCAACATTTGAGCAGTTGGCGGCTGCCGCGGGCCATAAGCTGGAATTCCATAACGGTGACGTCAGGGGAAACGGTTTAAACGCTATGCGTGGCCTCGTAAAGCGTTCATCAGTTATCGTTATCCTGACCACCATCAATAGTCATCAGGGGGTGCAATTGGCCAAGCGTTTAGCACATAAGCACGAATGCCCGTACGTTGTCATGCAACGTTGCGGACAGAGCAGATTCCGGCAGTTACTTGCCGCAATAGATCAGCAAAACGGTGAATTTCGACAGCACGTGAGTAACATTAATAACCAATGATGAGAGGCGTCATGAGAATAAGGATATTGATTGTTCCCGGATTAAACGGTTCGGGCCCGGGACACTGGCAGACTATCTGGGAGGAAAAATACCGCTGCGAGCACGTCCATCAAAGAGATTGGGAAAACCCCGACCTTACCCAATGGGTAGAAACATTGAACACAGCCGCTACGGCAAGTTCAGAACGCACCGTTATTGTGGCCCATAGCCTGGGTTGCTTGACTGTGGCGCATTGGGCAAAAGCTTTCCCGGAAAACGCAGAGCATATTCAATGTGCGTTACTGGTTGCGCCGCCTGATGTAGAATCATCACTCTGTATCCCGGAGGCGCTGCGGCGGTTTGCCTCGCGTGAATCCATTCCCTTCCCATCGATCCTTGTAGGCAGTGAAAATGATCATCACATGACGTTGGAGACCGCGCGAAAGCTGGCAGTGCAATGGGGAAGCTGTTTTATCAATGCCGGTGCTGTTGGACATGTTAACCTGGATTCAGGACACGGCCCCTGGCCGCAGGGCGAAAAGCTGCTCATGGATATTATGAAAGTGTCTGAAAAATGAATCACCAGAATGAGTGAACTTCGAGAGGATTCTAAGTGCAAACAAGATATTTGGTTTTGTTTCTAAAGTGGCGGTTGTTTTCATCGCTGAAATGATATAACTTTCCTCCAAAATGAATCCAGGGGGAAAGAAATATGAAATTTGAGACGCTTGCCGTTCACGCAGGCCAGGCGCCGGACCCGGCGTATGGCGCGGTCATGCAGCCGATTTACCAGGTATCGACATTCGCCTACAAGGGCGTAAAGCAGATGGGCCCCTTCGATTATTCCCGCTCGGGAAATCCCACGCGCAAGGCGCTGGAAGATTGTATTGCGGCCCTCGAAGGCGGAACACATGGTTTTGCTTTTGGAACAGGTATGGCTGCGGAAACTACCGCGATCGCCATGCTAGCAGCAGGAGACCACGTCATTGTGCATGACGATCTCTACGGCGGCACTTATCGCTTTATGTCTAAGATTGCGACTCAGCATGGTGTGGATGTTCAGTTTGTCAATCTACGGGACTTGGATGCACTGCAAAAGGCGATTAAAACCAATACGAAAATGATCTGGACGGAATCACCGACAAATCCCCTGATGAATATTCTCGATCTGGCTGCTATTGCTAACATTGCTAAATCCAAAGGTGTTCTGACGGTATGCGATAATACATTTTTGTCTCCCTATTTTCAGAATCCACTGGCGCTGGGAATCGATATCGTGCTGCATTCCACAACCAAATACATTAATGGTCATTCCGATGTAGTGGGTGGGGCCATTATTGTGAACAACGAAGAACTGGCAAAGCGTGTCTATTTTCATCAAAACGCAATGGGCACCTGTCAGGCTCCGCATGACTGCTTTCTGGTTTTGCGCGGCTTGAAAACGCTGGTCCTGCGGATGGAGGCTCACAACCGCAACGCGCTCGCTATCGCCCGGTGGCTGGAAGCGCACCCCAAAATTGAAGCGGTCTTGCATCCCGGTTTAGAGAGCCACCCGCAGCATAGGCTGGCGGCCACCCAGGCGCGCGGTTCCGGCGGCACATTCTCTTTCAAAGTTAAAGGCGGTGAAGAAGAAGCATTTCGACTTCTGGAGAATCTTAAACTCTTCATCCTAGCTGAATCGCTGGGTGGCGTCGAATCGCTCATTGAGCATCCCTGGACGATGACCCATCTGTCCATGCCGGAAGATGTTCGCAAGGCCGCCGGTATCACCGGCAACCTGATTCGCATCTCCGTCGGCATCGAACATATCGATGACCTGATCGCCGATCTGGAACAAGCGCTGGCCCATGTTTGAATCCCGCCAAGTTACCAATAAAGGGGAAATGTGGGATGAAAGACTGTGCACTCTTTTGCCTTTAAATTACGATTACGAGATAAGTAAAAACGTTTTCTTTGGCCGAGACATCATATTCTCACCCCCGTCATAATGACCTCATTAAGGATCGATCATTTTTCGGAGAACATGATTTTGTAGCCGATATTGAATCCATAGAGATCTTCATTTAGCGGCTTGCCATCCGCTTCGGCATAAGGATACATTATATAGCTTAAACGTTCACCTGACTGTGACGGATTAAGCAGAATATCCCGCCCCTCATAATAGGCAAGGCGTATTTCATCGACACCACCGAAATAGTATTCCACCAGGTCTGTGACATCTTTTACGTCCTTTGTGTTTTTGGCGAGCATTGCTCTTCTGACATCAGCAGGATCGGCGACAACCCAGCCGTATCCGGGAGCATAAAACTCGACCCAGCAATGCTGGAATTTTGTTATGTCCTTATCCTTTCCTTTTGCAAGCCTAAGCCCCCAAACATCCCTCGTCGGAACACCGGCGCTTCTGGACAGTGCAAGAAATACCGAATGAATGTCGCCGCATTTTCCGCCGCGGTCGATGAGGAGCCGCCCCACATTGCCGATGCCACAGCCTTTGACATTGTTGTCCCGGTACATATTATTGACGGTCCAGTCATAAATCGACCGCGCTTTTTCCAAATTTGTTTTCTTTCCTTTGGTGATGTTCTCCGCAAGTTGTTTTACTTCTCCCGAAGCAGGATCGTCGGTCGTCGCTTTCAGGTATCTGCTGAATTCATCTTTCGAATAAGGCAATTCTTTTTCCGGGAAGTTTTTTGTTATGACCTCCTTACGGGTCACGTCAAATGAATAGGTCAGCTTTCTCTCTTTTGCCGGAACATTCCATTCGGCATAAAGAAACACGTTGCCGTTTTCGCCTTCACGATACACAGCGCTGGAAACAAAGTTTCCGGAAACTTTCACATTCTCGATGGTCTGATTCCGGTCGGATAGAGGGTAAGGAATCCACAGACGCACCTGCCTGGCATCCTGAGGGGCATTGAGGTCAAACTGCATGGTCAGGGTTCCGCTCAGTTCCCTGGCCAACAACGATGATGGAATGGTCAACAGGAATATAGTACACAGAGCGATAATCTTTCTTTTCATGTGTTCTCCTTGTGTCTAAAACGGACATGTGTTTTTTCATGCAGAAGCAATAGTTGATTTGCACGCGACTGTCCAATTCATAAAAGGAATAACGCGAAACTTAGTATTACTCAGAGTAATCAACGCCAGGATATTCCATTTTTAATGGTTGGCCACCGGTAGACCTTGTGAACAGAAATCTGAAAATGAATTTATTTCCTGACAATAGAAATCCATTTATTAATGTATGAGCAAACATTCATGTAGTGCGGCTTCGATGTCGTCTGTCCGTTAGATTATTTTGAAGACTATTCTACTGGTTGTGCACAATACTCTCTATTCTGTCGCGGACCTATTGATAAATACGCAATATATACGATAGCTTATGATTTGGCATGCCTCCTGCAATTCATTATTATCAAGTGAACACATTGATCATGACTTTGCGTAATTGATTGATGTGCGAAAAATAAAAATCAGGAGGTTCAAAATGAAAAAGACAATGAAAACAAAACTGGCAATTGGAGCTTTTACATTAGCGCTGGGTGCGGCATTCATCCTTCCGCAACCGATTCATGCAGCAGATGCTGATGTTCAGGATCGTCTCTGGGGTGTGGCAGAAAAAGTGGAAAAATTGGCAAACGGCGGCGAAATCAGATACTATAAAAGTAATGCAGAAGGCATTGAAATGTATCGGGTTGTTGAAGTCCAAAATGATGGAGCGGTCATCTTTAAGAAACTCATTTTAAAGGCTGAGACGTATTAGATCGCAGGAGGATGACCATTACTTATGAATGTTGTTGCCATGTCATATGATAGTATTGCATGGCAAGCAAAAACGAGCCCCCGAAACGAAATGAACCCCTTCTGCCGTTGTTTTAATTTCAACATTGGCAGGTGGGATCATTTCGTCACCCTTCGACAGAAGTAGAAGTGTTGACATCATGCGAATAATGGATAATCTATCAAAATAATGAAAGAATTGTGCCGTCATGCCCACTTTGCGAATTCATAAGGAATTGATAATAAGACTGATTCTGGTTTGGGTCGTCCTTTCCCTTGTGATTGGAACGGCGGTTTTTTTTATCGAAACTAGAAAAATTGATTCGTATGTCGGCAAGATGGCGGCAGAGGAATCCCGTGGCTTTGTCAAGGTCATGAAGGATTACCTTACAGGTCATCAAACTGATCAACGCGATCAGTTAATTCAAGAGAGCCTCCGGCATATTCAAAAGCAACACTTCATCTCCGTGGAGCTCTATGATGGGAACAAACAGAAGATCGTCGAGATGCGCCATCCAGAAAGGGAAGCCATTGAGGAAAAAATTAAGAAGCACGGTCTCACTCCTTTCATGGATAAAGAGGTTCACTACGAGAAATTCTATGGTCGTGCCGGGCAAATTTATGTCTTGATCCTGACACCCCTGAAGTCGGAAAGCAATGAAATTATCGGCTACTTAAACGGCGTTTACAAAGTGACTGCCGACACCATGAGTGAGATCAGAAGCCGAATTGCTTTTTCATTGTTACAGGTAGTATTCATCATCTTCCTGACAACAGCGGTGATCTATCCGATTGTCTTGATGTTGAACAAGGGGCTGATTCGATTGACGGCTGATCTGTCCCACGCCAACATCGGGATGCTCAAAGTACTGGGAAGCGCTGTTGCCAAAAGGGACAGCGATACCAACCTCCACAATTACAGGGTTACAATCTATGCTGTCCGTCTTGCCGAATCGACGGGCATAAAAAAGAAAGACATGCAGTCTCTGATCAAGGGATCTTTTCTTCATGATGTAGGGAAAATAGCCATTAGCGATAATATCCTGCTCAAACCGGGGAAATTAACTGACGAAGAATTTGCCGACATGAAGACTCATGTACGTCATGGAGTCGAAATCATTGGCCATTATGAATGGTTAAAAGACGCCGCTGATGTTGTCCTTCATCACCATGAGAAATTTGACGGCACCGGTTATGGCGCTGGTCTTCAGAATACCGGCATACCTTTAAATGCCCGAATATTTGCCATTGCGGATGTTTTTGACGCCCTCACCTCTGCAAGGCCATATAAGAAAGCTTTTTCTTTAAGGACGGCAATGGCTATCATGCAGGAAGGCAATGGAAGCCATTTTGATCCTAATCTGCTGACAGCTTTCGATGCTATCGCCGGACAACTTCATTCGGAGGTGAACCACTCTGATGAAAAGATGCTGGAGAAAACGTTGGATGAGATAGTTGCCCGATATTTTAGGACAGCATGATTCACGGCTGGATGGGAAAGGATAGTGTCGTCCAGACAGACGTCAAAAAAGTATTAGATTTTGGGTATCTATTTGACCGGACAAATGTCAACTTGCTAAAAATTATATCGAATACCAAAAAAGGAGGTAATATTTATGATGATTAAAATGAAAAGTAACAACGGACAACGATTATTTTTTGTTGTGTTAATGATTGCGGGACTTTTTATTCTTGCTTCCTGCACGGCAAGTCAGCAACAGCGCGTCTATCATGGCGTTTACATGAAAGGAAGCATCATCGAAAAAACGGATGGCGGCGTTTATTTGTGCGTCGGCAGCAAAGACGGCGCCGTGGTCGGTCAGGAACTTAATGTTTATAAAGTAGTTTTTACAGGTAAAGTGAAGTCAGAAACACCTTCTTTCAGGAGGGATAAAATCGGGAAGGTAAAAATTACGGAAATTGTCGATGAACATTTTGCAAAGGCAACAATTGTGTCCGGAAAAGCGGAACGCAATGATGTTGTGGAATTGACAGACTGAAAATGACAGACCATCATCATCAAAAAACGGACTGTCGTCATCTGGCGGCAATCCGCTTTTTTAGTAAGCACCATGGTCTTTCCCTTGGATAACCTTGACGGGTTCGCTAATACTAGGATAATGATAGTAATTGTGGTAGATAGATCCGGTATTGCGGTGTCGCGTGTTCGCAAATAAAGTTATTCATTGGATTCGATTTGGGCCGCGATATCACTCTTAAAGAGTTGTTATGTCTTCAATTGATGATGGAGATGCATCGTATGTATTGCACGACGTCACAAAATTATTTAGGGCGCTTTGATATCCGGCAATTCACGTATCGGCCCCGTGAGAGCATGTTCATGATGAAAAAATTTGAGACACCCATTCGACTCGGCGTAATCATTGTGGCGATTATCGGGATTACGCTGCTTCATTACAACACACCGCTCACAAAACCCATGCTCCATGATGTTTTTCAGCGTCTTTACTATCTGCCGATTATTCTCGCCGCATTCTGGTTTGGTCTCCAGGGCGGAATCGGAACAGCGCTGGTCGTAAGTATTCTGTATGCTCCTCATATAATCTTTCAGTGGGGCGATCGTCCCATGTTGGAGACGGAAAAATATCTGGAAATATTGCTTTACAATCTGGTCGGCGGTGTGACCGGCTTTCTTTCGGCGCAGGAAAAGCATCGACGGAAACAACTGGAGAAGACGACGGTCGGACTTGAAGAATCCTACGGCAGATTGAAGCAACAGTCCGATCTGATTATTCGCATTGAGGAACAATTAAGAAGTTCGGAACGGCTGTCCGTTCTCGGAGAGTTGGCGGCAGTGCTGGCGCACGAAATTCGCAATCCCCTAGGGTCTATCCGCGGCACGGCGGAGATTCTCAAGGACGATTACCAGCCCAGCGATAAGAAGTATGAATTTCTTCAGATCCTTCTCAAGGAATCGGATCGTCTTAACCGCGTGGTTGAGGATTTTCTCCGCTTGAGTCGTCCGCAACCGTTAATCGTCGCGCTCTGCAATATTGCAGAAGAGCTGCGGAGCATTGTGATGTTGGTGGCAGTCGAAGCAAAACATCGAGGCGTGACAGTCTCATTGCAGGCGAACGAAGCTCTGGAAATCAGGGCTGATAAGGATAAGCTCCACCAGGCTTTTCTGAATATCATTCTCAACGGGCTTCAGTTCGTTGATGCCGGCGGTTCGCTGCATTTGACCGCTCAGTGGCGCACTACGGACCATCGTGATGTTCAGATTATTTTCCGCGATTCAGGGGCGGGTATACCGGAAAATCTTGTGGACAAAATATTCGAACCTTTCTTTACATCCAGGAAGGATGGAACGGGTTTGGGATTGGCTATCGCGAAAAGAATTATTGAAGCGCACGGTGGCCGGATCAGCGTGGCTTCAAAGCTTAATGAAGGATCGACTTTTACGATCAGCCTGCCATCCAATTTTTCCGCGACGGGGACAGACATGAAAAGCATTCCGGAAATGGAGGAGAAAGCGTGACTGAAAAAATACTGGTCATTGATGATGATGATTCATTTCGCCGCGTCCTGGAGTATAATCTCGATGCAGACGGCTATCATGTCCTGACGGCATCGTCCGGCGAAGAGGGACTGGTTTTGTTTAAGGCGCATTCCCCTGATCTGGTGATTGCGGATATGAAGATGCGCGGAATCAGCGGCATGGATGTTTTGAACGCTGTCAAAAAGCTATCTCCTGACACGCTGGTTATTATCATTACGGCCTTCGGTTCAGTTGATAAAGCCGTAGAGGCTATGAAGCTTGGCGCTTATGATTACATCACCAAACCTGTCAGCCGCGACGAGCTGAAACTGGTCGTGCGCAAGGCGCTCGATTTGACCAATCTATCCCATGAGAACAAAGATCTGAAAAAACGGATTGAGAGCCGGGAAGAATTCAAACGGATGATTGGCACTTCCGATGCCATGGCCGAAGTCTTTTCTTTAGTCAATAAAGTCGCGGATACTGAAGCTACCATTCTAATCACCGGTGAATCGGGCACGGGCAAGGAACTGGTGGCGCGGGCTATTCATGAACACAGTTCCCGCCGGAATTCGCCGTTTGTTGCGATCAACTGCGCAGCCATTCCGCGCGATCTCCTGGAAAGTGAATTATTGGGCCATGTGAAAGGCGCTTTTACCGGCGCAATCAAAGATCAACAGGGGAAATTCCAGCAGGCCGACGGCGGAACTATTTTTCTCGACGAAGTTTGCGATTTACCCCTTGAGATGCAGCCGAAGCTCTTACGTGTTTTGCAGGAGAAAGAAGTCTTGCCGGTTGGTTCCGCTAAGGTTCAAAAGATTGATGCCCGTGTTATTGCGGCGACAAATCTGGATATTGAGGAATTAGTTGATGCCGGCCGTTTTCGTGAGGATCTCTACTACCGGCTTTCAGTTATTCCAGTTCACTTGCCGCCGCTCAGGCAGCGACTGGAAGATATCCCTCTGCTGTTGCGTCACTTTGCCGCCTGTGCGGGATATGCCCATGTTATTTTCGCAAAAGAAACGCTGGACGCCCTGACAGCGTATCCATGGCCGGGCAATGTGCGGGAGCTGGAAAATTTGGTTACACGGATGATGATCCTGCGCGAGGGTGATACAATAGGTATAGATGACCTGCCGAAAAAGATCATCGAAAAGGAAAAATATGAGGAACATACGGCTGTCATTAATCTTCCGCCGCAAGGCTATCCTCTTGAACAACTGGAGCGAGAAGTCGTTGTCGAAGCACTCAAACGCAATAACTGGAACAAATCGGCCGCAGCAGCTTTTCTGAAAATTCCCCGTCATGTTCTTCTGTACCGGCTGGAAAAGTACGGCATCGAAAATCCGGTGAAAAAATAATCTGCGTGGGAATGCCTTATAGAGAATAGTGTACATCTTTTGCAGAATATTCTACAAACCCAACCCAAGCATTTTAATCAATTAACTTAATCAGTCGTCGCAAATCACTCAGTCCGGAAGTGCTGGGCCGACTATTTATGTAGTTTGTTATCGGCAGGTTGCGGATAATGATCCGGCATTTCCGGCCTGATAAATGTGTTTGCCCCTTTTCCTGGCATATTTCTTGATGATTCTTACGAAACGATACAAAACGGAGGTAACTTTATGAAAAAAATGTTTGCGGTCCTTGCCCTGGTGGCAGCCATTGGATTGCTTCCTTCATCTGGCGATGCTGCTTTTTGGCAGAGCACTAAGGTGTTGACCCCTCAAGGCGGGGAGCTGCGGATACCCGTTCAAGATATCAGCGACGGTAAGGCGCGGTTTTTCAAAGTCAAAGCGGATGACGGGACGATGGTCACCTTTTTCGTTGTGAAGAGCCGCGACGGCGTCGTGCGGGCGGCAATCAATGCGTGCGACGAATGCTATAAAGCCGGGAAGGGGTATGTGCAGGAAGGCGACGTCATGGTTTGCGAAAATTGCGGCCGGCGGTTTGCCACCGATAAAATCAATGTGATCGCGGGAGGCTGTAATCCCGTTGGCGTCGATAGAAAAGTCCAGGCCGGCCATCTGATCATCGGCATGAAGGAGATCAACCAGAAAAGCTGGTACTGCAAGACTCAAAAACAGTAAAGAAGGAATCGTTCATCGTTTATATGGAATACAACCCGGATAAATACAAAGAGAAGCGCGAAAAGGTGCTGGGTGTTCGCAAGCGCGGGATCAGCATGGGACTGCTGGCGATCATCGTTTCCGGCCTGATTCTGGCGGGATTCGGCGTCGTCGTCATTCCGAAATCCGTTGCCTGGTGGAACGGACGCAACCTTGAGGATGCCATCTTCAAGCTGAAAGACGGAGGTCCCTGGCCCGGCGAGATCGTCGCTATGGCAGGCCGCGAGCCCGGCGTCAGGAAGACGATGACGGATAAAAACGGGACGAGGCTGGTGATTACCTTTGACCGGACCCTTGTTGATATCCGGAGAATAGCCCCGCTATTCGAGAAGAAAGGCCTCCGGGTGATTCTCCTGAATCGAATGGACCATTCACAACATATGCGCGGCATGGGGAAGGATTGACCTTTGAAACTCTACCATATTTCTTTTAATAATCTCAGACGGCGCAAAGGCAAGATGATTTTTCTCGTTTTGGGCCTTTTCGTCGGGGTGGCCACGGTGGTCAGTCTCTTGTCCATCACGAAAATCATGAGCCGGGATATCGAGGATCGTCTGGATCGTTTCGGCGCGAATATCATCATGATTCCCCGCAGTGACAATCTGGCCCTGAGCTACGGCGGCGTCACCGTCGGAGATGTCGGTTATCAGACCGTCGAGTTTGATGAATCCCGATTGAAGGATATCCGTGAGATCGAGAACGCAAAAAACATCGGCATCATCGCGCCCAAAGTAATCGGCGCCGCCTTGGTGAAAAACAAGAAAACACTGATGGTGGGGATCGACTTCAAGTCCGAACTGGCGCTGAAGACCTGGTGGCAGCTTGACGGCGAAATTCCATCAGCCGTGAATGAACTCATCGCCGGTGCGGATGCGGCCGAAACGCTCCATCTGGCCATAGGCGATAACGTGATCATTGCCGGGAAGGGATTCGTGGTGTCTGCTATTCTGCAGCGGACCGGCGCGTCGGAAGACGGGGTCCTGATGGGCGACCTGCACGAAATCCAGGAAATCCTGCAAAAGAAGGGCAAGATTTCCATGGTGGAAGTTGCCGCTTTCTGCCGCGGTTGTCCGGTATCGGAAATTGTCCTCCAAATCGCGGAGAAATTTCCCGATGCCCGCGTGACCGCGCTTGAGCAGGTGGTGATGTCGAAGATGCAGTCCGTGGAGATGTTCCGGTCCTTCAGTTACGGTATTGCGATTCTGGTCATTGCCGTAGGCGTCCTGCTGGTATTTGTCACCATGATGGGCGCCGTCAACGAACGGACGCGCGAAATCGGCATTTTCCGTGCGATCGGTTTTCGCCAGAGCCACATCATGCAGATTGTTCTGCTGGAGGCGTTGGTCATCGGCCTGATTTCAGGCATCCTGGGCTTTGTCGGGGGGAGCGCGGCCACATGGGTTGTGGTTCCGCTCATCTTCCCGGAAGGCAGTGGCGCCGAATGGAATCCTGGACTTGGCGGAATTGCCGTCCTGCTGGGCGTCTCCCTGAGCCTTCTCGCCAGTCTGTACCCGGCGCGCAAGGCCAGCAGGCTCGATCCCAGTGAAGCTTTGCGGGTGCTTTAGGAGGTTATGATGAATCAAGATCGGCATTTGATCGAGATCCGGGGGATCGGGAAAGAGTACCAGGCCGGAGAGACAATCGTTCAGGCGATTCGTCAAATGGATATCTGCATTGATGACGGCGAGTTCATTGCCGTCATGGGCCAGTCCGGATCCGGGAAGAGCACCCTGTTGTCCATTATCGGAGGCCTCAACCATCCGACAAGGGGAAGCCTCTCGGTGGACACGCTGGATGTTTACGGCCTGACCAGTGAACAGCGGGCCGACTTCCGCAGTGAATACCTGGGCATTGTTTTTCAATCCTTTCAATTGATTCCCTATCTCACCGTTTTGGAAAATGTGAAACTGCCCATGGCGGTGACCGGCGTTAAAGCAAGCGAACAGCAAAGGCAGGCCGCACAGGTCCTGGAGCGGGTCGGGCTGGCGAACAAGGCAAAGAGGCTTCCGGACCAGCTGTCCGGCGGAGAGCAGGAGCGGGTGGCCATCGCGCGCGCCATCGTCAATCATCCCCCGATTCTGCTGGCGGATGAACCGACGGGAAATCTGGATAGTGAAACAGCCGACAGTGTCATGCAGTTGCTCCAAGCCCTGAATAACGATGGGCAGACCATTGTCATGGTGACGCATAACCCCGGCGTGACCCGCTTCGCGTCGCGAACGATTCATGTTCGCGACGGTCTGGTTGCCCGTGTCCAGTGAGACTGAAAAGTGATGAGGCGTGAAGTCTTTTTGTAAATGTGATTGGCTCCCTTAAATGAAAATAAACAAAATCCTCATTATCGACGACGACGATTCTTTCCGCCGCGTGCTGGAGTATCATCTCCAGGCGGAGGGACATGACGTCTTGTGCGCTTCGTCGGGTGAAGTCGGCCTTGCGCTGGCTCGTGAAGAGAATCCCGATCTGATCATCACGGACGTCAAAATGCCCGACATCAGCGGACTGGATGTCCTTGACGCCGTCAGAAAAAGCGCCCCGACCCTGCGCGTTATCGTCATGACCGCCTTCGGCATTGTGGATAATAACGAGGCGGCGATGCAGCTTGGCGCCTCCGACTGCATCGCCAAGCCTTTCAACTGCGAAAGTTTGAAGCAGTCTGTCCGGAAGGTATTGAACTGAACAATCTAATGCGCCCGCACAACAGCATGCGATCAGGGGACGTTGGTTCAAGATCATTTTAATCCGGAAATAGGAATAGTCAGAAATGTGCTGGAGAATGTTCTCCTTCAGTGGAGAATATTCTCCAATTCGAAAGAGTCCTCCAGCTAATGTTTAACAATTACAGCTTGATATAATTTGGTATGATCTTTGTATTAAAGCTTATATCTTGTCCGTAAGCGAATCGGTTTAAATGATGTTCTGCACGGATGAAGATAGAAAGAATTCATTAAATGATGTTGTTAGAGGAGAAAACAATGTTCAATCAACGAAAAAAGACAAAATGGATTGTGGGGCTGGCCATTTCCATTACCCTGGTTTCCAGTCTGGCCTTTGCACAGCACAATCACAGTCCCGGTACCACTCAGTCTGTGAGCAGTCAGGATTCGGCGTTGCTCGCCGAGCTCAAAGGCATAGACGGCAAACAGGCCATGGAACTTGCCAATAAATGGCGGCAGAAGAATCTCGATGTGGTAACATTTGTAACCTCGGATGCGGTCCATTTCAAATTCAAAGACGGAAAGACAATCAGCGTGCCCCTGCCGGAGGACCAAATGGTTGTATCCATCGCTCCGTATATCAACAAGACGCAAGAATGCGCGACGCACTATATGTCTAAATGCGATGGAGAACTGAAAAATGTGCCTGTAAAAGTTCTGGCTGTCATCGCAGGCGGCAAAACGCTGATTGATAAAACTTTCAAAACGCCGTCCACCGGCTTTTTTGACGTCTGGTTGCCCCGGAATCAGGAAGTTACTCTATCCGTAATGGCGCAGGGCAAAAAAGCAACAGGCAAAATATTTACTTACCGGAACAGCAAGACATGCGACACGACCCTTAAGTTGGAATAACGAAATCAGTTGTTAAATTAAATACTGAATATAAACGATAAAGGAGATCATCAATGTTGAAATCGAAGAAAATTTTGCAGGGAATTATTGTATTGGCGGCGTCCGTAATTTTGGCAGGTTACGGTGTAGCCGAAGCTCAACACAATCACAACCACGGTGCTGCACCCGCTCCAAAGATGGACCATGGTAAAATGTCACATCAAATGTCTATGGCAGACAGGCCGGTTCAGGTCGCTGATATTCAGGGAATGCGAGTTACGCTCGATGTGATGGATATGGGGATGCATGTCCATATGCAGGGCATGAAGGGAAATCCCGTGCCGGACACGTATGATGCCAAGCAAAGCCAGGCCATTATGGTCATGATCAAGTCCCTGGCGTCAAAGGAAACTATCAAGGACGCAGATGTTGCCATTACGATTATCAGCCCGACAGGTAAGCAAAAAGCAAGTAAGGCGCCCTGGTGCGGGGATCATTACGGCGAATCCTTCAGCCCGTCGGAAAAAGGCACGTATCAAATTGTCATAAACGTCATTGGCCGGGAGGGAAAAGGAGAAGTTACGTTTAAATATGCTTTTGAAGGATAAATAATCCGCACCCGATGGTCATTGAGAGACAATGAAGATAGGCTCACATTTGAACATTATGCGCTGTAAACCATTAATATTATGGAAATAGAGTTGACATTTAAAATATGAATCACTACTCTAAAACCAATTAAAAAAAAATAAAGGAGAATTCTAACAATGAAACGATTAACCTTGGTTATCTGTGCGTTATTCTTAACGGTTGGCCTGGCTCATGCCGCGAATTTTGAACTAACAAAGAAGGCCGGTGATTATACGATTCTGGTGTCAATCGATAAGAACCCACCTGTTACGGGGAAGAATAACGTGGTCGTAACGATCAAAGACGGCGCCGGGAAGTATGTAACTGATGCCAAGGTGGCCGTTGATTATGGAATGCCGGCGATGCCGGGGATGCCGGCGATGAACTATAAGTCCGACAGCATGCTGCATGGGACGGCGTACCATGCCGTCGTCAACTTCTCTATGTCCGGGCCGTGGACCGTCGGGATCAAAATTACACAAAATGGAAAGACGCAATCGGTGAAACTGAATGTGGACGTTAAATAGTCTCGTAAAGCTGTGCATGGCGCTAATCGGCACGCTTTTGCTTGCCGGGTCCGCCTTTGCCCAGGATCTGAAGCTTGCGGACCTTATTGATGAGGCTTTGAAAAAGAATCCGGAGATTCAGGCTTTTAGTTCCGGAATCGATGGAGCAAGACAGCGGGTGCCTCAAGCGAGAAGTCTGCCCGATCCCATGTTGATGTTCGGCTACCAGAATGAGGGCTTCAATCGCTACACCTATGGTGAAGAGCAGGGTGCACAGTGGATGTTCGGGCTGACGCAGCAATTTCTCTTTCCGGGCAAACGCGCCCTGAAAGGGGATATGGCCAGGCTTGACGCTGAAAGCCGGGAGGCCATGCTGGAGTTCTTCAAGCTCAGAACAGTCTCCCGCGTCCGGGAGCTTTATCTGGATCTTTTTCTGGCCTATAAAAATATAGATCTGCTCAAAGAGCGGCAGGTTCTTTTCGCACGCGTTGAAGACCTGGCCCTCGTCCGCTATGGCACCGGCAAGGGCATGCAGCAGGAAGTGCTGATGGCTCAAACGGAAAAATACATGCTTCTGGAGAAAGAGGCGATGTTCAAACAGAGGATCGCCTCTCTCGATGCGATGCTTAAAGCAACGATCGGCAGAGAGGGGAATGCGCCATTGGGAAGACCCGGTGATCCATCCCCTCAACCTTTCCAATATAAAACTGAAGATGCTGTAGAAACAGCTATGATTCATTCACCGGAAATTAAATCCCGCAGCAAGATGATCGAGGCTGCAGAAACCAAGATTAGAATGGCTAAAAAAGAGTTTCTACCGGACTTCAGCGTCAATGCCAACTATTACAAACGCGCCGGCGATTTCATGGATATGTGGAGTCTGACATCGACTATTAACATTCCGATCTATTCCTTTACAAAGCAGGCGCCGGCCCTTTCAGAGGCAAAGGCAGGCCACATGCAGGCAAAGCAGGAGCTGGAAGCGTCCAAGCTCATGATTACAGCGGCCATCCGGGACAATATTTCCATGATCAAATCAGCCGATACACTGATGGACCTTTACAAAAACGGGTTGATTCCCAAAAATGCCCAGGATGTGGATTTGGCTCTTTCGGGCTACGCCACCGGAAGGACGGAAGCCATTGTTGTCCTTTCCAGATTGAAGACCCTGCTGGAATATGAGACGCAATACTGGACGCAGTTTACAGAGAGAGAAAAGGCCGTTGCCCGAATCCATGCCATTACGGCAGGACTGGATACGATGCCTGAAGGAGAAAAGAAATGAAGTTTATTACCCTGATAATTGCCATCATCCTTCCTTTAATTCCCTTGACACTCCATGCGCAGGGGCACGCGGGACATGGAGCGCCATCCGCGCCTGCGGCCGTCGAGAAACCCAAAGCCGCTACGCCTCAAACCAAAGCGCAGACTCAGGGGCAACAATCTGTGCCAGCGGTGCAGGAGGCCCCTCAGGTTGAGATTCCACCGGATCTGCAACGGCGCATAGGTGTCAAGACCGTCAAAGTGGCCGTCAAATCCCTTCAGAAGACCATTCGAACGGTGGGACGCATTGAAATAGACGAGCGGCGTCAGGCCACCGTGAATACCAAGATAGAAGGCTGGATTGAAAAGCTCTATGTGGATTACACGGGGCGATATGTCAGGAAAGGAGAGCCGCTCGCGGAAATATACAGCCCGGAACTTCTGGCCACGCAACAGGAATTTATCAACACGAAGAAATGGGCTGCCAGGCAAACGTCTCCAGCGTCAAAGGATAACCATAATCATGGCGCCCAGGAAGCGCCGGTATCCGTCATGAAACAATTGCTGGATAAAGACGCAACGGCTACGCTGGATGCGGCAAGACAGCGGCTCAGACTCTGGGACATCTCAGAGAAGCAGATCAAAAAGATCGAGGAGACGGGACAACCCGTTCGCACGCTCACTCTCTTTAGTCCCGTCAGTGGTTATATCACGCAGAAAATGGCCATTTCGGGGATGAAGGTCATGCCGGGAGAGAAACTCTTCGACGTGGCCGATTTATCCCAGGTCTGGATTGTGGCTGATATCTACGAGTATGAGCTGGCAGCCATCCGCATAGGTCAGCCCGTGAAGATTAATCTCAATTCTCTGCCGGGCCGGGAATGGACGTCCCGTATCGATTATATCTATCCGGTATTTTCTGCAGAAACACGGACGGCTAAAGTACGCCTGACGCTTCCCAATCCTGGTGGCCAGTTAAAGCCTCAAATGTTTACCAACGTGGTCATCCGGATCGACCTGGGAAGCAAACTCATGATTCCTGATTCAGCGGTTTTGGATACAGGCAAGGGCCAGGTCGTATATGTGGATCGAGGTGAAGGTTATTTTGAACCTCGCGAGGTCCAGACAGGGATCAGAGCCGAAGGCGCCGTCGAAATTCTGCGCGGATTAAAAGCAGGCGAAAAAGTGGCCTCTGCCGCTAATTTCCTGATCGATTCCGAGGCGCAGCTCAAAGGAATCAAACCTCTGTCCAACCCTAAATAAAGTGAAAAGGTGTTCTTATGATCGCCAAAATAATCGAATTTTCCGCCCGGAATAAATTTGCAGTATTTCTCATGATGGCTCTGGCCATTATCTGGGGGCTCTGGGCATTGAAGCACACGCCCCTTGATGCCCTTCCGGATCTGAGTGATACGCAAGTGATCATTTATACGGAATGGACCGGTCGCAGCCCCGATCTGGTCGAAGATCAGATTACCTATCCGATTACCTCCACATTACTGGCTGCGCCGAAAGTTCAGGCTGTGCGCGGTTTTTCATACTTGGGCAGTTCATTTATCTATGTCATTTTCGAGGAAGGGACGGACATCTACTGGGCCCGAAGCCGCATCCTGGAATATCTTCAGGCCGTGAAAAATAAAATACCGGCGGATGTTAATCCCATTTTAGGGCCGGACGCTACCAGTCTCGGCTGGGGTTTTTCTTACGCCGTTGTCGATGAAACCGGCGGACATGACCTTTCCGAACTGCGCAGTGTCCAAGACTATCTCATAAAGCTGGGTCTGGAAAGCGTGCCCGGTGTTTCCCAAGTGGCCAGCATTGGCGGTTTTGTTAAGCAGTACCAGATTACCATCGATCCCAACCGGTTGAATGCCTATAACATTCCGATGACGAAGATTATGGAGGCCGTCAAAAAGAGCAACCGGGACGTGGAAGGACGCGTTCTTGAACTATCCGGCGTGGAATACATGATTCGTGGGCGGGGATATGTCAAGGGCCTTCAGGACCTGGAAAATATCGCTGTGGGCGCAGGCTCCGGCGGCACGCCCATCTATTTGAAAGATGTAGCGCGTGTCCAATTGGGGCCGGAAATTCGCAGAGGGCTTGCCGAACTGGATGGCCGGGGTGAAGTGGCCGGCGGGATTGTGATCGTTCGGTCAGGCGAAAACGTCTTAAATGTGATTGAGCGGGTTAAGGACAAAATTCAAAAAGACATTGCGCCCAGTCTGCCCAAAGGCGTTAAAATCGTCACCACCTACGACCGTTCGGATCTCATCATGCGATCCATGTCCACCCTCAAAGAAGAGATTATCAAGCTGATCATTGCGGTGAGTGTGGTCTGCCTGGTTTTTCTGTTCCATTTGCCAAGCGCTCTCGTGGTCATCCTGACGCTGCCCATTGCCATTCTGATGGCCTTCATCAGCATGTATTACCTGGGCGTTACCTCGAACGTCATGAGCCTCTCGGGCATTGCTATCGCTATCGGGGCCATGGTGGATGCCGCCATCATCATGGTGGAAAATGCCCATAAGAAACTCGAAGAATGGGAGCATCAGGGAAAGCCCGGCAACCGGGCGGATGTGATCATTGAAGCGGCCAAGGAAGTTGGCCCGTCTCTTTTCTTTTCGCTCCTTGTCATCACGGTGGCATTTCTTCCCGTCTTCACGCTGCAGGCGCAGGCCGGGCGGCTCTTCAAGCCGCTGGCTTACACCAAAACCTTTGCCATGCTCTTCTCGTCCTTCCTGGCCGTGACCCTGACGCCGGTATTGATGACGCTTTTTATCCGCGGCAAGATCCGTTCCGAAGAGAAGAACCCCGTCAGTTTCGTTCTGCACAAGCTTTACGAACCCGTGGCCCATTTGGCCATCCGTTTTCAAAAAACTGTCATCATTATTGCCGTCATCATCATGGCCGTTACCGTCTACCCTTTTATGAAGCTGGGTTCCGAATTCATGCCGCCTCTTTACGAAGGAACGCTGTTTTATATGCCGGTCACGGTGCCCGGGGCGTCCGTGTCGGAAGTGGGAACGCTTCTTCAAATGCAGGACGACATTCTGAAAAAAATCCCCGAAGTCGCGCAGGTCTTCGGCAAGGCCGGAAGGGCCGAGACCGCCACCGATCCGGCGCCTCTGGAGATGTTCGAAACGGTTATAAATCTGAAACCGGAAGATCAGTGGCGTCCCGGCATGACCACGGAAAAACTGAAGGATGAGATGAATGACGCCCTGACCATCCCCGGTGTAGCGAACTCATTTACGATGCCGATCAAGGCGCGCATTGACATGCTGGCGACCGGCATCCGGACGCCCGTCGGGATCAAAATCCTCGGGCCGAATCTCGAAGAAATCGAAAAGATCGGTCTGGCTCTGGAGCATCATTTAAAAGATGTTCCCGGGACGAGGAGCGTCTATGCGGAGCGCGTAACGACCGGTTACTTCCTGGATATCGAAATCAAGCGGGATGCGGCGGCAAGATATGGCCTCACGGTGGACGATGTCGGCGAGATCGTCCAGACCGCCATCGGGGGAATGAATTTGACCGTTACTGTGGAAGGGCGGGCGCGTTATCCCGTCAACATCCGCTATCCCCGGGATCTGCGCAATGACGTAGAGCAGATGAAGCGGATTCTGGTGCCGGTCATGATGACCAACCCCGCTGCCGCCGTTTTGCCGGCGGGTCCGGGAGGCATGTCCGTCTTGCAGCCGGTGACGCAGATTCCGCTGGGTGAAGTGGCGGATTTCAAGATCGTCAAGGGTCCCACAGCGATCAAAAGCGAAGAAGGGCTTCTTACTGCTTATGTCTTCGTTGATATCACCGGGCGTGACATGGGCGGCTATGTGGAGGAGGCAAAGAAAAAAGTATCGACGTTGAAGATCCCCGAAGGATACCGGCTGGTCTGGAGCGGGGAGTATGAAAATCTGATAAAGACTCATGAGCGCTTGAAGATGGTCATCCCGTTAACACTCTTTCTCATCTTCGTTCTCATTTATCTGAACACGAGATCGACGGTCAAAACCATGATTGTCCTTCTCGCCGTTCCTTTTTCCCTGGTCGGCTCTTTCTGGTTACTGTACATACTCAACTACAACATGAGCATTGCCGTCTGGGTGGGGATTATCGCGCTTGCCGGGCTTGATGCTGAGACAGGCGTGGTCATGCTCCTCTACCTTGATCTGGCCTATGAGAAGTGGAAGAAAGACGGCAAACTTGCAACAGTGGCCGATTTAAAGGATGCGGTGATGTTCGGCGCCGTCAAGCGGATTCGTCCCAAGATCATGACGGTGAGTGTTATCCTGGCGGGGCTTGTTCCTATTATGTTCAGCCACGGAACGGGTGCCGACGTCATGAAGCGCATTGCCGCGCCCATGGTAGGGGGTGTGATAACATCCACAATTCTGGAGTTAATTATCTATCCGGCGATTTACATGATCTGGCGGGGAAGGTCTTTGCCGAAGGATTAACAATATACCTAATAATTTATAAAAGGAGGTAATGGTATGGATAAGACACAAATTGCTAAACAATGGATAGAATTTAATAAAACTGCCTTCGATCATGCTTTTAATGCGATGACTATGCTGCAGGATCAAACTGAGAGGCTTGTTTCCCGTTTTCTGGAGAAATCAATATATTTCCCGGACGATGGGAAGAAGGCAGTCCATGACTGGATCAATGCATACAAGAAAGGCCGGGAAGATTTTAAAGCCGCGGCGGATGAGAACTATAAAAAAGTAACCGACTACTTTGCTGATTTCCAGGAACGGATGGAAGCAAAAGGCGGTGAAAAAAAATGTTCAAAATCCTGATGCCTCTTCATCAGGAAAGGGATACGATTTTGAAAGAATCATAATCCCTAATCAAGGATCGCATTTGCGGAACGATGTTGACGAATCAACCGTTTTCTACGCTAAACACGAGGGAAAGACATTCAACTTTAGCAACGACCACTGCCGGAAAAGTTTCCACGCACCCCCGACAGCGCTAAGCCAAAAGGAGATTCACATTATGAAGCATTCTTTCTTAAGTTTCATGGTTTTTGTATTATTTACAGGCGTTGCCTATGGAATGGACTACGAGGTGACAAAAAAAGCGGGGGAATACACGGTGCAGGTGAAAATCGACCGAAATCCCCCGGCTGTCGGCGACAACAACCTGATGATTTGGTTGAAAAATGCTGATGGGAAAGATGTGAAGGGTGCCATGATGACAGTGGATTACAGCATACCTTCCAGGAGGGGGAAAAAAGCAAAGAAG
This sequence comes from Deltaproteobacteria bacterium, assembly GCA_036528635.1. Taxonomy (GTDB): domain Bacteria; phylum Desulfobacterota; class Syntrophia; order Syntrophales; family Smithellaceae; genus UBA8904. Next base: position 24,601 of record JAIGNE010000080.1, read on the forward strand.
TTTAGCTCTCATGCACAGCCTCATGAAAATAATTACCATGCAATTCTTACGATTCCCACGCCGGGATCTTGGGAGGTCACCATAAAAATCACAGACAAAGGGAAAAAGGTATCCACTAAATTCAGCCTGGACGTGAAGTAGGGCGGTAGGTATGGATTATGACAACGCAGCCGAACAGGCATAAACGTTTTTATTAATGTTGAAAGGAGAATAGCAATGACACAATTGAGTTTCAGAAACTTTATCGCAGCCATCGTTGTGCTTCCTGTGATCCTATATTCCGGAATGGTATTTGCCCAGCATGGCCACAACCACGTCGGTGTGCCGGACGCCGTCGTTTCTAAAGATCAAAAGTTAAGGGATGAATTGAAAGGCATTGATGCAAAGCAGGCGATGGCAATTGCCTACAAATGGAGGCAGGAAAATATCGACGTCAAAACGTTTGTCACGCCGGACGCAGTAAACTTTCAGTTCAAGGATGGAAAGACTGTGGCCGTCCCCTTGCCGGATGACCAAATGATCGTATCTATTGCGCCCTATGTTAATAAGACGCATCCCTGCGCGACGCATACCATGTCCAGCTGCAAAGGAGAACTAAAGGACACACCTATCGAGGTGAAGGCCGTTACCGCCTCGGGCAAAATCCTGATAGATGAATCGATCGTGTCACCTTTTACCGGATTCATCGATCTCTGGCTTCCTAGAGATCAGGAAATTACTTTATACGTCAGCGCCCTAGGGAAAAAGACGAAAGGCGTGATCGCCACGTTCCGAAGCAGCAAAACCTGTGACTCAACGTTGAAACTGGAATAGGTCGGTAACGAAGGCTTTCGTCTCGATCGTTTGGTGCGTGAGCCATCACGGCATCCAGTGATAGGAGGGTATATGACCGTTACCGATCCGGTTTGTCGGATGAATATTAATGATAGGGCGGCTATCACTTCCACCTACAAGGGTATTACATATTATTTTTGCTCAAAGACCTGCAAAGAAGAATTTGACAAAAATCCTGAGTCTTACGTTGGTGCAAATCGGGCAGCTATGCAGCCGGCAGATGCACCAAAAGGTGCCATGATTTATACCTGCCCGATGCACCCCGAGATCATCCGGGACAAACCCGGCAATTGTCCGAAATGCGGCATGTTTCTGGAACCAAGAACTCCTGTGCCGGCATCGGGAAAGATAGAATATACCTGCCCGATGCATCCGGAAATTATCCGGGACAGACCGGGAAGGTGTCCGAAATGCGGTATGGCATTAGAGCCAAGAACCGCCTCCCCTTCGGAAGAAGAAAGCAATCCGGAATACGAAGACATGCGCAAGCGTTTCATTGTGGGCGCTATCTTGGCACTCCCGCTGCTGATGATTGCCATGCGCGGTATGATCCCAGGGGGAAGATTACTCGATACGCTGGCCAACGCCAAGACCTATCTCTGGCTGGAACTTCTGCTCGCAACTCCGATAGTCCTCTGGGGAGGATGGCCTTTTTTCGTCCGGGGTGTGCAGTCCGTTATCAATAGAAGCCTAAATATGTTTACCTTGATCGGTCTCGGAGTTTCGGTGGCCTACCTTTACAGTGTAATCGGTGTGTTGTTTCCCTATCTTTTCCCGGTGACGATGCGGACGGCAGAAGGTACCGTTGGGGTCTATTTTGAGGCCGCGAGTGTCATTGTTGTCCTGATATTACTGGGGCAAATCCTGGAACTGAGGGCCAGAAGTCGGACCGGTACAGCCATAAAAAAACTGTTGGGTTTGGCGCCGAAGACTGCTCGAAAAATAGACGCTGACGGAAACGAGAACGACATCCCTCTGGCGCATGTCTTGAAAGGCGATCGTTTACGCGTCCGCCCCGGAGAAAAGATTCCCGTGGATGGTGTCGTTCTGGAAGGATTAAGCAGCGTCGATGAATCGATGATCTCGGGCGAACCGATACCGGTTCAGAAGCAAGTCGGGGACAAACTGATCGGTGCTACAGTCAACGGCAACGGGTCTTTAATTATGGAGGCTCAGAAGGTAGGCACTGAAACAGTTCTGTCACAAATAGTCAGGATGGTGGCCGAGGCCCAGCGAAGCCGGGCGCCGATTCAGAAGCTTGCCGATGTTGTCGCCGGATATTTTGTGCCGGTTGTGATCGCCGTCGCAGTGATTGCATTTCTCGTTTGGTACTTCTTCGGTCCTGAGCCTCGGTTAGCTTATGCACTAATAACCGCTGTCTCCGTGTTGATCATTGCCTGTCCCTGTGCTTTGGGTTTGGCAACGCCGATGTCGATTATGGTAGCAACGGGCAAGGGAGCGACCATGGGCGTCCTGTTTAAAAATGCCGAGGCGATTGAGACCTTGAGGAAAGTGACGACGCTCGTGGTCGACAAAACCGGAACGTTGACCGAGGGCAAGCCGAAACTTACGGAGGTTGTCGCGGTTCCGGGCATGGATAAAGACAGAGTGTTGTTACTGGCGGCGTCCCTTGAGAAAGGCAGCGAACACCCATTGGCGGCAGCCATTATCGAAGGGGCTGTCCATCAAGAACTCCACCTGGCCGATACGAATAATTTTGTCTCCCATACCGGTAAGGGTGTTTCCGGCGAGATTGACGGCCAAAAGGTATTGCTTGGCAACAGTTCGCTGTTGGAAGAGTTCAAGATTGACGCCGGTCCTTTAGCAGAGCATGCCCGGGCTATGAGGTCCGAAGGACAGACGGTCATGTTTGTGGGGATTGGCGGTGAAATGAGTGGAATGCTTGCGGTTGCCGATCCGATCAAAGAGACCACGCCCGAGGCTATCAGACAGCTGCATGCTGAAGGCATCCGGATTGTGATGTTGACCGGTGATAATAAGATAACGGCAGAAGCCGTTGCGAAAAAGCTTAATCTGGATGAGGTGGCGGCCGAGGTTCTGCCGGATGAAAAGGCAGCGGCGATTAAAAAGTTTCAGCAGGGCGGACATGTTGTCGCTATGGCCGGAGACGGAATTAATGATGCCCCCGCTCTGGCCCAGGCACAAGTGGGGATTGCCATGGGGACAGGCACCGATGTGGCGATGGAAAGCGCCGGTGTCACTCTGGTGAAGGGCGACCTCACCGGGATCGTCCGCGCAAGAAGTTTGAGCTGCGCCACCATAGCCAATATCAAGCAAAACCTGTTCTTTGCCTTTATTTACAACGCAATCGGCGTACCCATCGCAGCGGGTATTCTGTATCCCAACTTCGGTATTCTGCTCAGTCCGATTATTGCCGCCGCCGCCATGAGCCTTTCCTCAGTTTCTGTTGTCGGAAATGCCCTCAGACTGAGGAGAGTAAAGATATAACAAAGAGAGGCATCAATTGATCCGTACCCTAACTTTAGGAGGTTTATATGAAGCACATTATCTTGGTTTTGATGGGTTTGTTTTTATCGGCAGGCTTGGCTTACGGGACGGACTATGAGGTGACGAAGAAGGCCGGAGACTATACGGTGCAGGTCAAGATCGACCGGAATCCTCCGGTCGTGGGAGACAACAACATGATGATCTGGTTGAAAGATGCCGCCGGCAATGACGTCAAGGGCGCCAGCATGACTGTAGACTCCAGTAAGTCCACCAGGTTTGGGAAGTCAGCAAAGAAGTACAACTCATGGGCTCAGCCGCATGAAAACAATTACCATGCAATCCTGAACATTCCCACACATGGATCGTGGGATGTCACTATAAATATCACGAATAAGGGAAATAAGGTATCAACGAAGTTCAGTATAGATGTAAAATAAATCGTTGAGTTACTGATTGCGGACCTTATTCAAGCGAATAAAATATTCGTAATGCATGTTTACATAATACCAGTCAGCTGATAAGAATATGTTCATCTCTAATGCAATTAATGGCTTAGATAATAATCTAAGTTTACATAAGTAACCTTATAAGACCTTGTGGCAAAATGGTGAAAGGGTGGACCCCTTTTCAAATATCCTTCCAGTAATTATCAGCAAGAAAATTTTCAATTGAATTATCTGGGAAAGAAGATTAGAAAGCATCGAAACTTACCCGTTCTGAATTGAAGAGTTGTTTTTTATTCAGAATGGGTTTGTTTTGTAATTACCTAAAAAACTCATATTTCAAGATGTCCCTCAGTAACTTAATAACATAAGGGTCCCCCTTGCCTCTTTAAGAGCCGCTCGGCATTGCCGCAGCATCTACGCGCAGACTCTAAATATATTGATTGTTCGGCCATCGAAAACTAGCTTTGGTTAATCTTCTCAACCACAGGACCATTTGAGCCAATCGCATCAAAACGGTAGAAAACAGCACGGTCGCCTAAATGGCCAAACTTCTGAATTGCGAGTTGAAGTAGTTTATCGTCACAGGTTGAAATGATAAATTGACGCTTGCATGAATCTGATTCCAACAATCCGATAACTAAATCCAGAAACGCATAGGTATTGAGGTCATCAAAATGGGTAACGGGATCGTCCATAAAGATGGGTGAAAATCCAGACCACGTTTGGGAAATGCAGGCCGTCAAAAACAATCCAAGAAGCAACGTCTGTTGCTGAGATTGACTGAAATAATCAGTGGGGCGTAGTTCTTGGCCGTTTCTTTTCACACGCACACGAATTGTGGACTCGCGGCTTAGGATTTCCAAGTCATCGAAACCGTAAACAGACCGCAAACGACGCTGGATAACCGAAGTTCGAGGCCCGTATTCTTTGGTGAAATTTGCAATGGATTCATTTTGTTGGTTAGACAACAACCGGGAAATTCTCGAAAAATAGGTCAATAACGGCTGGTTTTGATCGCGTTTGACGGTAGCCGTTGCAACAATCTTTTCCTTGTTGCGAATGCTTTGTTGCATTGCCACCAAAGCTGCTGCCGTGGTCACTGCATCTAATGCGAGTTCCAAATTGGTGGCAGAAGCCCGGAATGCCTCCAGTTGGGCCTTATGTCGTGTCTCTTGGGCAATCAATTCAAGCAACTGCGTCTCGGTGATTTCGGCAGGAACCTTTGCTTGCTCAAGTTTGCCAGTGGACTGGGCTATGACTTTCTGGTGGTTAGCAAGGGCGCTTCTAAGAACTTGCACTTGGTCCTTCAATGCAGACTGAGATTCGCGAGCCGTTGATTGGCTTGCCTTGAACTTTAGCAGCGCTTCTTGAGCACTTTCAATTTCCACCTTGAGCTTCGTGATTTGTTCCAATGCGTTATTTTCTTCGCGGGTCCACTGATCGTTATCAGCATCCAACGAAAATTCTTTTGATCGAACATCGTTCCGGAGCACGGCCAATTCTTCACTATTTCTGGTAACTTGTGCCTTTTTGCTGGCTTCTTCGCTCAACTGTTTTGTCAGGTCATTTTTTACGACAGATTTCTTGGTCTTGGCCGCTTCTACTGAATCTCCTGCATTTTTAAGCTGGCCGTTCAGGGTGGAAAGTTCGCGTTGCGTATCGGCGAGGAATGATGAAAGAAGTTCAGGTATCTTTACACCTGGCTCGTCAACGGCTAATCCTAACGCGGTGACTTCTCCCAAAAAGTTCTTAATTTTCACATCCAAGGCAATCTCTTCGCTTTTGAGTGCTGCAATCTGTTCCGTAGCGGCTTGTTGTTTTTGCTTCACATCCGCCAATTCAGCTTCCAAACGCGATGACCTTTCGCGCATCGACCCTAGCTCTACTCGGGCACCGCTGGCGGAATCAGACTGTAAATTAAGTTGGATTCGGCGCAATAATTCCTGCTTGTCGCCATGTTCTTGCCCGCATAAAGGGCAAGTTCCGCTTTCTACATGAGACTGTAATTGGGAAAGCAAAACCTTTAGTTCTGTCTGGTTTTTATCAACCTGGGCCACCTGATGAGTCAAACGCGATAAGGTTTCCTTTGTTTTGGCTAACTCGGGCAGCAACTCAAGTTCTTTAGTGCTGAGTGCCTTGATGGTTGACTGAATACCCCTTTCAACTTCAGCAAAGGAGGCTTGTCTTTTTTGATTGGCTTGCCATACCGGAAGTTCGTCGATAAGTCGGGTAACAATGCTCCCGACATTGCGTTTAGCTCCGATTTGACTTGAAATTTGTTGTAATGCCAATTCAAGTGATTTTAATTCACTATCAACCAATTCCTCCGCCGCCCGAAACTTTTGAATCTCCAAGGCAATTTTCGTAAAGTCCTCGTTCAACAATTTTGTTTTCGCCACGAGTTCCAAATAGACTGGTTTGTTGACTTTATGCCATTCTAACAACGCAAGCTTAGCGCGAGCGCTCCCAAGAGAAGCGTTCACCTCCGAAAGTTTACGTTCAGCACCTTTCAACGCTTCATCACTCGCCAAACGTATTTTATCTGATGCCAGCAACTCCGTTTCTCGTTTCGCAAGTTGCTTCTGTGTTTCGGGTAACTCCGTGCGAGCCTTGTTTAACGGAGGCAACGCATCGAGAATTTGCGAAAGCTGCTCGCTACAGTTTTGACTATCCCCAAGGCGTGTTTCTATTGATGCCCGCCAAAATCGGGTTGTCTCCAGGCTCGGCGGCCCGGCGATTGTTGAAATACCAATCTGATCGAGTTTTTCTTTTAAGGCTAAGAATTCCTTTGCAAGAGCATCGGGGTCAGAATGTGATTTAGCGTTCGCGGTTAGTCTGAGCAAACTGGTTTTTTCGTCCGAAACTTCCAATGAGATTTGGTCAATTTCACGTTTTGCATCCGCCACGAAGGATTCGAGCAGGTCACAAATCTTTCCGGTTTTACTGATTGCATTAGTGTAATCCTGAAAGGCCAACATCCGTGAGACTATTTCAGCAGGCAAGCAACAGTCGGCATGAAAACCTTTCGTTAGTTCTTGCGATTCTTGATTAAACAAATGAGTAGCGCGAAAAAGATTAACAAAATTTTCTACACGGTCAGTAGCGGGTATGTCTCGGCCTGTCAATTCGGCCAGAATCGCTTTTCTATCTCTTGAAATCCCGTCCAACACCGCATCCTTGCGGTTTATCACTTTTCGCGTGACCCTCCTCACTCCGCCATCGGAACTAAAAGTAACGGAAACTTCACCGTCCTCCGTATTTGAGTCGAGGTGTTTCGCGACTTCCGCGAACTGCGATTCAGCTACTTCTAATCTGCCTATTCCGCCGGTGACAGCAAAATCCACTGCATCAAAGAATGAAGTTTTGCCGAAACCATTTGGCCCGTAGAGCACCGTCACGTCGGCGCCCAAAGAAAACGTCTGAGCTTGACGATATGCCCGAAAATTCTTGATCGTGACAGTTTCGAGCTTCACCGATTCTGTGCTAGCATCCGGCTGAATTGAGGACAATGCCTTGGAATTAGACAGTTCCGGTAACTGGCCATATGTGCCGACAACGCAATCTTCGATGATCCTCTCTGCGCCACGTTCACGCTGAACGACGATATGACGCGCCAATACGGAGGGAACGCCAAATTGACTCAAAAAGGTTTGCGCCGACGGTGGACGCAGCGTTGTTCCTGACAGCGGCGCTAACGGCAAAAAGGGTAATCGCGCAAGCGAATTGCGAAAGGGCACCGCCAGAGGCACAACAAATTTTCGGCAAAAATAAACATCCGTTTCAACGTTAGAACAAAACTGTTCAAGGTCGGCCCGGTCGGGCTGAATGCAAAATACAAATGCAACATCTGTCGAGTTTGGGAAATCCAACTCATTTTTGAATTGGCCCTTAAAGTCATGATAGAGCTTTTCGTAGCTCGCTTTGTAATCTCCATTTGAAAGAGCGAATCCAGCGACGAGATGGTTGGTTTGGAGAAAAACAAGAGGTTCAAGCTCTGCACTCTTCTGCTTCGTAAAAACTTTGGAATGCGGCAAAGTCTCCGCAAGGTAGTTGCGAAGCACTTCCGCATTGAATTCTGGTTTAGGTTGTGAGCCAGGCATTGATCGCTCCCGGTATGGTTCCAGCGGTTACGCTTTGTAGGAAAATGTCGAGCAGGTTCCGATAACCAATTTGAAGCACATTGCTGGCTGGATCGGTAATTTTTGCATCTTGCCCTAAACCCGTGTTCGTTGTTCTCAATATGCTGCCGTATCTTTTTTGGGACAGATTGTTATCTCGGTCACGGGTTACTAAGAGTGTTTGGCGTCGTGGCATTCCAAAATGCCTTTCTGAATGCTGATAGCATGATTGATGGGATTCTCCTAGGATGGCAACAACGTCAATACCTTGGCCATTTAAATTGACTTTGGCGTGTGCCTTTTCCGGGCCGATAGTGGGAGCAGGGCTTCCCAGGGACAAAATATCTAACGTGTGAATCAAATGCTCCAATGCATCCGCCTCAACATTGCTCCACGAGTCAGCATTTTTCGCTGTTGATTGTTGGGTTGCCAGTTTCACCGAATCCGCTGCCTTTTGGCCATTAATTTGTCGAAGTGCCCCCACAGTTTGACCATGTGAAATATTTGCGGCTGCAGCCAACGGGGCATTCCCGTAATCTCTAGCCAAACTAGGCGAATCATCAAGCTGGTCATTTAGCCATTTTACACTTGCCGGGACTGGACCGGAAGGGGCACGAACGTCCGTTGTTCCAGGTAAGGGGAAAACGGACGCATTTTGCAGCGCGAGCTGTCGCCCCGCTGCTCCGATATTCAGCGAAGCTGGGTTGACTTGGACAAAAGAATGAATGCAAGCTCCACCCTCACGAAATAACATGTCGCGAAAATTATCCAGTAGCGTGCTGGCACGGTATTGAGAGCCGCCAACGCAAAATGTGGGATTACATATGCCATTCGTAAAGTTAGCGGCGACCGGAAATAAGGTGTGTGGCGAAAAAATTAGGCTGGTTTGCCCGTGAACGGATGTTCGGCCTGGATCAGCGCGACCGGCGGAATTAGCAAACACCAGACAGGTGTTTTCTCGGCGAACACTGGGAAGTAAGTTTTGGTCAAAAAAGCGCCCAACTTCGGTCAAAAATGTATCGTGGGAAGGTTTGTCATTATTTTGAAGAACAAAAAACCAAGATAATGCGAAATCCCCGCCCGCCGCATTCGCTTGTCGCTCCAATTCCTCAAGCACCCACTGCCAGACCTTTTTAGTACCAACCGACGCAACCCAATCATAGCAGATTAAAGAGGAAAATAGGTAAGGCCGATTGTTTTCAAAAACACCTCTAAATGTGTAAACTGCCTTGCCGCAATACATATGCTCGCACGGAACATTTTGCTCGGGCCAAGCGGGAAAAACTTTCGGTTGGAGCCATTTTTCCACAAGGCCGTTGGCGCTTTTAACCCAAACAATCAGACAATTTATCCAACGTCCATCAGGGATGCTTGCCGGGTCATTTTGGCTGTCGACAAACGTGTTTGGTTGCGCCGCAAGTATCGTGAAGTCAGCCTTGGACAGAGCGTCCGTCCCTCCAAGTATAATTGACGCATTCGGCCAAGCGTCTCCGGTCATTGCATCTTGGATCATCTGAACACCAGCTAGTCCGCAAATGCTATATTCAGGAAAAATGGTGAAATGAGTCTTTGCGGCGTCGTGATGGGCGGAACACGCTACGTCCATCGCTCGGTTAATCGCCGCCATTTGGCGATTCTTTGCGGCATCGGTGCATTGAAAAGGTTCGGCTGCGGATAATTCCAGATATGGTTGAAGAATAACCATCCCAACGCGATCACTTGGCAGTGTCACCCCACGCGAACACAAATCAATTGTTTCAATATGGATCACTTTTTTTCTCCGATGACCCAAAACACGGCGATTTCCAAGATTGATAAGAACTTGCTTTTAGTTGTCGGCAGTATAAGAAACGATTTCTTGTGTGTCAAGAAGATTTTGGGACGCAGATATTGGGAAACATTGATTTTTAACGGCAAATTCCGGTGAAGAAATTATTCATTGAATTATCCGGGAAAGAAGATTAGAAAAACATTGAAACTTACCCATTCTGGATTGAAGAGTTGTTTTTCATTCAGAATGGGTTTTGGTGTTGAATTATTTTAAAGAAAGTTGGTTATAATCAGTGCGAAAAATTATCACAAAAAAAGATACGGAAGATATTGAATTTCCGATTCTCTGTTTCCTTCTCCTATTCTGTTAGCGCAGCCTACCAAAGGAAAAAGCCCAAACCAAGTCTATTCAAAAGATTCTTGATTCAGGCTTTCTGGTTCTTAACAGGTATGCCTGTCAGTCAGCAAAGTGCCTTTAAATATTAGTAATCTATAACAGACCATTGTTTCATCTTGATTAAGGGCAAGTGAATATTTTGTGAATTTTGAGGAGCCGCATCGTGACAAAGGATTATCGCTTGAAAGGTTGCATTTCAGTCTGAATTGTCGATCTGAGGACTTCAGGAAGCACATCACACCAGCACAATTCCGGAAATTTGCCCGACAGAATCTGTGCCTTTCAACTCGTTATCAATGAAATGTACAAACGTATTTAAAAAGCCGTCCCATCGAAACATGAGACGACTCAATGAACAGATCCTTATATGGTAAATGCTCGGCCTATTTAACGGCGTCTTTCAAACCTTTGCCTGCTTTGAATACAGGAACCTTCTTTGCGGCTATTTTAATAGCCTTACCAGTCTGGGGGTTCCGACCTAGGCGGGCTTTCCTTTTGCTGATTTTAAATGTACCAAATCCAACAAGCGTTACATCGTTACCCTTTTTAAGCGTTTTCTGAATTGCCGCCAGTATTGCGCCCAATGCCAACACCGCTTCTTTCTTGCTACATGTAACCTTTGCCACTTCTTCGATCAAATCAGCTTTGTTCATTTATTCCCTCCTTTTGTTTGTGTTGAAATAATTGATTAATTATACATGACCGTTTGCCGCAAATCAAGCCTAATGACGCCGCAGATGCCTGTTTGAGCATGCTTTACCATCCTACCGTATCACAGTCTTTTTTATCAGGGACAAATCCCTTTGCTTTTTTTATTCCCGCCCTGCTTGCGGTTATGAATATGTAACAACTGTTTAAGAGCCTATGTGATTCTTTACCGCCAAAAAAGTATGTCGCACTCCGACGCTTATGATCCCTTGCGGGATGCATCACGTCTCCATGCCGTCACACCTTTTCGGCTGAATCACATATAAACAATTGTTACAAATTCATGTTTATTCTCCCCACCCTGTATTAATCAAAAACAAACCTGCCACTAGCTTGCTTCGCGTCGCTTGAAGTTGCCTGACCTCGCTTCGCTCGGTTCGCAGGCCACCACTTATTTCGATTAGCCGAAAGACCTCCAAGACAATATGCAAATAAAATTTGATTAGATTAATTTATGGGTTAAAAAAAATCTGTTTTAAAAGACTTCTCAAAATAATTTGGATAACAATCTCAACTGCATGAATATACAAAGAAATACCAATAACAAAATAACATGAATATGTAGCAATTATAGTAACTATAAATATTGCTGAACAAAAAAATATAATGCTTAAAACAAAATCAACATAAAAATTAAATAATCCTTTTAAAACAATAACAGCAAGGGCAAAAATTAGAACTGACCTGCCAAGAAATAATAAAAACTTAACCGAAAATAAAACATCACTAAATGATGCACTATAAAAATTGTAATTTGCTAAAATTGAAAATACTGCAAAACTTGCAGCCTAAAAAATAATTAAAATACTCCGAAGCTAATATGATGAAATTGGGCGTTGCCAGGCAATACGGATGCTTTGCCCCTTTTAAATTAGCCTGGCCATTTTGGAAGGCTTTACCCTGAGCCTCATAGAGTCTCAGCCCTGCCGGGTTCCGGCCACATAACGCAATAACAGAGGGGATGAGGGAAGATATATCTTCCCTCATCCCCTTCCCCCCTCTCACCCATCATTAATCTTTGTTTTAAAAACCAGCTAACGGCCCTTCTGGGGCAAAATATCAATGCCTTCACTTGCTCTTGCAGATTTTATCTCTGATCCCCTCCCCTGTCGGGTTTCCTTTGTGGTGAAAATCGGCAAGGCCTCCATGATTTTTTCTAAACCGCACGAATAAATCACTCCGGCTCGCTACGCTCACGCATGGATAACGGACGCCTCCGGCGTCCTTTTCGCCCTGGGGGCCGCTTCAATGCGAAGCTGGTTTTTAAAAATGTTTTGTAGGGAAAACCATTTAAATTCGAAAGGAGAACTAAAGATGAAAATTTTAGAACAGTTTATCAGTAAATCGCAGTTGGCATGTTTGCGGGAGGCTTGCACGGGGGAAGAAGGAAAATATTTCAATAACATGATTTTGAAATTGAAAAGCCATATTGTGTCAATGCCGAAAACCTATGAGACGGACGGTCAGGGTGATGATGTTACGGTCATGCTGCACTACTTCATAAACGGCTCAGATTGGTGGATTACTGAAAGGGACGTTATTCTTGACGATCAGGTTCAAGCGTTCGGATACGTTTGCCTAAATGGTGACACCGATTGCGCCGAGCTTGGATATATCAGCATCACTGAATTGATCAATAATAATGTTGAGCTTGATTTATATTTTGAGCCGACAACGCTGAGGGAAGTAAAAAAGAAATTGTTTGAGAAAGCGACTTAAATAATGCGCCCCCTTTGGCCGGTAACCATCGGGGGAGCGTTTAATCCATCCTATAACTGGTGAAAGGATTGTATCATGCTAACAAATCTAGTCAGAAAAACAATCTTTGTTTTTAAGATGGTTTCCATGGTCGCATTGGTGGCCTGCTTGACCGTCTTTTATTTCTACTCAATTATTCAATATGCAAAATAAACACTAAAAATAAAACTATTAAAAAGGAGGATTTACATCATGACAACAGTAAACAAGGCTATATTGATCGGCAGGCTTGGCAAAGACCCGGAAGATCGGACATTCCAAGATGGTAAGGCGGCAACTAACTTTTGTCTGGCCACAGATGAGCAGTGGAAAGATAAAAACGGCAAGAAGGTTCAGAAAACAGAATGGCATCAGATTATCACATATAGCAAGCTGGCTGAAATTTGTAAAAAGTACCTTGTTAAAGGCAAACTTGTTTATGTAGAGGGACGCATTCAAACCCGCTCATGGGAAGATAAGGACGGCGTGAAGCGTTTCACGACAGAGATCATCGCAAGCGACGTGAAAATGCTTGAATCAAAAGAAAAGGGAGCGTAACTGTCTGAGAAGCCCCCGGAGGTCACAGCCTTCGGGGGCTTCTTTTAATTCGCCGGGGAAGCCCAGGGAAGATATATCTTCCCTCATCCCCTGCCCCTCGCACCCATCATCGCACAGGCCAGCTTGACCTCCCTTCCCGCTCGATCTGCTGGCCAATACTACCCTGGCGGTAATCTCAGTTTGTTTTAAAAACCAGCTAACGGCCCTTCTGGGGCAAAATATCAATGCCTTCCCTTGCTCTTGCAGATTTTATCTCTACCCCCCTCCCCTGTCGGGTTTCTCTTTGTGGTGAAAATCGGCAAGGCCTCCATGATTTTTTCTAAACCGCACGAATAAATCACTCCGGCTCGCTGCGCTCACGCATGGATAACGGACGCCTCCGGCGTCCTTTTCGCCCTGGGGGCCGCTTCAATGCGAAGCTGGTTTTTAAAAATGTTTTGTAGGGAAAACCATTTAAATTCGAAAGGAGAAATAAAAAAATGAAAATCGAGGAAATCATCACTGCACGCATTATTGACAAACTGGAACAAGGGACAATTCCTTGGCATAAACCGTGGACGGGCGGCGAAGTCCCGAAAAACCTAATCACAAAAAAAGAATACAGGGGGGTTAATGTTTTTATCCTCAACGCAACGGGTTACAGTTCCCCTTATTGGGTGAGCTTCAAACAAGCGCATGAGCTTGGCGGTGCGGTGAAAAAAGGAGAAAAAGGAACTCCCGTTATTTTTTGGAAATGGATGAACAAAACCGACGAAGAAGGAAGCCTGTCTGCCGACCATTTTCCATTTTTACGATATTACACCGTTTTTAATATCGGACAACTTGAAGGAATAGACGAGAGCAAAATCCCGGCATTGGCTGTTAAATATAACGACCTGGAGAAAATAGCACAATGCGAAGCCGTCGTTATGGCAATGCCTAAACGCCCGGAAATTACTTACAACGATCAGAGAGCTTATTATAAACCCTCAAAAGACAGTGTTAATATGCCTAAGATGGAAACCTTTGACGGTTCAGAAGAATATTACAGCACTCTTTTCCATGAACTAACACACAGCACAGGCCACGAGAGCCGCTTAAATAGAAAAGGGATTATTAGCGGCATCGCAGCTTTCGGAACGCAGGAATATAGCAAGGAAGAACTTGTGGCCGAAATGGGAGCAGCCTTTTTATGTGGCCATTGCCAGATCGACAACAAAACCATTGATAATAGTGCGGCTTATATAAAGTCATGGTTAAAAAAGTTAAAAAACGATCCGAAAATGGTTATCTTGGCGGCTGCACAAGCACAAAAAGCCACAGATTTTATACTTTGCAATAATGAGGCTTGATTAATCACCGTAAGCTGTCCTATCGGCACGACGGGGAGAAAGAGAGTTTTAAAATGGAAATGTCAAAAGCTAAATTTAAAAAATATATGGAATTGACAGATAAGGTGTTAAATTTAATTGATATACAGGCGGAAGACAAAATGAGCAGGGGCGACTTGCAGGGATGTGTTGAGGCAATAATTATGCAAGCGATAAATTACACGGAACCAGAAATAAAGCAGGCAGACAAAGTGGAAAAAAAGCTTCGGGATAAATGGACGGCGGACGGCGTGCCTAAAGAAAAACAAGACGCAATCATTGCTGATGTTACGGCCAAGGCGCAACCTGGGACACATATAGGTCCCTTTATTATCGGTTAATAAATAGTTGCAAAAATCTTTAAAACCCAGATCCCCCCGGAGGTCATGGCCTCCGGGTTTCTTTTAATTCGCCGGGGAGGCATAGGGAAGATATATCTTCCCTCATCCCCTGCCCCTCGCACCCATCATCGCACAGGCCAGCTTGACCTCCCTTCCCTCTCGATCTGCTGGCCAATACTACCCTGGCGGTGGTCTCAGTTTGTTTTAAAAACCAGCTAAGCTACCGAAAGTAATACTTGACAAATAATTCCCCTTTAATTATATTGCCTTTCAATAATTGAAAGACAATAATTGAAAGGCAATAACCATATGAACCCTTTTAGACTTACATTGGCCACAGGCGACCTCTTCTGCAACCGGGTCACAGAAATTGACCAACTTATGAAAAATATGCTGTCCGGCATCCACACAGTTGTGTATGCCCCACGACGGTATGGCAAATCCAGCCTGGCCCGTGTCGTTATGACCCGCCTGGATAATAAAATGGTCTGCGTCTATGTAGATCTCTTTTCCATAACATCCACCGAGGATGTTGCGGATAAACTTTACAGAAGCATTGTGGAGGCCTTGGGCCAGAATGCCATTGATAATAGTTCCGTAATGTCTCGGATTGCGTCTTTTTTCAAAAATTTACGTCTGAGCATGTCCTTTGACCCCATCACCAAGAATCCGGAAATTTCCGTTTCCCTTGGGGACGTCTCTGCTGAAATCCACATTGAGACAGTTATCGGCGCTCTTGATGAATACTGCGTCAAACAGAAGATTAAAGTATGTCTCATCCTTGATGAATTTCAGGAAATTTGCACCCTGAAGGATTCCAAAAAGATCGAGGCCCTTTTGCGTTCGGGCATGCAGGCAGCAAAGCATGTATCTTTTATGATGCTGGGAAGCCGCCGCACCATTCTCAGAGACATGTTTGAGGATCGCAAACGACCGTTTTATAAGAGTGCCTACATCATGCCACTTCCTAAGATTCCCGAGAAGGAAATGATATCTTTTCTTTTAAGGACTTTCAAAAAAGGCGGCATTACCCTGCCCTTTGAACAAGCACAGCAGATTGTTAATTTCTGTGACTCTTACCCCTACTACATTCAAAAGCTGTCCATGATCTTCTTTGATATGAAGGCGAAGAGCACATTGACTAAATCGGAAGCCCTTCTCATTGCAATGGAAGCACCGGATTATGAGAACATCTTCATCAATCTGACCATGCACCAGAAACGGCTCCTTCGGGCCATTGCCAAAGCAAGGCCTGTAAACATGTTTAGCAATTCATTCCTTGTGGAGTATCACCTTGGTTCTCAGGGTGGAGTGCAAAACAGCTTGGTCAAACTTAAAAAGCTTGACCTTGTTGAACAACATAAAGATGGATGGATGGTGGTCGATCCAATATTTGAAAAGTGGTTAACTATTTAAATACTAAGAAATAAATTAGGGGCGGCCCTCGCCAAAGTAACCGCCCCTGGTGAAACAATAACCCCCTCCCGCGAAGAAAGGAGTTAAGCAATGTTATTATCTAATAATCCTGGAAAGTCAATTATTTCGAATGATAAAAATAATTTGCGTATTGGAACATTATTACAATTGGCGGGTTTCGAAACACCGCGTTTTGTTATTGCTGGTAAATTAGACATTGATGCCGGCTTTCCCTTGTACGGCATGAGATACCTGATTCTTAATATGGATACGCTGGAACTTGGTGTAAAGCATGCCTACGATCTTGAATGGATCTGTAATAAGAAAAATACCAAAATCCAGACATATTTTAGAGGATTCCCTACCGGAAGATGAAATCAAAAGATTATACAAAAAAGCCCTTGCATATAATGACGAAAAAAAGCTAATTCAAAAGCAAACCTCCGAATACCTTAAACAGAAATTAAATTTTGGGCTGGTACTATTTAAAAAGGCCATACCTGATAATGCAAAGACCGTCATTATTGCAAGTCGGGAAATTGATGATTGCATAATTATGACGGAAAATTTGAATATAAAAGAAGAACCGTTTTTCATAATTGGCTGGTCGGAGCACAGGCAAGTCCTGTTTCCTGAGCTGAGAAAAGTGGCAGTGCTTTCCGGTATGCCGGAACTTGCACATTTTAGCGAGCATAACCGGGATGATGAACAACGAAGTATAGGCGGAAACAGTTTTTTAAAACGCGGAGGCAGATATACAACGGCATGGAAGGTATCAAAACAATCTATTAATGATTCTGTTGAAGCAATTTGTTTAGCGTTTGCTGATGGGCGAATCAGATTAAACGCAGCAAAATAAAAACATAAAACGAAAGGTCGTTTGCTGTGATTGAAAATAATAAAGAGCAGTCTGTTTATAACGTAAATCATAAAAATATGGTGATTATGTGGCAGTTCCTAAAAGATTTTGCGAAGGAACATGGACTGAGACAACAGGATGTTAATGTTTTTAATATGCTCAACCTGTCTTTTCCGGATACATATAAAAATGCCTTGGCATATTATACTGACGAAACGCAATGGAGCACCCTCGACACCTATGTCGATTGTTATATGAAAGTCAAGGAAGTCACAGGCGATCCAAATACCTTCCGCAATTGTGGCCGTGTAGCGGCTAAATATCGGCGTTTATATTCATGGCAGCAACTAGCCAGCGCTTTAGGCGGGCTGAGAAATGCCATCAATTATATACCTAATATTGTACCTGATTGGAATGATACTAAGATATTTGAATTACTGTCTCCTGCGGAATACGATCCCCTAAAAAAGACGGTCACGGCGATTTTCAAATATACTTTTCATAAACATATTGATCCCTGTGATGATTATTGCAGCGATCCACATATTTTAGGCTTGTTTGAAACTGTCCCTAATAATTTCCCGGCGGCGATGATAAAACCTTGGGTGCCGCTGCCTATAGGAAAAGTCAAACAGACCATGGTCCAATACGATCCTGTTAAGCTTTACACGGGACGGTTTTTTAAACATCTTAACCTTCGACCTTTTTTTGAGGATAATAGGCTCAATATATATGACCCCAATTCAAATACTGTCAAAACTATCGGTAAAAAAGTTATTTTTACAAGGTCAGACGTAAACGGGAAAAAAATGTATGTGGGAAAATATGAAACATTAACTGGCACATTTCCGAAGAATGAGCTTACCGGAACACTCATTACTAAAACTATTTCTTATAAAGGTGAACCTATCTGCGAAGAGGGGGTCATTATGGAGGCCCCTTATTTTGTATTCTCATTGTCATGCGAAGCAAGACGAATCACTAATATGGCATGGCGCCTTCACTATGCAGTTTCAACGAAACGGCCACTCCTAAAAGAGCTCTTCAAAACAAACGAACGTTTAAGAAAAGAAATTGACGAGAAAAATACTGCCTATGACGATCTCAAATATTATAGCGATAACCTTGAAAACATTGTGCAGGAGCGAACAGAATTACTCCGGCAAACGGCAGATTACGTCAGGCAATTAGACCAAGTGGTCATGCGTGTAGTCAGTCATGGCCTGGGTAACTGGTCGGCCAATGCTATCGCTGATGCAAAATTAATAAGCCATTCCGTAAAGGATGGAATGATAAACGACAATACCAAAGATTATTTCACCAGGCTTGTTTCTAACTGTGGCGTCGCAGCACTGGCCGCTATTGGATTAAATTACTACTGTAAAAATAATGTTGTAATCCAAATCAAGGATATCCGCGATTATCTATTTCAACGTGCACACCTTTCCATTATCATGGACATACAATATGATGACGCTATTAAATTCACGACTGTTGATGGCCGGATTTTTATGATTCTTTCCGAAATATTGCAAAATGCCGTTAAAGCACAAGTTAATCAAGGTTATAAGGATCGCCTGAATATGGCTATCCATTTAGATAAAGAGAACAACTTCGTTGTTTTCACATTAACAAATACAGGAAAGTTATTAAGTAATTTACATATACCCAAGGAGGTAAATCCTGATTTTCCAGATAAGCATCAAGGCGGTTGGATTTGTAGACGTTTAACAACAGACCTGGGAGGAACCATAACGTGGTCTGAAGAAAAAGATAAAGTAAAGGCCGAGATCCGTATACCAGTTAAAAATGCGGTGCCGGAGGGGATAAATTGCAATGATTAAAAGACCGTTAATTCTTGTGTTAGAAGATGAGCGCAGTCAGCGTGATTATTACGAACTACTTCTTACCAAGGCTGGTTACGAGGTTAAAGCATTTTCTTATCTCGAAGATGCGATCACCGCATTAGATGATTATGACTTTGATGCCTTTGTTGTTGACTTGAGAATAGACGTAAAAGACCCCCAGAATGCTAATGCCGGCGGCGATGATTTCATAAAAATTGCTTTAAATAAATTCCCCTATGCGCCACTTGCCGTCATTTCGGCCTTCTTTGGCAATGATTGGGGAACACGATTAACCCGAATATTTATGGAATCCACTTCCTGTTTTTATGCACATATTGAAAAACCTGGGGAACAAAAATTAATAAATTGGTCTAAAAAAGTATTACAATACTACCATCTAAAAAATACAACAGCGGGCACAAGTTATCATTCCGAAGATATCCGTGTCCGCAAAATTGTTGACAACCTTATCCCCGTGGTTGCCGCCTCTAGTCTGCCAGTATTTTTAATAGGAGAAACCGGGACCGGTAAAGAAGGAATTGCCCGATTGATACATAACCATCCTGAAAATCCTTTTCGGAAAGGCCCCTTTGTGGCCGTCAATTGTGCGGCGGTTAATGATGAATTATTACTTTCAGAATTATTTGGCCATGTGCAGGGAGCCTATACCGGCGCTCACACACACCGATTAGGTCTGTTTCTGGAAGCAAGCGGTTGGAAATACAAAGGAGAACATAAATTGAAAACAGCCGGGAATGTTCCCTACCCTGCATGGCTGGAATCATGCAACGGGGATCGGATGAAATACGCCGCGATGGCCAATGAAGTGATAGATGGTGGAAAAATGCTCATGAATAATCTTTATAATATTACCGATGAGACTCAGGGTGAATATATTTTTGCAGATACCACTCCAGGCACATTATTTTTGGACGAGATTGGAGACTTAACTCCGGCGGCTGAAGCTGCCCTTCTCCGTGCGCTCGATGGCTACGGCATAAGACCACTTGGCTACACTGGCCCTGCCCTTCTGCCACATTGCTCTATCATCGCGGCTACGAATCAAATTATTAACACATCTGATTTGCGAGATGTGGCACATCCAGCCGCAAGCAGCCAAGGAATTCGTAAAGAATTATACCATAGACTGGCGGGTTGGGTCTTGGAGCTACCACCCCTGAAAGATCGTAAAATGAGGGATGGAACTCCCGAATGGATCATTTCATTAGAAAAATGGGCTGCCCGAGACGGACTGCATTTCCAAGACGGCGACCTGGAATGTTTTGCTAGAACATTCACAGAGGAAAAAAGGGGAAAGATTTGGGAAGGAAATTGGCGAGAACTAAGATATTTTTATTCTAGGGCAAAAGCAATAGCAAAGCATCGTAATGGGAGCAACATTATTCGAAAAGAAGATTTAGATTTCGCCGGGAAATGGGTTTTACTTGATGAGATGGCGATTGATGAAGAACTCTATGATTCGGATAATGTTACGTTCCGGCTAGACTGTATCCTTGCGGTTGATTTCGCATTACAGGAGAGTAAAGACAAAATAGTTGATATTGATAAGATCAACTTTTCGCCTCTTGAGCTTTGCAGTGAAGCAATGGACGTTGTAGCAAATAAGATATTACTAAATGAGGCCGTAAACGCCGCACAGGAAGCGGGGAGAGTCACAAACACAGCAATTGATCTTTTATTGGATAAAAAAGATGCTTTAAGGTCTTGGTGGAAGAATAACGCCACACAAACAGTCGCTATTATAAATAACTCAATTAAATATAAGCCCATCATTGGTGCCGTTGGAAAACTGTCACCAACTAATTTTTACGTTGATAATGGTAAATTATTAGAACCATTGACTCGCAGATAAAGGAGAATGACCAATATGAGCCTGGAAATACTGCTTATGATATTTGCTTTTCTAGCAATAGCTTCCATAGCAGCGGGTCTTTCTAGCCGTTAATGAACTGTGATAATAATATTATTACATTGGATCAATGGAGGTAAATAAATGAAGATTAAAAAAATATTTTATTATTCAGCTCTTGTTATGTTTCTCATTTTAGTTGTTTCAGCGTGTGACAAAGCAGCTCGCACCGGTGAATATTTCGACACACATGAGGCCGAGAGATCCGCCAGGATCGAAGAATGCAAGAAGCTGGACCCGACGGAAATGCAAAGCGATAAAGATTGCCAGGCGGCAATTATGTCATGGTCAAAGGCTGAACATAAAAGACTCAAAGAAGGCTTGAATACCCCACAGTCTAAATCAAATGGCATTGGGTTTAAGGAAATTCGTTAATAATATCATTAATATAATTAAATATTCTTGGTAGCAATTAATATTTTACTTAAATACTAACTAAGATTACTAAGCTATATAATATATGTTACTATAAATTATTTATGCCTTTCAATAATACTATTAATCTTCCGAATGACTTCATTATTGTTGTAGGAAAGAACAAATTCTTTTTCAGGTTCAAGATTAAAACGATGAGACAGGCCGTGCATCAAACACAAATCAAATCCCCTGTTCCGGGCGGCTACATTTAATATTTCATATTGTTCTTTAAAATACTCTTCACCACCAATACGCTTATCGTTGTTGCCATATATCAAGTATGAAGGTAGCGCTATGTCCGATATGAAATCCGCCAGTTTAGGGGTCATTGTGATTATTCTACTCATTACATTATGTCCGTTGAGTTTGAGAGCGCCGACATACGGGTTTTTAACGAATTCATGTGGTTTGTATGATTGTTTATGTTGGAATATTTCATCACGGTACGGCTTATTCGTTAACCAATGCGTCGAATTATAAAGATATATAAATAATTTTGTGAAATACTTGGGAACGCCGGATGTCGTATGGGACATATCAAATGGAGGGGCTAGAGATATTCTTAAATCATACGCATGTTTTCGATCCATTGATGCTTTTAATAGACATAGGCCGCCGAAACTGTGGCCCACTCCAATAAGATATTTTAATTTATATTTATTTTTAAACCAGTTGCCAATGATGTTGATATCTGCAACACACTTATCATAATCCACTTCCCCCTCGGAATCTGCTTGACCTCTAAGGTCAAACAGGAGTGTTTTATAGTGTGAAAAAGAATGCAGCAGCTTGAAATAGGATTCACGAGGTACAGTAAGACCCGGAATAATAATTATCCCTATATTTGATGGCACATCAAACAGAGACGATTGAAGAATCGTATCCCCTGCCCCCTTAACATTCATGTTAAGGGTTAGTTTTTGTGGTATATTTTCATTAAGTCGAAGATATATTCTCCGATAATATTCAGCTTCTTTTGTCGTCATGATATTTTAACATTTAACAGCACCATGCTAATAATGCAATAAAATCTCTTGTTTTAATAGCTTCACTTTTTTAAAAGTGGCTGTGTTGCATAAATAATTTTTCACAGCAATTAACACTTCTAACACTTTTCTTATAAGCATACTAAGCTTACTAAGATATGTAATATTAGTTCACCACTCCACCCCCAGCGCCCTTAAATAGCATTTGGTTTAAGGAAATTCGTTAATCATCAGCGTTCTGTTTATGACTAAATTTTTCTTGACAGCAATTTTCATTTCATTTATAACCTTACTAAGTTTACTAAGATATATAATGTTAGTTTACTAAAATAATGGAGGAAATGGATGATTATTACCGTAGGACACACAAAGGGCGGTGTTGGAAAATCTACTATATCTGCAAACTTGGCCGTCTGTTTTGCCCAGGCCAACAATAAAGTTATGCTTATCGACGCAGACACCCAAGGATCGTCCATGGCATTCCGGGCTAGCCGGGGGAAAGATGATATTAAAGCTATGTCGATTACAAAGCCAACATTACATACCGACCTAAAAGATTTTGATAGCATTGACGCGATCATCATAGATACTGGCGGGCGTGACGTCGGTGTTTTCCGATCAGCATTGTTAGCCGCCGATATTTTCGTAATTCCATGCCTGGCTTCTCAAGTAGACTTTTGGGCCAACGACGACCTGATAAAAATTATTGAGGAAGCGAAAATTTATAAACCATCTCTCCGTCCATTCTTTGTGTTTAATCAAGTTCAGCCCCAGACCAACATCTCCAAAGAAGCAATGGAATTAATTAAAAGCTATAATAATATAGTTACTACATTCGACACACATATTAACAACAGGGTTGCTTATAAGAACTCATACGGGGAAGGGAAGGGCGTTGTGGAGTGGACAGATGCAAAAGCCAAAGAGGAAATGAATCGACTTTACAAAGAAATTATAACTGTGAGGTAATTTTATGACTTTAAAAGCGCAGAAACCTGATATTAAAGCAGATGTTACGGATTTTATAAAAGGAGCACAGGCTGAAAAATCCGTAAGACAAGAAGTATCCTCCGGGAAAAAGGATAAAACATTTTTACTCAGATTACCGCACAGTTTATGGAAAGATGCAAAACTTCGCGCCGGTAAAGATGAGCAAACATTACATGATTTTATCGTTCAAGCTGTAAAAGACAAGATTACGGCTTAGCTTTGTAAGCTTTATAAGCTTAGTTATCTTATTGGGGAGGGGTGGGGTTAAACATGGCCAACGGGAATAAAATAAATACTCCTGATCCATATTTTTTAGAGGTTGCTGAACGTTGCCAGCAAAAGGTAGCCGCCGATCCGGTTTATCAGGCGGCAATTAAAAAAACTTTAGCAATGGCAGATAAAAACAGTCAGGCTTTTGTTCGAGAAAGTGTTTCGGAAATTAAAACAGAACTGGCTAAAATCCCAAAACAGGAGCAACAATCGTTCTCTTTTCTTCCAACCGAGCTAACAAGATTAAGTCCGTTTTTCCCCATGTCCAAGGCGGAGATGGGGAACCGTCCTTTCGAAAAGCATACTTTTGAAAACGCCTGGGGCACTATGGAGATCCAGGGAGAGCGGTTGGCGGTTTTTGATGAATCAGTCTTACTTGCGATTTTAAAATTAGCAACTATAAACAAATCTTTTACGTTTACGACTACTTTTAATGAAATTTTATTTATCATGGGGACAACCGCAGGCAAAAACACATACGCAGCTGTTTTGTCTTCCCTATCTCGCTTAACAGGAACAAAAATTGCGCTCACAATTAAATCGAAAGATGGTAAAAAAACAGGCCTGGTCAATACAATTCTATCCGGTGCCAAATTTGATAAATACAATTTAAAAATATCAATAAATGAATATTTCGGACAAATGTATTTAGAAGGCTTTGTTACATCAATTAATCTCAATTTTAGAGCACAACTCAAAGGGGATATTACCAAAGCGATGTATAGATTTTATGAAGGGCAGCCGATCAATTTCGAAATTCACATGGATAAGTTATGCAGCGCAATTAATTTGGACTCTTCACAACCAAAATTTAAAATACGACAACTCATAAATAAATCATTGAAAGAGTTACTGGAACATAAATTTTTTGAATATGGAAAAATAAATAAAAAAGATCATGTTGTTACAAAAAAGGCAGAAATGTCTTTAAAAAGAATTTAGACAAATGTTTAGACAATTGAGTATGAATTGTTTAATTAGTTATTATAAATCCATTTAATATTAAATAGATAGATTGTATTATTACCGAAAGTAATATCTTAATAAATCAGACTTAGCATTTGATTTTCAATGTCTTTTGACCCTGTTTATTGGACAATTGAGTATGAAAGTTATGACAATTGAGTATGATGACCGGGTATTTTATAGCAATAACATGTTATTATTATTAAGTTATTATAAATTCTCCACACTAAATATATTTTACTGATCAAGGGGAGGAGTTTAGACAATTGAGTATGAAATTTTAATAAACGTAAGCCTGTTATGGCAATTATGACAATTGAGTATGAATTTTTAGTCAATTGAGTATGATAATTTAGTCAATCGAGTATGGAAGTTTAGACAATTGAGTATGAAAGTTATGACAATTGAGTATGATAACAGGTTATTTTATTATATTTATTAATTACTTATACAACATGAAGTCTTTTAAAGTCTTCTTAAATCCTGTAAAGATATGAAAGACAATTTTCTTAAACAATAAAAAATTATCTTATTTTTATCTTTAACCCTTCAGCACTATTCTAATTACACGGCCAGGCTTTGAATTTTAAGCCCTGTTGCCGTCAAAGCATTTTACTCGACTAACCACCTGCCTTTTTAGCAGATCGTCTCTCATGGGGCATTTTTAAGTCAAATCGATTGTCTTTATCCCTTGATGTAGTTTTTTAAAACTACATTGAGGGCCTCATTCCAAATTAATACTCTAATTCAATAAAACAATATGGGGCTATTATTTATTAATAATTTAATTATATCAAAGAAATACATAAATTAATTTCTTTATTATTCTACTGGCACAGGCCTTGCTCTAAATCTAATCCAACAGATTTCTAACGACAATATTTTAAAATTTATTAATATTTTAAAGAGGTTGGTATATGTCTATTACCACTGTTCAATTTTACTCAAACACTTCAGGACAAAATAAGCTTATTTTTGGAATCCCACAATTCGAAATACTGAATTCTGACAAATATAATTATTTGGCTGGCTTTATCCCCAACAGCGTTTTTTGTGTATTAAATACCAAATACAACACTTTTGGAACACGCAGATACCGTCTTTTGATCCTCAAAACACTCAACGATTATGAGGCGGGAAGGGTTATAAATTATATTAAACCCGGTGCGGAAATACTTCTCGAAGAAATAGGCAGAAAACACGTCGATATTGTTTTAAAGTGGCTCAATGATCACCACATGGATAACACTCAACTAGCTTCACTGCCTCCAGAACATTATCAAGGGGCAGGGAATCGTTTCGCTGCAGGCATGAAGCCCCGCAAATTTACCAACAAAATATCAAATATTTTAGAAAGGATTGCAGGGTGAAATTATACATCGCGGAAAAGCCATCTATGGCTAAGGAAATAGCAGCTTGTTTGCCGGCGCCGCACAACAACAAAGATGGCTTCATCGAAACGTCGGCTGGCCTGGTGACTTGGTGTTATGGCCATGTTTTACGGGCGGCGCAGCCGCATGAATACGACATAAAGTATAAAAATTGGAACGTTGATGATTTACCGATAATACCGGAATCATGGAAATTAGTAATTACCGATAGTTGTAAAAAGCAATTCACGGTAATTAAAGGCCTAATAAAAAAGGCCGACGAAATCATCCATGCCGGAGATCCGGACAGGGAAGGGCAGTTACTTGTTGACGAGCTGCTTGATTATTTAGACTTTAAAAAACCTGTCAAACGCTTGTTGCTCAATGCTTTGGACGAACGGACAATAAACAAAGCGCTGGGGAATCTCCAGGACAATAAGAATTTTGAAAATTTAAAATATTCTGCGTTGGCCAGGTCACGGGCGGACTGGCTGATTGGCATGAATATGTCAAGGGCTTTCTCTCTGGCCGCACAAAAGAACGGGCATTCAAAGACATTTCCCATAGGCCGCGTAAAAACGCCAACGATTGCGCTTGTTGTCCGTCGAGAAAATGAGATTAAAAATTTTAAGCCGCTTAATTATTATTCCGTAGCTTCCATGTTCAAAAAGGAACAGTCGGGACTTGTATTTCCTGCCACTTGGATGCCCAAAGATAATCAGCGAGGTCTTGATTCCGAGGGGCGGCTAATTTCAGGCGATGTAGCCGGAGATCTAAAGGCATTACTATACTCGGATAAAAACAGTAAGGCGATCATTATGGCGCATCAATCGGTTGATGAAAAAGAGCCACCGCCGCTGCCTTATTCTTTATCCGCGTTGCAAATTGCCGCCGGAAAGAAATATGGCTATGATCCGCAAGTTGTTTTAGATACCGCCCAATCTTTATACGAGAAAAAACTCACCTCCTATCCTCGGTCGGACTGCCAGTATTTACCGGAAAATCTATTTTCCGATTCAGAAAATATTTTAAAAAATTTGTCGCACATGGTCGCAAACAGCGAACTGGTAAAGTTGGCCACCGGTGGGGCTTCGCTGCATATCAAGAGTCGGGCCTGGGACGATGCAAAAATCACATCCCATCATGCCATTATTCCGACAATCAATTTTTGTGACCTAGGAAGGGTATCGGACACCGAAATAAATATATATTTCTTAATTGCTCAATCTTTTATTGCTCAATTTTATCCGAATTATGATTACAAAAAATCGGTGTCCGATATTGCCTTTGCTAGTGAAATCTTCCGGGCCACGGGCAAAATAAATCTAAAGCTTGGCTGGAAAAATATATTTATCGGGAAGAATGCCCTGGATGAAGATGATAAGGCTGCACTGGAGACGGCCATTCTTCCCACTGATTTAAAACCCGGCGATGAACTTTTATTTGACAGTGCCAACGTCGTAAAAAAGACAACCGCATCCCCAAAACGCTACACCGCTTCAAACTTAATTCAGGCAATGAAATCAATTCATCTTCACGTAAAAAATGATGACCTGAAAAAGAGGCTCAAAGACGCTAACGGGATCGGGACAGAAGCAACCAGGGCGAATATCATCGCAGACATCATCAAAAAAGGTTTCATCCTTCACGACAAAAAACATTTATTCCCCTCAGAAGAGGCATATTCCCTGATTGCCGCACTGCCTGATGAACTAACTTACCCTGACACAACGGCCACATGGGAAATGTCATTTGACCGGATTCTAAACGGCAACGGTTCACTCGATAATTTTATGCAGGAACAAAGATCATTTGTTGATCATATTTGCCGTTTGGCCCGGACAACAGTGGTGGAGAATAGCCGGGTTATATACTGCCCTGCTTGTCATGAAGGAAAATTAATTAAGAGAACATGGAAGGAAAAGGATTTTTGGGGATGCACTCGCTATCCAGAATGCACGGTTTGGTACCATGACAAAGATGGCGAACCGCAAGTTAAATAACAGGAAGAAAATGATTATGCTACTAATCATCGTATTAACGGTTTTTGCAACAATGGGCATGGCGGCGACCCATGTAAGACCGCATTACTTTATCAATGCGTCATCGAGCCTGCCTTATGGCATTTATCATGTAAAAAAGCCCTGCGGTTTTAATAAGGGCGACATAGTAATTTTCAAACCGCCAGAGGCGGCGGCAGAGCTGATTAATCGAAGACAATGGCTTCCGAAAAGTTGGCCCCTTTTGAAGCACATCGGAGCGGTCGCGGGCGACACATACTGCGTTAAGTCACTGGCCGGCAAATCATACAGCTTATATATCAATAACCAATATACCGGACCCGTGGCCGAGAATGATAGCCAGGGGCGTCCTCTGACTCATGTCAAAGGATGTCATGTAGTAAGGAAAGATAATTTTTTACCCGTTTCCACTTACATCAATAACTCATTCGACGGACGCTATTATGGAGATATCTCTTTGTCTTTAATCCAGGGCATAGCGGAACCCTTGGTTACATTTTAAAAGAAAGGTATGGCGGCATGTTGTTAAATTTCTTACTTATCGGTTCAATGCTTTTATCACAGTGTGGGGCAGGGGTACACCCCGACACATTGAACGCAATTATTAAGGTAGAAAGTAATTATAATGAGCTGGCTATCAACGACAACAGCACGGGAATATCACACCGTCCAAAATCGAAAAAAGAAGCAATTGAACTGACAAAATATTTTTATTCGGTCGGGCATTCTCTTGATGTCGGCTTGATGCAAATTAACTCGCTTCACTTTAACGAGCCAGGAATTGACTACACAATGCTTTTTGATCCCTGTTACAACATCTCTATTGGCACAAATATCCTAAAAAGTTTTTACAAAGATCATTCGTTGAATAACCCTACTGACCCGCCGGAGATCACCCTCCTAAAAGCATTGTCGAGTTACAATACGGGCAGACCGCACAAGGGGAAAAAATATGTCAATAAAATTTTAAAAGCAGCAGGCTCAAGCAGTAAAATTTCTATCATTGAAGAGAAGCCGTATATTGCAGTTTATCATTGCAGCCGGAGTAATCCTAGCCGCACCAATCGCCCTGCAAACAGAATCGCTTTTTTCGCAAAAAATGAAACACCAGCGACGGAAGGAAAAACGGGAATAGAGGTACAGGAAGGAATGCAAGATTAAGATGCGATATCACGCATCGGGATTAAGTTATAAAATCATTTAGTTATAGTAATAACTGGGGGGGGAAGTGATGATATCACTGAAATTACATAACGCATGAATATTTTTAGTAATTTAATGATATCACTTTTGAATATATGAATAATTACAATAGCATACCTAAGAACGTGGATGAAGTAGAAGACGATGCCTTTAAGCCCTCTCGTCTAGGTAGCCGAAGGGGGCAACAAGGGGCCGCAGACCGCAAGTTTTATGGCCAATTAAAGAGGCTTGGGGGGAGTCGATACGGGTCAATTTCCGGTTTAGCTAAAGGCGGAGGAAAGGGCAGGGGAGGTCTACAATTTCAGCCGGGACAACAGCGTGTTGTTGTTAAAAATCGCATCGTAAAAAGCAGGGGGGCAGGTAATAAGCTGATCGGAAAACACATTAACTATATCACGCGAGACGGTGTTGAAATGGATGGTAAACAGGCGAGGGCTTTTGATGAGAAAACGAATTCGCTATCAAAAGAAGAACTAAAGTCCTTTACCTCTAAATGCGAAGTGGACCGCCACTCTTTCCGACTGATTATATCGCCGGAAAATGCCCGCGATTTGGAATTGAAGCAATACACACGGGATTTAATTGACCGCATGGAAACGGACATGAACACGAAGTTGGAATGGGTGGCGGTCAATCATTACAACACAGACAATCCGCACACGCATCTTTTTATCCGGGGCGTCAACGACAATGGAAACGATCTTTATATAAAAAAAGATTACATGGCCAATGGTGTCCGCGTGCGGGCGCAGGAGATTGCCACTAAATACCTGGGGCACAGAACGGCAAAGGAGCTTGATAAACAAATTGAGAGAGAGATCCGCAAAGAGCGGCTTACCCAATTGGACAAAAAATTAATAAGAAACAGCGTGAATAATGTTGTTGATATATCTAAAACACCCACTGATTTGCAGGCACGAATCCAACGCGATTTCATGCATCAGCGACTTACGTACTTAAACAAATTAGGGCTTGCTGAGGAAAAAGAACCAGGCAAATGGCAACTCCATTCCGAAGCTGAAAACACGCTGAAACAACTTGGCACACGCGGCGACATTATAAAAACAATGCACGCCAATATGAGAGGCGAAAACACAATTCCCGAATGTGTGATTTTTAATAAGGACGGTAATATTGGCAAGCTGAAGGGCGTTGTTGTTGGCCAAGGATTAACTGACGAATTGAATGACGACAAGTACATCATTGTCAAGGCTACTGACAACAAGGCTTACTATCTACCATTGACAAAATATTCAGAAAAGGAAGGGCACGAGGCAGAAACCGGATCGCTGGTAACGGTCGAAGCTAAAGGCAAATACATCAAAGTCCATACCTTGTCACGACTGCCTCTTGCTGAGCAAATCCGGGCGGAAGGGCCGACATATTTAGATCGGGAGATATCAAAACACGGGCTCAATACACCAGCAGACAAAGTATTATCCGCAGTTGATAGAAATATCCATATTGCGAAACAAGAACGCTTTAAAGTGCTTCAAGCGAGAGGTTTAACCAATACACTGGAAGCCGAGAAACCGGCTTTAAAATACGACGCATTTAATAGATTAGAAGCGGCGGAACACGACAAAATATATTCATCCTTCAAAAACAGAGGATACACCAAAGCGGATATTAAAGCCGGGCAATCTTTCGATGGCTATGTAGTCAGGGTCGATAGATTAAGTGATGGTCCTTACGCCGTTGTGGCGAACACGGACACGAAAGAAGTTGCCGTTCTTCCCTATCAAACCGGGATGGAGAAGGCGATGGACAATAATATGGAAGTGACAATCGGTATGCAGCGGGAACGGGCTGGATTTGAGCCGGCGCATATCTCTGTGGCTCAAATTGAACAGGTCAAAGACATGAATAAAGGACTTGAAAGATGATAAAAACGAAAGTTTTAATCATGTGCTTAATTGCAATGATCTGTTTATCCTTATCCTCTGTTTGGATCTCTACGCAATGGGTGGCCGCTTTACTGCATTATCCTCAACAATTCGGGAAACCGCTTTTTTATATGGATCAAACGCCCATTTATGCACCGAAATTTCTTAATTGGTGGTACTCGTATGGCGCACAAGCACCAAAAGCCTTTGATCGTGCTGCTATTGCTATATACGCAGGCGCAGGTTTATTCCTTGTCTTTGCACTGGCCGCTGCCGTCTGGCGATCACGAAAACCAAAGGAGCTATCTTCACATGGGACGGCTCGATGGGCTGATCTGGACGACATAAAAAAGACCGGATTACTGGACAATGAAGGGATTATCCTCGGCAAAACAGAAGAAGGTTACTATTTGCGGCATAATGGCCCGGAACACGTTATGCTTATGGCTCCAACCCGTGCCGGCAAAGGGGTTTCCTGTGTCATCCCAACACTTCTTTCCTGGCCCCACAGCGTATTAATCACAGATATTAAAAGTGAAAATTACGGTATTACCGCCGGGTACAGACAAAGCAGGCTTGGCAGTAAGGTATTAAAATTTGATCCCACCTCTATGGATAAATCCTCGGTGCGTTACAATCCCCTGGACGAAATTAGACTATCTACAAAAAATGAAGTTCGGGACGTTCAAAACATTACCGACATGCTTGTTGATCCACACGGGAAGGGCGATCTGGACCATTGGAGTAAAACTGGCCACGCCCTTCTTGTGGGCGTCATGCTCCACCTGAAATATACGATGAAGGAGAAGGCTACCTTATCCGCCATGGCAACATTTCTCTCGAATCCGGTGATGAGTTTTGAGCAAACGCTGATCTTGATGATGCAGACTAAACATACTTCTGATCACACCTTATTTAAAGAGATTTACGGTTTTAATTCCCTTACTCATCCTGTTGTTGCCCAATCAGCCAGGGAACTATTAAACAAGAGCGACAGGGAGCGCAGCAGTGTTTTATCCACGGCCATGTCTTTCCTAGAGTTATATCGTGATCCGGTCGTATCGTATAACACAGCGGTAAGCGAATTCAGCATTACGGATCTGATGCACCATGACCAGGCGGTATCATTGTATTTGCTTGTACCACCATCTGATATCAACAGAACAAGGCCCTTGATAAGGATGATACTTAATCAGGTTGTTTGCCGCCTGACCGAAACAATGCAATTTAAAGACGGAATACCCGTGAAGCAATACAAACACAGGCTTTTGTTGCTTCTTGATGAATTTCCGGCCCTGGGACGCCTTGAAGCGTTTGAAACATCCCTTGCCTTCATCGCTGGATATGGCCTTACGGCCTTGTTGGTCATTCAATCCATGAACCAGTTAAATAAGACCTATTGTATCAACAATTCCATCACGGACAATTGTCATGTCCGGGTTGTGTTTACGCCAAATGACGGCACAACGCCGGAGTTTATTTCAAAAATGCTCGGCACTAAAACGCAACTCGTAGAGAACAAGAGTTACAGTGGCCACAGGATGAGCGCCTGGCTGGACAAAACATCTATTTCCACAACGCAAATCAGCCGGGCTTTGTTGACCCCAGGTGAAGTCTTACAATTGCCCAAAGACCGGGAAATTATATTTGTCGGCGGCAGACCACCCATAATGGCCCATCTTAATTTTTATTTTCGAGATAAAAACTTTGCCGAAAGACTTATGGAAGCTCCAACCAACAGCGATGTGCTGATGTATAAGCCAAAAGATAACCTATTAGTCCTTGATTTCAGAATAGATGACGCTTTTCCAGGAGCGGATATCGATAAAATTAAAAAAATGCCGGAATACAAACAATATTTTCCCAAAGACGATGCAATTGATGAAGTCAACAGCCTTAAACACTTGGCGGCGGTCAAAAAAGCACCACTGACCTTGCCATCAGAAAAATCAATTTCAGCCGAGGTATATTAGCCAATGAGTAAGAAGAATTATGTGCCGACCTTAGTAAGAATGCCTAAAGAACTTCAGCTTAAATACAAACAATACAAACAAACCTATGCCCGGAAGTCGTCTCTCAATGATGTTTATGTCGGGGTCCTTGAAAATTTCTTTTCAGAGGATGAGGCAGATAAGCGAGAAGCAGCCGTGGCAAAACGTTTTGACCGGGCGGAGCGTTACTTAAAATTATTACTTAAACAAATTGAGATATTAACCGAAATGGTTGCCCTCTTTATCAGAGGTTATTTAACCACATCACCTGAACTGCCAGACGACCAAAAGGCAGCGGCGGCCGCACAGGCGGGCCGGAGATGGATGACCTTTATGAATATTCTGGTTGGCAAAATATCCGCAGGGGCAACCCTGCTTAAAGATCTTCAAGAAGACAAAATGTTTACACCGGAAGATTTTGAACAAAAGATCGATGAGATTACAGGGGACATAAATAAAAATGAAGCCAAATAATGAATACATAGTTCAACAGGAATCGAATGTTCGATCAATTGATACCTCACACGGGCGATTGATGTGTATGCTTTCAACCGCGTTAGGCGAAACCATAAACAAGCTTCTGGTTGATGATGAAATCGTCGAAATCATGCTTAATCCCGATGGTCATCTATGGATTGATCGCCTGGGCACAGGGCGGAGCGACACAGGCATGATCATTATGCCAGCGGACGCACAAAGGGTTGTGGAGCTTGTGTCTAGTTCAATCGGGAGCGTTTGCAATGTCAGCGCCCCGATGGTCTCCGCTGAACTTCCGGGTAGCGGGAGCCGCTTTCAGGGCATGTTGCCGCCGGTTGTTGCACAACCTGTTTTTACAATCCGCAAAAAAGCAATAATGATTTTTACGCTTGATGATTACGTCAGTCAGGGCATTTTGACGGAAATCCAAAAAGAAAAGATCAAGAAAGCCATTGTCGAGAAAAAAAATATTTTAGTTGTCGGCGGTACAGGCAGCGGCAAAACCACATTTATCAATGCCATTCTTGACGATATCGCCAAGACAAATGACCGCTGCATCATCATTGAAGATACGCTCGAACTGCAATGTTCAGCGAAAGACGTAGTATTCTTGCGGAGCCGTGAGCACGTCTCCATGAACGACCTTTTGCGGGCAACCATGCGGTTACGGCCAGACAGAATTATTGTTGGAGAAGTCAGAGGCCCGGAAGCCCTGACGCTCCTAAAAAGCTGGAACACTGGACATAGCGGAGGCAGCGCATCCGTCCACGCCAACAGCGCCAAAGGCGGGTTATTCCGCATGGAACAACTCATACAAGAGGCAGTTCCCACTCCACAACAAGTCTTAATTGCGGAAGCAATTAACATCGTCGTTTACATCGAAAGATATAAATACAGCCGGAGAATTAAAGAAATCGTTGAGGTTAAAGGATTCAAGGAGGGTGACTACATTCTAGCACCGCTTTAATATTTAAAACTAAAAAAGAAAGAGAGGATTTGAGAGATGAAAAAAAATTACGTTGGAGAAGTTTTGCTTTTAACAGTTGTTGCCATGTTGTGTCTTATTCCCGGATCTGCTTTTGCCGGAGGGACAGGAATGCCCTGGGAGGGGCCTTTAACAACCATTTTAGAGTCGATCACCGGGCCGGTTGCCAAAATAGCCGGAGTAATTGCAATTTGTATTACTGGCCTTGCTCTTGCCTTTGGCGAAGGCGGCGGCCTTATGCGTAAAATATTGGGCATAGTTTTTGGCCTGTCAATTGCCTTTTCGGCGTCTTCCTTTGGCCTTTCGTTCTTTGGCTACGGCGGCGGCCTGGGTTTTTAGGAGGGGGTACTCATGGTTGAAATTGACGGATTTGAAATGCCTTTACACAGATCATTAACCGAACAGATCCTTATGGCTGGTGTACCGAGGACTATTGCCATACTAAACGGCACCATTGCCGCCGCTTTCGGAATTGGCCTGCAATCATTTTATGTAATTCCTATAAGCCTCGCGCTGCATTGTGCAGCAGTCGTCATGACCAAACGAGATCCACAATTTTTTGACTGCTTCCGACGGCATATTAAACAAAAGCGCTATTATTCAACGTGAGCAGTAATTAAAGGATGAAACAATGATAAATTTAAGCGAATACAAGAAAAAACCTGACAAGCTGACAGATTATCTCCCCTGGGCCTTCCTTATTGCCCCCGGCGTTGTTTTAAACAAAGACGGTTCTATGCAGCGGTCATTTTCATTTCGTGGGCCAGATCTTGATAGCGCCACACAATCGGAACTTGTGTCTGTGACTGCCCGGCTTAATAACGCCATTAAGAGACTTGGGGGAGGGTGGGGGATTTACTGTGAGGCTTTACGAATTAAAAGCCAGGGCTATCAAGAATCAGTCTTTTGCGATCCCGTAACACTGATGATCGACGAAGAAAGAAGGACTTTTTTCTCTGCCGGCAATCACTATGAGAGTAAATATTATTTAACACTGGTCTATTTGCCGCCAGCAGATCAACAGAAAAAAATAGAAGACTTTTTTATTGAAAAGGGCCTGGCGGTCGCGGGCGACACATACGAAACTCATTTAAAGACATTTATAAACGAGTGTGACCGGCTCTATTCCCTGCTATCCGACATATTGCCGGAAGCGCAACCATTAGATGATGATGAAACGTTAACTTATTTGCACAGCTGCGTTTCGCCGGAACACCAATTTGTAAAAACTCCGGAAATACCAATGTATCTCGATGGCGTTATCGCTGATACGCCTTTGATATCGGGGCTAGAACCACGGCTTGGTGATTACCATTTGCGGGTCGTTTCAATATTAGGGTTTCCGGGCAGCACCATGCCCGGAATACTCGATAATCTGAACAAATTAAATTTTGAGTATCGATGGGTGACGCGGTTTTTACCACTGGACAAAAAGGAAGCCATTGCTGAACTCGGAAGATATAGGCGAATGTGGTTTTCCAAACGCAAGGGGATTGCCACATTAATCAAAGAGACTATTACCGGCACGGAGAGCGCAATTGTTGATAACGACGCCACAAACAAGGCGATGGACGCCGATTCTGCGTTACAGGAAG
Source organism: Deltaproteobacteria bacterium (assembly GCA_036528635.1). Classification (GTDB taxonomy): domain Bacteria; phylum Desulfobacterota; class Syntrophia; order Syntrophales; family Smithellaceae; genus UBA8904. The sequence continues at coordinate 60,537 of JAIGNE010000080.1, forward strand.
TGGCAGATGATGTTGTCAGCTATGGTTATTTCACAGCGTCGGCTATTGTTATGGATAAGGATTATAACATAGCCGAAAAAAAGGTCAGGGCATTAGAAAAAACAATTAATGGCCTGGGCTTTACGGTGATTAATGAAACACTGAACGCGGTTGATGCCTGGTTTGGCAGCATCCCTGGCTTGTGCAGGGCAAATGTGCGTCGCCCACTTTTATCTACTCTCAACCTGTCACATATTTTTCCGCTTTCTGCGGTTTGGGCTGGCCCGGAAAAAAACAAACACCTAAATGCACCTGTTCTAATACAGACGCAAACATCCGGGCATACACCTTTCCGGCTTGATCTATATGTTGGCGACGTTGGACACACCATGATTGTTGGTCCGACCGGCTCAGGTAAATCGGTTTTGTTGTCTTTTATAGCGGCTCAATTCCGCCGTTATAAAGATGCACAAGTCTATTACTTTGATAAGGACGCATCCGTGAAAGCCCTCACGGCGGGCGTAGGCGGTGACTTTTACGATCTTGCCGGAGACGGGTTTGCATTGGCATTTCAGCCTTTGGCTGCAATTGACAACGACACGGAAAGGGCATGGGCGGCGGGCTGGATACACGAATTTCTTGTTTCGGAAAATGTGGTGGTTACACCGGAAGTCAAAAAATCAGTCTGGACAGCACTTCTTTCGCTTGCGGCTTCGCCCAGGGAAGAACGGACAATAACCGGTTTCTCTCTTTTACTGCAAGATGCAAAACTACGCCAAGCCCTGGAGCCGGCAACTATTAACGGACCTTTTGGGCAGTTATTCGACTCAACGTTTGACAACTTGTCCTATGGGCGTTGGCAAGTTTTTGAAATGGCAAAACTCATGAATTTGCAGGCCGCTGTTCAGCCGACTCTTTCGTATCTTTTTCACAAATTGGAGCAACGCTTCACCGGGGCCCCGACCATTTTAGTTCTCGATGAATGTTGGATGTTTCTTGATAATCCGATATTTGCGGCAAAAATCAGAGAATGGTTAAAAGTTTTGCGTAAAGCCAATGTAGCCGTTGTCTTTGCTTCGCAAAGTCTGGCCGATGTGGAAGATAGCACCATTGCCACAGTCATCAAAGAATCCTGCCCAACTAAAATATTTTTGCCCAATAACAACGCCCTCGATGAACGCATTTCGGCGATATACCGGGGGTATGGTTTAAATGACCGGGAAATTGAAATTGTCGGAATGGCCATCCCAAAACGCCAATACTATTACAAATCAACCGTTGGTTGTCGGCTTTTTGAATTGGCCTTATCTCCGGCTGCACTGGCCTATTGTGCGGCCAGCTCGCCTGAAGATCGAAAGATGGTGTCTGAGTATCAAGCCAATAAAGATACTGACTTTAATGTTCAGTGGCTCAGTTCATGGAAAAAATTGCCCTATGCTCTGGATTTTTACAACACCCTTTTGAATATTCTGAAAAAGGAGGCAGCATAAATGAAGATCAGAGAGGAATACTGACTTCAAATTTACCTTATGCAAGCAAACGATATAAACGAATCTAAAGATTGGAGGTGCAAATGACAGTCAGGACAATCAAGAAGTCAGTTAAGAAAACAATTGTTGTCACGGCTATGGTGGTTTTCATAGGTTTGGGCGGTGGTGTTTATACACCTTCCGCCCATGCCGGAATACCGGTTATTGATATTGCTAACCTAGCCTCAACTATTCTTAACTTCATTGAAAATCTTCTCACAGAAATCAATTCTGTTGAGCAGATTGCGAACCAGATCGAAGGTATCGGGAATCAGGTAAAGAGCCTCGAAAATGAAGCAAAGAATTTAGCGAATATGGATTTATCTAATTCGTTTAAAAATCTTTCTTCATTCAAAACCACTCTCTTTAAAATCAAGGGGACATTGTATTCAGCAAAAGGCTTACCCTTGCGTTATGAGGCCATGGAAGACAAATACGGCAAGCTTTACAAAGATGTTGGCGGATACGAAGCCGGGACGTTCGATGACTGGTCAAAGCAAGCCAAGGAGCTTCAGGGGCAAACAAATTATGCTGTCTATGATGCCATGAAAACACAAGGCATGATTGAGGAAATGGAGAGTGACACAGAAAACATCGAGGAGTTGTTAAAAAATTCCGACAGTGCCCAAGGTGCGCTCGAAGTGGCCCAGGTTAGTAACCAACTTGGAGCCGTAAATACACGCCAACTGATGCGTATGCAAACCATACAGTCGGCGGCTTACAGATTACAGGCATCGCAAATTGGTGAAGAAGTGCAGCGAAGAGAAATTGCGATGGCGGATCACAAAAGGGTTTTGACAGGCATTAAAAGCATGGACGATCCGTTAAAAACATCTCCTAGCGGTGAGGGCTTTAAGGAAATTCATTAAAGCTGTTTATTTTTCATGAGTAAAACCCCCGGCGAGCCGGGGGATACTTATTGAGGGGTGAAATATGAAGATCAGAAGAACACTATTATTTATAACAATAACACTAAGCCTAATTATCATTTCGGCTTGTGGCGACAAAACAGCCCGCACCGTTGAATATTTCGACACACATGAAGCCGAGAGATCCGCCAGGATCGAAGAATGCAAGAAGATGGAACCGACGGACAGGCAGACTGACAAAGATTGCCAGGCGGCAATCATGTCATGGTCAAAATCTGAACACAAAAGGCTCAAAGAAGGCTTGAATACCCCACAGCCTAAATCAAAAGGCATTGGATTGAAGGAGATCCGCTAATTATGACACCTGATGCGGGAATATTAACATCCTTGATGAATCAATTCGGCAATGTATTTTCTGTCGGTGTTGGCAATATAATGGGTGATGCCAAATGGCTTTTAGGGACATTAATTATAATTGACCTAGTATTGGCCATTATCATGAACCTGGACGACACAGACCATTTAAAAACACTGATAAAGAAAATATTGAAATATGGATTTTTTATTTGGATCGTCGTTAATTATGCCTTTTTGACCAATGTAATCTTAAAAAGTTTTTCCATGATTGGATTAAAGGCCGGTGGAGGAGGATTGTCTATTGCACAGTTTACCGATCCTTCTTTGATTTCTGAAAAAGGTATTTTTATTGCAGCTCCTATATTCGATTATTTGGATAGTTTAAGCACTCTTGGAGCGTTACTGCATCTTCCCCAAATGATAATTATGGGACTGGCCGGGATTGCAATAACGTTATGTTTTTTTATCATCGGGATTCAAATTTTTCTAACGTATCTTGAATTTTATATTATCGCCACGGTCGCCTTAATTTTAATTCCCTTCGGCACTTTCAAACATACAGCTTTCCTGGGAGAAAAAGCGATTGGCGCTGTGATTGGATTTGGCATCAAGCTCATGGTCCTTAGCTTTATCGCATCCGCTGCGATCCCTATTGTTGCAGCCTGGGTATTGCCCACCACTCCAACATACGCACAATGTTTTCACACATTGTTGGGTTCTCTTGCAATCGCTTTCCTGGCCTGGTCCGTTCCGGGCATGGCTTCTGGTTTACTTATGGGTCATCCATCGTTAACGCCTGGTGCCGCTGCGGGTTTTGCTTTTGCCGGGGCTTATGCAGCCGGTTCTATGGGGGCAGGGGGCCACCGCATGATTGATAAATTGACCGGTGCATCGGGCAAAGCCGCACAGAAAAATGCTGATCTAGTCGGCGGTTCCGTTGCCAGCGCCATGAAGACTGCCGGATTTTCGGCCTCTACGCCTGCGCCTGCGGCTGTAGCTCCAATGAACGCGGCTGCGGCAGCGGCCAGGATGGCTCCAAGGAATAATTCGGTTAAGCCATGATTTTCTTATTTAATATATTTATTAATTATTTAGGGAGGTAAATTTTTATGAGTGATGAGTTTAAACAACCTTTGGCGAACATGAAACCCGAAAACGTGCCTGTTACCCCATATATTCGGGCAAAGGAGGAATGGGACAGCCGCATCGGCAATGCTCGCGTACAGGCGGCTAACTGGCGATTAGCGGCACTTGGCATTTTCGGGTTATGTATATTGCTTTTATTCGGCTTAATTTATCAATCATCCAAAAGTGTTGTAGTGCCATATATTGTTCAAGTTGGCCCTAATGGAGAAGTCTTGTCTTCAGTTAAAGCAATCGAAACAAACCGGGCTCCCCAGGACAATGAAATTAAATATTTTCTCGGAAAATGGGTGCATGACGTCCGGGGATTGCCTTTAGATATTGTCGTAAAGAAGAACGACTGGATTACTGCTTACCTATTTATGAGGCCAAGGGCGGCGGTTAAAATGAATGAATATATAAAACAGGAAAACCCCATGTCCAAGGTTGGCGAACAAACAGTGGCCATCAAACTCACCGGCGTTATTAAAATGTCAGCAAAAACCTATCAGGTGCGATGGATCGAAGAAGTCTTTGAAAAAGGCGGCGGGTTAAAAGAAACATACAAAATGACAGGCGTTCTGACTGTCGATTTTAAACGACCAACGAATGAGAAGGATATTCTAACCAATCCGCTGGGCCTATACATCTCAGACTGGGCCTGGGCAAAAGAACTTTAAAACATTTAATCATATAAGGAGGCATTATAATGTATCGCATAATCAGTATTTCCATAATTCTAGTCTTATTTCTTGCTTCAGTGGCTAGTTCTCAAACAGTTCCGTGCGACGAACAGGCCACAAAGGCATCATCAGCCAGCGGTAAGGAGTCTGTCAAACCGAAATACATAAAGAAAGAAACAGTTACAGCTTCGAGCATCCCCAAGGAGATCCGCAGAGAGGCGACGGCAAAAAGAGTTGTCCGAAATGCAACGGATGAAGCCATGCAAGAATTTGATGATCTTGTAACGCTGCAAGGCAAGGTGTTTTTCAATTATAGCTCAACGGCACTCTATGAAATGTTTTGTAAAGAGGGGAACATCACGGATATCCAGTTACAGCCTGGAGAAGAACTTTTATTTGTCGGGGGCGGAGATACTTTGCGATGGGTGATTGATAAAGCGCAATCCGGGGTAGGGGACACCAAACAATGGCATATTCTCGTTAAGCCCCTCAAAAATAAAATAACCACTAATTTTGTCATTATGACCGATAAGCATTCATATCAAATCCGGGCCAAATCAGCGGATTTTTACAACCCCTTTATTGGCTGGCTTTATTCACATGAAGAAAAGATGGCCTTTTTAAGAATACAAGCGGAAGAAAAGAAACGGGAGGAAAACAACATATCCACTAAAGTTTCACCGGATAAGTTGTGTTTTGCTTATACCGTTGAGGCCCAAAATTCTTGGTATCAAGAAGAATACAGTTGGAAGCCGAAAATGGTTTTCGATGATGGTTTAAAAACCTATATTAAAATGTCAGATGGGATGAAGGCAGGGGAAGCCCCGGCGTTATTTATTAAAGATGATGGCCAAGTTAATCTGGTCAATTATCGAGTCAAAGATAATTACTATGTGGTTGACCGCATTTTCGATCAGGCCGAACTTCGTAACGGCATGAAAGAGATCATCGTTATTACTCGGAATGTTAAAGCTTCTAAATAAGGAGGAATTGCAATGAGGTTTTTAGGCTTTGAAATAAGAAAAAGGCCGGGCGCTGATGGACAACCAATAAAAAATGATCTTCCACCCAAAGAAGAACCAATGGGTGTGTCCGCAACCGGGAGCCTTCTTAATACAACACCACCCACAGGAACACGATTCAACCGGAAAGTTATTATTTCGATTACTGCTGTTATTGTCTTGATTTCATTCTTTGCCATGCTTCATGCTTTGCAGCCGAAGAAACACCTTACCCCGCAAGAAATAGCAGAGGCAGCGGAATTGGATGGGAAGAAGGACGATAGTAAAGTGTATCTTCAAAAAACGCCGGATTCAGTCACGGCGGTTCCCGGCAAATATAGTGAGATCGCTAAATTTGAAGAAGAGAACAGATTAAAGGCGCAAAGATTGAAAGATACGCAGCAGGGAACTGTTTCGGGGCAAATCGGAAGCGTCAAAGACGTATCTAACGACGCCGTAAAGTCATATAACAGCGGAACTCCTAGTAACGCCCGAGCGAATGACAACATAAATTCCGTTAATGCAGGGCATGGCCAGGTTGACAGGCGGGAGGCAGAGATTGAAAAAGAGTTACAGGCTGCCCGTAAAAGCCCAATAGGGTTTTCTTTGGGGCAAACCTCACAATCACGTTCACAACCAAAATCCGAGGATAAAGGCGCGGATAGTGTCAAGCAGGCTATTGGTAGCAGGGAAGCTTTGATATCTGAGGTCTTGGCCGGGTCTGGTGCCGGCATGGGCGGTGGAAACAAAGATGATCAGAATTTACAAACAGAAAAACGTAAATTCATAAAAGATCAAAAGGAATCAAAAGATAAAGATGCCTATCTGAAATACTCTTTAATGAAAGCAATTTCGCCCTATGAAGTAAAAGCAGGTTCCATTATTCCTGGTGTTTTGATCACGGGTATAAATTCCGATCTTCCGGGCGGCATTGTTGGCCAGGTGCGAGAAAATGTTTATGATACTGTGACAGGCCAACATTTATTGATTCCCCAAGGCACTCGCGTGATTGGCGAATACGACTCAAAAGTTGCCTATGCCCAGGAGAGAGTATTAATCGTCTGGACAAGAATGATTTTTCCGAACGGCGATTCGATTAATTTAGAAGGCATGAATGGCGTGGACATGTCCGGTTATTCTGGCTTATCAGATCAGGTTAACAATCATTTCGCTAAATTGCTCCTAGGCGTCATCCTCAGCACAACACTTTCAACTTCAGCAAAAATTGCGGCGGGTAATTATGATTCAGGGACGGCAGATTATGGCCAGTTGGCCGTTTCGGGTGCAGCGGAAGAAATTAACAAAGTCGGATCGAAGATAGTTGAAAAAAATCTAAACGTGCAACCAACTCTTGAAATTCGACCTGGTTTTAAATTCAACGTCTTTGTTAATAAGGACATGATTTTAAGGCCGTATAAATCTTAATAAATCTAAAAGAAGGAGATCATCATTATGAGTAATAAAGTAAGTCTGCCGAAAATTGAGGATGAAAAAGAAGTACCTTTGCGATTTAAAGTAAAACAAAGTATTTACGATTCATTGTTACTATATGTCGATGCTTACGAGTCATCGTATGGTGTAAAATCAACCGTCGAGGTTCTTGGGCCGAAGATGCTAGAGGCATTTTTGAATAGGGATCAATCATTTAAAAAATTCCGGACTTCAAATAAAACGGCAGGCAAAATAAGTGGGGCAAAAAACTAATCTTTCTTGGCCTCACCAAAGGCGGCGGAAAATTAGTCATTCTTACCCTCACTAACGGTTAAGGCCATGTCTCCACTGGTAATGGCAGGGCATGGCCTTAACCGTGCTTCAACTTTGCCCAATTATGGCTTATCGCTTATGAAAAATATAAAATTCCCTCGTATAGACGTATCTGACGGAACTATCGAGGCATTGAAGTGGACGGCAATGATTTTAATGGTGCTGGCACATATCAACAAATATTATTTTCTTGATCGGTTGTCCGTCCTTTATGAACTTGGGCGGCTGTCCATGCCACTTTTCGGTTTTATTCTTGCTTACAATCTTGCCCGACCGGGAATAATACAAGGCGGCGGCTATATGCGCATCATTAGACGTTTGGCTGTTTTCGGGCTTATTGCTTCACCTTTCTATATAATATTAGGTGGCCGAAATATTGCCTTTGGCTTCTGGCCTCTCAATATTATGTTTATGCTTTTACTGGCCGCAGCAATAATATCCTTTATAGAAAAGGGCAGTATATCATCTATATTCCTGGCGGGCTTACTGTTTTTAGTTGGCGGAGCTTTTGTCGAGTATTGGTGGTTTGCATTGGCTTTCTGTCTGGCTGCCTGGTGGTATTGCAAATTTCCGGGGCTGCTGCCTTTCGCCTTTTTGATTGTTTCGACCGCCTTACTATATATCATCAACGGCAATTTTTGGGCTATGGCTGTTTTACCAATAATTTTTGCTTCACAATATATCGATTTCAAAATGCCACGTTTTAGGCACGTGTTTTATTATTTCTATCCGGCACATTTGGCTGTGTTGTGGGCATTGTCTGTCTTTTTTGTAAAATAATGATTTTTGGCCCGACAATTGACATGTCTTTTAAAAAAAGTCTCATTATAAGCGATTTTAAGAGGTCACTTTTTTGGAAATATTTGAAAATGGCCAGTTATCAACAAAAAATGTTTATAACCCGCTTTGAATGTGTTTATTTGATGGCGCAATGGCTTTACATCAAACCGATAGTGAAACGGTAATTACCGGGAGTTTCAACTTTACTAAAGCAGCAGAAAAGAACGCGGAAAACATCTTAATCTTAAAATCTCAGGAACTGTCCATCCACTATTTAAAAAACTGGCAAGAGCATAAAAGTCATTCAGAGGATTATCATAGCCAAACATATCGCACGCGGCCCTTCACGGAACATGGCGGGCGATCCGTACTTGGCTGTGTGGGTAACCCATTTAAGGTTTTTGTTGATATCGCTTTCACTAACTGTTTAGTGGTAGGCAGTTATAAGAATTAAGGATTACCGATTGAAAAGAGAGTGACGACCAATCTCACCGGCGGCAATGTAGCGCCTCGTTCGCTCATCATGAGCCAAGACGGGCTGCTTCAGCGGCAACATGACCAGCCAGTGTAGCGAGAAACGTTTTGAGTCCCGTCATCGGCGACAGTTCGGAAAACTGCCCGGTATCTACTGCGCTCCGGGGTGCAGTGATGACAGCAGCGGTTGTGTAGAGCTGCTCTTGAACCAATCGCTGACACAGCAGATCATACCGCTTGAGGTATGACGCTCCTTTGAATTCCTCGAAAACGGGGAAGTGAGGTGACTTGTCTCGCACGGGAGAGCGTGATTTTGGTGCATCCTCGACCATCATTAGCCAACCCACAAACGGACGCGGCTGTTTGCCGAAAGCCTCCTCCCGATAGGCCGTCCAGAGGTCGAGAGCGGTGCCAATGGCCTCCTCAGTACGGTTGTTGAAGTTGTTACCGAAAGAGGGCCCGACCTGGCTTTTCAGCTCAATAGCTGCAATCAGTTCCCCTTTGTAGATGACCAGTAGATCCCACAACTTCGTCGGTCGGAAGTAGCCGGGCAACGTCAGCATTGTCCGATTTTGATGAATTTCGGCGCGGGCCAATCCGTTTGCCTTGATTATGTCGAGCGCCAACGCCAAGAAGCCATCCATGTTCTTGCCTGCGGTGACGCCAGCACGCTCGCCTTGGTCGGCATTGCCCGACTCTATCTGCTTCTGCTTCGCTGCCTCTCGGTTCCCCCAAAAAGCCTTCACGGCCTCACGGGCCTTCCGTTCGTAATTGACAAGATCAAGGGCCATCTATTCTCCATTACCTCCGAGGGCGGATCGTTCTTCGTGGCTTAGGCCATACAGCTTGAACACAGCGCGGTTGCAGGCTTGCAAGTCTCTTTGAATGGCAGCGTCTACCAACTCCATCCGTAACATTTTGGATACATCTGTCCAGTACGGTATACGGATGCGCCGCAAGTACTGCGCTTGAAATCGGAGAAAACCTCCACGCATTTTGGTGGAGTAGGTCGCCACGAAAAGACGAGTAATAGCAGAGAGCATCACAGCTTGCAATGCCCGCAAATCCCACTTGCCAGACGTGACATAGTATAGGTTGTGGTGTGGATAAAGCTTCCCACCTTCAAACACGATATGAGCCTCTCCCTTGATGTCAGGAATCAAGAGCTTCTGCCTCGATATCAGCGCCGGAGTGATACGGTCAATGGTGCGATACCAGTTGGCCGGAGCCTTCTGAGCGCAGTGACGGTTCGCAATCACCTCCCGGCGTGCCTCCAAGTAGCGGCGCAAACGTGGATAATCGTGCAGATCGACAAGGCCTCCATCATCCATAAACGGATTGATGACACCCTGTCCACGCCATTGCACCTCGCCTGACGTTATATCTTTCGTTGTTACCAGCGGAAGCTTTCGATTCGGTTCTACATCAAGAGCGTCATAATCGTCGATGAATGCCTTATCCGCGCCCGTTGCCACCCCGATTCCAACCTTGCATCCGGCATCCTCCAAGCAAGGGAACTGATGTTCGAGGCGACGAATCAGAGCCATTTGGTCCGATGATTCCAGCAGCCACGGCTCGGAACCATTTGTAACTCGCACCAGTTCGCGCACAGGCCCGGCCTCCTTCGGTAAAGACTGTGCACGCAGCGCATCGGCCAAGGTCGCCAGAATTCTATGGTCTATGGCTGGCCGGTGGGCTATACGAGTCGCTCCAGCCCCCTCTCGGCTGATAATGGTAATGGCAGGATAAGCGCTTACTTCGGAATCAAATGCGGGGGTATCCATCATATCGACATAGATTTTCAGGTGGAACTGCTCGGCTACGAGACTGCGCAGTGGTCCACCATAGCGATTCTTCATCCAACGGTCCGCGCAGATGAAACCCAAGCTACCCGCCGGGGCTAATAGAGACAATGATCTCTCAATAAACGGTATGTAGATGTCGGCCCGGTCATACATTGTCTGGTAGCTACTCCGGTAAACATCCAACAGCAGTGTCGGTATTAGTTCCTGACGGATGTAAGGCGGGTTCCCGACCACAAAATCGAATTTACCATCCAGAGGGGCCAGAAGAAAGTCCCCTTGGGAGAGCCAACAATCCGCAAGAGCCGCCGCTGTTCTGGGGGCCAGCCCCTTTTGCTTGAGCAAAGAAACTACCGCCGTATGTGTTGCTCTGTATGTCTCACGGTGCAGCTCGACGGCACGAATGGCATCACCCAAATCATCCAACACCGATCCAACTCTTTTCGTTGCTTGCCATGCGGTTAGAAGCCTGTTCACAATGGGCAGCAGGAAAGCACCACCACCAAACGACGGTTCCAAAAGCCGCTTTTCGTGAAGCGGTTGATCCTGGGTATATCCGACCAAGTCAAGAATGAAATCAACAACCTCGCGGCGAGTGAAGATTGCGCCACGAAACTCTGCTCCTGCGTTTATGGACAATTCCTCTATCGCAGCAATCACCTTTGTGGAACTAAGGCTGTTCAGACCGTTGCAAAGATCGAAATCATTTTGTTTTGATAGCAATATTTTTGTCCTCGTTGGATGGTGCCGGGTCTCATTTTTCCTCTAACAAGATATATTACGTTATCCATAACAATGTAAGGACTAGGCCATATTGTTTCATGGCAAATGAATGCTCAAAAATGTTGCTAACTTTTGGATCATCGAGCCATACATCGGCATTCATTTCCTGACCTTCATCTGGTATTTCCTGGCCGATGAAATACTCAATTGCAAGCGTTCGCTTGTCTAGTTTTTGTCCTTTCCGTATAAAAGGCCACCATTCCTCGCTTTTAACAAACCATTTTATTTTTGCATCCTCGGAACAAATTAAAGCACAGGGCTCAGGGCAAAATTTTACAAAACGGATAGCGGCCGATGTAAGGGAAGTATCGAAGTCTGTAGCGATTTTCTTTACGGGTTCGAAGCTGACCTCCTTTACGTCACATCGTTGTTTAACAAGCACTTCCGGCATGAGAAGTTCACTAGCGAAATAATTGGCTTCTGTCTCCTTGTCCATGTCATACCAATTCATCATATCCTTCTCAGTACAGACGATTTCCAAAGCCATTCCCTCATGTGCGAGAACAAAATGCCCAAGTTCATGCGCTATACTAAATCTCCTGCGAGGTGCATTAGTTTCTGTTTGAGGTATGCGTATTACGGCACGATTTCCAATCCGAATTAAGCGTGCGGCAGCCCCTCTTAACGACCCCTCTTTTATCTGAACTCCAAGGGCGAAAGCAATATCATGAAGCCTAATATGGCTGGGATGATATATTCCGAATTCCTTGATAATTTCAGAGGCTTTCTGTTCCGCTATTCTCGTTTTAAGTTTAAGATTAAGCTTCATTATTTATTGATTTCGCTGCTTTCCAAATCCTTAGCGGCTTCAAGGTCTTCAAGAAGACTTACTAAGTCTTCTTGACTTTTTCCATCGAGTTCCCTGTATGCCAAACTAGTTGCCGCTTCGGAAGAGGTTATTAAACTCTTAATGCTCGCAAGAAGTTGTTCCCTGGAGTAATTCAAGAATTTCCCAAAACTATTCTGGCCTTTAACCTCCATTATTTTTCGTGCTTCGGCGGCTCTATCTAAAGATGCCCTCTTCGCATCCATGGTGCAAGTTCTAACAAAATCCATAAGGCTATTGACTGATGCATCGAGATCTAAACCGTCCGCTTTTAGTTCTTCTTTTATCTCTTCAGCGGATAAGTCGTCGCATTCGCTCATAGCATCTGCCATTGACTTGATGAAGATTAAGCTCTTTCTTATTTCATCACTTTTTTGCATGGTTTTCACATTATCATTCTAACAATTAAATATTTTTAGCCCTTCTTTTAATTCGTTTTATTATATTGTAAATGTGGGTTACATCATATCCCGTGGCCTCGGCAATTTCGCGTGGCGTGGTTATTCCATCGTCGAAGCACATCATAACTAATCCTATCTCATCGTCACCATCAGCGAGAGATCTCAATTTTTGCACGCGCATGGAAAATTCGTTGTCTATTTCACAATCTTCAAGATTACTTTCAGGATTGTTATTTGACACAGCAAGGAAGCCCGGATTTTTCTCTTCATCCGTATCTAAGGAATCGCAAGGAAATTTGGCAAGATGTTCAATTTCATGATTCACAATGCTTTTTATTACTCCCTTCAGAAACGAGATAAGGTCAGGATAATAATCTTTGTTCCAGTTTCGGTAATTGCCATTTTTGCCAAGACCGAATGCCAAAGAGATTGCTTCCTGAACAAGATCCAGGGGCTGAAAATGTTTATTACCTAGCCAGCGAAATTTATAGCACTGAGTATTGGCAAAGCATATTAACCTTGGGAAGAGAGTTTTCCAGTCTGCTTGCTCCAACTCCTTTCTGATCGATGAGTCGTAATGTCCATTTTTTAATTCTATGTCATCTTGCATGATCCATCACTCAATATTATATGCCGACAGACAGGGCTTTTTAGCCATATCAAAAATAAATAATTAAATATTGGCGAATAATCCACATTGGCGGCTTCTCTATTTAAGAGCCACTGATAATTTACAGATAATGGCTTTAAAAGCAACCATTTTAAGGAGGAAGTCATGCCCAAAAAATTCAAGTTCAAAATCGAAAATGTAATGTATGAATGGGACAAACAATTTATCACGGGGCTGGAAGTAAGGCATGTGGGACCTGGAATTCCTGATAGTATGGATCTTTACTTGAAAGTTAAGGGAAAACCGGGGAGACTGGTCGCAAATGACGAGAGAATTGATTTAGAAGATCCTGGTGTCGAGAAGTTCTATTCCCAGGAATCCAGTTCGAGTGCGGGTCGTGATTAATGGCACTACTTTATGAAGAGGATTATCAAATCCTAAAGGATTCTGGGCTTGAACACGAAGAAGACGAAGCACAGCGTTTTTTGATAATTAAAAATTTCCCCCTGCCTTCAAATTTATATATGCAGGCCGGACATGTAATTGAGCAAGCTGAAGTGCTCTGGGTTGTTCCGTCAAATTACAATACTGGTGGCGGTGACATGTTTTGGACACATCCCGCACTAGTGCGGGTGGATGGAAAATCAATTCCAAATATTTCTGGAATTGGTGGAGGAGATCCGCGGCATTTTAGGGACAAAGAATATTGCCGGTGGTCACGCCATTGGAAACCTGAAACTTGGAAGCCCAAAGTTGATAATATCCAGAAGGTCCTCGATCGTATTGAGTGGGCTCTAAGAAAACCGGATTGTATTTAAATGACTGGACATCGTATTACATTATTAGGTTCCCAGAATCGCATGCTTCAGGAGTGGCTTTGCAGGCATCCAGAGGGGCATGAACGTGGAGCAATAGTGCTATTTCGTCGACTGGCTCGTTCAGTTAACGATCAGCCTCAATCCGACCGGTTTTTGGCCGTGAAGGTCATTATAATGTCGGGTGACTGGGTACTTGAAAGCTCTGCCACGCACCTGAAGATCAACATGCGCAAACTGTCAGAAATCTATCATCAATGTGAAGCCAATAACCTGGAATTCGGGTTTGTTCATAATCATCCAAATGGATATCCGGATTTTTCGCCGACAGATGATGTAAATGAACACAACATACTTCACGGCCTTTCAGGGTGTAATGGTCCAAACGCTTTTTTTGTGGCAATGATTTTAAGGAAAGGCAACTGGTCTGCCAGGATTCGTCAAGGTAAAGAACCCGGCAAAGTCATTCCAGTAAAGCATATCAGTATTGTCAGCGACAGAATGGAACTTCATGGGATTGTCATTCCAGATTATTCGACGGAAATTTTAGAGCGACAAGGAGCAGCATTTGGCAAGCCGTTCAATGCCATGCTCCAATCATTACGCGTGGCGATTGTTGGTGTCGGGGGTACTGGTTCACCGGTCGCTACGTTACTAGCGCGAGCGGGTGTCGGGGAATTGATCCTTATTGATGGTGATGATCTTGATAAATCCAACTTGAACCGTGTACGTGGATACCGGTATGCAGATGTAGGCAAAAAAAAGGCACATGCCTTGGCAGTGTACCTACGCCACCTTGGCCTTAATGTTTCGGTATCTTCGATAAATAGCATTCTGGGTGAATCCGGAGAAGCTGTTGATGCACTTTCCAGTGCAGATGTAATTATGGGTTGCACAGATGATCAGGCAGGTCGGGATATAATGAATCAGGCCATGTATTACCATGCCCAGGTATATATTGATGTTGGTTTAACTGGTCGGATTGGTGTTGACAGCAATGGCCACCCTTATCTAAGGGATCATCGTGGTCGTGTAAGCTGTGTTTTGCCCGAATCTGGCGCCTGCTTGCGCTGTCAACGGGTTGTAACTGACCAGATGTTGCAATATGAACAGAGAACAAAAGAAAATCCGGAGCTGGTCGATCTGGACCCCGTTACCCTTAAGCGAGAATATTATCTAACAGGTGGAGGAGAACAGGCTCCTGGTATTGGTCCATTTACTAGCGCTACAGCAGACAATGCAGTTGCAACACTGATGAATTTGATCAAACCATACAGAGACATTTCTCCCGAATTACGGCCAGATAATATCTGGATAGATTTCGTGCATATGAACATACATAGTAATGCACCAACTGATGATCCGGAATGTATTTATTGCCGTAAGCATTTGCTACTGCTTAAGAGTGAGGGAAAATACCGGTTGGAAATGCCGAAACTCGGGGAGATTAAAACTAATGTTTAACTGGCTGCGTCATATTCTTCGAGGATCATTCGATAATCAAACGGTGCCAAACCATAGGAATGACATAAAAACGAAAAAACAGAATTTATCGAATGAACCGGCCGTTCATTATAAAAAATTATCTGTTTTGGACAAGACGCCCAGTAATAGCTTTATTAACGAGAAAGACTTTATAATAGTTGTTGATCGGGGAAAGTTTTATTGGGCATTATTCCGCTGCCCGTGTGGGTGCGGTAATGTGATTTCATTATCTTTGCAAAAGAACCATAACCCAAGCTGGACGGTCAGAAAAACCCCAGCAGGCAGACCGACAGTTCATCCCTCAATCTGGCAAAATAAAGGTTGTTGCAGTCATTTCTGGATTAAAGACGGACGCGTGTATTGGTGTAATAATACAGGCATCGAACCTTGGGTCGCTGAACCTTTATATTATTCGAAAACGGAAATGAAAGCATAAGCTTGCGCACAATTCCCCTGAGGGGTATTCGTTTGGGATCGACTATATCAATGACATCGCTGATCATAGTCTCTGACCATTATGCGCGAGAGGTAGAGCCCTTCACTATTCCTCCCCCAACTCCGCAACATTTTCCGCAATCCGCTTTTTCCCCCGATTCTCCAGTCGCTCACGGGCAAGGGCGATGGCTTTGTGCAGTTTCTCCTGTAGCAGATCTTTCGGTGGCAGGGCAGTGAGGTATTCGGCGACGTGGATACCGGAACTACCCAGTTCCAACATTTCGATCTGCTCTTGCTTTTTGCCGGCGCAGAGGATCATGCCGATAGGTGTGTTCTCTCCTTCATGGCGCTCATATTTGTCCAGCCACCTCAGATACAGTTCCATCTGTCCCATGTGCTCGGGGCGAAATCTGCCAATTTTGAGTTCAATCGCCACCAGACAGCGCAAACGCCGGTGAAAGAAGAGCAGGTCGATGTAAAAGTCGTCACCGTCCAGGGTAATCCGTTTCTGACGGGCGACGAAGGAAAACCCGACGCCCAGTTCCAGTATGAAAGCCTCCATCTCCCGCAGAATCGCGGCTTCAAGATCTTTTTCCTGAAATGCACCGGTGAGTCCGAGAAAATCGAGGAAATAGGGATCACGGAACACTAAATCAGGTGTCAGTTTGTCCTCTTCACGCAGGGTATCCAACTCGATTTGCGCCAGCTCTTCCGGCTTTTTCGATAAGGCCGTGCGCTCGAAAAGCATGGAATCGATTTTCTTCTCCAGCGTTCGTGTGGACCAGCCTTCGATCCGGCACATCTCGGCGTAGAAATCGCGTTTGAGCTGGTCATCCACACCGACGAGCAGGCGAAAGTGACTCCAGCTCAATTTTGCACACAGTGCGTGCAAAATCATTTTATCGGGAAAAGTATCAGCGAATTTAATCATGTAGGCCAGATTACGTTCGTTCCAGCCACGACCGTACTCGACAGTCAATTTTGCCGACAGTGTCGGCAAAATCTCCCGGCCGTATTCGGCGCGTTTCTCCTGAAGAACATCCTCTCGAATCCGCCTGCCCACGTTCCAATAGAGCATGGTCAGGGCGGCGTTGACCGTTGCGGCGACAGACTGCCGCGTTTCCTCGATCATCCGGCGGAGGTCATCCAGCAGTGGGATAGCTACAGCCGGTTTTGCCGGATTTATCATGCCCGAATTACGTTTCAATTGGTTTGACATACCGTACCTTCTGTTTTGTTAGAGATTATTTAATTTATTCATCAATTCAGGGAACAAAACATTAAATAGCGAATTATACCCTTGGTGCTGACCAGGTTTTTCTTTTTTGTATAATTTTACTTTATTTCTAAAACTTTCTACATTTTCAACTTCTTTTCTTCTGCCATAGATGTGTAATGCCCACATGTAAATTTTTGAAAATTCAGGTCGTTGTTCTAAAATGAAATTGGATAATGCAATGATATTGGGAAACCCAAAACCAATCATTTCACCATGCTTAACAGAATATAAAGCGCTTAATATATTTAACAATTTTTTTTCGATCAAACCATCTGTTGCCAAATCAGATCCAAATTGTCTTATGTAATATAAATCTTTCTCCCTTTGAGTTTCTGTATCGAGAGAATCTCTTTTCAACCAATAATTTTCAAATTCTATTGCAGTTAAATTTTTGATTTTGTTTTTAACATGCAATAATGATTCATTGTAATCGTGATAGTAAATCTTGTAACTGGTTGGGTCAAATTTTAGGGCGGTAAATGGAACAACTTCATTTACCCAAACATCTATTGTTTTTCCATTTTCATGTTGAGCTTTTTGGTAGTAGCATACTAAATATAGCTCACCCCTTTCTTTTGAAATTCGTTTGGACTCATCGGTTACTAAAAAAGCATTTCTTTTATTGTCGTAAAAAACATCCTTCTCTGTGAACCTGAAACGCGAAATTTCTCTTTCGTTAAAGACCCACAAAATATAAATTTCGTTTTGTATGTAAAAGGTTTCTCTTTCGACTATTACATCTAAATATGTAGTTGAAAGTTGTATCTCTATTACAGCCCTCTTACTATTGTAATCAAATGATATATCCGGCTTTTTCCACCACCCTGAAATATCCGTTGATTTGAGCACCGCCTCTTTCTTCACATTTTTACATTCATTGCTGTTGGATAGATGACCGTACAAGTGTTCTTTGATTTCAATGTGAGGTTTGCTTTCCTTAACCCCATTATACTTCATCCTATCTATATCTCTTTGTGAATACTTCCCTTGCGTTTTTATTGGACAGTTGCCCAGCTCTTTCCAGTGCTTAAAATAGTGCTCCTGTTTAACATTGCCGGCCAGATACAGTGGTGAATTGCAGATTTCACAGACAATGGTTGATAAATTATTTCTATAATCAGTTTTTAACTTTCTTCGTAGTTCGAAGATTGAAGGTTCATCCAAAGAGTCCAATAACTCATCTGCAACAAGAACTTCTCCGGTAGATAAGTCTCGTATGCTCTGGATTTTACGTTTCATGAATTTTCAATCTCTTATAATTAATATACGAAACTCGTTTCTTACGATTATTTGGTTACCAACCTAGCACATGTCATTTCTTCAAAAAAGGGGTACATTTACAGTTAATATTTACATTCATTATCTATCGATTATCCAGTATTACATTCAACTCTTCATCGGTGATCCTGGAATACTGCATCGAGTAGGCCGCGTTCTTGTGGCCTAATTGCCTCTGAACCGCCGCCACGTTGCCGGTCTTTTCGATGATGTAACGCCCCATCGCATGGCGGGCGCTATGAGGCGTCTTGCCTTTTACCTCGGCAACCTTGCAGATATCGTCCCACACCTGGTTAATGACCTTCACCGTTAAACGTCCGTTGCCATGCGGATTCGTGCAGGGGGAAAGGAAAAGGGAAGGGGACTTCCATTTGTCAAAGTCGGTTTCCCGTTCATTTTGGATATAATCGCGGATCGCCGCGAGCCCTTCTTTATTTATCTGGTAAGCGTGACGCATCCCGCCTTTTTCCTCGACCGTGACTTTTCGCTTCTCAAAATCGACGTCGGCCAAGTTGATTGCCGTTACCGCCCGCCGTCTCATCCCTGTTTCGGTGAGAGTGTACATGATCGCCCGGTTCCGGTAGGGACGGTATCCTTTGCGCCGGGGCCGTTCCTCTCCGCCGGCATAGCGCCGGCGGGATTTACTTCTCCCGCCAATGCTCAGAAGCAGATCCGACGCGTCCAGAATTCTTCGGCGCTCGCCGGTTGTTATAGCCCGCTCGATCTCCAGGGAATTCGTTAAAGGAAGGGACTTAATCTTCACCATGGGATTCCCCAGGGGAAAAGGCCTTAAACCATGCACCCATTTGGCAAATGTCGACAAGTGAGTTAAAACCCGGTTGATGGTCCGGTCGGACCAGTGACGGGAGCCGTCCTCATGGATCGCGCTCTTTAAATGCGCTTTAAACGCCTCGGAAAGCCGGGGCGTCCACTTGGGCCTATCATCTGTTTTTTCGGTCAGCTCCATGAACTGAAGAAACAGGGTCAAATCCCGCCTCTGCTCTTTTTGTGACCGTTCAACCGTCGTCACGGCATGATCAAAGTACCAGCGTGACCAAATTTGGAGACCGTCCGGGGCATTTTGGGGGATCACCACCAGACTGTAATTATTAGGGGTAGCTTTTTGGTTATACTTTTGGGGGACTTTTTTCATGATTTCACCCGCTCCTGTGTCAAATCGCTACCCCTAAGATATCTTTTGTGGAGTGTTTTTACAAGAACTATTTTCGGATTGAATGCTGTCTTGGAGAATGATTTGGTCACAGGCGCTCGTACATTTACGAAATATGGCTTTCTTCCTCATATTGTGAACGCTTGAATTGTAGACAAGTGGTCAGGGTTCTTCGGACAGTGAACAGGGCTTTAGCACCTGTCCAGTTTTGTCAGACCGGCTCTATCAGCGCCAATCTTTTCGCATTATGAAAGATTAAATACTTTGGTGTTGTGTGGCCGCATGGATGCTTGCTCGGTATTATCCTTTCACTGTATTCTGCTAACAATAAATAGCAATCGGGACGATCCAATAATGTCTGTGACTGGTCTGCTAAAAAATGAGCCATCCCCCCTCCCCACGATTATTAGCTTAGAGAATAGTTACGGCTTTTCAATACCTGTCAGACGGAAGCGGACTGCGGCGAAAAAACGAAAAGTTCTTGACAAAACCCATTCAAGTAATTACTACTATATCAATAGTGTTTGGATGAAGGTGTGCGCATATAATAGTGTGGATATTTTTCCTCCTGGAAATTTAGATTTGAAATTATAATAGTGATGGAAAAGTTAGTGTATTCTAATAAACTTAAACGTCTTACAATTTTAGTCGTTCTCCTTTTTTACCTTGTTACACCTATGCTCGACAGCACGGTGTGCGCCGACTGCATAGGTAATGTTCCCTTCCGGGGTGTAACGACCATCTCTCACATGGAGACCTCTCACGTTGATGTGAGCTATTCCATGAAAGGTTGTTCCCAATCAAATACTTCCAATGAGCAGGGCAATAAATCCTTATGCTCGATATGCGCCAATTCTGCCTTGAGTACTGAAATTTATTCTCGGCAAATGAATGTCCTAGGTGAGCAAAATTATCTCAACCCTTTAGAACAACCCATTTCCGAATTGCACTATTCCATTCATAAACCACCTCCGAATTCCCTCGTATAAGCCATATCTTTGCAGAGTAATTTTAACCGGATTTCTAACAAAATCCCGCTGAAATATCTGCATTCAATATCAAATTATTCTATGCGAGGTTAATTAATGCAACGTTTAAGTATAACTATATTATTAATGTTTTTTCTTGCTGCCCCCGTTTATTCGATGACTGTCGAAGAGGCGGTGCAGAATGCTCTGTCTCACAATCCTGACCTCCAGGCCCTGAGGCTCGAAGAAGGCGCAGCTGCAGGCCGGCTGGAAAAAGCACAACTGCTATTGAGCAACAACCCGACTCTTGAGGGCAATATTTCCAAAAAAGACAGGCCGGAAGGCGAAGATGGCGGTGCTTATACAAATTACGGCTTCAAGCTCTCTCAGGAATTTGAAGTCGCCGGTCAAAG
This sequence comes from Deltaproteobacteria bacterium, assembly GCA_036528635.1. GTDB lineage: Bacteria > Desulfobacterota > Syntrophia > Syntrophales > Smithellaceae > UBA8904. Next base: position 81,361 of record JAIGNE010000080.1, read on the forward strand.
GGGCTCACGGATTACAGTGGCGGAAAATGAGTTTGCACGCACGCAGGCCGAGATCAAGGACAAAGAGCGGGTTTTGATAGCGGAAGTGAAAGACGCGTTTGCCAAAGTGCTGGCCATGAAAAAGAAAAATGGACTGGCGCGCGAGATCGTTTCCCTGAAAGAAGAACTGCTCGGTTACACAAAGATCAAATTTCAGGCAGGCGACATATCCGGCCTTGATGTAAACCTTGCAGAGGTTGAGCTGAGCAAAGCCAAGCGGGACTTTCTTCAAAGTGAGAAGGAACACCGGGAAGCCCTTCTTGCCTTGCAGGGATTAATCGGAGGCTCACCTGATCTCTCTTTGTCACTTCAAGGCGATTTACCATCAGATGCACCGGCGTTGCCTGATAAACAAGCCATCAAAGAGCTGGCTAATTCCCGGCGACCGGATGCAAAGGCAACCATGTTTGAGGTGGAAAAAACAAAGGCCGCGCTGAAACTGGCTAAAAAAGAAGTTATTCCGAATGTAACGCTCTCCGGATTTTATGATCGGGACGAATTGCGCAATGTCGCAGGCCTGGCGGTTTCGATTCCCTTTCCCCTCTTTGACAGGAAGCAGGCGGAAAGGAAAGAAGCCTACGCCAGGGCTGAAGGGGCAAAGATCAAGTCGGCCGGACTGCAAAAAACGATTGATCGTGAAGTCGAACAGGCAGTGAACGACTTGGCGACCGCTATCGAAGAGATGAACCTTTTCAAGAAAGAAATCATTGTCAAAGCCGCTGAAAATTTGAACCTCCTGAATCTGGCCTTCAAGGAAGGCAAGGTCGGCTTCTTCGAAGTGCGCCTTGCGCAAAAAGATACGATTGATGCTCAGTTTGCCTATATTGACGCACGGATGAAGACACAGTTAGCGATAAATGCAATAGAAAAAATCACAGGGGGAGCACTAAAATGATCAAACACAATCGAAATATAATCAAACGGGGGTTGTTTGTTACGATCTTCCTTCTTCTGGGACTTGCCGTCCTGGTCACAGGATGCGGAAAAAATGAAGCTCCGGAAGCCGGAAAAAAGGAAGTGACGGCGGACCAAAAAGAATCCGGCCACAATGAAAATGAAAAAAAAGAAGAACACGGCGTGGTCACATTGCCACAAGAGGTCCAGAAGTCATCCGGAATAGAAGTCCAGCAGGTGGCAATGCAGTCGGCGACCGTTCCCTTTACCGCCACGGCTGCCATCGAGATGAACATGGACCGGGCGGCCAAGATCAGCCCGCGGGTCACAGGAAAGGCTGTAAAAATTATTGCCTCCCAGGGTGACAGGGTCAAAGCAGGGCAGGTTCTTGCCTATATCGACAGTGTAGAGCTCGACCAGATCTGGAGCGATTATCGCAAAGCACTGGGAAAAGTGGAGCTGGCGAGGCGTAACCTCCAGCGGGAAGAGACCCTGTTTCAGAAGAAAATATCCCCGGAAAAGGATGTGCTGAAGGCCAGACAGGAATTGGGAGAAGCAGAAGCGGATATCTTCCTGGCGCGGGAACGTTTCCGGCTGGCTGGTGTTGATGTCACACAGTTTGCCGCAACGCAAGGCAACGGCCGTCATCCGTTGATCCCGATTGCATCGCCGGTAAGCGGAGTTGTTATAGAAAAAGCAGTAACTCAAGGCGAAGTTGTGAATCCCGAAAAGATTCTCTTTATGGTCGCCGATCTATCAACCCTCTGGGTGGTCATCGATGTCTATGAAAAAGATATGTCCCGCCTTAAAGTGGGCGCCAGTGTCAAAGTTTCGGTCACAGCGCTTCCCGGGAAGACATTCAAAGGAAAAATATCTTACGTTTCCGATGTTGTAGATGAGAAAACAAGAACCGAAAAAGCGCGAGTCACCATCGATAATGCAAGCGGCCTTTTAAAGCCGGGCATGTTTGCAACCGTTATTGCGGAGGCCACAAACGGTGGAACCGAGCGCTTGATTGCCGTCCCGGAGGAAGCTGTGCAGATTGAAGGCGCTTTGCGCTATGTCTTCGTTCAGATATCGCCCGACAAGTTCAAACGGCGTGATGTAGAGATCGGCAGGACACTGGGCAAAAACCTGGAAATTAAGGAAGGGCTCAAGGAAGGCGAAGCAATCGCCGTCAAGGGAGGCTTCACCCTGAAATCGGAACTTAAAAAAGGTGAACTTGAGGGGGATGCGCACTAATGCTGGAAAAAATAATTGCCTATACATTAAAGCAAAAAGGGATGGTTATCTTTCTCTCCCTTTTAATTATCGCGGCGGGTTTGTATTCTTATTTAAAACTGCCGATTGATGCGTTTCCGGATGTCACCAACATTCAAGTCGAAGTCGTCAGCCACGCTGACGGACTATCGGCCATCGAAATTGAGCGAAACGTCACCTATCCGATTGAGATGGCCATGCGCGGTTTGCCCGATCTTGAACAAATGCGTTCGGTCACCAAGTTCGGCCTTTCCATCGTCACTATCGTTTTCAAAGACAATGTGGATATCTATTTTGCGCGGCAACTGGTTTTTGAACGATTGGCGGAAGCCCGGGAAAAAGTTCCCAAGGGTGTTGAAGTTGCCATGGGGCCGATTGGCACGGCGATGGGGGAAATTTATCAATACACCCTCGAAGGGAAAATGCCGGCCGATCCCGAACAGAAAAAAGCTTATCTTGCCAATCTGAGAACTATGCAGGAATGGATCATTACCCCGCAGTTGAAAAGCGTCGCCGGGGTAAATGAGATCAATTCTTATGGCGGATACTTCAAGCAGTATCAGGTTATCGTATCGCCGGAGAAATTAGTAAAACATGCCATTACCGTGGATGAGGTTTATTCCGCCATCGGCAACAACAATCAAAATGTCGGTGGTAATATTCTGGAGCGCAATACGGATCAATATATCGTTCGCGGCGTCGGTTTAATAAAAAATATCAGCGATATCGAAAACGTTGTTTTGAAGTCTGAACACGGGACGCCGACTTATATCAGGGATGTCGCTGAGGTCAAAATTGGCGAGGCCGTGCGGATGGGCGCGGCCATGAAGGACGGGAAGGATGAAGCCGTCGGCGGCATTGTCATGATGCTGCGGGGTGAGAACAGCCGCGACGTTGTTCTCCGGGTAGCCCAAAAAGTTAAGGAAATTAATGAGAATAATATGCTGCCGGACGGCATTAAAATCGTTCCGTATTACGACAGAAGCGGTATTGTGAACGCAAGCGTGAATACTGTCAACAAAGCCTTGCTCGAAGGCGCTATCCTTGTTCTCATTATATTATATTTATTATTGAGAAGCTTCCGGGGTAGTTTTGTCGTGCTGATTGCCTTGCCACTTTCTCTTTTTGTCACTTTTATTGTGATGAAGCTTGCCGGATTGAGCGCAAACCTGATGTCACTGGGCGGAATTGCCATCTCCATTGGAATGATCCTGGACTCCACCATCATACAAGTAGAAAATGTGCAGCGTCATTATGCAGAGATGAAACAGGATCAACATCGAATTCTTACAGTGATTAAGGCTGTCATTGAGGTCCAGAAGCCCAGTATTTTTGGCGTATTGATCATTGCCATTACTTTTCTTCCGATTCTTTCGCTGACAGGAATAGAAGGGAAGATGTTTGGGCCGCTCGCCGTCACCGTTGCCATAGCTCTTCTGGCATCACTGTTTCTTTCCGTGTTTATTGTTCCTGCTCTCTGTCTCCTGTTTTTGAAACCGCAGTTGCATAAGGAAAGCATCATCATGAAGTATGCAAAAAGAGGATATTTGCCGCTTCTGGACTATGCCATGAATAAGAAAAAAGTCGTTTTAAGCATTGCCGGCGTGTTTCTTGTGATTTCTTTGTTTTTGTTCACAAGACTGGGAACGGAATTTATCCCGACCATGGATGAAGGCTCGTTTGACATGGATGTGGCAATGCTCCCCGGCGTTTCACTGGCTACGGCGATGGAAGTCAATCAGCGTGCCGCTCAAAAGCTGAAGCAGTTTGATGAACTGGATATTGTCGTGTCGCGCACCGGTCAAACCGGCGTGGCCCTCGATACCCGGGGTACGGATAAAACCGGCTACGTCGGCATATTTAAACCAAAGAGTGAGTGGAAACGGGATATCTCCAAAGAAGAAATAACCAATGAGATGCGCAAATCGCTGGAATCGATTCCGGGCATTACCTTCGGCTTCAGCCAGCCGATCCAGTGCCGCATTGACGAGCTGGTGGCAGGCACGCGTGCGCAACTGATTGTCAAACTGTTTGGCGAAGATATCGACGTGCTCAAGAGCAAGTCGGAGGAAATCGCGAGGGTCCTTTCTTCCATTAAGGGCGGGACGGATTTGGCTGCCGAAAAGGTATCGGGACAGCCATACTTGACCATCAACATCGACCGGGCAAGAATAGCACGGTATGGGCTCAATATCAGCGATGTGCAGAACGTTATTGAAATAGCGGTGGCCGGGAAAGCGGCTTCTCAATTTTATGAAGAGAACCGCAGCTTTGATATCACCGTTCGCCTGCCGGAAGAAAAAAGAAATTCTCTCGAAGCAATCAAAAACATACTGGTCACCACAAAATCCGGCGTGAATGTTCCACTCGAACAGGTGGCTGAAATAAACATGATTGAAGGTCCGGTGCAGATCAGCCGTCAGGATGGTATTAGAAGAATCGGGATCGAAATGAATATCAGCGGCAGAGACATCGGTAGTTTTGTTGCAGAAGCAAAACAAAAGATAAAAGAGCAGGTGAAGTTGCCTGCCGGCTATTATCTGACCTGGGGCGGACAATTTGAAAATCAGCAAAGAGCCATGAACAAACTGATGATCATTGGGCCTGTGGCCATCGGCTTGATTCTGCTTCTTCTTTATGTCTCGTTTCGATCGATCCGCTTGTCGCTTCTGGTTATTTCCAATCTGCCTTTCGCTTTGATTGGAGGCGTGTTTGCCCTTTTCATTTCCGGACAATATTTATCGGTTCCGGCATCGGTGGGTTTTATCGTCTTGTTCGGTGTTGCCGTTTTGAATGGTCTTGTCCTTGTATCGCGCATTTCTCAGTTGCGCGATGAAGGTCTGGGGTTGCAGGAAGCCATTAAACAGGGAAGCACGGATAGACTGCGCCCGGTACTCATGACCGCGTCCATTGCCGTCTTTAGTTTGATTCCCATGCTGCTTGCTTCCGGAACCGGTTCGGAAATTCAGAAACCGCTGGCAACCGTTGTGGTAGGTGGATTGATTACGTCCACGCTGCTGACGCTGCTGATCATTCCATCTGTTTACAGCTGGTTTGAAAAGAGAAAAGTTGAAGAAGAAATGTAAACCGGCAGGTGAGTCTGTCACATGCCACATATTAGCAAGGAGATGAATATGAAAGAGATCAAGGCCATTATCAGACCGTTTAAATTGCTCGAAGTATGTGAAGCGCTGAAGGAAATCGAAGGACTGCCGGGCGTAACCGTTTCGCAAATTCGCGGATTCGGCAAAGGCCGGGCAAAGAACGCAAATGATAAAGTAACTTTTGAAATGGTAGATTTTGTTCCACGAATACAGTTGGAAGTTGTTGTGGATGACGAGATGGTTGATGAAGTTGTCTTTGTCATTCAGAAATATGCTCATACCGGCAATACGGGTGACGGGAAAATATTTGTGGTGAATGTCGAAGAAGTTGTAAAAATTCGCACCAATGAAAGAGGGCGTGACGCCATTTAACAAAGTGTCCGTGTAGATCATCGGGCAAAGGCGCCGTGTAAGAAAAGGATAAAAAATGAAAAAAATAATCATGAGTGTTTTGGCAAGCGTAATGAGCCTGATTTTACTCGGGTGTGCGCAAACGTCACAGGCCATCCGTCAGAACGCACAGAGCCAGCGCACGGATGTATTTACGGAAATCAAAAATGACGCCGGACCGGAGCGGGGCTTTGCTTCTCTGACCATTAAAGCAACGATCAAGACCCATCTGGAAGGATATTATGTGCTGGAGTCGAAGGAATCGGTTCACGGAAAACCCGGTTACCCCTTCATGATCAACATTGACGGACAGGCTGCAACCTGGAAAGTTGACGGGCAAAAGGAAAGCCTGCCTCGCTATGATAAGGACGGGAAGACAAGTCATCATCCCGAAGCAGGCGAAGGTGTTAAATACATTCTGGAAAAAAAGATACAACTGCGGCCGGGTGCGCACAAAGTATTTTTCGGCCTGCCTGCCGATGACTATTTCAAGGAAGTGGACGTAACTCTTAAGGAAGGAGACTCTACTTCATTTGAATTCAAACCCATTTACAAATATAAAACCCGACCGACCAGGATACCTGACTTTAAAAAGGGCATAAAAGAATATGAGGTGAATCTAAGCAACGAACGCATTTAATATGGCAAGCGGAGAGAGTAACGACTCTCTCCGCTGACACCTCCTCAATAAGGATGTGTGATATATTGAAACGAGAAAAATGATTAAGACCATATAATATATCATGGAGTGTCCGTAAAATATGCTTGCCGTTCACAGGCGGCAATTAAAAATATCATGCGAGAATTAAATATTATGTGTCCCCGAATCGCTCCGAAGAAGATTATACGTACCGGATGTTTTTCTTGGCAAGATCGGTATGCATGAGTATCGCAGTGTTTTTTAGAAATATGACTTTGAAAGTTAAAAAGTGATAGAAAAACGAATGCGTTTACAAGTACATAAAAATATTATCACCTTTGCTATTCTCCTTTGCTACCTTTGCACGCCTATGCTCGACAGCATGGTATGTGCTGACTGCATGGGTAATGCTCCTTTTCGGGGCGAAATGACCATCAACCACATGAAGACCTCACCCGATGATGTGAGCTCTGCCAAGAAAGGCGAGACGCAATCAAATCCTGCCACGGAGCAGGGGCACAAATCTTTCTGTTCGATCTGCGCCAATGTCCTCATGGGGACAGAAGTATCTTCTGTGAATCCGCCTATCATCTCAACGCAATGCGATAACCCACGCGCTTTGCCTTCAATCTCCGAACTCCATTATTCCATCGATAAACCACCTCAGAATTTCTTCGGATAGCCATTTCTTTGCAGAGATATTTTGCAGTCACTATTTCCTTGGCATGTAATCACATATTACCCATACCCATCTGCCAGGAACGTACGTTCTCAGCAAAAGAGATTAATGATTCGAGAAAGGAAAGAATTTTTATGGCAGAAAGACGGAAAGCTAAACGCGGGACAGAAAGAAGAAAAGGTGTAAGACTGGAGGAGGATGATGAAACTACCATAATAGTCATCTCCTGTAATAAATTTTCTCCTAAAAGAAAACTTATCTATACTTTAAGCATCGATATTTCCGAGTCCGGCGCTAGAATGCAGGTCAATAATTTCTTGCCTCTCGGGACTCTCCTCGATATAAAAATTATGTTAAAGAACCCGCCTCAAACGATAACTACCTTAGGAAAAATAAAATGGATCAAAAGTCTCTTTGCGGATGAGCTCTTCGAGGTGGGTATGGAATTCGTTCATGCATACAGGGAAGCGGGCTAGCCATTAGCGAATTACAGCAATGAAACAATAACCCGGAAAGCGGTGCCAGATCAGGAGGCAGTCAATAGTGAAAATAATTGATGAAATAAAAAAACATAGAATGGCCATAACTATGGGCAAGATGCCTGCAATGACAAAAAGGGCAATAGGATGAACAATCAACAGATTTTTAGAATTCGAGATGTCGAGATAATGCTTAAACCAGTAAAAGGTGTGTTCATACTATCTCCAAATGGTATCTCGATTGCTATAATGATTAGGATCGTAATGACAAAATAATTAAAAAGGAGAAGGTCTTATGAAAAGAATTATTTTAATGGTTTTTATGGTTGTGTTTTTAGGAATGTTTTTGATCTCTAATGGTGCAGTATATGCGTTTAATGAAGAGCAATTGCAGCAATTAAAGACTACCAAAAAATGTGAGCGATGCGATTTATCCAATGCAAATCTGGCGGGGGCAAACCTGAAAGAAGCAAACTTGGCGGGGGCAAACCTGAAAGAAGCAAACTTGGCAGCGGCAATTCTGGTGAAGACAAACCTGAAAGAGGCAGATCTGGAAGGGGCAGACCTGGAAGGGGCAGGCCTAGGGCAGGCAAAACTGGAAAATGCAAATCTGACAGGGGCAAATCTGGCAGGAGCATTTCTGCCGCAGGCAAACCTGAAAGGGGCAAACCTTCAAAGGGCAAACCTTCAAAGGGCAAACCTGGCAAATGCGAATCTAGCAAAGGCAAATCTGTTCAAAGCAACACTGAACGGAGCACAAATGATCGAGACAAATCTGACTGAGGCATCTTTGACAAAGGCAAAAATGAGATTTGCAGACCTGAAAAGGTCAAACCTGGAAGATGCAAACCTGGAAGATGCAGACTTGGAAGGTGCAAATCTGCTAGGGGCAAACCTGGAAGGAGTAAAGCTGAAAGGTGCAAATCTGAAAAGGGCGACATGGACTGATGGATCGAAAAGGTAAGGAAATGGAGATAACTTTCAAGCAAGAAGACTTGCCTGTTCTTGAGTTCATGCCTGTTTCTCATCCGATAAGAATTCCATACATTTATGAAGGGAATAAATGAGGTTAAAGCATATCTGAACGAGTTATGTATATAATTGGATATGATGCGAACAATAAAGGAGTAAATATTGATGGTGTCGCAGGGAACACAGTCGCAAAACATTAGTCCGAGGAAAATCAAAGCGACTAATGAGAAATACAATAACTTATTGGCTGCTTTGAAGTGTCTGAAGCATGCGGCCGTCGCCTTTTCCGGAGGCGTCGATAGTTCGTTTTTGCTTGCCGCTGCAAAGGAGGCCCTGGGTGACAAGGCTGTGGGCATCACCATCGATTCACCGGCATTGCCACGCTATGAATTGGAAGATGCCATCGCGATTGCCCGGCTGGTCGGGGCCAGACATATCATTGTCCAATCCGATGAAATCGAATCTGAGGTCAAACAAAACCCTGTCAATCGCTGTTATTTTTGTAAGAAGGCGGAATTCGGCTCGATTATTGAAAAAGCAAAAAGCCTTGGCATCCGGCATGTCCTGGACGGAAGCAATGCTGATGATTTGATGGACTATCGCCCGGGGATGAACGCTATAAAAGAACTGAAAGTGGTGAGTCCCTTACTTGAAGCCGGGTTGACGAAGGCTGAAATTCGCGATTTATCCAGAGAGCTCAACCTGCCGACCTGGGACAAGCCGGCCTATGCCTGTCTTTATTCCCGAATTCCTTACGGACAGGAAATCAAGCTTGAGGATCTGCGGAAAGTCGAGAAAGGTGAGAAATTCTTTATCGACAGAGGGTTCAGGACTGTCCGGGTGAGGTGTCATGGCGAGCTGGCCCGAATCGAAGTGGCAGTGGCAGATCGAATAAAACTTCTTTGCGAACCATTGGCATCGGAAATAACGCAAACGCTGAAATCGTTCGGTTTTAAATTTGTCACTCTGGATATCCAGGGTTATCGCATGGGGAGCTTCAACGAAACCATCGATCCGGCAAAATCAAAATGCGGTGGTGAAAATCATGGATGATAAATTGTTTGCTACGTTTGACGTAAAAGAGATTTCGTCTGATAACGGCGTTACGCGTCTTGGTGATATGGAAAAAGACGTCATCGGCGAGATATCGCTGAAAATATATATCAACGGAACAGAATACGCGTCGCTTCTGTGCCTCAATCAACTGACCGAAGAACTGGCGTTGGGTTTTCTCTACAGTGAAGGCGTTATCGATAGCATCGACGATGTTGCCGACATCTCTTATAATGAACGTCTCTTTGCCGTCATGATCAATCTTGTCCCGGGAAGGTCCGTTGAGAAGTGCGAGAGTCTGCGCAGTGTGACATCGGGCTGTGGTAAATGCTTTACCTACATCAATCCGCTCAAGCACGAAAAATTCCTGCCCGTTGCCAATCAGGATAAGTTTTCCATTCGTGAAATTCTGAATGCCATGAAAGAATTTGAGCGGCAATCGGACGTATACAAGAGCGTAGGCGGCGTGCACAGCGTTCTTTTTCGGCACCCCGGCTTTTCCGTTTTCAACGAGGATATCGGGAGGCATAACTGTTTTGATAAGATAGGGGGCGTCCTGCTGAAAAATAGTAAAATGGCACTCGTTGAAACCGGCATGCTGTTTGTCAGCGGACGGGTTTCTTCCGAGATCATTACCAAGGTGATTCGCCTTGGTGTTCCGGTTCTTGTTTCCCGATCAACTCCCACGGCTGCCGCCGTGAATCTGGCCAGAGAATACAACGTCACGCTTTTAGGTTATGTGCGAAGCAACACCGGTTATGTTTATGCAGGGGCAGATCGTTTAACTTAAGGATCGGATGATGTCATTCTCAATGAATCTCTTGAAAAAAGGGGGGTACTGATGTCGAAGATCATAAATCATGAAAGCATTCGAAGGCAGTATTTCGTGAAATGTAGTGTTACCTGCCGCTTTCAGGAGGCTTAATAATGAAGGTGTACCAAAAACCACAGGCTATTTCTAAGCTAGTAATTATTACGGCATTACTTGCCTGTATTTCCGTCATGTTCTATCCCGCTACAAGTTTTACGATGGCAGGGAAGCCGGAAAAATCATCAAACCCCTGTGAACAGACGGACGCCACCGCCTGCAAGGGCATTCCTTTAAAGTATGATTACGAAGAAGGGAAAAGCGTTTCTTCGTCCGAAACATCGTATAGTGTAATCGGGACTCACTTGGCATCCAATCCCGTTGTTTATTTATTTAAAGGCGATGGCTGCCCAAAGTGCGAAGAGGAAGAGAAGTTTCTCAAGGCGCTCACCCGGCGGATTCCAAAAATAGAAATACGGGTCTATGAGGTTTGGCGCCATACCGGCAATGCGGCCATGATGCAGAAGCTATTGAATTCGCGGGGCGTGGATGCCAAAGGCATTCCAACGACTATTGTCGGAAACCGGATATTTTACGGTTTTTCCATGCAGATTGCCGAAGAAATCGAAAAGGCTGTTGCGTCCTGTACCCCTGATTCATGTCCGGATCCCGCTTTAGAAGGTGCGCCCAATAAATTCATTTCGAATAATGGGAATGCTGTTGAAATACCTCTGGCGGGCAAGGTCGATTTGTCCGGCTATTCCCTGCCCTTTGTCACACTGGTCATTGCCGGTCTGGACAGTTTCAATCCCTGCGCCTTTTTTGTTCTTCTGTCGCTACTTGGAATACTGACTTATGCCCGGTCGAGGAAAAAAATGCTGTTGATCGGAGGCGTTTTTCTAGGATTTTCAGGGCTGATTTATTTCCTGTTTATGGCGGCATGGCTCAATCTTTTTCTCATCATGGAAAAAGTAGCCATCATCACGCTCATTGCCGGCATTGTATCCGTGCTGATCGGCATGCTCAACATTAAAGATTTTTTCGCATTCAAGCGCGGCGTGTCGCTTTCCATTCCGGAAAGCGCGAAGCCGAAACTCTTTGACCGCATGCGTCAGCTTCTCCGCTCCGCGTCGCTGCCGTCGATATTGTTCGGCACGACCGTGCTTGCCATAGCCGCCAATTCTTACGAACTCCTTTGCACGGCCGGTTTCCCCATGGTTTACACAAGAATTCTGACATTAAATAATCTTTCCCCTGCCAGCTATTACCTGTATTTGGGTTTGTACAACCTGATTTACGTGATTCCTTTGATTGTTATTGTTGTGATTTTCGCTTTTACGGCGGGAAAATGGAAGCTTACCGAATGGCAAGGAAGAGTCATGAAGCTCATTTCAGGGACGATGATGTTTGCTCTGGGGATTGTTTTGCTAGCGAATCCCTCTTTGATGAACAATATCGCCGCCTCGACGACGATTCTTGTTGGAACCGTGCTGGCTTCGACGCTTCTGGCCTGGGGTGTCGGAAAATGGGAGAAAACTAGAGCGTGAGCTAATTTGAGGCTTTGAGTAATGAAGAGATAAAATATAAGTAAGCACCCGGAGGGGAAAGTGATGTTCTATTTATGCATGAGCTTTAAGTACCATCTACAAGAAACGACTTGAAACCTGACACAACGTTTTTATGATTGGTGCATGGCGTTTTCAGTGATCGTGATGGTATCATTTATTGTCAATTATGAAGTTCCTTCCGCCTGGCGCCAAAACCGCCGCCGGATGTGGCTATATTTTCTTGGGGAGGCCGATTTTTCCATGTTCAGAATTCATAAGTTACCGTTACTCGTTGTCAGCATTTTGGGATATTTCCTTATTCTGTTGACCTTTTCCGGTTCCGTTACGCCGGCCTACGGTCAGGATAAACTGAGCGGTGCTCGGTCGCTGGGCAAAGGGGAATACGAAGTGTTGATGTTTGCCGACTACTTCTGTCCGCCCTGCAAGCGGATCGACACGAAAGCCGAACCGCTGATGAAAGAATTGCTGGCGACGGGAAAGGTCAAAATAACATTTGTCGATGTGCCGTTTAATCCTGTGACGCCTATTTATGCGCGCTATTATCTTTACGCGGTGAATGCCGGCGCGAACAATAATAAGATATTCAGTATCCGCAATGCGCTTTTCAAGGCGGCCCAGGAAAAACATATTATGACCGAAGAGGCACTCGTCGTTTATCTGAAAGAGAAGAAAATTGAATGGACGGCATTTGACGGAAAACCGGTTTTTGCCATGATGAGCGATTTGATCAGACGGAACAAGATAGAGAGAACACCGACCTGTGTGATCCGGAATCCTGTTACCGGTGAAAACAAATACATCGGCGATGAAGAAATCTGGGATGGATTGGCGCAACTTAAAACAATTCTTGCGCCCGGAAAACAATGATCAACAGATTTTCAAGCAACGGGTGAATCGTTATGTGCGTTATAAAAGGTTATGTTTGAAAATAATAGGTGGCTGAAAACATAGCCAATAACTAAATGGAATAATGCTCATAACAATATAAGTATTATCTATTAGACATATATCCATACATCTTATATCCTCACCGCCGTTAAATATAATATATACTAAAAGGAGTGATGCCATATGAAAGCGGATGTTGAACCCTTAGTGAATGACGGATTTGCCGGAGAGGCAACCAAACGCACGCTGAATTATCTTCAAAACCAGAGAGAGAATGGAAAGAATATCGTTGGCATTTATTGCAGCTATGCCCCTCTGGAACTGATTCGCGCGGCCAATGCCGCACCTGCTGTTTTGTGCGCTTTTGCCAATAAGACCATCGAAGCGGCGGAAACCGTGCTGCCTGCCAATCTGTGTCCGCTCATTAAATCCAGTTACGGCTTTATCAAAACCGATACCTGTCCTTTTTTTGCCATCTCGGAAGCGGTCATTGGCGAGACCACCTGTGACGGCAAGAAAAAAATGTTTGAGCTGATTTCGGATATCAAGCCCATGCATGTGATGGATTTGCCTCAGTTGCCCGATCAAAAGGAAGCCCTGGACCATTGGACGGTCATGATCAAGAAACTCAAAGGGTTTTTGGAAGCAACCTTCAATCGTAAAATTGACGATACGGCTGTGGAAAGGGAAATCCAGGCGACGAATGAAAAAAACCGCCTCATGAATAAAATATTTGATTTTGCCGCTCTCACCCCTACGCCGGTGAGCTGGGTTGAGCTCTATGATTTAACCTATCTGGGACAGGCTTCGACAACGCAAGATATGCTGGGCATTCTCAATGGCTGTATTGCAAAACTGGAGAAACGCGTTGCTGACGGCATTTATCACGGCGAAAAGAATTCGCCCCGCGTTCTCGTCACCGGTTGCCCGGTCGGCGGAGATGCAACAAAAGTATTTAAAGTTATAGAAGACGCGGGCGGTGTAGTTGTGGTTCTGGATTCCTGCACAGGAATGAAGCCGTATGCCAGCCTCATTGCCGAAAACACACCCGATCCTTTCGCGGCTCTCTCGCGCCGGTATTTGGAACTGCCCTGCTCCTGCATGACACCCAACAACCGCCGTCTGGCTGAGTTGGATAAAATGATCAAACGATTTAAGCCGGATGCCGTGGTTGATGTTATTCTGCATGCCTGCCATTCTTATAATATCGAATCGCACAAAATTAAAGAACATATCCTGGAGAAACATAGAATGCCGTTTTTGAAAATCGAGACGGATTATTCGCAAAGCGATATAGGGCAGATTCGCACACGTGTAGAGGCATTGTTTGAGATGTTGCCGGCAAAGTAAAGGATTGAAAAATGGGTGAAGTAAAAATTGTTATCGCCACAGGACTGGCATGTCCGCAGCCGGTCGTCTTGGCAAAACAGGCTATAGAGCACCATGACCGGATCAAGGTGATCGTCGATAATGATACAGCACTGGAAAATGTCAAGCGCCTTGGGGCAAAGATGGGTTGTGAAGTAAAAGCGGAAAAGAAAAAGGATGGCACTTTCGAAATCGATCTGACACGCACGTCAGACGTTGTTTCCGCAATGGAAAAGGGCATCCCATCACACTATTCAACATCTGAGGCACCCGGACCTTTTGTCATAGTCCTTTCCGAAAATAAGATGGGGCGGGGTAATGATGAGCTCGGCTATGTTCTGGTTAGAGCATTTCTGCACACGATTGCCGAGCAATCTCAAAAACCGGATGTGATGATTTTCTATAACACCGGTGTGAAGCTAGTGGTGCAGGGTTCGGAAGTACTGGATGACCTCAAAGCACTGGAAATGGCGGGTGTGGAGATTCTCGTTTGCGGCACCTGCCTCAATTATTTTGATGTTAAAGATAAATTAGGGGTAGGTATGGTATCCAATATGTATGACCTTGCCGCAACTATGAGCAGAGCGGGACGGCTGATATATCCATGAGTGGACAGGTTTCTTATTTTGTAATGCTTTTCAAGACGATGAGTCATGCGCTGAAAGCTGAAAAGATTCTCCAGCAGGAACAACTTCCGCATAAACTGATTCCCATCCCTAAACAAATCAGCTCGGACTGCGGTATTTGTCTTCGTTTTGCCCCGCAGCACCGCGATCCAATCGAAGCGTGTCTTAACAACAAAGTGGAAATTGAAGACATTCACATGATAGTTGGTTAAAACCGGAACAGGTTTACGAACGTAAAAATATGAAGTCGATCTGAAATACACGCTCTTAAATCACTCTTGACAAAAGAAATCTATATGCTAATATATGATCAAATATTCATATATTGGAGTTTGGGCTGTGAAAAAAAGAAAAAAAGACAAAGAAGGCGAATGTGAGGTTCTATGCATTAATGAGCGGAAAGTGGCTTCAGCGAGAAAAGCCATGAAATCCGATGCAACACTTTTTAAACTGGCGGAGACTTTTAAGGTATTGGGCGATCCCACAAGAACGAAGATTATATCCGCTCTTTTGCAGGAAGAGCTTTGCGTCTGTGACTTAACTATTCTGATCGGCACATCCCAGTCCGCCGTTTCGCATCAATTAAGAGTTTTAAGAAATATGAACCTTGTTAAATATAGAAAAGACGGCAGAATTGCCTACTACAGTTTGGATGATGATCATATTAGTTCAATTCTCACTGCGGGCCTGAAACATGTAGAAGAGTAAATTTTTTTAATCATCTATATGAATACATGCACACATATGTCTATTTAATGAAACGTGTATTTTGTGCGGTGAAAGGAATCAGGATATGAGCGAAACAATTGAGAACAAAGATATCATTGCGGCAGCAAAAAAAGCAGGCATGAGCGCCCGGCAGACCGAAGACAAAAGATCGGATGTTATTCTGTCCGGTTCTGAGGGGATCAAAACCATACAGGGACCAGACGGAGCGGTCGCAAATGGATGCCAGACCGGCGGGTGCAGTTGTTCGCCCATGCCCCTGATCTTGACGGGTCCATCCCCCGTGGCCCCCATGGGTCCGGGACAGGCGCTTTACCGCATTGAAAATATGGATTGTCCTACCGAGGAGTCGCTGATCCGCAAGAAGCTGGAGCCAATGGACGGTGTAACAGGACTGGATTTTAACCTGATGCAGCGAACACTGGTGGTGAGCCATCGGCTCGATTCGCTTAAGCCGGTTGAAGCGGCCCTGCGAGCTATCGGGATGCAGGCGAAACGCATCGAAGCCCCGACAGACCAGGTGCGGACGGTTCTGACCATTCACAAAATGGATTGTCCGACGGAGGAAGGATTGATCCGGGCCAAACTCACCGGCATAGACGGTGTAACAGGGCTGGATTTTAATCTGATAAAGCACAGCCTGACCGTGACGCACAAGCCGGGGTCGCAGGAGGCGATTTTGGCGGTCCTGCAGTCCATCGGCTTTGACGCAAAGGTTGAGTCGGAAGGCACGGTGGATACCGCCGTGCCTGTGTCACCCTTACCCAGTACCAAATGGTGGCCGTTGGCGCTTTCCGGAGTGACCGCTACGCTGGCCGAGGTCGTCTACTGGATCAACGGCGGCAATCACTGGGCTGTCATCGCTCTTGCGCTGTTGGCGATATTCACCGGCGGGCTGCCTACCTACAAGAAAGGCTGGATTGCCCTTAAGAACATCAATCTGAATATGAACGCGCTGATGTCTGTCGCGGTAACCGGCGCCATGATCATCGGACACTGGCCGGAGGCGGCGATGGTCATGTTTCTTTTCGCGCTGGCCGAGGTGATCGAGGCCAAATCGCTTGACCGCGCGCGCAATGCCATTCGCGGCTTGATGGATCTTGCGCCTGAAACGGCAACCGTGCGTCAGAATGATGGAAGTTGGATGGATATGCCGGCCAAGGACGTGCCGCTTAGCGCCATTGTCCGGCTGCGGCCCGGTGAACGGATCGCTCTCGACGGTGTTGTAACCAACGGGCACTCTGCGGTGAATCAGGCCCCCATCACAGGCGAGAGCCTGCCGGTGGATAAGGCCGTAGGCGACCAGGTGTTTGCCGGTACGATCAACGAAACCGGCTCATTCGAATACCGGGTGACGGCGGAAGCAAGCAATTCCACACTGTCCAGAATCATTCATGCCGTCGAGTCCGCCCAGGGCAGCCGGGCGCCGACCCAGCGATTTGTGGACCAGTTTGCCCGAATTTACACACCGGCTGTTTTTGCATTTGCGATCCTGGTCGCCGTTGTCCCGCCGCTGATTACGGGCGCGGCCTGGCTCGACTGGATATACAAGGCATTGGTGCTCCTGGTCATTGCCTGTCCGTGCGCGCTGGTGATCTCCACACCCGTCACCATTGTCAGCGGTCTTGCCGCCGCGGCCCGCAAGGGAATATTGGTTAAAGGCGGCGTCTATCTGGAAGAGGGACGCAAGATGGTAGCGCTGGCGCTCGACAAGACGGGCACCATTACATACGGCAAACCGGTGCAGACCGATTATATTGCCTTAAGCGGTGATGCGATAGAAACCCGAATCCTGGCGGCAAGCCTTGCTTCGCGCTCCGATCATCCGGTTTCACTGGCCATCGCCCATGCTGCGACCGCATCAGGATTTGCGCTTGGCGAAGTCAGCGATTTTGCAGCCATTCCCGGTCGCGGGGTCAAAGGAAGCATTAAGGGACATCTCTATCAACTGGGTAACCACCGGCTGATTGAGGAACTTGGGTTTTGTTCGGAAGAAATCGAGAACCGGCTTGCCGCACTGGAGAGCCGGGGCAAAACAGCGGTCTTGCTGGCCAACCAGACCGGCGTGCTCGCTATTTTCGCCGTTGCCGATACCGTGCGGGAAACGAGTCGTCAGGCCATCGCCAGCCTGCATGCTCTCGGCGTGAAAACACTGATGCTTACCGGCGACAACGTGCATACGGCCGAAGCCATTGCCCGTGAGGTCGGCATTGATGAGGCGCGAGGCAATCTGCTGCCGGAAGATAAACTCAAAACCATCGAAAGCCTCCTTGCGAACGGAAAGGGCGGCAAAGTAGGCATGGTCGGCGACGGGATCAATGATGCCCCCGCATTGGCCCGCGCGGACATTGGGTTTGCCATGGGCGCCGCAGGCACTGATACCGCCATTGAGACAGCCGACGTGGCGCTGATGGACGACGACCTGCGCAAGATTCCCTCTTTCGTGCGCCTGTCCCGGGCGACGGCTGCTATCTTGACGCAAAACATTGTGCTGGCGCTCGGCATCAAGACGGTGTTTCTGGTACTGACCTTTACCGGGCAGGCGACAATGTGGATGGCTGTATTTGCCGACATGGGCGCGAGTTTGCTGGTGGTATTCAATGGATTGAGATTGCTGCGCCGATGAGATTCAAGCAAGTCTTTTACGATTGGAACGGCCTGAACGTGGCGTGGTTTGGAGTGATCAATCACGCCACCCCCGATGGGCTTGCGCATCTTGTCCGCGTGGGCAGTACACTCGATGTTATGGCACTCAATAGGTAGTAATTACATCCCTCTTTTCAGGCATGTCCCAAAATGACTACTCGATAGTCTTAGCATCAAGTTCTTCAGACATCGCTCGATTTCCTCTGATCGACGGTCACCAGATCATTGCCCGTCGCAACCGAATGACCGCTCCAAAACCAAACATGTTGCCCAACATCGCACCCAACATCCAGGTCAAAGAACTGAAAGCGAAAACCTCAACTCCAAGGACAACGAGAACTAGATAAGCCAAAATGCTATAACCAGCAAAATACAGATTGTCATTATTGCAGAAACTGCGGATTTCATCACGATTCAAGACGAGGCTGCCCAGGGCAGCACCGAGGGTCACAAAAATAAGACCACAAAGAAGATAGAAAACTGCCGGGGACGTTGCCAAGTGCAGTGCATGCAAGAACTGATTGTGTCGACCGAAGCCTAAACCGAATTGTGGACAGATGGTCAAAGTCAAGAGTCCAGCAGTCACCTCAACAAGAGTAAATTTGGTATAGACTTTCCAATGGGCAGGCCGTAGATCCTTTCCTACCATTCGCAGAATCGCCTCATCTGCTGGTTCACCAGGGGCAGTCGGCTTGGCATCGATAAACTCCGTAAATTCCTTCAACAGTGCTTGTTCGGATTTAGTTTCCCCCATTAAGTACCTCCTTGACTCCCATTAGTTTACGGAGCTTGCGAATGGCCCGGCTGATGATTTGTCTTATATTGTCTTCTGTCGTTTGCATTTGTGCGGAAATTTCCCTAAAGGTCAACCCCTCATTAAAGCGGAGCTCCAGGGCTTGGCGTTGGGCATCGGTTAGACTGGAAAGCTCTGCAATCGCAACTCCGATGATCGCTGTGTCGGACGCTGGATTGGCATAGCTCTCCACTTCCTTTTCGGAGATCGTGATGTGTTTCATGTAGGTGCTCTTCTTTCTGAGATGGTCAAGCAAGTCATTTCTGGCGATGGTGAAAATCCATGGCAAAAAGGGAATTTCCTGCCTGTATTTTTGCCTGGCGACATGAAGCTTGGCAAAAACAGACTGGAAAACATCGTCTGCCTCGCTTCGGTCCTTTAATTTCGCAAATAGGTATCCGAAGATGCGCTTTTTATGCCGTTCATACAAAGTCCGGAAAGCCTCTATATCGCCATCGGCATAGGCCACCATAAGTTCCTCGTCCGTCAATTTCGTTCACCTTTTCTTGAGGGTAGTCGTCAATAGTGGACACCAAATATTTCATGCTGCCAGTCGTTTTTCATAGAACCATCGTTAAGAGAGACGGGAGAGAGAAATCCGAGTCTGGTCTGCCTTCTTTAACATTGGTGTCCATTATTTTCAACCTACCATATCTTAATACGTACTAAAGCAGAGCCTTGTGACACTATTTTCTTGCTCTGGTCCAAGTCTATGAAAATAATTGCTGTTATGATGGAATCTTTTTTATTCGTTTCGTTTGTCACAAATATGACCCCTCCCTCGTTCTAGTGGGCAAAGGCACCAAAACTCACAATGAAGGGGGAAAAAATGAAAGAAATGAAGAACGGTTTTAAAGGATTTGCGGCTATAATGTTTTTTGCTTTGGCGATTCTGCTCTTACCACAAACTAGCCTGGCCCACTGCGACACCCTCGACGGACCGGTGGTGGTCGAAGCGCGAGACGCTCTGGCCAAGGGTGACGTCTACCCTTTGCTGAAGTGGGTTAAGGCTGAAGAAGAAAAGGAAATCAGTAATGCTTTCATCAAAACCCTGGCAGTGCGCAAGCTCAACCCCGAGGCGCAGAAACTGGCCGACATGTACTTCTTCGAGACTCTGGTGCGGATCCATCGTGCCGGAGAGGGGGCTCCGTATACCGGGATCAAGGCTACGGAGACTGGTGAAACGGTTGTCGCTAAAGCCGATCAAGCTCTGGAAAAGGGGTCCATCGATGGGCTGGCCAAGACCATCGCAACGCACACCGAAAAAGGAATCCGCGAACGTTTCAACCATGCGCTGGAAACCAGAAAGCATTCACAAGAAAGTGTGCTGGCCGGCCGGGAATATGTCAAGGCATACGTGACTTACACCCATTACCTCGAAGGAGTCGCCAAGGTCGTTGATGGCAAAGGCCATGGCGCCGAGGCGGCATCCCCGGCATCCCACAACAAACACTAATCAAAATGGATCGGGTACCCTTGCCAGGGTGCCCGATCCATAATTATTTCTGCTTCTGAGAAAGACCTGCTTTGGCGGGGTTTGTTTTTTTGAGTCGAGGTTGCTTTGCTTTGACGAAGAATGCTGTGCTGCACGGTATCAGGACTGTTTAAAAGGTTGTCCTGCTTTGTCGTTGAATTGTCTTGACAGGCCATTCGCATGTCCACTATAGACTCACTCTCAAAGGGATCGCTCTCAAACAGACAGGGTTAACAGCGGGTAAAAACATCGCATATCCGATGTTTAGGTGGTGCGCTGCACTGATAAGCGCAATGCTCGATGTCAGTTTCAGCAAGAGAGCATTACCCCATTGTCTTGCAGTTTTTACAGTATCCCATGATTTCCAGGCTATGGCGAACACATTGGAACTGCTCCCTTGCGCAAATCTCATCTTGCATCATTTCCAAGGTGGGTGAATAAAACTCGATTGTCGCGCCACAATTGAGACAGATTAGATGATCGTGGTGTTTTTGACCGATGACTCGTTCATAATGAGAATGATTCTCTGTTTTTTCTACTTCAGCAAGAATTCCCTTCTCAATGAGCATTGGGAGGTTGCGATATAATGATGCTCTGGATATCTTCGATCCCTTTGCCTTGAGCTTGTCATGGAGATCATGCAAGTCAAAGTGCCCTTCCATCTCATCCACTGCTGCAAGAATATCGTTTCTGCCGGTTGTTTTTTTTCTTCCTAAGGGAGGCAGGGTCGGTTCCGCCGCTTTGTCTGCTTTCATATCTTATGTCTCACCCCTTCTTTTACGAACGGTATAATACTCTCACCCATACGGGGTTTCTATCTTAAAAAGACGATAATTTCAAGCTAATTGAGATTATATCTCATTTGCATCAGATTCCTCCTTGACATCCAGGTTTGGGCGTGCTAGCTATGAGAAAAATGAGATTTAATCTTATTATTGGTATATTGAAATAATGAATAACGGCAATAAAATTAGCATAACTACTAGAATTATATATGTATAATTATATATTAAGCTTATGCGGAAGCAATAGTATTTAAGAATTAATCTCAATAATAGAGAATTTTACAATAGGGCGAGTTATTTTGCAGGCCCCAATGTTTTAGATCCGGGCGAGCAACAGTGAGTATAAAATGTCAGACAAAAGTATATTTTTTGGAGAAGGATAGTTTATGAAAAGAATAAAAGGGCCGCTTCAGATAGCGATAGTTTTGTCCGCGCTAATGGTTCTGTGCGGCAATATTTTTGGCGAAGAGATCAAAAAGATACAGGATAATTCATTTCTTATTGAGGAAGCCTACAACCAGGAAGACGGCGTGGTGCAGCACATCCAGACCTTCCAATACCTTCCGCGGTCGGCATCGTGGTTATATAATTTTACACAGGAATGGCCTGCTCCAAAACAGGCCCATCAGCTATCCTATACGGTTCCAATTACCCGTATTGACGGCGACAGTAACACAACGGGCCTGGGCGATGTTTCCATCAATTACCGATATCAGCTGATCATGAATGGTCCCGTGGCCCTGGCTCCCAGATTTTCCCTCATTCTACCGACCGGCGACTACGAGAGAGGATTAGGAAGCGGCGCGTTAGGTTATCAGATCAGTATTCCTCTGAGTGTGGAGCTTTCCGAAAAATGGGTGACCCACTGGAACATGGGAATGACTTACCTGTCAGGCGCAAGGGCGGCATCGGGTGAAAAGGCGGACACATTCGTGTACAATCTTGGAGGAAGCATAATTTACCTTTTCTCCGAGAACTTCAACTTGCTTACCGAACTCGTATGGAATTCCATGGAGTCCGTTGAAACGGGTGGTTTTAAGGAATGGAAGAGGTCGTTGTTTATCAATCCGGGCATCCGCTATGCTTTCAATTTCAAGTCCGGTCTCCAAGTCGTTCCAGGCCTGAGCTTCCCTATCGGACTGGGTCCCTCAAGCGGAGAATACGGCATTCTATTGTATTTATCGCTTGAGCATCCTCTCTTTTAGGGGATGATGAATTTTCAATACGTTTTTTTAACGCGATGAAGATTTTTAGAATGTCAACAAGAATGATGGTTTAATAATCATTCAGCAAGGAAAAAGGAATGAAATTATTTGATAAATTTAGACGGCAGACGGCAGGCAATGGTTGCCACGTCAACGCCGATGAATCCGATGGGCTGGAAAGGGTGGTTCTGGTAGGGAGTCCCAATTCGGGAAAGAGCGTAATCTTTGGAAATCTGACTGCAAAATACGTGACCGTTTCCAATTATCCGGGGACAACGGTCGAATTGACAAAAGGAAAGGCCTGGTTTGGAAATGAAGAATTCGAGATTGTTGATACGCCGGGGATGTATTCGCTCCTTCCGATAACCGAAGAAGAACGCGTGGCAAGGTCAATGCTTTTAAAAGAAAAACCCAAAGTGGTGGTTCAAGTCGCCGATGCGAAGAGTCTGGAGAAAATGCTTCACACGACTTTGCAGCTTATCGAAGCAGACCTTCCCGTTCTTCTGGACCTGAATATCATGGATGAAGCCGAGAAACTGGGCCTGAAAATCAATCTTCCCTGTCTCGAAAAAGAATTAGGAATACCCGTTCTTTCAACCATTGCAATCAAGCGTCAGGGAATGGAAATTCTGAAAGAAAGCATTATTCAATATGAAGAGAAACCGCATAGAGTTTTTCCATATGATGAAGCCATAGAAGTGGCGGTCGATGAGTTGTCAGGAAAGCTTTCGTGTGCATACAATCTTTCCAAAAGAGCAATCGCGCTTCTTCTGCTCCAGGATGATCCCGAAATCATAGCCCTCGTTAAAGACCAAATGAAGGAGAACTATGCCCTTGCGGAAAAGATTATCGAAGACACAAAGCAGAAATACACTCATCCCTTGAATTATATTATCGCCCTGCAAAGGCAGGAAGAAATAAATAAGATCATTGAGAGCGTGTGCGTTTATACCGGCGAAACGTCTTTTAATTTCAAAGAAAAACTGAGCCGTCTGATGATGCATCCTTTGTCGGGAATCCCCATATTTCTTGCTATCCTCTTTGTGTTTTATGAGTTTGTCGGCGTGTTCGGCGCACAAGTTGCCGTGGACTTCCTGGAAAATAGGATATTTGGAGAGTACATAAATCCAGTTGCCACAAGGTTGGTTGCCTCCGTCATACCGTGGCCGGTGATGCAGGATCTGTTTGTCCACCAGTACGGCATCATTACGCTCGGAATCCGCTACGCGATAGCCATTATCCTACCGATCGTTACCACTTTCTTCATCGCATTTTCCATCATAGAAGATACCGGCTGCCTGCCGCGGCTGGCCATGTTCATCGACCGGCTTTTCAAAAAAATCGGGTTAAACGGAAGGGCCGTGATCCCTATTGTTCTCGGCTTTGGATGCGACACCATGGCGACGATGGTGACAAGAACGCTGGAAACAAAAAGGGAACGGATTATCGCCACATTGCTTTTATCACTTGCCATTCCCTGCTCGGCGCAGATTGGAGTCATTCTTGCGCTGCTTGCAGGCAGTGTTAAAGCATTTTTGATATTCTTATGTGTCATGACGATCATCTTCCTCTTCGTCGGCTTTTTAGCGGGGAAAATGGTGCCCGGAGAAAGACCATTATTCTATATGGAGATACCGCCGCTCAGATGGCCAAAGCTCTCCAACGTATTTACAAAGACCTATACCAGGGTGGCATGGTACTTCAAGGAAATACTTCCCTTATTTGTCCTAGCCAGTATCATTATCTGGATTGGAAGATTAACGGGGCTCTTTGATCTTGCGATAAAGTGGCTTTCCTATCCGGTAGGCTGGATAGGGCTTCCCATGGAGGCTGCTACGGCCTTCCTCTATGGCTTTTTCAGAAGGGACTTCGGCGCCGCCGGTCTTTATGATCTAAAGAATTCCGGATCGCTCCAAGGCATTCCACTGGTGGTTGCTATTGTAACGCTGGCTCTTTTTATACCCTGCATTGCTCAGTTTTCCATGACTATCAAGGAGAGAGGGCTGAAAATGGCATTGGGCATGGCTGCTTTTATTTTTCCCTTCGCCTTTGTTGTTGGTTATATGGTCAACCTTATCCTAATTGCCCTGGGAGTAACTTTATGAAATGCCCGCTGTGCGGATTAGACTTTAAGGAAGAAGAAGGGCAGGCTGCCTGCAAAGGCTGTTGGATGGCAACATCCTGTCACTTGATTAAATGCCCCACTTGCGGATATGAGGTTCCAATCGAGCCGGAACTCATCAAGAAATTAAAAAGATGGAAGGGGAAAATGTATGAAACTAAGCAACGAAGCTGAAGAGATTCTAGAGCATCTTTGGATCATAACGCAGGAAATGGGCCGAAAATCGGCAAGCTTTCAAGAACTAAAGACAGACAAGGATGCCCCTGAAATAAAAGAAATTCTGTCATTGAATTACATACGGGTTTCTATCGACGGAATAACGTTGAGAAAGGAGGGAATGAAAGAAGCTGAGCACACCGTAAGGCGGCATAGGCTGGCAGAGCGTTTGATGGTGGATGTTTTTGACGTGAAGAAAAGTAAAATGGAAGACAACGCATGCCGGTTCGAGCATCTGCTGTATCAGGATGTCGAAGAAAGCGTTTGCACCCTGTTAGGCCATCCGAAGTTCTGTCCTCACGGCAAAGCGATCCCCGAAGGAATATGTTGCCGGAAGTCTTCAAAGGCGGCAGGAAGTATTGTCTCCAGCATCGTCGATACAAAATCCGGGACAAAGAGTAAGGTTGCCTATCTACACACAAAGGATAAGAAAAAACTCCAGAAATTAATGGCGATGGGCATATTGCCCGGCGTATCCATCGAGATATTACAGAAGTTTCCTTCTTATGTCGTTAGGATAGGTCATTCGCAGGTAGCGATGGACCGGGAGATGGCCGAAGGGATTCAGATCAGATTAACGGAGAAGAATAGGTGATAACACTTCAAGCGAAGAATTATTTGATTTCGAATATTAGGTAAAACTTGTGAAGAAAGAAAGGAAAATTGCTATGAAAGCATTATTTTTGAGCGTCGCTGTCGGTGTGCTATCGTCGTGCAGCGGGGAATATGGTTATGGGCCGATGGGAATGAGAGGCCCGGATGGCTGCTCGTGGCCTATGATGCATTTTGGCTTTGGAGGTATGTTTATGTGGGTCTTTATCGTTGTCATAATTGGTCTCTTGATTTATCTTTTCGTGCGAGCGCAAAAGGAAAGAGACAGGATAACGGAAACGCCATTGGAGATTTTGAAGAAGCGCTACGCCCGGGGAGAAATTACAAAAGAGGACTTTGACCGGATGAAGAATGACATTCAATAATAAGAAGTCATACAAAATGCAAAATCATAAAAGGAGGCAATGAGCATGGAGAAATTTGATTACACGGTGGTAACAACAAAGAATATTAATGATGCCGTAGCCGCGATTGAGTCCAAAACGCAGGAAAAAGGTTTTCGAGTCCTGCACATTCACGATGTGGAGGCAACCTTGGCTGCCAAAGGGTTTACAATCGAACCGATGAAAATCATTGAAATATGCAATGCGAAGTTCGCCAGTCAGGTGCTGGCGAGGGATAAGAAGATCTCCCTCATGCTGCCCTGCCCGATCAGCGTCTTCGTGGAGGGCGGAAAGACATACATCAGTGCTCTCAAGCCGCGAGTCTTAGCTGATTATTATCCCGGCGCGGGCATCGAAGAAATTGCTGGAGAAGTCGAAAAAATTGTTATCAGTTTGGTTAATGAAACAAGATAAATTACCATTATTACATGAATAGATACCCATTATTAATAATGTTCGTGATGCTTGCCCTTAGCTGGAGCTTGAAATGGTTGCATCCGTTAACTTCCGGATTAGGTCTGATCGGGAAGACAGTTGGCTGGATTGTTATCCTTTGCGGCATTTCTTTGATAGTTGTTGCTGCTGGCCTTTTCAGGATTAAAGGAACGACTGTAAACCCAACGAAGGAACCGGACAAGCTGGTAACGGCGGGGATATACCGTAGAACCAGGAACCCCATGTATCTGGGGATGCTTTTGATTCTGACGGGCTTGCCGTTTGTTGTGGGATCTCTGATCGGCCTTATATTCCCAGTCGTTTTCTTCTTTTACATGGATCGGGTTGTCATCCCCAAAGAAGAGGCCATGGTGAAAAATGTTTTTGGTGAGTTTTATCGGAAATATCAGTCTAAAACGGGAAATGGATTTAAGGACGAGGGGTCCGCTGCCCTTAGGTGGCCAATCCCGCATTGCGATTGTAAAATATTCTTGACAAAAAAGATAACGGTGTTTATTCACTAGCACTATAATAGTGATTAGGGTATTTTTAGTTCAGGTGTGCAACATTCAATAATCATCTCAGGCCGCAAGAAGAAATT
This sequence comes from Deltaproteobacteria bacterium, assembly GCA_036528635.1. GTDB lineage: Bacteria > Desulfobacterota > Syntrophia > Syntrophales > Smithellaceae > UBA8904. The sequence continues at coordinate 108,127 of JAIGNE010000080.1, forward strand.
ATTTTCCAGCGCGGTCTCAAAAGAGTTCATTTGTTTCAGCCTGATTTACTTCAGTCTCACAAATTTAAATTACAGGAGTAAAAGATCAAATGTTTTGGTTCCAACGTGCGCAAAGGATTTTACATGGAGATCTATTATCAAAGGATGAAGCTCTTGATCTACTGAAGTCCACCGATGACGATTTGCTTGGTGTTCTTGCAGCCGCTTTTCTTATTCGCCGGCATTACTTTGGACGCAATGTCACCGTTCATATCATTAAGAATGCGAAGAGCGGCTTATGTAGCGAAGACTGCGCTTTTTGCAGCCAGGCCGGTGGCGCGAAGACGGAGTCGTCCTGTTATGCACTTCAGACAGTGGAAGAACTTGTTGAAGGTGCGCGAGATGCACATCGTATGAAGGCGATGCGGTACTGCATTGTAACGAGCGGCAGGGCGCCCGAACCTGAAGAGCTCGATATCGTCTGTCAAGCGGCGCGGCAGATCAAAAAAGAAGTGCCGATTCAAATTTGCGCATCACTGGGCATTTTAACGGTCGGCCAGTCGCTAAAATTGAAAGAGGCCGGTGTGGATCGTTTCAATCACAATCTGGAATCTTCGGAAAGATTTTATCCTTCCATTTGCACAACGCACAGTTTTGCCGACCGTAAGAGAACCGCCGAAATCGTCAAAGCCTCCGGAATGGAACTGTGCAGCGGCGGTCTGATCGGTATGGGCGAATCGCTGGAGGATCGTGTAGAGATGGCCTATGCCCTGCGTGACGTTGAGGCGGATTCCATTCCGCTTAATTTTCTTGATCCGCGTCCGGGAACGGCTCTGGAAAACCTGACTAGACTGACCCCCGCCGATTGTTTGCGGGCGCTCGCCATGTTTCGTTTTGTCCATCCGGATAAGGAAATTCGCGTGGCCGGCGGACGGGAAGCCTGCTTGGGTTCTATGCAGGTTCTGTCACTTTACGCGGCAAACTCCATTTTTACGAAGGGGTATTTGACCACTCCCGGCCAGGGATATGAAGAAGATATGGACATGATTGCGAAGGCGGGATTTCAGGTAACAGACTGGACGGCGGCCTAAATGATAACATAATTAAAGGAAATAAAGAAGATGAGTCTCAACAAAAAGGCGGTGGCCTTGCTCTCCGGGGGCCTGGACAGCACGCTGGCCGTCAAGTTAATGATTGATCAGGGTATCGATGTCACGGCCGTCCATTTTACCAGCGTCTTTTGCAACTGTTCGCCCAAGATGGCGGGCTGCAAAATGCATGCGCGCCAGGTTGCCGAAGAATTTGGTGTTCCCATTCACGTCATCCACAAGGGAATGGATTATATCAAAATGGTGGAAAATCCGCCGCATGGCCACGGCAGCGCAATCAATGCCTGCATTGATTGCCGCATCTACATGCTGCGCAAGGTCAAAGAAATGATGCCCGAAATGGACGCTTCTTTTGTGATTACGGGAGAAGTCCTGGGACAGCGTCCGATGTCGCAACAGCGCCACACGATTCGCCTGATCGAAAAGGAAAGCGGATTGCAAGACCTGATCCTGCGGCCTCTTTCGGCGCAGCACTTTGACCCCACACTGCCTGAACGCGAAGGCATTGTGGATCGTGACAAACTGCTCAATATCTCAGGGCGGGGTCGCAAAGAGCAATTTGCACTGGCCGATGACCTGGGCGTCAAGGACTATCCCTGTCCCGCCGGCGGCTGCCTGCTCACCGACAAAGTCATTGCCGCTCGTCTGCGTGATCTTTTCGATCACACGCCAGATTATAATCATACCGATCTGGTTCTCTTGACGATTGGCCGCCACTATCGGTTGTTCCCCGATCTCAAAATTATTCTGGGGCGCAAGCAGGAGGAAAATGAACGCCTTTTCTCACTGGCTAAAGATGGACAAAGTATTTGTGAGCCGGACGATTTTCGGGGACCAGCGATTCTGGCTGCGGGCCGTCTGGATGAAGAAAGAGAAAGAATGATAGGCGCGATGATTGCCTCTCACAGTCAGGATACAAAGCCATCTTACCGGGTTAAGAAAACGACATATCCAGACGGTCATTCCATTTTATTTGACGTTCAAAGAAAGCCCCGTGAAACATGGGACGCATTTCGTCTGGGTTGATAAGCAGGATTTTACAGTGAATGAAAAAGAAATCATAGATTGGCTTCGCGAAGAAGATGAACAGATACTTTCTTCACTGTGGCAAAAGGCGAACGAAATGCGCGTCGCCCATGTCGGTGATGAGGTCCATTTGCGCGGCCTGATCGAAATATCCAATATCTGCGTCAGGCGATGCGGGTATTGCGGCATCAGCGCCGACAACCGGCAGATTGAACGGTATCGCATGACCGAAGAAGAGATCATGGATTGCGTCCACAAAGCCCTGGGTTTTGGTTATGGAACCGTTGTCATGCAGGCGGGAGAGGATTACGGCATTACACGGCAGTGGATGGCAAATATCATCCGCCGGATCAAGGCGGAAACGACCCTGGCTGTTACTCTGAGCCTCGGTGAACGTCCGGATGAAGACCTGAGTGCCTGGCGCGAGGCAGGGGCTAACCGCTATCTCATCCGTTTTGAAACCTCCAACAGGGACCTTTATGACCGGATTCATCCGCCTCTGGGAGAGCATCCATCGGACCGCTTTGCAATTCTTGCGAATCTAAAAAAGCTGGGTTACGAGGTGGGAAGCGGCATTATGATCGGCATTCCCGGCCAGACCTATGAGGATCTGGCCCGCGACATCCTGGCATTTCGTGAATTGGATTTGGATATGATCGGGGTTGGTCCGTTTATCCCTCATCCGGAAACACCGTTGGGGAAGTGTTTTCCGGCTGCTTCAGCCAATCAAGTGCTGAATACCGAACAAATGACCTACAAAGTTATTGCGCTGACGCGCCTGGTCTGCCCGGAGGCCAACATCCCCAGTACAACAGCACTGGCGAGCCTCAACAAGGCGGATGGCCGGGAACTCGGTCTCATGCGCGGCGCCAATATTGTAATGCCCAACCTGACGCCGACGCAATACCGGGTGATGTACGAAATCTACCCCAACAAGGCCTGCATCAATGAAACCTCCGAAGCTTGTGCCTCCTGCCTTTCCATGCGCATCCTGAATATCGGACGAACCGTGGGGAGCGGGCAGGGCGGCAGAGTGAAGCGAAATAAACGGCAGTTTTAATCGCATCGGACATGGCTGCATTTTTTTATTCAGTCTTAATCTCAATTTCTCTATGATATTTTTATCAGTCTGGTTTGAACGACCTCACGTATTTTCGATGCGCGCTGCGGATCGATTTTATTAATGAACTCCGAATAGATGGAAGTTTCTTTTGATAAATCATTCGTTGTGTTGACGCGCCAGTCATCAAGCTTCTCGGGTGATAGTGTATCCAGACTGCGTTCGAGCGTATCCGTTATTGACAGCATATTTTGAGTATAAAATACCGGCAGACCGGATTGATTCAAAATGTCTCTCATTGCACCAATCTGTTCTTTATGGATGCGTCCGCATGTCGCAAGAAAATTAACCAGTTGTAAATTAAGGTGAATACATTTCTCCGCCTTATCCACTTGAATACTGAGAGGGACATTAATTTTTGCCGATTCTTCTCTGCCTTTATCCTGCTTTATCGTATTTATCTGTGGCGTCTTCCGGCCAAATAATCTGTGGACTATTCCCATTTGATATCTCCGTTCTTGTAATTCGCATTGTACTTGCTTTGGCTCTCCGATGATTTTCGAGCAAAAGCTATTTTTTTCGTAAAAAACAAATAGAGAACATACGTAATAAAATCAATATAATTTAGTTTTGTTACGACATTATTTTTATTGTCCCATATCCTCCAAAAATTAAAGACGGAAAAAATAAAGCTTGACAGATTTTATATTTTCTATTATCTATCATTTCAATAGAATTAGTGGAGAACATAGAGAAGCATGAAAATACACATAGATAATGACATTTCAGTTTGTATGAAAAGATACTTTATGCGCGTCGGCATCTGTCTGATGGGCATATGTTGCGCCGGAAGAAGGGATGTCCGCTGATGTGATTTTTTAAACTAAAATCAAAAGAACTGACAAACCCGCTGACCGGCAAAACAAGAAACAAAACGGCAAGCGGGTTTTTTATTAACTGAAATAAAGGGAGAAATTTAAATGACAGCGAAAAAGTTCAATATTAATAGCGTAGCTCAGCAAGTGGGCATTTATCGAAGCGGTCGCAAAACTGGAAAAACATTAGGAATATCCGGCCGGATGATGGCTTTTCTCGCCGTATTTGCGATCATTCTAGCCGGATCATTGTCGGCTGCGGCGGCGGAATCTGTGAATCTGCTCAATGTTTCTTATGATCCAACCCGGGAACTCTACCAGGAATTTAATCAGGCCTTTAGTAAGGATTGGCAGAAAAAGACAGGACAGCAGGTGACGATTAAACAATCTCACGGCGGTTCCGGCAAACAGGCGCGGTCCGTCATCGATGGTCTGGAGGCGGATGTCGTTACGCTGGCTCTGGCCTATGACATCGATGAGATACAACGGAAGGATTTGATCAAAGCAGGTTGGCAGAAAAAGCTGCCCCATAACAGCGCCCCTTATACATCCACCATTGTATTTTTGGTCCGGAAGGGCAATCCCAAAAACATCCATGATTGGAATGATCTGGTCAAACCCGGCGTCTCCGTGATCACGCCGAACCCTAAAACCTCCGGCGGCGCCCGCTGGAACTATCTGGCGGCTTGGGGATATGCCCTGCAACAGAAGGGTGGGAATGGCGCCTCCGCTCAGACCTTTATTAAACAACTCTTCAAAAACGTGCCGATTCTGGATTCCGGTGCTCGTGGTTCGACAACCACATTCGTTCAGCGCGGCATCGGCGATGTTCTACTGGCCTGGGAGAATGAAGCCTTTCTCGCCATCAATGAACTGGGACCGGACAAATTCGAGATTATAACGCCCTCGATCAGCATTCTGGCCGAACCGCCGGTTGCCGTTGTGGATAAGGTGGTTGATAAACGCGGCACGCGTGCCATTGCGGAAGCCTATTTGAAATATCTTTACAGCGATGAAGGGCAGAAAATTGCGGCCAGACATTACTATCGGCCGATCAACAAGAAAATCGCTGCAGCGGCCTCCAGGCTTCCGAAGCTGAAACTCTTTACCATCGATGATGTTTTCGGCAGCTGGCAGAATGCCCAGAAAACCCACTTTTCCGACGGCGGTATTTTTGACCGGATTTACACCGGGAAGTAACGCCGCGATAAGGAAAGATTATGAACTTACGCTTGAGAAAGCAGCATGTGCTCCCCGGATTCGGACCGACGCTCGGGTATACGGTTTTTTATCTGAGCCTGATCGTTTTGATTCCTTTATCCGCGCTGGTGATCAATACAGCCGGGATGACCTGGGAGGCCTTTACAGCAGCGGTGACCTCCCCGCGGGTGATCGCTTCTTATCGTGTCACTTTCGGCGCCGCACTGATTGCCGCACTGATTAACGCTGTTTTCGGCACTTTGGTCGCCTGGGTTTTAGTTCGCTATGACTTTCCCGGACGGCGGATCATGGATGCGCTGGTGGATCTTCCTTTCGCCCTGCCGACGGCCGTGGTCGGCATTACGCTGGCCACGGTCTACTCGGCAAACGGCTGGGTCGGATCCGTCATTGAACCACTCGGCATCAAGGTGGCCTTTACGCCGCTGGGCATTGTGATCGCCATGACGGTTATCGGCCTGCCCTTTGTGGTCAGAACGCTGCAGCCGGTCATTGAGGATATCGAAAAAGAAATGGAAGAAGCGGCCGCTTCCCTGGGCGCAAACCGCCGGCAGACATTTCGTTATGTGCTGCTTCCGGCCATGCTTCCGTCGATTCTGACAGGCTTCGCGCTGGCCTTCGCCCGTGCGGTGGGGGAATACGGTTCAGTCATCTTTATTGCCGGTAATATGCCCATGGTCTCCGAGATCACGTCGCTTTTGATCATCACCAAGCTGGAACAGTATGATTACAGCGGCGCCACAGCCATTGCGCTCGTGATGCTGGTCGCCTCTTTTGTCCTGCTTCTCCTGATCAACGTGCTGCAGCGCTGGAGCCGAAAAGTGACGGAAGCTTAAAAAGGGAATGACTAAATGGATGCCATACAAAATAAATTGATCAAGGCGCCTGGCAGGCGCAGGGATATCACGGAGCCCGCGGTGGTCCGGTGGCTGTTAACGGGGATTGCCGTTCTTTTTCTCGCGTTCTTTCTTCTTTTGCCTCTGGCCGCCGTATTCGCTCAGGCTCTGGAAAAAGGGTTTGCCGTTTACATTGCTTCCCTGCATGAAACGGATGCTCTGGCGGCCATCCGCCTGACGCTGTGGGTTGCGGCCATCAGTGTGCCGCTGAACCTGATTTTTGGTCTGGCTGCCGCCTGGGCTATTACCAAATTTCAATTTCCGGGAAAGAACTTTCTGGTGACCTTGATTGATCTTCCGTTTTCCGTGTCACCGGTTATTTCGGGGTTGATCTTTGTCCTGATCTTCGGACTTCAGGGATGGCTGGGGCATTGGCTCGATTCGTCCGGAATCAAAATTATCTTTGCGACCCCCGGCATTGTTCTGGCAACCATTTTCGTCACCTTTCCGTTTGTGGCGAGGGAATTGATTCCCCTCATGGAGTCGCAGGGAAAAGACGAAGAGGAGGCCGCCCTGGTTTTAGGTGCGAGCGGTTTGCAGACGTTCTTCAAGGTCACGCTCCCGAATATTAAATGGGGCGTCATCTACGGGGTGATCCTCTGCAATGCTCGGGCCATGGGTGAGTTTGGCGCCGTGTCGGTTGTTTCCGGGCATATCCGGGGCGCGACCAACACAATTCCGCTGCACGTAGAGATCCTCTACAATGAATATAACTTTGCCGCAGCCTTTGCCGTGGCTTCGCTTCTGGCCCTTCTGGCTCTGGTGACGCTCGCGGTCAAGAGTTTTGTGGAATGGAAGATGCGCGAGGAACTCTCGTGACGTTTTTCGGAAAGCATTGAAAATGAGCATTGAAGTAAAAAATATCAACAAGCGCTTCGGCAGCTACACCGCCCTGCAGGATGTGAATCTGGCCGTCGAGGCAGGTGAACTCGTCGCCCTGCTGGGTCCCTCGGGTTCGGGCAAAACGACGCTGCTGCGGATTATCGCCGGTCTTGAAACATCAGAGGGCGGATCGATCCGGATTAACGGTGAAGACACTACGCACCGCCATGTCCGTGAACGGCAGGTCGGGTTCGTCTTTCAGCACTATGCCCTGTTCAAGCACATGACGGTTTTTGAAAATGTCGCTTTCGGCCTCAGGGTCAAATCACGCAAGGCTCGTTTGTCTGATCAGGAAATCCGTGAAAAAGTATCGGGATTGTTGAAGCTGGTTCAGCTTGAAAGCCTGGCGGACCGCCATCCTTCACAACTTTCCGGCGGGCAGCGTCAGAGAATTGCGCTGGCGCGGGCGTTGGCCGTGGAGCCGCAGATCCTCCTTCTGGATGAACCCTTCGGGGCGCTCGACGCGCAGGTGCGCCAGGAATTACGGCGCTGGCTGCGCAGGCTTCATGATGAAATTCACATTACGAGTGTCTTCGTCACACATGATCAGGAAGAAGCTCTTGAGCTGGCCGATCGAATTGTCGTGATGCGGGAAGGCAGGATTGAACAAGTCGGAACGCCGGAGGAAGTCTATGAGCATCCGGCCAATGCGTTCGTCCTGAATTTCCTCGGCAACGTCAACCTCTTTCATAGCCGCAACCCGCAGTTTCAGGGGGCATCAAGCGGCGGTACTTCAGTAATTGTGAATGACGGCGAAAAAGGCGCTCCAGCGGTTGTGGGGTATGTCCGGACTCACGATCTTGCGGTAGAGCGGCAGGCATTCGACCACACCAGTATTGAGGCCAAAGTTCTTCATATTCACGCCATTGGCCCAATCGTGCGGGTCAGTCTCGCGCTTTCGGGCGGGCATGAGACGCTGGAGGCGGAACTGACGCGAGATGTCTTCCAGAGCCTTGCTTTGAAAAAAAATGAACAGATTTTCGTGAGACCAAGGCAGGTAAGAGTATTCGAAGATTATCAGATATAAAGGAGAATTTAAAACATGAAACTATCGATCAATGGAAATGCGGAGACCGTTTCCGAAGTACTAACCATCCGGGAGCTTCTTACCGAAAAAAAAGTGGCCGACCCCGATATGGTCACAGTGGAGCTAAACGGGACCATTCTGCGGAGAGAGGACTTTGCGAAGGCAACGGTCAAAGAAGGCGACGCGGTTGAATTTCTCTATTTCATGGGCGGCGGGGCACAGCGATGAAACCTCGTGGTTTTACAACCAGATCCATTCATGAACCGGCACTTGGGAAGGATGCGCACGGAGCGTTGCGCATTCCCACGTATGACACGGCCGCTTTCGGATTCGCGTCTGCCGAAGATATGGCAGATTCGTTTTCCGGACGGAGGGCCGCGCATGCGTATACGCGCATCTCCAATCCTACGGTAGATGCTTTTGAACGGAAGATCGCGGCATTGGAAAGTGGCCTTGCCGCAGTGGGTGTAGCGTCGGGCATGGCAGCCATTTCCGCAACTTTTCTTAATTTGCTTGCGGCGGGTGAAAATATTGTCTCCACGGCGTCGCTTTTCGGCGGGACCTACACCTTTTTTCAAAAAATCCTGACGCCCTTTGGCGTAGAAACGCGTTTTGTGCCGGCGGATGATTTAGCGGCCATGGAAGCGGCCATTGATGGGAAGACGCGGGCCATTTTCACGGAGACCATCTCCAACCCGGGCATGATCGTGCCGGACTTTGCAGCCATATCCGCCATAGCCCGACGGCATCGGATTCCTCTCATTGCCGACAGCACGGTCACAACGCCTTATCTTTTCTCTGCCCGCGATTTCGGGGTCAATGTCGTTTTGCACTCGACGACAAAGTATATTTCCGGCGGCGCCACGAGCATGGGCGGCATCATTGTTGACCTGGGGAACTTCGACTGGTCGCAGATCCCCGCGCTTAAGGATTACCATCGTTTCAGGGACATGGCCTTTCTTGCCCGGCTGCGAAAGGAGATCTACCGTGAAACGGGAAGCTGCCTTGCGCCCCACAACGCCTACCTGCAAACCCTAGGTCTGGAAACCCTGGCGCTACGCATGGAGCGGATTGGAATGAATGCAAACGGTCTGGCTGCATTCCTGTCGGCCCATCGCGCCGTCAAGTCTGTTCAATATCCGGGGCTGGCGTTATCGCCGTTTCACGATCTGGCGAAAAGACAGTTTCGGGGATTCGGCGGGATTCTGTCGCTGAATCTTTTTTCCCCGCAGGCATGTTTTCGTTTTTTGAACGGGCTGTCTCTGATCAGCCGGGCCTCCAACCTGGGGGACAATAAAACTCTTGCGTTGCATGCCGCTTCGACCATTTTTGCCGGGCTGACCAACGCGGAACTAAAACGTCTGGGTGTAGATGACACATTGATTCGCATTTCGTTTGGTATCGAAGATAGCGAAGACCTGCGAGAAGACATCGCGCAGGCACTGGAAGGAATAGAAATATGATGAACGAAGAACAAATTGAGCGTTACAGCCGCAACATTATTTTAAAGCAAGTCGGCGGCAAAGGGCAGGAGAAACTGCTGGGGTCGAAGGTGCTCATCATCGGCGCAGGAGGCCTGGGGGCTCCCGCGGCTCTTTATCTGGCCGCAGCCGGCGTCGGGACGATCGGCCTGGTCGATGGAGACAATGTGGATCTGAGCAATCTCCAGCGACAGATCATTCATTTTACAAAGGATGTGGGCCACCCGAAAGTCGAGTCCGCTGCGGAAAAAATCGGCAGCCTGAATCCTGATGTCCGGGTCATCCCGTATAAGGAACGCGCCACATCTGCGAATATTCGGGAGATGATCGCCGACTATGATTTCGTGATCGATGGGACGGATAATTTTCCGGCGAAATTTTTAATCAACGATGCGTGCGTGTTATCGGGCAAGCCTTTTTCTCATGCGGGTATTCTCCGCTTCGACGGGCAGACGATCACAGTTCTGCCGGGCGAGAGCCCCTGTTACCGGTGTCTGTTTATCGCGCCGCCGCCGGTTGGTGCGGTTCCCAGCTGCAGTCAGGCGGGCGTTCTGGGCGGTATGGCCGGCATCATCGGCACCCTTCAGGCCGTGGAAGCGCTCAAATACCTGCTGGGGCTCAAGGAATTGCTGACCGGCCGGCTGCTGGTATTCGATGCGCTGGCCATGCGTTTCCGCGAGGTCAAAGTGAACAAGAATCCCGAATGTCCGGTATGCGGAAAGGACCCGACCATCACCACGCTTGTGGATTATGAACAGAAAGCCTGCGAGATACGAAGATGATGATTACACAAAAAATTGTTGAAGCGATGATCGCTCATGCCGAACGGGAAGCCCCGATTGAGGCCTGCGGCTATCTGGGCGGTCTGGATAACGGGATCACCGCGATTTATGAAATGAAAAACGTCGACGGCCGGGAAGATCATTTCTCTTTCGACCCGCAGGAGCAGTTTGCCGTCCATAAAAAGGTCCGGCAAGCCGGTCTTAAAATCATCGGCGTCTATCACAGCCATCCGGCAACCCCGGCGCGGCCGTCTGCGGAAGACATTAAGCTCGCCTATGATCCTGCGGCTTTGTACGTCATTGTTTCTCTCCTGGCGACAAGGCCCGATGTTAAGGCGTTTTGGATCAGGCAGGGAATGATAGATGAAGAAACTTTAATCATTGAGGGTAAACTATGAGTGAAAAAGAATTTGATCTGGCGGCCCTGAAAAAGGTCGGCATGATCCAACAGAAACAGAAAGACTATTTTGCCCTGCGTCTGCATGCTGTGGGCGGTGATTTTACATCCGCACAGCTGGCGAAAGTCGCAGACGTCGCCGAAAAGTATGGCCGGGGGCAGCTTCATCTCTCCACGCGGCAGGGTATCGAGATCCACTTCGTCCATCACCAAAATCTTGAACCGGCCCGCCTGGAGCTGGAATCCGTCGGCGTGACTATGGGCGCCTGCGGGCCGCGTATCCGGATTATTGTTGCCTGCCCGGGCGACGCGACCTGCCGGTGGGGCATCATTGATACAAAAGCCATTGCCCATGATCTGGATGAAAAATACTTCCGCGAGGAAACCCCGCATAAGTTCAAATTATCGGTTACGGGTTGCCCCCATAATTGCGCCAAGGCAACGGAAAACGACATCGGCGTCATGGGTGGTATTCTGCCGGCCTGGAATAAAACATCGTGCAGCGATTGCGGCCTGTGCTTGAATATTTGCCCCACAGGCGCCATCCGGAAGGTTGATGAGAATTATGTCTTGGACGAAGGAAAGTGCCTCCATTGCAGCATTTGTACGGCCAGTTGCCCGGAAGGATCATGGTTTGCGGCCAAGCAGGGTTATATTCTCTGGATCGGCGGAACAATGGGGAAGATTCCGCGGTTGGGCACGCGCCTGGGCGGATTGATAGAGACCACCGAGCGACTGTATGAATTGATTGACCGGACGATCAATTACTACCGGCGCAATGGACGGAAGAAAGAGCGATTCGGTCATACCATCAACCGGATCGGTCTGGAAAAAGTGAATGAGGAAATTTTATATGGAACATAACGTTAAACACCAACTGAATTTGCATGGCGTGACATGCCCCATGAACTTTGTGAAAACAAAGCTCGCGCTTGAAGCATTGGGAGCAGGAGACCATTTGGAAGTTATTCTGGATGAAGGAGAGCCCATGCTCAATGTGCCCCGAAGTCTGAAAGAGGAAGGCCACCGGATTGTCAAGGTGGAATCGTTAGGCGAGACTTTCCGGGTTACCGTGGAAAAGGGGAGGGGAACATCTTGAAAGACGAGATCAGCAAACTCAATGACGGATTTCGCAATGAATCGGCCGAAAATATTCTGGGCTATTTCATCAGCCGGCATGCGTCGGTGGGTAATGTCTTCGGCACAGACGACCGGATTGCGCTTGCCTCAAGTCTTGGCGCTGAAGACCAGGTGCTCACGGATATGATCATGAGGATTCGCCCGGGGATGAGGATATTTGTTCTTGATACAGGCAGGCTGCCCGAAGAAACATACGAGCTGATGACCGAGACCATGGCCAGATACGGCATGCGCTATGAGGTATATTATCCGGATGCCCGTGATGTCGAGGAACTGGTGAGCCGTCACGGCCCGGATCTTTTCTACGAAAGCGTTGCCTTGCGCAAGCTTTGCTGCACGGTGCGCAAAGTCAGGCCGCTTTGCAGAGCCCTTGCGGGGCTTGATGCCTGGATAACCGGTCTGCGAAGGGACCAGTCCGTAACACGAAACAGCATTGAAAAGGCAGCGTGGGATGACGAGCATGTCAGTATTAAAGTAAACCCGCTTGCCGACTGGACGGAAGAGATGGTCTGGGACTACATTCGCAAGAATAACGTGCCCTATAACAAGCTTCATGACAGCGGCTACCCCAGCATCGGCTGCAAACCATGCACCCGGGCCATAAAGCCGGGGGAAGACCTCCGGGCCGGACGCTGGTGGTGGGAAACACCCGAGCAGAAGGAATGCGGTCTTCATGTCATTGACGGTAAGATCGTCAGAAAGAATGGATAAAATGGATCATCTGGATAAACTCGAAGCGCAAAGCGTATATATATTCCGGGAAGCTTACCGGGAGTTCAAGAGTCTGGTCATGCTGTGGTCGATCGGCAAAGACAGCACGGTTCTTTTGTGGCTGGCCCGAAAGGCGTTCTTCGGCCACGTGCCCATGCCGATGCTGCATATCGACACGCATTTCAAAATTCCGGAAATGATTGCCTACCGGGATATGCTGGCGAGGGATTGGCATCTGAATATTCTCTACGGAGAAAATACGGATGCGATCAACAGGAAGGAGACTTATCCCGACGGCAACTGCGACCGCATCAACTGCTGCCGCAAACTGAAGAGCGAGGCACTGAAGCATACCCTGTCGGGACAGTGGCCGCGCTACCGCTTCGATCATCGCCTGGATCGGTATATGCCGGACACGAATACCGAGCAATACACCGGCGTCATCGTCGGCGCGCGGGCGGATGAAGAAGGCAGCCGCTCGAAAGAACGATACTTTTCACCGCGTGACCGCGAAAATGATTGGGATGTCGGCGATCAGCCGCCGGAGCTCTGGAATCAGTTTAAAACCGATTTTGCTCCGGGTACGCATGTGCGCGTTCATCCGCTCCTGGACTGGACGGAGCTCAACATCTGGGAATACATCGAGCGGGAAAACATTCCGCTGGTCTCTCTGTATTTCAACCAGGGGGAAGGAAAGCGGTATCGCTCTCTGGGCTGCTGGCCCTGTACGTCGCCTGTTGCCTCGGAGGCCCGTACGGTGAAAGAAATTATCGCAGAGCTCCGGGGAGGGAAGTTTGCCAATATCGCGGAGCGCTCAGGCCGCGAACAGGATAAAGAAGACGGCGGCGGTCTGGAAACGCTCCGCCGGGAAGGATACATGTAAATGATGGACCGGGAACAAATCAATATTGTCATTGTGGGACATGTCGATCACGGCAAAAGTACGGTGATCGGAAGGCTTCTGGCCGACACGGGATCTCTTCCCGACGGAAAACTGGACGACGTGAAAGCCCTGTGCGCCCGAAACGCCAAGCCGTTCGAATATGCCTTTCTGCTCGATGCGCTTAAAGACGAGCGGTCGCAGGGCATCACTATCGACAGCGCGCGTTGTTTCTTTAAAACGAAAAAACGTGACTACATCGTTATTGATGCGCCGGGGCATATCGAGTTTTTGAAAAACATGGTCACGGGCGCCGCCCGTGCGGAAGCGGCGCTTCTGGTGATCGCCGCCGACGAGGGTATTCAGGAAAACAGTAAGCGCCACGGTTATCTGGTCTCCATGCTGGGCATCCGCCAGGTTGTCGTGATTCTGAACAAGATGGATATCGTCGGTTATGATCGTAAGGTCTATGATGCGCTCTGCGAAGAGTACACGGCGTTTCTGGAAACCCTGCACGTAAAACCGATTGCGTTTATTCCCATCAGTGCCCGCGACGGCGAGAATCTGGTTGCACCTTCTTCGCACATGTCCTGGTATAAAGGACCGTCGGTTCTTGCACAACTGGATGCTTTTGAGAAAAAAAGCAGCGAGGCGCACCTCCCACTTCGTTTTCCGGTTCAGGATATCTATAAATTCACGGAAGCCAATGATGACCGCCGGATCATCGCCGGAACCATCGAGACGGGAAGCCTGCAGACTGGGGACGAAATTGTGCTCCTGCCGTCACAGAAGAGATCACGCATCCAGACGATTGAGTCTTTTAACACTCAGGTTAAGACGCGAGCGTCGGCAGGCGATGCCATCGGCATTACCCTGGATACCCAGTTGTATATCAAGCCGGGCGAAATCATCACGAGATCCGGCGATCAACAGCCGCAGGTCAGTTCACGCTTCAGGGCCCATATCTTCTGGATGGGCCGGTCGCCGCTGATCCTGGACAAAACCTATAAGCTCAAACTTGCAACCTGCCGTGCACCTGTCCGCGTGGCCGAGATCACCCATGTGCTGGATGCAACGGATCTCAGTATGACGCATTCCAAAAAACAGCTGAACCGGCACGATGTCGGAGAAGTTATCCTGGAAACCACAAAGCCGATTGCCTTTGATCCCGTGACGGTCATTGAAGGCACCGGAAGGTTCGTCATCGTCGATCATTATGAAATTGCCGGAGGCGGCATCATTCTGCAAGGCATTGACAGCCCCGATACGCTGCTCACAGATCATATCCGCGAGCGGGAAATCGCCTGGGATAAAGGATTTATCACGCAGGCCGATCGGTATCAGCATTATGGTCATCGCGCAAAGTTCATCGTTATTGCCGGCGAGGAATTCGAGCGGGTAACGCTTTTGGCCAAAGAGCTGGAGCACAAGTTATTCATCAATAATCATCAGACGTACTACCTCGGTTTCAATAATCTCTTGTCCGGGATAGCCGCCGATACCAAGGAACCGAAAGCGGCGGCGGACGATGCGATCAACCGTCTGGGGGAACTGGCCCGGATTCTGACGGATGCCGGACAGATATTTATCACCGCCCTGTCGGGCATTGATGATTACGATCTCGAAATATTGAAAATGCTCAACACGCCTGCCGAGATTCTGGTTGTTTGCGTGGGGAATAATGTCTTTTCGAACTTCCAGGTGGATCTGGTTATTGAAGCAGAGGCCGAAACGGATTCCGCAGTGAGGGAAATCAACGAGCTGCTCCGGGAAAAAGAGATCGTAGCCGAATATTTTATTTGAGAGAATATGCGCAATAGACCGATTTTAATTATGAAATATGCTTAAAAATAATCCTTGACAGATTATCTGTTTTGCATTATCTACATAATTAATAGAATTAATAGAGAATAAAATTATGAAACTTTCAACCAAAGGACGCTATAGCATAAGATTTATGTTGGATCTTGCCACCCGTTACGGAGAAGGTCCGGTTCTCTTAAGAGAAGTCTCTAAAAGAGAGGATATATCCGAGAAATATTTGTGGCATCTGGTCAATCAACTAAAATCAGCCGGGTTCATTAATTCGACGCGCGGATCTCATGGCGGGTATGAATTGTCCAAAGCGCCTTCTGACATAACCGTCAAAGAGATTTTCGAGGTCGTTGAGGGACCGATATGTCTGGTTGATTGTGTGGAAAAACCTTCAGTTTGCAAGCGATCGTCTTTTTGTGTTGCCCATGATTTGTGGGGAGATGCTTCCAGGGCGTTTGCCGATTCGCTTGCGAAGACAACTCTTGCGTCGCTCGTTGAGAAGCAAAAGGATAAAAATAATCATCAGGCAGTACATTACGATATTTAATTAAGGGGATGGAACAATGATCTTGAATTTTAAAATAATCAAACTGAATAA
>JAIGNE010000081.1:0-6816 GCA_036528635.1 Deltaproteobacteria bacterium
GCACGAAAAATCGACCAGCAATAACGAATCATCCTTCGCCGATATGCTTTTTTTTGAATCACTTCTAATATTTTATTGTCAAAGAACGGTAAATTTTAATCCGGCAGACTATTGTGACACAGTCTGGGAAGCCGGTATCCAGGAAGGTTGATACTTGATCAAGCAGCCAACCGTTTATATTCTGGCAAGTGCGAGAAACGGTACGCTTTATGTCGGAGTAACGTCGGATCTCGTCAAACGAGTATGGGAACATAAAAATAATATTATTGAAGGATTTGCCGGAAAGTATCACGTTCATCAGCTTGTCTGGTATGAAGTGCATCAAAATATGACCTCCGCTATTGAACGCGAAAAGAATTTAAAAGAATGGAAGAGGGCATGGAAGCTCAATTTGATTGAGAAAAGTAATCCGAACTGGAATGACCTGTATGAAGATATTGTTTAACTGGATTCCGGCCTCCGCCGGAATGACGAAAAGATAATACGAAATGAAACCATCGATTATGTTTCCATCCAAGGAAAATGTTGTCCGCATGATCGCGTGGGAAGTGACGCGCAGCTGCAACCTCAACTGCAAGCACTGCCGCGCCGCGTCGCACCTGGGGCCTTATCCGGGGGAGCTGTCCACCGAACAATGTCTTCGCCTGATCGATGACATTGCGAGCGTTTCTCAGCCGGTCATTATTCTGACCGGCGGCGAGCCGCTTCTGCGTCCCGATATTTTTGAAATCGCCGCCTATGGCACACAGAAAGGGCTGCGCATGGTCATGGCGACCAATGGCACGCTTGTCGATGAGGCCGTTGCCCGCAGGATGATCGAAAGCGGCATCCAGCGCGTCAGCATCAGCATCGACGGGCCGGACGCCAAAAGCCATGACGATTTCCGCAATGAGCCGGGTGCGTTTGACGGTGCCCTGCGCGGCATCGAAGCCATGAAGTCCATGGGGATGGAGTTTCAGATCAATACGACGATCACCACGGCCAATCTGCATCAGATCAAAAACATTCACGACCTGGCGCTCGAAATCGGCGCGGCGGCGCATCATATTTTCCTTTTAGTGCCCACCGGACGTGGCAAAGATCTGGCCCGGCAGGCGATCACCGCCGCCGATTACGAGGAAACGCTGATGTGGTTTCACCAGGAGAGCCTGACCTGCGAAATCCAGCTCAAGGCCACCTGCGCGCCTCATTATTTCCGCATCATGCATCAGAACAAACCCAAAGGCGCCAGGCCCGTCAAAAAAGCGGGCGGACATTTTCACGAATCAACCCGCGGATGCCTGGGCGGCATTTCTTTTTGCTTCATCTCTCATGTCGGACAGGTGCAGCCCTGCGGCTACCTGGAGCTGGACTGCGGCAACGTGCAAAAGCAGAGCTTCGGCGAAATTTGGGAAAAATCAGAAGTGTTTGGCAATCTGCGCGATTACGGCAAATACGGCGGCAAGTGCGGGCGCTGCGAATTCATCAAAGTCTGCGGCGGCTGCCGCGCGCGGGCGTACGAGGCGACGGGGGATTACCTATCAGAAGAACCCCTGTGCTTGTATCAGCCAGGCTTTTGAAAAACGCCCATCTGCTGCGTTTCCCTCGCCCTTCGTCGCTGCGGCGTATGGTACTATACGCCTCACTCCTCAGGACTCGGGGGCCTTGCATCCGGACATTTTTGAAAAGCCTGGAGGTGTATCGTATGTTAAAGGCAAATGCTGTTGATGCGGCTTCAATTCTCAGGACTCGTGCCTGGCATCTCAGCACTCGAGTGCCCCTTGGGTCTTTGAACAGCTTGGTGGCCGTTCTTTGTCCCTGCGACGTAGACAAGCATACATCTCACGCCTCAGGACTTGCAACCTTGTTAAGTGTGTCGTAAATTCACTGACAGAGGTTCAGGGCAACGCGCCACGCAAGAACAAGGGGTTGCGACCCCTTGTTCTAAACAATTTTACAGCAATCACAGATAGGCAATAAGATTGACATATGGACGAACTCGATAAAGAAATATTGAACATTCTGCAGAAGGAATTTCCTCTCGTGGAGCAGCCGTTTCTGGTTGTGGCCGAGCGCTGCGGCATCAGTGAGGACGAAACGATCGGCCGCATTCAGAAAATGAAAGACGAAGGCATCATCCGCCGCATCGGCGCCGTATTTGACGGGGCAAAGCTCGGGCGCGTGAGCACCCTGTGCGCGGCGCGCGTGCCGGAAGATAAAATCGGCCATTTCGTTCAGACGGTCAACGCCAATAGAGGCGTCACGCATAATTACCGCCGCCGGCATGAATACAATATCTGGTTTACCGTCAGCGCCGCGACCGCCGAAGAGCTTGCCGCCTTTCTGGAGGACGTCAAAACAAAAACCGGCGTGACCGATATCCTGGATATGCGGGCCGCGAAAGTGTTCAAGATCGACGCTACCTTTAATATGTAATGACGGGTTAATACTTTTCCGATGTCCCTTCGACCTCAGGGAGAAGGATTGATATGGAACTGGCCGATCCCTCTCGCTTCGCTGCGAAATGACGGTTGACGGAAAGCCGCAACCGTGAGACACATGTTCCGCAAAAAAATAAATTTACCCCAAACGAAGAAAAGGAGGAAGGAAAGATGGAACCGAAGGACATTGATTTTGCAGCCATGCCTCAAAAGGCGATCAACGTTGTGACGAAGCCCGCGGAATTCTTTCAGGGCATGCCCAAAACCGGCGGATTCCTGGAGCCGCTTGTCTTCGCAGTGATCATGGGATTGATTGCCGGCATCATTCAGGCCATCCTGAACCTGATTGGCCTGGGTCATGCCGGAGGGTACGGTGGAGGCATGATGGCGGGTTTCGGCGCTATCATCTTTGTGCCGATTGCCGTTGCGATCGGCAGTTTTATCGGCGCCGCCATCCTGTTCGTCATCTGGAAGCTGATGGGCTCCACGGAAAATTATGAGACGGCCTATCGCTCGGTTGCTTACCTCGCGGCCCTCTCTCCGATCACGTCCATTATCGGTGTCATTCCTTATGCCGGTGTGCTGATCAATGCAGCTATTTATTTATTTTTCCTGGTCACGGTGAGTATTCATGTGCATGGCATTCCATCAAAGAAAGCCTGGCTGGTTTGGGGTATTCTCAGCGCAATCCTGGCCCTGATTTTATTGGCGGCGGAACACAAAGCCAGAAATATGGGGCCGAATATCGAGAAATGGCGCCAGATGGGCGAGAATATGCGCAAAGAGTATCAGGACCCGGCAAAAGATATGGAAAAATCTTCGGAAGAAATGCGCAGACAGGCCGAAGAATTCAAAGAGCAGGCTGAAGAAGCCAGAAGACAAGCTGAACAAAATCAATAAATGACCTTATCGCTTCGTGCGCGCCGGACTTGCCCTGCAGGAAAGGTGCGCACGAAAAAAATTCTAAAACCGGATGATTTATGACGGAAGAAAACAAGAAACCCCTGCTGGCGCTGGTGGACGGCAGCAATTATCTTTACCGCGCTTATTATGCCATTCCCGCACTGACCAATTCCAAAGGCCTTCCCACCAACGCCATCTATGGCTTCACGACGATGCTGATGAAGCTTTTGCGCGATCTGGCGCCGGATTATGTTGTCGTGACCTTTGATCTCAAGGGGCCGACGACGCGCCATGGAGAGTTCGAGGATTATAAAGCGACGCGCAAACCCATGCCCGATGATCTGGTCCCCCAGATCTCCTCCATCAAGGACGTTGTCCGCGGCTTTTCGATTTGCGTTCTGGAAAAGCAGGGGATCGAGGCCGATGACATCATCGGGACGCTCTCGGTTCAGGCCACTGAAAAAGGCTGGCGCACGGCTCTTATCTCCGGGGACAAGGACCTGATGCAGCTGGTCAACGACTCCGTCATGATGGTCGATACGATGAAAGACAAAACCTATGACGCGGCGGCCGTCAAAGAAAAATTCGGCGTGGGACCGGACAAGGTGGCGGAAATTCTGGGGCTGATGGGCGACACGTCCGATAATATCCCCGGCGTGCCGGGCATTGGACCGAAAACGGCGAAACGGCTCATCGAGGAATACGGTTCGGTCGATGCCGTGATTGAAAATGCGGAAAAACTGCATAACGTGAAGCTGCGCGAAAGTTTCCGGCAGCATGCCGATCAGGCGAGGCTGAGCCGTCAACTGGCGCTCATCCGCCGGGATGTGGATATGGACTTTGATCTTCAGGAAGCCGTCCGCAAAGAGCCGGACCGGGAACAATTAACCCGGCTCTTCAGTGAATATGAATTTTCATCGCTCCTGCAGCAAATCAAAACCAGCGCCGTCAAGCCGCAAAAAGCCTGTAACCTTGTGACAGACGCAACAGCGCTGGCGGAGCTGGCTATAAGACTGCAAAGCTCTCCGGTCATCGCCTGTGAATTCATCTGGGGAAAAAATCCCCCTCCGGAATTAATCGGGATCAGCATCCACGCGGGCGGCGATTCATTTTATCTCCCGCTGGGTCATACCGGGGCAAAAATACAATTAGCGGCAAAAGACGCATGGACCGCGCTCGCGCCGGTTTTCGCGGACGCTGAAACTAAAAAACACGCCTACGATTTGAAAACATCGCTTGTCGCGGTTTCCCGGCTCGATATCAAGGCGGGCGGGGATTTACAACTGGCCTCTTATCTGCTCAATCCGGCCCGGCATTCCTATGAACTTGATGAAATCGCCTGGGAATATCTCCATGAAAGAATTCCCGCGCCAAACGATGTGGCGGGCGGCAAGGGAAAAACGTATCCGCTGGCGCTGGTGCCTGTCGATAAAATGGCCGCCTATGCGGGGCAGCGGGCGGAGGCGATAATGTCCCTGGCGCCGGTTCTGGCTGAAAAATTGGCGGAAACGGGCGCGGCTTCTCTCTACCGTGACGTGGAAATGCCGCTTTTATTCACGCTGGCCGCGATGGAGAAAAAAGGGGTTCTGGTGGATACCGTCCTTTTGAAACAGATGTCCGAAGAGCTGGGACAATTATTGTCTCTCTCCGAAGAAAAAATTCACCGTCTGGCGGGAGAAAAATTCAACATCAATTCCCCCAAGCAGTTGCAGACGATTCTTTTTGAAAAATTGAAACTCCCCCGGGGCAAAAAAACGAAGGAAGGCTATTCCACGGACGTCGATGTGCTGACGGATCTGGCCCGCGGCCACGAGCTGCCCGCCGAGATCCTGGCTTACCGGTCGCTTAGCAAGCTCAAATCCACGTATGTGGACGCGCTGCCGGCCCTGATCAACCCTCAGACCGGCAGGATTCATACCTCGTACAACCAGACTGTGGCGGCCACCGGCAGGCTCTCGAGCAGCAATCCCAACCTGCAGAACATTCCGATCCGCACGCTCGAAGGCAAAAGAATCCGCCAGGCGTTCATTGCCGATCCGGGCTGTGTTTTGATCTCCGCCGATTATTCGCAGATTGAACTGCGGGTGCTGGCGCATCTGTCCGAAGATGAAACGCTTTTGGAAGCCTTTGGCTCCGAAGAGGATATTCATACCCGCACCGCCTCGGAGGTTTTCGGTGTTTTTCCGCAGATGGTGAACCCCGATATGCGCCGGCAGGCCAAAGTCATCAACTTCGGGATCCTTTACGGCATGAGCGCATTCGGCCTGGCCAAAGAGCTGGGCGTGCCCCAGAAAACCGCTCAGGCTTACATCGACGGCTACTTTGCCCGCTATAAAAAAGTGCGTGAGTATCTGGACGGCATCCTGGAAGGCGCAAGGCGCGACGGTTTTGTCTGCACGCTGCTCAACCGCCGCCGCTACCTGCCGGAATTAAAAAGTCAGATGCCCGCGGTGCGCCAGTTTGCGGAACGCATGGCGATTAATGCCCCCATTCAAGGCACGGCCGCTGATCTGATCAAAGTGGCCATGGTCAATATCGATTACCTGTTCACAAAGAAAAATATGGCCGCGCGGCTGATCATGCAGGTGCATGACGAACTGATTGTCGAAGCGCCGTTGGAAGAAAAAGCAGAAGCCATGGGGCTGATCAAAAAAGAGATGGAAGAAGTGATCAGGCTTAAGGTGCCGCTGAAAGTGGAGATTGCGGCTGGGGTCAACTGGGACGAAGCCCACTAAGGACGGCTGAAAAGCACTAATCTGCGTCGTTGCGCTGCGATCCCGTGTCGCTCGACGTACGTACAGTACGCCTCGCAACCCGGGTCTTGCGCGCCTGGCATCTCAGCATTTTTGAGCCGTCCTGAAACTTCATTACAACTAGCTCCTCAGGACTCGGGGCCTTGCATCCGGGTATTTTTGAACAGCCCTGAAATCAAACCTTTGTTCGTCATTGCCGGGCCTGACCCGGCAATCCAGTTTGTATTGTTATTGTGAGATGTCTCTATCCTAAAGGGCGCTCGTCAGGCAGCGTGGCAATTTTTTTCTTATTCTTCCGGTGCCCCTTGGGTTTTGAACGGCCTGCAATCAAGCCTTTGTTTGTCATTGCCGGGCTTGACCCTGCAATCCAGGAACCTGAGTTCGCACTGGATTCCCGCCTTCCAGACTGTGTCGTAATAGCGGGACTCGGCGTAAAAGTCGTCATACCGGCGGACAGACTGTGTCATAATTAAGGTATAAATTGTTCTTTGACAATAAAATATTAGAAGAAGGCAAAATTGGTTGCACAACCATATTGATGTGCTAAAACGCTCACAAAGGAGATGACGCATGGCATATCGATATGGTGACCGTTATCAAATGGAGTTGATGCCACAGAGTATCGAGGAGTACGTTTCCAAGGATAACCCGGTGAGGGCTTACGATGCTTTTGTTGAAGCGCTGAACTTTAGAGAACTGGGAATCGAACTCAATTCCGACAAGGTAGGCAATTCCGAGTA
>JAIGNE010000082.1:0-126691 GCA_036528635.1 Deltaproteobacteria bacterium
CTGAAACGGAAGTATAACAAGATGTACACAGCAGAAGTTGTTGGCGCCTTCGCTCTTTACACCATTCTGATGGCGCTGTTCACCAACCCGGTTATTGATGCAGTAAAGAACATCATGACCTGATCGGTCGTTGTAAAGGTGTAACCGCCGCAGCAGCAAACATGATCTGTTGATATAGCACACCCCTCAAGGCTCCCATCGCTTGAGGGGTTTTTTATTTCACCCCTTCTTCTTATCCATTTGCAGGCGACGGACTGGAAACCGGGGCCATCTGTTTTCCGGGCGTCCAAACCGAAAACGGCCTGCGGCCCGATGGGTCGATTTCCCCGGCGGGGGATAAACAGATAACCGCATGAATGTTTATTCTTGCATTGTTTTTCGGATGTTGTATTATTCGCCGCAAGCCCTGATGTAACAGGCCGTCGTCCCGGGTATCCAACACGCAAGATCAAACGGAGGCGCATCCTCATATGCAAAAGCCAAAAGCACAGACTGTCCTTTTTTTCGCGATCATGCTGATCGTCACCGCCGCGGTTTTTTTCATCATGAAGCCGTTCATCTATGCCATTTTCTGGGCAGCGATCCTGGCGGGGCTCTTCATGCCCGTCTACAAAAAAGTGGAGAAAAAGCTGCATCGTCCCTCGGTCAGCGCGACGATTGTTCTTGTTTTAATTTGCCTCATTTTCATTCTTCCTTTTGGCTTCATCATCAGCTTGCTGCTTAAGGAATCCATGGACATTTACCAGGGCCTGTCGAATGACAGCAGTCAGGTCAATGTCTATGTCCAGAAATTAATGGAGCTCATCAAACACAATCCCTTCACGGACAGTCTGCATCTCGACGATGCCGCCCTGACGGAGAAGATTACGGAGATTTCCAAAAGCATCGCCGGATATTTTTTCGAAAATCTGAAAAGCTTTACGCAGAATACGCTTCAATTTATTGTTCAACTGGGTGTTATGCTCTACGCGTTATTCTATTTCATCCGGGATGGAGAAAAATTTCTCGATACCATTCTGCGGCTCCTGCCGCTTGAAAACGACCGCGACAGGATTCTCCTCACGCGCTTTCAGAAAACCGCCAACTCGACGCTCAAGGTAACCTTGATTATCGGCGGAATCCAGGGAATCCTCGGGGGGATTCTCTTTCTGGTTACCGGCATCGAGGGAGCCATCCTCTGGGGGGTGGTGATGGTGATTACCGCCGTGATTCCCGTCGTCGGCTGTGCGCTGGTCTGGGCGCCGGCAGGCATCCTCATGATCATCACGGGGCATCTCTGGACAGGCATCTTCATCCTGGCTTTCGGCTCCCTGGTCATCAGCATGGTCGACCATTTTCTCCGTCCGATCCTTCTGGGCAAAGATGTCTCCATGCACCCTTTGCTGATCTTTCTGTCCACCATGGGCGGCATCATTGTCTTCGGCTTCACGGGATTTATCATTGGCCCGATTATCATGTCCCTGGCCATGGCCGTCTGGAATATGTATGAGGAATACTACCTGAAGGAAATCGTTGACTGACAGGCAAAGCGAACTCCGGCGGACAGAGCAGCGGCGGCCGGGGCTGCCTCCATGCATTCCCGACGTGGTCACGCCTGGCGTTCCCCCATGGTTTTTATTCAATAAACTGCGAAAGTCGGCGTGCGGATCTTTGAATTCAGAGCGTCATTTCTTGCTTCTGCAAATATCATACAAAACGTTGCACTTCTGTTCGCAGGCCTGACTCAATCCAATTGTTTCCGGACAGTCCCATTTGCACGATTGTTTGTCGATCGCGCATTTCACGCCCGTGCAGGAGACAGACAGCATACACATGGCCAGAAGCAACATCATTCCCATCACTCTAAAGATATTTTTGCACATATGGATTCATCCTCCCTTGATGGATATTCGATCTCCATTGAATTTCTTTCCGCCAGGCTGCGTTGTCCGTCGGGTAACCCTGACGGCGCTATTTCTCCAAAGTTTCAATCTTCGCCGATAACCGTTTTCGCGCTGCCGGCGGCTGAGATTTTTGAGGGGCATCCCCGGCTTGCGCCGCTCACTCTTTAATAAAATTTTCGACATCCCTGATAAATGAGTAGGACGCAACTTTTCCATCTTTTGCGCGAATCTTGACGATTTCCGCATTCATGCTGATGATTTGCCCTTCAATCACAGTCCCGTCATATAAAATAATTCCCGTTATCCCCTGATAGCGCTCACCTGCGGCAGCAGCAGGAGAATGAGATGCGGCTGCCGGTTTCAGCGCAGTTTCCTTTTTTATTTCTTTATCGCGCTGTCTTTCGGCAAGGGCGGATTCCCGAAACGCGGATACAGATTTCCGTGCGGCATTTTCTGCGCGCTTTTCGGCTGGCACAAGGCTGCGGGGAATCCTGATCACCTGATCGGGATAGATCCTGTTAGGGTCCGCTATCCCCGCATTTTCCTTCCAGAGCCCGGGCCACAGAAAGGGATCATTCAACTCCGCCTTCGCAATATCCCAAAGGGTGTCGCCCTTGACCACCTGGTACTCCTTGATCTCCGGCGTCTCGGCAAAAGCGATCAAGGGCAAAGCCAGAAATAGGATGAGGGTGTATCTCATAATGCTTGTTTTCGGCATGCCTGCTCTCCCCGGTTATGACGACTTGCATTTTGTTTTTACTGCTGCTGATTTTCAAGGTTCAATTTTTCTGATCAGCAGGCCCGTTGTAGAAACCCTGATCTCGAATTTTGCGGCCTTGTCCAGGTTGATGAACGAGGCCGATCCGTATTCGGCGTCCAGAAGCGGGCTGAAAGCAAGATAGCGCTGCCTCAGGTTGAACATGTTCAACACTCTATTCGGGGAGATTGAAAAAACCGTGCGCGGACCGGAGAGCTCATCTTTTATGTCCAGGTACCGTCCCGAGACGCGATCAAGCTCGTAGGCCGTGTGCAGCCCCAGGATGTTGACGAAAGGCTTCCATTTGAGAATGTGCGCATCGACATAGAGCGCATCGCCGGCCAGTTGGTAAGAAGCTTCGCGGCCGTCGGGAAATGTGAAGTATGCCATGAAAGACCTGGCCCCCCGGGGCTCCGTCCTGACGACAGCCGCAATCTCCTCATGCGTCAGGGCGCGATATCCCTGGATGGCTATCGAAATCGTGCCGAATAACAGAGCAAGCGACAGGCCCAGCAGCGCGCACAGCAAACGAATCGTCGAACTGACGATCTTCTTTTTTCGAAGGGCCTTAAAAGTAACCACAAAAAAAAGAAGGCCGAGAACGCCGGAAACAACCGTCAACAAGACAAGCAAATTTCCCATCATCATCCTTTATCTCTGAACGGTACATCAATAAAATGGTCTGGTCCCCATGGACCCCGCCGCATCAATACCTGGAGGCTTCCCTGCCGAAAAACGACTGTATTTTAACCGTTGCCTCCTTTTTTTGCCACTTATTTAGTTCTGGTATTTTTTAATTTGGCCCGCATCTCCGGGCTCAATATTTTCACCAGGTCCGCATTGTAAGAACCGGTCGGCATGGGTTTGACGGTTGGATCATTCGTCGGATTATTTTTAGTTGTAAGATCCCAGGCCCCGATAATCTGTGTGGCCGCAATGGCATATTGACGTGAGGTTGCGGCGGGCGATCCAGCTTTTACCGCCGGATCGACATTGGTGGTCACGATGGAAAGCGTATCGTCGCTGTTCACGTAAATTTCGAACGTCCGGAACTGCTGCGGGAAGTCCCGCAGGGACGGCGTTTCCACCTGCCAGAAGCCTTTTTCCGGCCTGGCCGGATCAGGCGAAATAAAAGCTTTTACGGTATTTAAATGACGATGACCCGCAAGCCACATGATCAGGTTCGGATGGCTGTGCAGTTCCGCAATCAGATTCGGCAGGGTCACGGCGTTTTGCGGATCGGTCCACCAGCCCAGTTCGGAATCAGGCGCCGTCACTTCGACATCTATGGGTATATGCGCGGCAATGATCATGAGCTGACCTGCCGCATCGCCATCGGCAAGTTCCTTTTTAAGCCAGGCGAAGCGGGCCTGATCGAGAAAGCCATGCCCGTGAATATCGACGGAACCGTCGTTTTCCTTCTGGGTATTGTCCAGCACGATCACCTTGAGCGGAATATTCGACTTGGGAACAAAGCTGTAACAAGAAAAGCCCTTTTGGGCGTCCGCGGGATTGAATCCGTGACCGACGGGGTGGGACGATGTTTTCAAGAATTCCTGCATCCACTGGGTTCTTAAAAGCGAACGGCGATCCGGATCGGCCGCAACCTTCGGAGTGCTTGCAAAATTCCCGACGGGTCCGGCGTACTTGATGTCACCGTAGGGCGTCGAGCCGTCAAGTACGCCCATATAGTAATCCCGGCTGTTAATTTTCCGGGGGTCACGAAGAACATCGCCCGTGGCGAAGACTTCGTCGGTGATATAGGACTGCCGAAGATCCTTGCGCAGGCTGTAGTCCACGGGGATGGAGCCCATCCAGAAATGATCGTGGTTGCCCATCGTCTGGTACCAGGGGATCGACTTATCGAGCCCTGCCGCTTTGTAAGGTTTCTGATAGTCGATGGTGTCGGCTCCCAGATGGGCGCCGGAGCTGGGGGTGATGATCTTCCCATCGATGACATCGATATACCAGCGCGTTTCGTTGTACTGCGTGGTGTTGCAGGTATCGCCCAGAGACAGGCCGAAATCGATGGGGTTTTGTTTGTGCAGAGCATTGACCGTTTGAACGGCTGCGTCGAGCACATGCGTTGTATACAGCATAATCCCCGAATAGATAGAGGCCCCGACCGGCAATGCAGGATGCAGGCGTTGAATATAGATCAACTGGTTGGGAGATTCCTTGTCCGTGATATGGATATCGGAGATGGTAAAGAAATTCAGGAGTTTTGTTTTTTTAGTCACGGCAGCGCCGCTGTACGTCGCCGGCAGGAGATCCAGCCGCCGGTCGTGGGGAAGCCCCGGCCCGTACGTCCAGCTGCCATAGCCGTATGGACCGTATTTGGAAATCTCCCAGAGATTAATTGCCGTTGAAGGTTTCGGGCCGGGCACAACGGTCCTTTGAGCTGTGGTTTGAACATCCGATGCAATCGGGTATCCCGCGGGCTGACTTTGACTTTTCAGACAACATTTTGAACATCCTGCTGAAGAGAAAATCAGCATGATCATTAGAAAGACTAAACAGAACTTTTTGAAATTGTGCGATGGTTTCATAAAACGTATCCTTTCTCTTCATGATGCCTGATTTCAGACTTACTGTATTGCCGATCCCAACGGGGCGATAACCGCCTGCATTGTGGGGGTCAATTGTTTTACCAGCTCGGCATTGCAGGATTGCGACGCGGTATCCGGGAGGGCGTAGTTGCCAAAAACCCGCGCGGAGCCGATGGCATAGCCCCGCGACTTTGCCGCGGGTGACCCGGTCCTGACGGCGGGATCGACATTGGTAACGATGATGGAAATAGTATTGTCGCTGTTGCGGCGGATGTCGAAGGTGCGGAACTGCTGGGGGAAATCGCGCAGCGACGCCGTCTCGACCTCCCAGAAACTGTTTGCGGGACCATGACCGGGTATGGCCGGATTATAGGGTTGGGAGGAAATGGTGTTGATGTGACGATGACCCGAAATCCACAGGATGAGATTCGGATAGTTATGGAGGATGGCGACCAGTCCCAGATCTGAAGGCGAGATAAATACAGGCATGCGAGTTCCGTCATCGATAAGCTTTGTCTGCGGGTTAACCGGAACATGGGCCGCGATGATCATCAGTTTATTGTTGTCCTGTCCCTCCTGAAGCTCGGCTTTAAGCCAGTCGATCCGGGTCTGGTCAAGGCAGCCGGCGTAATATACTGCCGTTTGATCGTCAGGACTGCCCTTGCAGGTATCATCAAGCGCAATAATCTTGATCGGGATGCCCGATTTCGGCTGGAAGCTGTAACTGGCAAAACCTGCGCCATGAGCGGGATCGACCAGGTTGAAACCATGGCCGGCCGGCTTCGTCGTGGTCTTGAAAAATTCAGCGATCCAATTCTCGCTCGTGGAAGTGGCGGACGCGAGTGAACGGCGGTTGGCATCGGCAACAACGGTTGGCGGTGTTGGAAAATCAGCCGCCGGCCCTGCCTTGATGATATCTCCGTAAAATGTTGAACCATCAACCACGCCCATGTAAAAACCGGTTTCGCGGATGCCCGCATACGTGGTAGGACAATTTGTGGAACACGTCATGACTTCCGACCCGATATGCGCGGACAGGCTCTTTTCAAACTCATAGTATGAGCCCAGGAAGAACTGATCATGGTTGCCAAGGACCTGATACCAGGGAATGGACTTGTCCAGGCCTACAGCCTGGAAAGGTTTCTGATAATCGATTGTATTGGCGCCTGCATGGGCGCCGGAGCTGGGAATGATCATCTTGCCGTCCAGGACATCAATATACCACCTCAACTCATTGTACTGGGCATTGTTGACCGTATCGCCCAGAGAGATTCCAAAATCCAACGGTGATTGTTTATGTAACACGTTAATCGTCTGGACAGCGGCATCCAGGACCTGGGTTGTCGAGAGAATGACCGGCGACCAGGCAGACGACAATGGAGTGCCAAACGGTGCGTTCCAGCCGAGCCAGTTGACCTGAGCAGGGGATTCCTTGTCGGTGATATGAATATCGGTGATGGCAAAGAATGACAAAAGACGCGCCGCATGGGGGGCGCCCGCGTAAGCCGGCGCAAGTTCGGTTCGCTTGACGTAAGGCAGGCCGACACCCACCCGCCAACCGCTGTAACCGTATTCCTCATAAAGCGGCACGTCCCGCGGAAGGATCTGCGGTGTGTCCGCGGCAGACAGCCCTACCGGGAGAATCTGCTGCTGGGCTGTCGTGACAACCTCATCGGATATAGGCCATGCCGTCACCGCGGGACTTGTGCTGTCACTACCTGTACATCCTGATAAAGAAAATATTATCAGGCCGATTAAAGAGGTCAAACAGAACTTTTTGAACGTGTAAAATGATTCCATGAACTTCTCTCCTGACATCATTTTTAATCTAATGCCTGCGGATTACTTTTTCCGCATCATGGTTCCCACGGCTACGACCGTATCTTTGGCGCCGGAATGACGATAGATGAAGTTCATCTGATCCTGATTAACGATCTGACCATCCAGGAAACCATCTTCATCGGCAAGATAGAGGCTCCTATTATCCATGGCAATAACGGCAACGAACTTTTCCGTGGCGCGCGGTGATTTAAAGGTCCCGTGCAGAACTCTGCCATCCTGCTTGGTGACAATCCACTCACCTTTGAGGGAGCTGAATTCTCCTCTGTGGTGGGTTTTGGCGCCGTGTTTCGCCCCTTTGAGAACGACCCCGCCCTGGACCTCTGTGGTCCAGGTTCCGACCAGGTTGGGAATATCGGAATCCGCAAAGCAGATCCCCATGGTGAACACTACGGCCAACACAATAACACTGATTGTTATTTTTTTCATTGTAAGTCTCCCCTTTTCGATAAAGTTTGTCAGTTATTATCTTTCGCTTCACAGGCCTTACAGAAAGCCCACTTCATGATATTAGTGCAAAAGCAGCGCGGCTGAACGGTCAGAATTGAGGCGCCGTGACCGGCAATGATGCGGAATCGATGCCTTCGCACAATGCATTGTTCACCGTCAGGTTGCCCTGGGCGTCCAGCGTCACGGTCCAGATGGTGTCGTAATCATCTTCCGGCCAGAGCAACGGTGGAGCCGGAACGGTGCCGCCATAGCTCTGGATAAGGTAAGTTACGAGCGGCGGATAATGTAAATGCTCCCACGCCAGCAGGATGGTTTGATTGGAGAGATTGACGCCGGCAAGGTTCGTAAATAAAAAGTCACTGGTGGCCCTGGCTGCGGCCGGATCGTTCGGATCGCTGATATAGAAGCCTGCGACCAGATAATAGGGCAAATTGTTGGCGACGGCGTAGGGCAGTACTGTTAATGAGGGCCTGACATAGGAAATACCGAAGTCAGCCGTCAGAGCAAACGACTGCGCGGGGTCGATGGCATAAACCGCAGTGGGACTGGGAAGACCGCGCAGAGCGTTGGGCAGAAAGTTGGGAAGGGACAGGGCGCGCCATTGCCCCGCACCCACAAAGTTGCCATCTTCAAAATTGTTGCCGGGATGCGCTTCTGCATGCCGGATCAGATAAACAGTCTGGTTGGTGTTGGTTCCCGGCGGAATGACGACGCCGTTCACCCCTCCGGTTCGTGTAGCGCTGAAATAGGTCTGCCAGGTGCATGAAGCCGCTGCCACCGGCGTCGGCAGCACCGGGTAGGAAGATGGCGGGTTAAGATTGGCTTTGTAAGTCACCAGCCTGGCCGCCCCGGACGGCGGAATGGATATCGCATAGACAGTGTTTGGCCCCGCATAGCTTGCCGGAAGATTCAGGTTATAGCCGTGGATATTGTTAATGCTGGTCATGAGCGCGCTGATGGTTTCCCAGGGCGCCGAGAAGACATAAAAGCCTACGACGCTGGCGTTGATGATGCGGGTTGCGAGGGCAATATTGTTTCCGTGCAGGTCATTGAAAGCCAGCCCCTGGGCGCCGGTGATGTAGGGACTTGGCTCAACAACCCCGCCGGGCACGTCCCCCGGAGCATACGCGGTATTGATCGGGTAGCTGTTGGCGGTCGTATCGCCCATGGTGATCTGGTTTAGCAGCGCAAAGGGCTGAATGTATCCGATGGCCGCCATATCGGGATAATTGTTTGCGGTCTGCAGATGCGTCATCGGAGCGAGCGCGTAGATGCCGGTTACGTTCTTTGTTCCCAGGAGATGCCTTTTTAGGAAGGTAGCCATGAGGAGCGAACGCTGCAGACCCTGATTAGTGAGATTTGCCGTGTCCGGATGGATGTCACCTGCCGCGTTATGAGCCAAATCCGGGCTCACCACGAAGATCAGATTGAGGTTATCGGCGGATAGCGGCGCGAATGTAATGGTGTTGGAATCGGAACCGCCTTTGCAGCCGGCGAGCAACGTCAGAGCAAGAACTAAAAATAATAGCGACCGTAAAACGGAAATTCTTTTCATATTCAATCCTCCTTCTTGTTTGTGAACATCAATAGGCGTTCACACAATCAATAAGCTCCTGTTGCCCCATTTTCCCAATGCCGCACCAGTAAACCGGCCAGTTCGTATTGGTAATGGAATTTAAAATATTGTATCCGGAATAATAAGAACTCCTGTAGCGTGTCTGCTTTGCATGATTTGTAACCAAGGCCGGAAATAATTGTGTTAAGGAATCATCCAAAAAACCCTGCATCAAATACGCTGACCAAAAAGCATCATAGTTGTTGAACTGCACCGGCATCGCAGCGAAGTCGTAGTTAATCGACCTGTAATCGACGGGTTCAAATGTACCGCTGAAGATTGTAAAGACTTTAAAGGCAGGGTTATTGCCGGAGCGCGGGCTGATGCCGGGCGTTATGTCCAGAACATGAGAAGACGACACAATACGGTATTCGTCCATATGCGTATGTCCGGCGAGCGTAAACGTGATGATGTCCGGATATTTTGCAAGGATTTGCAGAAAACTTGTCTGATAATCCGGCTGCCACATCATCCGGGCGGAGGCGAGGTGTCCTTTGTTATCGACCAGCCGGGCCGTTAAATAGATATCCGCGCCGGGCGGGACATGCATGAAGAGCCAGACTTTTTTGCCGGCTGCCCGGGCTTGCGCCAGTGTCGCATCGAACCAGGCAAGCTGGGCGGTTGCGGCGGCGCTGGTCTCCATCAATAAGATGGTATTGAGGCTGATCACCATCAGATTTTTTCCGGCGGGCGAGGCATTGTAATATCCGCCGGCGAGATAGGTATCCAGAAACGCCTGGTGATCGGCGACGCCATCGAGGCATTTTGTATAAAAAATTTCCGCCGTATTGGAGAGA
Source organism: Deltaproteobacteria bacterium (assembly GCA_036528635.1). Taxonomy (GTDB): domain Bacteria; phylum Desulfobacterota; class Syntrophia; order Syntrophales; family Smithellaceae; genus UBA8904. The sequence goes on from JAIGNE010000082.1 coordinate 9,891, forward strand.
AAACTGCTTTCCACCGCGTAGTCCGTGTAGGCATCGTTATTTCCCAGGGTGAACAGGATGGGGAGGTCTCCCGCAGACGACTTCAGCTGATTCAAAAAAAAGGCAACGGTTTTATCCGCGAAGGCCTGCATGGCGGCAGTATCCTGGCTCCCATAGAGCGTATAAAACGTTTGCGAAAAATGATGCACCAGAATGTCGCCGGTAAAAACAATGAACGGACTTGCCCCCCGGTTCTGCCGAATGCCGGCGAGGGTAAGCGCCAGCAGCGGGTAGTTGGCATCGCTCCCCCAGGTCGAAGGGGTTGTGATGCTCGATGTCTTAAAAATATTATCCCACTCGTCGGCATCAGCGGCAACTAGCGCCGGAAAAAGGGTCGGGTCATAAAAAGGATCGAAATGGACATCCGAGACAACAACCACGGGAAAGCTGGTGTTGGCGGTGTCGGTGGTCTCACCTCCGCATGAAGCAAGCAGCGTCAGGGCAAGAACCAGAAACAGCCATCTTACAAAGGAAATTTTACTTCTTTTCATGATCTCCCTTCCTAATAAACATCAATAGGCGTTCACACAATCGATTAAACCTTGTTCGTCCATATGGCCTATGCCGCACCAGTAAACAGGCCAGGTCTTATCGGTAATGGGATTAAAAGTACCGGTGACGGGAATCGTGTAATTATGTCCGGAAAAATAGTGTCCTCTGTAGATCTGCTGTTTTGCATTTTCCAGGGCGAGCTCCGGATAAAGTTGCAACAAAGAATCGTTCAGAAAACCATACATGAGATACGCTATCGAAAAGGTATAATAGCGATTAAACTTCTCGGGGCTGGCAGCGAGGTCATAATTCATGATGCTGTAATCAGTGGCTTTAAACGTATCTTGAGAAAACGTAAAAATCTTAAAAGCGGGGTTATTGCCAAAATAGGGAGCTATGCTGGGCGTTGTATCAGCCGGAATGCCGGGTGACACGATGCGGTATTCGTCCATATGTGTATGCGCGGTAAGCATCTGGGTTATCAAGCCCGGATACCTGGAAAGTATTTGCAGAAAACTTGTTTGATAGTCCTGATTCCACATCATGGTGGCGGTTGTAATGTGACCGCTTACATCGACAGATTGGGCGGTTGAATATTTATCCGCGCCGGGAGGTATGTGCATTAAGAGCCATACTTTTTTGCCTGCCCCTTGCGCTTGCGCGAGTTGTGCATCCAGCCAGGTAAGTTCAGCTTCTACAGCGCTCTTCAAGCTATCACCAAAATCATAGTTAAACATGACCGAATTGAGTCCTATAACCGTTAAACTTGTCCCGGGCAGATCTGCGGAATAATATCCCCCGGTTGTGAAGGTATTAAGAAATGTCTGATGGTCTACAATGCCGTTCAAAAACTGTGTGTAATAAAGTTCCGCTGTATTGGAAAGAAAACTGGGCTCCGGTAGAGCGCCGATATAGGAATCGCTGTTGCCGACAGCGAACAGGACGGGAATATCTCCGACAGTCGACCTCATCTGCCCCATAAAAAAGGCAACCGTCTTGTCGGCAAATGCCTTCATGGCTGCAACTGCTGCAACGTCGGCTTCAATGGCTGCATCGTCTGGAACCGGCACGCCGAGGTTTCCGTAATACAGTTCGAAAAATGTTTTCGGAAAATTATGCCCGATAATGTCGCCGGTAAAAATAATAAGCGGACTGGCTCCCAGGTTCTGCTTAATGCTTTCGAGTGCCAGAGCAAGCAAAGGATAGTTGGTATCCGCGCCCCATACTGAAGGGGCTGTTATCTCTGATGTCTGAAAAACACTCGCCCACTGGCCGGGAGCCGCCGTGACCAGCGCCGGAAAAAGTTTTGGATCATAAAAAGGATTAAAATGAACATCCGAGACGACAACCACGGGAAAGCTGCTGCTGGCGGTGTTGGTTCCATTGCCGGTATCTGTACATCCTGTTAAAGAGAAAATCAGCATTCCCAATAAAAAGATTAAACAGGCTTTTTTGTACTCATACGATGGTTTCATGAAACGTCTCCTCTATTTTTAATCGCCCAGGTATTTATTCACTCTGTTTAGCGCGTTGGCGCGAATATTATAATAGTAAAAAGGATAGTCAAAGCTGTGGTAAACACCTGCCGGGAATCCGATATGAGAGTCTATATAGGATATGATCTCCTCGTTTGCAGTGCTGCAGATCAACACGCCTTTTGTTAAATCGATCCTGGCGTCGGCATACTGCGGCACCTCCTTAAATTTGAAGTTATCAGCCGGATCCGGCATATATGACCCCAGGGCGGCGGGGTCATCCTTGCCGACCAGCGTTTCATCCCTTGTCCAGGTGATGGGATTTATAACAAGAGGGGTTCCGACCACAACGGGATTCGTTAAGGCGTCCGGGGCCTCCGTGTTATAAGAAATAATCACGCCTGTATCATCGGGGCCCTCGGCAAATTTCAGATGCGGATTATTATCAAGAAAGGTCTGCGTCACGGAATAGCCGATAATGTATGCGGCAATCATTCTATTGTATACATCCGGATGATCTTTCAGATACCCGGCCAGAATGTTGTTCAATACATTTGATCCCTGCGAGTGGCCGGCTAAAATAAACGGACGGCCGTTATTGAAATTCCTGATGTAGTAATCGAACGCGGCAACAGCATCCTGCGTCGGGATCCCTCCGATTAATGCGTCATGGGCCGGTTGAGGCAGCGTTAAGGCATATTGGGCATCCGCCTGCCTGTAGTATGGTGCATAAATATTGGCAAAAGTTTCAAAGGCGGTTGCCGTTCGCGCGAAGGCGGAGGCTGAACCTGACAGCATGGAAGGGTTGTCGATCGCGCAAATATAGGGCTCATTTGCGGCCCGCTGCCAGGCGGTGGGATACAGGTAAAAAACATCTACTTCATGAACCGCGACAGAAAGAGACAACCAGTGTCTGGCCTGTGAGTAATCAGTAGCACTGACGCCGGGCATCGCATCATCTCCCGAGCATGCGGCAAGAGCAAAACTCACCCAAACCGCAAGGATTAATAACGGAATTCTTTTTATATTCATTTTTCGATTTTTCCTTTTAAGCATTGTTTCGACCACCGGCGAACAGATGGATAAACTTAGAAGGTTCCCTTCATTTCACTGCTCATTGGGCCAGTGACGGTTTTATGGCCAGCGCCGCGGCTTCCGCATTGCAGTCGCGTGTGGGCTTAAGGCCTCTTTTGCGGACGGCGGCAAGCTCGGCTCTGGCGGACCTAAGATCAGCCAGAAACGCGGGATCGGCGTGCAGCCGGGCTACAGCACCGGCGGCTATGACACGACCCTGCACAACGTCGCTGTGCCAATGGGCGTTACAGACATTGCGGCTCTCTCCAAAAGCCAGGCCCCGCGCCAGGATTGCATCCGTTTCACCCGGTGAAATTTCGGAAAGGATCAGCGCCCATCCCCAGCCGATTGCCGTATGCCCGGACGGATAAGAACCGTCTTTTTCCAGAAACGCCCTATCCTGCGGGGTGCAGATGGGCTCCTTGTTCCAGAGAAAAGGGCGCGTGCGATTGTAATGGTTTTTTGCGGTGTAGGTAGAAAGACCTACATCCGTCAGGGTTCGGCGCAGCAGCCTATACAAATGCGGCGTATCCGCTTCGGTGATGGGGGCATTCAATGCGCAGGAAAATGTCCCGGCCGCATGGGGAAATGTCAGATCGGCGTCAGACGTAGCAAGCGTCCAGCGTGGAGTTTCGCGCAGTGCAAAACTTCTCTTACTGATCTCTTCATCTTGAGCCCTGGCGGTTGAAACTATGGCAGGGGGAGGTGGAAGCAGGGCAAGGCTGTTCGGGAGCGATTCAGACGGCAGATAGCCCTGGAGCAAACCCGGCATTAACTCAGGCACCAAAGCCGGTTTGTTCAGGCGATCGAGGCCTGCACAACCTGCAATCATTGCAATGATCACCATGACCGACAAAATTCTGCCCAATCTATTTCTGTTCATAAAGTTCACCATCATATCATCTCTCTTCATTTCAAAGTCCGGATTTACCTGCCCCCTATTTTGGAGTCAGCGCCAACATCAGCAAGGTGACTGCGCCGCCGATCAGCCATCAATTCCCCGGATAAAACAACTCTGCGCTGGCACGCACGTGGCTGGGGACCGCCTCCCCCCCTACGGCAAGCACCGTTCCATCGTTGAGCAAGGTCGCGGTATGGGAATCACGTTTGTATGTCAACTCGCCAACGGTGCTCCATGTTCCGGTGGCCGAGTCATAGAGTTCTGAGCTGGCTAGAGTGCTGTTATTTACCCCACCAGTAACGAGTACCTTGTGGTTGCCAAGCAGGGTCGCGCTATGGCACTCGCGCGGGTAGACCAAAGAGCTTGTTATCGTCCATTGCCCGGTGCTGGGGTCATAAATTTCTGCGCGGCCACTGGCGTAAACAGAATGCGGATTCGTATAGCCGCCTACAACGAGTACCCTGCCGTCGGCCAGCAAGGTCGCCGCATGATACATGTGGCCGTCAGTCATTGAGCCTGTGGTGCTCCATTGGCCGGTAGCCGGGTCGTAAATCTCAGCACTGGCATGTGTGCTCGATGCATCCTTTCCACCCGCAACCAGAACCCGACCGTCCGTCAACAGGGTGGCCGTGTGAGATTGCCGCGCGTGGTTCAAATAACCGGTGACCGTCCACTTACCGGTAGCCGGGTCATAGAGCTCTGCATTGGCGCGTGTAACATCATTTTCAGATAGCCCGCCCGTCACGAGCACCTTGCCATCGGCCAGCAGGGTTGACGTATGGTAACTGCGCCCGAAGTTCAAAGAGCCGGTCAGCGTCCATTTTCCGGTGGCCGGGTCGTAGAGTTCGGAACTGTCTTGACCGTCGTTATGTAGTCGCTGTCCGCCTGTAACGAATACCTGGCCGTTGCCCAACCGGGTAGCGGTGTGGTTGGAACGCTTGTTGTTCATGTAACCCGTCATCGTCCATTTGCCTGTAGCCGGATCATAGAGTTCGGCGCTGGCACGATCGCCACTGGAAGATTGCCCTCCCGCAACAAGCACCCGGCCATCGGCAAGCAGAGTGGCTGTATGAATATCTCGCTTGTAGGTCATGGAGCCGGTCTCCCGCCAAGTGTTGGCCGCCTGCGGCGGCATCACGGGCGCCACCAGAAAATCGATGCCAGTCACTGGCGCATCTTTGACCTCCAATACGCTGTCGGGCGGTGCGAAGATGGTGCTTCCTATTGTCGGCGTTACCCGGTACTCGCCATGGGGGACGGTAAAGCTGTAGTTGCCATTCGTATCCGTGCTGGCAGTCTGGGTCTGGTCGCCATCCAGGGCCACGGTCACGTCAACCAAGCCGCCGGTATCTGGACTGGAAACATTGCCGGTGATGGTGTAGAGAGCCAGCGCCGGATCGCTGCTGCCACAGCCCGAGAGCATCACCGCGAAGCCCAAAGCGATGAAGAGAAAGCGACAATGTAATAACAAGACTCTCATGATGGCTTTCCTGTTCTTCCGGAGCACGCCATTTGGCGGCAGAATGTCACCGGCGGCCAATACTTGAATCTCTGGAACTCGCGATGTTTCATATATTTTTCCTTAACGTCCGTTACATCCATTTCTTGATTGCTTTTTTAAGCTTTGCCTCGACCGCCGAAAAACAGGTGGATAAATTTATCTCTACCGAGAACGCGGATCAGTTCCCGCATGGCGCAGAACATCAAAAAGAGCACGGCCAGCCACATCTGCAAAAGCCAGAAGTGTGGCCAGACCACTTCCGCCCATAGATGCCGGTTGGCTTCCATCAGGCCTTCGTGTTTGCGAAGAAAGTGAACGAGTTGGTGCAGATAACTGACCAAAAACGCGGCCAGAAAATAAAGAAGGCTTTTCCAGAGCGTATTATAGATCAGCGGCTGGTCGGGGAATCGGTTGACAAAGGGCAGCTTGTCCACCATCAGCACCACTTTGCCGGCAAGGATGGCGCCGACAACCGCCGCACCAAATCCTGTCCAGGAGATCTGGTACTCGCTGAGAATCATCCGTTTGGTCGTCAGGATGAGGACAAAGGCAACGAAGAAAAAAATCATTGGCGGGAGAAGTTCCAGAAAATCCTTTTTGATGTTTTCCAACAGTTTCATAGGGGACCTTTCTTTCAGGTTAAAAATTTTTCAGTCTGACGCGTGATGCTCTGGTTGAAAACCAATTTTTTCTTCTTTGTTATTCCCGCGAAGGCGGGAATCCAGAAAATGCTAAACTGCTAGATTCCCGCACTCGTGACCTCGCATAATCTTCAGGGATCAGGTTATTCGCGGGAATGACAGGTTGGGGACATTTTACAATGGCATTCCTCTCTGAAAACCAAAAAAGGCCCAACTTGCAGTTTTTCTCTACTTGTTAAGCCTTTTTTCGTTCATTTCCAGTTTGTCTCTTACGATGCAGATCTTTTGCTTATGGGAACAGGGTCTGCAAATGGGCCTTCATGGCCGAACTCAGTTCCACAAGCAGTTCCGCGTTGTAAGAACCGATATTCGGGTCCATGGCGTCTTTGGTCTTTTCAACCGACGGGTCCAGGCCTGCCGGAAGGGTGGGATCCGCACTGGGAGCGCTGGGCCTTAGATTCGTCTTAACGATCTGCTGGGCAGCGACCGCATATTTGCGCGCGGTCCAGGCAGGCGTCCCTTCCCTGACCGCCGGATCGACATTGGTGGTCATGATGGAAATCGTATAGTCACTGTTGAGATTGATCTCGAAGAGACGCGCTTGCTGGGGAAAATCATGGAGCGACGATGCTTCAACATGCCAGAAGCCCCGCTCGGGCGCCAGGGCATTATCGGTGACAAACGCTTTGACAATATTGACATGACGGTGCCCCGCCATCCACAGGATCAGATTCGGGTGGCTGTGCAGCTCCGCAATCAGCCCCGCCAGATCCACCGCATTCTGCATGCTTGTGGGATTGTCGGAATTATCAAACCAGTCCATATAGGTGTCCATTCCGCCAAGGACGCTCTTATGCGGGTAAACACCAATCGGAACGTGCGAGGCAATGATCATGAGCTGATTGGCCTCGTCGCCGGCTTTCAGTTCATCTTTGAGCCATTCCCAGCGCGCCTCATCCAGAAAACCGCGTCCGTGAATGCTGGTGGCGCCGTCGTCTTCGCGCTGGGTATTGTCGAGCATAATCACTTTGATCGGTATTGTTGATTTCGGCACGAAGCTGTAGCACGCAAAACCATCGTCCTGATCGGGTGGAACCAGGTTGAAACCGTGGCCGGCAGGACGCGAAGAGGTGTTGAAAAACTCTTGTCTCCACTGTGCCTTGGTCAGAGAACGCCGATTGCTGTCGGCGGCAACGATCGGCGGGCTGGTAAAGCCGGGGTCTCCAACTTTACCGCCTTTGATAATCACGCCGGTCGGCGTGGCGCCGTCGATGACACCCATGTAAAACAGGGGAGGCGTTTTGTCATAGAGAGCCTCCCCCCGAAAAAGGGTATTGGGCATGACAATGACTTCATTGCTGATACAGGTTCTGCGCAGATTTCCTGCGTCCGGCGGGATGGAACCGAGCCAGAAATGATCATGATTGCCGATTCCCTGGTACCAGGGAATCGCGGGATCAAGGCCCGCCGCCTTAAAGGGTTTCTGATAATCGATCGTGTTGGCTCCCCGATGGTCTCCGGAGCTGGGGGTAATGACTTTTCCGTCAAATACATCAAGATACCACCTCAGCTCATTGTACTGCGTGCTGTTGCAGGTATCGCCCAACGACAGACCGAAGTCGATCCGATGAATTTTGTGCAGGGCGTTGATGGTCTGCAAAACGGCATCCAGCACATGGGTTGTGTAAAGCATGGTGGGTGAATAGACGGACGTGACGGCTGCCTCAATGCCATTTTCATTTAAAGGCTGCATGTAAATAAGCTGGGATGGGGATTCCTTGTCGGTGATATGGATATCGGTAACGGCAAAGTATCTCAAAAGCGTGGACGGATGGTTGCCGGCCGGCAGGTCATAGCCTGGAGACATGATATCCGTGCGCTGCACGGGGGCAAGCGGACCGCCATCCCCCCAGACACCGTAGCCTTTTGAGTCGTATTCCGGAATATTCTGAAGATTTTGAGGCGCAATCGTCTCCGAAAAACTCTGGCTTAGCTGAACCGTCTTCTGGAGCGTTGTGAAAACGTCGGCATTAATCGGATAACTCGCGACCATTGGTGCATCATTACTGCTGCTTCCACATCCGTAGGTCAATGAACCTAAAGAAAGACAGGCGACGGTCCCGGCGGAATATTTTATAAAATTTCGCCTGGTTAAACCGTCGAGATGTTTGGTTACCCACTCCCCGGTTTTTGATGCAGGCCGGCCTGCCTTTTCTTCCTTCTTTTCCGTCGTCATGTTTCAGGTTCCTTTCAGACTTTGATACGCATCCCTTAAAAACGATGCGGCATTTATCGTTTTGAGATAACAAAGAGTGCTGTTTTCAGGCGGGCCTTTTGCCAATGGTGACATGATTGGCCGGTTTGCCACTCCTATTATCGTCATCCTCCGGGAATTCTTGAATGCCAATGAGCTGCGCATTTGGGCCGGCCAACAGGAACCCGGAGGCAAATCGAATCATTGTTATTAGAAACAACAGGGCGGGAATAATGGGACAACGTAAATGAACACAAAAAAGAAAAATGATTTTCAGTTAAAAAAAAAGAGAGCCGCCTATGCCGTCTTGTCTTTTGCTGGAGTCCATCATTTAGCATCCGGTCTATTACGGGTGATATTCACCACAAAGACCCTGTGATTTCTTTTTTGTTAACATCCAGTAGAATAGACTCTATACGTGCATCGCAGCTTCTCTTGGTTTTAAGCTACGCCTGCGTATCCTGAATGTCAAGGCATTCCTCGGGATCGGCACCCCTCCTTTTATTCCACCCGCCGGGGCAGCGGGGAAGCGACTGGGAAACTTGCGTAAAACCACGTTTCCGGACACGATTGACCGCCATAAAGATTTTTCCCGAACCCACGCCTTAAAATGGATTTATGAACAAATTCTTATGTATAGATTGACCTGATCGAAATTAAGTTGTAGTATTTTTCCGAGCCGGAAAATCGGCAAACACTTTATGATTGAAGGAATCATGGACAAAACGGCGTGGCGCAAAAGGCGTGCGGAATCCCTGAGGATCAGGGCCGCGGGTTTCCGGGAAATTCTGACTGACGCCGCCAGTAACTTCAGCAGTAACAGCGACGGCAACCAGGCGGCGGCCATCGCCCTTTATGCCATCCTGTCCGCCATTCCGCTGTTTATTTTAACGATCCTGGCCACCGGGTCCTTCTTCAGCACCAACCCCGGCGTTCAGGAGGACATCGCGAGCGCCGTTCAGAGTTTTCATCCCTATTTTTCAGGAGATATTCTTCAGCAGCTGGGGCACATCGAAGGCAAGGGCAAAGTACTGGGCTGGATCGGCGTGCTGGGCCTCGTCTGGCTTTCGGCCGCCATCTTTAACGCGATTGAATCAGCCCTCAATCATATTTTCCGATCGGAGCGGAAAAGAAATTATTTTATCTCCAAACTGATGGCGATCTGCATGATCCCGACCGCCTGGATCGTCGGCGGCCTCTCCGTGCTCATGAGTTACGTTGCGGCGCTCATTGCCGGGGCTCCCCTGGTCCTGCCCGGCGACATCGAAATTTCCTTGACCCTGCCGGCGGAAATTGTGCTGCGTTATCTGATTCCGTACGCCATGGTCGTCATTCTGGTAACCGCCGTTTACCGGATCATCCCGACGGCCGGAATCCGTTTTTCCGTAGTGCTCGCCGGCAGCGCGGTTTTCGCGTTTCTTCTGGAGGTCGCCAAACAGTTTTTTACCTGGTACCTGGCCAGTTATACCCGCTACCATATCATCTTCGGATCGCTGGAAACGGTCGTCATTATGGTCATCTGGGTTTTTTACATTGCGTTGATCTTTTTGTTCTGCGCCGAAGTCATGTCCTCTTATGAGCGGCGTGATGTCCTTCTGCTGGAAAGGGCTTTGCTCAAACCGCATCAATCCGGGCTGAAAGTCGATGAACGGCTTTTCCTGAGATTCGGCCGCGCCTACACACAAAACAGCGTTATTTTCGCCGAGGGCGACGCGGGACGTGAAATGTTCTATGTCCTGTCCGGCCGCGTCGGATTGGAGCGCACGGCCGGTTCGACGACAAAGACACTGGCGGAAATGGGACCGGGGCAATATTTCGGAGAGATGGCGGCGCTCATCGAGGTCCGGCGCACCGCCACAGCGAGGGCGCTGGAAGACAGCCGCCTGGCCGTGATTGACGATGCGATCTTCCGGAATCTGGTCGGCGAAAGCCGGGGTGTGGCGCTCACCATGCTGCAGGAATTTTCCACGCGTTTAAAAAACTCCAACGCCGCACTGGAGGAATTTGCCAGTCTCTGGACGCGCCTGGTGATCATCATGCATGTCCTGGATCAACCCCGGGCATCGCTTGAGGAACACATCGCCAGACTAAGCGGGCTTGCCCGCAAGGACCCTCTCGAAATCCGGGAAATGATTCACCGGCTGACCGACCAGGGAATCCTGAAAATCAGGGAGGATTCGATTTTGGAAGTCGCCCGCGATAAAATCTGGTCGATGCTCGATTCCGGCACCCTGAAGAAATTTTTTCTGGACGGGGAAAAGAGCGCGTTTGCTGATGCCGGCAGGGAGAATCGTCCATGATTCTGCGCAAGGAAGTTGTTCGGCGGATCTTGCGGGTGATGGTCGGTCTGTTCGTTCTGGGGTCGGCGCCGGCGCAGGCAGCGGGGGATCCGCCCGCCCTGGCGGCAAGCAGGGCTAATCCGGCCCTTGAGGTCGCCGCCCATGCCGAATACCTGCTGGATGCCTCGGATTCTCTCCGCTATCAGGACATCATCCACGGCCGGCTGCCGTTTCAACGTCACACCAGAAATTCTTTCCAGTTCAGTTTTAAGAAAGCCACGCTCTGGTTCAAATGCCGGATCGCCGCCCCACATTCCGATAAAACCGCGGAGCTGTCCAACCGCCGCCTTTTTCTGGTCTTCGATAACGCCGCCCTGGGATCGATAACCCTCTGGGTGCCGGTCGTCAAAGACGGAGTCCCCGGCGCCCTTGAGCTCGCGGGAGGATGGCAGCAAGATAAAAAAAGCGGGGAATTTCCCTTCCTCTACCCGACTTTCCTGCTGCCCGGTAACATCGACGATTCACGCCCGGTCATTGTTCGCGTCGCGACGCCTTTCTCTCTTCAGTTTCGCGCAACCCTCTATACCGTCGACGCCTTCAGAGAAAACAGTTTCATCCTCTTTCTCATAATCGGATTCTGCACGGGAATTCTGGTCGCCATGCTTTTGTATAACCTCGTCCTTTATCTGTTTCTGCACGACAAACATTATCTCTATTACATCCTCTATGTTTCCTTTTTACTCGTCTGGCAGTGCGTGCTTTTCGGGCTCTTCGGGTATTTCTGGCCGTCGATCGGCGCATTGCTCATGACTCATATCGCTGTGTTTGCGTCAGGCATGATGCTGTTCGCCATCACTTTTGCCATTGTTTTCCTCGACACGACTAAAACGGCCCCCCGGCATGATATCGGGTTAAAGATTCTCGCGGCCTGCATGCTCATCCTCATCCTGCTCAGCGTCCTCCGGCAATTGTGGATTGCCAATCTCCTGGCTTATCTGATCGGGCAGATCGTCACGATCGTGCTTTTCACATCGGCCGTCTCGTCACTGCGCTCCGGATTCAAACCAGCCATGTTCTATCTCATCGCTGTCGGCGTTCTGCTCGGCTCCGCCGTCATTTTTCTATTCAAGTTTTATGGCCTCATCCCCAATAATACCTTCACCATGCACATTATGATTTTCGGCAGCGCGGCCGAATCCATCCTCCTGTCCTTCGCCCTCGGCAACCGATTCCGGATCCTGCAGCAGGAGGAAACGACCCTGCGGGAAAATGAAAAAGTCCTGCAGGCCATCAGCGTGACGGATGAATTGACGGGACTCTTCAACCGCCGTTTTTTAAACGCATCGCTCGTCAAAAAAATTGCCGCGGCCAGGCGCAGCAGCACACGATTGTCTCTGCTCATGATAGACGTGGACCATTTCAAAAATTTCAACGACACTTACGGTCATCCGGAAGGAGACAAAGCGCTGGCGGCTCTGGGCAGATTGTTGACGGGAACGCTGCGGGAAGAGGATATCGCCTGCCGATACGGCGGAGAGGAATTCGTAACAATTCTCCACAACGCGGACAGAAAAGCCGCGTTGGAAGCGGCTGAACGCATCCGGTCCGGTTTTGAACAAATCATTTTCACGCCCGGCGGGGGAAAAACAATCCACCTGACCGTAAGCATCGGCGCGGCGGAATTGCTGCCGGAGGAAAGCCCGGAACGGCTTCTTTTTCGCGCGGACCAGGCCCTTTATCAGGCCAAGCAAACGGGCCGCAACCGGATTTGCAGCGCGTGATAAAAGAGCGCCCGGGGCATCAAAGCCTTAAAAAACAAAACCGCAAAGACCGGGTATCCAACATCTTTGCGGTCAATAGGCTCTGATGCACATCCGCGCCCTGCCCTCACTCATCCTGGAGGAGAGCGTCAGACTTTGCGCCGCACCAGCCGTTTGCGCACAACGGTTTTGACGCCGCCTGCCGGGGTTGCGGGCGACAGGGGCTGACGATGCTGGCAGGTGGCCCGCGGGCATTTCAGGACCATCTGCCCCGTACTTTCCGTCACTTCCACCATAAACGGATTCTTGCAGCGGGCGCACTGGATGTGATGCGGTCTTCCCCAGCTGATAAAATTGCATTTGTCCGACGTGCAGGAATAGAACAGTTTCCCGGCAACGGTCTTTTCTTCCTTCAGCACATTGACCTTGCAGATCGGGCAGACCAGCGCCAGTTCCTTTTCGAAAGCGGCAATCTTCGCGGCAATGGCTTCATCGTCCACCGCGGCACCCATGATGACCGCGGGCTGCAGCGCCGGTTCATCAGGCGCAGCGTCCGCCCCCTTCATTTCAGCAGCAGGCGCGGCGGGTTCTAAAGCGACGGCAATTTTTTCTTCCGGCGCCGCCGCGGGCCCGGAAGCCCGTTCTTCGGCCGCGGAAACCCTCTCCGGAGCCGGTTCAGACAAAACCTCGTCCGGCATCGTGGATTTATCAATCTTTGCCTTGACAGAACTCGTCACGACATAGTCGCGGATGACTCGGGAGCTGCCGGATTTGGTTTCATCTGATTTTTTTTGCTGAGCCGCCGGTTTGGGCGGCGGCGTGATGACGGGAATCTTGGGTTTCGGCAGCAGCACACCCTGTTTTTGCAAGGTCTGGTCAAAACGGGACACCGCGGACCCTAAATCGATGCGGCCGCTTTCCACTTCCTGGATCGTCTGGCCGATGTAGGCCAGCAGGCTCAATCCCTGCATTTTGGGATAAATCCGGTTCAGCATCCTTGCGGTTTCGCGGGTGGCCTGGTAGGAGTAAAAATGGCCGTCCGGCTGGAGATGGAGGAGCTTCTGCGCCACCAGCTGGGAAATGGCGGCATGCAGGCGTTCATCCGCTTCAATGCCGGCTTCCCGGGCATCGGCCATGAATGTTTCCATCGAATAGCGCTCGCTGACATCGCCATAGATATCCTCGATATCCAGTTCACGCCCGCCGAAGAGAATGAAGCACACGATATTTTCCAGAGTAAAGGGAAGACCGCTGATGGTCTGCTGTGAATTGGTCAGCCGTTCATAATGTTTGACAAATATCTGCTCAAACTGGAGCTTTAAGTTTTCCTGCATCTTGTTCTCCGGTTATTCCTCTATCTTATAAAGACTATATTTAATGTCTTTCTCCTATATCGGCAGCAGTGCCGAAAATATTACTGTTTTTTTAATATTTTTTTGATTATTCTGCAAGAGCGCCTGTGTAATTAAAGAAATAGCATATATTCTCGATATATCATTAACGACGTCAGCATCGGGAGACGGCACTGTGCCCATTATTATCAAGCTTCAGGATATTGATGAAGCGATCGAAAATCTTCGCTACAAAAACGAGACAACCCTCAAAGCCAGGCTTTTACGGGCGGTGCGGCAATATTATCCGGACGACGCGTCGGCCGAATCCCTCCAGTCGATTGATACGGAAGAACTGGTCAGAACCATCTGGGAAACGGGCGACGACCGTGATCTTCTCAAGACCAAACGGAAAAATTTCAGCAGCCTCAAGTCCAGCGTCAACAGCGATCTGAAAAAACTTTACGCGGACGGGAAAAATCCCCAGGGTATCGTCATCAGCCACAACAATGTCTTCGGTATTTCCGATGAAGCCAAAGACAAAGCGCTGGCGGGCATCCTGGATGTCTTTAAGGAAAAAGGCATCGATACGCAAAGCAAGATCAGCGAAATCCTGTCCGTCCTGAGCGATATCCTGTCCACCTCCATATCCGACACCGAGGCGGAAAATACCAAGGAAGAAATCGACCGCCTTAAAAATGTCCTGGGAGGCATCACCGGCAAGCTGGGTCTGTCGCTTTCGGATATTGTCCGCCGTGCGGGAACGCTGGGCGGACCGGGCGCACCTCTTTCCGGATCGGGCACAGAGCCGATGGAATTGCCGGGTAAAGACAAGGATTTGTCCGACTACATTCGCGGAGGGTTATCGGAAATCGATCAGGGCTTGCAGGGGCTGGCGAGAGAGATCGAGGAAGCATCCGGCAACGCCATGCAGACGGGTGTTATTGAATCGGTGCGCAGCGCGCTCAAGGATATCGTCGGGGTTCTCCGGGACTCTCAGGCGGATGCGCCAAGCAGAGCCAAAAAGATCATGGCGTCTGTTACCCATATTCTTACCGACACCATTGACGCATCCGGCGATGAGCTGACCGGCGATCAGGCGGGACAACTTAAACAAATCTTCCATGAAATGGCAAAGAGCGCGGGAGAAGGCCCGGCCGATGGAGAACAGCCGGCGGCGGATCAGGTCGCAGCGCCCGCCCGGCTTGCGGGCGCCGAGTTCAGGAGCGCCGTTTCCTCCATTCTCGGCGACGGAAGCCTGGACCCCGGCGACCAGATCGGCAAAATCATGGCCGCCGTCAATGATCTGGTCGGCGAAGCACTCGCTGACCAGGGCGCGGGATTAGGCGATGAGCAAGCTGCGGGAATCAAGGCCATGATGGCTAACATCACCGGCAATCTGGGGATGCTCACGAAAGAAGCGCTTACTGGACCGGCCGGAGCCGGCAGTCTCAATGAATCCGCGCAGGCGGCTTTGACGGATATTGTTGAAACCCTTCGGGACCCCGGAACGGACGCCACGGGCAAAGCCCGAAAGATCATGACCGCCGTAGAAGGGATCCTGGCCGAGGCCATCGAAACATCCGGCGCTTTATCCGGCGATCAGGCGGGGCAACTCCAGCAAATTTTTCATGAAATGGCAAAAGGCGCGGGGGAAACACCAGCGGGCAGTGAACAGCCGGCGGCGGATCAGACAGCAGCGACCGCCCGGCTTGCGGGCGGCGAGTTCATGAGCGCCGTTTCCTCCATCCTCGGCGACGGGAGCCTGGACCTCGATGAAAAAATGGGCAAAATCATGGCGGCCGTCAATGACCTGGTCGGCGAGGCGCTCGCTGATCCGGGCGCGGGATTAAGCGATGAGCAGGCTGCGGGAATCAAGTCGATGCTGGCTAACATCACCGGCAACCTGGGGATGCTGGCGGAAGAAGCGCTCACTGGACCGGCCGGAACCGGCGGCCTCAATGAATCCGCGCAGGCAGCTTTGAGGGCTATTATTGAAACCCTTCGGGACCCCGGAACGGACGCCACGGGCAAAGCCCAAAAGATCATGACCGCCGTAGAAGGGATACTGGCCGAAGCCATCGAAACATCCGGCGCTTTATCCGGCGATCAGGCGGGGCAACTCCAGCAAATTTTTCATGAAATGGCAAAAGGCGCGGGAGAAGGCCCGGGCGATGGTGAAGAGCCCGCAGATCAGAGCGCGACACCCGCCAGGCTTGCGGGCAGAGAGTTCATGAGCGCCATTTCCTCCATCCTCGGCGACGGGAGCCTGGACCTCGATGAAAAAATGGGCAAAATCATGGCGGCCGTCAATGACCTGGTCGGCGAGGCGCTCGCTGATCCGGACGCGGGATTAAGCGATGAGCAGGCTGCGGGAATCAAGGCCATGATGGCTAACATCACCGGCAACCTGGGGATGCTGGCGGAAGAAGCGCTCACTGGACCGGCCGGAACCGGCGGCCTCAATGAATCCGCGCAGGCAGCTCTGAGGGCTATTATTGAAACCCTTCGGAACCCCGGAACGGATACCACGGGCAAGGCCAAAAAGATCATGACCGCGATGGAAGGCGTCGTGGCCGATGCTATCGAAACGGCAGGCGGTGCGCTATCCGGCGACCAGGCAGGGCAACTCAGGCAAATTTTCCATGAACTGACGCAGGGGGCGGGAGAGGCGCCGTCGGCCGGCAAACAACCGGAAGCCCTCCACACGGCAACACCCGAAGAGCTCGCAGGCAACGGGTTATTCACGACAGTTTCCTCCGTTCTCGGCGACGGGGAATTGAGCGTCGGCGATAAGATCGGCCAGATCATGGCGGCCGTCAATAGCCTGGTCGGCGATGCGCTGGCTGGCGCCGGGATCAGCGATGACGAGATTGCGGGCATCAAAAGCATACTCGCCACCATCACCGGCAACCTGGAGACGCTGGCCGGAGCAGAAGACTCAGACACTGCAGACGCCATCCGCAGGGCGCTTCAGGATATCGTCCAAACTCTTCAAAATACCGGGATGGATACCTCCAGTAAAGCCAAAAAGATTATGGCCGCCGTTTTAGGCATGCTGACCGGCCAAGTCGATGCAACCGCCGCATTATCCGGTGAACAGGCGGGACGGCTCAGGCAAATCATCGATGAAATGGCTGAGGGCGCAGGAGTGGCGCCGGCCGAAGAGCAAAAGGAAACCGGGAGAATGCCGACGCCTGCCCGGCTTGCGGGCAGCGAGTTACTGTCGGCTGTTTCCTCAATTCTCGGTGACGGGGAATTGAGCGCCGCGGAAAAGATCGGCAAAATTATGGCGGCTGTCAGCGATATGATCGGTGAAACGCTGGCCTCAGGAGGTACGGAACTCAGTGAGGAAGAGATCGCCGGGATCAAGGACATGATGGCCAATGTCACCGACAACATCGAGGCATTTGCCGAAGAGGCGATCGAAGGTTTTGAGATCATCGAAGAGATTACATTGCCACCCGAAGGCGTGGAATTGCCGCCCGAAGGTATGATCGAAAGCGTTGAGGCAGAGCTGGCCCAGTCAGCGGAAAACATGGAAGGCGTTGTCGGCGAAGACGATGTTGTGGACGACGCAGGCACGCAATTTGCCGATATCGTAGAAATCATCGAAGACATTTCCGAAGGTGTTCTCGAATCTGCTGCAGATATCGAGATGGCAGAGGACGGAATGATCGCCGATCAGGCAGCAGTTACTGATTTTCTGGAAGATATGGTTGATGCAGCAAGCGCTGAAGAAGCGGCAATGATCGATGTGGAACCAATTTCTCTGATGGAAACAGAGGTCACTTCCGAAATTGCCGTGTCACCGGAAGGGGTGACTGTGCCGCCCGAAGGCGGGATCTCGTCACCCGAAGGGGCGGCAGAGGCAGGCGCCGGAGGAGCTGTCGACAATATTTCCGGCAGCGGGTTGGAGATTCAGTCCACAGGCGGGGAAGATGGTCCGGGGGGAGCGGACACCGGTGATCTTTTGTCGGCAGCTGTCGAAGCTGCCGAGACTTCGGCGAATGAACAGGCTGTCTCAGGTGAAATCATATCAGACGAATTGGCCCGGACAGAGCTGATCGAAGAACTCACCTCGCCACCCGAAGCGGTGGTTGAGGCAGGCGCGGATGAGACCTTCGAGGTTGTCGAGGAAATCATCAGTGACAGTCCGGTTGTTGACGCGGGCGCGGGCGCAGCTGCAGCACAGGCAGACATCGTGCATTCAGGAGATGACATCGTGGCAATCACCGACGGCGAAAGCACCGCGGCGGACGACCTGGAAGAAGTACTGGACGAGGCCGCCATCACGGATACCCCGCCGGCAGCTGATGGCACGGAAATCACAGCGGTCGAAAATATCAGTGAACAGGATTTTGTCGAAGAGATCGTGGAAGATGCGCAAGGCGCGACTTCGGGCATCCAGGTCACGCCGGCAAACAGCGAAATTGACAACGACCTGCGCGAGAAAGCGGAGTTATTGACGCGCCTTGCCGAGGCCGCGGGTGCCCTTCAGGCGATGGGACCGGATTTAAGCGGGAGCATTTACACGGAAGAGGAGATCCGGGGAAAAGCCAAATTTCTCTCCGAGGAATTCGACCGCTACCTGAGCATCCGCGACAAATTTTACAACGCGCATATTTTGATCAAGGCCGGCGATTATCTGGTCGGCGGCGCGCATCTGGCCAAAAGCGTCCTCGCCGAACAGGTCGTCACCCTGCCGGATTTTTATATCGGCAAGTTTCCGGTGACCAACGCGCTTTTTGAAATCTTCATCGAGCAAACCGGCTATGTCACAACGGCGGAAAAGGTCGGCTACAGCCTGGTTTATTTCCCGCGCATGCAGCGCAGCCGCGACCCCATCACCGGCGCGGAGCGGTTCACCCTGCATAATCAGGCTTACAGCAAAAGAGTACCGGGCGCCTGCTGGCACCGTCCGCTCGGACCGGACAGTTCCCTGCATCTCAAGAGAACGCATCCCGTGGTTCAGGTGAGTCTGGAGGACGCCCACGCCTTTGCCGCCTGGACGGGTAAAAGGCTGCCGACGGAAATAGAATGGGAGGCCGCGGCCCGGACAGCGCAGGGTCTTATTTATCCCTGGGGAAACGAGTGGCAGGAGAACGCCTGCAATATCGAAGCGACTCTGCACGGCGATACCACACCGGTGGATCACTATGTTAAATTCGCCAATGCCCTGGAAGTCGCCGACACGCTCGGCAATGTTCTGGAATGGACCGGCGACGCCATCGGTGACCGGGAAACGTCGGATACATACATCGCCAAGGGCGCGAGCTGGATCGCGCATGATGAGATCAGCCTCACCGACCGGCACTATCTCGAAAAAAACGCAGCCTCCAATATTCTGGGGTTCCGCTCAGTCGCCATCTGATTCCCTTTCCAATGCCGATTTCATTTATGATACAATCCCCTGCCGAAAATGCGCTCCCGATCAGGCGCCATCTTTACTGGCATCGCGCGCCCCTGGGGGGTGTTTGAAAATGGCGGGAAAGGGTAAAGAAAGGGCGGATAAGACACCCGCCCTTAAAAAAATGTTACAGGATCTCCCCCTAGAATCTGACGGACAAACCGCCGCCGACCAGCCAGCCGGCCCTCTTGAGGTCTAACGTCGCCGCACTTGCGCCGAGCGTTCCGTCGCCATTGGTTTTATATTCGCTGTATCCGGCTGTGATAAACGGCTCCAGACTGACGGGTTCCAGCTTGATCGTCGCGCCGACAGAGGCATTCACGCCCGCAGTCCATCCGCCGGTGGATATATCGAGCGGCTCGCGAGGACCACTATGGCTATAGGCTGCATAAGCATAGTCATTCTTCACCCGGCCATAGAAGGCGTTTACACCACCCAGCAGAATTGTCCTGGAGCATAATTCTTTTTCCACCAGAGTTTTCAGGGTCAAACGATGCTCCGAGGATTTCGGCAGATCGGCATAATTATCCACAAAGAACGCAGGCGGTGTAAAAGTATCATCAAAGAAATAAAGGCTTTGACTGGTGTACAGATAATCATAGTAAAGGCCGCCCGCAACTCTGGTGCCTCCAGCCGGGGTAAAATCGACACCTCCCCCGACCTTGACGAAGATGTCCCGGGTTTCCTGGTCATAAGTCACGATTGACGGCCAGAGGCTGATACCGGATCCATTTCTTTTCATGTCCTTATATCCGGCGGCGACAACGAAAGGAAGAACCAGGCGATCGGAGAGCGGCACGCGGAGCCAGAAATCACCGCCCACATGGAAACCTTTGACTTTGCCTTCGGCGTTGACGTAAGTCAGAGGTACGTCGTCATACCGATATTCATTCGAAGAACCGAAAGGAAGGCCGCCCGTAAGCGTGAAAGCGTATTTCGCCGGTCCCATCATCCCGAGAACGGACGCCTTTCCCTGTGCCTCCCAGTATTGCGACTTGCAGGGAATCATGAAGGGATAGAGGTTGATTTCCGGGCTGTTTTCCGCCGCCCAGGGATAATTCATCAGCGCAGCATTCCCCTCCATCCACAGGTTTTTCTGCTCTTCGTTGCGGTAGGCGATCTGAAGTTCACCGCCCAGCTTGACACCGCCAGCCGGCAGTCCATAGATCACCTTCAAGGCAAAGTTATCGAGCTTGTTGTCCAAATCGTAAACAGCGTATCCGGGCCCGTAGAATCCGTCATAGTTTTCATTGCCGCTATACGTCCCTCTGACGCCCGCGTAGTCAACAAACACGCCCATCCGGCCGGCGCCCAGGGCAAAGGCGGCGCCCAGCTGGGCTTCGTTTTTCCAGGAATGGCCGCTCCCCGCATAAGGAGAAATAACATTATAGAGCGGAGCGCTCAGACGATAGTCCCATGTCGCCGTTTTGTCGTAGGTCAGGCGATAGTGCCCGTAGGCATTAAAGCCTTTAGCCGCGGCGATTGCCGAGGGGTGGGTCAGATAATCCGACTCGTCTTCCATCAAACCAGAGGCATCGCCCGTACCCGCCATTCTGCCCTGCCACGCCATTGCGGGCACGGCCAGAAGCAGAACGAACAGAAACAATGCCGTCACTGAGAAATTCTTGTTCATATTCTTCTCCCTTTCTAGTTGGATGCTTGCTGCGAAATCATCACGTTCATTTCATACCTCGCAAGCTTGCTGCGAGGTGGTTGATCTGAATCTAAAACCGGACGGACAGACCGCCGCCGGCCAGCCAGTTTATCTTATCGAAGGACTCTTCAGCAGGCATCGGGCCGAATGTTCCCTCGCCGCTGGTCTTGTATTTCACGTACCCCGCATTCATGAAAGGTTCGATGCTCACGCCATCGAGCTTCACGGTTGCGCCGATCGAGGCATTCACGCCCGCCGTCCAGCCATCGGTGGCCACATTCAGGGGCAGAGAAGGAAGGACCTCGTTATAAGCGAAATATCCATAACTGCTTTTCACCAGGCCGTAGAAAACATTGAAGCCGCCGCGCAGGGTGATTGTGTGCTGTACTTCCTTTTCGATCAGCGCTTTCAGGGTCAAACGATGTTCGGAATAATTCGGCATGTCGGTGTATTGATCGACAACGAACCATGCTGCCCCCATGTCCATGATCTGCAGACCCTGATCGGTCCGGATAAAATCATAATACAGTCCCGCGGCCGCTCTGGTATCTTTGGCAAGCTGCATATCCGTGCCGCCGCCGACTTTAATGAAGAAGTCTTTGTTTTCATGTGCATAGGTCAGCAAAAATGAGCCGGGGGTATTTCCGTCGCCGTCTCTTTTCATGGTTTTATATCCGACGCTCACCTCAAAAGGCAGGACCAGGCTCTCGGAGAGCGGCACTCTCAGCCGGAAATCACCGCCGACGTTCACGCCCCGGACTGTTCCATTCGCCCCGTATGTGCTGCAATTATATTCATTTTCGGACGAGAAAGGCAGGCCGCCCCGGAAGGTGAAAGCGTAGTTTGCCGGCCCCGCGGAGCCGCCAACGGAAACTTTCCCCGCGGCTTCCCAGTAACTGGATTTAAAGGGGATCATGAAAGGATAAAGATTCACAAACGGAACATTTTCGGCGGACCAGGGATAATTCTTCAGGTTAATATCGTAGTAGAATGTTTCCTGTTCTTCGGAGCGGTAGGCGATCTGAATTTCACCGCCCAGTTTCACCGCGCGCACCGGCAGGCCATAGATCACCTTCAGTGCAAAACTGTCAGACCGGTCGCTTAATTTGTAGTTGGGCAAGGTGAGACCGCCGGAGTTCTCATCGCCGCCATAGACGCCGCTGCGGCCCGCGTAGTCGAAAAACACACCCATCCTCCCCGCCCCCAGGGCAAAAGCTGCGCCCAGCCGGCCCTCATTTTTCCAGGCCTGGCCGCTGGCGGTAAAAGGGATGGTAACGCCGCCCGGGGGAAAGATCAGCGTATAGTCCCACCGGGTTGCCGCATCGTAGGTCACGCGGTAATGACCATAGGCGTTAAACCCTTTACCGGAGGCGATCGCCGCCGGATGAATCAGATAATCCGACTCATCTTCAATCAAAACACCGGCATCGCCGACACCCGCCATCCTGCCCTCCCAGGCTGCGGAAGGCACGGCCAGAAGCAGAACAAACAGCACTGCGGCAGCAGTCGACAATCTGTTCTTCATTATCCTTTTCTCCTTTTCCGAATCCGTAATGAAAACGCCGGCAAGGCATAATGCTCACCGGCGTCAATGACGGGTATAAGATTTAGTGCGCAGAGTTTCATGATCAAAAACGTACCTTTTTCAAGTATTCCTTGAGCCATCTCTGACCGAATGGGGTAACAGTTAATCGCCGATTTGTCAATTTCGTCTTGAAATACGGCGATGCCGTCTTGACAGAGACGTTATTCTTTGAAATATGTTTTTAAAAAAATAGAGAGCATTGGAGGAGAAGTTATGAAAGCAGCCGTTTTACATGGGGCAAAAGACATAAGAACCGAAACCGTCCCCGATCCCGTTTGCGCACCCCACGGAGTCATCATTAAAGTAAAAGCCGCGGGAGTTTGCGGATCCGATCTGCACTGGTATAAAGTCAACGGTCACGAAGGAACCATTTTCGGCCACGAATTCAGCGGCGATATTATAGAAGTGGGCAAGGATGTTCAGGGCATTGCCACGGGCACGCGCTGCACGGCGGTGGGGTTTAATCCCTGCGGCGAGTGCTTCTGGTGCAAGCAGGGCAAGCCGCACCGCTGTTCCGCGATGGAGCTGCTCGGGTACCAATTCCCCGGTGCGATGGCCGAATATGTTCACGTGCCGTTCGCGGCGCTCGGCCGCAGCATTTTCCCGCTTCCCGAAGAACTGACCTACGAAGATGCGGCGTCGGTGGAACCGCTCTCCATTTCCTACTTCTCCGTCAACCGGGGCCAGCCCAAGCCCGATGAAATTGTCGCCGTCATCGGTATGGGCGTGATCGGCCTTTACGCCGTCCAGGTACTGAAGTCGATGGGCGTGGAAAAAGTGATCGCCGCCGGGCGAAGGCCCGCGCGCCTGAACGCGGCTAAACTGTGCGGCGCCGACCCGGTCATTGACGCCGCAAGCGAAGACACGCTGGCCGCCGTGATGGCAGCGACCCGGCAGCTGGGCGTCAACACCGTCGTCGAATGCGCCGGTAATCAAACCACGTTCGATCAGTCGGTCGCCATGGCGCGCGGCGGCGGCAAGATTCTGCTGGTCGGCGTCTACGAAGAGGCGCTCAAATGGGACCCGCTGCCCGTCATCGGCAAGAACCTCACGCTGGTCGGCTGCCTGGGCGGCAATTTCCGGGCTTCGATCGAACTGCTCAAAAGCGGCAAGGTCCAGACGAAAAACATGATCTCGCATTTCTTCGGGCTGGACCAGGCGGCGGAGGCCTTCCGGACACAGCTTCAGGACCCGACGGCGATCAAAGTTATGATCAAGCCCTGAAAGATTGAACAATGAATGAAGCATTTTTAACACCCACGGAATTTATCGACTGCGATTCGCCGGTGATCCGGGACTTTGCCGAAAAGGCGACCGCCGGCGCCGTGACGCCGCGGGAGAAAGCCGTCCAGCTCTACTATGCAGTACGGGACCGGATTTACTACGATCCCTATCGGATCGATCACTCCCGCAAGGCCTTCCGGGCCAGCACAATTCTCGGACAGGGATACGGTTACTGCGTGGCCAAGGCCGTGGTGCTGGCCGCCGCTTTGCGCGCAGAGGGCATCCCCTGCAAACTGCACTTTGCCGACGTGCGGAATCACCTGACGACACAAAGGCTTAAAGCGCTGATGCAGACGGATACTTTTTTCTATCATGGTTATAATGATATCCATCTCGAAGGCCGCTGGATTAAAGTAACGCCGACGTTTAATCTGTCGCTTTGCGAAAAATTCAAGGTCAAGCCGCTCGACTGGGACGGCGTCACGGATGCCGTGTTTCATCCCTTCGACCTCGCCGGCCGGCGGCACATGGAGTATGTCATGGATCACGGCTCCTTTGCCGATCTGCCGTATGACGCGATTATCAACACCTTCTTCACCTGTTACGGAGACGCGGCAAAAAACCAGTCGGGGCAATCGGGCCAGGCCGGGGACTTCGAACGCGAAGCACAACTGGAGGCGGAAAAGAAAACGTCATCATTCGGAAATTCAAAAGAGTAGGAACGCGCGGCCACCCATGCGGGTGGCAAGCCGTTCCCTGCAATCATGTCGGAATTCAGATCGACGACCATTTTGAGGGACAGCTGTGACGCGACATTTCGATTTAACTGAACTCAAATCCATTCTGGACGACCGCCGGGTTTCCACGGGCGAGTCCGTCCTCCATCTGCATTCCCATGACGAATCCTTCCACGCGCCGTCTTTGCCGGACGTGGTCGTCTGGCCCCGGACCACCGAAGAGGTCAGCCTTCTCATCGCCTGGGCCTCGCGAAACAAAGTCCCGGTGACCCCCTGGGGCGCGGGAACCAGCCTGGAAGGAAATCCTATTCCCGTGCAGGGTGGGATGGTCATCGATTTTTCCGAAATGAACCGCATCATCGCTGTGCGCGCGGAAGACTTTCAGGTGGATGTCGAGGCCGGGGTCATTTACAAGGAACTCAACAAAGTTCTCGCCCGCGACGGTCTTTTCTTTCCGCCGGACCCGGGCGCCGCGGCCACGATCGGCGGCATGATCGGCAACAACGCCAGCGGCATCCGCTCGGTGCGCTACGGCGCGACCAAAGATTATGTCATGCGGCTTTCGGTTGTCCTGCCGGACGGCTCTGTGATCCGCACAGGCAACTGCGCGAGGAAGAGTTCATCCGGCTACAATCTTCCGGCTCTTTTCACGGGTTCGGAAGGCACCCTGGGCATCGTCACCGAGGCCACGCTGAAACTGGCCGGTCTGCCGGTGAACTTCATGGCCGTCCGGTCAACCTTCCCGAACATCCTTAACGCCACCGCGACGGTGTACCAGATCATGCGGGCCGGACTGGCGCCCGCCGCTATGGAATTTCTGGACGCGAACGTCATTCATGTGCTGAACGTCGACCGGGGGCTCACCCTGGACGAGAACCCCACGCTGCTGATGGAATTTTCCGGGTTCAGCAGAGAGGGGCTGGCCGAGGAAATGGCCTTCGTGGATGAGATCTGCCGGCAGAATGGTTCTCTCACCATCGACTGCGGCATCGGAGCCGAGGAGCGGGCGCGCCTGTGGGAGATACGCCATCAGACCTATGAATCCATCAAGCGGTATCACATCGGCCTCGCCCCCCTGATCATGGACGTGGCGGTGCCGCTTTCACGGTACAGCGAGATGGTGGACTTCAGCAAAAAGGAAGTCGGCGACCTGACGGCCTATCTTTTCGGCCATGCGGGCGACGGCAACATTCATGTTCATGTCATGGATGATCCGCAGGACCGGAAACGCTGGTCGCGCGTGGAAGAAGCCAGCCGCAATATTGTGATGAAAGCGCTGGAATTCGAAGGCACCTGCACCGGCGAGCACGGCATCGGCATCGGCAAAAGCTGCTTCATGGAAACAGAGCATGGCGAAAGCGTTAACCTCATGAAGCGCATCAAAACGCTGCTCGACCCGGAGAACCTCTTTAACCCCGGAAAATTTTTTCGCTAAAGGAAAATATTGTAAAAAGATGCGGCGGTCTATTGTCTTGCTGCAGAAGACCAATAGCCGCATTTGCCCCCGTTATGTTTAGTCTTTCAGCGAACGGTGTCCGGCTTCTCCCGCCCGGACCGTCCGATTGCCGCATGAATATCGGGCCGGGAGCAAATAGATCGTGACATATCGGTCTTTTTCTGACAGGATACACGGAAGGCATGAAGGACGCCTTCCTGACGTACGTGTCAGTCGTGATTCCCACTACCAGAAAAATCACGTCACATCTCCTGTTTATCACCCTGGAGCCCTTACCGGTAGCATGTACTTTTTTGAGAATGGAGGAACAAAGATGAATATCCACATGGTTGAACCGTTGAATAAATTTGTCAAGCTGCCTGACAGCAGTTGGGAAAGCGGCTGGTGGACGATTAATGAAGACAAGGCCAAAGAGCTGGTGGGCGGTGAAATTTATTTTCACAAAAAACAGCAGGAACCCTCTTTTTTTGGAGGCGTGATCACAGGCTATCGTATGGATCAGGATGCGCCGTCCGAGGGAAAGGTTGCTTTCACGCTCCAGTACAGCGCCGCCTGCCGAAATGTCCGGACGGACAAGAACGGCTGGTCTAAAAAAATGAAAATCATCAGCCATGAGTGAGGATTTGCTCGATTACTGGCAGCGAATGATCAGCCCGGTTTTCCCGGCCAACGCCTGGGTGAAGTCCAGCTTGTCCGGCGGCGATCATTTAATGCAAATTGACTGGAACCTGGAAGACGACCGGCACAAATTGAACAGACGTTCCCGGAAGATCGAGATTGTCATCAAGGAGGAATTCATCGATGATTATCTCGACAAGAGTAAAGACGACCGGGCGCTCTATGAAGTCCGGATGAAAAAATGGATTTCCGACCGCTATCAGGATTTCTGTCTTGATCAGGAGAACGAGACAGCCTACAGCGCCACGCCGGTGAAATGGCGCATTTCCAAAGATGCCCTCAGGCCATGATGGGGCCAAACCGCGCCCCGGCCGTCACCGCGTGATTTTGGTCAGGGCTTTCTTTTGGGCTGTTTATCCTGTTTGTCTTTTGATTTTTGTTTTTGCTTCTCGGCGTTTTGTTTCTGGCCTTTTTCTTTATCCTTCTTGCCGCCCTTGTCTCCCATGATATCACTCCTTTAGTTTTTTCCTAAAACAGTTTTGAGTTTTTGTGGCGCTGGATACAGATGGTAAACCGTTTCCGCAAAACAGCCTTGCACAGAAAGGTGCAGGGGTCAATCCGTACTTTGGCCGATCGGTCCGGCGGATATCGGTTCAGGGCCGTCTGAATGCGCATGGGGAGGAGGCGTTTTGGCAAAGGTCTTCTTCTGCCGGGTCAACATGCGTTTCAGTTCCTTGGCCGCCTGCTTCTGCTGCGTTGCTCTTTCTCTGGCCTGCGTACCACTACCGTTCATGGGCTTTGGCATTTCAAACTCCTGTTTTTATCTTTCCTGGAAATATAAGAGACTCTGCCGAAAAATAGAGAGGCGCTCCAGGAGAATATATCTTCATAGAGCGCCTCTTTCTCATTTACCTGTTTTTAAATTAAAGGAGTTTCACGTTTTCCGCTGCCGGGCCTTTTGCGCCCTGGACAACATCGAAGCTCACTGCCTGGCCCTCGGCCAGCGTCTTGAAACCAGTGGCCTGAATGGCGCTGAAATGGACGAAAACATCCCCGCCATCGTTCTTCTCGATAAACCCGAAACCTTTACTCTCGTTGAACCATTTTACTTTACCTTCTGACATAATTAGTATCCTCCTTTCCCCTATATTTACCTGAAGTCGAATGCTTTTATGACAGAATTTAAAAAAACCACCAACACTCTAAAGAGTAAGGTGGCCGCCTTTGCACTTCAAATCGTCATAACGCAACTTCTGCTGTACCCTCCTGATAAAGACCATCGAAAAGTACAGGATATGGGGTGACCCTACGTTACTTATGCGGCAATGTCAAGCCACATTAACAGGGACTGATAGCGGGGATGGAAGCAAGGCCTGATGACCGGATGGGTCGAGCCGGCCCTTTATGGAGAGGAATCCCTTTTGTCTCCGCGGTGATGACTGACCAGGAGCATCGCGGAGAAGCCCACGCAAAGCAGGCCGCCCACAGACCAGGCGCCGATGCCGGCGGCGGCGGGCAAAAGATAGAGCGTGGCGGCGCCGAAGGCCGGACCGATCAGCAGGCCCGCCCCGATCATCGCCTCATGAAGGCCGGCGTTTGCGGCATGGTTTTCCGTCACATTCATGGAATAGTACAGGGATGAATAATAGATGAGTCCGATCGACAGCCCGAAGCCGGCTTGCGCAGCCAGAAGCACTCCGATCGAGTGCGTCACCAGAAATCCGAAGAAACAGAAAATCATCAGGAGAAAGGCCCCGGCCAGCCACCGAAACCGGTAATGCCAGCCCGTCCATCGCCAGAAGATCGCGAAAGCGGCCAGCCTGGCAAACATCCAGAAGGAACAGACCATGCCCGCCATGCCCGTGGAAAGGGAAAGCTTTTCCGCGATGGAGGGAACCAGGGGGATGACCGTGTTGATCGCCACGTAGGAAAAGGGATTGGCGATCCAGGCCATCGTTAAGAACCGCCTGGTTACCGCCTGCCGGACCGTCGAGGCCGGGGGCTCCTCCCCGCGGGGAAGATTATTTTCCTGAGTCAGCCATCTCGCGGCCAATGGCACCAGGGCCAGTTCGAGAACCGTCAGCGCCAGGGGGAGCCAGAACAGGCTGGCCATGCCCAGTTTCTCGATCAGGATGCCCGCCGTAAAGTATCCCACCGCGCCTCCGCCGGCCCAGATGACATTGTAGATGCCGACCATCTTCGGCAGCGACGCGCCTGACCGCTGGCTGATCAGCGTTTCCAGGGCCGGCCAGATGCAGCAAACCCCGATCGTCCAGAAACAAAACACCAGGACCTGCGCCGCCGGGGTGGCGAATACCAGGCCCAGGGCGAGCGACAAAATGATGCCCCAGCAGCCGACGTAAAGCATCCTGATGCACCCGTAGCGCTCTGCCAGTCTGCCGCCCTGCCAGGCGGCGATGATATAGACAAAGCCGCCGAGCGCCGCCGTCAGCAGATTTTCCAGGTCACCGAAGCCGAATGCGCGCTTGAGGTAAAAGAAGATGAAATTGGAATAGTAAACCGCGGCGTAGCAATTGATGAGTTCAATGCCATAAAATATAATTTTTGCCGGACTAATCATGATCACCTTAAAATAAAAAGAGATGATGCCATGCCCCGATCAGGCGCCGCCTTTCCGCCGGAATTGCGTGCGCCGTTAACGCGGCAATATCCGTTTTTCGGGGGCCTGTGGATCAGCGAACAATTTCCAGGACAATCTTGATCTCTTGCGGGGACAGAACGGCCGGGCTGTTTTTAGAGTCCGCGAGGCGGATAATTTTTTCAAAGTCATCCGCCTTCAAGCCGAAATAAGAAAGCTGCGGAAGCCGCAGCTCCTGCGACCACTTGCGCAGAACATCGAGCAGCTGCCGGCAGTAAAAGGGTTCGTCCCGGCCGGAATCCCCGGCGAAGATTCGTCCGATATCGGCAAAGCGTTTCCGGGCGGCAGGGTTTTTTTCATCCATGACCTTCTGGACAACAAAGCTCATCACCGGAAACAGAAGCTTCCCACAGGCCACTCCGTGCGGCACGGGGTAAAGTCCCCCCAGCGGTCCCGCGATGCCATGGACGGCGCCCAGCCCGGCGCGGCTGAGGGTGATCCCCGAAACAAGCGCCGCGTAGGACATCCTTTCGCGCAGCGCGATATCATTGCTCCGGCCTGAGCCAAGCGAAAGCAGGCTCTCCGCCGCCAGGGCAATCGCCTGCAAAGCCAGGGCATCGGTCGCATCGCCGGCTTTGGTCGACGTGTAGGATTCAATCAGCTGCGCGACGGCATCGAGTCCGCAGGCGATGGTCACCGGCGGCGGCAGTGTCAGCGTGAGACCCGGATCAACCAGCGCGGCATCCGGCACATAGGCATCATGCCGCAGTGATTTTTTATAGCCCTCATTCCGGTCGCACAGCACGGCATTATTCGTCGCTTCGCTTCCCGTCCCGGCGGTTGTCGGCACGGCAATGAACGGTACTTTTGCGCCCGAAGGTTTTCGGGTTCCGACCCCTTCCAGGCAGTCCCTGACGGAACCCTCCCCGGCCAGCATGGCCGAAACCGCCTTGCCGCAGTCGATGACGCTGCCGCCGCCGATGGCCACCACGACATTGACGGGCGTCGTGCGGTACTCGCGGGCAATGGCGTCGATGGCATCCGGCGTCGGTTCGCCCCGGACGGACAGAGCTTTAAACCGGAGCCCGGCCCGATTGAGCTGCATGGTCAGCCCGTTCCAGCGGCCGGTCTTTTTCAGCGATTCGCCGCCGGTGATGATGAGCGCATAACTGCCGTAGGCCCGGATGATTTCAGGAAGTTCGGCAAAGAGACCCGTTTTGAAATAAATTTTAGGAAGGCCCGCGAGGTCAAGAGAATTTATCGATTCCATGCTGATCTTTCCGCCGGAGCGACAACATCATGGGCAAGACCCTCGCGCGGTTTAGCCATCCAGGGCTCAACGGTTTCCCGCCACTGGAAGTAGTGGGCGGTCTTCTTGTGTTCGGCGGCCGCTTCGTCGGAGGCATAGGCTTCATACAAAGTGAATGCCGACGGGTCATCCCGGCGCTGCAGAACATCAAACCGCAGATTCCCTTTTTCCTTGATCGCGTTTTGATGGTTCGCGATGGTGGCTTCGATAAACTGATCAATATGCTCCGGCTTCACAACAATATTGACAATCGTGACAATCATGGGTCGTCCTCCTTTTCGGAAAATTCCTATAACAAATTAGTGAAGATGGTCAAAGGTAAAAAAAGGCATGCCGGGAAATGAAGAAGGAAAGGCCGAGGCCGTCAGAGCCAATCCCCCTGTGACACTGTCGAATTGATCCATCATCCTGATTGCAGCCCGGACAACGGGGCCGGAAGGCGTGACGACTCTGACGTCCGCGGCCCCGGGCCGATCCCGCCCGCAACCCATCGTTCCCTTTTTTTCCTTTTTTCTTTCTTTGATTTATTGTATGCCATTCCATACCGAAGCAAAAATGAAGCGCGGGGTTTCATATGAAACCAGCTAAAGAAGGGTCAGCCATTCGGCATCGCCCTCATTGTTTTCTTACCCGATAAAGCACCCGTCCGCCCCATTGGATGAATCTCGCGTCCGGAGGGAACAGGCCATGAATAAAAAGTCTAAGATCATGATGGTATGGATTGCCGTGGTTCTGGCATTTCTGACGCTGAGCTGCGGCACGCAGGTCATCCCCGATCGTCCTCTGTCTCCGGAAGAAAAGAAAATTCTCCGGCAATGGGCGCTCAGAGAATTGAGCAGGGCCAGTCAGCCCTATTGCTGGCGGCATTCTTACGGCCGCGGCGTGGGCGTGCCGGTCAGTGCCTGTCCGCAAGGACAGGAAAAGGACGCGTGGCTTTGCTACCCCGCGTGCGAAGACATCGGGAAAGAAGGCTGGAAAGGCGTCGGCCCCGTGTGCTGGCAGAGGTGCCCTTCGGACTTCCGTGACGACGGCGCTTACTGCTTTAAGCCGAAGGCTTACGGGCGCGGGGTCGGATTCCCCTGGAAGATCGGGGACAAGGCTTTCAGTTTGAAAAATGCCGAAAAGCGCTGTGAACGGCAGCACGGGGAAGGACAATGCGAGAAGTCGGGAGCGATCTATTACCCCAGGTGCAAACCCGGATATCGCGCCATCGGCTGCTGCGTCTGCAGCCCGAGGTGCCCTTCGGGCATGACGGATATCGGCATTTCCTGCCAGAAGCAGTCCAGGGGGCGCGGCGTGGGCAAGCCCATGCAATGCAAAGAAGGGCAGGCCTATGACGCGGGGCTTTGCTACACCCCCTGCCGCGATCATTACCACGGCGTCGGCCCTGTGTGCTGGCAGGATTGTCCCGATACACAGCCCGTCAACTGCGGCGCCGGATGCGCAACCCATAAGAGTCAATGCGCCGAGAAGACGATCGCGCAGGTCCTGGCCCCGCTCGAGGTCGCGGCGAATGTGGCGATGGCTGTGACCACGGGAGGAGCCGGCAACGCCGCGGTGACGGCGGCGAAGGCCTCGGCGAAGACCGCGGCCAAAACGGCGGGAAAGGCGGCCGCAAAGGAAGCCGTCAGGAATTCGACCCGGACGATCGCAGATGAGATGATGCCGGGAATCAGCGCCAGGCTCAGCAAGAAGCTCCTCCGGAAGTACTCGGAGGACATCGCCAGGGACGTTTGCCGGAACGCGGCGGAAAGCCTGGCTGTGGCGGCCATAGCGAACGATTTCGATACGAAGGATTTTCTCATGTCGCTGGACCCGACCGGGATCGCCGACGTGACGGAAGCCTATCAGCAGCCCAGGTGCGGCTTCGATGAGGATCCGCCGGGCTTCGGGAAGTGATCCGCTGATGGCGCACAAGCCCGCCCCGGTCAAAATAATTAAAGGGAACGGCTGTTTATTTACAATGTTTTATCGACATGCCCCGGACCGCCGCATTCCGGTGTATAACAGGTGACATTGTGAAATTCACATTTCCTGAAGCAGGACGGACACTGCTCCGGAAGGGTCGGCGCCTTCAGGATGTATCCGCATTCCCGGCATTTCCAGAATGTCAGCCCGCAGGCGGGACAGACATCACGATCAAAGGGTGTTTCCGATTGATATCCGCAGTTCGCGCATTCTTTAACCGCCATTTCGCCGCCTCCTGAAATGAGATGATTCATGCAAAGCCTGGAATCCCGTTTTTTCCGGCCACAACCGGTTCTCCCGGCAACGGGACTTTAGCGGAGATATTAACCTGCTTTGCCCGATTGATGTCAAGCGTAAAAATTTTGCTCCCGGCGGCCTTCCTTCGCGTTCAGGAAATCATGGAGATGATCGGGCCGGCTCGCGGAATCATCGGGACGCTGTGATTTTCGTTGACAACGACCGTCCCCTGTCATACATTCCGCGCCAGACACAAGCAAGACATTACGTCTGTAAAGGAGTCCCCTTCCGATGAAATTCCTCTCTCAGATTGTGCCGGCTGCGGCCCTTGCAGGAGGCGCGCCGGGCAGGACGGATTCGGGGGGCAGGTAAACTTTCGGCCATGCCCAGGATACCCGCCCGCATCATTGATTTTCATGTCCATCTTTTTCCTGACAGGATGTCCGACGCCATCTGGAATTATTTCGCGAAAGAGTACCGGCTGAACATCCTCTACAAGTTTTACTACAAGGAGTGCATTCAATACCTGCGGGCGCGGGGCGTAGACAAAATCGTCTATTCCAATTACGCCCATCGGTCGGGCGTAGCGGAAGGGCTGAATGCCTGGAACAGCGAGGTGCTTGCAGAAGATCCCGACCTTTACTGTTTTGCGGCGTTCCATCCCGGTGACGCAAGCGCCCTGTCCTATACTGAAAAGATTTTAAAACACCCCAGGGTGCTCGGCGTCAAACTGCACCTCCACGTTCAGCGCATCTATCCGCACGACAAGCGGCTTTTCCCATTATACGAACTGGTCGCCGACCGAAAAAAACGCATCCTGTTTCATGTCGGCAACGGCCCGCTGGGCAATGAATTTGTGGGGCTTGAACAATTCCGCAAGGTTCTCGGGCGCTACCCGGACATCCGGGCCAACATCGCCCATATGGGCGCCTTTGAATACCGGGGCTTCCTGGATCTGCTTGACGATCACCCCGGCCTTTATCTGGACACGGCTTTCGCGTTCTTCAAGGAACAGCAGGGCCAGGGCGCATTCGATCTCGGAGGCGCGCCGCTGGAGAAGCATCAGGACCGCATCCTCTATGGATCGGATTTTCCCAACCTCATCTTGCCCCGTGAATCGGAGCTGGAGACGCTCGAGCAATACAATTTGTCCGGGGACTTCTATGACAAGGTTTTTTTTGGCAACGGGATGAACCTGATTGGCGCGATCGTCAACCGGAAGGACGGATGAAAGAGACGTTCGGACCTGCCCGGGGCAGGCCTGCTTCCATTTCGGGAAACCTGGAACTTCCGGGGCGCCCCGCCCGCAGACCTCTCCCTTTTTACTTTACGAGTGCAGTGCGTCGTAATCTCTTGGCACAGATTCAGGAAGCTTTAGAACAGAACAAGGGGACTTGCCACCCTTCAGTGGTGGTTGCAACCCCTTATTCTAAAGCGATCTGATTGCTGCAATTACTGAAATGCCGCACAAAACTTATATAAAGAAGTGTTAGACGCACCACACTAGTAGTCCGCGCGCCTCACGCTGACCGGATCGTCGGGAAAATTCTGTTCGAAAATAAAATGAACAAGCCGGCGATTGGGATCGAGGGTGAAGACAACGGCCGGTCCCAGAGGGTCTCCGCCAATTGCGGATTGACCGGCTTGAATCGGCGTCACTTCGAGTCTGGTCGCTCCCACCGTGTAGACGAGAGAAAGTCCCGGATAGATGTCGGTCCAGGAGTAGGCGGGTTTGTCTTTCCAGTAGAATACGCCTTCCATAGCCTTATAGGTGTCGACCGACACCCGCAGCGTCACGGTCCCCGGCGGTGAGGTGGTGTCCACCAGGGTGAGCGTCGGGATGCCGAGGTCGGCGGGAAGGCGAAACTCGATGACGCTGCCGAACGCCGCGCCAATGGGTCCGGTCACCCGCAGCGTCCCGTCAAATGGATCCGTGTCGTGCATCGCAATCTGGAACGCGTCCGGCAGAATGACGGGGCCGACCCGGCCCGGCACGCCAATCGATCCCGTGCTCCAATCATACACGCGCTGGTTGGCGTGCAATGTCCCGTTCGGAATCAGTCGCAGCAAATAGTCCACCGGACTGAATGTCATGTTGTCGATGTAGATGTAGTACTGTTCCGCATTAGCCGGAGGTTCCTCGATCGGTCCCAGCCCGTAAGTGGTGGTTCTCTGATCTCCCGGACCGCAGGAAGCCAGAAAACATAAAGCCATTAACCAGAGAAACTTTCTTGATCCCGAGGTCGCTATTCTGTTCAACATATATTTCCTTTCGAGTGTCATGGTGTCATCGTTGTGAAGGAGCCTGCCCCTGGCCCGGAGGAAGTGTAGTGGACATCCTCCCGGCTCGTCAAGGAAATCTTGAGCGTGCGCCGAAAATAAATAAACGCTCCGGAGTCGCACGTCAAGCGGCAGGATTCGGGCCGGGGACGCGGGTAGAAGACAAGAGGCTGCCGGATATGACTGATTCCGCTTCCGAAACCCGGAGTCTCAAGGATGTCCCGCCATGGACTTCTCTGGAAGCGCCTGACTTAAAAAACCTGGAATTTCGGGGACACGCGGCATCATTCCACCGCTTGAGAGAATATTGCCTCTATGGTAATGTGAGGCCGTAGCCAAAACAGGATGACGGATGGCGTTTCATTCCGCAAACCATGATGCTGTCCGCGTCTCATTGTTCCGGAGGGGACGTTCAATCTTGAAGGAGGAAGGGAAACCATGAAACCGACAGAGATACTAAAAGAGGAGCACAAATTGGTTCTCCTGATGCTGAAGATTATGGAAGCGGTCTGCACCCGGCTTTCTCAGGGCCAGGCCGTGAGTACGGAAGACCTGGCCGCCATCATCGATTTCATCCGCACCTTTGCCGACGGCTGCCATCATGCCAAGGAGGAAAAACTGCTTTTTGTGGCGCTGGAAAAAGCCGGAATGCCGCAGAATGACGGTCCTGTTGCCGTGATGCTCAGCGAGCATGCGCTTGGCCGCGGCTACGTCCAGGGGATGGACAGCGCGCTCGGCATGATGAAAAACGGTGATCCGTCCGCCGCCGGAGCCTTTGCAAAAAACGCCCGCGGCTACATTGAGCTGTTGGTGAATCATATCGACAAGGAAGACCGCGTGCTTTTTGTCATGGCCGATCAGCGCCTCAGCCCGGAGGCCCAAACTGAGCTTTTGGAAGGCTTTGACCGCGTGGAGCGTGAAGAAACGGGCGCGGGCGTTCATGAAAAGTATCATGCGCTGCTGCACAGACTGCGCGATGCTTATCTTTAAGATTTAAGAAACCGGGAATTTCAGTGCGCCCCGCCGGCGCCGCCTGAAATGCACAAAGGAAAATGCAATGATTGACATAACGATAACCGAAACCGCGAAAATGGAACTGCTCAAGGTGCTTGAACGTTTTAATACCCGATCCATCCGGCTGGTTCATCAAGGCTTTGGCTGAACCGGGCCGGTATTGGCACTGGTTCTGGATGAACCGCAAGAAGATGATGAAATTGTGCGCGTAGAAGGCTTCGCTTTTGCTTATAACAAGCACGAAGAAGATCTCTTTCATCAGACTTTAATCGATTATAAAGATTCCTGGTATGGCGAAGGATTTACGGTCTGCTCTCCGGCCTCCGAGCCGTGCTGAAATAGTTTTTTTTAGCGCACGTTCCTCACGGATGATAACGGTGCGGAAAGCATGGCAGGTAATCGTTATTCGCCGCGCTCTTCGCTTCCCGGAACGTGCGGGGCCACTCGCGGCATACTTGCGGCTTGTGGCCGGAAACATGCAAGCTGCAGCCGCGCTCTTCCAGCAGAAAGACGCAGCCGCGGGGCCCCGTTTGGGTGCGATACGTTGTGATCCCCGTCTTAT
This sequence comes from Deltaproteobacteria bacterium, assembly GCA_036528635.1. GTDB lineage: Bacteria > Desulfobacterota > Syntrophia > Syntrophales > Smithellaceae > UBA8904. The sequence continues at coordinate 46,291 of JAIGNE010000082.1, forward strand.
CGGTTTCAGGCGTCAGGAAATCAGCCGCTGTGGCTTTACCGACTAAGATCAGGTGATCCCTCTCGTGCGCGAACACATCGGCGCCGTATTGACAACAAGAATCCTGGCACGGGAATGAAAAACAATCCCACTCGGACGCTTCCCTTTTTTTTAACTCGTTCTTCATCGTCTGCTATCAGTCCTTTTTAAATCCGTTTTGCTTGTGGTTGTCGTTTGAATTATTACCATCACGCCCGGCTCAAGTCAAAGGCAGACTTGGGATGACAGATATTTTTTTCAACGATTAATATAAAAGTTTAATGGCCGCCCCGTCCTGGGGAAAGAAGCCTTTTTTGATGTTTTTTTCAAGGCGCCGTTTAAGCAGGCCAATGGCCCTGGTCGTGCAGTCAGGCGATGCCGCAGCATTATAAATCTCCGGAAGATGATTCTGAATATTTCCCGGGCGCCTCACTTCGTCATCCTCTCCCTTTGACCGCGATGTCCATGTGTGCTATGCGCAAAGAGGCTATGAACAAAAATTACATAAACGAAAGGAAGGAATTACCATGGATCTTTCACAATTTTCACTCGAAGGAAAAGTCGCGGTCGTCACCGGAGGAAGCCGGGGCATCGGCCGCGCCGCCGCTCTGGCAATGGCTGACGCCGGAGCACACGTTGTGGTGAGCAGCCGGAAAATCGCCGATCTCGAAGAGGTTGCCGCGGAAATATCGGCCAAAGGGGTCAAAGGCAGGGCCATCGCGGCCCATGTCGGCAAGATGGATGATTCCAAAGCGCTGATGGATCAGGTGATGAAGGAATTCGGCCGCCTCGACATTCTCTTCAATAATGCCGGCACCAACCCCTATTTCGGACCGATGATGGACCAGGATGAAAAGACCTATGACATCACTATGAACGTCAATGTGAAGAGCCTCTTTTTTCTGAGCCAGATGGCGGCAAAGATCATGAGGCCGCAGGGAGGCGGGTCGATCATCAACACATCCTCCATCGGCGGAATCCGGGCGGGCGAATTGGGCGTTTACTGCGCCACCAAGGCCGCCGTCATCATGCTCACCCAGACGATGGCCAAGGAATGGGGGCAGTACAACATTCGCGTCAACGCCATTGCCCCGGGCATCATCAAAACGCGCCTCAGCGAGGCGTTGTGGAAAAATCCGGAGGTCAATGCCCGGGCTGTGTCCCAGATTCCCCTGCTTCGCCTGGGCGAGCCCGAGGAACTGGCCGGCATCGTCGTGTTTCTGGCCTCCAACGCGGGAAGCTACGTGACCGGTGAAACGATTGTGGTCGACGGCGGCCGGGTGCACAATGAACCGGCGTGGCTGGCAAAGAAATAGAAGAACGACAAGACCGGATCGTAACGCACTCCCCTGGACGGCAAAATAACATCGGCTCGGGGTTTTCGCTTGATCAAACGCCTGCCGCGGGCAATCCGTGTCCTGGCTAAGTTGCCCGGGCGGGCGTAAGCGGGCTTTCGGATCGGGAGAACCGCAAGACGCGTCTATGGAGATGGAGATTGTTTTGAAAAAAGTTATCATCATGGCCGCAAGTCTTGTTCTCATCGGACTCGCGGGCGCCCCCGGCTCTTTTGCCGGGGATACAATCAAAGTAGGCTTTGTAGACACGTACACCGGACCGGCATCGGCCTTTACGCTGGATGTTCTGGACGGTTTTAAAATGGCCATCTGGCAAGTTAATGCCCGGGGAGGCGTCCTGGGGAAGAAGATCACATTTGTCACCCGGGACGACCGGTTCACGCCGGATATCGCTCTGGCGATGGCGAAGGAGCTCGTTTTCCGGGAAAAGGTTGATATCCTGGCCGGTACGCTGAACAGCGGCTCATCGCTCGCTGTCTCCGGCTTTGCCCTGAGGGAGAAGATCCCCTTTATCGTCACTTACGGCAAAAGCGACAAGATCAGCGGGGAGAAAGGCCATCGCTACGTCTTCATGGCCACGGACAACACGCAGATGGCCGGCCGGGCGGCGGCGGTCGCCCTGGCCCAAAAGCCCTTCCTGACGTATTGGATTGCCGGCGATGATTATGAGTACGGGCACGCCATCGCCGATGATCTGTGGCATCAGCTCAAAAAATTAAAACCCGGGGTCCGGAAAATCGGGGAGTCCTGGTGGAAGGTGGAGACAAAGGACTTTGCACCTTACATCACGGCCATCCTTGCGGCCAGGCCGGATTTCATCATTGGGGCCACGGGGGGATTCAATATGGTCCATTTCCAGCAGGCGGCGAAAGCCGCCGGGCTTACGAAGAAGATCCCCTTTTATCAGCACACCGGCATAGAACTTTCCACGCTGGAGCCGCAAGGCCGGAATGCCCCCGCGGGCGTTTACGGGACGGCCAATTACCTTTTCTATTATCCCGATACGTCCGAAAACAAAGCTTTCGTCCAGGCGTTTAGAAAGCATTACAACCGATCCCCCAAGGCGGGCGCTCTCTACGGATACGCGGTGGGCCTGCTGCTGGAAAAAGGCTATGCCCGGGCGGGCAGGGCCGATACGGAAAAACTGATCGACGCGCTTGAAGGACTGGTCATCGAAAGCCCCGCGGGTCCGCTGGAGATGCGGGCCTGCGATCACCAGCTGCTCCTGCCGATGTTTTTCGGCGTGACGAAGAAATCACCTCTCTATCCATTTTTAATCGCCGCTGATCTGGTGACGGTGTCGCCGCAGGATTACATGATGAGCTGCCGGGATGTGATGGCTTTGCGGAAATAACGGTCTGTGACCTGAATAAATTCATCTGGCAATTATTCATTGGCATGCTATAAGTAACCGTCATTTTTTTAATGGTAATCGTTATTAATACGCATCAGAAAGGAGTCAGACATGAAAAACATTATTCATGTTTTATTGACCGCGCTGGCTGTATCACTTTTTGTCTGCGGTTGTGTTGTCACACCGCAGCCCGCGCCGGATACACGCCCCCCCGGCGATCGGCCCGTATACAGTAACGACAGGCCGAGACCATATGATGTCGATATCAGCGACATCAATCAGAGAATCGCTCAGATGGACCAGAGAATAGACCAGGGGATGGGCAGTGGAGCGCTCACCCGCGATGAGGGGCGCAGGCTGCGCATGGAGCTTAACCGCGTGCGTAATGACGCGGCCCGGATGAAGCGGGACGGCATCCTGACTCTGCGGGAAAAAGACCGGCTGAACGCCGAACTGGACCGGCTGCAAAGAGATATTTACCGCGAAGCAAGAGATGACGACCGGCGGCGTAATCAGCAGATTGATATCAGCGACATCAATCAGAGAATCGCTGAAATGGACCAGAGGATCGATCAGGGAATGGCGAGTGGAGCGCTGACCCGCGATGAGGGGCGCAGGCTGCGCATGGAGCTCAATCGCGTGCGCGATGATGCGGCCCGGATGAAGCGGGACGGCGTCCTGACTCTGCGGGAAAAAGACCGGCTGAACGCCGAACTGGACCGGCTGAAAAGAGATATTTACCGCGAAGCAAGAGATGACGACCGGCGTCGCAATCAGCAGATTGATATCAGCGACATCAATCAGAGAATCGCTGAAATGGACCAGAGGATCGATCAGGGAATGCGAAATGGAGCGCTCACCCGTGATGAGGGGCGCAGGCTGCGCATGGAGCTCAATCGCGTGCGGGATGATGCGGCCCGGATGAAACGGGACGGCATCCTGACCCAGCGGGAAAAGGACCGGCTCAACGGCGAACTGGATCGGCTGAAAAGAGATATTTACCGTGAAGCAAAAGATGACGACCGGCGTCGTAACCAGCAGGTTGATATCAGCGACATCAATCAGAGAATGGCTCAAATGAACCGGAGCATAGACCAGGGGATGGCGAGCGGATCGCTCACCGGCGATGAGGTGCAGGCGGCGCGCGCCCTGCTTAACCGGGTGCGGGATGATGCGGCCCGAATGAAAAGGGACGGCATCCTGACCCAGCGGGAAAAGGACCAGCTCAACGGTGAACTGGATCGGCAGCAAAAAGAAATTAACCGCGCAAAAAGCGACCGGGACAAAAGGCGTAAATAAGCCGTTCCTTCTCCCGGGACCAGTAAAATCTTATTCCCCAAGGGCAGATCCGCTGAAAACGGATCTGCCCTTTGTTTGGCGTAAGCGGCATCCGGAATCAAAAACAAATTGCATCGCGGTTCAGGGACGTGTAATCATCGGGTCATGCGGTCTTCGGACAAAATACACGCTTTGGATTCTTTAAAGGATTAGATGGATACGGGAAAGCTTTGGACAAAAGATTTCATCAGGGTCTCCGTCGTTAATTTCCTGGTATTTCTGGTGCATCTCATATTGATGGTCATCATTGCCTCCTATGCCGTGCAAAAATTTCAGGCGACGTTGAGCACAGCGGGACTGGTGGCGAGTATTTTTATTATCGGAGCTTTGATCGGCAGATTCGGGACCGGCCGCATCATCGAAGGCGCCGGAAGCAAGAAAGTCTTAATGGCCGGCGTCGTATTTTTCATTATAACGGCGGCGCTGTACTTTGCGGCCATCAACCTGGCTCTTCTGATTCTCGTCCGGCTCCTGCACGGGATTGCTCACGGGATCACCAGCACGGCCACGGGAACCATCGTTGCCAAGATTATCCCGGCTGCCAAACGCGGGGAAGGCATCGGCTATTACGGGATGAGCATCGTCCTGGCATCGGCGCTGGGGCCTTTTATGGGAATCCTCTTAATTCAGTTTGTAGATTTTAAGATTGTTTTTATGGTCACCTTCATCATTGCGCTTCTGATCTTCGCCGGGTCTTTATTTGTTCATGAACCGGCCGTCATATCCCCCGGGCCAAAGGATGACATCGCGGCCGTCAAGCGTTTTCACATTGCAAATTTCCTCGAATATAAGGCGATCCCCATTTCGATTATCGCGCTCATCATCGGCTTCAGCGGCTCCATCGTCATCGCCTTCATCTCTTTATACGCCAGAGAGTTCCATCTGGAAAAGGCCGCAAGCTTTTACTTTGTGATATCGGCCATAGCCACCCTGGTCTCGCGGCCTTTTGCCGGACGTTTATTTGATATTCGCGGGGCGAATTTTATCATCTATCCCTGCCTTTTCATTTACGGCGTGGGAATGCTGATATTCAGTCAGGCGGGCCACGGGGTCATCCTGCTCCTGGCCGGAGCCATCATCGGCATCGGCTACGGAAACTTCATGTCCAGCGCTCAAGCCGTTGCCATCAAAGCCGTCCTGCCCCATCGATTCGGATTGGCCACAGCCACCTATTATGTTTTCCTGGACCTGGGAATCGGCATCGGGCCTTATCTGCTGGGGTCCCTGGTCCCCCTCCTAGGATACCGCGGCCTGTATTTAGCCATGGCCGTCCTGGTCATGGCAACGATTCCGCTTTACTATTTTTTACATGGGAAAAAGGCATCTCTGGACAGACATCGGACGACTCGTATCATGGAACATTAATCCGGATCTCACGCGTCGGTCGGGAAGGATGCCTGCTGTTCGCTTTGCTACCGTAGCCATCATCTGTTTTCGATCATCTCCGCAAGCCGGGCCTCACGCCCCCGGACTCCGGCTTATCCAGACCGGGCCGCCGCCATTGCGGTCAGGATTTCCTTGACAGGCAAAACCGCGCTTCCTATACTTAACCATGCGAGAAGGAAGTTCTGATGAATCATGCAATGTGAAAATGTGAAAGAATCCTCCGGTCTGCATCCCGACCAGCGGGACATCCGCATCTTTCCTTTCAATAGTCCGGAATATGCGGAAACCTACGGAGGAGTAATCAAGTATTCCGAAAGCATCCTGTCGGCGGTTTTTGTTGAAAAAATAACCGGGACCGAATTTTACGACGGCAGGCTGCCGTGGCCGTATGTATCCTTTCCGGAGCATGGCACAGCTCTGCTCGGGAAGGAATTCCCCGAACTGGTAACCGTTGCCGGGGTTGTCGCTCCCTCAAGACAGTGCCCGTCGAAAACGGCCTCGAGCGCCGGACTGGTCCCCTTCAAGCAGCATTTTATTTTTGACCCTTGTGCCGGATCGATCAGGCTTTCAAAAAAATCCGCTTTGAATCTGAAGAAAGGTTCCAGAGTCTGGCGGGTCGCCGATGCCGATACAAGCGCGGGATGGGAAGCATTTGCCGCTCTTTACGAGACATTCATTTCTGAAAAAAAATTGACGGGCGGCTTTTATGATTTCAGAGACGATCATTTTTTTCGCCTGCCCCATATTCGTGCCATCAAACTCTTCGGCGTCAGATCCTCCTCGGAATGGGGCGCAATGGCCTGCGGTGCACGCCACGGAAACGAATTGCACCTGATGCATATCTGCATCGCCAGGCAAGGGTATAAATCCTGCGCTTCTTATGTTTTGATGGACGCGATCACGCGATATTGCGCGGCGAACGATTGGACGCTCTTTGTCGGCGGCATGCGCCACGGAGCGGACGAAGGCCTGCTGCGATTCAAAAAAAGGTGGACGAATAAAACGCTTCAGGCCTGGTTTTTAAAAATAATCATCCGCCCTGACGTTTATGCGCGTCTGGCAATTCCCGGAAATCCATATTTTCCCGGTTACCGGCATCCCTATGACGGCCCGGTCATATCAACAGGCGGGAGAGTGATTCATGCATTCACGCACAGCGGACTATGATCATTTCGTGGAGCTCCGGCCTTCTCAAGCCCCGCCCGGGATTTCCGTTCTAATGCCCGTGTATAATCAGAGAGCGTATGTCGGCGCCGCGATCACGTCGGCGCTCGCGCAGCAAGGCATCGTCGCGGAAATTATTTTTTCGGATGACGGATCGAGTGACGGAACCTTTGAAGAAGCGTTACAGATTATCGACGGCTGGCTCAAAAAAAATGAATGCCCGCATCGGATCATCGTGCGCAGAGGCAAACAGCGGCTCTGGCGCGATCATTTGCCCTTGCTGATAGATCGCGCCGGTTGCGATTTGGTGTGCCAGGCTCACGGCGATGACTTGTCGGCAGCCACCCGATGCCGTAAACTGGTCCAGGTGTTCACGGCTGACCCGCTCATCTCGCTGGCTGCCTCCGAGGCGGCTTTGTTCACCGGCTTCCGGAATCCTGAAGGCGAAGGCCGGATCAAAGAAGGCGCCAAAAGCCTTTATCCTTTTTCAGACAGTGATCTCATCGACGGCCACCGGTTTCTCATTGGCGCTTTGCTGGCCTGGCGCAAAAGCGCGGTTAAAGGTTTCCCCCGTCTTGACAGGCGGTTTTCGGCGACATCGCATGACCGCATCCTGACTTTTCGGGCATCGCTTGCCGGCAAAGTGGTGCTGCTACAGGAACCCTTGGTTCACAGACGGGCACATCCGCACCAGGCCTCCCGGCTGCTTTATCATGAACCAAACCGGAATTCCGATTTCGGCCGGAGCCTGCTGTGGATGAACGCTTTCTGGGCGATGAAGCGCGATTTGTCCAGAGCGATGGACCTGGACCTGATTGGTCAAGACAAAAAGAACAGGCTGGAAGGAGAGATCAACCGGCGCATGGATGCTTTTCAGCAGAGGCTGCTCGAGTCCTTCCGGAGATATACGTATGCCGGACAATACATCGCGTGGGTTGATGACGAAACGCTCAGGAAAATGAAAGTCACTTTTATGAGCACCGTCAAAATGTATATCGAACCGGTCATAATGCGCTTTTGGCGGATCACGGGACCCTTGCTGAATTTCATGCGGAGGATGTCAGACAGGTTGCGGGGTTACCGCTGACCGCAATGCGGCGGAAGACCGGGGGAATCAGACGGTCTGCTTCTTCACCTCTGCCAGGATTTTCGGCAGGATCGTGCCGGTCTTTCCCCGGATCAGATAATCGGACACGCCTTCGGCAGTCAGCGGCGTGCTATCGGCGTTGATTTCAATGATGAGGGTTTTCCGCCCGCGCCCGCGTTGTCTGGCCAACCGGGGCAGCATGGCAAAAGGATAAACGACCGCCGACGTGCCGCAGATCAGCATCACATCGCAGCGCTCTACTTCTTCCCGGCTCTCCCGGGCGACATCCTCAGGAATGGCCTCGTTAAAATGAACGACATCCGACTTCAGAATGCCGCTGCACGTCCGGCAGACGGGCGGCAGACGGTCTTCCGCAAGCAGCCGGTCCAGGTCGTATTCGGCCGGATCAAACCGCTGATCGCAGGAAAAGCATCTCAGGCGTGAAATATTGCCGTGATAATCCAGGACCCTTTTGCTGCCCGCTTTCTGGTGCAGGTTGTCGATGTTCTGGGTAACGACGCATTTCAGGATCGACATCTGCTCCAGTCCGGCAAGCGCCAGGTGCCCGGGGTTCGGGCGGGCATGGATCAGATCATCCAGCCACGAGGCGCCGGTCATCCGTTCGATCCAGTAGGCTTTGGGATTCTTCTGAAACTTGTCGTAGCTCTCGTAGGCCTGTCTTTCGGCAGCGGGGTTTTTGGTCCAGATGCCGTTGGGCCCCCGGAAATCGGGAATTCCCGATTCGGTGGACATGCCGGCGCCGGTCAGGGCAATGGCATGCCTGCTCTTCAGTAACGCTTCCGCCGTCCTCGCAATGAATTCTTCCATAACCTTTCTCCGCAATCGTCAGCCGTTGGTTCGGGGGATAAAGGACCGGCGCCGCTTCCGTGATCAGTAGCCGGGATTTTTGACGCACGAGCTGAATGCCGATGCGGGATTCCAGATCTGCGTCGGGCAGGCCATGCACGACATGCAGGCCGGGTACTTCTCCTTGCACAGCGCGACCAGCTGAAACGGGGGAAAGACGTCGGGAAGGCAGCAGCTCATTCCGCCGCACTGCGTCGGGATAACATCCACTTCGATTGTCCCGAAGAGCGCCCCCTGCAGCGATTTGCATTCATAGATGGCTTTCGGCGGGCAAGTCTGCGCGTGCGAACTCCAGCCGACAAAGACCATAACGGTCACGAGACATAAACAGGCAATTATTTTTTCCATCATCCCTCCTTCTGTTGTTGACAAAAGTAACACAGGCGCCGGGGCATTTCAAGAATCATTGCCTTCCGGGACCCGACCGGGGGATCGCAAAAAAAAGATTTCTCCGGCAGGGCCGAAGACCCGGCCGGCCCTGGCGATTTCCGGCAATGCCCCCCGGTCCCGCGCTCCTTCCGGCGCTCATTTTCCTTCATAAATCCCATTGACAATCAGCACAGGTCTAAAGTAGAAAGACGTGGAATATAATGGATCTTACGATATTTTTAACAGCAGGCGCCTCTGACTCGAGAAGAAAATGATTCATTTGATATTTTGCCAGCAATCCCCGTACTTTCCCGGATCGAAGGTTTGGGGATCTGCCGCAGCCTCCGCGAAAGAACGCATCCGATCCGCGGCACTGGTTTTGCTGATCGCCGTAGCTCTCCTTTTGTTCGCGGAACCCGGCTTTTGTGAAGCCCCCTCCCAGAACCACGCCGCCGAGGCCCGGAAAATGACGCTGGCGGACGCGGTATTTGTCGCCCTGACCAACAACGTAACCCTGCGCAGCGCCTATCTGGACCGCCATCTGCAGCGGATCGACCTGCAGATCGCGGAGCGGAGAAACTATCTCCCCACCGATCCTTCCGTGACCCTGGGCGTCAACCGTTTTTCTTCTTATACGGCGGCCACCGCCACCACCGATCCGGTCAGAACAGAAGATCTGAACTTTACCGGCGATTTTTCCGCGACGCTGGCTATTCCCACCGGCGGCGCGTTAACCTTTCTCTGGAACAACACGGCCGACAGGCCCGATCCCGGCCAGAGCTTCAGCTATTCTTCCGGCTGGACCGCCGTGTTCACCCAGCCGCTGCTCAAGGGCGGCGGCCTGACCAATGCCGCCTATAACGTCAGAATTGCCCGAATCACGGAAGAGACAAACATCATGTCGCTGAAAGACACGATCGCGGCAACCATCAAAACGGCCATTACGGCCTTCCGGAGTTACAAATCCGCCGAACGGCAGCTGGTCATCGCCAGGATGGGCCTGGTTCGGGCCAGGGCGCTCTATGATTATAATAAGGACATGATCCAGGCCGGACGCCTGGCCGGCACGGAAATCGTGCAGGCGCAGGCCGATATCGCCACGCAGGAAACGCAGGTGATCGACGCCGAAAACAGTCTGGACAATGCCCGCCTGGCCCTGATCCAGGCTCTGAACATCGACAAAAATACGGTCTTTGAAGCGGTGGATGAAAATCAGCGGCTGGTTGCCGCGCCCCTGCTGGAAGACGCTTTATCACTGGCCTTTCAGTACCGGACGGATTATCTCCGGGCCCTGAAAAATCTGGAAGCCACCAGACTGACGCTGTCCAAAGCGAAGCGCAACCGTCTCTGGAGCCTTGATCTGACGGCGGCGACAACGGACAGCTACGCCGCGAGCGCCCTGGACAGGTATGACGCCGCCTTCCGGCGCGCGTTCAACAACGCGGCGGAGAGGGACTGGTACGCCGGATTGTCGCTGAACATTCCCCTGGTCTACATGACAGCCGACATGCGGTCTTACTACGGGGCAAAAAACGATCTGGAAAAAGCGACTCTGGCCCTGGATAAATTGAAGCTCGACATCGAAATCCGTGTGTTAAACGCCGTGCGCAATGTCGATTCGGGTTATCGTTCGCAGAAAAGCGCAACGCTGGCGCGGGAGCTGGCCGAAAAGAAGCTGCAGATCGAGCAGGAAAAGCTGAGCGCGGGGCGGACGACCAACTTTCAATTCGTCAGCTTTCAAAGAGACTTGCAGACAGCCCAAAAAAGCGAATCCGATGCGATGACCACCTATTTAAATTCGCTGACCGACCTCGACGATACGCTGGGAACGACGCTCGCAACCTGGAAGATCGATGTCGGCAAAGAAGACGACCGGATCAGGCAGGCCGTGATCAAAAACGAAACCAGTCCCTTAAAACCGTGAGAGTAAGCCATGACATCTGACATCATATTCCGAAATATTCTCGAAAGCATGGGCGACGGCGTCATGACCATCGGCCTCGACGGAAAGATCCTGACGATCAACGCGGCGGCGGAGGACATTCTCGGCCTCGATCATCAGGACGTCCTCGAAAAACCTTTTGGAGAAATCTTTCTGGTCCGCGAGGAAAACGACCCGTTCAACCAGACCATTCTCAACGCGATTTATGAGTCGGATACCACCCACAATAAAATTGTCCCCTGGCACAAGAGAGACCAGATCCTCAGCCTGGAAGTGACCACTTCGTTTCTTTCGACCATGGAAAACGGCCGGAAGAAAAATGTCGCGGTGGTCGTTGTCTTTACGGATAAGACGCAGGTGGAACGACTTCAGGAATCGGAGCAGCGTCTCACCCAGGAGCTGAAAGCAAAACACGGCGAACTCCAGAAATCCTACCTGCAAATGGAAGAAACCAACGACAACCTCAAGGCGGCCCTGCGCAAGGTCCAGATGATCCGCATCGCCGCCACGGTTTTTGTCATCATCCTCTTTTTGTCGATCGGACTTTTCACCTGGAAGCAGACCAGCCTGTCGTCTTCACGCCCCGATGCCCCGGGGAAGTCGGGTGATGAGGCCAGAACCTACCGGGTCACGCCCCGGCCCCTCACGGACAGCATCGCGCTCAAGGGGGTTTTGAAACCCATCCAGGTCGTCAATATTACCAGCCCCTTCGGCGGCATGGTCCGGGAGAAATTATTCGAATACGGGCAGGCCGTGGAAAAAGGACAAATCCTGCTGAAACTGGACCGGAGCGAGACGGAGGTCAAATACCGGGACGCGAAAACGGCCTACATCGAAGCGCTGGAAAAAGTAAAGGAGCTGGACAACTGGCAAAACAGCAACGAGATGGCCAAAGCCCAGCAGAGTGTGACCCGCTCCAAACTGACGCTGGACGGCTACCAGAAAACCCTCCAGGAAACGGAGCGTCTGTTCAAGAAGGAAATTGTCCCGGCGACGGAATATGACAGCGCCAGGCAGCAGCATATCACCGCTAAAATGGATTACGAGGCGTCGCTCCGGGAACAGCAGGTCACCCGGGAAAGAGGGACAGGCCAGAACCGGCACATCGCGGAGCTCAAACTGCAAAACGCCCGCCAGAAACTGCAGGACCTGGAAAACCAGCTTCGTCATTCCGACATTATCGCGCCGGTTTCCGGCACGATTCTGCTTCCCGATCTGGCGGGAGACGGCAAGGAACAGAAAGGAAAAGTCGCCGAGCGGGGCGTCACGTTCGCCCAGGGCGATATCCTGATTTCTATCGGCAACACCGAGGGCCTTTCCATGACGGCCAACGTGGATGAGCTGGAAGTGCTTAAAATCACGAAGGACCAGCAGGTCCGGATCACGGTGGACGCGTTTAGCGATACCATTGCCGGGCGGGTCACCCATATCTCGTCCCAGGCCGTGAAAAGTGTCGACGGCAAAAAGACCGCGAGCTTCGAGGTCGTCGTCGCCATGGACAGCGTGCCTGCGGCCTTAAAAGACAAACTGCGCCTGGGCATGTCGGCCAATATGGAAATCATGCTGGTCAACAAACCGGATGCGCTCATGGTTCCGATTGCGGCCGTCGGGGTGGAAGGACAGGACCGTTTTGTCCAGGTGCAGGACCCCGGCACCCGGACTCAGAAAAAAGTGAAGGTGGAAACGGGGATTACCACCCTGGACGCCGTCGAAATCACAGGCGGCCTCAAGGCGGGTGACGAGGTGGTTTATTAATGAATGACCTGATGCTGGATATCGTGGACATCCGCAAGTCCTACCGCGTCGGCCCCACGGAAGTGGACGTCCTCAAGGGCATCAATCTTTCCGTGGCCAGGGGCGAACTGCTGGCCGTGATCGGGCCGTCGGGAAGCGGCAAATCCACGCTGATGCATATGCTGGGGCTTCTGGAAAAACCGGACAGCGGCACCTACCATATCGACGCCACGCCCGTGACCTATGACGACGACCGGGCTTTATCGACGCTCCGAAACCGGAAGATCGGATTTGTCTTTCAGCAGTATCACCTGCTGCCCAAACTCACGGCGCTGGAGAATGTCGGCGTGCCCCTGACTTACCGCGGCATGAACATCGACGAGATCCGGAAGAAAAGCATGGATTTTCTGACCAAGGTGGACATTGAGCAGCGCGCCAACCATCGCCCCAATGAGATGTCCGGCGGACAACAGCAGCGCGTCGCCATCGCCCGGGCCCTGGTCGGGTCGCCGGCGATCATCCTGGCCGACGAACCGACGGGCGCGCTGGATCAGAAAACGGGCGAAGAAATCATGGAGCTTTTCCAGCGGCTCAACCGCGACGAAGGCATCACGATCGTCATTATTACCCACAACCCGCTCCTGGCGCAGCAGTGCGCGCGGTCGGTGAAAATTATCGACGGGATGATATACTCGGCATGAATCTTTTGCGCATCAATTTTAACGAGGCGTTCCGAAGCCTCTGGGGGGCCAGGCAGCGCAGCCTGTTGGCGCTCATCGGGATCGTCATCGGCATCGGGTCGGTCATCGCCATGGTGTCCATCGGCACGATCGTCCAGCAGGAATCCATCCGGCAATTCAAGGATATGGGCGTTGACATCATCGCCATCCGGAAAAACTTCAGCGCGGGCATGAAATCCGAATTCAGCGAGGATATCATCATGAAACTCCCGGCCCTGAAAAACAATATTCTCGAAGTCGCGCCCTACGCGAACAGCGGAACCGAATTCTATCGCGGGCGGGCGAAAATGGTCATGGAGCAGATGGGGGTGACCGCTTCTTTTTTCTCGTTGAACAAGCTCGCCGCCAGCGAGGGCAGACTCCTGTCCGATCTGGACCAGAACCGCTATTGCTGTGTCGTCGGCACCGAGCTGGCCGCTTTTCTCAGAAACAACGGGACCCCGCAGCTGCTCGGCAGCCGGATCACGGCCGGCGACCGCGCTTATACGATTGTCGGCGTTCTGGCTGAATCGGCGGAAGGGGGGCTTCGTCCCTACGGCATCAACCGCGGCATGCTGGTGCCCCTGTCCACGGCCTTGAGGTCGTTTTCGAACGCGAGTATCAACACCATCATGGCCCGGGTGGCCGCCAGCGTACCTATTGAACGGATCAGGGCCGACGTTCAGGATTATTTTCAAAAAAAGGCCAGGGGCACGCCGGTGGACATCACCTCGGCGGAGGAATTGATCGAGCGGATGAAAAAGCAGATGCAGATGTTTTCCCTGCTGTTGGGCGCCATCGGCAGCATCGCGCTCATCGTCGGCGGCATCGGCGTCATGAACGTGATGCTCATCTCCGTGACCGAACGCAAAAGCGAAATCGGACTGCGGCGCGCCCTGGGCGCCCAGCGCAGCGACATCCAGAGCCAGTTCCTTATTGAATCGGTGATCCTCTGTCTGGTGGGGGGAATCATCGGCATCGTCGTGGGAATCGGCATATCCTTTTTATTTGCCTATCTGTCCAGCTGGCAGTTTGTCATGTCCTACTCGTCGGTCATCCTGGGGTTCGGCGTCTCTACGCTGGTCGGCGTCTTCTGCGGCTTCTACCCGGCCCGCACGGCGGCGCGCCTGGACCCCATCAAGGCTTTACGGTCATAAATCGCTGACAGGGAGCACCCCATGAAGAAGGACCCCTCGGACAAGCTGATGCAGTATCTCATCTCGCTCTGCCAGGAAATCTCCACCGGCCAGTACGGGAATCAGAATGTTCTTTTCGAGCTGACCAAGGAAGGCGTCTATCCGCCGCTGGTCACGAAACTGGCCGAGGCCTTCGGGATGATGATGATCCAGGTTGAATCCAGGCAATACCATCTCGAATGCATGATTGATGATTTGAGAGCGGCCCAGAAAGATCTGCAGGAGGCCAGGGACCGCCTGTCCCATGAAAACCGGGATTTGCAGCAAACCCTCCAGAAGCATTTCGACCCCGTTCGCCTCATCGGCAAAAGCCCCGCGCTTTCGGCCCTCATGGATCAGGTGCGGAAAATCGCGGATTCCCCCGTCAACATCCTGATGACTGGCGAAACGGGAACCGGCAAGGAGCTGGTCGCCAAAACCATCCACTACAGCAGCAGCCGGTGCTGCGGACCGTTTGTTGCGCTGAATTGTTCCGCCATCCCCGAGAGCATCTTTGAATCCGAAATGTTCGGCGTGGAAAAAGGCGTGGCCACCGGCGTGGAAAAACGCATGGGCCGGATCGAACAGGCCAATGGCGGGACCCTCTTCTTTGATGAAATCGGGGACATGCCGGCCGCCGCCCAGGCCAAAATTCTGCGCGTGCTCCAGGATCGGCTCCTGGAGCGTGTCGGCGGACGAAAATCGATCCCGGTGGACATCCGCGTCATCGCCGCCACCAACCAGGACCTCCGCGAGGCCGTGGCGAAAAAGACATTCCGCGCCGATCTTTTTTACCGTCTGAATGTGGTCCACCTCCATTTGCCGCCTCTCAGGGAACGATCGGAGGATATTCCGCTCCTCATGAATTATTTTCTCGAACAATCGATCAAGCGCCTGGGCAAGGCACCCAAGCGTTTTGCCCGGGAGACGGTGCAGGAATTGTCCGCCTACGACTGGCCCGGCAATATCCGGGAACTCGAAAATGAAGTGGAGCGGGCAGTCGCCTTATCCGCCAGGGACGTCATCACGCCCGAAGATCTGCGTGATCAGGTGCGGAAAAAACCGCCCGCGGTCGCGCCCGGCTCCGCCCGGTCGCTCAAAGATGCGGAACACGATCTCATCGTGAAGACCCTGAAAGCAACGGGGGGCAACCGTTCAGAGGCGGCAAAACGCATGGGAATGAGCCGCGAAGGTTTGCGCAAAAAAATGAAACGATACGGCATGACCGGATAAACCGGATGCGTCCGGCCTGAAACGGCAATCCGGTTGGCGCCCCTGCCCACAAAATGGGCAGGCACAGGGGCGCCCCGGCAGCGCTTCCTTGTAACTAGCAAGAATAATGATGTATTTTATTATGGCGCAGGATATGCTAATACCATATCGGAGTCAGAACAAAAGACCATCCGGGAAAGAAGCAGGCGGTCTGCATTTAAAAACATCATCGGGGAGGTTTGGAAATGAGCATATTGAACACATCAGGGGTGATCAGGAGTTTCATGATGGGCATTTTCTTTTCAGCCGCCCTTCTCGTCTGGGGCGCCCGAGAGGCCCTTGCCTACTGCGTTTACAACGACACGGATCAATACATCAGTGAGGTAGCCGGCGAGTTTTGTATGCGCTGCCTGAATACGTCGATGTCGCCCCACGACAAAGCCTGCTGCCCCGGCGGTAAATCGGGCTGCCGCGGTGAAACGCGGATCACCGTGCGGATTCCCAATACTGTCTACCAGTCCGGCGCGCATTACAAACATTTCGGAGCCAGGGTGACCGCACACGGCTGGGTCAGAATACAAGGCTCCATGTACGCGCCGTCCGGCGTAGTTTATAACGATGACGGGGCCCTGCTCTGGAGCGGCCCGCTGATCGACGGGAAATGAAAGAGAAAAAATAATGGCCGGAAATGAGCCAAAAAAACAGTGGACGATTAAAACAGATCGTTCGTTAACACAAAGGAAGGGAAATGCAGAAAATGAAAAAGACAAATTTGACTATGATGATCATGATGGCAATGGCGGTATCCTTTCTGCTGCTTTCGGCAAATGCGGTTCTGGCTGGAGGCGGCGCCAAATATAAGATCAAGGTGAAATCGCCGGATTACCGATGCTCGGTTTTGGTCCACTTCGCCAACGCTGACCCGTCCTTCCTGCAGGACAACGTCGAAAAGGGAGAATCCAGGACCTTCGGATCCAAAGGCTGCCCGACCCAGCTCTTCGCACAATGCTGGACCGCCGTGGACTATGTAACGGACATCACCCCGAGAACCCTCGACTGCGAAAGCGCCACCTTTGTCATTGACGCGAAAAACAAAGTATTCCACAAGGAGTAGACGCGATCCGAATGCATCAAGGCTTTCGGAGACGCATCTCACGAGACTCTCAGAACCCGGGATAACCAGCCCCGAAAGCGGCAGGGCCGTTTCTCAACGGAAGCTGTTTTTTTGCCTGCCTGAGGCCCTCTCGCTGTCGCATTTCTTTTGTCGGTTGACATGATGACCCGTGTTTTCCTTTTGCCGATCTTATCCGCAATCCTTTATGGGCTCGGCGCTCAGGCTTTTTCCTTTCCTCTGGCGACCTGGGTGTGCCTGGTTCCCCTGGGATTATCGCTTTACCGCACGTCTCCCGCCCGGGGGTTTTTAAGCGGCCTGGTATACGGATTCTTTTTCTGGCTTGTCGCCGTCTGGTGGCTCAAGGTGCAATTGATCGGCATGGTCGGGCTGCCGCCCTGGCAGGCCTGGTGCTGGACGATCGTTTTTTGCGCACTGCACGCCCTGCCTTATGCCCTCTTCGGTTATCTGGCCGGGAAGTTTCGTTTCCTCACCAGCCAGTCGGGCATCTGGCTCGCGGCGGCGGCGCTCACGGTCATCCGGACCTGGTATCCCCATGTTTTTCCCGGCAGCGAGGCCCACAATCTTTATGCCTGGCCCCTGCTCATCCAGGTCCTCGATCTGGGGGGCGCTCCCCTGCTGCTGTTTTTGATTTATCTGGTCAATTTCCAGATCGTCCGGGCGCTCACGGCCCGGAGTTCCCAGGGATCTCCCTGGCCGGCCCTGGTTTCCGTGGCGGTCGTCTTCGCGCTTCTTGCCGGCTACGGCGGGTATCGTCTCCACGCGCTGCACCGGCAGATGAAAACGCCGGACCGCGGGCGGCTGATTACCATGGTCGCCATTCAGCCGAATGTACCGATCAATTCGAACGACCCGGCCGTTCCCGCAGGCGACCGGGACAATGACGTTCGGACCGCCCTCGCCATGAGCCGCGAGGCGGCCCTCCGGCACCCGGAGGCGGATCTGGTGGTCTGGCCCGAAATCCCGCTGGCTTACCACTGCCGGACCCAGGCCGGCCGCGACCTGCCGCCCCTGGCGAAAGAAACGGGGAAGGCCTTCCTGCTCCCCTGCACGTCCATGATCGGCGACAAGGGGCAGGCGTATTACAACAGCGTCATCCTGGTCGATCAGGACGGCGCCGTCGGAGAAGAGTACCGCAAGATGATCCTGGTGCCGTTTGGCGAGTACCTTCCCCTGGAGCGGCAGCTGCCTGTTCTGCGGAAAATCTTTCCGGGCGTCATGCCCTTTGTTCCTGGAAACCGGGGGGTCGTGGTTTACGATTTCGGCCCGGCGCGAAAGCTCATTCCATCTTTATGCTATGAGGCCATTTTCTCGCAGCATACCCGCCGGTTTGTGGACCTGGGCGGCAATGTGCTCGTCAACATGGTCGATGACGCCTGGTTCGGCAAAACCCCGGCCTCGGTGATCCATCTGTCCCTGGCGCTCTTCCGTTCGGTCGAATTCCGGATTCCCCTGGTCCGGGTTGCCAACTCCGGCATCGGCGTCTTTGTTCAGCCCACCGGCGAGATCGTTCCGGGTTCGCCGACGCCGCTTTTCCAAAAGGCCGCAGGCGTCCATACGCTTTACATTCCCGCGGAGCGCTCGCCGTACACACGCTGGGGGGATGCCTTCCTCTACGGTTTGACCGTCGTGTTTATTCTGGCCCTGGGATGGCTCTGCCTGCGGCAGCGCGGTTCAGGGACAGCGCGTCCATGATAAGGAAAACGCCGTAAGCGACGCCGCGTTTAAAACGAACAACGCCCACAGGAGCAAAGAACATCTTACAAAATAAGGACAAGCTTATGACCGAAAATCGTCTGTACTTTCTCGACAACCTGAGGATTGCGCTGGTGTGTCTGGTGATTGCCCACCATGTCGGGCAGGCCTATGGCCCGACGGGCGGCTGGTGGCCCATCCAGGAGGTGGAGCGGACGGGGCTGCTCGGCCCTTTCTTCGGGGTCAACCGGTCATTCTTCATGAGTCTTTTTTTCATGATCGCCGGCTATTTCACGGTGATGTCCTGCGATGCCAAGGGGCCGCAAGCCTTCATCAAGGACCGCTTTGTCCGCCTGGGCCGGCCTTTGCTGGTTTTCGCCTTGTGCATGATCCCCGTTCAAATGTTTCTTATCGATCTCCCGGGCAGTCGGAGTCATTCTGCATGGCCGATTAATGTGGGCTATATGTGGTTTGTCGAACACCTGCTGATCTTCGGTGTCTGCTTCGCGCTGGGGCAGATGATTCTCCAAAACCGCCCGGCGGAAGGCGCGCCGCCGTCAAATCCGCCCGGCAATTTAGCAATTCTGGTCTTTGCCCTGGTGCTGGCCCTGGTGACCGCTTTTGTAAGGCAATGGTTCCCGATCGACAAATGGGTGATTCTTTTTGGCTTTATCAGTGTCGCTTTTGCCGACGTTCCCCGCGACCTGAGTTTCTTTATCATCGGGATCATCATCTACCGCCGGCAATGGCTATTCCGCTTTCCAACCCGGCAAGGTTACGTCTGGCTTACGGTGGGCATTCTGGCTTCGCTGCTTTTGACGCTCTACAGATTCGTGCTCAGCGACAATTACCCGCTTGGCAAAACAGCCATGCATATCGCCTTCCCGATTTGGGAATCACTCCTTTGCTGCGGGATGTGCATCGGTTTGACGGTGCTGTTTCGCGAGAAAATGAATTTTCAGGGCCGGCTCGGAAAAATTTTAGCCCAAAGCCAGTACGCGGCTTATATCTTCCATGTGCCGATCCTGATCGTGTTTCAGGGCCTGCTGCAGGGCGTCCAGCTGCCGCCGCTTGTCAAATTTCTGCTGGTGACCGCGGTCAGCATCCCGGTCACCTTTCTCTTCAGCAGCTGGGTCCGGAAACCTCTGCGCCTGTGAGAAAAGCCGGGCGGTCACATGTCCTCGAGGACCACATCCATCCTGCACGTCCGGCAGTCAAATTCAAGGCGATAGGTATGATGGGCATCGCGAAGCCGGAGAGGCTCCTTGACCGATTGGGCGGCATGCTGCAATTTGGGGCAAAGGTCCAGTTGATAACGGATGCAGTGGCGGGTGGTCATCACTTTTTTCCCCGTGATATCGGCCAGGGCTTCAAAGGCCGGCTCGGCAACGGTTGCGCCGTGGCGTTCATAGAATTTACGGGCCAGGGCGTTCAGGACATTGGCATGGAAGTCGAGCGATTTTTGCGGATAGGGAACGTCGCTTAGCACAAAGGGGATTTCGCGGCGCGGATACGTTTCCAGCCGGAGGCGCGTCAGTTTTTCCAGAACGTCCCGGCGGATGCCGTTTAACAGGCCGGCGGGAAGAAACCCCGGCCGAGCAGGCACAATGTTCAGCGTGGTTATCCGGTAGGGCGTGTTGCCGGTGCTGGTCAGCTGCTTGACAATCTGCTCTCCGGCCCTGGCCGGATGGCGCGGAGGCTCAAACGAAACGTCCTTTACCATCTCGACGGCATGGCCGTCTTCGTCCCGGGCCGCAAGCCGGATGAATTTTTCTTCCTGCGTAAAATCCAGAGTCACGCCGATCCGCCGGTCGCCCGTTGATTTTTTCAGAATTCTCGAAAACGCAACGTCATGGTTGCGGTACAGCGGCGTGCCGACTGTGAGGCCCTTCATGCTGCCCGGATAAATTTTCCCCTCCTCCACGCGGTCCACGCCGAAACCGGCCAGATCGTTTTGCCTGGTGAAAAAGCAGAGCCCGTCGCCGCTTTGCACGTCAGGGCGCGCCAGCCGGAAATAGTCCTTCCCGATGGCGGTGATTTTTCCCAGGTCGCAGCCAATGGATTTCTGTGTGTGAATGGAGGCCACCTTTTCCTGTCTTCCATGGATGAAATACTGCGTGTAGCCGCGATTGAAGGTCCGGTCAGGGTCCGGCGAAAACGTGATCGTGCTTTCACCGGAACTGCTGCGCCGGTAACCGGGATGCCCCCCGATGAACCGGTCGATCCTTTTCCGGTAGGCGGCCACAACATTTTTCACATAATCCATCCCCTTGTACCGCCCTTCGATTTTAAAAGAGGTGACGCCGGCCGCGATGAGATCCGGGATGACGTTCATCTGATTCAGATCCCGGAGGGAGAGGAGATATTTATTCTGCGCGAGGATGTTTCCGTCGCCGTCCGTCAGGGTGTAGTGGGACCGGCAGGGCTGGGCGCAGACGCCGCGGTTGCCGCTGCGGCTGGCCGCGGCCTGGCTCATGTAGCATTGCCCGCTGTACGAAACGCACAGCGCCCCGTGCACGAAAGCTTCCAGTTCGATCTGGCCGGTTTGCCTGCGGATGTCCGCAATTTCGGAAAGCGAGAGTTCCCGCGCCAGGATCACCCGCTCGAAGCCCACGGCTTCCAGGAAGCGAACCTTCTCCGGCGTATGATTGTGCATTTGCGTACTGGCGATCAGCGGTATCGGCGGAAGGTCCAGTTCCAGCAGACCCGTGTCCTGAATGATGAGGCCGTCGGCGCCCATTTGATGGATTTCACGGATGATGTCCAGCGACGAGGCAAGCTCCACGTCCGTCAGAATGGTGTTGAGCGCCACGTAAACCCTGGCCCGGAAGAAGTGCGCGTGCCTGATCAGCCGGGCGATATCGGCGACGCTCACGCCCGCCTGGGCCCGCGCGGAAAATTTGGGCGCGCCGATATACACGGCATCCGCGCCGTGATCGATCGCGGCCATTCCGATGTCGGCATCGCCCGCCGGGGCGAGTAGTTCCAATAATATGGTCACTGATTCACCATCCTGAATAACTTACCTGCCTCTGGCAAGAGGGTAGAAAACGTCATCTTCATTTTTCAAAAACTGTTTTGCGGCAGCCGGCTGCTTCACCCGCGGGAATCAGGCGTTGTCCCGGCCTGCGTTTGAATGAACGCTTCCATGATGGCTTTCGCCTCGCAAAGCGATGCATAGACGGCGGTTTGAATCCCGGGGCTCCCGGCAATCATGGCCGAGAGGGAGCGGCCCGGCGCAAGGCGATAGAGGCACAACACCGGCTTCTTCCACGCCGCGGCCCAGCCCAGTTCATAGCCCACGCCCAGAGACGGCGTCGTGACTTCGGCGATCACGCAATCGCAGGCGGCAAGCCAGGCCATGTCCCGGTCGTGGATATGCCGGTCGTGAGGTCCGTCATCGCCCCGGGCCGAAAGCGCGGGGTTCCCGACATGCCCGGTCGGGACGTCTCCGAAAGACTTGAGCCATGCGATCATGGCCTCATAAATTGCAGCATCCTCTCGTCCCGCCCGGATCGACCCGGCAAAGTAGATTTTCATGTTTCCCCCGCTGCCGCGTTTTCACGCGGTTTCGCTCTTGATACCACTGAAGGCCGGACGGGTTCAATCACTATTTGGGCGGGCTGCCTGCCCCATACCGGCTGACCTTTCACGGGCCCCATCATGCCGGCTGCCGCCATGACCGGGAAACGGCGCGTCCCGCCCTGACCAGACGGACATGACAAAAAGGAAGCTCTTATCAATAAAAGCAATTTGTGCTAGCGTTGCGGCTATTGCAGGGCACGATTGGATACGATTCAGTTGATCGGATAAAACTGATTTCGGATCGTGATGATCCGCCGACAAAACAAAGGGGAATGTACTGATGAAGAAATGCCTATGGCTGGCCATTGCGTTGATCTGCAGTTTTCTTCATGTTCAGGCGCTTTTTGCCGGGACGGGTCATTTCAACAATGACGGCCTGTCCGACATCCTCTGGAGAAACACGTCAACGGGTCAGGCAGTCCTCTGGTTTATGAACGCCGATGGAACGCACTCCGGCCAGAAGACTCTTTTGACCAATCCGAACTGGACCATCGCCGGCACCGGTTATTTCAACGGCGACGGCCTGTCCGATATCCTCTGGCGAAACACATCCACCGGCCAGGTGGTCCTCGGATTTATGAACGCGGATGGAACGCAATCCGGCAGCAAGGCCCTTTTGACCAATCCGGACTGGACCATCGCCGGCACGGGCTATTTCAACAGCGGCGGCATATCGGATATTCTCTGGAGAAACATATCCACCGGACAGGTTTTCCTCTGGTTTATGAACACCGATGGGACCCGCTCAGGCTATAAAACACTCCTCAACGATCCAAACTGGACCGCAGCCGGCACCGGTTACTTCAATGGCGACGGTTTGTCCGATATCCTCTGGCGGAACACGTCCACCGGTCAGGTGGTCATCTGGTTTATGAACGCCAACGGAACCCACACCAGCCACAAGACACTCCTCGTCAATCCGAACTGGACCATCGCCGGGACGGGTTTTTTCAACGGCGACGGCATATCCGATATACTCTGGAGAGACGCATCGACCGGCCAGGCGGTTCTCGGATTTATGAACGCCGATGGGACACAATCCGGCCGCAGGACGCTTTTGACCAATCTGAACTGGAACATTTATCCCCTGTACGCAATACCTGATGTCATCAGTTTCGTGACCGGGGGGAATTCGTTTTCTCCCGTGCTTGTTGTTTACGGCTCCCCTGAAATCCTCTGGACATGGGCCGATGGGACCACAAGCAGTTCCCCCGCACCGACCAAAAACTACGGTTCGCCGGGGAAAAGGTTGAATACCCTGTCCGTCAAACCATGGAGCGCTGTACGACGGATCAATATCGGTTATGATGCCGGCGACGGCGGATCAGGCGAAATCGAATACGTGGCCGACCAGCATGTTTCATCCGTGCAGGGTCTTGAACTGGTGGCGCCTTATCTGGCCCAGTGGTGCTCATCCTACAACGAACTCACGTCCCTGAACTTCATCAGCTTCACCAATCTGGACACGATCGAATGCTATCTGTCGCAAACGCTGAATCGCGTCCATCTGGCCAACACGCCGAAGCTCAGGCGGGCGTGCTTCGAGGACTGCAATCTGGCGTCGCTGGACCTGTCCGGCAGTCCGCTTCTGGAAGATCTGCGCGGCGCGCAGAACAACTATCCGACGATTACCTTCGGCGCCATCGGCTCCCATGTCTGGCATATCTGTGTGCGCGACAATCCGCAATTATCCAATCAGACCATCTTTTCGGACATGACCCGGTTTCCGAACCTGTCGGAATTTTTCATCTGGAATGATAATCAGACCGGAAATCTGAGAATCCCGGCCACCAGCCCGACGAATTACGTATCCCTCCTCGCGGACGGCAACCACTATACATCACTGAACCTGTCCGGCGCTCTCGCCAATTCCCTGTCGCAGGGCACAGTCAGTTTCCGGAACAACAGTTTGTCGAGTATTGACATCACCGGCTGTTCGCAGATTACGGATCTCTTTCTGGAGAACAATAACCTTGCCGCCTCGCAACTGGACACGCTCCTTACGACGCTCGATGCGCTGGAAAGAGGCAGCGTCAACGCCAATTCCGGCGCAACGCTGACCGTTGATTTGCGGGGAAACGCGGATCCCGGTTCCGTAGGCTACGCGCACGCCCAGAGCCTGGCCGTTAAAGGCTGGACCATCCTGGCCACCGGCTGGTCGCTTTCTCCCCCGCCCCCGGAAAACAATGGAGAAACGCGCATCGACTTCAGAACCAGCGGCGATGCCACCGGCATGCGCTGTGATTTCCTCGGGACGGACACCGTGGCCACCTGGCATTGGTCGGATGGGACAACCTCGCCGGCGGCAAGCGGCGCCGGGGCGGTGAAATCCGGACTGGGCAGCGGCAGCCACGATCATTACCTTGTCATTTCCAACGGCGCCGCCCTGACCCGATTCGGAGCCTCCGACGGCGGACAGGGGCGACTGATCTCCATGACCGGCTTCGAGAAATGCACGCATCTCGCCGTCGTTTATGCCTATAACGAAAGCAATTTATCGGTGCTGGGCCGCACGAATACCACCATCACCAGGGAATACCATCTCATGGGAACGGGATTGTCCACTGCGTCCATGGATCAGATCTTCGCCGATGCCGCGGCAACGGGCGTGGCGAATGGAACGATGTGGTGCAGCAATCAAGGCACCTCAGCCAGCGATGGCAGCCGCGCCACGCTGGTGTCACGGGGATGGTCGCTCTATTGAATGAGAGAAATCGCGTGACCACGCAGCCGCTGTAAATCAGCATGAAGGATCCGTCAAAAGGCAGGATCCTTCATGCTGATCCTGCCTTCCGGCGGCCCATGTTTTTATCCCTTAAGGCCGGCAGGGCGGAGGAGGGGCAAACCCATCATTGTCCCAGATCCGGTTTTGCGGGTGTGCCGGCGGACGGCCGCAGCGGATGATCTTCAGATCGCAGAGCGTCCGGCGCCATTCGTATTTAATGAAGACAGATTCCACGGCCCTGCTTTCGGGATCAAACGAAACGCGGCGGGACGGCGAATATTCTTCCCGCCCGTAACCGGTCCCGGCGCTCTCCCCTGCCCGGGATTGAACAGATGCCGCGCCCGCCTTATCCTTCCCTGCTTCGCGTTCATGTTTTTCCGGCCGAAAGAAAGAATGGTCCGCAGGCGGACGGCAGGGTTGAATTTCCGGGTAAGCCGCAACGGCGATCACCCCCATGGCGGATTCATCGCCAAAGGCTGCCGCGTAGGAATCGGGAACATCGGTGAAATAGAAGCGGTTGATTATATCCTGCGCCGTCCGCCAGCCCGAGTATTCATGGGTCGCGTACGGTTCAAGAATGTACATGCTTTCGGTGTGCTTAAGCCAGGACTTTTCCCCGGAAATAATGTTCCGGCCGTCCACGGCGGCGACGATGCCGACGCGTCGATTGAGTTTGTTGCGCACGATGATCCGGTAATGATCACCTTTCACGGCTTCGACGTAAACTTTTTTCAGCGCCGGACGAATGGTCCGGGGATATAACGGCAGGACCGCGCCCTGATCCGATGTAATGCTGACTTCGATGGCATCGCCTGCCGGTGCGGCCGCGGCCCAGCCGGCCCAGATGAATAAAACCGCGCAGATCGCTAATAGTTTTTTCATGACTTTTTCCTCCTCCAAAGGTTTATGGTGTTCCTCTGACCGGTTAGACAAAGGCGGGGGAGAAAAAGTTCCCGATTATTTTTAAAGGAGTCCCCGGATCGTACCGGAGTTATTGCTGGCAGGGATGGGCCAAAGCGGGGGTGCCGGCAGAATTCCTTTCTTATTGCCGGCATCGCCAGGATCCTCGACTTGTATTTTTCTCTCCCTTTTCATATACTGACCGAAATTTTGCATTTGAGGAGGTGGCCCATGACGGATGTCAAAGTAACGGTCAAGTCGGTCAAGGGGTTTTGCTCCGCCGGATACAAAACCGGCGATTACTTTATGCTCAAAGACGGCCTGCTGATCGAAGCGGGCAGACCCGCAGGGCTGTGCATCTACGCGCTGCCCGCCCTGATCCCGTACCTCACCGCGTATTGCCGGGAAACCTCCCCTGACGACTGGATCAACCGCAAAACAGAGCTCCAGTGCCCGGACAATGACAACGCGGTCATCTTCGGATTGGAGCGAGTGGACCCATAGCGGCCGGCAGACCGTCTCCATCGGGAAACGCGCTGCTGAAAATTTTTTTGCCATTTTGATTGGTTATTACCAGACCATGCCATTCAGTTGAAGGCCCTTCCTCCCTGATGGGGGGCTAAGCGCATTTTATTTTTAGTTCATCGCCTGCAGGACTTTTCTGCTTCTGACGGGAATCATCTCCTCCGGCATCAGAATGTTCCTTGACAAGCCAAAAGGGCCCTTTTATACTTCCGCGTCTCGAAAATGGCGTCCGGGGCAATAAAAAATCGAGGGGGAAGATCAGAACAAAATGAACATGGTAAGAATGCTTCAGGAAACCACCGAGCGCTATCCGGAAAACCCGGCCGTCATCCACGAGGGCAGGCCGATCTCCTATCGTGATCTGAACCGGTTTGTCGAGGCTCTTGCCGGCCACTTGCAGAAACTGGGCGTCGGGAAAGGCGATAAAGTCGCCCTGATGCTTCCCAATAGTCCGGAGTTTGTCATTTCCTATTTTGCCGCCCTGAGGCTGGGGGCTGTCGCCGTGACTTTGAATGTCATGTCCACCTCTTATGAACTTCAGCATCTCATCGAGAACTGCGAGGCAAAAGTCCTGATCACGCCGGATAATCTGGCCAAAAGGTTCCAGGCCATCCGGGAGGCGCTCCCCCTCTGCCGTCATCTGATCACGACCACAGGCCTCAAAGCCGGCTCGCCTTTCGACGAGATCATTCAAGGCGGACAGGCGGTTGAGGACGCGCCGGCGCTTCAGGGAAGTGATCCGGCGGTGATGATCTATACGGCGGGCCTCACGGGAAAACCGCTGGGCGCGGTCCTGACGTATAACAACCTCGCCACCCAGGCGGACCTGCTCCGCACGATCTGCAACGGGACGGCAAAGGATCGTTCCCTGGCCGTCATCCCGCTGTTCCATTCCTTCGGCGCCGCCGTCAACATGCTTTGCCCCCTCTGCCTCGGGGGCGCCATCGTGCTGATGGACCGGTTCACGATGGACGGCATCTTTACAACCATCCAGAAGGAACAAGTCACCTACATCACAGCCGTTCCGCGCCTCTTTATGGGCATGCTGTTCCACGATAAGCTGAAAGAATACGATCTCAGCCTGCTGCGCTTCGGCATTACCGGCGGGTCTCCCATGCCGCCGGAACTGTTTAGCGAATTTGAAAAGCATCTGGGCATTCAGGTGCTGGAAGGGTACGGCCTGACCGAAACATCCCCCTGCTGCATCTTCACCATGCCCGACCGGGTCCAGAAGCCCGGGTCGATCGGAACCGTCCTGCCGGGCGTTCGGGCGAAAGTGGTGGACGAGACCGGCAAAACCGTGGCGGCCGGTGTGGTGGGAGAGCTGCTCGTTCGCGGCGATGTCGTGATGCAGGGTTACTACAGGGATGAAGCGGCCACGGCCGAAGTCATCCGTGACGGCTGGCTCTATACGGGTGATCTGGCCCACATGGATGAGGAGGGCTATGTTTTCCTGGACGGCGTGAAAAAGCGCATGATCATCACCAGCGGTTTCAATGTCTACCCGAAGGAAGTGGAGTTAATCCTGGACCTGCATCCCGCCGTTCGCTCATCGAGGGTCATCGGCGAAAAAGATCTCATGCGCGGAGAGATTGTCAAGGCGATCATTGTGAAGAAGCCCGGCTTTGCAATAGACGACAAGGAAATCATCCAGCACTGCCGGAATTACCTGTCCTCCTACAAAGTTCCGAGAGAAGTAGTCTTTGAGGAGGCTCCGGCCTGAAGATTGTCCCGGCGAACACGGCAAAGACGTATGCCATTTTAATGCTCACTTGAAGGTCGCATCGAATAAAAAAACCCTCAGCCGCTCTAAACCGGCAGCTGAGGGTTTTGGGTATTGATGATCAGCGCGTCCTGCTATTTCGCAGCCACTAACTCATCCGTAATTTTGAGAACAGTGTCGATCTCCGGTTTCGTCCAGGGGGAGTTCTTATCGGTATATCTTATATATTTGACCTTTTTGTCTTTGCCTATCAGCACAAACACCGACTTGCCTTTACAGTTGCCCAATCCCCAGGTCTTGGCCAGCGTCAGATCAACATCGGTCAGGATTGTGCTTTTATATTTTTCAATCTTACTCCTGACCATTCTTCGAATAAGAAAGTTTGGTGCGGTGGAGTCCTTCATATTGGCAACTCCCACTCCCCTGTAAGCATCCTTGCTGTATTTTTTTGCTTTCATGGCATCGTTCAGCGGATCACCTAAATCACCAACGCTTGAGTCGGCATAGGTTAATGCAACCACGTGAGTGCCAAAATCCGGAATCGTTGCCGGCTGATCGTTGGCATCTCTGATCTGGGGATTAGACAGTTCCTGACCCACCTGCGCCGCGATGACCGATCCGGCAGCCATTGCAACCATGACACATCCAAAAAAAACAGCGAGACTCTTCCATAAAAACGATCGATGCATACTTAACCCTCCTTTAGTTGGATAAAAACTCCCTCCGATGCTGAAAGATCGCAAGGGCGTTATTCGTTCACGTCAATGATCAAATGGCGCCATGACGTCTAACCTGCGTGAGCCTATGGCACCCTCTATCCTCTGTCAAGTAAAACGTCATCTGACCGCCTCCGGTCAGTATTTTTTTTGCAATGTCGCCTCGCGGCTGCGGGAGAAAGATGATGAACGACGCAAAATCCCCGGCCAACCGGCATTTCCCGCCCCCCGGAAGGAGAGAAGCCTTCAGCCGATCATCAGGAGAAACAGGATCGGTCCGCCTGACCCGGGCAAAAAAGACCGCGGCAGGCAGGAACCATTCAGAACTTGTGCGCCAGCGAGAAGTGAAACACCACGTCGGGCGACGTCCCGACCATGATGTCTTCCGTAACGCCGATATCCAGCGAAGTCTTTTTTGTCAAATGCAGCGCGCCGCCCAGGGTGAGCTGCACGGAGGGCGCATTCACCTCCGCAAGATCGCTGTCGGAATAGAAGGATGTATGAGCATTGGCCTGGACCTTGAGTTCGATCCAGCAGGCGGGCGCGAAGCCCGCGCCCAGCGCGCCGAAACCGACCAGCGGGTTTTGCTGGTCCGCAAGCACCCTGCCTTTGGTCATCGCCATCGCCCCTGCCGCGCCGAATGCCGTGAACTGGCCCGCCGAAAATGAATGCCCCCAGTCTCCGGAAACCCAGACCGCCAGATCCGTGCTGCCGCTTCCACGCAGAGAGCCGACATCGCCTGCGGGCAGCTTCAGACGGCCGGACAGCGCCAGGTTTCGCTGATTGTCCGCGCTCCGGCAGATTTGCCACGCCCCGCTCAGGCTCACATCGCCCAGTCCCTGGCCGGACTGCTCCATGTTTAAAAGCGTGATCCCGTTTTTCTGATACCGGTAAAGCAGGCGGTTTTTCGGCGCCAGTTCGCGGCCGCCGTTGGGAAAGCCGAACGCCGAATGATAGCTTTCCAGAGAACCGTCCAGAAAGCCGCCGCCGCTGATCAGGAACGGGATGTCCACGCCCACCTCGACCGAACGGCCGATGCCGTATCGCCCGGAAACGGTCAGGCGCGCGCTTTCGCCGTCCAGAACCAGGCTTTCGCCGGCCCGCACTTCATGGACGTAATTGTTGGCCTGATCCAGCGTCAGGCGCAGCGTGCCTTCCGCTTTTGCCGCAACCCTCGCCCCTCCGATGGCGGGCAGGCCATAGATGGCAACAAGCGGGCTCTGGTTTTGCGTACGGAAAGGCAGAATATCGGCGGCCCCACTGCTCATGGCAGCGAGGCACAGCAGGAGGAAACAGAAGCCGCAGCGCACAGAAATTTTGGTCATATCGGTCGATTATCCTTTTTTTCAGTCTTGATTCGTACCGGCGTCGGAGGCGCATCAGAAGATCAGTTTGTTCAGACGTTTGATAAGCGACTGCGCCGGGGCAAAATCACACTGGATGCTCAGGACTTTCTCGCAGTCGGCGAGCGCCTGGGTATAGAGCTTCATTTCATAGAGCGTCTGCGCGCGGCCCCAGAAGCCGTCCATCTGGGAGGGGTTAATCGCAATGGAACGGTCGTAGTCTTCGAGCGACCGGTCGCAGCGCTGCAAAACCCGAAAGGTCAGCGCCCGGTTATTAAAGCAGCGCACATTTTCCGGATCGTAGCTCAGGGACTTGGAAAAATCGCGGATCGCCCGCAAATAGTCGGACAGGCCGAAATAGGCCATGCCCCGGTGATTGTATACCAGCGACCGCACCGGATCCTTGATCTTCAGGCGCAGAATCGACGTATAAATCTCAATGGCATTTTCCAGCCGGCCGCCGCTGTGCGCTTCGAGCGCGGCCAGGAGCGCTTTCTCCAGGTTCGCCTCTCCCATGATCGAATCAATGTCGCTGTGGATGACGGACGGCTGGCCGTTTTCCGCAAGGAAAGGCAAATCCTGGTCGATGCCGGGCGCATTGGCCAGCTTGACTTCCAGGCTCTGACGGCGTTTGCGGTCGCGCTCCCGGATCTCCTTCTGGTAGTCGCGGATTTCCTGAAAGATCAGATCGGACAGCGAAAGCGTGGCATTGAGCGAGGCCAGCTTGCGCCGGATCGACGCGTTGGGCAGGTTGATGTCCGACTTGTAGATCAGTTCGTGCTCCACTTCCGCCCAGGCATCCTGAAGCGTCGTGCGCAGCTGGACTTCGCAGACACTGGCCGTATACGGCAGCTCCAGTTTCCGGTAGATGGGATCGATCCGGATCAAAAAATGAACGGAGTCATAACCGAATTCTCCCACGGCGTGGCGCGATCCCTTCCTTTCCAGTTCAACAACATTGAAGTTGGATTTAATCAGGTTTTCGACAACATCCAGATCTTCCAGAAAAGGGCAGACGATCCGTAAGCCCAGAATGTCCGTAATGGCCGCGGCGTCACTGCCCTGCTCGTGGCGTGACAATTTGATCAATTTATCAAAGTAAGCTTCAAACCGTTTGACGCGTTGCCGGACCGTGAAAGAAGCGCCATGGCTCTTCAGAATGGATTTTACCTGCTGATTCAGCGATTGCAGAATCTCGTCATAGACCGGATAGAGCTCTTCATAGATGGCTTTGAGCCGGCCGCGATCCAGATCCTCCGGCAATATGAAGGTCAATTGATCCTTCATGAACCGTCATCCCCCTTCTCAATAGCGGGCTCGATCAAATGACTGCGGTCGTTGATGGTTTCGATATGCGCCTGTCCGTCTTTAAACCGGATCAGCGTTTTGGAGGCGTTATCCACGCAGGTGCTGCGGAATTCGGAAAGGCTGATATTCCGCAGGCGGCACAGGATCGCCGCGATGGTGAAGTTGTGCGCCACCACCAGGGCATTTTGCGAGGCGGCGATGATCTTCTCCATGGGCTGCCAGGCGCGCTTCTGCAGCTCGGCCAGGGATTCTCCGCGCGGCATTTTGACGGACGCCGGATCGGCGACCCACCGCTTAAGAAAGTCTTTCTCGCAGGCTATCAATTCTTTAAAAGACAGGCCTTCGAAATCACCCTGGTCCATTTCCATCAGTCCGGAATGAACTTCGATCACCCGCCCGTGAAAGCTGTTGATGATCTCGGCGGTCCGATAGGCCCGCTTCAGGGGGCTTGCGTGAATCGCGCCGATATCCTGGTCCTTCAGGGACAAGGCCAGGCGTCTGGCCTGTTCGACGCCGGCGTCGCTCAATTCGACATCGCTTACACCCTGAATCCGGCCCTCTTTATTCCAGAGCGTTTCGCCGTGACGGATTAAAATGAGCTGCATATGGCCACCCCGGCGACCGGAGCATTTTCGGCTCCGCCGCCGTCCGGAAAAATATGTTTAAGCCTTGTAGCCATTGAGCTTCGCCAGCACCGCGTCCGCTTCGCTGATGACGCGGTCGATCAGTTCCTTCGTGGTCGGGTTGTCGAAAATGCCGCCGCAGCACTGCCCCGCGAAAAGAATGCCGCCGTCCACATCGCCCTCGTTCAAGGCCTTGAGGTGCTTCATGTTGCCCACCGCCTGGCGCGCGAGCACCATCAGCGGATGGCCTTCCTCGGCTTTGAGCATGTCAATGCTGACGCCCACGAATTTGGCAAAAGACAGATTCATCAGGCGCTTGACGAGCAGTGCGCCCTTGACGGCTTCCACCACCGGGAAGCCGCGCTTCATCATGGCTTCGGCTTCCTTGGTTTTCAGCACGCGGCCATCCATACCGTCAAAGACGTTGTCGTAGAGGGTATCCTGCTCGGTCGCCTCGATGCACAGTTTCTTGAAGTTTTCGTGCACCATGCTTTCCTTGACCACCATGAACCGGCTGCCCATGGAGATGCCGTCCGCGCCCAGGGCCAGAGCGGCGGCGAGACCCCGGCCGTCATAGAATCCGCCCGCGGCGATGAGTGGCACCTTGACCATCGAGGCCACCAGGGGAATCAGGACCATGGAGGTGGCCGCCGCGCCGTGCGCCGCCGCCTCGTGGCCGGTGATCACCAGCGCGTCACAGCCGAGCTGCACGGCCTTGGCCGCATGCTTGGCGATGGCGATCGTACCCACCACTTTGCCGCCGTAGGCATGCACGTCGTTCACAAACCAGGGTTTCCCCAGGGAATAATTGATAATGGGAACTTTTTCCTCGATGGCGACGGCGATATTTTCCTTGGCCCCGGGGCCCACCAGAATCTGGTTGACGCCGAAGGGCTTATCCGTCATCTGGCGGATCTGCCGGATGTTTTCCCGCGTCTCCTTCGGGTTGCAGCGCGCGATGGCCAGGATGCCCAGGCCTCCCGCATTGCAGACAGCCGATACCAGTTTGGGTTCCGTGATCCAGTTCATCCCGGCGAGCATAATGGGATGCTTAATACCGAACATTTCCGTCATTCTTGTCTTGAACATAGTCTTTTCTCCTTATTTTTAATCAAATTATTTTGATATTCTTCGTCATACGTCCTTTTACAGCCGGAAGCATAGGAGAAGAGAGAGTCGATGTCAAAGCAATTTTATGCCATCCCCCAAAATGGAAAAGCGTCCGCGCGCCTGATCTCCGACGCGCGGACGCTTTTCCGTAGCATCCGTATTTTCTACCCGGCGGATAAAACTCGCCGCGGATCAGTCAATTTTCAATACGACCGGCATGTTGCCTTTGGTGACCTTCCTGATCTTTTCAACTTCTTTCGGCGCATTCGTCCACCAGACATACAGAGAGGGCTGTGTAAACTTGCCGAATTTCATGGTTTGGATAACCGCCATGCACAGCATCCGCCCATTGGGCGTCATGGCCAGAAATTCCATGGGATAACGATCGCCCAGCATGGGGAACACCCGGGGAAATGCCCCGCGGATCGCATACACATTATCCACCGAACCCGCTTCGGCAATGGCCAGAGCCAGGGCATGCATGGACGTATAATTGATGACACTTTCCCAGGTGACGTTTCTCTTATAAGTGTCTTTGTAATTCTGGATGAACTGGGCCGTTGCCGGATAAGGAACGTCCGTTACTTTCGCCGTACCGATGGATCCCTCCATGCCCAGCGGTTTCTGCATCACCGATTGAATGGCATCCAGCTTGGCCTGATCGATCAACACAAAGCCGCCCTCAAATCCTTTGGCGCGCGCCTGTTCAATGATCATGGCCGTGGTGGCCGAAGGACCGCCGATCAGCAGAAAATCGGGCTCGGTGGCCAGCGCTTCGGCGAGCGGCGCGGCAAAATCCGTCCGGGTGTAATAATTGGCCGGCTTATCCGCGGTAATGATGCCGCCTTTTTTCACCCACAGGTAGCTGAATGCTTTGCGCCAGGCTTCCCCGTAAGCACCCGCGGTAACCACCATAGCACACTTGCGCCAGCCTCTTTCCCAGGCCAGATCCGCTTCCACTTTGGTGTAAATGGTAAAGGGCATCGTCAGGGTCACCGTCAGTTTATTCCCCATTTCGGACACCGTCGGCACGCTGGTATAGGCCATCACGAGAAATTCATTTCTCTTCTCCGTGTTGATTTTCATGAGCGCCGTCAGATTGCCGAAGATGGGATTAAAAATGGCAATGGCTTTGTGCTCTTTGCGCAACTGACGTGCATTACTCACGCTTATTTCCGGATTGATCTTGTCGTCCATCTTTTCAAACCGGAAGTTGTATTTTTTGCCCTTGACCATAATGCCGCCCCGGGAGTTGATTTCATTAATGGCCATGTCTATTCCATTAACGCAATCCTGACCATATTCTGCCGCCGGGCCGCTCAAAGGTCCGGTGTAACCGACCACGATGTCCTCCGCCCAGGCCAACGCTACCCACATGGTTGCTAAAATCATTGCTGTAAGAAAGATAAAGCTGGTACGTTTTTTCATACATCTCCTCCCCTCATTCGTTTGTAATCCCGAGACCCGATCGACACACGCTGTCTCTTCCTGAGACGCCTTTGGAGCACATCCCTGCTCCAAATATCTTTCACCTTATCCGTATTTTAAAATGACTTTCGTAATTTTCGATTCTGCCTTCAAGCATAAGAGAATATAGAGGTGATGTCAAAGCAATTTTATGTCACCCGGAAATGAAAAAGCGTCCGTACACCGGGGAATCGCGGTGGACGGACGCTTTTTAACGCCCTGGCCCATTCCTGTAAGAAAAATGAAGCTGGACCGTTTTCTCATACGACTTCCCCCTTTTATTTTTATAAAATTCAGCTTACTTAAAGATGTAAAAATGTGGCGGCAAACTAACAAAAATTTCAGCCTTTTGCAAGCAATCAAAAAAATTGCCGGCGGCCGTTCGCCGGTCCCGGGGCATCGGATGCGTTTGCATGCGGGTCATTGACATTGCTTTTTATTCTGATAAATAAATGGGGCAAAATTGATTGCAGGATGGCTTTAGACAGGTGAGGTAAAAAAATGAAACTGGTGACGCACCGGATGGTGGATGAGTTGATCGAAGAGGCCGGCAAAACCGGACGGCTGAGAACCCATTACAATATTCACGAATCTTTGTCGGACCCCGTGCAGCGATTATTCGTCGCCGCCGGGCGTGCGTCCTATTTCCGTCCGCACCGGCACCCGGGGAAAAGCGAGTTTGCGATCATCCTGCGCGGCCTTTTTGACGTCATTCTTTTTAATGGTGAAGGCACGGTCACGGACCGGATATCCGCGGGGCCGGGCCTGGACATCTTCGCCCTGGAGGTCCCCGCAGACGTTTATCATACCTGGATTCCCCGGGCCGAGCACTCCGCGTTCTTCGAGGTCAAACAGGGACCCTATGATCCCGCAACCTCGCTTGACTTTGCGCCCTGGTCTCCCGCAGAGGGTGCAGCCGGAGTCGCCGAATTTCAGGCAAAGCTTCTCGCCCTTTGCCCCGGCGATCGCATCGCGTAATCGATTTAACGATCACCCGGCAAAAATCCGCCGGACGGTTATCCCGGCCGGCCGATTGAAATCCCCGTTCCCGTGAACGGGGAGCGGATCAAATCTACTCGATGACTTCCATGA
The DNA here is from genome assembly GCA_036528635.1 of Deltaproteobacteria bacterium. Taxonomy (GTDB): domain Bacteria; phylum Desulfobacterota; class Syntrophia; order Syntrophales; family Smithellaceae; genus UBA8904. The sequence goes on from JAIGNE010000082.1 coordinate 81,955, forward strand.
TGGACATTTCGGGCTTCCCGCCGACGAAAGCGGCGCTGGTCTTAAAAAATTCCTTGAAATACGGCGTGGAAGAATGATGCGCCAGGGCATCCTTATCTTTATACTGTTCGACCACAACCAGCATGTTGGGATTGGCTTTGTCCCGGTTGAGGCTGTAAAGCAGGGTGCCCTCTTCCCCGGCAACCTTGGTCATTAACGACTTGAAGCCGGCGATGGCTTCGTCCATTTTCCCTTCTTTGATAGGCAGTTTGGCGATAACTGTGAGCATTTGATTTCCTCCTTTATTAGTATATTAATTAACACCTTTGTTCATAGCATATCCGCGGGGCCGCAGGCAAGACATCGCTGTGATTCCTGAAATAATCCGCCGGAAAAACGAACATATCCACATGATATATCAAGTGTATTTTGATGACCATATTTATTTCTTTGACTTATGAAACCGATTTCCATATACTCCGGCACCTTGCGCAAAAAATAGCAAAGCAGGAAAGGGAGTATTTCAGTTAATTATGGTTTATCTGCATGGTATCGGGCACTTTCATCCCGAAAATGTAATTTGCAACAAATTTTTAGAAGACCTGAACATCGGCACAACCGTCGATTGGATTATGGAACGCGTCGGCATTGAATCACGACGCACCGTATTGCCGCTGGATTATCTTGCCCGGACCAAGAACGCCGATCCCCGCGAAACGGACAAGGTCCGTCTTTATTCGGACGCCCAGATGGGCGGCAAAGCGGCGCGGATGGCCCTGGACCGGGCCGGTCTCAAAGCGGAAGATATCGGCATGGTCATTTCCGGAAGTTCACTGCCCCAGTATCTGACGCCCGCGGAGGCCTCGACGGTCGCCTGTGATCTGGGCATTGATGTGCCCTGCTTCGATATCAACTCCGCGTGCGCCACCTATGGCGTCCAGATGCGGTATCTGGATTCGGTCAGGCCGGAAAAGCTGCCGCCTTACATCCTGGTCACCAACATCGAAGCGGCCACAACCACCATCGACTATTCCGACCGCCGTTCCGCCGTGCTGTTCGGCGATTGCGCCGCCGCATCGATTCTGTCCACAACGATACCTTCCGGCAAAATTTTTTCCGATTGCGAAATGGCCTCCAAGCCGACAATGTGGGACAAGGCCGTGGTGCCCCGCTGGGGTTATTTCTACCAGGACGGTAATGCGGTTCAGGGGTATGCCATCCGCAAAACCACCGACGGCCTGCGCAGCCTGCTGGCTTCCGCGCCGGAGGCGGATCGTAAGCGTTTTTTCTTTATCGGCCACCAGGCCAACCTGGGTGTCCTGCAGACAGCCGCCGAACGTTCGGGGCTGGCCCTGGAAAACCACTGGTACAACGTCCATCGCTTCGGCAATGTCGGGTGCGCCGGCGGGCCATCCGTTCTGAGCCAGCACTGGGATGAACTGCGTGCGGGCGATCACGTGGCGATGGCCCTGGTGGGCGCAGGGCTGACCTGGACGCAGATGCTGCTCACCATTCAATAGACAAGACCTTCATACAGGCCAGTCGGGGACTTCTTTCTTTGTCCCGAACCATTTCAGTGTCGCATAGAGCATATCGAGATGGCCGAGCGCGGTTTTGAGGCGGGTGATCCTGCCCGGCGCCGTCACGCCCCGCAGAAGTCTGTCGTACTGTTCAAAGCTGAGTGTGCGCATTTTTCGGATCGCGACGCTTTCCAGCGCGTTTTTTTCTTTCATGTATTGTTTCAGCTTTCCTGCATACCGGGCGACACCGCCCCGGCCGCCGCTCACGGCTTCGACAGCCAGCACGCCGCTTAAACAGGCCATGTCGATTCCGCCGCCGTGCAGGGCGGAGGTCAGACCCGCGGCATCGCCTGTCAATAAAATATTGTCGTAAACAAGACCAGGCAGCATCCGGACTGCCCCAATGCCGCCGCCGCGCGCGAGCACGGCCGCATCCGCCAGACCTTCTGCGCCCAGAATGTCCCCGAGCAGTTTTTTCAAATCCAGTTGATCGCGGCTCAGGGGTCCCCGCGCCGTGCAGACGACTCCGACATTGGCCTTCCCGGCATCCTTGGGAAAAACCCAGTAATAGGCAGGCTGGTATTCGGAGGGCACGTTAGGGAAAAAACCGATCTTGATGCGCGGCATCAGGGCGCTGAAATCGCCGGCCAGCACCACCTGGTGGGCCAGGAGATACTCCCGGAAATAATCATCCGCAAACCGGTAGAGCCGGGAGGTCACCGACGGCGCGCCGCTGGCGTCTATAATCCAGTCGTACTCCTTTTGCATCCGCGCCAGGCGGTCTCCGGTAACCCCGGCATTTTCATGAATGACGACGCCGCGCTCCCTCGCCCGGGAGGCCAGAGACTGCTGCCAGGTCCGGCGATCAAGCATCCACAGCGGCCGGTGCCGGCTGAGAGGAAACGGGTAAGGCTCGCGGCCCTGGAGGACCATTTCATCGACGGGACGAAGCAGCCCCCGGCCCGGGGCGGGCATGACCTTGAGCGAATCGAAGATGCATTCGCCGCAGCAGATGCCCTCGCCGACGTTTCTTTTTTCAAAAAGCTCGACCTGGATATTTCGTCTTGCTGCTGCCAGCGCCGCGTAGAGGCCGCCGGGGCCCGCTCCGATAATGGCGATTTTCATACCGTTATACTTTGGGTTTCTTGAATTTTTTCAGCAAATGGCGGAGCGCCAGGAGCGGATGGGACCTGAGCATGCGGGGTCCGGCATAGCGCATCACCTGCTGAATCTGCCGCCTGCGCTCCGGCTTGTAGCAGTGCACCGGACAGCTCGCGCAGGTCGGCTTGTCCTCCGCATACGGGCACTTCTCCAATCGAGATTTGGCATAAGTCAGCAGTTCCCTGCACGACAGGCACAGTTCATTGGCACTAGTCTTGTGAAATTCCCGGCAGTACAAATGAATCATCGCCGTGATCGTCTTGCATTCCTTGCGGATGGACGGGCTTTCAGACAAAATGTTCTCCTTCCGGATCCCGGTCGGCGCGCCGGATTTCCTCGACAAACCGCCTGACTTTTTTCATGTCCTTCTTAAACCGGATGGGCCGGCCGTCCTTATCCACGGCATTGGTTTGTGTGCAGCTGTCCACACCCGCCGGCCTGAGTGAAATAACGGCCTCATAGACATTCCGGTCGGAAAGGCCGCCGGCCAGAATGACCGGAATGGGGCTTTTCTCGATCACCTTTTTGGCGATCGCCCAGTCACAGACAACACCGGTAATCCCGACGTAGCCCGCGACCGGCTGCGGGGAAGGATCCCGCGGATGGCCGATCAGCGTGTCGATCAGAAAATAATCTGAAAACGGCGCGAAGCGTTCGGCAAAATTCAGGATGTTTTTCAAAATATCATCGGTCCCGGTTAATCCGCCCTCGGGCACGGAAAGCGAACGCATAATCTCGATTTCGGGAAACCGGTCCTTCACATCGACCTGCAAAGAAGTGAGCGCGTCAAATTCGCGTACAAAGACAGCCTGATCTCCCGGAAAGGGGGACAGCGCTTCACAAAAATGGACAAAATCCGGCCGATAGTAGTCGATCGCCTGGAATATTTTCACCGGGTCTTTCATGATCGGGATGAGGCCGCTTTTACCCCCCGCCTGTTGAACCGCCCGGACCGTATTACGAAGGGTCGCGCTTTTCCATTTACCGGGATCGGCAAGCACACTGCCGATATGATCCACGCCCAAACCGACTAAGACTTCGGCTTCCTTCGGCTTTTGAACTTCATAAATCTGGATGATGGTTTTTCTCATGGCGAAGACATATCATGCCGGCAGGTGATGATCAAGATATTGCAATTGTTTTTTCCGCAGGTTTTTTTCTGAAAAAGCAACTTGCTTTTATCCGCAATAAACTCAATAATCGGCCCCACTAGATCAGCATACAGGGGGAGTTATTCTCATGACAGTCATGAAACAGATCGAAGAACTTTATAATGAAAGAGGCAGCCGCGCCAAAGAGCTGCACGCCGCGGGGGAAAAAGTCATCGGCTACTTCTGCTGCTTTGTGCCCGATGAAATCATCACGGCGCTCGGCATGATCCCTTACCGCATCCAGGGCAGCCAGAGCGATCCCATCGACGAAGCGGACGCGCTGCTGGAACCGATGGCCTGCCCGTTTGCCCGCAGCTGCTTCAACATGGCGCTGAAAGGCGAGTACGATTTCCTCGACGGTTTCGTCGCCCCGCACAGCTGCGATACCATCGAGCGGATGTATCACATCTGGCACAGCAACAAGCCGGCGCCGTTTAATCACATGATCAACGTGCCGCACATGATGGGGCCGTCGTCTTCCGAATTCTACAAGAAAGAGCTGGAATATTTTATTCATCGGCTGGAGGAATTCGCAGGCAAAAAACTGGATAACGCCAGACTCAAGGATGCCATAAAACTTTACAATCGCCGCCGCGTTCTGCTTCGGGAGCTCTACGATCTGCGCAAGGAAAATCCGCCGCGCGTGACCGGAACGGAGATCACGAAGGTCCTCGTGGCGGGAATGGGCATCCCGGGCGCGGAGCACATCGCGCTTGTGGAGGCGTTTATCGACGAAGTCAAAAAGCGTCCCGCAAAAAAACCGGATGGACTGCCGCGGATCTTCTTGTGGGGCAACGAGATTGACGATGCGGCGTTCATCACGCTTGTCGAGGAGTGCGGCGCGCACGTCGTGATGGATGATTTGTGCACCGGAACGCGGGCATTCTGGGAGAATACCCCCGAAACCGCCGATCCGCTGGACGGGCTCACGGCCCGCTACATCGGCACGCACTGCCCCAGGAGCCTCTCCCCGCAGGTGGGTGAACGTAAAGAAGACCTGGAAAACCGCTTCGGTTATATGAGGGAGTTTATCGCCGAATGGAAAGCCAGCGGAGCGATTTTTTATATCGTCCGCTACTGCGACACCTGCGAACTGGAAGGTCCGGATCTGCGCGAATACCTGACCGACCTGAAGCTGCCGGTGCTGATGATCGAGGACGACTATTCGACGTCGACAATCGGGCAGTTGCGAACCAGAATTCAGGCCTTCTTAGAGATGATTGCGTAAGGAATGGTCGCGTAACCTTCAGGTTATTAAAACCATTCCCTACAATTTGATGCGGGTATGAATAATAGAAAAAAACAACGCCTGCCGGAATTTGATTATTCAGCACCCGGAGCGTATTTTGTAACGATCTGCGTACAGGGAATGCAATGCTGCCTGGGCAACGTAACCGATGGGAACATGATTTTGAATGACTCTGGGGTTATTGTGCAAAATAGCTGGCTTGATTTGCCAAACCATTACTCAAATTGTAATCTTGATGAATTTGTTGTTATGCCAAATCATGTACATGGTATATTAAATATTGCGGACATCAGTTCGGCTAATGTAGGGAACGGTTTCAAACCGTTCCCTACGCAACATGGTTTACCCGAAATCATTCGTGGTTTTAAAACATTTTCATCCAGACGAATAAATGAAATAAATACTGAATTACCGTTTCACTGGCAAAAATCCTATTACGATCGGGTTGTCCGCGATGAAAAAGAATTGCAACTCATCAGGGAATACATTGTCAATAACCCTCTGCGTTGGGAGTTGGATAAGAACGATAAGGATATAAACGGGAATAAACTTTTTGAATAGGGAATGGATTTAAACTTGTAGGGAACGGTTTTAAACCGTTCCCTACGGCAAACTGGAATGATTTAAACTTGTAGGGAATGGTCGCGACCGTTCCCTACGGAAAAGGAAAATAACTATGGAACAGACTCAGCAAGTCAAAACCACAGCAGTGAAGGGGACCGACACGGCGCGCGAGGTCCGCGGGCTGGTCAAGAACATCTACAAAAGCGCCCATGAGGCCAGAGACAAGGGGCAAAAAGTGGCCTACATGATGGTCGCGTCCCAGTACGACGAAATCCTGCGCGCCATGGATGTCGTGCCGCTGCCGACGGAAAACTACGCGGGCCTTTGCGCCGCCAAGCGCGACATGGACCGCTTTCTTCTGAAAGCCGAAGCGGACGGCTATTCGCAGGTGCTGTGCAGCTACGCCAGAATCGGCCTGGGCTTCGACAGTCTGCGCAAGGAGCTGGGGCATATTCCCGAAGGCAGCCCGGACGGCGGCATGCCCGTGCCGGACATGATGCTGGGAAGCTCGGCGGTCTGCGATCCGCGCTTCAAATGGTATCAGGCCACCAGCCGCTACCTGGAGGTTCCCACCTTCGGCATGGACGTGGTCGCCCCTCCCCCGCAGGACGATTTAAACCAGGTCCGCGATTACTACATCAAATACCAGCGCGACCAGTTGAAAGGTTTGATTGAATTCCTGGAAAAGCAAACCGGCAAAAAGATGGACAAGGAACGCCTCTGGGAGGCCATCCGCCTGGGCGACAAAGCCTGGCAGCTCTGGTATGACATCGACCGGCTGCGCGTGGCCATCCCCTCCCCCATGCCGTCGCAGGACCATTTCAGCATCATGGTCGCCGGACATTATTACTCGGGCACACAGATTGCCGTGGATTTCTACCAGAAGCTCTACGACGAAGTGAAATACAAGGTCGACCACAAGATCGGCGTGATCCCCGACGAGAAATACCGCATCCTCTACGGCGGCGGCCTGCCCCCCTGGCATACGCTCTGGATCTTCAATTACTTTGAAAGCTTCGGCGCGGTGTTTGTGATTGAAAACGTTTACCGCGGCTATGATCCGGTCGAAGTCCCGTCGCATGTGAAAGACCCGGTGGATTTCCTGGCCTGGCGGGCGTTCCTGCGCTTCACGCGTTATCACGAGAAGGCCCGCGCGCGCAGCGGCAGCCCCGTTGTGGAGAAGCTGCTCGGCCTGATCGAGGACTACAAAATCGACGGCGTCGTGTTCCACGCCTGCCGCTCCTGCCGCGCAACCACAATCGGCCAGGTTCATATCAAAAGCGAACTGGGGAAATATTCGAACCTGCCGATGATGCAGCTTGTCTCCGACATGGTGGATCTGCGGGATTACTCGGAGGCCCAGTGGAAGGCGCAGATTAGTGCGTTTATCGAAGCCCTGCAGGCGCGATAACGGCTTTGGAAAATTCGTCATACCCTGGGGGGGCACGCGTATGCGGCGTTCGCGCTGCTGCCTGTGTCGTTGCGGCGTATACAAAGATACGCCTCACTCCGCAGGCTTTGCGCGCCTTGCCTCTGACGCTTTTGCAAAGCCTTAATCTTCTGAAGAAAAGACAAAGGAGAAAAAATACCATTTTATGCCGTTTGCTGGAATTGATATCGGGTCCACGATGACGAAAGTCGTGATTGTGGACGAGAATGAAAAGATGCTGGCGTCGCACATCGGGCCGACCGGCGCGGAGCATCGTCATCTGGCGCTGAAAGTCACCGAAGACACGCTCGCCAAGGCGGCGCTCGGTTTCGAAAGCCTCGATTTCATCGTCGCGACCGGCTACGGCCGCATCAACGTTCCTTTCGCCGACAAGCAGATCACCGAAATCACCTGCCACGCGCGCGGCATACGCGCCCTTTTTCCCTCCGCAAAAATCATCATCGACATCGGCGGGCAGGATTCCAAGGGCATCAAGCTCGATGGCGAGGGCAAAGTCGCGAACTTCGTCATGAACGACAAATGCGCCGCCGGAACGGGACGCTTCCTGGAAGTGATCGCCGAAACGCTCGGCATCAACCTCGTGGACATGGGCGACATCTCACTCAAGGCCAATGGCTTTGTCCAGATTTCCAACATGTGCACGGTCTTTGCCGAGCACGAAGTGACGTCGCGCCTGGCCGAAGGCGCGGGCGTGGCGGAAATTGTCGCCGGACTGCATGAAGCCATCGCCTCGCGCGTCGTCAATATGGCGCGCCACCTGGGCATCGAAAAGGATGTGGTGGTCACCGGCGGCGGTGCAAAAAATGCCGGGCTGGTTAAAGCGATTGCCGGCAAGGTCGGATTTCCGGTGCTGATCCCGCCGGAGCCGTTCATTACCGGCGCACTCGGCGCCGCGCTGGTCGGCAAGGATTTTTATGACCGGGGTGTCCGGCCGTCAAGAGAGCGCAAGAAAGAGGACGTAACCTTTTTTGCGTAGCGGTTCGGGAAGATGTGCTCCAATTATTCCCTCTCCCTCAATGGGACGCGTGCCCTTTAGGGTAGAGGGTCAGGGTCAGGGTGAAGAAAACAAGAATGTTTCTTTTCAAATATGAACGCTCCCCCTCCCCTTAATCCCCGCCCACCGGGGGCGGGGAACTAAAGATTCATGACTATGGATGCTCTACTTTATGAATGACGATAAAAAATATTACGCCGGGCTGGACATGGGCTCCGTCTCCATCAAAGCCGCGCTGATCAGCGAGAAGCAGCTCGTCGCTTCGAGCCTGATTGCGTCCGGCGGCAATTATAAAAACGGCGCGAAAAAAGTAATGGACGACATCCTTTCCCACGCCGGCATTTCCCTGGAAGAGATCTCCGGACTCGTCGTGACGGGGCTGGGCGCGGAAAGCTCACCGTATGCCGGGCGGCAGGTATCCGACATCTCCTGCCAGGCGAAGGGCTGCCACTGCATCTTTCCCGCGGCGCGGACGATCATCGACATCGGCGGACAGTTTACCAAGGCCGCAAAAATCACGCCCGAGGGCCGGATTGCCGATTTCCTGATGAGTGAAAAATGCGCCACCGGGTCCGGGCGTTTCCTGCAGGTCATTTCCCGCATCCTGCACGTGCCGCTCGATGAAATCGGGCCGCTCTCCCTTCAGTCGGAAAACCCGGTCGAGTTTTCCACCAACTGCGCCGTTTTCGCGGAGTCGGAAACCATCTCGCGCATTGCCGAAGGCGCCGATCCCGCGGACATTCTGGCCGGGGTCCACCGGGCCATGGCCTCCAAGGTCGGCATGCTGGTGAAGAGGCTGAAGCTCACACCGGACGTCGTTCTCACCGGCGGCGGCGGGGAAGACGCAGGCCTGGTTCAGGCCATCGGCCTCGCGCTCAAAACGAAGATTCTGGTACCGGACCACCCCAGGCTCACCGCTGCCTTTGGCGCCGCGTGCCTGGCTTCGGAGAATCAACCCTAAGAATTCAGGAGGCGACAATGAACGGCAACAATACCCTTCCGCAAGAACCCTCTGAACTGAAAACCGGCGGCTGGCGGGCGCACTATGTCCTGATCGTCTGCACCCTTTTATATATCATCAATTACATGGACCGGCAGGTCTTCTCCGTCATTCTCCAGCCGATGAAGATCGATCTTGGGCTGACAGACGCCCAGTGCGGCCTGGCTTCCACGGTATTAATCTTCGGCATGGCCTTTTTTTCTTTTCCCATTGCCTACCTGATTGACCGCTGGAGCCGCAGGAAGGCCATTGCCCTGATGGCCGTCCTCTGGAGTATTGCGACATTCGCCACCGGACTGGCCAAAAATTTCACCGGCGTTCTGATCCCCCGCTTCTTTGTGGGCCTGGGTGAGGCGGGGTTTGTCCCCGGCGGCACGGCCATGATCAGCGCGTCCTACCCCAAAGAACGGCGCGGCTGGGCCATGGGCATTTTTCACATCGCCATTCCGCTGGGTGCGGCAGCCGGCGTCATTCTGGGCGGCATCATTTCCGTGAAATACGGCTGGCGGACACCTTTTCTTTTCTTCGCCGTCCCCGGCGTGATCCTGGGCATCCTGGCTTTCTTCATGAAAGATTATAAAACCGCGGAACAGCCGGATGCTGCGGGCGGCATCAAAGGTTTTTTTATCGCGCTCGTCGACGTCTTAAAACTGCCGACCATGCGCTGGTTCTACCCGGGATTAGGCATCGCGGTCTTCATGACCTCGTCCTTTCTGGTGTGGCTCCCGAGCCTGATGATGCGCATGCTGCACATCACCGAGGCGACCGCCGGAATGATCACCGGCGGCATTGGACTCACGGCCATCCTCGGCGCGCCGCTGGGCGGCTTTCTCGCCGACTTCTGGCAGAAAAAAAACACCCGGGGACGAATGTATATCATGGTGGTGGCGTATAGCTTCGGCGGTTTGATGCTGATTCTCGCTGTGCTCACGAACTTCAGCACTCTGGGGATTGCGCTGGCCGCCCTGTTCGGCATCGCGTCCGCGATGGCCATGCCGGCAATGGCCGCCATTTCGCAGGATGTTGTGCCGGTGGCGCACAAGGGTCTTTCCATGGGACTCGCCGTCTTTGCGCAATACATGCTGGGCGGCGCCTGGGGACCTTACATTGTCGGTTTTGTCTCCGACAAGCTGGGCGGAGGCGCAGAGGGCCTGGGCATGGCCATCATGCTTTGCGGACTCTTCGGCATCGTCGCGGGCATCCTCTTTTTTATCGCGTCACGCACGTATCCCGCAGATTTACAGAAAGTAAAGCACGAAACGATTCTGGCGGAATGAGAATAGGCTATAAGGCTGTCCCCAATTATTCGCTCATACGGAGGCGGGTGCGGAGATTAAACCGCTTGTTCCGCAACCCGCCAGCTCCACGTTAAGCATAAAGTAATCTGCATGCAATTAGGTACATGAATATGTCGTCTGTTGCAGAGGAAAACCAAAGAGCAAAAATAGAGTTCATCGATGCTTTCTTTGATGACTATGATAATAAGGCAAACTATCTTAGGGAACTTTACAAGGCTGACAAACGGGACGAAGCGCGTATCCTGTGTGCATGTTATATTGATGCGTTAGCATCCGCCTTATATTGGCCAGACAAACGCAGTAATTACAATTATGTCACTATCCTAAAAGAATATGGTGGAAATGAAATTTTTGCTTACGTTCATCCCAAAATGCTAGATGATGCCATCAATAAACTATCAGAACGCAGAAAGTGGAAGACAATTCTACATACTATTTCTGACAAGCTCCAAGTCGCCGACAGACGACTTTACGAAGAGCATGAAATACTTGAACTGCTTGCTCCACATTTGAATGCTACTGAGCTTGAATTTGTCCATAAGGAAATATGGCGCGGCACATTTGCCGCTATAATCTACAGCCGATTTCGCGTTTCTGCAGTTCATAGTTTTGGTCCCCCTGATGGGACTACATTCGACTTAACTACATTTCAAGGTAAGTCTGTCCCCGCTATTGATTTCTTTATGGTTCATGGTTGCCTTAAGAGAATTATTAGTGTAGCTAGAGATATCTCAAAAAATTCGGGCAAATGGTTTGGGCATGATTTTAAATAATAACGATAGTGATAGTAACGTAATAAAGTCGCTTAACAAGAACATACAGAAGATCTCGCGCTGCGCTCCGGCTGATCTTTTCGTTTTGTAATGCATTTAAATTGGCAATAAATGAGATAATATTTAGATCTGCGCGAAGCTAGTGGGAACAAATCTACTCCATAATTTACTTAAAGTGAGCCTATGAAAAGCCATAGCATTTTGTCATTAGTATTCAATGCGAGTTTATTCATATCCACGCTCGCATTCTTTTGCGTGATGGATTCAGCGTGCGCAACAGAATTAGTTCTCCGCGAGGGAACAAACCTTACTGCCAAGACTTCTTTAGGAAATATTTCTATTCTCGCGGGACATGGACTCGACCGAACCTATAAATGGGATAATTGTTCGCTGAAAGCGGACATGGGGGCGCGTCGATCCAGGTGGTACGGCAGTTTGGGTATTTACGATCCCGCTCCAAGCTTTGGAATTCTCAGTTCAATATTTCCCTGGTGGTTTAGTTGCAACGGTATATCTCGCACCGTTGTCGAAGAGGGGCAAATTCATTTTGCTGATAGAAGAGCTGCTGAACACTGGATAGAAAATTATTCAAAGATACAGACGGCCGTATGGTCAACCGATGGTCTTTTAGTTCAATGGGGGCTTGACCCTGGACGCGAGCAGCTAAATGTTTCTGTTTGGCAAATATGCATCTCAGGTCAAAGACCTATAGAACTTCTGGGTGCGAAGAATGATGCGTTTGAAATTGTCCCCAACGATCATTCTATTTCTGATCGGTATGAATGCGCGCTTGTCGATAATGATGTCATCCTTGAAACACAGCAGGTTTGGCAGAAATGGTGGATTGAAGTAGAAGAATGCGACAAACGACACAAAAGAAAATAGCAGCGGATAGCAATTTGATCTAAGAACGAATTTGAATAAAGGGGAAGATTAGATGACTACCTGCATCCCAATCAGAAAGATTATCCCGGACAGCGAATGATGGTTATCAGTATTGCCAATTATGCTTATCTCATTCCTTATTAGAAGCGGGACGCTGGAAATAAATAGAAAAGTAGCGGCACGTCATTTCGAATAAGGTAAAGCCAACAGATACCAATGCTGAAGAAAACGTCTCTCTGATTGACATCCGGATATGTTATCATTAACGTATTAAAGTAAGTATGGTTTTGCCGTTAAATAGTCTACCTTCCTGGCCAAACTTTTTGTTGCAGTGATGGAGCATGGATCCGATGACGATGAGAGATCTATTGAAATCCAACCAGGAACTTCTCAAAGAGAATCTCACCCTCAAGAAAAGAATCCAGGAACTGGAGCAATCAAAAACAAACAGCAGGGCCGCGGAGAATAATCTTAACGACAGCGACGCAGACAGGCATAAACGGAATGAGCAAGAACTGGCTATAACGTTGCAGCGCCTTCGCTTCCATATGGGAAACACCCCTCTGGCGGAGGTGGAATTTGATAAATGCTACCGGATTACCTCCTGGTCGAAACAGGCGGAGAAGATTTTTGGATGGACGGGTGATGAAGTGCTGGGCAAGCGAATCAGCGATCTGCGTTGGGTTCATGAAGACGACGTTCAGCATGTCGGTAAATTGAGTGCTGACATGCTTGCATCATCCCGCACCAGTAACATCCATATCAATCGAAACTATCGAAAGGACGGTTCGGCAATCACATGCGAATGGTACAACTCTGCACTGCTGGATGAGCAGGGGAAACTTATTTCCGTGCATTCCCTGGTGCTGGATATCACCAAGCGCGTGAACGCGGAAGAATCCCTGCGTCAGAGCGAAGAGCAATACCGGACACTCATCAATAATATGCAGGACGTCGTATTCCGTGCTAATTTAGACGGAACTATTACTTTTACATCTCCCTCCGCTGCGCAGATCCTAGGCTGCTCATCCGCGGAAGAAATGATCGGCATGAACATCGGCAACGATTTTTATTTTGATCCGCAGGACGCACCACAGCATATGAAAACGCTTCTGGAACAGGGGAAGTTTGCCAGACAGGAGAGAAAGCTAAAGCGCAAAGATACCGGCGAACCGGTTATTGTATCGGCAAACGCTCAGCTTTTCTATGATCAGACCGGCAGTGTCATGGGAATTGAAGGCGTATATAGAGACATCACCGAACAAAAACATATCGAAGAGGATCTCCGGAAATCGGAGGCCAAATACAGACTTCTTCACAGCAGTATGCGGGATGCTTTCGCCCGCGTCGATTTGGACGGTACAATCAGAGAATGCAATGATGCCTTCGTGGAAATGATTGGATACACACCAGAGGAGCTGGAAACACTTACTTATCGTGATATCACGCCGGAGAAATGGCATGCAGTGGAAGCCCGGATTCATGAAAAGCAGGTTTTCCCGCGGGGATATTCGGATATTTATGAGAAGGAATATCGCAGGAAAGATGGCACAATTTTCCCGGTCGAATTGCGCGCATTTCTGCTGCGCGACGATTCGGGCAGCCCCCTCGGCACATGGGCCATCATTCGGGATATTACCGAACGTAAGCAAGTGGAAAGGGATCGTGAAACGCTTATCGTGGAGCTTCAGCAGGCCATGAAGAAAGTTAAAACATTGAGCGGCATGCTCCCCATCTGCTCCTCGTGCAAAAAAATTCGCGATGATCAGGGCTACTGGAATCAGATTGAATCTTACATCAGCGATCACTCGGGAGCCGAATTCAGCCATGGAATTTGTCCGGAATGCGCAAAAAAATTGTATCCGAATTTTTTCAAATAAGTATTGGAGTGCCGCCGACGGATCAAGGTACAGCAGATTCCGGCGTCTATTTGCAGTAAATGGGGAACGGTCCCCTTTATTTCCAAAAATATTTACCAAGGAGTCATTTTATGGGAAAATTAATCATGTGGAATCTGGTTACGATCGATGGATTTTTCGAAGGAAAGAATAAATGGGAGCTCGATTGGCATGAATACGCCTGGGGTGAAGAATTAGAGCATTTCTCAATTGAACAATTAAAGTCTGCCGATATGCTGATCTTCGGAAATGTAACATATACGGGTATGGCAAATTATTGGACTACTGCAGAAGGCGAGATAGCAAATCTCATGAACAGTATTCCGAAAGTTGTTATTTCTGATACACCAATAACAGTTGTCTGGAATAATACAAAGATTATTTCACATAATGTCGTAGAAGAAATAACAAAGTTGAAAGAGCTATCAGCTAAAGATATATATGTTTTTGGAAGTGCAATTCTTTGTGATACTTTAATTAAGAATAATCTATTTGATGAATATCGAATTTGTGTAACTCCTGTTCTTCTTGGAGAAAGAACTCCTTTGTTTAAACCTCAACCAAAAAAGTTAAGAATGGAACTATTATGGACAAAAACTCTTAAAACAGGAGCAGTAATTCTTTGTTATAAACCTTTGTAAGCAGTAAATGGGGACGTCCCTTTTTTTCACTTTTTTCATTAACAGAAAGGAAGTAAGCAATGCCTAATGTGAAAGCTCATGGAATCCAAATTGAATATGATACTTTTGGTGATAGTTCATCCCCTGCATTATTATTAGTCGCAGGTAATGGTGCTCAGATTTATTTTTGGGACGCCGAATTCTGCGAGTCATTGGCAAAAAAAGGTTTCTTTGTAATTCGGTTTGATAACCGGGATGCAGGTCTTTCGACAAAATTTGAAGAAGCAGGGATTCCTGACTTTCAGACTGCAATTAATGCTTTAATGGAAGGCAAGCCTGTGGAATCAGCATATACTCTTGATGATATGGCAGATGACGCTGTTGGTTTGCTTGATGCTCTGGGTATTGAAAAGGCACATATCTGTGGCGCTTCAATGGGTGGCATGATAGCCCAAGTTATCTCCTATCGACATCCAAAACATGTCCTGAGTCTGACTTCAATCATGTCGACCACGGGAAATCCTGAACTCCCGCAGGCGAAACCGGAAACAATTGCTGCTGTTCTCGCGCCTGCACCTGCGGAACGCGGAGCGTATATTGAACACAATATGAATATATGGCGGAAGATTTGGAGTCCCGGTTTTCCATTTGAGGAACAAAGAGCGCGAACATTCATCGAGAAGAGCTATGATCGTTCATACTACCCGCAGGGAGCTGTACGTCAAAACATAGCTCTGATTGCCAATGGCGATCGAAGACCATCACTTTTAACAATTGCGGTTCCAACACTCGTAATTCATGGGGCTGATGATCCGCTGATACCGGTCGAAGGAGGAAAAGATACAGCCCGGGTAATACCGGGAGCAAAATTATTTATAATTAATGGAATGGGGCATGATATGCCTAAAGGGGTTTGGACAGAAATAGCAGAAGCCATTTCTAATCATGCTGTGCAAGCCAACGTTTCATGAGGCTGATTCTATGCTAAACTCAAAAGATACACCTTTCGATAATTTGCAAAACGAAATCTCAAAAGAAAAATTTTCTGCGCTGCGCAGAATTTCAGAATCTCTTTCCATGTGCCTGCAGGAGTTGGAAATCATGGATGGTAAAATCAAGAAAGCTATTCAAGATGATTGCTACTTTCAGGAGATCAATAAGATGATTGAAACTTTTAACGGAATCAGAGAAGATGCCGAAGAATGGCGTTATTATCTAATTGTAACTCGTGAAGCATCTGGTTTATTTCACAGTAACCTGACAGCCGGAATGTACAAAATACCCCCAAAGAAGAAAAAGATTGGTGAAGAAAAGAAACCTGGCGCTTGTAAATAAGTAACAATGTCTTTACCCATCTTGGATAAAATAGCTTGCGTAAATCTCAACAGGAAAACAATAGTGAGTTAATTTCCCAACAAAATATCACAACCTATCGCGCCACCGGATCGCGTGCCTGCGCCCGCTCGCGGTGAGCTTGGTTGTTGGCATAAATAAATGCTTTCAAAACCAGTCCGTTTATAGTACTAAATAAAGACTGGAGGTAGTATATGAATATTTCAAAAGATATAAGACCGATTACTTATCTAAAAGCACGTGCACCTGAATTGTTAAAGCAAATCAATGAAACTCATCGGCCCGTACTCATTACACAAAATGGCGAACCCAGGGCGGTTCTTCAAGATCCGCAGAGCTATGAAAACATGAGAAATGCCATTGGCATACTCAAGCTTCTCTCTCAGGGCGAAGAAGACGTTAAAAAGGGAAAACTCAAATCCCAGGATCAAGTATTTTCGAGGATTGAAAGTATTCTCAAAGAAAAAATCGCATGAAGAAATCACGTAACGTATGGTGGTCAGAAACTGCGGAAAATGATCTGGTGTCTATTATTGAATATGTCGCCAGAGATAATCCCCTCCAGGCAATCAAAATATTCGATGAAATAAAAAAAAGAGCTGAAAGCCTTCATGCATTTCCGGATCGGGGACGAATGGTTCCAGAATTTCAAAATCAGGGAATCACAGTATATCGTGAACTCGTTGTCGGGCCATGGCGTGTATTGTATAGAGTATCGGAAGACAGCGTTTATGTTTTGTCTGTTCTGGATTCCCGGCAAAATGTTGAAGATATTCTGCTGCAAAGATTAATAGCCTTGAAATAAAATATGCCGACAGGGGCAATACAATCCGCTCGCTGCGCTCCAACTGATTTTTTTACATTGACCCTTACAACCAGTCATCTTCAAATATGCCGTTTTTGACCATTCATCTCATGCTCCACTTCGTGACGCCGGTTTTACTGGCCAGGCTTGCTTTTCCTGATCGCTGGAAGAGGCTTTCCCTGATCATGGTATTGACCATGGTGGTCGATCTGGATCATTTGCTGGCCAATCCGGTTTATGATCCCCTCCGATGCAGCATTGGCTTTCATCCCCTCCATTCTTATCCGGCCATTGCCGCCTATCTGCTGATGCTGGCCTTGCCCCGGGCGCGGTTTGTGGCCCTTGGCTTGCTCATTCATATGGGACTTGATGGACTGGAATGTATTCGACTGATGATCAACTGAACTGCCAGATGAAAATAGTCGCTAATAAAAACAGGTCTTTCCGGGCCCGAATGAATTATTAATGATATTATTAGTAGGTATAAGGATGAATTAGTAATTTATTGTAATATTTTATCTTGACATCCGGTCATCCATTGCTTATCAATTCTGCGGTATTGAAAAGCGTACCCAGCTATCGAACGCGAGCTGGTATGGATCAATTTGAAGTAAATTCTGAAAGGAGTTCAAGATAATGAAACGATATTGGATTTTATTGCTGCTCGTCGTGTTTCTTGTCCCCGCTTGTGGCACCATGAATACCGCCGGAAAGTCCCAGGAAAACAATTTCGTTCTCCTGGCTAGCACGATCGGGCCAATCGATGCCGGAATCGTAGGCGCACTGGAGGAGGGTTTCGAGAAGGAGACGGGAATCCGGGTACGCCACGTCGGGGCCGGAACAGGGGCTGCGCTGAAGATGTCGGAAAAGGGCCAATTTGATCTGGTCTTAGCCCATGCCAAGTCTCTGGAGGAAAAGTTCGTCAAGGATGGTTTCGGCACGGAGCGGGTGGCGATCATGTACAACGATTTCGTCATTGTCGGACCGGCGAACGATCCGGCGGGAATTAAAGGGATGAAGACGGCGGCCCAGGCGCTCCGGACAATCGCCGCCAGGCAGGCGACCTTTATCAGCCGGGGGGACAAATCCGGGACTCATGTCGCCGAAATGGAGCTCTGGAAAGGGGCGGGTGTCCAACCGGCCGGCTCCTGGTATGTCGTTTACGAAAAAGGATCGACTGGAAACGTGCCGACCTTGCGCTATACAAACGAAAAACAGGCTTACACAGTCATCGACCGGGCGACCTACCTCTCTCTGAAAAAAGAGATAAAGCTGGCCATTCTCGTAGAGAACGACGAGGTGATGCTGAACTTCATGTCTCTGATACCGGTTAATCAGAAGAAGTTTCCCCGGGTGAATCGGGCCGGAGCGATGCAGTTCATCGGCTGGGTTACCGCCCCGGACAAAGGCCAGCTTATTATCCGTGATTTTGGAAAGGACAAATACGGCGAGCCTCTTTTCTTCCCCAACTCGGAGGCCTGGCGCAAAAGCCAGAAGAAATAATCCTGACACTGTCATCATCGAACCAGAAATGGCGCCGGAGGCTTCTTATGGAGCCTCCGGAAACCACCCCCTCCCGCGGGTTTTCCAACGTGTTTTTGATTGAGTCGCTCTTTTCGTAATCCATCATTCGAACGACCATCCGATTTTAAATAGTTTTAGACGCAGCAAGCCGCCGGTTTTTATTGATTTGACATTCGCCGCTCTTCTCTCTATTCTCTTCTGTAATACGGGTGCTGTGAGGGCTGAAAATGGACGAGCAAAAAAGAAGGGAAGATGCCGCAGCGACAATGAGCCGCTATGTGCAGTTCGATACGACCAACCCGCCGGGCAATGAAATGCCGGCCGCCCTGTGGGTTCGCGACCAACTGGTCAACCGTAAAATTACTTCCGATATCACAATCCATGAACCCCTTCCCGGGCGGGGCCTGGTCGTCGCGCGCATTGCCGGGTCGGAAAACCTGAAACCCCTCATGATCAACCATCACATCGACGTGGTTACCGCCGATCCCACCCGGTGGACGCATCCGCCGTTTGGCGGCGCGGTGGCCGACGGCTTTGTCTGGGGACGCGGCACGCTCGACACCAAGGGTCTGGGCGTCATGTTTATGCTGGCACTGGAATCGCTGCTTTCGGAAGGCGTAAAATTCCGCCGTCCCATTGTTTTCACCGCCGTGCCCGATGAAGAGCCGGGCGGCGACAACGGCATGCGCTGGCTGGTCGAAAATCACATCAGGGACATCGATCCCGAATGGGTATGGGATGAAGGCAGCGGCGGGATGAAGGATGTTTTCGGCCAGGGGACGATGTTTGCCGTCGCCGTTGCCGAAAAGCAGATTTACCGCTTTAAACTGATCGCACAAGGCGAACCGGGGCACGGCTCCATGCCGCATGCGAACAGCGCCAATACTCACCTCATTGCCGCCCTGCAAAGAATCATCGAGGCGCCCCGGCCCTTGAAAACCGGCCCGGCTTCGCGAGCCATGTTTGCGGGCCTGGCCTGCACGCAAAAGTTCCCCGCTTCTTTCCTGCTTGGGCACCTCGACAATCCGCTCGTTTTAAAGGCAGTCGGGAAGTCGCTTGCCGCGCAAAAATTTACCAATGCGGTGCTTCGCGACACCGTGAGCGTCAATATTATTCAGGCCGGCTATCAGATCAATGTCATTCCGGAACGTGCGGAAGCCCAGTTGGACTGCCGCCTGCTTCCCGAAACGGACGCCAGAGAATTTCATCGCTGGCTCGTCTCCCGAATTGCCGATGACCGTATCCGGATCGAAATGATCCAGACGTCGCCGCCATCGGGACTGGCGCCGATCGATAATCCTTTTTATCGCGCCGTCATATCCGCCGTCAACCAACATGCACCCGGCGCCGGTGTTTTCCCCATGCTCATGGCGGGCGCAACGGACGGCCACTACTGGCGCTGCCTGGGCTACCCGGCGTACGGTTTTTCACCCATGATTCTGGAACGCGCGGACATCGGCCGCGTTCACGGCATCGACGAGCGCATCTCCATCGACAATCTGCTTCTGGGAATCCGGATGACCCGGGATATGATCAAGACCTTATGCGCGTAATCGAATCATGATCGATGTGCTCATATGAACTTGCGCCGCCAGGTCATCGATCAGTTCATCGATACGCAAAGGCGGCATCCCTTCGGCATCATCGCCGGAAACCCGTCAGATACCTTCCCTTCTCAGCCAATCCTGGTAGAACACCATCCGGGAGAGCACCTTGACGGCGCGTTCCGGCGTCAGGAAGGCAATGCCACTGTAGGCGTTGCCGGGAATCTCCGTGATCGTCTTGCTGTGCACGTCATCGAGGAAAACACCCAGGATCGGCTTGCCGTATTTTGTCATCAGTTCGGCGCTGCGTTGAAAGACTTCCGCTTCGGAATCCTTATACAGCTTGATGCCCACTTCATAGAGATCCTGCGGGACTTCCTGTCCGGAATCACGGGCCGCCTTGATCATGGTATCGATCAGGCGGAGCCTGCCGACTACACCCAGATGGATGATGGCATCGCACTCGTCCCACCTGGCCAGGATTTCCAATACCTTTACGGGAATCTCCGCGCCCATCTCGCCCACCAGATCGATGGGATTTTCCTTGCTCCAGAAAGGCGGCAGAATCTGATTGATCTGGGCAATCACATCCGGCGTCAGATGCGGAACCATAAGCCCGTTTTCAATGCACAGGTCCGTCGTCACGACGCCCCAGCCTCCGCCCAGGGTCATGATGCCGACACGCTTTCCTCTGGGCAGGGGCAGAGATGAAAAGGCGGCGGACAAATCGAGCAGATCCATGGGCTGGTCCGCGAGCACCACGCCGGCCTGGCGGCAGGCGGCGTTGAGAATTTTAATATTGGAGGCCATAGCTCCCGTGTGGCTGGCCGCGGCGCGGCTGCCGGCGGCCGTCCGTCCGCCCTTGAGCAGGACAACGGGTTTCCGGCGGGACACCTTTTGGGCGGTCTTGAAGAAACGCCGGCCGTCCTTCATGCTTTCCACATAGAGGATGATGGATTTTGTCACATCGTCGAGGGCGGCGGTTCTGAGGTAATCTTCGATCGTGATCATCGCTTCGTTGCCCGAGCCGCAGAAGGAGCGGATGCCGATGCCTTCCGCTTCGGCAAAAGCCATGAGCTGAGTTCCCAGATTGCCCGACTGGGATAAAAGGCCGATCGAGCCGGCCTTCGGCCAGCAAGGCGTTCCGATGCAGTAGAATTTGATATGCGGGTTGCAGATGCCCATGGTGTTCGGGCCCAGCACGGAAACACCGTTTTCGGCGGCCAGACGAACCAGCTTCTTTTCCAGTTCGCGGCCCTCGGGGCCGACCTCGCCGAAGCCCGATGAAATAAGCAGCATGTACCGGATGCCCCTGGCCTTGAGCTCGGGAATCAGCGCGAGCGACTGGACAGCCGGAACGGTCACGATGGCCAGATCGACGGGGCCGGGAACATCGCCGATGGTTTTATACACTTTGCGTCCGGCAATGGTTTCCGCCTTGGGATTGACCAGGTAGATCTCTCCCTCATACCCGCCGGCCATGACAGTGGTCATCAGCATGTTCCCCCATTTTCCGAGCTGGGCCGATGCCCCGATAAAGGCCACCGATTTGGGACTGAACATATTGCCGATTTCTCTCGGGTCCACGGGCGGACGGGCGGCCACTTCCACCGGCCTTTCCCCGAGGATGATCAAAGCATCCACGGCCGTCACATGGCCGTCGGGGCCGACAATCAAAGGATTGATGTCCACTTCCGTGATGGCTTCCCAATCCAGGGCCAGCCGGGAGAGGGCAACAAGCGTCTTGACGATCTCATCACGAAAGACGGCCGCATCGCCCCGGAAAGGACCCAGAAGTTTTGCGGCGCGGAGTTCATCCAGCATCGATGCCGCTTCATGTTCGTCGAGAGGTGCGACGCGGAAAACGACGTCGCCCATGGCTTCCGTAAAGATGCCGCCCAGACCGAACATGACAATGGGGCCGAACTGGGGATCACAAAACATACCGGCAACAAATTCGCGCCGCCCCTTAATCAGGGGTGACACAAGGTAACCCTCCAGATCGGGGCCTGCCGATTGCGCGATGGCCTGTGCCGCATCGATCACTTCCTCGCGGTCCTTAAGATTCAGGTGGACCAGCCCCCGTTCCGTTTTATGGGTCAGCTTCGTCCCCAATCCCTTGAGCACGACAGGGAAGCCCAATGACTCGGCAAGCCCCGCCGCCTCCTCGGGCGTTTTCGCTACACATTCCTTGACAACGGGAACACCGTAGAGGTTTAAAACCTGTTTGGCTTCGGCCTCCGTCAGGGCCGTTCGTCCTTCGCTTTTTGCCTTCGTGAGCAGACTCTTGATATCCATTTTTTACCTCCTTGCCGGCGCATCGCCGACAATTCAATTTATACAAGATTCACTGAAGAGTAAAGGGGATTAGGTCTGCTTTTCCATAAACTCAACTTTTGCTCATTTTAATTCAGACTATCCGGTCGGCCTTGACACTCATGATGATTGACAGTGCGGCATTTACGAAAGCAAAGGCCCCATGAGCTCAAAGGTTTCCAGACTATTGTTCAGACGCCTGGCGCCTGTCCTGTCGAGATCAGCCAAAAGATTCTGGAAAGAGCCCTTTGATTTTCGCCCATGATGTTTGAGGGAGTCCGGATGACCAAAGACATCATCAAAACACTGTGCGTATGAATAACATGCAGTGGGGACGGTTTGAACCACCCGTGCAGGTGGCGCGACCGTTCGCTACTCGTTATGTCGCTCTGAGCGCATCCACGATCTTGAGGCGCGAGGCGCGCAGCGCCGGCAGCACGCCGCCGATCAATCCCATGGCGAGCGCAAAGATCATGGACTGCACGATGATGCCGGGCGTGAGCGTGAACTTAAACGCCAGCTCGGAGAACGTCTGGAAGTTCACCGTGGAAATCGTCATGAACTGCATGAACGAGGCAAAGAACAGCCCGATGGCGCCGCCGATAAAACCCAGAAAAAGCGACTCGGTCAGAAAGGCCAGAAGAATACTCCGCCGCCGGAAACCGAGAGCGCGCAGCGTGCCGATTTCCGCCGTGCGGTTGGCAACGGCCGAGTACATCGTGATCATCGCGCCGATAATCGCGCCGATGGAAAAGATAATCGTCAGCGACGTCCCGAGGATTCGCAAAAACTTGGCCATCATCTCCGACTGGTCCAGGTAATACTTGTTTTCCCGCTTGGCTTCCAGCGTCAGGCGCTGGTCTTTTTCAACAGATGCCTTCGCCGCATCGAAAGCGTCGGGCGTCTTCAGCTTGAACACCAGCGACGAATAGACGGGCCGCCGGAAAGCCTGCATGACCTGCTCGACATCGCCCCAGATTTCCGAACTGAACCCGGTATTCCCCGCATCGAAAACGCCCACCACCGTCCAGGAGCGGCCGCCCCAGTTCAAACTCTGCTGCAGACTCACCCCCTGAAATCTTTTGGCGATGCTGTTGCCGACAATCACCTCCAGCGATCCGGGCCGCAGCATGCGGCCCGACACCAGTTTCACCTGGGGCCGAAGCGGCAGCGACTCGGCTTCCACGCCGCGCACAACAATATTGGAGTGGCTGGAGGTTTTTTCCTCGCCCTGCTTTTTCAGCGCGATCAAAATAACCGCCTCCCTGGCGATCATCTGCTGCCCCGCAATGCCCTGGGCTACCTGCGGCATCATCCCCACGATAGAGGCGGCATTGCGTTCAATGCTGCTCATCACTTCCGATGTTGAGCCTTTCCGCACAACGACGACGTTGTTTTGCGAACCGGTCTCCACCAGTGTCTTCTGCAGTCCGGCCGCCATCATCAGCACCGTGGCAAACACAAAGACGACCAGCGCCATCCCGGCGACCGTAAGCGTCGTGGTCAAACGGCGTTTCCAGAGATTGCGGAAACTATACGACAGGGGAACGGCCATCAACCGATCCTCCTTAAGCCGTCGGCGATCCGGATGCGAATCGCATGGCGGGTCGGGATGATGGCCGCGAGAAACGCGATGAGCAGCGCGGCCGCCAGATCCAGATACAGCGTATCGCGGGAAACCAGGAACACGGGAAAATACGTCGAAAGCTGATGACCGAAAGCGCGGGCGACGGGAAAAGTCAGGATCATGCCGATGGCCGCACCGGTGAATGTAAGCACCAGCGCCTCGCCGAAAATCAGGATGGTAATATCTTTCGCGCCGAAGCCGAGCGTTTTCATAATCGCATAATCGCCCGTGCGTTCGCGCGTGGTCATGGCCATGGTATTGGCGACAACAGCCATGATGATCAGAATAATGATGAACGACACCATCTGAATGGCCGTGACAATGGCTTCGCTCATGGCGATGAAACCCAGATTGAAGGCCTTTTCCGTTTCCGTGAGCGTTTCGGCCCGTGAATTTTTAAACATCTGATCGATCGCCAGCGCCGTATCGGCGGCGATATCGGGCCGGGTCAGACCGATCATATAGAAGCCGACCTGATCGGCAAAAAACGGCGTCCTTTTCTTGACGGTCTCGTTGAGATAGGCCCATTGAAAGAAGAATTGTGTCTCGTCGACCGTCCGATCGCGGCCCCGGTAGATGCCGCGCAGGACAAAATCCCAGTTGCCCCGATAAATCGTGCCTTTCAGCGTAATGGCATCGCCGATTTTCCAGCCGTATTTCGCCGCCAGCTTCCGCCCCGCCACGGCGCCTTTGCGGTCGGTCAGAAAAGATTTCTTCTCTTTTTCGTCGAGCACAAACTCCGGATAAAGAGCAAAGTATGTCGCGGGTTCAACGCAGAAGTTCGGAAAGAAATTTTTCTCATCGATGTAAACGCCGCCGAACCAGTTGCCCCAGGAAACGATTTTGACGCCCTCCACCTGGCGGATTTTTTCCGCATAGGAAATGGGCAGCGCAAAGATAATGGAAATCGCGTTGCGCGTCACCAGGCGCGAGGCGGACGCCGCTTCCACACCCGCGTAGAACGAGCTGATGACCGTGCGCAGCAGGCCAAAGGCCAGAATGGCCACCGCAATGCCCAAAATGGTGAGCCCGCTCCGGAGCTTGTTGTGAAAGGCGTTTCTAAAGAGGATTTTGAGAAGCAGCATCGTTGAGATACCCCTTGTCCAGATGGCGCAGCACTTTGGCGCGCTGGGCCGCGCGCGGATCGTGCGTGACCATGATGATCGTTTTGCCCATATCGCGGTTGAGCCGCTCCATCATAGAGAGGATTTCTTCGGCGGACGCGCGGTCGAGATCGCCCGTCGGCTCGTCGGCCACCAGGATCGTCGGGTCGGTCACGATCGCGCGGGCGATCGCCACGCGCTGCTGCTCGCCTCCGGACATTTCGCTCGGGTAGTGATCCATCCGGTGCGCAAGACCTACCATGGACAGCGCCATTTCGGCATGTTCACGACGGTTTCTTTTGGGTAATGTAGTGAGATGCAGCGGCAGTTCGACGTTTTCCACGGCTTTGAGCACGGGAATCAGATTGTAGAACTGAAAGATGAAGCCCACCGAATTGGCGCGCCAGCCCGCAAGCTCCGTCTCCGAGAGGGTCGTGATATCGATGTCGCCGACGTGGATGGAGCCTTCGTCCACCTTGTCGATCCCGGCGATCAGATTTAAAAGCGTGGTCTTCCCGGAACCGGACGGCCCCATCAGCGCCAGAAATTCACCTTCGGCAATATCAAACGTGATATCAAACAGCACCGGCACCACCAGGCTTTCCCGGTGATAGCACTTGAAGACGTTTTTAATCTCAACAATGGATTTATTTTGTTCAGTCATCCTAACAGCCTATTCGTCTACAGCCTATCAGCCTGTTTTATCTTTCCGCAATCTTGATTTTCGACCCGTCCTTCAAATCCCGGGGATTGAGGACGACGCGGTCGCCCGGTTTCAGTCCCGCCGTAACTTCCAGCATGTCCCCCAGTTTGCCGCCGGCGGTAATGGCCGTTTCCCTCACCTTATCATTCTGGATCAGATAGACCATGCTTTTATCTTTAAGGTCCGCCAGCGCCGCCCGATTGACGGCCAGCCTGGGCTTCAGTTCCTCTGTTTTGAGTTCGCGGGACAGAAACGCCACCTTCGCGCTCATATCCGGCAGCATGCGCGTGTCCTTGTCCACGAACCGCACTTTGACCAGGACGGTCGCCTTCGAGCGGTCCACGGTCGGCACAACGGCATGCACGACGCCGCGGAAGCGAAGGTCCGGCAGGGCATCGAGTTGAATGTCGCAGGGCTGTCGGGCTTTGATCAGCGTAATGCTGGTTTCCGAGACATCCACTTCCACCTGCAGGGAATTCATGTCCGCCAGCGTGACGACGGCGGCCTTCGACGTTGTTGACGCGGAAAGCGGCGTGACGATGTCGCCGACATCGGCGTTTTTGGTCAGCACCACGCCGTCAAACGGCGCCCGGATCAAGGTGTAATCCAGGTTCGCCTCGGCGCCCGCAAGAGCCGCGGTTCCCGCTTCAACGGCCGCCTGGGCCGCTTTCACGGCCTCCTGCGACCGCAGATAGCGGGTATGGATCATGTCGTATTCCGATTGAGACACATAGCCGTCGGCGATCAGTTTCCGGTAGCGTTCATCCTCCTCACGAAGATTGTCCCGCTCCGCCATGGCTTGCCTGAGCATGGCCCGGGCATTGGCCAGATTGGCCGTGACCTGGCCTTTCATGGCGGTGACGTCGGCGTTTTCCATGCGCGCCAGGATTTGTCCTTCTTTGACCAGGCTGCCTTCTTCAACCATCAGCGCCGTAAGCCGGCCGGTCATCTTCGAGGCCACGGCCGCCTTGCGCTGGGCGACGATATAGCCGCTGGCGTTCAGCACCGACAAAGACTGGGCCGGATAGACCAGTGAAACAGTCGTCACATCCACCGTGCTGGTCGGAGCGATCACGCCCAGCCGGTACAGGATGACACCGAGGAGCAGCACAACAACCAGCCCGCCAATGATCATCGGCTTTTTTTTCCGCCCGCCCGTAACACTTTTTTTGACCGATTTATCAATTTTAAGTTTGCTTAAATCTTCCTGAGGCATAATTTTTCTCTCTTCATGATTTTTGAATTACGGGGTCAAACCATAACAGAACTTTACTGAATTTGCCACACGGATAATAACGGATACGGGCCGCCCGCAAGGCCCGTTTTTCAGAGGGCAGGATGCATTTTCCTGAACCGCCGCGAACCGTCGTGGTCCTTAAAATACCTCCGGAGTCCGGGCAAAACCGGTTGGTGCTTCTGACTTTTTACTCCTTGACTTTATATCGCTATCTTTTCATAATCAGGCCGTTTGATCTTCAGCGTCGCCGATGCGTCTGATTGTGGAAGTATAAGGAGCACTCACGGTTTTGGCAAGACCATCCTCATGAGGCAACCGATGACTCTGGAAGTGGCCAGTCAGGTTCAATCCTATCCATGGTTCGCCAGGCACAGGAACATGATTCTGCCTGTCCCGGGCTTTTTTCATCCGACAAGCAAGATGCGATATATAAGAGGCTAGACACGAAATAATTATCGGCGGGAGTTGTGCCAGATTGTAAACCTTTGCTGTCGATCCATCAGGCGGCCTGATCACCCTGGAGGAGGAAATCCGCCGTGAACTGGGCTCATGTGTTTTATGTTTTGTCCATCCTGACCGTCGTCGCCGTTTCGGGATTCGTCGCCGATTACTCCCGTCGCCATCACCATACGCCGGGCAGCGCGGCGTTTATGTGGGTCTCGATTATCATCTGTCTGCTGGCGCTGCTGGAAGGACTCTCCATCATCGCCCCGACAAAAGCATGGGCATTATTCTGGTTCGATCTGCGGTTTCTGTGCCTGGCCACCCTGCCCCTGGTCTGGCTTGTTTTTGTGGTTCAGTTCGCCGGACAGGCAAGCTGGATAACCCCGCGCCGTCTCGCACTCCTTTTTTTAATTCCGACGGTCACGCAGATCGTGATATGGACCAACACTCTGCACGGGCTTTGGGTGATCAAGCCGGTTTCCTTCCGTCAGGAAGGCCTCTTTTTTATCGCCCAGACAGCGCTGAGGGTTCCGGGCCCCTGGATGCTGGTTCATTTTATTTACTCCTACGCCCTGGTCATTGCCGGACTGACCCTGCTGATCCTCGCCTGGATACGGCTTGCGCACCGGGACAGAAGCCGGATTTTTACCATCGGGATGGGGACCCTGATCATGGCGGTCTTTTCTGTTCTCCCGTCGTTCGGCTTCCTCAACAATTGTCCGTTTAATCCCCTGGTCCCGGGCCAGGCCGCGGGCATGATCATCATTTTCTGGGCCACCTACCGGCACCAGTTTCTGCATTCGCCGCTCGTCTTCAGCAAGGAACAACCCGCGTATGTCATCCAGATCACCCTGTTTGTTCTGCTCGCCACAGGCATTATAACGACCGGATACTTCTATTACCGGAATTACGAGAAAAACTACCGGACGGAAGTGGAAAACACACTGTCTTCCATCGCGGAGCTGAAAGTAAACGAAATCATTCAGTGGCGCAATGAACGCCTGTCGGATGCATTGCTGCTGCAGAAAAACATTGTTTTTGCCCAACTGGCAAAACGGGTAATGGACCATCCGGGCGACGCTGATGCGAACAAACTCATGCGGCATTGGCTCAGTCAATATAAATCCGTCTATCTCTACAGGAACGTCATTTTGATGGACGCGGAAGGCCGCGTACGGCAGTCGGTTGTCAACGAGTCTCCGCAGGTATGCGGTGAAATTCAGCAACTGATTCCGGAACTCCGGCAAACCGGCAAAATCGTTTTTCTCGACTTTCACCGGGAGGCCAAAAATCAGCGCATTTCCCTGGCCGTCGTGAACCCGATCATCGACAACGGCCGTTTTCTGGGGGCCGTCACTCTGGTCATCGATCCGAACCTTTATCTCTATCCGATGCTCAATCGCTGGCCGACGCCCGGCAAAACAGCGGAGACCCTGCTGGTCCGCCGTGAAGGCGACGAGGTGGTATTTTTAAATGAGCTGAAATTTCAAAAAGATACAGCGCTTAACCTGCGCTTTCCGCTGTCCCGGAAGAACCTGCCGGCCGCCCGAGCCATCCTCGGAGAGGACATGGTCATGGAAGGAATCGATTATCGCGGCGAACCGGTTGTGGCGGCGCTTCGCGCCGTGCCGGATTCGCCCTGGTTCATGGTCGCCCGCATGGATCGGGAGGAAATTTATGCGCCCATCCGGCAGCATCTCCTGCTGATGATTTTTATGGTTTGCGTGTTCCTTTTCGGCGCTGCGGCCGTCATCTGGATTTTCTGGCAGCGCCAGCGCAATGTTTTCTATCGCCGGGAACTGGATTCCGCGAGGGCCTTGCAGGCCAGCGAAGAGAAATTCCGCAAAGCGTTCATGACCAGCCCCGATGCAATCCTGATCACCCGCTGGCAGGACGGCCGGGTGGTTTCCGTCAACTCCGGCTTCCTGCAGATCACCGGCTATACGCGTGAAGAAACTGAAGGCAAGCCGGTTGCGGCGCTGGATATCTGGGAAAACCAGGATCACCGGCTGAAACTGGTCGAAAAAATCAAAGCCGACGGTCAGATCATAAACGCGGAGGCCCGGTTCCGCAAAAAAGACGGCGGTGTGTTTTACGGTCTCGTCTCCGCCTCCCGCCTCGACCTCAACGGGGAGGGTCATCTCATTTCGATCACCCGTGACATTACCGACCGCATCCGGTCGGAAGACGCCTTACGCACGGCCCATGAACGCCTGCGGCGATTCTTTAATTCCAACATCATGGGCATCGTGATTGCAACCGCCGACGGCGGCGTCGCGGAGGCCAATGATTATTACCTGAACATGATCGGTTTTTCCGGGGAGGAATTCCGGGCCGGCAGGATTGACTGGCGCGCGATAACCCCACCCGAGTGGCTGGCCGCGGACGAAAAAGCCATTGCGGAAGTTCGCCGGGACGGCATCTGCTCGCCCTACGAGAAGCAATATGTCCGCCCCGACGGAACCCGGGTGGATGTATTTCTGGCCGTTACGGGGCTGCCGGGCGAGGAAGAACAACTGGCGGCCTTTGCCCTTGATATCACCGATCGTAAAAGGGCGGAGCGGGAAGTTTTGCGGCTCAATGAAGACCTGGAAGAACGCGTGGCCAAAAGAACAGGGGAGCTTGCCGCGAAGAACGCCGAACTGGAGCGGTTCAACCGCGTGTTTGTGGACCGTGAGCTGCGCATGCGGGAGCTCAAGGCAACGATTGACGAGTTGGAACGAAAGATTGCAGCGCTTCAGCGGGACGTGCCGTAAGAAGGAGACTGCACCGTGAGCATAACGTCAGGATAAGCAGAAAACAATGGATTGTATCTCGTGAAGCGTGAACGTATCGCGTAAAAAAAGAATACGACACACGAGATACGAGATACGAGATGCGAGGTTTTAAATGATTTACCTGGATTTAGTATTGAATCTGGCGTTGCTGGTGGCGCTGACCGTCGTCTCGGGATTTATCGACAAACGCTGGCCACGGGATACCCGCCCGGGCGTTTTACTCCAGGGCATCGTCTTCGGCGGCGTGGCGATCCTGGGCATGCTGCGGCCGCTCAACCTGGGACCGGGATTGATCTTTGACGGCCGTTCCGTCATGCTCAGCCTTTGCGCCCTGTTTTTCGGCCCCTGGGCGGCGGCTGTGTCCTGCGCGATCGCCCTGGCCAGCCGTGTCGCGCTGGGCGGCGTCGGGATGACGATGGGTGTTCTGGTCATTCTGGAATCATCGATCATCGGTCTTCTCGCGTACTACCGCTTCAGACCTTCCCTTCAGCCGCCGTCGATTCTTCGCCTCTATGGCATGGGACTCGCCGTCCATGTGGTGATGGTGGCTTTGATGATCACGCTGCCCGAAGGCGTGGGCCTGGCAACGCTTAAAAGGGTCGGCCTGCCCATTGTCCTTTTATATCCGCTGGCGACCATCCTGGCCGGCACAATTCTTTCAGACCATCTCGCCACAACGCAAGCCGCCGGGGTGCTCAGCGAAAGCGAGGAGCGCTACCGGCTGTTATTTGACGCCAGCCATGATGCCATCCTGCTTACGGACCCCAGCGGGACCATTTTCGCGGCCAATCCCGCCGCCTGCCGTATTTTTGGCAGGAGCGAAGAGGACATCAAGGACCTGGGGCGAAACGGCATTGTTGACACGGCCGATCCCAGGTTATCCGCGGCCCTGTCAGAACGGGCGCGAACCGGCAAGTTTACAGGCGAGTTGACCTTCCTCCGGAAAGACGGATCGCGATTCGCCGGAGAAGTGTCCACCTCGATTTTTCAAGACCGGGATCACCAGCCCCACACGAGCATGATCATCCGCGACATCACCGAGCGGAGGCAGGCGGAGGATGCCCTGCAGGCCTCCTACCGGTTTCTGCAAATGGCTTATGCCCAGACGGACCTGTCATCGCTTCTGGAGGAATCCGTAAGCGAGATCAGGCGCTATACCGGCTGTTCATCGGCAGGCATCCGCCTGATTGATGACGAGCATCGCATCCCCTATGAGGCCTATGTGGGCTTCAGTCAGAAATTTTATGACTCCGAAAGCCTTCTGTCCATCCAATCCGATGAATGCATGTGCATCAACGTTATTACGGGCGATGTCGACCCGACGCACCCCTTCTATACGCCGGGGGGGTCCTTCTTTATGAACAGGACGAACCGGTTCCTCGCGACGGTCTCTGAGACGGAAAAAGGGCGGACGCGAAACATCTGCAACCAGGCCGGTTATGAATCCGTGGCCCTGATTCCGATTCGTCTGAAGCAGAGCATCGTTGGTCTCATTCATGTCGCGGACCCGGCGGAAGACAAGATTTCGTTGAGAATGGTGGAATCGCTGGAAACCATCGGCATCCAGCTCGGCACTGCGATCATGCGGATTAGCCTGGAGGAGGAGTTGCGCGAAAACGAAGTCCATTTCCGCACCCTGGCCGATTCCGGCCAGGCGCTCATCTGGACATCGGGCATCGATAAAAAATGCAGCTACTTCAACCGGACCTGGCTTGCTTTTACGGGCCGCACCCTGGAGCAGGAACAGGGAGACGGCTGGGTGCAGGGCGTGCATCCCGATGATTTAAACCGGTGCGTCGATACGTATGTCTCGGCATTTGACCGCCGCGAAAAATTCAGCATGGACTACCGGATTCGTCGTTATGACG
Source organism: Deltaproteobacteria bacterium (assembly GCA_036528635.1). Lineage (GTDB taxonomy): Bacteria > Desulfobacterota > Syntrophia > Syntrophales > Smithellaceae > UBA8904. The sequence continues at coordinate 113,798 of JAIGNE010000082.1, forward strand.
GGGAATACCGCTGGATTAAGGATGACGGCACACCCCGTTTCAACAGCCGGGGAGAATTTATCGGCTACATCGGCCACTGCCTGGATATCACGGACCATAAACAGGCGGAGGATAACATCCGCAGACTCAACGATGACCTGGAGCAAAAAGTTCAGGAGCGAACCGCAGAGCTGAAACGAACGATCGCACAGCTCGAAGAGACGAACAAAGTCTTTGTCGGCCGGGAGCTGAAGATGGCCGAACTCAAGACGCGGATTGCCGAGCTGGAGAGAAGAGATGAAGGAGATTGAAGAACAGAATGACCGTGATTTTTTTACCGTGGCCATCGTTTTTTTAAAATCGCTGTCATCATTCCGAAAGGATTAAAGCCCCATGACGATGCAGAAAATCCTGATTGTAGACGACAAAGAAGAGAACCTTTATCTCTTGAACGCCCTGCTGCAGGGACACGGCTACCAGACGATTCCAGCGCATCATGGAGCCGATGCGCTGGAAAAGGCCGGGCAAAATCCGCCGGACATGATCATTGCCGACATTCTGATGCCGGTCATGGACGGGTTTGCTCTGTGCCGGGCCTGCAAAACCGATGAGCGACTGAAATCGATTCCGTTTATTTTTTATACGGCCACCTATACGGATGAACGGGACCGGCTATTTGCGCTCAGCCTCGGCGCCGACCGGTTTGTCGTCAAGCCGGAGGAGCCGGAGGTCTTCCTGGCGGTCATCCGGGAAACCTTCCGGTCGGTCAAACCTTCTTCGATCGCGGCCGCGCCGCTTCCTGCGGAAGCAGCCGGCGAAGAATCCGTCTACCTGAAGCAATATAACGAGGTGCTGATCCGCAAACTGGAAAAAAAGATGGAACAGCTGGAACAAACCAACCGCGAGCTTCTGCTGGACATCGCCGCGCGCAAGCAGGCGGAAGCGAATATTTCCGCGTCGGAAAAAAATTACCGCGAACTTTTCGAGAATGCGGTGATGGGAATTTCCGAAGCGACGGCGGATGGACGTCTCGTCCTGGCCAACATGGCCTATGCCCGGATGTACGGTTATGACAATCCGGAACAAATGATCGCCAGTATCTATAATATCGGGCAGCAGCTCTATGTTTGCCCGGAGGAACGGGAAAAAGTTCTCCAGATCCTGCACAAAAATGGACACATGGATCCCCGTGAATTCGCGGTCAAGCGGCGGGACGGAACGCCGTTTTTTGTGTTCGTCTCGGCGCGGGAGATCCGGGATGCCGGGGGCAAGGTGATCCGCTACCAGGCCACGCATGTGGACATTACCAAGCGCAAACAGGCCGAAGATCTTGTCCGCAAACTCAATGACGAACTGGAGCAAAAAGTTCAGGAACGAACCGAAGAGTTGAAACGCACCATCACCAAGCTCGAAGAACTCAACCGCGTGTTCATCGGCCGCGAGTTGAAGATGGCGGAATTGAAGGCGCGAATCGCCGGGCTGGAAAAAAAGGATTAGAGACACAGGGCAACGGGAGCCGCCATGACCTTCTTAGACATGCGAACCATCATTTTCAGCTATGCGCTGACGGCCGTCGTCTGCGTCCTGGTGATCACCCTTTTGTGGCTGCAGAACCGTAAACGCTTTCAGGGTTCCACGTTTTGGGTAGTTGATTTTCTATGCCAGACAGCGGCGCTTTTCCTGATCATCCTGCGGGGAAACATTCCGGACTGGGCGTCCATCGTGCTGGCCAACTCCCTGGTGCTGATCGGGGCCTTTCTGGGTTACATCGGGCTTTTGCGGTTTGTCGGAGAAAGAAGCAGCCAGATTCACAACTATATAATTCTGGCGCTGCTGTCCCTTGTTCACGTTTATCTGACTTTTGTGCAGCCGGACCTGCATGCCAGAGCGTTCAATACCTCCGCCGGTCTGCTGATCATCTGTTTTCAATGTTCCTGGCTGATGCTTTATCGCGTTCCGGCGGGACTGCGGCCGTTGACGCGGGGCGTCGGCATTACTTTCGGATTGTACTGCCTGGTCAGCATCATTCGCATGGTTTATTTTTTTACAGGCGCGCCTTCCGGAACCGATTTCTTCCATTCGAATTCCCTGGACGCGCTGGCCATGGTCGCTTACCAGACGCTTTTTATTCTTCTGACATACAGTCTGGCCCTGATGCTCAATCAACGCCTGACGCAGGACGTCGCCACGCAGGAAGAGAAATTTTCTAGGGCATTCCACTCCTCTCCCTATGCCATTTTACTCACCCGGCTTTCCGACGGACGGATTATCGAAGTCAATGACGGCTTCGTGGATATCTTCGGATATCAGTACGCGGACGTGAAAGAAGAATCAACCCCGGGACTGCGCATCTGGGACAAACCGCAAAGCCGGGAAGCGTTGATCAGCGACTTATTGGGCCGCGGCAAAGTCCGGAGGCGCGAATTTCAATTCCGGAAAAAATCCGGAGAGCTCATTGACGGACTCTTTTCGGCCGAAGTGATTACGATCAATCATGAAAAGTGCATTCTGTCCAGCATCGACGACATCAGCGCGCGCAAGCGGGCGGAAGAAGCCCTGCAGGCAAGCAATTCCTATCTGGAAAGATTGAACAACGCCCTGGCGGACGCAATTTTTGTAGTTAAATATCCGGAGCGGGTGGTTGAATATCTGAACGATGCCGCCACCGCCATGTTCGGCTATTCCCGGGAGGAAGTTCTGGGGAAGAACGGTCTCCTGTTTTATCCGGACCAGGCGGGATACCTCCGCAGCCACGAGTTTTTCCAGGAAGCGATTCAGGAGGGGAAAAATCTTGCCCGGTTCGAAACTACTTTGAAAAGAAAAAACGGCGGAATTTTTCCCGTATGGTTCACGGCGACTTTTCTGAAGGAAAACGACCGGATCACCAAATTTATCGTCATCGTCCAGGACATCACCGAGCAGAAGCGCGACAGCGACACCATCCGGCAGCTCAATCTGGCGCTGGAACAGCGTGTCGCGGACCGGACGAAAGAGCTGAACGATACCCAGGTCGCGCTTTTGAATCTGGTGGATGATCTGAACCAGAGCACGCGGGAAATCAATTCCGCCAACCGGTCCCTGGAGGCCGTCAATCAGGAGCTGGCGTCTTTCAGCTATACCGTCTCCCACGATCTCCGGGCGCCCCTGCGGAGCATCTCCGGCTTCAGCGCCGCGCTCCAGGAAGACTACGGAGACCGGCTGGGCGATGAGGGGAAAAATTACCTGGAAAGGATCCAGCGGGCAACGCAGGTCATGGGCCAGTTGATCGACGACCTGCTCAACCTCTCCCGTGTGACGAAAGCTGAATTTTACCGCCAGGACTTCGACTTGAGCGGCATGGTGCGGGAGCTGGCCGAGGCAGAGCAGCAAAAAAACCCGCTCGCTAACCTCGCGATCGACATTCAGGAAGGCATCGTTGTCCGGGCGGATCAGCGTCTGATGAACATCGCGATGATCAACCTGCTGGACAACGCCTGGAAGTTTACCGGCAAAAAAGAGCATCCGCACATTGAATTCGGAGCGGAAATCCGGAATGACGAGACGGTGATTTTTGTCCGCGACAATGGCGCGGGATTTAACATGGCTTACGTCGATAAAATATTCGGCGCTTTCCAGCGTCTGCACAAAGTGGATGATTATCCGGGAACCGGGATCGGCCTGGCCACGGTCCGGCGCATCATTGAACGCCACGGCGGGCGGATCTGGGCCGAAGGCGAAGTCGGGAAAGGAGCCGCTTTCTTTTTCACACTGGAAGGATAAAGAAAGTGAAGCGCATCTCGTGAAGCGTGAAGCGGGAAAGACGTGAAGCGTCGCTCGTGAAGCGTATCTCGTCATTTGCGCTTCACGAGATGCGAGATACGAGTTACGAGCGACGAAGGAGTTATGATGGAAGAGAAAAGTAAGATCAAAAGCTTTCGGGATCTGGATGTATGGCGGTTGGGGATGGAAATAGTTTTTGATGTGTATGAATGCACAAAAAGGTTTCCCAAAGAAGAAATGTTTGGTTTGGTCGGTCAAATCAGAAGAGCAGCCGTGTCCATTGCTTCCAACATTGCCGAGGGATTCAATCGATACCATAATAAAGAGTATAAACAGTTTCTATATATTGCCTTAGGATCATCCGCTGAACTGGAGACTCAAATTGAAGTCAGCAGTATTCTGGGGTATATTAACCAGGACACAAAGGACAAAATTATTGAAAAACTGGATCATGAGGCGCGAATGTTAAGGAATCTGATAAAACGATTAGAAACGTGAAAGCGTAAAAGCCCGTATCTCGTGAAGCGTGAAACGTATATCGAGATGCGCTTCACGAAATACGAGATACGCTTCACGAGATACGCTTCACGCTTCACGAAATACGAGATGCGAACTACGAGGTACGAAGCATGTTGACACCCCTGAAAGTTTTAATGGTTGAAGATTTGGAAGACGACGCCCTGCTCCTGATCCGCACGCTCAGGAAGAGCGGCTATGAACCGGCGTCCGAGCGCGTGCAGACAGCGGACGACATGTCGTTTGCGCTTCTGAGTCAGCCCTGGGATATGATCCTGTGCGATTACCACATGCCGGGATTCAGCGGCATCGATGCCATCGCGCTTCTGAAGAAACTGAACCTGGACATTCCCCTGGTCATTGTGTCCGGCGCCATCGGCGAGGAAACGGCCCTGGACTGCATTCACCGCGGGGCTTCCGACTATATCATGAAGGGCAACCTGGCGCGCCTCGGCCTCGCGGTCAAGCGTGAACTGGAAAACAAGGCCATGCGCGTCAAACGCAAACAGGATGAGGAGGCGCTGCGCGCAAGCGAGGAAAGATACCGGACCATTCTGGAGAACATAGAAGACGGGTATTACGAAGCGGATATGGCCGGCAACTTTATCTTTTTCAATAACGCCCTGTCCCGCATCTGGGGTTACCCCAAAGAAGAACTGATGGGCATGAACAGCCGCCAATATACAGACAGCGAATCGGGCAGACGATTGTATCATGCGCACAAAAAGGTTTACGAAACGGACAAGCCCGTCCGGTTGTTCGACTACGAGATTATCCGCAAGGATAACACGAGGCGGATTGTTCAATCATCCTTCACCCTGCTTAAGGATTCCGGTGATCAGGTCATCGGCTACCGCGGGATCGTCCGTGACATCACTGAACTTAAACAGATGGAAAAAGAACGTCAAAAAAGCCTGGAGCAGTTGCGGACTTCACTGGAGGCGACGATTCACGCCATGGCCGTCACCGTGGAATCCAGAGACCCCTATACGGCGGGCCATCAGCGGCGGGTGGCCGATCTGGCCTACGCCATCGCGAGGGATTTGAACCTGGACAGCCATCGCATGGACGGTCTGCGCATGGCCAGCACGATTCATGATCTGGGGAAAATATCGATTCCGGCTGAGATTCTCACCAAACCGACCAAGCTGACGAATATCGAATACGAAATTGTCAGAACGCATGCCCAGGCGGGGTATGATATTTTAAAGGACATCGATTTTCCCTGGCCGATCGCCCGGATCGTTCTGGAACACCACGAGCGAATGGATGGATCGGGTTATCCCAACCACCTGAAGGAAGGCGATATTCTTCTGGAATCGAAAATACTGGCGGTCGCCGATGTCGTGGAAGCGATGGCGTCCCATCGACCTTATCGTCCGTCACTGGGCACTGAACTGGCGCTGGATGAAATCGTCAGGAACAGGGGTCGCCTCTACGAAGGAGCGATCGTGGATATCTGCCTCCGGCTGTTTAAAGAAAAACATTTCAGCTTTGAGACGTAACCCCCTTGCCCGGGAGCGAAAGAGCTTGTCTCGTCGTTCGTATCTCGTGAAGCGTATCTCGCGAAAAGCATGCGATAATACAAGACATGAGATGCGCTCGAGTTCCCAGCAAGAGAAATCACGCTTCACGCTTCACGAGCCACGACATACGAAATGTGAGCTACGAGCCACCAGCTAAGTTTCACGAGTCACGCTTCACGCTTCACGAGATACGAGATACGAGATACGAGTCACGAGGTACGAGCTATGCTGACACCGCTGCGAGTATTAATCGTTGAGGATCTGGAAGACGATGCCCTGCTGCTGATCCGGGCGCTGAAGAAAAGCGGCTATGACCCGCTGGCCGAACGGGTGCAGACGGCGGAAGACATGACCCTGGCCCTCATGAGCTGGCCCTGGGACATTATTCTGTGCGATTATCACATGCCGGGATTCAGCGGCATCGATGCCATCGCGCTTCTGAAGAAACTGAACCTGGACATTCCCCTGATCGTCGTATCCGGCGCCATCGGCGAGGAAACGGCCCTGGACTGCATTCACCGCGGGGCTTCCGACTATATCATGAAGGGCAATCTGGCGCGCCTGGGCCTGGCCATACAGCAGGAGCTGGACCGTAAGGAGATGCGCGCCAGGCAAAAAAAAGATGAAGAAGCGCTGCGCGAGAGCGAGGAAAAATTCAAGACCATTGCCAATTACACGGTGGACTGGGAGTCCTGGTTCGGACCCGACGGAACGTATCTCTGGGTCAATCCCGGCGTAGAGCGCATTACCGGGTATTCCGCCCCGGAAGTGCTGGCAATGCGGGATTTCATTTCCGTCATCATCGCCGAGGAGGACCGCGAGTTATTCCTGAAGCATTTTCGGGATGCCCTCACCGGAACCCGGGGGGAAAATTTCGAAATTCAGTACCTCCATAAAAACGGAGCAAAGCTCTGGCTGAGCGTTTCCTGGCAGCCGGTCTTCGATGCGGCAGGCAGCTTTCTGGGAATCCGCACCAGCGGACGCGAAATCTCCGCCGTCAAGCAGGCCGAGGAAGAGCGCCGTAACCTGGAAAAGCAGCTCTTTGTCGCCCAGAAGATGGAAGCGATCGGCGCACTGGCCGGAGGGATCGCCCATGACTTCAATAATATTCTGAGCGGCATCATGGGCTATGCGGAGCTGGCTTTGCAGCAGCCGGATCCGGACGCCCGCCAGCGGAGCATTCAGCAAATCCTGAACGCCGCGGAACGCGCCAAAAACCTGGTTCAGCAAATTCTGGCCTTCAGCCGTCCCGCGGGGCAGGATAAAAAGCCTATGGCACTTCAGCCCGTCATCCGGGAAGCCATGAAACTCTTACGCGCCACGATCCCCAAAACCATCGACATGCAGCTCCATGTGACCGCACAACCGGTGGTAATCAATGCCGACTACACGCAAATACATCAGATTATCATGAATATCTGTACAAACGCCGCCCACGCCATGGGAGAAAAAGGCGGTGTTCTGGATGTTAGTCTTGCCCCGGAAGATCTGGCGGACGAACGGGCCGGCGAGTTCCATTTAAAGCCGGGAAACTATGTCCGGCTCAGCATCTCCGACACCGGGCGGGGCATCGATCCGGCCATCATCGACCGCATCTTCGATCCGTTTTTTACGACCAGGGAAAGCGGCGAAGGAACCGGCCTGGGCCTGTCCGTGGTTTACGGCATCGTAAAAAACCACAACGGACTTGTCCAGGTTGAAAGCGAACAAGGCCTGGGGACAACTTTTCATATCTACCTGCCCGCCCTTTCCGCGCCCAAAGCGGCAGCAGCCGAATCCTTCGAGGCTGAGCCGGTCCCCCGGGGGCATGAGCACATTTTATTCGTTGATGATGAAGAGGATATTGCCGATCTGATGCAGACGATTCTGACTGAGCTTGGCTACCTGGTCACCACCTGTACGGACAGCCGGGAAGCGATCAGGATATACCAGAGCGATCCCCGGAGCTTTGATCTGGTCATTACGGATATGACCATGCCGCATCTTTCCGGAAGCGATCTGGCCCGGCAAATCATCCGGATCCGGCCGGGTCAGCCGGTTATCCTCTGCACGGGATACAGCTCTTACATGAACGCCGAAAAGGCGGCGAATCTCGGCATCACCGCCTTTCTCTTCAAACCCGTGCCCAGGCGGGAGCTGGCCGTGGCCATCCGCAAAGCCTTGGATGAAAAAACCGCCGTCTCGGACAAGTAGAGAGACTGGCTCCAACGGCCCGCTCGCCTGTTTAACGCCTTGACAAGAGCCGGGCACATCGTTAAAGTATTCGAAATAATTGTCGATATCCAAATGCAGATAAGGAGCATGACGATGGATGCACAAACCGGTACGAAACAGGCCGCCGACTGGCAGAAATATCTGAACGAGTATCTCGTGGATTCCCTGCAGCGGTCGATTATTTTTATGGATGTCCTCCGCAAAAGAGGCAATAACTATATCAAGCATATCCGCAGCGGCCAGCCGCCGGTGCTGACATTCAACTATGAATTGATCCTCAATGCCAAAAATTTTGACCGTCCCGTGAATTATGCGCTGGTCAAAATTTCCGACCGCCGGAAAAGGGATGTCAAGACCGACCAGGACCGGCGCAATAAAGGCAAGGAGCGCCCGGCCAAACCCAAACGGCCGATCGTGATCGTGGATCCCCGCGCCGGGCACGGCCCCGGCATCGGCGGTTCCAAGCGCGATTCCGAAATCGGCATGGCCCTCGAACACGGCCATCCGGTTTATTTTATCCTGTTTTATACCGAGCCGATTCCCGGGCAGACCATGGCGGATGTCATCATAGCGATGGAAAAGTTCATGGAAAAAATCGTCGAACTTCATCCTTACGCGGATGCACCCGCCATCATGGGCAACTGCCAGGCAGGCTGGGCGGCAGCGCTGGTATGCGCGGACCGTCCCGACGTTTCCGGGCCCCTGGTCTTAAACGGCGCGCCCCTGTCCTACTGGAGCGGCGTCGCGGGGGTCAACCCCATGCGCTACAAAGGCGGACTGGTCGGCGGCGTGTGGGTCAATTCGTTTTTCAGCGACCTGGGCAACGGCGTTTTTGACGGCGCGAATCTGGTCCTGAACTTTGAGCTCCTGAATCCGGCCAACACGTTCTGGTCCAAGCAGTACAACGTTTATACGCAGGTGGACACGGAAGAGGAACGCTATCTGGCCTTTGAGCGCTGGTGGGGCGGCTTCTTCATGATGAACACCGATGAAATTCACTTTATCGTGAGGAATCTGTTCGTGGGCAATAAGCTGGAAAAAGGCCAGCTGGAACTGCGCGAAGGGGAAAAAATCAGCCTGAAAAACATCGAAAGCCCGATTATTGTTTTCGCGTCGATGGGCGACAACATCACCCCCGCCCAGCAGGCGCTCAACTGGATTCCCCGCGTTTACAGTTCCGTGGAAGATATCAAGCGGCACGGGCAGGTCATCATCTACATCATCCATAAGGACATCGGCCATCTGGGCATTTTTGTCGCGGGGTCCGTGGCCAAGAAGGAGCACAAGGAGATCATCGGCAATTTTGACATGATTGATTTCCTGCAGCCCGGCCTCTACGAAATGGTGATCCAGGGCGACGTGAAGAGCGGCAAATTCAGCACGCAATTCGAACCGCGGACATTCGACGCCATCGCCGCGTATGACGACGGCGTAGCGGATGAGACGGATTTCAGCGTCGTATCCAAAGTATCCGAAGCCAACGACAACATGTATCAACTGTTCATGCGCCCGTGGGTAAAGCTCTGGACCACCGAACTGTCGGCGGAAATCATCCGCTACCTGCATCCCCTGCGCACCCAGCGGTACCTGTTTGCGGATATCAATCCCCTGATGCGTCCGCTGAAAAATATCGCCTCCATCACAAGGCAGAACCGCAAGCCGGCGGCGGCGGACAACCCGTTTGTCGCCATGGAGAAGGACTTTTCCGAATACCTGGAAAACGTTCTCAATATCTACCGCGACTTCCGGGATCTCAGCCAGGAGCATCTGTTTCAGCAGATTTACGGCAGTGAATGGCTGAGACGGCTCTTCCCGCCCGTTCATGAGGAAGTTTCCAAGGAGATTCCCGAATACGAACGCGCCGATTATGACAAACGACTGCAAGCCATGGAAGAAGGAGGCCATGCCGCGGGTCTCATCCGCGTATACATGGCCGTGGCTAAAATCGGCCAGCATGTCAAACGGCAGCATTTTGAAATCGGCGAGGAAATCGCCAAGACGCACAGGGTTCTGAGCAAGCTTCGTCCGGCCCAGTTCAAAAAGATCATGCACGAACAGACGGCCATCCTGCAGGCGGATGAGGACCGGGCCATCCATGCCCTGTCCGTGCTGATCAAAGACAAAGACGACCGGATGGAGGCGTTGAGCATCGCCCGCCGGCTCTGCCTGGCGGACGGCGTGTACAACGACACTGAGAAAGCCATGCTGGAGAAGATCCGGAAAGGGCTGAATCTGTAGCCCGTCTGTAAAATAAACGGAAACGGGGTGCTGCCCGTTCCCCGTCAAGGGTGAAAATTCAAAACCTCTTCGGACAACGTTTGCGGCCCGAAGAGGTTTTTTATGCGTTGAGAGCGAAAGGGGGTCTCAGTCGAGCAGGTGCCTTCGTGTCAGGTATTTCGGTATTTCGGCAATCTGCGAGGCCTTGCCCGCTCTCAGAAGATGACCGGGCAGGGGCATCCCCGCCATTTTCTCGGCGAGCCTGACGCAATCCAGAAGCTTATCCAGATCAATGCCCGTCTTGATGCCCATTTCCTCGAACAAATGCACCAGATCTTCCGTCGGCACATTCCAGTAACCGATGTCCAGTTCGGCGACGCCATACGGGGTCGCGCTCATGCCGCCGAGCGACGTATCGAAGATGCGGATGCCCGCATCATAAGCGGCCACGCAGTTGGCTATCGCCGTCCCGCGCGTGTTATGAAAATGGACGGCCAGATTGATGTCGAGCCGCAAATCCAGCAGGGTGCGGATGGCTGTCTTGACCGACCGGGGATTGGCCATGCCCGTGGAGTCGACCAGCACGATTTCGGTGGCCCCCATATGACCGAGCTTCAGCACCAGCTGCGCGACGTCTTCGGGGCTGATGCGGCCCGTGTAAGGACAGCCGAACGCAGTCATCACATACACGCGCACGCTGCGGTCGTTTTTCATCGCCGCATCCAGAACGGTGGGAAGCATTTTATTGAGGCTTTCCTTCAGGGTTCGGCCGATATTCACTTGGTTAAACGTGTCGCTCGTGGAAATCACGACCAGGATCTCGTCAATCTGGGTGATCACCGCGCGCCGGCAGCCGATTTCATTCGGAACCAGCCCGATATACGTCACATCTTTTTTCTTGGTGATTCCGGCAATGAGTTTTTCGGCGTCATAGCCTTCCGGCATCAGGCGGGGGTGCGTGAAAGACACGCATTCAATTTTTTGCAGGCCGGTTTCCGACAGTTTGTTGATATACTTTATTTTATCCTCCGTGGATAAACGATTGCAGACTTCGGGCAGACCATCGCGCGGCGATACTTCCACGATCGTGACTTCGGCATCTTTTTTTCTGGCGGTCCTGCCAGTCTGTGATGCACCGGTTAACATCTCTTTTTCCCGCTATGGAGTATTTTTTTTCCAATTAATTGCATAAGTCATTCCGGCTGCCCGGGTCCTGGCGTTTAACCCAGGCCGTATTCCTTCAATTTCAGATAAAAGGTGCGCCTGCTGATTCCCAGAATTTTGATGGCCTCGGTTTTATTATTAGCGGCGGCCAGAACTTCGCTGATCAGCTTACGCTCCAGATCACGAACCGCTTCCGTCAGATTATAGGAGGTCTGCCCCGCAAGGACGGCCGGGACCGCTAACCGATCCTGGACGGCCTGATTCGAAAAAAGGAAATTAGGCAGGGAGCCGGGATCAATCACCGGCGACTGCGTCATGTTGACCGCATAGCTGACCACGCCCTTCAATTCGCGGACGTTGCCCGGCCAGTGATACGCCGAAAGAATATGGAAAGCGGCGGGCGAAAACCGGTATTTCTGCTTCTGCGCAACGCCATTGAGTTTTAAAAAATAGTCGATCAGGAGTTCAATATCGTCCCGGCGCTCGCGAAGCGGCGGCAGTTGAATGGTAAAAGCGTTCAGGCGGAAAAAAAGATCATCCCGGAATTTTTTCTGTTCGATCAGCCCGGCCAGGTCCTGATTGGTTGACGAAATAACCCGCACGTTCACCTTGATGTTTTTGGTCCCGCCGACCCTTTTAAAAGTGCCGGATTCCAGAACCCGCAGCAGCTTGGCCTGGACGGACAGGGAGGAATCACCGATCTCATCGAGCAGAATCGTCCCCTCATGGGCTTCATCGAAATAGCCCTTGCGCCCCTCGGTCCGCGCGCCGGTAAAAGCGCCCTTCTCGTAGCCGAACAGTTCGCTTTCAATCAGGCTGTCCGGAATGGCGGCGCAGTTGACATCCACCAGCGCATTGTCGCGGCGCAGGCTTGTCTGATGAATGGCGCGCGCGAGAATCTCCTTGCCCGTGCCGCTTTCTCCGATAATGAGCACGGAAATATCCGATTTCGCCGCCCGCTGCGCGGTGACCAGCGCTTTGCGGAAGGACGCATCGGCCCCGATCAGTTCGTCGAAAGCCGCTCCGAGTTTTTCCGTCCGGAAAACCGCTTCCAGCTCCTGCGGATTTCGGGCTTTGCCCGCGGCTCCCTCTCCCTTTGGATGGTCTTTTCCCGTCATCATGTCCCGCAATGTGATTGTCTATAAAATATACTTTTCCAGCATTTTGTATACAAATAATACATTTCTGTCAAATATAATTTTGCCCGCGTCCGGGCCGGCCGTCATCCCTTTTGCGGTCCGATGGCAATGATATCATTAAGAACCACCGGCGCATCCCTGATGCGGCTTCATTTTCAAGACAGGGGATTCATAAAAACATTGCTGGTATAGTATTTGCTGTAATGGACTGAATAAAAAATTCATCAGTCAAAATGAAGGATATTATACAAAGATAAAAGATAAAAGGAGATCATCTTATGGCAGAAATCGTCGCGTTTTCCAAGGAAGGCGGCATTGGTATGATTACCGTCAGCAATCCCCCGGTCAATGCTTTGTCGCAGGCCGTACGGGCGGGGATC
>JAIGNE010000005.1:0-13902 GCA_036528635.1 Deltaproteobacteria bacterium
CGATCTTTGCGTTTTTCTTCATTCACCTGTACCTGGGCACGATTGGCAATCCCGGATCGGTCGATGCGATGGTGACCGGCTGGATGGACAAAAAGGTGTTGACCATGCTGCATCCGAAATGGGTCAAGGAGATGGAGCATGAAGGCAAGCTGGTGGTCTATGGCGAGGAAAAGAAAGACGACGCCCACGGTCACCACGCCTGAAAATTGTTTTTTTCGATCCTGAACACATTGTAAAAGCGGCATGCATTTTTCAGTGCGTGCCGCTTTTCTCTGATATCCGCTGCAATAGGAAGGTAGACTTATTTATGATGTCCAGCAATACCGAAACATCCGTCATGGATCAAATTATCCGCCGCGCCGTTGAACAAAATCCTCATTCCAGTGAACTGTTAAAAGCTTTCGGGCCGATTATCACGCGGCAACGACAGCTGTCAGATTTCATCACTTTGCCCAAGGTGGATTATTCGTCCATTAATCGCGAAAAACTTAAAGCCGGTGTTTCCGTCATCCAGCAGATCAGTCTATTTTCAGCTGACGACCCCTATGCAGAAATTGCTTTGTCGCTTTCGCAAGTGGTAAAAGAAGCTATGCCGGCACTTGCGGAAGAGCTTGATCGATTGTCTGATCTGATCACAAAAGGGAGCCTCTGTTTGGCGGATTATTTGGAAGTGCATCAGGGCGATGAAAAGAGAACGATCGGGCACTGGGGGAATGATCTTAAAATATCACCATCCAATGCCTCTTTTTTATTGTGCCTGGTGGCACGCGTCGTGCTGGAGCGGCGCGCCAGGGAAACCACTGCGACGCTGGGTGAATTTTCCTGGGAGAAAGGTTACTGTCCGATCTGCGGCGAATTTCCTTCAATCGCCCTGATTGAGGAAGAGGGCGGCAAGCGATTTCTGCATTGCAGTTCGTGCGGCCAGGAATGGCGATTTACACGCGTGGTCTGTCCTTACTGTGAAAAAGAAGCCCAACAGGAGATGGATTATTTTTACGTGGAGAACAAAACGCAGGAATCCGCTTTTGTCTGCGACCAGTGCAAGAAGTATCTGGTGACGCTTTACCGCGCCGGTCGCCTGCATGCGCGGGATATGGATATTTCCGCGATTAGTCTGGTGCATCTGGACATGATTATGCAGGGTAAAGGCTATGAACCGATGGTTGCCTGCGTCTGGAATGTTTTGAGATAATTTGTATAAAATGCAATATTTTCGTTACGTTAACTTCAATGGGCGGCATGAGTTTTTTGCGCGTTGACAGGATGGTAATAGTTTTGTATGGAATAGCTTACTTAATATGTCACTATAGACATATGTCATTGATGTCATAGGTGATTTTCAGGAGATGTGAATATGAGCGATACGTTTTTTTTGAATGGAAAAGAGACGCCGTTTAAACCAGGCCAGATGATTCTGGATGCGGCGCGAAACGGTGGAATTGAAATTCCGACACTCTGTTACTTGAAAGGGGCTACGCCGACCGGGGCATGCCGCATATGCTGCGTCGAGGTCAAAGGGGCACGATCACTCATGGCTTCCTGCTCAACGCCTGTTACACCGGGTATGGAGGTTGCAACCGACAGCGAGTTCGTTCATCGCGCCAGAAAGCTGAACGTGGAGTTGCTGCTCGCGAGCGGAAGGCATAATTGTCTGATGTGCGAAGCCAACGGCAACTGCCGTCTGCAGGATCTGGCCTATTTCTATAAAATTACCAAATTACAGTTCAAGGAAAAAGAACTGAGTGATATCTATCCGACGGAGAATCAGAATCCCTTCATCGTTCGTGATTTCAGCCGCTGTATCCTTTGCGGCCGTTGTGTACAGGCCTGTAATGAGCTTGTCGTGAACCGGGCCATCTCACAGGGGTATCGCGGTTCAGAAAGCAAAATTGTCACCGGCGGCGATCAAGCTTATGACAACAGCGAATGCGTTTTCTGCGGGCAGTGCGTGGAAGTCTGTCCGGTGGGAGCGCTCACGGAAAAGAAAGCCAAGGGTCTGGGCCGTCCCTGGGAAATAAAGAAAATCCGCACAACCTGTCCCTATTGCGGCGTGGGCTGCCAGCAGTGGCTGCACGTCAAGGATGGCAGGATCGTGAAGGTAACGGCTGTCGAGGATGCCCAGCCGAATCAGGGCCGGCTGTGTGTGAAAGGCCGCTTTGCCTATGATTTCATCTATTCCGAAGACAGACTCAAAACGCCGCTGATCCGCGAAAAAAATGGTGAATTCCGGGAGGCCTCCTGGGACGAAGCCCTTGATCTGGTGGCCTCAAAATTTAAGGAGATTATTAAAAAGGACGGGCCGGATGCCATTGCCGGTGTCAGCTGCGCCCGCAGCATCAACGAGGATTCCTATCAGATGCAGAAACTTTTCCGCGCAGCGATCGGGACGAACAACATCGATCACTGCGCCCGTACCTGACACGCTCCCACGGTCGCGGGTCTCGCGACCTCTTTCGGTTCAGGTGCAATGACCAATTCTTTTGCTGACTTTATCAAAGCAAAAATGATTCTGATGGTTGGTACCAATATGAGCGAGGCGCATCCGGTTGCCGCGACATTTGTTAAAGATGCCGTACTGGGCGGCGCAAAACTCATTATTGTTGATCCCAGGCGCACGGACATGGTTGATTTCGCACAGCTTCATGTTCCGATCAAAGTCGGGTCGGACGTGGCCTTTATCAACGGCGTGATGAATGTGCTGATCAGTGAAAATCTTTACGATAAAAAATATGTGGAATCCTGCACGGTCGGTTTTGAAGACCTCAAAAAGAAGGTCTTGGAATATCCGCCCGAGCGGGCTGCTGAAATCAGCGGCGTTTCCGCCGAAATGATCCGGGATGTCGCGCACAGGCTAGCTTCCGTGAAACCGGCAATGCTCATGTACACCCTGGGGATTACCGAACATATCTGCGGCGTGAACAATGTCATGAGCTGCGCGAATCTCCAGATGCTCCTGGGAAATGTCGGTTTTGAGTGCGGCGGCGTCAATCCGCTCAGAGGCCAGAACAACGTTCAGGGCGCCTGCGACATGGGCGCGCTGCCCAATGTTTTCCCCGGCTATCAGCGTGTGGATAGCGCGGATGCCCGCGCCAAGTTTGAAAAAGCGTGGAATGTCCAATCGCTTCCCGACAAGCCCGGCATGATGATGCCCACGATGATGAAAAATCTGACCACCGGAAAAGTCAAAGCCTTTTATGTTTTCGGTGAAAACCTGGCCAATACCGAACCGGATATTCATCATGTTGAACATGAACTGCAATCGGCGGAGTTTCTGGTCTGCCAGGATATCTTCCCGACGGAAACGACGCGCTTTGCTCATGTGATTCTGCCGGCTGCCGCATGGAGTGAAAATGACGGCACATTCTCAAGCTCGGAGCGACGGGTTAACCGCGTGCGTGCGGCCAGTGTGCCGCCGGGTGAGGCCAAGCCCAACTGGTGGATCTTCAAAGAAATCGCCAGAAGGATGGGGCATCATTGGGAATCCAACAGCGCTCAGGAAATATGGGATAATGAATTATCCGTGCTGGCGCCGTCCATGACCGGAATCAAATATGCCCGTCTGGAAAATGACGGTATTCAGTGGCCGGCTCCCAGTCAAGATCATCCCGGTACCCCGACGCTGCACAGAGACGGGAAATTCACCTGCGGCCTCGGTGTGCTCAAGGCCATTGACTGGATACCGCCTGCGGAAGTTCCCGACAAAGAATATCCGCTGGTGCTTTCCACGGGACGCCGTCTTTATCATTATCATACAAGAACGCAGACGGGACGTTCTCAGGGCATCAATGATTTACTTAGCGAAGAAACAGCCGACATCTCCGCGGCCGATGCCGAGGCGAAAGGCATTCATGACGGCGAAATGATTTCCGTAAAATCCCGGCGAGGCGAGGTGGTGGTGAGGGCCCGCGTGACCCGACAGGTTCCGGAAGGTTTGGTCTGGATGGCCTTCCATTTCCGGGAAACTTGCGCGAACTGGCTTACCAATCCGGTCTACGACCCTGTCACGCAGACTGCGGAATACAAGGCTTGCGCCGTAAGGATCGAAAAACTCAAATAGCTAAAATAACGGCATAAACATCCCGCAATAATAGCGGGATGTTTTTTACAAGCATTTATGCTATTAATAGCACAAACAAAAATAGACAAGGACTTACCGGTGAAAAAACAATTTCTTCTTCTGCTGCTGATTCTGTCCGTTCTGACGATGCCTCTTCCTGTTCTGGCTCAGGATAAAATTTCCGTGGCTGTCGCCGCCAACTTTATTTCCGCTTTCAGGGAAATCGCGGCGGACTTTGAGGAAAAAACGGGGGTGAAGGTTGAGGCAACATTCGCTTCAACCGGCAGTCTTTACAATCAGATAAAAAACGGTGCGCCTTACGACATGTTTTTATCCGCTGATGAGCAACGTCCGGACCTCTTGCAAAAAGAAGGGTTGACGGATGGGACAATTATTTATGCACGGGGCAGGGTTATTCTGTGGTCTGCCGGCAAGGATTTTTGTAAGGCGGCAGCATGGCGCGACGCTGTAAAAAATGAACGAATCAAAAAGATCGCAATCGCCAATCCACTGACAGCACCATACGGCGCCGCGGCGAAGTCGGCGCTGCAAAAGGCCGGATTATGGGATGCACTGCAGTCCAAACTGGTCAACGCCCAGGACATTGCCCAGTCTTTTCAATATGCCCACACGTCCGCGGTTGACGCCGGTTTCTGCGCACTTTCGGTCCTGGGCAGTTTCCAGGGGAAAAGCGGCTGTTTTTATGATGTCCCGGAAGCGCCTGATATTGTTCAAGCCGCTTGTGTGCTGAGAAACGCCAAAAACAAAGAAAACGCGGAACTCTTTGCCGTTTATCTGCTTTGTGAACATGCTTCTAAAGTCAAAAAAAAATATGGTTATAAGTAAATGGACTATCTCGCGCTTTTTGTTACATTGAAACTGGCTTTGGTGACGACGGTTTTCCTGGTGATCATCGCTGCGCCGTTAGCCTATCTTCTGGCCTATACCCGGTTTCCGGGGAAATCGTTTTTGGAAGCGCTCATTTACCTGCCGATGGCTCTGCCGCCGACGGTGATCGGCTTTTATCTGATCATCATAATGGGACCGAAAGGCTTTGCCGGACGCATCTGGGAGGCACTTACCGGCGGGTCGCTGTTGTTCACGTTTCTGGGCATCACGATTGCGTCAATCATTTACTCCATCCCGTTTGCCGTTCAGCCCATGAAGGCTTCCTTTATGAAAATTGACCGGCGGCTTCTGGAGAACGCCTATATTCTCGGCCTGTCAAAACGTGCGGCTTTTATGCGCGTGATTATTCCCAACTCTCTGGGCGGCATCGCCGCCGCGGCTGTTTTGGTTTTTCTGCACTCGATCGGCGCGTTCGGTGTCCTGCTGATGGTCGGCGGAAGCATACCGGGCGAAACCAAGGTCGCTTCCATTGCCATTTACGAGGCTGTGGAAATGATGAACTATTCAGCCGCGGGGATGATCGCGCTGAGCTTTATCCCGATCAGTTACGCGTTTTTATTGTTGATTAACAAACTAAATGAAAGGGGCCGCGCATGACCATTTCCGCTTCTTTCCGAAAAAGACTGAAATATTTTGATCTGGATATTTCATTTTCCTGCGCGACAGGCAAAATGATGGTGATGATCGGGCCTTCCGGCGGCGGCAAGACCACGCTGATCCGCATGCTGGCTGGGCTGGAAAAACCGGATGAAGGCCGCGTTGTTTTTGGCGATGAGGTCTGGTTTGATTCGATTCGTCGTGTCAACATGAAGCCGCAGCAACGACGCCTGGGGTACGTGTTTCAGGACTATACACTTTTTCCGCACCTGAACCTGTTCGACAACGCGGCGTTTGCCGCGAGCGATAAAAAAGAGGTTAACGTGCTTTTTGATCTCTTCAAAATCAGTCATTTACGTCAACGAAAACCCCACATGGTTTCCGGCGGCGAACGTCAGCGCTGCGCGATCTGTCAGGCGTTGGCCCGGCACCCCCGGTTGCTGCTTTTGGACGAACCATTTTCCGCGCTGGATGTTTTGACGCGCCGGGGACTGCGTGAAGAGCTCAAAAGTCTCAAGGGCAGGTTGTCGTGTCCCATTATTTACGTGACGCATGATATTAACGAAGCCCTGTTTTTGGCGGACGAAATTCTGCCTGTTGTGGAAGGGAAAATCGACAGAGGCTGGATGCAGCGGACCATCACCCGTGAACCGGGGGAGGGCGCTCTGGCCAAAGGCGCGCGCGAACCGCGTCTGGCACTCGTATATTAAAAAAGAATCAGGGAGTAAATGTCAATATGAACATCTGTACCTATTCCTATGAAGAGTATCTCCATCTCGTAAAGTCTTTCCACGGCAATCTTGCGCCGGGTCTGATTATTGGCGGCTTTATTGTTGATCTGGCCATGAAAAATTTACCGGAGGGCGAGTTCTTTGACACCGTCTGCGAGACGCCCGTTTGCCTGCCCGATGCGGTGCAGATCCTGACGCCCTGCACGATCGGGAACGGCTGGCTCTCCATTGTCCCTTTCGGTAAATTCGCTGTGACACTGTATGAAAAATACACGGGCAAGGGTGTGCGGGTTTATCTCGATACGGAGAAGCTGAATGCCTGGCCGGAAATCCGCGACTGGTATCTCAAAAAGAAGAAAAAGAGTGAGCAGAATCAAGATCTGCTGATGGCTCAGATCAAAAAGGCCGGTCACGGACTGCTTGGTGTCCAGCATGTGCAGGTCGATCCGGAAAAAGTCCGCCGCAAGAAAATGGGTCCGGTGTGTGTTTGTAGCGTTTGCGGTGAAGCCTATCCGTCGAAGGACGGCGACAAATGCCGCAGCTGCCAGGGTGAAACGCCTTATCGCGATGTGGTTTCCGTCGGCACTGCAAAGTCATAGTTTATGCTCAAAACAGGCGCCATCCTCAATCGTCTTTACGGACAACTCGAACCGTTCGCAAAAAACCGGCGGATCGCTGATTTGCGTGTTGGACTGAGCTATGTGGGGGTGTGCCTAGATAATGGCATGACCGGGATCGCCGCGCTGCTGCCGGACAAAACACCGAGCGGATGCACGGTTTTAAAAAAGGCGGGGACCTACGCGGGTTCTGAAGCGGCGGGCCTGCTGAAATATCTTGTGGAAGGCAAAACCGGTATACACCTGGCCATAGGGCTTGCTGTATCCAATGCCCTGATCGACCCGCATGAAGATAAAAACGAAGATCGGGAAGCAACGACCACTTTCAATTTAAAACCGGGTGAGAAAGTTGCCATGGTCGGGCTTTTTTCACCGCTGGTCGAACGCATCCGCGCCACGGGCGCCATCCTGACCATTATTGAAAAAAATCCTGAGCGTCTCAATATCCTCCCGGTGGAGGATCGTCAAAAGGCGCTTGAGGAGTGCGATATTGCGATCATCACAGCCACCACCCTGCTCAATAACACCTTTGAGGAAACGATCTATGCGTTGGGATCGCCGCGCGTGGCTGTCCTGATGGGCCCGTCGACACCGCTTGCGCCGGATATTTTCCGGGATACCCCGATTACTCAACTGGGTGGAGCGGTGGTCACCGATTCCGCGCGGGTCTTGCAGATCATCTCCGAAGGCGGAGGCACCCCGGCGCTTCGGCCTTTCCTGCGTTTTGTGAATTTGAAGCTATGATTTAACCGATACCATGCCCGTAAACGGCGTCGTTCCGTTTATACGGACTTTCATTTATAAATAATCGTGCCAACCGGTTTCCCGGCGAGGGCCTTCGTGAGGTTTCCTTTTTCCAGACCGTTGATAATCTGTATTTTATCAATAACCTCACTGTTTTGCAGAATTTCCAGGCACGGCCTTTCGATGATCAGATCATCCAGATTTCTTTTCATAAGTTCCTTCACGCTGATCTCGGGAATGAACGATGCCTTGCCGTTTTTCTTCGGGTCATCCGTATAGAGCCCCCGCTCGTCCTTGACGAAAATGCAGCTCCTGGCGCCGATCAGATCAGCGATGACCAGCGTGCCCACATCGGTCCGGTGGATCGGTATGCGCGACTTGGGAACCGGCAGGGCAAAGTAGTCGTAAGGCGGCATGCCATGCATAACGGGGATGCAGTCCTGCGCGAAGTAGTTCGATAATTTTGTAACTTCGTCATGACCGATCTTAATCCCGCCCCAGGGTGCGAGGAGCGTCGATACCAGGAGGGCATTCTGTTCGGAAACGGAACTGCCGAATTTGGCGATGATTCCGGTTGGCATGCCCAGTTCCAATCCGATCGAGTAGATATGGCGGCTGCGCGTGCCGCCGCCCGTTGTCAGGAGAATTTTATGTTTCTTCTTATTGGCAACAACTTCTTTCATGATCGCGGGCAATGCTTTCGCGCCGCGATCGCAAATGGACTGCCCGCCGATCTTAACGATATTGACGTCCGGGAAAAGCCGCTCCTGGGGGGCGATCCGGAGGCTTTCCATAAATGTTCTTCCCACCAGGCTCTCTCCCATGAGCCGGCTCTTCACATGCAGTCTTCGGCCATCCCGTTCTCTAAAGAGCGCCATAAGGTTATTCTTTAACCTCAATCTCATCTTCCTTCATCTTCCCGTCTTTGGGTGCTGAAAGCAAAATCAGATCCGCGCCTGTTGCGGCCGCAATTTCTTCCAGTTCTTTCTTTCTCATATGTTCAGCATAAAAAGTGATGTTCACATCGGCCACGGCTACCAGTTTGAAACGCGGTTTTTTTTCTTTGGTGCCGACTTTGTGCCGTTCGCGATAAAAAATTTTCCCTGACATTGTTATGCCTCCTTATCCTTTTTCTTGGGATTTCGTTTTTCTCCCAGACTTTCCCACAGACCAATACCTGCGGGTTTCACCGGGAGCACCACCTCATGCCCCCAGAGCCTGGGTCTCAGCCAGCCTTTTGTGCCCACCGTATCTTCCGGACGGGGGCAGCAGGCGTCCCGGTCCAGAGAAACCACCCGGATGCCTTTTTGCATAAGTTCACTGACGGCGACCCGGTCGGGAACGGTTCTCAAATTCGAATACTCGATAAAACGGCCGCTCCACCCGCCTGCGGTGAGGCCGACGGCCGCCGCGGCGCCGATGATGCCGTCGTTTGTGCCGCCGTGGCCTGATAAATGGGCACGTCCAGCCGCCCGGAGGGCGTCATGCTGGGTTACAACTTTTGAGGTGCATTGCAGCCCGAACGACCGCAGCGTGTGCAGGGCCGGATCATTTTCAGCCGCCAGACAAAGTCCGGGATCGCTGCCGGGAAGGGACATCGCTTCAATATGAGCAGCAGCGGCGCTCTTCAACGTCTCGATAAAAGATGTGTCGGGGCATTCCACAATCACACAGGCCGAGCTGTTATGAGAGGTATAGGGTATGGCTGCATCCACAAGAAGCTGCTGCCGGACGACGCCCCACGCTCTGCATCCGGCGGGCATAACCCGCTCGAAGCGACGGGCGAGCTTCCCGGTCCCTGTTTCCGACCCCAGAACATCCGTATCGTCAAAGCCAATATATAAACGCATTTTTTCCTAAAACCGGAGCATGCTTTCTAATGTCTTAACTATAAAGTCGCACCCGATATATGTCAATTGATTAATGCTCAATTTGACCGGGCTTCGCCCGGTTGCCGTCAAAAATTTCCAGTAACTCTCCAATGTTGATATTCGATACGTTGCTTCGGTTGACCAAAAGTCATCATGCCTCAAAACCACAGATGCTAATTTTGTAGACGACGAATATCACTATTGTTTTATGTTATGTCAAGTATGGCATAATATCTTGAAATTATTCATATTTTTGCGTTGACAACGATTGATGTTGAATATATAAGGAAAGCGCAGTTAAAGCGTTATTTTCTCGAAAAACGTCGTGCTCATTTGCTCGGTTTTTCTAAGCTTTTCCCTGAAAATGATGGCTCGATGGAAAAAGCTGCAACGTAGAGGTCAAGGAGCATGAAAAAAGAATTTTGTATAATTTCTGAGGAAAGGAGAAGGAATTCATGAACGTCAGCAGAAGAGGTTTCTTGAAACTTTCCGGCGCTGTCGCTGCCGCAAGCGGTATTGGGATCAGTCTCAAACCGGTTGCCGCGCACGCACAGCCGCTGAAGATCAAGTACGCCAAAGAAACCACGACGGTTTGTCCTTACTGTTCCGTGGGATGCAGCATCATCGTGTCCGTACGCGACGGAAAGGTCATTAACACGGAGGGCGATCCGGACAGCCCCATCAGCAGGGGATCCCTGTGCAGCAAGGGCGGGTCCATTTATCAGATGGCCGTTAATGAGAATCGTCTGGGGAAGCCGCTTTACCGCGCGCCTTTTGCCACAGAATGGAAAGAGGTGGAATGGGACTGGGCTTTGGAGAAGATCGCGGAAAACGTCAAAAAAAGCCGGGATGCCAGCTTCAAGAAAACCAACGCAAAGGGTGAAATCGTCAACCGCACGGATGGCATCGCCTCCGTAGGTTCCGCGGCGATGGACCTGGAAGAATGCTTCACGTACCAAAAATTCTTAAGGGGGTTGGGCCTTGTTTATATTGAACATCAGGCCCGTATCTGACACAGTCCAACTGTACCGGCTCTGGCAGAGTCGTTCGGACGTGGCGCAATGACCAATCACTGGGTCGATTTTAAAAACAGTGATGTAATTTTAATCATGGGAAGCAATCCGGCTTCCAACCATCCTGTTTCTTGGAAATGGATTCAGGAAGCGGTCAACACACGAGATGCAAAAATCATCTGTGTGGATCCGCGCTTTACGCAGTCGGCTTCCAAGGCGCATCTGTATGCCCCGCTTCGTTCGGGAACGGATATCGCTTTCCTGGGCGGCATGATCAAATACATTCTCGATAACAAGCTTTATTTTGAAGAGTACATCAAGCATTACACCAATGCGACCTTCTTGGTGAATCCGGCCCTCAAAATGCCGGGTGAAAACAAAGGCGTGTTTTCCGGACTGGTAAACGGCAAATATGAGAAGGATACCTGGTCGTATCAAACCGGAGCGGATGGCGTGATCCTGAAAGATCCGACCATGCGTCATCCCGATTGCGTTTTCCAACTCCTGAAAAAACACTATTCGCGTTACACACCGGAGCTCGTCAGCAAAATTACGGGAACCCCCACGGACAAGCTGCTTGAGGTTTACAAACTTTACGGTTCAACCGGAAAGCCAAACAGAGCGGGTGTGGATCTCTACGCGATGGGCTGGACGCAGCATACCGTCGGTGTCCAGAATATCCGCACTATGGCGATCATTCAGATGCTTCTGGGCAACATCGGCATCGCGGGCGGCGGTGTCGCGGCCATGCGCGGCGAATCCAATGTGCAGGGTTCCACCGATCATGCGCTGCTGTTTCACATCTGGCCCGGCTATCTGGGGGCACCGACGGCATCGCTATCGACGCTTAAAGATTACAATGAGAAGCGCACACCCAAAACCAAGGAAAAAGACTCCCTCAACTGGTGGAAGAATTTCCCGAAATATTCGGCCAGTCTGCTTCGGTCATTCTATGGGATGAACATGTCGGTCGAAGAAGCTTATCGAATCCTGCCCAAACTGGATGACGGCGCGAATTATTCTTGGCTGACTATTTTTGATCAGATGTACAAGGAAAAATTTACGGGCTTCTTCGCCTGGGGCATGAACCCGGCCTGTTCCGGCGCGCACTCCAATAAAGTCCGCCAGGCGCTGGGCAAGCTCGACTGGATGGTGAACGTCAACCTGTTTGACAACGAAACCGGTTCGTTCTGGCGCGGCCCCGGCATGGATCCGGCCAAGATCAAGACGGAAGTTTTCATGCTGCCTTGCGCCGCTTCCATCGAAAAAGAAGGCAGCATCGCCAACTCAGGCAGACTCCAGCAGTGGCGGTACAAAGCTGTTGAACCGGTGGGAGAATCTCTGCCGGATGGCGACATCATGAGCGAAATCCTCTTCAAAGTGCAGGACCTGTATGAGAAAAAGGGCGGTCCGCATAAAGAAGCGATTACGAAGTTGACCTGGCCCTACGGCAAGATGGTCGGCAAGCATTTCCATTATGATCCCCGCAAGGTGGCGGCTGAAATTAACGGCTTCTTCCTTGAAGATAAAAAAGTGGAAAACCCGACAAAGAAGGGCGAGTTCAAGGAATTCAAGAAGGGCGATCTGGTGCCCACGTTTGCCTGGCTGCAGGATGATGGTTCCACCTCATCGGGCTGCTGGATTTACTGTGGTTCGGTCAGCGATAAGGGCATCTTGCCCATGCGCCGTGGACAGGGCGATGCCACCGGGTTAGGTTTGTACCCCGAATGGGCCTGGTCATGGCCGGTGAATCGTCGCATCATATACAACGGCGCTTCTGTTGATCCGCAGGGCAATCCCTGGGATCCCAGCCGCGCCGTCATTAAGTGGAACGGCGAAAAATGGGTGGGCGATGTGCCGGATGGTGCAGGCAACCCCGGAAAGGGAAGACCGCCTTTCATCATGAAGCCGGACGGTGTGGCCAGTATCTATGGTCCGGGACTTGCCGACGGCCCGTTCCCCGAGCATTACGAACCACTGGAATGCCCGGTCGAGAAAAACCTGATGTCTCCGCAGAAGAACAATCCGGCCATCAAACGCTTCGACAAGAAGGGCGTTGGTTCCGATCTGGATGTTTACTCCAATGTCGGGAGTTGCGATCCGCGCTTCCCGTTTATCTGCTCGACGTATCGCGTGAGCGAGCACTGGCAGACGGGTGTGCTCACCCGCTGGTGTCCGTGGCTGGCGGAAATGCAGCCTGGCATGTTTGTCGAAATGGGCGAAGAATTGGCCAGGGAAAAAGGCATTAAGAACGGTGACCGCTGTATGGTCAGTTCGGCGCGCGGTGAAGTTGAATGCTCCGCGATTGTTACGCCTCGTTTTAAACCATTTACCATTGACGGCAACACGATTCATGAAATCGGCATTCCCTGGCACTTTGGGTGGATTACGACCAAAGACCGGAAATACAACCCCGGCGACAAGAAAGCCGAAGTGTTCACGCATGGAGATTCAGCAAATCTGCTGGTCCCGACCATCGGCGACGCCAACACCATGATTCCGGAGAGCAAAGCCTTCATGGCAAATGTTGTGAAGAAGGGGGTGAAGTAAGATGACCGAGAAAATTAAATTATACGACGATTCGAAATGCACCGCCTGCCGCGGCTGTCAGCTCGCCTGCAAACAGTGGAACGCGCTCAAAGCGTCGCAGACGGAAAATCGAGGCACTTACCAGAACCCGCCAAAGCTTAATCCGAACACCTTCCTGCTCATCCACTATCAGGATTACGCGGACAAGGACGGCAACGTCAAGTGGCTTTTCCGCAAGGAAGCCTGTATGCACTGTACGGACGCGGCCTGCGTGACGGTCTGTCCCAGCGGCGCTTTGCACTACAACAAAGAGACCAAGACCGTCGGTCTGGATCATGACAAGTGCATCGGCTGCAAGGAATGTGTTGCCGCCTGCCCGTTTGAGATTCCGCAATATGACGAGAAGACGGACAAGGTTTACAAATGCGATATGTGTGAAAGCCGTATCACGAACAACCTGGAACCGGCCTGTGTGAAAGCCTGCCCGACGGGCGCATTGTCCTGGGGCCTGAAGGATAAGATGCTGAAAGCCGCCGCCAAACGCGTGGAGAAACTGGGCGGAGATGCAACAACTTACGGTGATAAATATGTCGGCGGCACGCACTTCATGTACGTGCTCAAGGAAAAACCAGTTGTTTACGCCGATATCCATGAAGACCCGAGCGTGCCGTGGTCTGTCACGATCTGGAAGAGCTGGCTAAAGCCCCTGAGTTTACTGGCAGCGGGCGGCGTGTTGGGTGGAGCATTCCTCCATTACATGATTCACGGGCCGAAGACGCCTCATGAAGGAACCGGCACTGAAGAAAAGAAGGGAGGAGAATAACCATGCAAAAA
>JAIGNE010000006.1:0-23487 GCA_036528635.1 Deltaproteobacteria bacterium
GCCATGCGTCATCTCCTTTGTGAGCGTTTTAGCACATCAATATGGTTGTGCAACCAATTTTGCCTTCTTCTAATATTTTATTGTCAAAGAACAATTTATACCTTAATTATGACACAGTCTGGGAAGCGGGAATCCAGAAATTTTAGTCTGACATCCAAAGGCAAAGTACTTGCGTCTAGAGTTGAAAATAAAAAAGATAGCAATCCTGATTTTTTAAGGTAAAATTGAACCATGGCAAAAGAAAATACAGCACAAAAACTGATCGCGTCCAACAAAACGGCGCGCCTCAATTACGATATCGATGATACGTACGAAGCCGGCATGGTCTTGTCCGGCACAGAAGTTAAGGCGCTGCGCGCCGGCAAAGCCAATTTGAAAGACAGTTATGCCGTCGTCAAGGATAATGAGGTTTACCTGCGCGAGATGCACATCAGCCATTACGATCATGGCAACCGGTCCAACCACGAACCGCTCAGGCCGCGCAAGCTGCTCCTGCATAAACGGGAGATTAAGAAGCTCTATGGCAAATCACGGGAAAAGGGCCTGGCGCTGGTGCCGCTCAAACTCTATTTTAAAAACGGCATGGTGAAAGTGGAAATCGGCATTGGCAAGGGTAAAAAGCTGTATGACCGCCGTGAGGATATCAAGGTCCGTGAAGAACGCCGTACACTCGCCCGGGATTTTAAATCAAGACAGATCAAGGTATAATTATACGCTTCACGAGATACGAGATACGAGGTGGTGTCCAATGCAAGGAAAAAAAATCAGTGAAAGCAGGGTGATCATGGGGCAGGCCATGAACCCGGAAAACGCCAATCCGGCGGGCAACGTTCACGGCGGCGACATCATGAAACTGATCGACACGGCCGGAGGCATTGCGGCCACGCGCCACGCGCGGGCGCATACGGTAACGGCCTCCATTGACCGGATGGACTTTCATCATCCCGTCTATATCGGGGACTTTCTGACCCTGAAGGCGTCGGTGAATTTCGTCGGGAGGACCTCCATGGAAGTCGGCGTCCGCGTAGAGGCGGAAAATCCAATTACCGGAGAGAAACGCCACACCGGTTCCGCCTATCTGACCTTTGTGGCGCTGGATGCCAACAAGCGGCCGGTGCAGCTGCCGCCATTGATTCTGGAGACGGATGACGACCGGCATCGCAGCACCGAAGCAGAGGAAAGAAGGCAGATGCGGCTGGAGGAAAAGAAGAAAGAAAGGAAAAAGCATGAAAAAGGCTGATATTGCTGAAGTCAGCGCTCTTTCCTTTGACAAAAGGGCAATTGCCGACTATATTACAGACAAATAAAGAATTGAGGGGGCGTAACGGTTTCGACGGGGACATTTGAAGTTGTAGAAGCGTGCCGAGGTTCCTACAGGCCTCGTTAAACAGGTAGGAAACATATAATCGCAGAAAACTACGATTACGCTTTAGCAGCTTAGGCTGCTAACGTTGAACTCGGTTCTCCTGTTGACTGAGGGAAACGTCATTTAGACAGGATAGCCAAACTTCTTGCCTGGGGGAGGGCGGCGAATACTTACAGGATAGCGCGGTGAGATCCGGCCTTAGGGAGCAAACCAGCGTGAAGGTTCTAAAACGAAGGCTACGCACGTAGAAGCTCCAGCGGAAGGTTTTCGGACGCGGGTTCAATTCCCGCCGCCTCCACCAAGAAAGAATCCAACAAAGTCCAACAAAGTCCAACGAAGCACAGAACCCGCTAAAAATAGCGGGTTTTTTGTTGTTTATTGTCCAGGGATGTGCTATGGGATGTGTCAAAATCTAGTCATTATTGGGGTAACTTTGGTGGGTAGTTACCCCAGTGACAAACCAGTTACCCTGAAAAAGGAGAAAAAGACCATGCCAAAACAAATTATCCCCTTATCGGATATGAAGGTTAGGACTGCAAAACCCAAAAACAAACCCTATAAGCTGTCCGACAATGATGGTCTTTATTTGTTGGTGACAGAAAAAGGGGGGAAGTGGTGGCGATTTAAATATCGTTTTGAAGGGAAGGAAAAGCTGTTATCGCTGGGGACTTATCCTGAAATTTCCCTTGCTGATGCAAGACAGCGAAGGGATGAAGCCAGAAAACAGGTAGCAAAAAGCATAGACCCCGGAGCCGTTCGTAAATCGCAAAAACAAGCAGAAACAGAAGAGAAAGATACATTCGAGGTCATTGCCCGGGAATGGCATAATCGATTCACACCAACATGGACAATAGGGCATGCCGCTACCATTATGGATCGCATGGAGCGGGATCTTTTCCCGTGGATCGGCAAACGCCCAATTGCAGAGATAAAAGCACCTGAATTACTGGCTGCTATGAGAAGAGTGGAGTCGCGGGGCGCTTTAGAAACGGCTCACAGGATAAGAACGATTGGAGGACAGGTATTCAGATATGCCGTATCAACCGGTCGTGCCGAACGAGATCCGTCAGTTGATTTAAAAGGCGCTCTTCCGCAACCGCAGGAGAAGCATAGGGCAGCGATTACAGAACCAGTAGAAGTGGGAAAACTGCTGAGGGCTATTGATGACTATTCCGGAAGCTTTGTTGTTAAATGTGCCCTGAAGATAGCACCTTTGGTTTTTGTCCGTCCCGGAGAGTTGCGCCACATGGAATGGACTGAGCTCGATTTCGAAAACGCGCAATGGAATATCCCCGCCGGCAAAATGAAAATGAAAGAACCGCACCTTGTGCCTCTGTCAAAACAGGCGATCGAGATTTTGAATGAGCTTCAGGCGCTGACTGGAACAAGTCGATACGTTTTTCCGTCCGGACGTTCCTTTGATCGGGCACTGTCTGACAATGCCATTCTTGCGGCGCTCCGGCGCATGGGATATGAAAAAGATGAAATGTCTGGACATGGATTCCGTGCAATGGCGCGAACTATACTTGACGAAGTTTTGCAGGTAAGACCGGATTATATCGAGCATCAGCTCGCCCATGCTGTCAGAGACCCGAATGGACGGGCTTATAATAGGACAGCACATCTTGTTGAACGCCGGAAAATGATGCAGCAATGGGCGGATTATCTTGACGGGTTGAAGGCAGGGGCGAAGGTTTTGCCCTTTATAAGGGCAAAAGAATCTTAACGCTTCTCCAATAATTTCTCTCATAGGACACCAAATGTCCGATCAGATTTGTTATAAAGATGTCTGAAAGGAGGTTCTCATGGCACACCTGGTTGAAAGCATGATGTATGTTGGGAAAACACCGTGGCACGGGCTGGGCACACCGATACCGGAGGAAAAGAAAATCAGCGTCCGGGAGGCCATCATCGCGGCCAAACTTGATTGGCAGGTGGAACTGAGGCGTGTCTATACTGAGACGCCTGGAGGCATTGCCAATGTGGGCATTCTTGATCACTTTGCTGTATGCCGAACTTCGGACAATACTTTTCTGGGCATTGTCGGACCCGATTATACGCCGCTTCAAAATGAACAAGCGCTGGAATGGTTTCAACCCTTTCTTGACGCCAATGAGGCGACGCTGGAAACAGCCGGCAGTCTTAAAGGTGGCAGGCAGGTGTGGGCGCTGGCGAAAATTCGCGACGGTAACAAAGATGTAAATCAAAAAGATCCCTTGGCGCATTATATTCTTTTGTCCAATGCGCACGACGGTTCCGTGGCTGTGCGTGTTGGTTTCACGCCAATTCGTGTTGTCTGTAACAACACCTTGGCTATGGCGCATGATTCTGAGGCAAGCAAACTTTTACGTGTTCGCCACACGTCAAACCTTCAAGTCAATCTTGAAACTGTCAGGGAAACAATGAAAGTGGCGCGTAATGAATTTGCAGCTACGGTTGAACAGTACCAGAAAATGCAGAAGCGTGGAATCGATGCCGCCGGTTTGGAGCGTTATATTCGGGTTGTTTTCTCCTTGCCCGATAATAAAGGTGGCAGAGAATTAATTCCTAAAATCGTCTATCTTTTTGAGAATGGTAGGGGCCACCAGGAAGCGGGCAAAAATTACTGGGGCGCGTATAATGCCGTGACGGAGTACCTGAATTATTTCCGGGGCAAGACACAAGATAACACTTTGAGCAGCTTATGGTTTGGCGAAAGCACAAACGTCAATCGAAAGGCACTCAATATCGCACTGAAAATGGCGGCATGATGAGGTGAATTTAATGGCGCTTGAAATTGAACGAAAGTATCTTGTGACCGGAAATGGATGGAAACAGGCTCAGGGCGTGCACTTTATTCAGGGTTATCTGAATCGCGATAAAGAAAGAACTGTGCGTGTCCGCGTCGAAGGGGAAAAAGCAACGCTGACTGTGAAAGGCGTGAATTGCGGGGCAACACGAAACGAATATGAATATCCGATTCCGGTTGCCGATGCCCTGGAGTTGCTTGGCATCTGTGACGGGCCGGTCCTGGAAAAGAACCGCCATATCATTGTCTGTGACGGCCTGACCTGGGAGGTGGATGAGTTCCTGGGTGCCAATCAAGGCTTGATCATAGCAGAAGTGGAACTGCAAAGCGAAAATCAGTCTTTTCAATGTCCGGAATGGGTTGGCCAGGAAGTCACGGGTGATCCGCGATATTACAATTCCAATCTCTGTACCCATCCATATTGCGAATGGCGCTGACAGGCATATTGGGTTTCCAGTTCCCTGTTTTATCGTCATCTGAAAAACATGAGGATGACCAAAGAAAAAGCATTACATATTATTCGCGAGCACCTGACGCAACGGGTGCTTTGTGATATTGAGATCCAAGACGGTATTCCAGACGGTTGCATTCTTTATGGTGTGCCCAAAGATGAAGCCTGCTGGACATCCCGGATACCTCCGGAGATACCGCGAACAGGCCCAAGCCGCATTATCTGCGTAAGCAAAAAAACGGGCAGGATTATTTATGACAGGTTTTCAAATGATGAATGAATATTTATCATGAGTTGCCACGATTCAAGCAATCTTTACCAGCATTGAAGCAACCCATGCGCCATCGGCTATTCACAAACATTCATTTTATTCTTGCAATCTTTTCAAGAAGTTGTAATATTCATCGCGCTTCATCAGGCAAAATCAAAATATCAGAATGGGCGGAAAACTTATATTGCATCGCATATGCTTTTCTTAAAATTAAAGAATAGGACACCGGATGATCACAACAGACAGTTTCATTGAATTACTGAAGAAAATTGGATTTACGAAAGCAGGAACGATTTATACAAAATCCATTGGCACAAGTTCATTCAGTGTTGATGTCTCGAAGCAGAGCATCCAGTATCCAGAAACGGATGGCTTGATCGTCAATGAACGCCAGACTTGCAATTTTTCCGCAAATGAAAACTTTGTTGTTTTTGAGTGCGTTCATCGCTTGCTGGAAAAGGGCTACAAGCCGGAGCATATAGAATTGGAACCCAAGTGGAAGGTGGGCAGGGGAGCGAGCGGTGGTCGTGCCGATATTTTGGTTAAAGACAATTTTGGTAAGCCGCTTCTGATTATTGAATGCAAGACGGCGGGCGCGGAATTTAATAAAGCATGGAACAAGACCGTGCAAGACGGGGATCAACTATTCAGCTACGCCCAACAAATCAGCGAGACGCAATTCCTGTGTCTTTATACATCTGATTTTGAAAATAATTCTCTAATCTATCAGAGCCATGTCATTGCCCATCGGGACAATGAAAAATATTTAGCCGATAACCCTAATTTTAAAAGTTTTAAAAGCGTCACAGACGTAAAGGAACGATTTTCCATCTGGCGAAACACTTACAAGCTTGATTACACGACCAAAGGCATTTTTGAGGACAATATACAACCTTATCAGATCGGAAAAGATAAATATTCATTGGACGACCTGCACGCCATTTCCGCCTCCGATCAGCAGAAAAAATATCACGAATTCGCCACCATATTGCGTCAACACAACGTATCCGGCCGGGAAAACGCTTTTGACAAACTGGTCAATCTGTTTCTGTGCAAGCTGGTTGATGAAATAGAGAACCCTGAAAATCTCAAATTTTATTGGAAAGGGGTGGCCTACGATAGCCATTTCGATCTGATGGACCGGTTACTGCAACTTTATCAGGCGGGCATGGGCAAGTTTCTGGACGAGGATATTACCTATATCAACCAGAATGACGTCAACAACGCGTTACGGTTCATACGCCAGAACCCTGATGCCACGCAACGGGCCGTATGGAACCTCTTTATCCAGCAGAAGTTTTTTACCAACAACGACTTTTCATTTATTGACGTCCATAACGAAAAGCTCTTTTATCAGAATGCCGACGTTCTACTGAAAATTCTGCAAATGTGGCAGGATATTCGCCTCACCAATCCGAACGGTCATAATCAATTTCTGGGTGACCTTTTTGAAGGCTTCCTTGATCAGGGTATCAAGCAAAGTGAGGGGCAGTTTTTCACGCCTATGCCCATTTGCCGTTTTATCCTGATGAGCCTTCCGCTCGAAAGCATCATAAAGAACAAGGCCACCCCGCCGATGGCGATCGACTATGCCTGCGGCGCGGGGCACTTCCTTACAGAACTGGCTCTGCAGATGCAGCCGTTGCTTGCACAACACAAACCACAGGCTGATTCAGCCCAATACCACAAGGCAATGATCGGCATCGAAAAAGAATACCGCCTCTCCAAGGTCGCCAAAGTATCCGCTTTCATGTACGGGCAGCAAGACATCCAGATTTGTTACGGCGATGCTCTCGTCAATTCCCATGAAGCCTTTCCCGATATTCGCGACGGCCATTTTGACCTGTTGGTTTCCAATCCACCCTACAGTGTGCGCGGCTTTTTGGAAACCCTGCCGGAGGAGCAACGCAAAGCTTACACGCTTACCGAAACGATCAACGATGCGGAAACGGCCAACAGTATCGAAACTTTCTTTCTTGAACGCGCCAAACAACTGTTAAAGGCCGGGGGCGTGGCCGCAATTATTTTGCCCTCGTCGATTCTTTCCAATGGCGGCGGCAGTTATATCCGCACCCGCGAAATCCTGTTGCAGTATTTTGATATCATCGCCATTGCCGAATTCGGCAGCGGCACATTCGGTAAAACAGGAACAAACACGGTCACGCTGTTTCTGCGCCGCAAAAAGACATCACCGGACACCGCCGCGCACTACCGCGAACGGGTGGACGCGTGGTTCAAAGGATGCAGCAACAATAAGCGCAAACAGGTCATTTACAAAGATGCTCATCTGATCGAGCAATATTGCGGCCACATTAATGTGCCTTTTACCGATTATCAAAGCCTGCTGCGGAGCGAATCCGAAGGTGCGTGGAAGCAGTTGGAGCATTTCCAGCCCTATAACGACAAATTTCAGAAAAGCACAGAGCTGACTAATTTGCTCAAGCAGCGAAAATTTAAAGACCTGAGCAAAGCCGAGCAAGACGCGGAGATTGCCAGGCGCTATCTGGCTTTTGTCCAGTCCGTCGAACGCGACAAGCTCTACCACTTTGTTATGGCCAGTGATCAGACAAACCCTGTGCTAATCATCCGCAGCCCATCCGGCACCAAAGAGATTAAGCAGTTCCTTGGCTACGACTGGAGCAGCGCCAAGGGGGACGAAGGGATCAAGCTGATTGAGAATGCCAGCGGCAAGCACACTACAGCCCTCTACGACGGCCCGGACCATGCCAATCCTACACAATTCAACCGTGCCAACCCGGCTAGGCTAAATCACTATATTATTGCAAATTT
Source organism: Deltaproteobacteria bacterium (assembly GCA_036528635.1). Taxonomy (GTDB): domain Bacteria; phylum Desulfobacterota; class Syntrophia; order Syntrophales; family Smithellaceae; genus UBA8904. The sequence continues at coordinate 7,667 of JAIGNE010000006.1, forward strand.
TGAAGGTAGGCTGGGGGATATCCCTGCCGCGTTAAGCGATGTTGCTATCCCTGCGAAGTTGTCGGATATGTTGGATTTCTCGCGAATCGTTTTTGAAAAGCAGATATCTCTTTCGTCCAGCAAGAAAATTACCGTTGTCAGCAAGTGGCCATTGAAAAGCGCTTCAGAACTCATCGAGATTATAAGCGGAGGCACCCCTGACACCGGCAACGCTTCATACTGGAACGGCGATATCCCTTGGTTGAGTGTTGCAGACTTCAGTTCTGTTGATCGTTTCGTATCGTCCGCTGAGAAAAACATTACAGCGAAGGGACTGAAAAATAGCAGCACTAAGCTTTTACAAGTTGGCGAAATCATCATTTCCGCACGCGGGACCGTTGGTGCGATGGCGCAACTCACTAAGCCCATGGCCTTCAATCAATCTTGTTATGGCCTTCGTTCAAAAACGGAAATATCGAATGATTACATTTTCTACGTGTTGAAACGGGAGATCCAGCAACTCCAGTCTCAGTCTACCGGCAGCAAATTCAAAGCTATCATTATAAAAACCTTTGATGAAGTTAACCTCCCTGTACCGCCAAAAGAAATCCAAATCCAAATTGCCTCTAAATGCGAAAAAGTAGACGCCGATGTTTCGTCAGCTAAAAATTTAATCGCGAACGCTTGCGCTGACATGGATAACGAGGTTGAATCCATCTACGCCACCAACGCCCCGCGCATCGAAATCGCCAGGCTGAGCACTGACATCCAATACGGCCTGAACGATAAGATGAACGAGGCCGGTATCGGTTACAAGATCTTCCGCATGAACGAGATCTTGCAGGGGCGCATGGTGGACAACGGCGCAATGAAGCACATCGCCCTCAGCGCCGAGGAGTTCGCCAAGTACCGGTTAAACAAGGGCGACCTGCTTTTCAACCGCACCAACAGCATCGAACATGTTGGCAAAACCGGCCTGTTTGATCTGGACGGCGACTATTGTTTCGCCTCCTATCTGGTCCGCGTGGCACCCGACACCGGCAAAGTGTTGCCGCTGTTCCTCGTCAAAATGATGAACTCACAGGCCTTCCAGGCTGAAGCCAAGGGCAAGGCTTCCAAATCGATCAACCAGTCCAACATCAACGCCACCGTGATGAAGAACATCAAAGTGCCGGTTCCGTCCCTGACAGAGCAAAAGATATTCGTCGCCAAGATCGAATCCCTGGAAAAGAAGATCGCCGAGGCCGAGGCTGTCATCGACGCCGCCCCCGCTAAGAAAGAGGCCGTAATGAAAAAATACTTATAAAATAACATGGACAGGTACAATTAATGCGTAACAGTAAACAAAAGGATTGAAAAATGGGTACTACAACTCTTGGCCGTTTACAGAAGGTTGAATTGCGCGAGGCTTGGACGTCTGAGTCCGGCGACTTTACTCCTTGGCTTGCAAAAGAGGAAAACTTGAACCTCCTGGGTGAAGCAATCGGCATCGAACTGGAGCTGGAATCACAGGAAAAAGAAGTCGGACCGTTCCGAGCGGATATTTTGTGCAAAGACACAGCTACGGACAATTGGGTATTAATCGAAAATCAGCTTGAACGTACCGATCATACACATCTCGGCCAGTTGTTAACATACGCGGCTGGTCTGAATGCCGTAACGATTGTATGGATTGCCGAACGATTCACCGCCGAACATCGTGCAGCTTTAGATTGGCTTAATGAAAGAACCGATGAAAAAATAAATCTTTTTGGACTAGAAATAGAATTATGGCGCATTGGCGATTCACCAATTGCACCAAAATTCAACATCATCAGCCAGCCAAATGACTGGTCACGTCAGGTGCAGAAGGCAGCTGCCGGTGATGGTGAAATATCAGCACATAAACAATTCCAATTAAAATTCTGGACGGGATTTAAGCAATATATGGAGGATAAAGGCAGCTTTGTCCGATGCCAGAAACCGTTACCTCAACACTGGACTAACCATGCCATTGGCCGATCAGGTGTTCATCTGGATTCCATTGTTTCGCTCTGGAATTCGGAAACGGGTATCAAAGGACCGGAGATTCGTGCAGAACTCTATCTTGATGGGCCAAATGCAAAGCAGGAATTTGCCGCGCTGGAGATGCAGAAAGCAAGTATTGAAAAGGAATTGGGTTTTCCGCTTACATGGCACAATCCCGAAAATAAAGCAGCCTGTCGGCTCTATGCCAAACAAAATTATGATTTTCTAAATGAATCCCTATGGCCGGAACAGTTTGAATGGCTGCGCATAAAATTGGAAACAATGCACAAGGTATTCGCGCCAATAATGAAGAACCTGAAATTAAATACACCGTCATAGATTTCAACACAAAAAAAGGTATTGTACCTTGCGGCACCATATTAACTTTCCTGTCCATGTGCAGTATGTCACCCATGTTGGTGCTCGTGACGGTCAGGTTTATCAATTCGCTAGGATCAATCAATATGCTCAGAATGTAATTGTAGTAGCAAAGAAAGAAGATCAGATAGCTGGACAATACTCAACAAGGAACTTCTTTCGACAGATGCCGAACGCTTTACTTGCCCGATATTTTCAGAAGAGAGGATTGTTCAGCGATATGGATTTTGCCACCATGTGAGGATGATACGAAACTGAGATCAAAGAGGATAGGCCAACAGACCAAGAAACAGAATTTTCTGCTAATTCCCAGCCAAGCTTGAGGATATTTTAAGGACGAATCGATGGCGCAAATTGGACATGAATATTTTATCAGAGTCCTCAACGTGCGTAATCCCTTGGATTGGGTGCCGGGGTTAGAAGTGAGGACTGATGGTATTTGGGTTGTTCCAGCGCGTAACGACGATGATTGCACTCCAGAAGAAAGGGCTTGTTTGTCTGAACATCCCGAAAATGATTTGTCCAAACCTGCCTTGCCTTTTCCTTGCGACCACCGCCAATTGGATAGATTTCTATTGCGGTTGGGAATGCCCTTGGAAGTATTCATAGGTGACAAATGGCACCCAGGGCAGGATTTAATAAAAGAATATGGCTTGCAGAATTTTCAGCTATTCGATTTATTGAAAGATGGTGTGCGAGCCCGCACCATTACCGGCTTGGAAGTAATAAACGAAGACGTGTTAGAAAGACAGGGCAAGGAGTCTTTAGCAGAATTATCGCGTATTGAATACCTCAAGGAAGGCGCGGCGCAGAGCGGCAGCGTCATAACAGGCCACGGTCATATAGAAATGCCACCCCCCAAGCGTTCAGTCGATGAAATAGAAAAGGACGCCCGCTTCGCTTTTGAAAAACAGCCTCAAAATGTTCTGGTCATTCCCGCCGGTTGTGAAGCAATAAGCTATTCCCTTTCTTATGAAGACAATAATAAACGCAAGGCAGCCATTCTTCGAGCGGTAGGTTTCCTATACAAATCTTCTGATGTCATAAAATACGTGTGGGATCATGACATAAAATCTTTGGAATCATCTCTTGCCTCTGCAAAAGAAGAACAATTGAAGCCGGCCGCAGCCTTTGCCACCTCTACAGAAAAGCACCCAGGACATGGAATCCCCCAAAGGCGGAAAGACTTCATAACAGAGCAGGAACTACTGGCGCGGTGGCCTTCAATCGATTTGGGAGAATTGTTGGAACTAATCGAAAAAAGCGTTCCTGTAGGGACATATTTTGGCGACGAGTTTCTTGAAAAGCATGGAAGATATCGATTTCATGCATGGCATCCTCTGGAGTACAGACCTATTAAATTAACTGAATTCATAAGCAATCCGCCCCAAAAGTATGATGATGTGCCGTTTGAAATAAACGGCATAAGGGAGCTTTATCCCCACATAAGCAAATGCCTCTTTTCGATTGAACAGATTGAAAAGTTAGAAAAGAGCTTTCCTGGCTTGCAAAAAAATGAAACTGTAAAGCCGGACACACTTCCCAGTCCTGCGAGCAAGGAGGAAAGAGAAGAGGAAGCGGCAATACCTGTTGATGTCTATATTCAGAAACGCCTCGATGAAAAGATCGACTACAGAGTGATCGCTGTTGAATTATGCGATGAAAATGGTCCTTTCAAACTGTCACATGCAGATTGCGCAAAAATTCTGAGGATTGGCGATTGCTCTATAAATATCTCCCACGACGCATGGAAGAAACGAGGAAGGAGGGCTGTTGAGGACGGGAAAGAACTTATGCAAAAGCAAAGAAAGAGCTCGCCGTAAAAATGTCCCGGTACCTCTGTATAGGGGACAAGGCGGGACGATATACTAACATATTGATATATAATGATATAAACCGGGAAATTCCCGGTTTTTTTATCGCAGTGATGTCCCTTGACTGTCCCTTAAGGGACAAAACTATGCTGTTCCCAAAAGAACGTAGAAAGGGGACAGCGCATGTCAAAAGATTCCAAAATCCAAATAATAGAAGAATTACCCAAAACAGGTTTGCTGCGGATCAAGCAGGTGCTTCGTTTTGTTCCAGTCTCCCGCTCGAACTGGTGGGCTAGTGTACGGGTCGGTCGATACCCCAAACCCTTGAAACTGTCCGAGCGTGTGACGGTATGGCGAGCCGCTGATATTCAAAGGCTCATCGAAGAGGGCATCCATGACGCAAAATGATGAACTCATCTTGCATCGCTTTCTCTTCAACCGGACAAGAAAATCGACGGCGAGACCTCGGCGGGGTGAATCATGAAAAAACGTCGCCCAAACCCCCGTCTTGTCAAAATTCACCGTAACTACTCGATTGAAGAGATCGCCAAGCTATTCGATATTCATAAAAATACCGTGAGGCATTGGCTCAAAAATGGTCTAATTACCATTGACGACAAACGGCCTTTGGTGATTCTGGGTCGGGTCCTGGCGGACTTTCTTCAAACCCGCCGTGCGAAAAACAAACGGACATGCAATCCGGGAGAACTTTATTGCGTTCGCTGCCGCTCTCCGAAACCACCCGCCGAAGGTATGGCTGAATATTCTCCCGTCACCGAGAAGTTAGGCCGACTTATTGCCATCTGTCCGGACTGTGAATCCATTATGAATCGAAACGTCAGCATGGCCCGAATCCAAGAGTTTCGCTCGAAAATGGACATCACTTTCCCGGAGGCGGTTCAGCGTATAGTTGAGAGGAGTGAGCCCTCCGTAAACAGTGACTTGGAATAGGGAGATTAAACTATGACAAAATACAACCCTGCAAATGAACGGATCAAGAGAAAATATTTCGCTTTTTTGAAGGAGGCCAAAAGTCGCAGCGAGCCTACTGTTGACACAGCCGCCAAAGCTATTAGCCGTTTTGAGTCATACACGAATTATCGCGATTTCAAGGCATTTCATTTTGAGCAAGCCATTGCCTTTAAGAAATACCTGGCAGAACAAAAAGGGCAGCATTCTGGGGCGAAGTTAAGCAAGGCAACTCTTTATGCGACTCTTACGCAACTCAAACGGTTTTTCCATTGGTTGGAGCGGGAGCCCGGCTACAAATCTCGTATTCAATACGCCGATGCCGAGTATTTTAATTTGTCCGACAAGGATGCCCGTATCGCCACTGCAAAACGGCAACAGCAGTTCGCGACGATGGAGCAGGTCAAATACGTTATCAGCAAGATGCCTGCGGAGGCCGAGATCGAGCGCCGCAATCGTGCCCTGATTGCGTTCACTCTTTTGACGGGAGCGAGAGACAGCGCTATTGCCTCAATAAAATTAAAGCATGTTGATTTAATAGCAGGTTGCGTCAACCAGGATGCCCGCGAGGTTAATACGAAATTCAGTAAGACATTCAATACATTCTTCTTTCCGGTCGGAGAGGAAATCCGTTCAATTGTGGCAGAGTGGGTGTCATACCTTCGGGATAAAAAACTGTGGGGCCATGAAGATCCACTGTTTCCCGCCACATGTGTCGAGTTAGATGCTAATAAGCAATTTAAAGTGACGGGATTGTCGCGGAAGCACTGGAGTAATGCAACACCAATACGAACAATATTTCATGAAGCTTTTGAACGAGCCGGGTTGCCGTATTTCAATCCACACAGTTTCAGAAATACTCTTGTCCAACTGGGTGAGGAAGTCTGCAAGACTCCCGAACATTTCAAAGCGTGGAGTCAAAACCTCGGGCATGAGAAAGTTTTGACAACATTTCTGAGCTATGGTGAGATTGCCTGTCAGCGACAGGGCGAAATTATCCGTGATCTGGCAATGCCTCAAAATCCGCCCCCAATGAATGCCGATGAAATAGCGGAGGCGGTCTGCCGGAAGTTGCGTTCCGCTGAGTTAGCGCTTTAGATTGTAGATAAAATTGACAGGTTTGTTTTCAATTGGTATGCATCTAAAGCAAATTATGTTTGTCCAAAAACTTCTATTGATGTTTCATTTATGGTACAGCAATAGAATAAAACAATCATTCCGGAGGCAATCCAATAATGATCAATAAAGAACGATACACTGAAATATTGTCTCAACTCTTGAATGAACATTATGACGAAATCAAAAAGAGGGGCTCCGCTTCAAATGCTCGGCAGCAATATATCGACGGTTTCCTTACCGCCGCCAGAGCTTTGGAAGCATTTGATTACGACGCATTAAAAGGGGTTATTGAACAAGTTCATTTTAATGCCTTTGGCAAAACTATAGAGGAGAGACGGAAGTCCGAAGTAGACAACCGTTTGATCGATGAAAAATTTCTGGCTATTCCAACTTATATCAGAGACAGAATTGTTCTGGATAAAGAAAACAGCGCGAAATAATAATACTGGATTTATTTGTTTTGGGGGTATTTTTGGGGGTATATGAAAAAATTGAATAGAAAATTAATTAATTATTAATAATAGTTAATTAAATTGTTCAATTCCCGCCGCCAATCCAAAAAGCAAAAACCCGTTAGAAATAGCGGGTATTTTGTTGTCAATTGAACCCTGTTTTGTATTTAAACATTTCACAAGGCGCGTCTAGTAAAAATAATAGACTTGCCTGGTAAAAACGCAGGCAAAATTAAAAACTTTATAATGATGTGATCTATGCCGCTTATTGACATTAAAATTCGATCCGCAAAATCGAAAGACAAATGCTACAAATTGACTGATGGTGATGGCACCCGATCACTCCGGATGAAGCGTCGTTAATGCAGGAGGTAAATAGAAATTATGGAAATCAAGAGAAGTGGCTCACAGCCTTCAAGAAAGGGACCGACCGAATGGTTTACCGGCACGGTGCGCATTGATCCTCTGATCGAACCAAATCCTCCGGCACGTGCGCTCGGCATCAGGGTCACATTCGAGCCTGGCGCTCGGACCTTATGGCACAGTCACCCGCTGGGTCAGGCGCTGATCGTGACCGATGGCTGTGGGTTGGCGCAGCGCTGGGGCGGTCCAGTCGAGAAGATTAGGCCCGGTGACGTGATCCATATCCCGGCGGGCGAAAAGCACTGGCATGGCGCCACGCCAACGACGGCCATGACGCACATCGCCATTTATGAGCAAATCGACGGAAAATCGGCGGAGTGGATGGAGAAGGTCACTGACGAGCAATACATGGCCTAACGGGTCGAAAAGCCTTCCAGAAAAAGCGCTAACGAGGGAATTTACCGGAGCGCTGCCGCGTCCGGCGATCCAGCTTATTTCTATGTTGCACCTTTCATATCGTAATTCACGACGGCGAGATTTTTCAAAGTCATCTGTTAGTCTGTCGACACAACGATTCCGGCCGATGGCGATCTTGAAGAATCAAATGATCGGATTTTTTAAGGTGTGCTTCCTGAAATGTTGCTCTTCTGTTTTCCTAGGTCGCACAGCATTTCAATCTATAATAAACAAAGATGATTGAACTCTAACTTGTGGTGCCTGTATCGGGGAGCCTTAGACTTTACAACTCAATATCTTCGATTCGGGCTTAAAACCAAGACTGGCCCCGAGTCAATTTATCCCCCTTGACTTTCCATTCACAGAGGCGCATTTATGAACCAATAATTTCGCTCATGATCGCGCCAGTAAACGCATCAACTAACCCTATAACCTTCTGGAGTCCGGTATGAAAATGATTTATCGAAGCGGTCGATGCATCCGGCACCATGGATTGTCGATTCCAAACCTATCTTGAACTATAATAAACCTTAACCTGAGGAGGTTTCTTATGAAGCGGTGTTTGAAGCGCGGTGTCAATGAAAGTACTAAAGCGGTCATGTTTGTTTTCATACTGGCAGCGTTACTACTCTTCAGTCCGTATATTGCCAGTGCGTATACCGTGCAAGTGACAAATACCACGAATGGGAGAGTTAATGTAAACCTTTACACAAGCCGGTTTATCGGAAATACACTGTTTGAATCAGTTCATATTGAACCGGGACAGTCCTATACCTTTCATACGCAAGCTAAATGTCCATGCAAGCTCTCGGGGGCAGCACAAACCCCGGACCGGTGGTGGGCATTAATCCTGGATATAGGTTGCGCTGGTCTGCTGGAAGGCGACAGAGCCGGTGGAATCTGCTGCTGGGACTTAAGGTTCCAGGTGATTTACCAAGACGGCATATACCGCTTCAAAAAGGTATGATTCTTGGGGATCAAAAGTTACGAAATATGAATACGAAACAGCGGATATTGTTCATTGCGCTCATGCTAATCCTCCTCAGCCACCTTGCGTCGTCGCATGGAATGGCTGACGCAAATCGCAAACCTGTGCCGCTTGTCATCCAGGAACAAGGCAGTTTTGCAGTCGGTGGAACCGTGGCCACTAACCCTGGCACCTTTGATCCCGTCAAAATGACGCCTGAAGGACAGACGTTCCACGGAGATCATGCCTATGCGTTTTACCAGATTCCGGTGAACGCCCGCAAATTACCTCTCGTGTTCTGGCATGGCTTCGGGCAGTTCTCGAAGACCTGGGAAACGACGCCGGATGGGCGCGAGGGATACCAAAACATTTTTCTTCGGCGCGGTTATGGGGTTTATGTGATTAACCAGCCTCGCCGTGGCAATGCCGGACGCTGCACTCAGCCGGGTACCTTAACACCTGTGGCCGATGAGCAGAAATGGTTCAACATGTTCCGTATCGGGATCTGGCCAAACTTCTTCCCTGATGTACAATTCTCACAGGACCCTGAGGCATTGAATCAGTACTTCCGCCAGATGACGCCTGACACCGGTCCTTTCGACCTCAACATTACCACTGACGCCGTTGCGGCACTTTTCAACAAGATTGGACCGGGCATCCTTGTCACGCATTCGCATAGCGGCGGCATGGGTTGGCACACTGCGCTCAAGAGCCCAAATATCCGCGCCATCGTAGCTTATGAACCAGGCAGCAATTTTATCTTTCCGAAAGGCGAAGTGCCTCCGCCAATGACAAGTGAAAGCGGCCCTTTAGAGGCGGCCGGTGTGCCTCTGTCGGAGTTTATGAAACTCACAGGAATCCCGATCATCATCTTCTATGGTGACAACATTCTGGAGAAACCCGTGATGAACCCAGGCCAGGATTTCTGGCGCGTGCGTCTAGCGATGGCCAGGCTTTTCAGGGATGCGGTAAACCGCCGGGGTGGCGATGTCACCTTGGTGCATCTGCCCGAAATAGGCATTCGCGGCAACACGCACTTTCCATTCTCGGACCTGAACAATCTCGAAATCGCCGACCTGATGTCCAGTTTTCTGGAGAAAAAGGGCTTGAACTGAACCAGGGAGAATAATGCTTGAATTAAGAGTTACAAAATAACACAGGAATAAACAGTTTGTGTTTCTAGCCAGGGCCTGAAAATATTGCAGACTTTGTCTGCTTTCGGTGGCGGTGCCTTTATTTAAAAAGGTTCAATACGGCTCCGACTTGATCCTTATGTCTGAATTATGTTGCGGACGGTCTGAATGGATTGCTTTAGTATTTTTTTATAAAAAACAAAGGGGGCATGATGAAACTATCACGTGAAGAAATCATAGCAGCACTTGAGAAATGGAATCGGGCCTGGGAGAACTACAACCTCGATGGTGTGATAGAACTGTTCCATGATGACATCCTCTTTGAAAACTGGACAGGCGCACGGGTAAAAGGAAAAGAAGCCCTTCGTAAGGCATGGACACCATGGTTTACCAATCATGGCGGGTTTCGTTTCATCGCCGAAGATTTATTCATCGACGAACAAGAACAGAAAGTTCTCTATCGCTGGGAGTTTGATAGCCCCTCCTTTGAAAAAGGATATGAAGGGAAAATAGAAAAGAGACGCGGTGTGGACGTCATGCATTTTCAGGATGGCAAGATGGTTCAAAAACTTACTTATTCGAAGACCACCCTTGAGTTGGATGGAAAAAGGGTACCGCTTCATGCTTGAGAAGGTGGTCTGGCGACCCAGTTATAAAGTGGATACGTTTACGGGCAAATGGACTGGTTGATGAGGAAAGAAATGTGCCCCGATTATAACCGTTCCCGCCGCAAAAACCAACAAAAAACCCGTCAAAAATGGCGGGTTTTTTGTTGCAATCTTTTCAAGAAGTTGTAATATTCGTCACGCTAAATAAAGCAATATCAAAATAGCTGGTTATGTGGAGGACTTATATTCCGAAGGCTGCGCAGGGTTGATACAAAAAACATTAGATATTGTATGGCAATAACATACAATTGTATGGTATAAGCATACACACCATGGGACTTTTAGCAGAAATACTATCATCGAATATTCGCGCGGAAATATTTCGCAATCTCTTTGGCGTCGAAAAACAAAGCCTTCACCTGCGGGAAATCGAAAGACGGACCGGTTTTGCTGTCGGAACCGTTCAGCAGGAAATCAAGAAATTACTGCGACTGGATATCATCACCAGAATCAAAGACGGCAATCGCATTAATTACAAAGCCAATACGGATCATCCTCTTTATCCGGAGATCAGAAATCTTGTTCTCAAGACCAACGGGCTTGCGGATTTAATAAAGAGTGCATTGTCCGCAGAAGCGAAAATCAAGATAGCATTTGTCTTTGGTTCTTTTGCCAGAAAAGAAGAAAAAGCAGCAAGCGATGTTGATCTGATGGTCATCGGCGATATCGGCCTCAGAAAACTGAGCGGTTTATTGATGGATGCATCAGAGAAACTTGGCCGGGAAATTAATCCCTACCGTTTAACTGAAAGTGAATTCATCAAAAGAAAAAAAGAAAAAGATCATTTTCTTCAGGAAGTGCTTGCGTCACCCAAAATATTTATAACAGGTACGGAAGATGAACTTAAGGCAATGGGCTGATAATGGCTGGCTGAAACCTCACAAAACCAGTGCAAAAGAAATCAGCGACTTATTAAGGATTGTTGAGCGCGATTTACAGGATGCAGCTTGTAGTATTTCGGCTGATTGGCAATTCAGTATTGCTTACAACGCGGCGCTCAAGCTATGCACCATTTTACTATACGCTTCCGGCTACAAACCGGAGAAGGCTTTGCAGCATAACCGCACTATTCAGGCATTGCCTGTGATTTTAGGAAATACTTATAAAGAAGACGCAAAATATCTGGATACCTGCCGCAACAAAAGAAATACCGCGGAATATGATTATGTCGGTGTCGCCAGTGCTGATGATGTAGAGGAATTAATTGATTTTGTAAAAGAGCTGCGCGCGACAATAATCAAATGGTTGGAAGAAAAGCATTCGCAGTTGATTAGCGGGGAAAAGTAACGAATGTAATTCGTTTTAATAAAAGCTTGGCAAAGCGCAAGAGAAAATAATTATTTAATTAATAACCCAATAACTGGGTACAAGTAACAAATATTTCGATTTAAACATCTGGAGTATCGAATGGCATCAAATAAATTATCACTTTCCCGTTTGGAAACCTTCCTGGAAGAAGCCTGCGAAAGTTTAAGAGGCAACATGGATGCTTCCGAATATAAGGAATACATCATTGCCATGTTGTTTTTGAAACGCGTCAACGACCAGTTTGACGTTCATCGCGACAGGCGTAAGAAAACTCTTACGGAAGTAAGGGGAATAAAAGACCCAGAAATGATTTATGGAGAACTGGAAAGACCAAACGCACCGGAATATGATTTTTTTGTCCCGCTGGAATCCCGCTGGAAAAAACTCGATGGCGACCCGGATGTAAATGAAAAGGGCGACCCGATAAACTACATCAAAGACCTACAGGAAGAAATTGGCGATCACCTGAACAAAGCCCTTGCCGCTTTGGAAGATGCCAACCTGGACAAGTTGGAAGGCGTTTTAAAATCCATCAATTTCAATCGCAGCATTGGGAAAAACAACAAACAAATTACCGATGAGGATTTGCGAGAGCTCATCCGGGAGTTCAACAAAAAGAACCTGACGGATGACAATCTGGAATTCCCCGACCTAATGGGGGCGGCTTATGAATACCTGATCAAATACTTTGCCGACAGCGCCGGAAAGAAAGCCGGAGAATTCTACACGCCCAATGAAGTGGTGCGCCTGCTGGTGAATATTCTTGAACCGGAAGCAATTCTGAAGTTTATGATCCTACCGTCGGCAGTGGCGGCATGCTCATTGAAAGCAAAAACTATGTGGAAAGCCGTTACGGAACGGCCAAGAACCTTTCGCTTTACGGGCAGGAAAAAAGCGGCACGGTTTGGAGTTTGAGCAAAATGAACATGCTTTTCCATTCCATCTATGACAGCAAAATATTGAACGGCGATACGTTGATGAATCCTTTGCATACGGATAACGGCGAGCTGAAAACCTTCGACATTGTCATTGCCAATCCGCCTTTTTCGCAAAACTACACCAAAGACGGCATGAAGTTTAAAGAACGCTTCAACTTCTGGATGCCCGCCAAAGGCAAGGCGGATTTCATGTTTGTGCAGCACATGGTGGCCAGCATCAACAATGCCGGACGCATGGCGGTCGTCATGCCGCACGGCGTTTTGTTTCGCGGCGGCGATGAACGCAAGTTCCGGGAATGGCTCATCAACCGCGGCTATCTGGAAGCGGTGATTGGTTTACCTCCAGCTTTGTTTTACGGAACGGGCATTCCCGCAAGCGTCATTGTGATCAACAAGAAAGATGCTCATCTGCGGGACAAAGTGCTTTTTATCAATGCCGACCGCGAATACAAGGAAGGTAAAAATCAAAACAAACTGCGGCCGGAAGATATTGAGAAAATTGCGTTTGTTTATCGCTATAAAATAGAGATTCCCAAATACAGCAAGCTGGTCGGCAAAAGCAAAGCCATAGATGAACTTTGCAATTTGGAGAGTGAAGAATACAACCTGAACATTCGCCGGTTTGTGGACAACGCGCCGCCTGCGGAACCGCACGATGTGCATGCGCATCTGCACGGCGGCATTCCGGAAAGTGAAGTGCAGGTGCTGGCGGATGCGTTTGCCAGCTATCCCGGCTTGAATGATCAACTCTTTACCCGATTGAAAGACGGCTACTTGAAATTTACCGATGTCATCGCCCAAAAAGAAGACATCAAAAAACTGTTTGATGAAAGCGAAAGCATCAAAGCCACGCAAGCCCAATACACCACGCAATTAAACGGCTGGTGGAATGCGGTCGTGCCGGATTTTGAAGCTCTGCCCGAAAACAAAAATGTCTTTGAACTCTATCGCAAGTTTTCGGAAAGCTTTTCCACGGCGATTGCCGAACTGGCCACAGGTCAGAAAGCAGTGCTGGACAACTTCCAGAGCCGTGGCGTGCTGGCTTCGTATTGGAGCCAGTTGAACACCGACTTGAAAAGTGTGGCGGCCAGCGGTTGGAATGCCGAACTGATCCCCGACGATGAAATCCTGGAAAGCCAGTATCCCGACGTATTAAAAGAACTGAGAGCCAACGAAGCTCGTAAAGAAGAACTCCAAACCCTGTTTAACGAAGTCAACGAACTGGAAGATGATGTCTGGAATGAAGAAGATTATGACGTATGGCGCAGCAAGGAACTGAAAGATCACAAGGAAAGCATCAAGGCCCTCAAAGGTGAGCGCAAAGAGGCGGAAAAGGAATGCAAGAATTTGCAAAAGCGGATTGCCGCCAACGAAAAGGCGTTGACGAAGCAACCGGATGTGGCGGCGGAAATTGCATCATTAAAATCGGAAGCAGGAAAGTATGCAGCCGTTGTGGAGCGCCTGGATACAATAATTGAAGCAGATGAGGCGCGCATTGCCAAGCACACCGGACTCGAAGATGAATTGAAGCAATGCAAAAAGAAAATCAGGGAGATCAAAGACCGCAAACAGGATTTGGTAGACCTTGCCAGACTCAATATTACACCCGACGAAGCCAAAGATTTGATCTTAAAACGTTGGCAAGCCACACTGCACCAAACCATTAATGGTTACCTGCAAACCCACAGCCGCCAACTGCTCTTGGCCGTGGAAAACCTGCACGACAAATACACCGTTCCGCTACACGCTATTTTATCGGAGAGAGAAAAAGAAACAGAATTATTAAATACCTTTTTAATTGAGTTGGGTTATGAGTGAGTGGAATTCAATTACTTACCCAAATGAATGGGTTGTTAACGTGCTTAGTGACTTGTGTGAACTCATTACGGATGGGTCTCATTTCAGCCCAATACCACAAGAAGATGGTGAAGTAATAGTCAACGTTAAAGATATGAAAATATGGGGGATCGATTATAATTCGTGTACGAAAATCTCAAAAAACGATTTCGATTTTCTAAGCAAGCAGAATTGCGCACCAAAAATTAATGATGTCTTATTATCTAAAGACGGAACAATAGGCCGGGTGTTAGTATTTAAAGATAATCGAAAAGTTGTAATACTTTCCTCTATTGCAATTTTGCGGACTAAACCAGTTTTAGAGCCAGAGTATTTATCCGCGATTTTACGCTCTTTTATTTTCGAAAGACAGTTATATAGATTCCAATCTGGTAGCGCGTTGAAGAGACTTGTCTTAAGAGATATTCAAAAAATAACAATACCTTATCCACTTAAGAACGAACAACGCAAGATTGCCCGCATACTTTCTACGATTGACGCGGTGATAGAAAAAACACAAGCTGCCATAGCCAAACACAAAGCCATCAAACAAGGCATGCTGCATGATTTATTTACCCGTGGCATTGATATCACCACCGGCAAACTCCGCCCCAAATACGAAGATGCACCGGATTTGTATAAAGAAAGTATATTGGGCATCGTGCCAAATGCGTGGGATGTCGAATTTTTAGGAAACATTATTAGTGTTTCAAGTGGCGAAGGATTAACTCAGAACAAGATTAAGCCGGGTGTTCATCCCGTTTATGGGGGGAATGGTATTAATGGCTACCACTCTGAATATTTATTCGAAGACGAAAAATTAATTATTGGAAGGGTTGGCGAGTACTGTGGAAATGCTTTTATAACCAAGGCATTCTCATGGGTGACTGATAATGCCTTGGTGGTAAGTAACAATGAAAAAGGATTCAATTTTGATTACTGGGTTGCTTATCTAAACTATCTTGATTTGAATTCTGTCGCCTTTGCTGCTGCGCAACCGGTAATAACTGGAGGAATAATTGGTAAAGTACCGATAACGAAAGTATCTAGCGCCGAGCAGAATGAAATAGCAGTCAGATTAAAAACAATTAACGAGAAACTCCAATCAGAACAAAACTACTTGCACAAACTGCAATCCATAAAGCAGGGTTTGATGGCTGATTTGTTGAGCGGGAAGAAGCGGGTTAAGTTACCGGAAGAAGAATTATTAAGTGTCCAATGATATTGTTTTGTAAATTATATTAAATCTTAGTCGTCTTCCCGGCGAAGGCCGGGAACCAGTTCATAAAATACTGGATTCCGGCCTCCCAGACTGTGTCATAATTAAGGTATAAATTGTTCTTTGACAATAAAATATTAGAAGAAGGCAAAATTGGTTGCACAACCATATTGATGTGCTAAAACGCTCACAAAGGAGATGACGCATGGCATATC
>JAIGNE010000001.1:0-23171 GCA_036528635.1 Deltaproteobacteria bacterium
CAATGTCCTTCACGGCAATCGAGCAGATGCTTTCCGTCGATTTGTTCGCGTCGATCACGGCAAGCCCCGGGTCCACGGTGATGATCGCGTCCTTCACGCTCCCAAAGATCGCCTCCAGGCGCGAACGGTGTTCCGCCAGCCTCTTCTCGGCTTCCTTGCGGTCGGTGATATCCCGGGTGACGTTGCGAAATCCCGTGATTTTGCCTTCCGCGTCACGCGTCAGCGAAACCGATGTTTCAATCGTTCTTTTTCCGCCTTCGACGCTCGCCACATCGATGATGATATTTTTTACGGGAACGCCGGTTCGAAAGACCTGGCGGTAAATGGCCGTGATCTTTTCCTGCGTTTCCGGATCCATGTAGGACCGGGACGGCAGACCGATCAGCCGCTCCCGCGGCAGCTTCCACATCCGGCAGCCGGCATCGTTGATGAAGCTCATATTGCCTTCGAGGTCAAGTTCACCCAGATGGATATCGACGTCATCCAGTATCGTTTCATAACGCTCCAAGGATTCCTGCAGGGACTTGATGAGCGATCCGAACGGCGATGCATCGATCAGGCAGCCGATATGGGCCGGTTTCCCGCAATACATCATCGCGCTCCCGCGCATATGCACCCAGACAATCTTTTTATTTTTATCGAGCAAACGGAAGACAGGCGGATTGACGGCCAGCTCATCTTCACGGCGCATGATTTCCTCGGTGACCAGTTTCTGATCGTCCGGATGCGCCACTTCCCAGAAAGACTTCCCGACGAGCGCTTCCGGATCGTCATACCCGAGGACGGATGCAAAGCGCCGATCGACATAGCTGAACAGGCCCGCCTGAAGAATATACAAACCGGTATTATTTTTTTGGCCGGGCAGGCGGCTGATCTCTCCGGTCCCCCCTTCCGAATTGCTTTTCTCTCTTTCGTGCGACGGCAGGCTCTGACGGTCGTAACGGTCATGAAGATCGGGTACAGAGTTCATCCTAAACACTCCAGGGTTTCGCCATCCGGTATTGCCAAAGACGCGTCATCGACCGCGCTTCGGCAATACCGGCATTCCTTTATTTAAAAATCGACGGTTTTCCCCTCATAGGCATACTGCAAAAGCTTCGCGATATCCCCTTCCGCCGGGGGACGCGGCGTGGTCCGGAGGCAGGTGTCCATCGAAGCGAACTTCACCATTTTTTCAAAATTCCTGTCCCAGTCTTCTTTCGCGATTCCCAATCCCTGGACCGTCAGCGGCACACCGAGGCTGACGAGAAATTCGCGGACCAGCGAAGCCAGTCTGGCCGCCGGATCGGACTCACCCGTGACATTGAAGCTGCCCTCCAGAATTTCGTTGTAGATGTCCTTGCGCTCCACGCGGTTGTATTCAATATTATAAGGCAGCATAACACCCACGGTGAGGCCGTGGGGATAAGGAAAGACCGCCCCGACGGCGTGCCCGCAGGCATGCCCGATGGCCAGGCTGACACTGCCCATCGCCATGCCGATCATCGAGGCCGCGTAATGCACTTTTTCGCGCACGCCGATGTCATTCGCCCCATCCCCCGCCGCCAGCGGCAGGTATTTGACGAGCGACCTGATGGCGGAAAGATTGAATGCCTTGAGAAAATCATTAATGAAAATGCTCGACGAGCTTTCAATGGCCTGGGCCAGGGCATCGACGCCGGAAGCGATGGTCAACCCTCGCGGCATGGAAAGCGTCAGTTCCGGATCGATGATGACGGTCGATGGAATAAAATCGGCGGAGATGACGTCAATTTTGACGCCGGAGGCGTGCGTAAAGACGCAGCCGGCGCTGGCCTCGGACCCGGTGCCGCTGGTCGTCGGAATCAAAAGCAGCCTGGATTTTTTGGCCAGGCCGTAATCAACATAGTACTGGACTTCCGCCAGTTTCATCGCCGGTTGGCCATAAAGAAAATACGCCGCCTTGGCCGTATCCATCGCCGAACCACCGCCCATGCCGATAATCAGTTCCGGCTGGAACGATTTGGCAAGATCCCCGGCGCTGTTCATGGTGCTTTCCTTCGGATTCGTTTCCACTTCATCAAAAATAACGACTTCCTTGCCCGTCAGGTATTCCGTCAGCCTGCCGCCGAAAATACCGCGGGCAACTTTGTCCGTCACAATCATCACTTTCTTTTCCTTGAAGTTCTTGAGATGTTCCAGCGCCCCCCGTCCGTGCAGAATGAACGGAAGCTTGATCGGTAGTGTAACCTGCATGATGATGTATCTCCTTTCAGTATGAATATGCGCATCAGCGCTGATTGCTTTTTTGCTGCCGGGGAAACGGCCTGCGCCGTCACAGTCGGGGCTTGTTTAGAACAAGGGGCTGCACCACCGCTAAGGGGTGGCGAGTCCTTTTGTTCTGTGAATGACGCTGTGCTTCCGGTTTTTCCTCCCGACCATCCGCGTCCCGGCAAAATGAATCATGCTGACCCGCCGTCACGCCGGCATCTTCAGAATCGGCTTGATCGTCCGGCCTTCTTCGGAGTCGTCCACCGCCCGGTTGATCTCGTCAAAATCATAATAGGTCACCAGCCGCTCAAGCGGGAAACGCCCCTGCATGATGAGTTCGACCAGCTGCGGAATGAAGATGTCCGGAATGCTGTCGCCCTCCAGGATGCCGCGAACGGTCCGGCCGAACATGATGGAATTCATGTCGAAGGTCACTTCGGTGCCCATCGGCGTTCCGCCCATGAGTCCGCAAATGCCCGGGCGGCGCAAGGACTCCAGCGCCTGCCGGAACACTCTGGGATTGCCGGCGCATTCGAGCGCGTAATTTGCGCCGTCTCCCGTAATCTTCTTGATTTCGGCGGTCGGATTGACGTCAGACGCGCAAAGGACATGCGTCGCGCCCAGTTCCTTCGCCAGCTGCAGACGGTTGGGTTTGACGTCCACGCCGATAATCGTCGTGCATCCCGCCACCTTCGCCGCCATAACGGCGGAGAGGCCCACCGATCCCAGGCCGAACACCGCAATCGCGGAGCCGACCTTCACTTGCAGGCTGTTGATCACCGCGCCCGCCCCGGTCTGAATGCCGCAGCCCAGCGGTCCCAGAAGCGCCAGCGGCGCGTCCGGGCGCACCTTGACGACGTTGTTTTCGTAAGTCAGCGCGCAGGTGGCGAGCGACGACTGCCCGAAAAAATTGCCGTGAATTTTTTCGCCGTTTTTCGAAAGCGTCGTCGAGCCGTCCGCGCGGACGCCGCCGAACGTTCCCATCACCGACTGCGTGCAGTAAGCCGGAAGCCCCTGCCGGCAGTTGGCGCAGTGGCCGCAATACACATAGCTCAAAACGACGTGGTCGCCGGGTTTCACTTTGGTAACGCGCGCGCCGGTTTTTTCCACGATGCCCGATCCTTCATGGCCGAGCACAATGGGCAAGGCCAGCGGATGGTTCCGGAGCGTGACATCCGTGTGGCAAATGCCCGTGGCAACCACGCGCACCAGAATTTCATCCGGACGCGGATCGTCGAGCTCCAGTTCTTCCAGAACAAATGGTTTTCCTTTTTCACGAATAACGGCTGCCTTGATCTTCACTGTTCTTCTCCTTGAATCATCTTGACCCCTGTTGCCCTCAGTCCGGCATCTTGTGCCATTTCTGCACGATCCCTTTAACGTTCATCTGGGACCGTTTTGAAAACTCTTTGAATTCCTGCTCCGATTTCACCCACCAGGCATACTGGGAAATGATATCCAGCTCGCCGTTATGAATCGGCTGAATGGAGGTGAACATCTGCCAGCGGCCTTTTTCGGTCACCCCCAGAAGCTCCATCGGAAACCCTTTCGGATAATCCCCCAGCGTCATGGGCAGAATCTTCGGATAGGCGGCGCGGATTTGATAAACATCCGTCGTTGTGCCGGCCGCCGTGATAGCGCGGGCCAGCGAATGCAGCATGAGGTAATGGAGCGACCCCTCCCAGGTGGCTACTTTTTTGTAAATGCCCTGATACTTGAGCGCCCAGCGCTTGGCCGCCCCGTCGGGCATGTTGCCGATGCCGGCAATCGCAATGGCAGTGCCGATCAGCTTCCGGCCGCGCAGCATCTCCGTAATGGTGTCCACCTTGGCCTGGTCGATGAGCACGAAGCCGCCTTTAAATCCCATGCCGCGGGCCTGTTCGATGACCAGCGCGGTGGCGGCCGACGGCCCGCCGATCAGCATAAAATCCGGCCTGGTCGTCAACGCCGCGGTCAGTTGGGAGGAAAAATCCGTTTCGGTATAGTAATTGGCCGGTTTGTCCGCCGTGATGACGCCGCCCTTCTTCTCCCAGGATTTGCGGAAAGCTTCGCGCCATTCATTTCCGTAAGCGCCCAGCGTCACCGCCATCGCACCTTTTTTATATCCTTTTGCTTTGGCCCAGTCGGTGTAAAGATCGACATTGACCGTGAAGGGCGTACTCGGACAGATCAGGAGTTTGTTGCCCATTTCCGTCACGCCGGGCGTGCTGGTAAACGCCATCATGATGAACTCCTGGCCTTTTTCCTGATTGATTTTCAGAAGTGGTGTCATGGTGCTGTATACCCCGTTGAAAATCGCAATCGCGCCTTCCGCCCGGAAACGTCTGGCGTTGTTGAGCGAGCGCGTAGGGTCCACGCCGTCGTCAAGACGCAGAACTTTAATGGGATGCCTTTTCCCGTTCACCAGTACGCCGCCTTCGGCATTGATTTCATTGGCGGCCATAGCCAGGCCGTTGTACATATCCGTGCCGTAATCTGAAGCAATGCCGGAAAGCGGCCCGCTAAAACCGACCACAATGTCCTGGGCCGGCGCCATTCGCCCCCCCGCCAGAAGCATCGTCAACGTCACCAAACAAAATATCCATTTCAGCCTGTTCATCATTTCCCCTCCTCGTTTACCATGCGTCCCTGGTAACCCCGGACCGTGGATCATCCGCAGTTCACCCTTCACGCCTTGCGCCTCACTCCTCACCCTTATTTGGCCTGGAGCCACTTGCGCGGAATGCTGCGGTCAATCCGCGCGATTTTATCAACCGCTTCGTATTCCTCCCTGGTTTTCGGCCACCAGAAATAGATTTCCGGCTTGTCCATCTTTCCGTTGGTAATCGTCTGCGTTCCCGTCGTCACGAGCAGCCGCCCTGAAGACGTCACGCCGTAAACCTCCATGGGGAAATCCGTAATGTACATCGGAAAAGCTTTGGAAAACGCCGCGCGGATTTTATACACGTCCGTCGTGGTACCGGCGGCGGTTATGGCGCGCGCCAGAGTATGAACAAAGGCAAAATTAAATGTGGAGATGGGGTTGGCTGTTTTTTTGTAAGCTTCCCGGAAGCGCGCGCCGACCGCCCGCCCCTGAGGAGAAGGAATGCCCGCCCCGGCGGACCCGATCAGGTTGCCCAGCAGC
This sequence comes from Deltaproteobacteria bacterium, assembly GCA_036528635.1. GTDB lineage: Bacteria > Desulfobacterota > Syntrophia > Syntrophales > Smithellaceae > UBA8904. The sequence continues at coordinate 5,354 of JAIGNE010000001.1, forward strand.
TTCGTCCCTCTCAGCACGCCGGCAATATAATCAATGTTGGCCTGATCGATCAGAATAAAACCGCCCTTGAACCCCATCTGCCGGCACTGTTCGATCATCAGCGCCGTCGTGTCCGAGGGTCCGCCGATCAGCAGGACGTCCGGTCCGCCGGCCAGCGCCGCGGTGATGGGTGCGGAATAGTCCGTCTCCGTGTAATAGTTGGCCGGCTTATCGGCCGTAATGACACCGCCTCTTTTTTCCCATATCTTCTTGAACACACTGCGCCATTCATCTCCGTATGGACCGATCGTCACCAGCATGGCGCATTTTTTCCAGCCTTTTTCCATGGCCCACTGCGCACTGATTTCAACCAGCGAGGTAAAAGATCCGGGCGCCACCAGCAAAAGCCTGTTGCCCGTTTCGGTAATGCGCGGCGTGCTGGTGAAAGCCAGCACCAGAAACTCGTTGCCCTTTTCCTCGTTGAATTTCATCATGGCGGCGGCAGTATTATAGACCGGATTGAAAACTGCGATGGCGCCGTTGGCCCGGAAGCGGCGGGCATTGTTGGCCGCCTGGGTGGGATTGGCCATGTCATCGAGCCGTTCCAGTTTAAATTTGTGCTTTTTCCCCGCCACCGTAACGCCGCCGGCGGCGTTGATTTCTTTGACAGCCAGTTCAATGCCGTTATACGCGTCCTGGCCGTAATCTGCGGCCAGACCCGACAAGGGCCCGGAATAACCGATTACAATGTCCTGCGCCATCGATGGGCCGCCCGCCGCAATGAGCAACACAGCGCCGGCCGCAGCAAAAAAATGCTTCATTCTTTTCATGACTGCCTACCTCCCTTACGTGACTGTTATATCTCCCGTGAGATTAACAATTTACGATCCGCTTTCAATCCGCCGTCCATATCGCTTACGGCGTGACAAAAAACTGATGCGGCTGAAAAATACAGATGTTCGCCTGTCCGCTGATGTTTCCGTCTGTAATCTCCACGAAATATCCGTAGCTGGTTTTCGGCTGAAGTTCTTTTCCGATGACCACCTCGTTACGGTTGAGACCCGAATCGTCCCCCTTGCCCATGAGCCTCTGCAAGTAGATGTTGTCAAACCAGGTCAGATTGTTGCCGTCAAATTCCATGGTCGTGGACGCCTGGCACAGGCGGTAAACATAATAGGCATCCAGCCCCGCCGCATCCTTTAGGGTTTCCCATTTGCAGGTGATGCCCTTGAGCGCAGAGCCGGAAGCAACGGGCTTTGTTTGAGACGGTGAAAACGAATTGATAATTCTGTCATGATGTTTCAGATAGGCGCTGACGGCCGCATCAGACGGCGCATCCCGCTGAATACGCGATTTTTTATCGACCTGACCGTCTTTGGTTTTGACTTCAATGGTGTATTCGCCTTCTTTCATGAAGCCGGTGGGCAGGTTGACCATGTACCAGTAGTTTGTAATCTGTTTATCGTAGAACCAGCCGTTCTTTCCCAGGTTTTCATATTTTTCGTTTTTAAAAGACACGGTATAGCCGCCGGGGCCATAGGCGGTAATGCTCTCGATGATGTCCGGCGTTTTCACACCGGGTGTCGGCAGAAGCGCCACCAGAAATTTGTGGGTCTCCTTGGGCATGATGGAACTTTCAAAATCCCAGTAAACATTGCACGCCATAATGTCGAAAATCTTAACGTCTGTATTTCCCATAATTCTTCTCCTTTTCTTTTTTTGTTTTATATTCAGCAATCGCCATTAACCATCCACTATCTACTATCCACCATTCACTATTTACGAAGCTTAGCGGAGCGCCGGACAGGCATCCGCAATCAGCGCCTTTAACATCTGCTCGTCCGCCAGTCCCAGTGAACGGTTTTTTTCCCTGCCTTCCTCCAGGATTAAAAAAGTGGGCGTTCCCGACACATGGTATCTTTTCTTAAACGGACCGATAAAGGATTCGTTGAGAAGGCCAATTTTGAGCGGTACTTCAGATTTCGCCACCGTTTCCATAACAATATTGATCTGCTGAGCATATTGATCATCCTGTGGCAGGCATAAAAGAAGAACCGGCTTTTGTTCCTGAACAACCGCCGCTTCAAAATTATCTTCACCGATAAAATGGATTTCCGGTTTTGCGTTCAAACTGTTTCCCCGACCCAAAATGAGATGCGCAGAAAACCAATGCCCAAAGCATTGGTGCACTTTTGCTGGTTTACGGGGGTAATTCAAGATGTGTGCCGAATGATGAATGACGGGCGCATTTTACATTACATTGATTTTATTTATGATATTTTAATTTCAGAGGAAAGGCGTCCGCAGTGGATGTGCCATAGCACACTTCTGCTCGGCACAATACTATGCCGTGGCACATATACTCATTCTCCGGCGGACCGGATTATTTCCGGCAGGGCCGCAGATCATCCAGAAATTCTGGCGGCGCATCGCCACTGGTGATCAGCAGATGATCACGGGCGCGCGTGCAGGAGACATAAAGCAGATGCCGCTCGGTGTTATAAACCTTATCTTAGCCTGTTATACTTAGTGGAAGTCCCTTTTGACTTTTCAACTGGATACCTCTCTCGATTTATTTCAAGCTTCTTTCTGACAGCATCCTCTACTGAAATATTTAGATCATTACATAGATACGTCAACAATATTGCAACATCCGCCACTTCATTCTCAATTTCAGAGCGTTGCTGTCTAGCGATAGATTTAATCTCAGGATCACGAGCCCATCGAAATATATCGAGCAACTCAGAAGCTTCAACACATAACGCAGAACAAAGATTACGCGTTGTATGAAACTTTTCCCAGTCCCTTTCTTGCCGAAAAAAAAGCATTTCTTCTAAAAGTGTTTTTGATATCATGATATCCTCTAACTACGCTTGAAATTTATTTCTATAATGCCACTCTAAACAATCTGGATCAGGACGCATTGATGGATGTGCTGGCACGATAGATAATGGGTTGTTATCAAGTCGATAATAGGCTTTTCCATTAAACCATTCCTCTCTAATACGTTGACTAACCCTTATTCGGAGATCTGGCGTAACACTGACCAGGCCAACATCGAAAAGTCGATGAAAATCGGCCCTAAGCAGAAGTCCATTCCGGACATCATGTCCACCCTCACCAGAATAAGGAACGATGTGTGCCGCCTCTAGTGCCATTAGTGTTCGCTCCCCTGTGATAGCGCAGCGTCGTTGATAAGCATCTGTAACCAAAAACTCTAAAAGAAGATTGTCCTAATCTGGGCCGAACTGTAGCAGGAGATCCATACTTTTCAACCGGCTCGGCGCCTGTAGGTATACCATTGATTGTCGCCGCTTCAACTGGCAACAATGGCATCCGTGCCTGTACGTTTTGCCATATCTCCGCACCCGCGCCTGCATCCGAATCGTACATTTTTCCACGCACGATGTTCGACGACCAGCCGGGTGGATTAGCGACCCATATCCCCTCATCAAAGAAAAAAGGATTTGCTAGAATTGTACATCCGATCTGACCATCGCCATGCCCATTAGCTGTCAATGGGGCAATGAGTTTACGGAGGTCATCAAGAGAGGAACAACCATTCTTCTGCCCGAAAACATCCCAAGCTAAACCAAGCGACAATGAACTATACGTTACGTAGAATCCACCACCAGCAATGTGATTATATGGGCGCTTGAGCTTAAATAAAAAGGGAAGACCCATTGGGGCTCCTGTGAATGGTGGCGTGGCACTTGGCTGCCAAAAATTAACTTCATCTGGCCGCAACCTTGCAAGGAATTTATACCAATTATTATCAGTAACACCAACCCAAAACTTCATGCTATTGCATCCTCCAATCCGACCAGTCCTGCTCATCCTTGCCGCGCCAAACCAGTTGCGGGTCAAGGTCGCGATTGCGGCTTTGCTTTTCATCGTCCAACCCTGCCGGGCCGCGCGGATAGGCCACTTTGAGCGGGTCTTGCGCTTCTTTTTGCAGCACGGATTGAAACTCTGCCGTAGGAATATTTTTACGCTTGGCGTCATCGTGCGTCAGCGTTTCAATGGTCTTGTTATTTGCCTTTTTTTGTTTCACGTTCCAACCCTTTCATATTTACTCTCCACCATCCACTATCCGCTATTCCACCACTTCCCAATGGCCCTTCTTCGTTGCGCCGGTATGTTTAATGATTCCCTTTTTTCTGAGCCTGTCTAAATGGTACTTCACACCATCTTGACTCAGGCCGGTTTTATCCGCCAGATCTTTCCGTGTGCTGGACGGATTCTTCTTGATCAGTTGCAGAATTTTTTCTTGGGTAGTTTCTTGGGTAGTTTCTTGGGTAGTTTTCTGGGTAGTCCCTGGCGCATGTTTTTTGCCGATAGCGTCAATGACGGCCAGACTGTCTTTCAAGGCAAATTCCGGTAAACGGTAGAAGATGGCCCGAAAGAATCCATCCGGCGCGAAGGCCGGTTCGCGCAGCCCAGCCGCAACCATGGCCTCTTTCATCTTCGGGATTCCCATGCCGATGCGTTCAACCTTATGCAGGCGGAAGAAAAGATCGGCGATCAATTCATTGCGCCGAATGGATACTTTGCCGAGATTTTTCAGGGAAAGGCCTTTGGGCAATCCTCCCGGATTGGCGATTTCCACACGATCATCATAGACTTCCACGCTGATCTGCGTGCCGGCAATGCTGTAGTCACGGTGCATCAGGGCATTCACTAACGCCTCACGCAAAACTTCGAGGGGAATTTCATAGATGTCTTCCCGATTCACGCCGCGAATTTCGCTGCGGACATTCAAATGCTTTTTGAGAAAGATGACGGCTTCATTAAATTGCGTGAGCAGATCGTCCCGAACATCATTGCGATCATAAATATGGGCTCTGTCCGTGCCTTTGAACGCCAGAAGCGTCATCTGGGCCTGGTGGAGGTGGCCATAGACGTCTTTGGCAAAGAAAAGAATACCGGCGTTTTTTACACCTCTGGCATCGGCTACACGAAGGCTGCGCAAAAATTCCGGCACGGCGGTTTTGCCGATACGGATACCCGACTCTTTCACAAACGCGCTAACTTTTGACTTTGAAATATCGTCGAAGGAAAAATTACGGACGATTTTTTCTTCAAACGGCAGCGTTTCATTTTCCACAAACATGATGCGCAGTTCATCATGGCTCATTTTTTGTGTCGTGGCGTCCAGCCTCCGGTAATATCCCGAACCACAGGCATAGGGTTTTTCCGATCCTTCCGGAACAACAATTACGACAACCTTGCCGATCTGCATGATGTCAACCGCAATTGACGGTTTGCAGTTTCTGGCCAGGCTGTTTATTTTGGCTTTTAAGTCATTCGTCAGGTGTTCGCCGGTAATGGTCCCATCATCACGCACCCCCAGAATAACAGCGCCGCCTTTTGCATTGGCAAAAGACACCATATCTTCATCCATTCGCGATGTGTAATGCGCCTTAAACTCGACGGTGAGCCCTTCACCTTCGCGAATCAGAAGATTGACCTGTTCGGAGGTCAGATTATGTCTATTGTCGTATCCCGCCATTTTCCTTTCCTTGATGAGCTCAAGTGTACACTGCTTTTTTATGAACTTCCCTCCGCCTCTATGACCTTGAACAAAAGCGATCATGATCAATCTTTCAAATCCCCCTTTGATAAAGGGGGATTATATTGACATTATAAAATCTCCCCAACCCCTCTCGCGCCACCTTCAGGTGGTGAGAAAAGAGGGGAGCTTTGGCGCTTAAATCAACGACATTGCTTTGGCAGTCGTAAATTTCCCAATCATGTTGTCAAATTCTTTTTCAACTTTCGCTTTGAAGTCAGATTCAATTTGATAGACTTCCGTAAATTCGGCAAAAGCCCAGCGGCCATACTGACCGTTTTGGTTGACGCCGGGAATCCTGTAGTTTTCCATGTTCAGTTCCTTATACCAAGACGACAGGCAGCAGATACAATGTTTCAACAATTGGTTCAGATTTTACTAATGGTGGGGGGGAGTATAGGAAGAACGGTTTTGCATGTCAACATAAAACAGCCCAGGCAACCGTCGCGGTGTCACGCGTCGATCACCTGGGTATTATTGAATGGTTGAGGATGATAAAAGCCGGGCTGTTCTTACGGCATGCTCAGCGGTAGTAGCCCGTACCGACCACCCAGCCGAAAGGTTCAAACGGCATCACGTAGGATCGCTTGGGTTGGGCAGTGGTTTGTCCCTTCCTGGTAAACTGGTATTCGACATACCCGCCGCCGGCTTTCCCTTTGGCCAGAAATTCTTTCACATAGTAAACACCCTTGTCGTCCTTGTCCTTGATCCGGTTGCGCCCCTCCGTATCCTTGCGGCCGTATAAAACCACGTTGACGCCTTCTTTGGTGTCGGCCCAGAAATAGCCGTCCGTCCCGTAGCGCAGATCCCGAAGCAAACTGGCGGCCAGTTTTTTGGCCGCATCCAGGGTCATTTCCCCTTTCTGATACCGGGCGTTAACGGCCCCGAGCATGCTGACCGCTGTTTCCACCTGGCTTTTAATCAGGAGATCCTGGCAGGCGAGGTTCGCTCCCTGCATCTGGGCCTCGGAAGACAGGCAAACGGCCGCGGTCAGCAGACCGATCAGCACCATCATGATTGTTTTTTTCATACATCCTCCTTTATGATCCGTTGTTGTCCGTCCATGGCGGACCGTGTGTCCGCCAGCCGGTTTTAATGGTTTTTTCCGCCTTCTGAATCGGCTGCCGGTCCCTGCTCTCTGCACACACCGTTTTTTCTTTTCACCCCCATGGCATCGGCGGCCAGCATGGCGTTTAAGACTTTTTCCGGTGTGACCTCGCCTGCCTCATGATGGATGCATTCACCGGGCGCGCAGGCCTTTTGGGCCGCCTTCATCAGGTCGTTCCGATCGGCGTCTTCGAGGCCAATGTCGGCAAGCGTGGTCGGCAGGCCGATGTCCTCGCAAAACGAATACACGGTCCCGGTTTCCTCAGGCGATGCATCCGCAAGCGCCAGGCCGGTCAAAACGCCAAAGGCCACTTTTTCGCCGTGATAAAAGGAATGGGTCCCGGAAAGAGCGGTGAGCCCGTTGTGAATGGAATGAGCCGCGGCCAGACCTCCGCTTTCGAAGCCCAGACCGGAGAGCAGGATGTTGGCCTCGATGATATGGTTCAGGGCCGGCGTGACAATCCGCCGCACGACGGCCATCTTCGCGGCCGGTCCGTAGGCCAGCAGCGTATCGTAGCAAAGCCGCGCGAGATGAAGTCCCGTTAAAGTGCTGAGTCCGCCGCAGGCGTTTTCCGACTGCGTCCGGTTGCACGACCGGGCCTCAAACCAGGTGGCCAGGCCATCCCCCATCCCGGCAACGAGGAAGCGCGCCGGCGCATCGGCGATGACCGCCGCATCCACCAGCACCACCTGCGGATTCATCTTCTGGTAGTGGACCGAATCGAAAATGCCTGATTCCGAATAAAGAACGGCGCAGCCGCTGCAGGGCGCGTCCGTCGAAGCAATCGTGGGAACGATGATCACCGGCAGGCCGGCCCGGTCCGCGGCTATTTTCGCGGTATCGATCGCCTTGCCGCCGCCCATGCCGACCAGAACGTCGGCCTGCTCGCGCCGGATCACGCCGCCCAGGCGATTCAATTCCTTTTCGCAGCACTCCCCGGAAAAAGAATCGACCGAGATGGCGTTTGCTTTCAGTTCATCGGCATAACGGGCAAGAATTTTCCCGGCTGAACGAGACGCCAGGATCAATCCTTTCTTGCCGAACCAGTGGACCCACTGGGGCAGTTGATTCAACACCCCTTCTCCCTGAATGTATTTCCCCGGAAAAACCGCTTTCAAGACCATAAACATCCTCCTGTTTCAACTCCTACCCTTCGGAATATTATTACGACTGTCGTGCGCAAAATCTTTGGGCATCGATTTCTGATGCTATACACCAGAACCAGGGGTCTTGCCACCCTTCAGTGTCGGCGGCAACCACCAGCCGCCAGCACCCACGGATCATGAATCATCGGCAAATCCGCTCGTTTTAGAGCAAGGGGTTGCGACCCCTTGTTCCGGCATCATGCGTCCTGAATTTTTATACTCTTCGGGGCCAAAAATCAAATAATGATCATTGTATGCGGCGGCAATTTGTGGTTATGAATGAGCATGACATACAGGAAAGCAGCATGATCCAAAAATCCAAATCCGTCGAAATTGATTTCAATTCTGAATTCCAGCGCGCCTTCACGCTCATGGAAGAGACGACCCAGAACATCCTTGTCACCGGAAGGGCCGGCACGGGTAAATCAACACTCCTGCAATATTTCCGCAATCACACCGGAAAGCGGGTGGTCGTTCTCGCGCCGACCGGCGTGGCGGCGGTGAATGTCGCAGGCCAGACCATTCATTCCTTTTTTCACTTCAAGCCCAATGTGACGCCGGCGGCCATCAAACGGAAGAAAAAGACGGAAAAAGACAAGCCGACCCTCTACAAGAAGCTCTCCACCATCGTCATTGATGAAGTGTCGATGGTGCGCGCCGACCTGCTCGACTGCATCGACAAATTTCTGCGTCTCAACGGCCCGCACGAGAAGGCGCCCTTCGGCGGCGTGCAGATGATCTTCATCGGCGATCTGTATCAGCTGCCGCCGGTGGTCGCATCTGCCGAACGCGAGATCTTCAGGAGCCACTACCCGACTCCCTATTTCTTCAGCGCGAAGGTTTTCGACCATCTGCCTGTCGAATACGTGGAACTGGAAAAAGTTTACCGCCAGAAGGACGATGAATTTGTGCGGCTGTTGAACACCATCCGCAACCGCTCCGTGACGGATGAAGACCTGGCCAAATTTAATGAACGCTGCAATCCGCAGTTTGAGGCGCCTCCCGGTTCTTTTTATCTGTCGCTCACCAGCACCAATGACCTGGCCGACACCATCAACGAAAAGCGCCTGGAGGAACTGCCGGGGAAAATCTGGAAAGCGCAGGGCCTGATCGAAGGTGATTTCGGCAAAGAATACCTGCCGACCGCCGTGGACCTGAAACTGAAAAAAGGCGCTCAGATCATGCTGCTCAATAATGATTCGTTCGGCCAGTGGATCAACGGCACCATCGGCACCATCCGCAAGTTTGAAAAAGACGACGAAGGCGAAGACGTGATCGTGGCCGACCTGGACAACGGGGATACCGCGCGCATTTTGCCTTACACCTGGAAGATTTACCGGTTCTTTCTGAAAAAGGACGAACTCCACTCGGAGGAAGTCGGCTCGTTTCGGCAGTACCCGGTCCGCCTGGCCTTCGCGGTCACGATTCACAAAAGCCAGGGGAAAACCTTTGAAAACGTGGTGATCGATGTCGGACGCGGCACATTTGCCCACGGCCAGATGTATGTGGCCCTCTCGCGCTGCACGACGCTTGCCGGCATTGTTCTCAAACAGCCGCTCCGGAAGAATCACATTTTGATGGACTGGCAGGTAGTGAAGTTTCTGACGGGCATTCAATACGCTCAATCCGCTAAGACATTCAGCCGCGGCGATAAAATGAAAATAATCGAAGCGGCGATCAGGGAAAAGAAAAGCATTGAAATCCTCTACCTCAAGGGCCAGGACGAAAAATCGCGCAGAATGGTCCGCCCTCTGTTCATGGGCGACATGGAGTATAAAGGATATCCGTACCTGGGGCTTGAGGCCTTCTGCCTGGAGCGCAATGAAAAACGAATATTCAACGTGGATAAAATTCTGGAGATTGCCGGGCCGGAATAAGAAATGCGATAGCGCGAACGGCCTACCGGTCTTCCCTTCAGGCTTTTCACGACTTTAAAAAAACTTTGTCACCTGAAATCCGGAAAAGCCTGACCGCCAAAGCGATGCACAATGGCCTGACGGTTATAAGGAAGTCCCTACCCTGTCGCGGCGGACGGCTGCCAGAGGATCCGGGCATCAACGGCCCGGCAGCCGCGGGCATCGACCATCAGGGGATTGATATCCAGTTCGGCAAGATCGGGGATTTCCGCGGCCAGAAAGGAGAGTCGTTCCATGGCTTCGCAGAGCGCCTCCCAATTAATGCCGGGCTCACCGCGCGCGCCCATTAGCAGAGGGTAAATCTTCAGCGACGAAAGCATCTTCTGCGCTTCTTTCCGGCCGATGGGGATTAGCTCCCGGCTGATATCCTTAAAAACTTCCGTATAGATGCCGCCCAGGCCGCAAACGATGACCGGACCGAAATTGGGGTCGTGCTTGAGGCCGAGCAGCAGTTCCTGCCCGCGGGCCTGCTCCTGCAGCTGGTAGCTTTCGATCCGCACTCCGGGATCGCGCAGGCGGACCCGGTCGGTCAAGGCGGCAAAGGCCCGGGAAAGGTCTGAGGCGTTATGAATGCCCGTGACCACGCCTCCCCATTCGCTTTTATGAAGAAAGGGCTTCCCGGCAAGCTTCAGGACCAGCGGATAATCAAGGGCGAGGGCGCCCTTCTCGATTTCTCCCTGCGTCTCGCCCGTGATCCCGCGAATGACGGGAATTCCGAAGGCGGCCAGCAGTTCGAGGGCATCGTCGCCGGCGAGGACTTTTTCACTTCTTCCTTTCCGGATCAGGGTCTCGGCAAGATTTCCGTTGTATTCGAATGTCTTCTGGAAGGGGATCGCACGGCGTTTGATTTGATGGTAACGGCGGCAGTAGGAAAGGCCCTGCACCGCCTGCTCGACGGATGCAAAGCAGGCCACGCCATCGATCGCTTCAAACTTCTCTTCCGTCGCCGGCGTCGTCATATACAGCCACATGGCCGCCGGTTTTTCAAACCCCGCCTCCTGCCTGGCCTTGCGGACGGATTCCAGAACTTCCGTCTCGGGATGCAGAGGCGACTGGAAGTCCGGAATGATGCTGAGCACGGCGTCGATATCCCCGGATTTGAGCAATTCCGTGAGCGCCGTGCGGTAGATCCCCCGGTAGTTGCGGCCGATCATGCCCATCGGCCAGATGTCGATGGGATTTCCGGCATGAACCCAGTCCGGAAGACCGTGCTTTAATTTTTCCGCGAGCCCTTCGGGAAGATTGCCGAGCGTCAGGCCGAAATCTTCACAGGCATCCGTGGCCATGATGCCCGCTGCTCCCGTGGCCGTGATGATCCCGAGCCTGTTTCCCGCCAGTTCCCCGAAGCGCAAAAGCGATCGGATGGCCACCGCCATCTCGATGCTGTTCTTAACGCGGATCATGCCGGCGCGGTCAAAGACGGCTTCATTGACGGCATCTTCGCCGACCATGGATCCGGTGTGGGACAGAGCGGCTTTTGCACCCGCCTGGCTCCGCCCGGTTTTTAAAACGATGATCGGTTTGCTGAAGGTGATCCTGGATGCGGCTTTCAGAAATTCCCGGCCGCGGTGAACGCCCTCCATGTGCAGGACGATCACCCGCGTTTCGGGATCATTTTCAAAATATTCCAGAAGATCGACAAAATCCACGTCACAGGCGTTGCCGATATCAACGGCTTTGCCCCAGGTTTGATAGGCGAAATTCTGCGAGGCCACCTGAATGAGGCCGGTCTGGGCGATCAGAGAAACTCCCGGCACGTTTTGCGGGACGCGCAGGTCAATGAATCCGGTCGAAAAGTTATAGAAGTTATTCAAAACCCCCATCGTGTTGGGACCGATGACGCGAACCCCGCTTTGCCTGGCCAGTTCGGATATCCGGTTTTGCAGGTCGCGGCCATGCGAATCGGCATCGGAAAATCCCTGGCTGATGATGATGACCCGGCGGATGCCCGCCCGGATGCATTCCGTAAACGCCGAAATGACCTGATCGCGGCCCAGGGAAATCAGGGCAAGATCCGCCGCTTCCGGCAGACGGGAAACAGAAGGATAGGCTTTAAGGCCGCAGATTTCTCCCGCGTGGGGATTGATGGGATAGAGCCGTCCGGGGAATCCGTAGCGGAGCATGGTCTCGACTCCGTTATACGTTCCCGGCCCCGACTTCCTCGGCGCTCCGATCATCACGACGGATTCGGGATGGAAAAATTTCAGCATACGTAGAGAGGCATCCTTTACATGTGTTGTTCAAGTCTTCCGCGGACATTACAGGCTGCGGCCATCGTCTGTCAACAGAAATGGGATATCGGCCATTGAGACTGTGTCGCAATGGCAAAAAAGTGGATTCGGACACAGTCTTATTAGCAGGCCTTATGCAGAAAGCATCATCATTATTTCATTGACAGACCCTGCCGTTTTGAATAACCCTTCTATGGGAACAACGAATCAATAAACATGGAGGACATTAAGATGATGAATGAATTATTTTCGCTCAAGGGGCGCACGGCGCTCGTAACGGGTGGTTCGCGCGGAATCGGCCGCATGATCGCAGCGGGGTTTCTCGAACAGGGCGCGCGCGTCTACATATCTTCGCGCAAGGCGGATGCCTGCGATCAAACAGCCAAAGAACTCTGTACCCTGGGTGAATGCATTGCCCTGCCGGCCGATGTTTCAACGGTCGCGGGCGCAAAGGCCCTGGCCGGCCAGTTTGCCGCACGTGAAGAAAAGCTCGATATCCTGGTCAACAATGCGGGGGCCGCCTGGGGGGAGCCTTTCGACGATCATTCCGAAAAAGGGTGGGATAAAGTCGTCGACCTCAATTTGAAGGCGCCGTTCTTTCTGAGCCAGGCCCTGGCCCCGCAATTGCGCAAAGCGGCCGCAGAGCGGCCGGCAAAAATCATCAATGTCGCCTCGATCGATGGCGTCATCGTCAATCCCATGGAGACTTATTCTTACGCCGCCAGCAAAGCCGGCCTGATCCATTTGACCCGCCGGATGGCTCTGCGCCTGATCAAAGACAATATCGTCGTCAGCGGCATCGCGCCGGGGGCCTTCGCGTCGGAGATGAACAAGCTCGCCCGCGACCACTCCGACATGGTCGCTGCCAGTATTCCGGCCAAACGCATCGGGCGCGATGAAGACATGGCCGGGGCGGCGGTTTATCTGGCATCCCGGGCCGGAGACTACGTCGTCGGCATAACCATTGTCGTCGACGGCGGCGTCACGCTCAAAGCCGTCACACTGGAATCCTGAGTGAAGGGACGAAGTCAACCCTGAAACTTGCAAAACCGCAGGATCGATTTCTCCGATCGTCCGGTTTTTGGCCGCGGGCGACTTTTTTCGCTCTGCGGAGAATTTGCACATTTACGGCACAGACTCGCCGGATATCGCTGTCCGGCGCCCGGAGCTTTTTGTCCGGGCGCCGGGAAATGCGGATGATCATGGGCATGCAAATCCCGGCAGCTGCCGAATCCGAATAATCAGGATTGATGATCGCCTCCTGTGATGCTCCACTGAATTTACTTTGTCGGAAAACACTTCCATCCACTGGTTAACCTAAGAGCATCGGCAATTTCCCCATCTGGAAATGACTGATTTTCTCATCTCAAAATTGATAGTATTTACCTGCCATGATTCATTCATTTAACTACCATTGCATATCGGCTTTTTTCCCTTAAGATTCCCGGAAGCAATCGATGCCGGATAAAGCATCGCGAATCGTCAAATGCGAAACATGTTTGTGACGCAAAAAGCGGCACACATTACATCATAGGAGGATACGATCATGAAATGGTTGGAAAAGTATGCAGACTATGCTTACGCCCTGCTGCGAATTGTTGTCGGATTTCTGTTTGCGTTTCACGGTTCCCAGAAAATTTTAGGCATCCTTACCGAATCCCAGCCTCCGGTCGGGTCTCAGCTCTGGATCGGCGGAATGATCGAACTCGTCGGAGGGTTGCTCATCGGGCTGGGATTGCTGACGCGCTGGGCGGCTTTTATTTGCAGCGGTATGATGGCTGTGGCTTACATCCAGTTCCACTGGAAGTTTCAGCTCGGCCCGCAGGTCTTTCCGGCCATAAACAAAGGTGAGCTGGCGGTTCTTTTCTGCCTCGTCTTTCTCTACATTGCCTGCCGGGGCGGGGTGAAATGGCATATTGATAAAAAAGACTGGTAACCTATTTTATTACCCCTGCTTTGGCAGATAGCTTGCCGGATAAGGACTATTCGCCGGAAATGCAGGCGAGGATCACAACGGTCAAAAAGAACCTGAGAACCATGCCGGAGAATCGTCCGGAAGCCTTTTGCCCCTGCGGTCGATCCGGCGGCAACCGGCTCACTGCTTCGTGTCTGCAAGGCGGGCTTTCATGAAACGCAAATTTCATGGAGGCGGTTCAATGAAATTTGTTTGGGGAATGAGCGGCAGCGAAAAAACCCTGAACCGCCAGAATCCGCTTGACACACGTATGGCCGCTCCATATACTCCCCCCACAAATATACATTTTCCATCAATCATAAGAAAGCGACTGTGTCCAAAAGCATTTTGAACAGTCGCCTGGCCGACGGCGTTAACCGGCCGGGTTTTGCCAGCAGGTCGCTTCAGCAGGAGATAACGATGAAGACCGTATTGCCTGATTTTACGAAATATTCTGATTTTTTCGACAAACAAAATATCAAAAAATATCCGGCCGGTGAATACATTTTCCATATGGGGGACAAAGCGAATTGCATGTTTGTCGTAATCGACGGAAAAGTGGAAATCGCTTCGGGGAAACGGGTTCTCTCCATTATTGAGAAGGGGGATATCTTCGGTGATATGGCGTTAATCGATAATTCTCCCAGGAGCGCTGATGTTCGGGCTTTTACGGATTGTACGCTGGCATCACTGGATGAATATGCCTTCAAATTTTTAGTGAAAAAGATTCCTGATTTTACACTCGATATCATGCGCGTGATGTCCAACCGGCTGCGTTCGCTGAACAGCGTTCTGCCCTCGCCATAAAGGATCATCGCGCCACATCCCTGGCCGCACCCGAAGCAGTCAATCAAAACGCTCTCTTTTCGACTCTGCGGCTCCGTCACCGGCCCGGCCGGCAGTATGGCTTTTTTTAGCGATGTCAGCACTTTCAAACGGGAAGAAGGCTGCGAGACATACGGCCCGCCATGGGCGCCTTTTGCGGGTTCTGAAAGGGCAAAAGCCGGCGAAAACATCCGGTCCTTTCCTGATGCAGCCGGAAACAGCGCCCGCTCACTTATCCAAGTGTGCGTCTGCACAGCATTTTTGGAAAATAGTCATTGACAGGGAAATGGTTTTTTCTTATAGTCCTCCGCCCGAAGGAAATGATGTTTTATCAGGATACTTTGCCGGACAGGAACAGCATCATTTAAAACACGGCCGTCACGGAAAATTTTCGCCGGAAAGATGCCCCGGTCCATCCCGGTTTTATGACAGGCCTGAAAAAGAAAGATTTAATTGCATGACCGATTCAGCGATCAGGAAATTACTGGACTTCCTGCCCGGACCCATGACGACGACCGAGGCCAAGGACACCGGCATGGCCATGGTGCTTATTTGCCTGCTGATTGCTTTTTTCGGCGGCGTTCATTTTTTCTATGGCCTGGCCATCGTGCTTCTTTTAGTCAATATGATCCGGCCGAATGTTTTCAAACCGGTGGCCCGGGTCTGGCTGGGCTTTTCGCATCTGCTCGGATCCGTCATGTCCAGAATTATTTTAAGCATCATTTTTATCATCCTGGTGCTGCCCGTTGGTTTAATCAGAAGAGCCCTGGGCAAAGACTCCCTGAAGTTAAAGGAGTGGAAAAAAAGCCGGGCTTCCGTTTTCAAGACCAGGGAGCACGAGTTCACATCCGAAGATATTAAGCATCCGTTTTAAATGAGGAGACAGGCATGGATTTTTTGAATGATTTGTGGGGATTTTTAAAGGTCAGAAAGAAATTCTGGCTGCTGCCGCTGATCCTGATGCTGCTGTTATTCGGCGTCCTGATCGTCCTGACCAGCGGATCGGCCGTCGCGCCTTTTATTTACACCCTTTTTTAGGAGAAAAGCCATGTCAGGGGCCATCCTCGGCATATCCGCATATTATCATGACAGCGCCGCCGCGCTGCTCGTTCATGGCAGGATCGTTGCGGCAGCGCACGAAGAACGGTTCACCCGGGAAAAGCACACCAGTGAATTCCCGCACCACGCGGCCAGGTACTGCCTGGAAGAGGGCGCTCTGCAGATCAGCGATCTGGATGGCGTGGCCTTTTACGACAAGCCCTACCTGAAATTTGAACGGTTGCTGGAAACCTATCACGCCTTTACCCCCCGAGGTCTGAAAAGCTTTACGCAGGCGATCCCCGTCTGGATTAAAGAAAAACTCTTTATGCGGAAAATGCTCAATGACGGCATCGCCGGAATCGGGCCGGGCAAAGTCAAATTACTTTTCCCCGAGCACCATCTTTCTCACGCCGCGAGCGCCTTTTATCCTTCGCCTTTTGAAGAAGCGGCCATTCTGACCATCGACGGCGTGGGCGAGTGGGCAACGGCGGCCATCGGCCAGGGCTGCGGCCATTCCATCAAAATGCTGCGTGAGCTGGATTTCCCGCATTCTCTGGGATTGCTTTATTCCGCGTTTACGTATTATTGCGGTTTCAAGGTCAACAGCGGCGAGTATAAGCTCATGGGCCTTGCGCCCTACGGCCATCCGGATTCGGAGCAAACCCTTTCCTTCAGGAAGAAGATCACCGATCACCTGGTTGATATCCGGGAGGACGGCTCCCTCCTTCTCAATATGGATTACTTCAACTACGCGACCGGCCTGACCATGTGCGATGATCAGAAGTGGCATCAGCTCTTCGGCATTCCGAGGCGAAAGCAGGAAAGCGAGCTCGACCAGGCCTACATGGATCTGGCGCTGGCCATTCAGCAGGTCACGGAAGAAATCATTTATCTCTTGGCTCAAACGGCCAAAAATCTGACCGGCTGCAAAAATCTGGTCATGGCGGGCGGCGTGGCACTCAACTGTGTGGCCAACGGTAAACTGCTGCGTAAAAATATCTTTGATGATATCTGGATCCAGCCGGCGGCGGGCGATGCCGGCGGGGCGCTGGGGGCCGCTTATGCAGCGTGGCATATCGGACAGGGCAAGCCCCGGGAAATCGTCAAAGGGCAGGATGCCATGGAAGGATCCTACCTGGGTCCGGAATTCGGGTCCGATGACATCCGGCGGACAGCCAAAAAATATAAAGCGCCTTTTGCGAGCTATGACCATTTTGAAGAGCTGTGCGGAGTCGCGGCGGACCTGCTCGATCGCGGGATGGTGGTCGGCTGGTTTCAGGGACGGATGGAATACGGTCCGCGGGCGCTCGGCAACCGCAGCATTCTGGGCAATCCCTGCCTGCCCGAAACACAGAAGAAGCTTAATCTGAAAATAAAATACCGCGAGGGCTTCCGGCCGTTTGCACCCGCCGTACTGGAAGAGGATATCGGCGAATATTTTGATCTGGACCGCCCGTCGCCTTACATGCTGCTGGTCGCCCAGGTGAAGGAAAACCGTCTTAAACCCCTGCCGGGAAATTACAACCGGATGAAAATGTATGAAAGGCTGTATCACCTGCGCTCGGATGTGCCGGCCATTACCCATATTGATTATTCCGCCAGAATTCAAAGCATCAGCAAAAAGACCAACGAACGTTTCTGGAAGCTGCTCACCGCCTATAAGCAAAAAACCGGCTACGGCCTGGTCGTCAATACCAGCTTTAATGTCCGCGGCGAGCCGATCATCTGCACGCCGGAAGATGCCTACCGGTGTTTCATGCGCACGGAAATGGATTACCTGGTCATGGGAAATCATCTTTTCGATAAAAAAGTTCAGCCCCAGCTCGCGGAAACGGATGACTGGAAGACAAAGTTTAAATTGGATTAGGCCGGCACACACCCCGGCCGATGCGACAATAGATCGTTGTTCTCTGTCTCGCACCAGCGCTTCTTCTAATAATCTCCAACTTTGCGGCCTTCCTATCGTCCGGACTGATAAAAAAGATTACCTATAGAAAGTAAACACCAGGAAGGTTCAAATAAGAGAGGCGGCGCCTGGCCAGGCGCC
>JAIGNE010000007.1:0-19755 GCA_036528635.1 Deltaproteobacteria bacterium
ATTTTATGCTTTTCCACGGACAGGCGCGGAGAGCACGGTTCGGGGTTCCGTTCGAGTTAATAAGGCAATTGGCATTCGGGGATCAAAATGATATGTTGATTTTGCGGCTAAACCAAAGCCACGAAAAGCAACCGCCTGTTGGCCAGGCTATTTCCGGAGGATGGAAGGATACTGCCCGGGGGAAAAGGAGAACACGATGACCAATCATGAAGCTGTTTTGGTAAATTCACTTAAAGATAAATATATCAATTCCGACAACAAAGCCTGCTTTTACGAGCGGGAGAAGGTGCTGAATCGAATCGGGAGAATGAACTATTTGAAAAAACCGGGCTACGCGGGGATTCTTGCCGAGATGCTGGGCGAGGCCTCCACCCCCATTGAGGACGAGGATGTCTTTGCCGGCAGGATGGTGGAGGCCGTGCCGGAGCCTCGCTGGAGGGTTCCCAACATGGACGTCATCACCAATCCCGGACACCTTCATTTCCACTGGGGTGAAATCCTGAAGCTGGGCGTGGGCGGCATTCTGGAGAAGATCGAGCGCCGGGCGGGAGAATTGGGCGATCACAAATCGCGGGCCTTTGCCAGAAACGCCCGGATTCAGGTGGATGCGGTGGACGCCTTCGTCAAGCGCTATGCGAAAGCTGCTGCCGTGAAGGCCGCTAAGTTTGATGCCCAGACGGGACAGCGCTTTATTCGGATGGCCCGGGCCCTGGAGGTGGTGCCGATGACGCCTGCATATGATCTTTTCTCGGCTCTGCAGGGGATCTGGATCCTGCACATGATTGCCAGCTGCTATGCAGGGGCGCGCGATTATGGTTTCGGCCGGATCGACCAGTACCTGCTGCCCTACTACGAAAAAGATCTGGCAGACGGTGTCTACTCGCAAGAGGAGGCAGACGCACTGCTGGCCTTCTTTCTGATGAAGCCGAACGAAATCTGCGGGCTCGGAAGTTACAATCATAAAGTGAAGCCTATCCCCAGTGTTGCGAGCAAGCAGTACCTGACGCTGGGCGGTTGCGACGCCAACGGCGTGTCCCGGGCCAACGCCCTGTCTTTTGCCTTTCTCCGGGCGGAGGAGATCGCCAACATGCCGGAACCGGTTGTGGTGGCGCGCTTTGACCCGCAGGCGGACCCCGCTTTTGCCGCCCAGGTTTACCGCACCATGTCCGTGGTCACCGACAAGATGCACGCGTATAACGATCGGCTCATCTACAACGCCCTGAAACTGAGGGGCCTGCCCGACGAGATTGCAGCAGACTTCACTTTTTCCGGCTGCTGCAATGTCGAAGTCCATCACCGCACGATCCGCAATGAATGGTATTTCCCCACGCCGGAATGGCTGTGCGAGGCTCTCGGGATCATCGGGGAGGGACCGGTGCCTGCCTGTCAATCCATGGATGAGATCGTGCAGGCTTTGAAGAATACAGCGCGCCGGCACATGGAAGAGCACCTGGACATGGAAGTGGCCAACGCTTCGTCCTGGCGTGTTATGGACCAGCGCGGCCATACGTTTGACGCCATGTTCATGGGCGAGTGCGCCGACCGCTGCCGTTATCCCCTGGACGGCGGCGTGGATTTCTATCTGGTGGACGCCTATTTCACCGGAGCCGCCACGGTGATCGACTCGCTTTCGGCCATCGACCGGCTGGTCTTTCGCGAGAAGCGCTTCAGTCTTCCCGAATTTGTGCAGATTTTAAAGGACAACTACCAGGGGCGGCCGCTCCTGCCTGTGGAACTGAAAAACAAGTTCCCCAAATTCGGCAATGATGACGAGGAGGGTGACCGTTATGCGGCTCCCGCCATGAATGCGCTTCTGGATGTGCTGGACGAAATGAACTGGCCGCAAGGCTACATCGCTGTCGGCGGTTTTTATTCCCTTCACCACCATAACGATTTCGGCTGGGAACTGGGCGCCACTCCGGACGGAAGAATGGCGGGCGAACCGTTTAGTGAGAACCAGTCCCCCGTGTATGGAGCGGATAAGAAGGGCGTCACCGCGCTGCTCAGCTCTCTCGCGAAGCTGCCTTTCCACCGCACGGCCTGCGGCGGGGTGAACCTCACCTTCTCATCGCCGGTTACCCCGGAATTGCTCGCTTCGATCATCGAGTCTTATTTCAAAATGGGAGGCCTCCACATCGCCGTCACGGTGGTCGATCGGAAGACGCTGGAGGCAGCGCTTGCCAACCCCGAGCAGTATCGAACGCTCACGGTGCGGCTGTTCGGCTTCAGCGAGTATTTCGTTCACCTGTCCGAGTGGCAGCAAAAGGAGTTCCTGGCGCGAACGGCCCTGAATTAGAGGGGGCGTTGCTGGCGATGACGATCACGGGAATTGTATATGACATCCAGCGCTATTCGATCCATGACGGTCCGGGAATCCGGACCAACGTGTTTCTGAAAGGATGCCCGCTGCGCTGCCAGTGGTGCCACAATCCCGAGGGGTTTGTTGCAGCCAGGGAAATTTTCTTCCTGAAGGACAAGTGTACGCTCTGCGGCTCTTGTGCCGCCGCCTGTCTCCACGGTTGCCACACCCTGACGGCGGATGAGCACCTCTATGACCGGAAAGCCTGCACCCGCTGCGGATCATGTGTGCAGGCGTGCTTTTTCTGTGCTCTGGAAATGGTCGGGATCGAAATGACTGCCCAGCAGGTGGTTGCCGAGGCGGAAAGAGACCGTGTGTTTTTCGAGACCAGCGGCGGCGGGATCACCTTGTCCGGCGGTGAGCCCTTGTTCCAGCCGGCCTTCGCGGAGGCCATTCTGAAGCTGGCCAGGCTGCGGGGCCTTGCCACCTGTGTGGAGACCAGCGGATTTTGCAGTGAAGGGACCCTGCGCTCCGTCATGGAACATGTGGATCTTTTCCTCTACGATGTGAAGGAGACTGATCCAGAGCGCCATCTGGAGTTCACGGGTGTCCCTGTCGAGCGCATTTTGCGCAATCTGCGGATGCTTGCGGGGGCGGGACAGCAGATCATCCTCCGGTGCCCCTTGATTCCCGGGAAAAATGACCGAAGAGAACATGCGCTCGCTATCGCTTCGCTGGCTGATTCACTCCAGGGAATTCTGAGTATCGAGCTCGAGCCCTACCATCCCCTGGGTGTGTCCAAGAGTCTGCGTCTGGGCCGAAAAGCCGCCTACGACCGGGAATCCTTCATGAAGAAGGAAGAGGCCGAATCCCTGGCGAAGATCATTCGCTGCCATACCGTTGTACCGGTCATCGTGAAATAAACGTGGATGGTGGATGGTGAATAGTGAATAGTATAATGTGATGGGTGAAGAAGCGCTGACCGGGCGGCACAGGGATTTGAAAAATCATAACAATGAGTGGTTAAGAAGGAGGATATACCATGGCACAAAAGATTGAGATCAAGGAGGAGTGGAAGGCCCAGATCGGCGTCAACTCTCCGCCCTGGACCTATGAGGTGACCACCACCAGCGTCCGGGCTTTTGCCCGGGGCGTGGGGTATACCGATCCCGTTTACTATGACATCGATGCCGCGAAGGCGGCAGGGTACCGTAGTTTGCCGGCGCCGCCCTGCTACCTGGGGACCCCGGTGTTCATCCCCGCAAAATCCGATGACACTTTTTCCGGGCCGAAAAACGCGGGGATAGACTTTCTTCAATTCGGTCTGATCAATGTCCTCGACGGCGGCACCGAAGTCGAATATTTTGACACGATATGCGCCGGCGACACCTTAACAGCCGTCAATCGCCTGGTTGGACTCGATGTACGCGAGAGCAAAGCACTCGGTCAGATGCTGATTCTGAGCTTTGAAATGGAATATAAAAATCAAAACAGCAAAGTGGTCATGATTTCCAGGGGCCAGGCGATATTATACTAACAGGCTGTTGAAAAAGGCTCATCTGCGGCGTTACGCTTCGGATCTCGCTGCTCACGTACCTCTAAAGTACGCTCCGCTGCTCGATCCTCGAGATGCCTTGCAGCTAAACCTTCGAGTGACCTTCAGGTTATTTGAACAGTCTGCAAAACAGGGTT
Organism: Deltaproteobacteria bacterium; assembly: GCA_036528635.1. GTDB lineage: Bacteria > Desulfobacterota > Syntrophia > Syntrophales > Smithellaceae > UBA8904. The sequence continues at coordinate 3,992 of JAIGNE010000007.1, forward strand.
TTTCAACACACAGCTTAAGGAGAGATGAAAATGGCTTTAACATGGGACAGCGTGAAAGAAGGCGATGTTCTGCCGGAAATCAGGAAAACGCCGACGGTCACCCAACTGGTAAAATATGCGGCAGGCGGCGGCGATTTTAACCCGATGCATCATGATTACAATTTTTTCCAATCCCGGGCGATCGGTTCCATCATCGTCCATGGCAAGTTCAAATGGTCCTCTCTGGGCGAGATCGTATCCAACTGGCTTAACCACCAGGGGCGAATCAAAAAGGTGTCCTGTCAGTATCGCGGCATGGATTTTCCGGATCAGGAAATGACCATTAAAGGGATTGTCGAGAAGAAGTGGCAGGATGCCGGTGAAAAACTGGTGGAAGTATCGGTCTGGACTGAAAACGCGGAAGGCAGGCAAACAACGCCCGGCAAAGCGGTCGTGGTGTTCAAGTAACATCCTCGATTTGCCATCGATCACTTTTCGGTCGACAGCAAAGCCAAACTGCGAACAGATGTTTTTGCAGCCGTTGAACGATATTGAAAAAACATGGCCGCCAGCTTGAGAGTCGGGTATAATAACGATAAGGCGGCGAAAGGAAACTCTCTTATGAATCCCCCGGCATTTCATCGGAAGATTAAACTTTTTGCCATTTTTCTATCCATTCTTGCCATTGTTTCAGTGACCAATACCGGTCGTACGGAGACCACTGATGATCGGATTCGGGAAGAAATACTGGCAGCTCATAACAAGTATAGAGCCCAGCTGGGAATCCCTCCTTTAAAATGGTCGGAAACATTGGCTGACCATGCTATGAATTGGGCTCTTCATTTAGCCCAGGCAGGCAAAATTTCCCACAGCAAAAAATCAGGTGAGGGTGAAAACCTGTGGCAGGGGAGCGCAGGGCATTTTTCTCATACCCGGAAAGTTGACTATTGGGGAAGTGAAAAAAAGTATTTTAAAAAGGGGACATTTCCTGATGTCAGCACATCAGGAAACTGGCAGGATGTCGGACACTACACTCAGATCATCTGGCGCGGTACACATGAAGTGGGATGCGCCCAGGCAACATCCGGAGGGTTTGACTTTTTTGTTTGCCGCTATCATCCACCGGGCAATTTTATCAGAGAAAAAGTCTACTGATATTTCTGCCATCAGATTCTCTGGGTGAATGAGAAAGGAATGAAGTATCCCTCAACATACTGAGGCTCCGCCAAATATCGAGGCCGGGCAAATTTTTTTATTTTTTCCGCCGCGTTAGCGCGCCAGGCTAACAAGCCGTTATTAAATGATGAATTAAGGATTCCGATCCTCCGGCGGCTATTGGCAGGGCTTTTGCTATAGCATCGAACGAGAACGGAGAGTGAAAATTTCAGGGGAGGATGCCATGAAGGAACAAATGAAAGAACTGCAAAAACTCAAAGCGACAGGGGAAGTCCTTTCGCGGCGCTTCGTCGAACCAGGCTATGGCACAACTGCCAAAGAAAAGGCGGTGCAGTTATGAACCGACTCTTGCGGGGATTATTGTTGGCGGCTTTATCGGGAATCGCACTTGCCGGATGTGGCGGCGGCGGCAGTGACGGCAATACGCCGGGTGTCCCGGCGCCGACCGCGGTCGTGCAGCCGTTGCCGCTGCCGGGGCCCTATGCGGTTGCGTGCAGCAACATCGTCCAGGATTTTACCCGGGTGGGTGTGGGCGAAGATGTGACGAACTATTGGGAAGGCCTGCCGTCGGACAGCGGCCAGCCGCGTTATGTGACCGATCTGCTGGCGGATCCAGTCAATACGCTGATCGCCGCGGTGATCGCCCCGCTGGACTCGAATCTCTATGGCGATTTTGCCGGACGGGAGCTCAAGTTTGTTGTGATCGCGTGCTACCCCACGACAGCCGACAACCCCCGCCCCGACTACCCGCTCAATCCGCCCCAGACCGACAGGGCTGTGCCGCACATGCAGACCGGATCGGAGGCGCCGTTATTTGCGGATGCCGCCGTTCGTTATCCGGTGCTTGCGTTTTCGCATGGCTACATGGGCAGCCCGATCTCCTCCGACGACTACATGCGGGCGCTGTCCGTTTGCGCGAGTTACGGTTATGTTGTCATCGCCCCGTTTCATGGCGACCTGCGCTTTTCCAACCTCAAGATCGACACCCTCGAAGCCGCCATTGCTTTGGCGGCGCACCCGGAAAACTTTACGGCGCTTCAGGCGCTGCGACCGCTTTCGATATCCGCGGCGCTCGATCTCGTGCTTGCGCATCCGCAATGGAGAGATCACGTCGATGCGACAAAGATCGGCGGTTTCGGGGCGAGCATGGGCGGCGAGACCATGCTGCTCCTGGCCGGCGCCGGCCTGACGACCTCCTACTTCGACATCGGGTCATCGTGGAAACAGGTCACCCGCGATCCGCGGATCAAGGCGGCGGTCGGCTACGTGCCGTATTTCGGGCAGCCGATCCTGCCTGCATTCGGACGCGGCCAGCAAGGACTTGCCGGCATCAGTCTGCCGTTCCTCGGCATTAGCGGGACGGCGGATACGACCGCGCCGATCACCGAAACGAGGATCGGCATGTCGCGCCTCACCGGGACCCGCAGGCTGGTGGCACTCTCGGGCGTGGACCACGGGTTCGATGATGCCTCGACAAACGACATCTTTACGTGGGCGCTTACGTTCCTTGATGCGGAGGTTCGCGGTAACCCGGAGGCGGTCCAGCGTCTTGCCACGATGGGGAGTGTGGCGGGCGGAGGCGGCGACAGCGTCGTGCTCTACTGAAACGGCCGGATATCGATGTTTACCAGGGAGACTCCGAACCACTTCCGTGGTTCGAGTTGCCGGGGCGATGTGGATCAGAGTATAGCACCGCGGGCCGCGGGTTGATTCAGGCCATGCAGGTATCCTGTTTGACCAGCAGGACAGAGCAGGGCATGGCTCTGATGATTTCATCATTGCTCCCGCCAACCAGCATGCGTTCCAGACGGCTTTCTTCGTGATTGCGGAGAATCAGCAGATCGATATTCTTTTCTTTGATGAGTTTCAGGACCACCTCGGCGGGGATCCCTTCCCGGACGAATTCCTGAATGGCCATCCCCCGGCTGTTTTCCACACGGATCATTCCGTGCAGTTCCGCTTTATATTTTTCCATCTCCCTTTTATGCTCTTCTTCAATGGACACCATGGGGATGCTCCACCCCGTGAGCCATGTCGTGTCCACAACGTGGATGACGGAAAGTTCCGCCTGATATTTTTGAGACAGTGAAATTCCCACCTGGATGGTTTTGCTACAGTGTCGGCTCAACCAGCTCACGACGAGGATACGATCGGTAAAATCCATGGCCTTGCTCCTTTAATCTTTTATCGGCATTCCGGAAACAACCGCTTATCTCAGCCACAACGCATGTCTCTCCTGAAGAAGAGCCTGCGCGTGTACGGCCAGCTTGCGTTTCGCCTGATCACTCATCCGCGCGCCGGGTGGTCTGCCGGGTCGATTGCGGGGAGCGGAAACCGGCGTGTCGGCGGCCGTTTCATCGTCATCAGGAAGCCAATCGGTATTATGGATGACAGCCGCAAAGATTTCCGCCGATGGATCCGGGATGGCGCTGACTGAGCTGAACGCATTGTTTAAAAAGGGATGGTTAAATCCAGTCATTTCTTCAATCATTTGTTGTTGATCTATCATTCTATGATCTCCTTTTTCTGTTAATTTTCCGCACGCTCCAAATTTCTCCCACTGCGTGCATTTTGTGTTTGCTCCGGCATCGCTTTTTTTAGGGCATTAAGACCGGCCGAAATGATTATGTCCGCCCTCCACTTATTGTTGATAATTATTATCGATCATGCCGTGATTTACAATAAGCGTTAATCTGTAGGTTATCAGTAGTAATATACTACCGGTTGCGCAGGTCTATCCCTGCGGATAGCCTGCTTCTATTGCAAGTTAACGGGTTTGCACTTTAAGTGGTAAGTCTATCGGCGGGTAATGCCTGCCAGGCATCTCTTCTTGCACCCGGCATTGATAGGGCTGTGTTTTTCTGGTAGGGTCCGCTCAAATAAACCGGGCCAGTGAATTCATGCATCCTCCAGACGGACCGAAGGCAGAGCGGGTACTTTCCATAGACATCATCCGGGGTTTCGCCCTCATCGGTATGGTGATGGTCCATTTCATGATCTATTTCGGGAACGAAGGGGCCATGCAGACCTGGCTTTATTTCAGTTTGAATCACCTTCTGGGCGATTGGGGCGCAAGCTGCTTTCTGATCCTGATGGGAGTGAGCCAGGTGCTGTCCGGGAGCAGGCATACGGATCTCGACTGCCGACTCCTCTTTAAACGGGCGCTTCTCCGGGGTGTCTTTATTTTCATCGTCGGCCTTGTCATGCTGGCGCTGACCTGGGGGCCATATAAAATCTGGCAATGGGACATCCTGACCTTGATGGGTTTCGCCACGGTTGTCCTTTTTTTCTGTCGTTATCTGCCGTCCCGGCTTATCCTGCTTTTTGCCGTTTCCTTAGCCGCCGCAACACCGTTTCTGCGCGGTCAACTGGCCGTTGCTCCCCTCTGGAACGCCAATCTCATGCCGGTGCCGATAATCAGCCATTATTTTCCGGCGCTCCTCTTTGATCCGGCGGGTTCACTGCCCGCGGTCTGGAGCGTCACGACTGTCGTCCGGGGATTTCTTTTTACCGGGGACTTTCCAGTGTTTCCCTGGCTGCTCTTTCCGCTCATCGGATTTGTTCTGGGCCGCCGCCTGATTGAAAATAAGATCCGCAAAGATCTGCCCTGGCTGCTGCTGACAGGCGCTATCCTGGTTTGCTGCGGGCTGGGGATGGGCTATGCCGGTTCGCTGACTCCGGGAGCGTCGGTCATATCCGGCTACATCGCGCCGTTTTCTTTCTACCCGGATTCCTTTTCCATGATCCTCTTACAACTGGGCATATCCGTTATGATGATCGTTATCCTCTACTATCTTTATGACATCCGCGGGACGGATGCCCGGAAAATCGGTTTCTTTGCCGGCATTTTTACTGATATCAGCCATTCATCCCTGACCTTCTATTTTCTGCATTACCTGCTGATCGGCTGGCCGCTCGCCGTGATTTATGTTTTCTCCGGGAAATATTACATTTACAACCTGATGGGATCGCTGCCCGCATTCATTTGCGGACTCGCTGCCGTCGGTCTGCTCATCGCGGGGCTCAGGATTTGGGAAAGGCTGGGCGGAAAGTACAAACTGGAGTGGTTCCTCGACGCATTGATCCGCCGGTTTGCTTAAAATGTCTTTTCGGGAGCGCTCTTTTCATCCCCGGCGCTTCCATAATCATTTCCTGATTCCGGGAATTAAGCGGTCATTTGGACCGGAATGCCCGGGAAAGGGGCTTATCAGGGATGGATCACTTGCCGGTTCTCCGGCTCAGGGGCTAGGTCAGGACAACCCGGTTTCGTCCCGCTGCTTTGGCTTTGTAGAGAGCGGCGTCCGCCCGTTTGATCAGACTGTCCTCGGTATCGGCGGCTAAAAAGAGTGTGGCGCCGAAGCTGGCGGTAACCGGCCGGTCAATTTCCGGATACACGGTTTTCTGGATGGCTTTGCGGATTCTTTCCGCGCACTCCAAGGCCGACGCGGCCGGCGAGTCGGGAAGGATCACAACGAATTCTTCTCCGCCGTAGCGCGCAACGATATCTTCTTTTCGGCACGTCGAACGCAGGGTTTCCGCAACTTTCACCAGCACCCGATCACCGGCATCATGCCCGCAGGCGTCATTGATGGCTTTAAAGTGGTCGATGTCTATCATCAGCGCCGACAGCGGATGGCCGTGGCGTCTGGCTTTGGACATTTCCGCGTCCAGCATTTCTTTCAGCTGCCGCCGGTTGGTCAAGCCCGTTAAAGGATCGGTGTTCATCAGCTGGGTAATCGTTTCGTTGGCGGCTTCCAGTTCCCGGTTCTTTTTGTTGAGCTCCCGTGTCAGGTCCGTTAATTCATCCGTGAGCTTGGACAGCGTTGTCACCAGTTCATGATCGGTCAGCCGGATGGTATGCGCAAAAATAATATACCGGTCGCCGATTTTGATGACATGGCCCGACAGGGACTGCTCCTGCGAATGATTCAGGATAAAAGTAAGCTTGATGGAGCGGAAATCTTTTTGCGCCGGATCCTCATCCGAGGAAAAGCCAGCGCCGGAAAAAGTGCTGATGGGCTGGCCGATCGGTTTTTCGGATAATCCGGTATTTTCCAGAAAAAATGGATTGCAGTCCAGAATAGTTCCTTCCTGATCCAGGAGAATAATCGCCAGCCTGCCTGACGTAAGGAGATAGCCGGCCATCACCTCCGGCTGATCAGCGAATAATGTTGCCAGCCCGGATGGCGTGTTTTGTCCGCTTACCATGTCAGGGCCTGTCTTATTGCAGACGGGGGATCTTCAGCCCAGGCATCGGCGCCGATTTGCCGCCAGAGATTCCTGTCCACATGGAAAGCTGATCCGCCAACCATGATCTTGACAGGACTCAGATCCGGGTCGCTTTTGAGTGCGGCGATCATGGCGGCGACTTTATCAATGCCAAACGGCATGGTCAGGGATATTGCGAGGAATTGCGGAGCGGTTTTTCTGATCAGTTCGATGAGTTCTTCCGCCGGGGTGTTTGCTCCCAGAAAGAGAACATCCCAGCCGGCTGCTTCCAGCATGTCGGCCAGCATTCTTGCGCCGAGTTCGTGAAATTCGTTGGGCGCAGAGGTCACCACGACCCTGCCCCGGCCTGCGGGGGGAACGGGGAGTTGTGCATAAAGGCCGGCCATGATTCTGCTGACGATGGAGGTTGCCAGATGCTCTTCGGCGGTGCTGATCTTGTCTTGCTCCCAGAGCCTTCCGATGCGGTACATGACCGGTTGAATGAGCCCCAGATACAGCATTTCCTGTCCCTTTTCCCGCGCCAGAAGACCTTCGGCGATTTTCAGGCACCTGTGAAAGTCGGCCGCGAGCAGGACGGCGGCGAAGGTCCTGCGCTCATCCGTCAGTTCCGGATAGGTTTCGTCCTCTTCCGGGATGAGCGCGGAAAGTTCGATCATCCTGTGATGATTTTTCAGCATCCAGTTGTAAACGGCGCTGATTTCATCCGCCGCTGCGGCATCGAGATATTTGATCACCGCCTTCTTCCATGTTTCCAGCTCCAGGGGAAAATAGTCAAAAGAGAAGCCGTGCGCGCGGTAGGAGCGATAAACCCAGGGGATGGTTTTGACCAGCATTTCAAAGCTGTTGTATTGAAACACCGTTGCCATAAAATCGATATGGTTGCTGTGATTGTCGTACATCATGCGGATGGGATTGCCGCCGATCAGGGCGGCGATCTGAGGATGGGTGGACAGTCGATTGTTGACCTCGTCGAGCAGGGCGTCTCTCATTTTTACGTAAAGGGCTGCTGCCCGGGGTGTAACCGGCAAAGATCTCTGTGCTTCTTTGATCAGCTGCTCGTGCTCCATTTGCCCTCCCGATTTAAAGACGTGCTCCCCTGACTGCCTGATTAAGCAAATCAGGGATGGATTCTCCGCTATGCCCTGCGACGAAAAATCGTCATCCTTCCGTCCGGACTTTAATGTGGCAAAAGTAAACCGGTTCGTCAAGTCAATAATTATTCATTGATTCCAATGAGATAAAAAATCAGTTTGGCCAAACACCTGCTTGAATTTTACCCCCCTTCATGGTAGCTTGCCCGCAAAGAATTGTCAGGCATGTATGGATAGCGGGAAGGGAAAATCTTGAAATATTATCCGGTCTTTTGGGACATTACCGAGAAAAAATGTGTTGTCGTCGGCGGGGGCGATGTGGCGGCCAGAAAAGTTGCCCGTCTGCTGGACTGCGGCGCAAAGGTTTGCGTGGTGAGCCCCAGACTGGTTCCGGAGCTGGATCGCCTGAAGAACGACCGGCGCATCGAGCACATCGATGATGAGTACGCGGGTGAGCATCTTTACGGGGCAACGCTGGTCATCGGGGCGACCGATAATGAACAAACCAATGCCGTCATCTCACGGGACGCCAAAAGCAAGGGTATTCCGGTCAATATCGTGGATGATCCGCAAAAATGCGATTTCATTTTGCCGTCTCTGGTGGAACGAGGCGATCTGACCATTGCCTGCGGCACCGGCGGGGCTTCTCCGGCGCTGGCGCGTCACTTGCGCGAAGAGCTGGAAGCCGCCTATGGGGAGGAATACGCGACCCTTCTGCACATTCTCGGTCAGCTGCGGATGAAAATGGAAAAGAACGCGGGTGTCGGCAAAGTCTGGTTTGACAAGCTTCTGGCGGCGGGAATACTCGACGCGATCCGCCGGAAGGACGACTGCCGGGTCAAAACAATCGTTCATGATGTCACGGGTTCGGAGGTGCAGCTTGAATAGTCTGGAAACCCTTCTGTTCGTCGCGGCCCTGGTGTGCTGTGTGCTGGCCACGGCGGGTTATCTGCTTTCTCTCCTGGTCAAAAAAGTAACCTTTGCCCGGATATCCACCTGGATCCTGGCCGCAGGCTTTGTTTTCCTGACGCTCTACCTGCTCCTGGCGGCCGTTCATTCGACCGGCTGGGACACCTTCGGTTCGCGCCATTTTCTGTCGGTCTACGCCTGGGCGATTGCCGGCATTTACCTGGGAGCGCAAATCAAGACCAGGACCCGATTGCTGGGCGCTTTCATCGCGCCGTTTATCGTATTGTTTCTGATTGCCGCGGCAGGCCAGGGATCGGGTAAGAATCTTGTGCCCCCCCAGTGGCAGGGCTGGCTCACGGCGATCCACCTGGTTCTGGCGATTGCCGGAGAGGCGCTTTTTGTTCTGGCCTCGGCGGCCGGCGCGATGTTCCTGATTCAGAACAGGCTCCTCAAGCACAAAAAACCCGGGTCGCTCGGCCGGCTGCTGCCGTCGCTCAATGATCTCGACCGGCTCAATCACCTGGGACTTCTGTGGGGTTTTCCGCTTTTGACGCTGGGGATGATCGGAGGCGCCGTTTACGCCGCCTTTGTCTGGGGCGGCCTGTGGCCCGCCGATCCCAAAGTGATCTGGGCGTTTGCCGTCTGGCTGGTTTACGGCTTTCTCCTGCATCAGCGTCTGGCGATCGGCTGGAAGGGGTCGCGGATGGCCGTCTTATCCAGCCTGGCGTTCCTGCTTTTCGTCCTGTCGACGCTGGTCATCCGATTTTGCTTGGCAACCGTGCATAATTTTATTTGAATATGATTGTTCTCGTTGGATTAAACCATAAAACGGCGCCGCTTGCCGTGCGCGAAAGACTCTCTGCCGGGTGCCAGGAGCGGGCCGATCTCCTCGCTGATCTGCAGGCGGTAGACGGCGTGCGGGAGATCCTGCACATTTCCACCTGCAATCGCATTGAACTTGTCGCCGCCACGGATGAAACGCCGGCGACAATCAGCGCGCTCCAATCATTCCTGGCGCGCTATGGCGGTCTGACAAAGGATGAAGCCGCATCCTGTCTTTACGGATACCAGGATGAAGAAGCGATCCGGCATTTGTTTCGCGTTACATCCAGCCTGGATTCGCTGGTGATGGGTGAAGCGCAGATTCTGGGCCAGGTGAAGGAGGCCTACCGGCAGGCGCTGGCGCAAAACGCGACCGGCATCGCGCTGAACCGCCTGATGCATCGGGCGTTCCGCACGGCCAAGCGCGTGCGGACGGAAACGGGCATTGCCGCCAATCCGGTGTCCGTGAGCTTTGCCGCCGTCGAACTGGCCAAGAAAATCTTCGGATCGCTCACCGGCAAAAAAATTCTGGTGATCGGCGCCGGCGAGATGGCGGAGCTGACCTGCACGCACCTGATCGGGAACGGCGCGGAAGAAATCACGGTCGCCAACCGGTCGATCACCCAGGCCGGGCTTTTGGCCGAAAAATATCACGGCGCGGCCGTCGGGCTTGATGCCCTTGACGAAGCGCTGTGCGATGCTGATATTGTGATCAGCTCCACCGGCGCGCCGGCCTATATTGTGACCGGGGACATGGTTCGTCATTGTTTGCGAAAACGCAAAAACCGCCTGCTGTTTTTAATCGATATTGCGGTGCCGCGCGACATCGATCCGGCGGCGGACGGCATTGAGAATGTCTATCTTTACAATATCGATCATTTGCAGGACATTGTCGACGAGAATATCAAGAGCCGCCGCCGCGAGGCGCTCAAGGCCGAGCAGATCGTAGCCGAGGAAGTGACGCAGTATTCAAGCTGGCTGAAAGAACTCGACGCCGTGCCGACCATTGTATCGCTCCGGAGCAAGGCCGAAGGCATCGCGCGGATGGAAATGGCCAAGGCCCAGTCCTGGATGGGGACTCTCCATAATGGAGACCGTGAAAAAATAGAGGCGCTGGTGAACGGCATCGTGAACAAGATCCTGCATGCGCCGATGACGGCGATGAAGGAAGAAAGCGCCGAGTTTAAATCGCAGGATATCGTGGCGGCCGCAAGGCAGCTCTTCAAGCTGGACGATTAAGAGCAGGGAACGGCCGTGTGACCTCGCGTGCCCTTCAGGGTATGAGGTTATTGAAAACGTTCCCTGCAACGAAGCGGCCGGAGAAAAAAATATCGGGAGAAGTATGAATATTAAAATCGGAACAAGAGGCAGCAAGCTGGCGCTGGCCCAGACCCATTTTGTGGTTCAAAGGCTGAAAAAAGTCGCCCCGGAAATCGAGGCCGAAGTCGTCGTGATCAAAACCAGCGGCGACATTATGCAGGATGTGTCGCTTTTGCAGATCGGCGGCCAGGGCGTGTTTGTCAAGGAAATTGAAGAAGCGCTCCTTGCGGGGAGCATCGACCTGGCGGTCCACAGTATGAAGGATGTGCCCGGCGACATTCCGGAGGGGCTCACGTTCGCGGCAATTTTAGAGCGTGAAGATGTCCGCGACGTCCTGGTCTCGCGCGGGCGGACAAAATTCGAATTCATGCCGAAAGGCGCGAGGATCGGCACCGGGTCGCTGAGGCGCGGCGCACAGATCAAATCATTCATGCCGGATATCGAAATCGTGCCGCTGCGCGGCAATATCGATACACGCCTTAAAAAAATCGAGACGGAAGATCTGACGGGCGTTATCCTGGCGGCTGCCGGATTGAAACGACTGGGCTATGCGGAGACGATCTCGCAGTTTCTGCCGACGGAAATCATGCTGCCGGCGGTGGGGCAGGGGGCTCTGGGTTTGCAGACCCGGAAAACCGATACGGAATTGATGCAGTTTCTGGCGAAGTTGAACCATGCCCCCACGGCCACGGAAGTGACTGCGGAGCGATCTTATCTCCGGGCTCTGGGCGGGGGGTGCCGTTTGCCGATTGCGGCCTACGGTCTCATCGAGGGGAAGCGGCTGACGCTCGAAGGTCTCGTTGCCGCGCCCGACGGCTCAAACTATGTCCGGGACAAAGTTTGGGGCGAGCTTCATGAAGCCGAAGAGATGGGCAAAAAACTGGCGGCTATGATTATGGAGAAGGGCGGCAAAAAGCTCCTGGATCTGGTGTGTTAAGTTGAGAAACACGTCGACGTCATTCCCGCGGAGGCGGGAATCCAGTTCTTTTGATGGATTTGCTTATGCAACATTCTTATGTTTACATTTTGGCAAGTCAGAAGAATGGCACCTTGTACGTAGGCGTCACGAGTGATTTGGCCAAACGCATTTATGAACATAAGAATGACTTGATAGACGGGTTTTTAAAAAAATATGGTGTTCATAATCTTGTGTATTATGAAGTTTACACGGAAATACTGCATGCGATAACGAGAGAGAAACAAATTAAGAAATGGAACAGGGAATGGAAACTGAGATTGGTAGAAGAGAAGAATCCCGGTTGGAGGGATTTGTATGATGAAATTGTTCAGTAGCGCTTCGCAGCGTTTTAAAAATTATGATTCCTGGATTCCCGACTACTCGGGAATGACATAAATTGGTGCATGATGTCTGAAAAAATAAAACCGGGGAAAGTTTATATCATCGGGGCGGGGCCGGGCGATCCAGGGCTGATTACGCTCAAGGCGGTAGAGTGCCTGCGCCTGGCCGATGTCGTGATCTACGACAACCTCGTCAATGAGGAACTGCTGAAATACGCGCCGGCGCGGGCCCGTTTCATCTACGCGGGTAAAAAGGGCGGTGATCACACTCTGTCGCAGGACAGGATCAATGAACTCCTGGCTAAAGAAGCCTTGGAGGGCAATACGGTTGCCCGCCTCAAGGGCGGCGATCCTTTTATCTTCGGACGCGGCGGCGAAGAAGCCGAGGTGCTGGTGGGTGAGGGCGTTCCGTTTGAAGTCATCCCGGGCGTTACGTCGGCCATCGCGGTGCCGGCTTACGCGGGAATTCCGCTGACGCATCGCGGGCTCACGTCCACGGTGGCTTTTATCACGGGCCACGAAGATCCCACCAAGGAGCAAAGCGATATTGACTGGCAGGCGCTTGTCGGCATCGGCACCCTGGTCTTTCTGATGGGCGTGAAGAATCTCGGGCAGATCACGGGGGCGCTCATGACGCGCGGCAAATTGCCCGAGACGCCCGCGGCGCTGATTCGCCGGGGCACAACGCCGCATCAGCAAATCCTTGTCGGGACATTATCCACCATCGTGGACCTCGCGCGGAATAATCATTTCCAGCCGCCGGCCATCCTGGTGGTGGGTCCGGTGGTTGACTTGAGAGAAACATTGCGCTGGTTTGATACCCGGCCGCTTTTCGGCAAAGGCGTGGTCATCACGCGCCCGGAAAGACAGGCCGACGATCTGGCGCAGCTGCTTGCGGCCGAGGGAGCGAATCCCATCGCCTTTCCGACGATCAAAATTCAGCCTCCTTCCGACTGGAGCGAGCTGGATCGCGCCATCGGGGAGTTGGAAACCTGCCACTGGCTGATTTTCACCAGCGCCAACGGCGTGCACTTCTTTTTTCAGCGGCTGCGGGAGAAGGGCGGGGATGTCCGCGATCTCAAGGGCGTCAAAATCTGCTGCATCGGCCCGGCCACGGCGAAACAGGTTCTCGACCGGGGTGTCCGGGTCGATCTGGTCCCCGGTGAATTCATCGCCGAAGGCATTTTAAAGTTGTTTGCGGAAATGGATTTGTCGGGAAAGAAAATTCTGATTCCCCGCGCCGCCAAGGCCCGGGACATTCTGCCGGAGAGCCTGAGAAAACAGGGCGCCCGGGTGGATGTGGTTACGGCATACCAGACGGTCAATTCCGGAAGAAAGAAAGAAGAACTGGCAAAGCGCATCGAGGCAGGAGAGGTGGATGTAATCACCTTTACCAGTTCATCGACGGTGACCCATTTCGTGGACATCATGGGCGGCGATTACAAACTGCCGCCGGATGTGAAAATCGCCTGCATCGGCCCGGTAACGGCCGCGACCGCCGAAAAGGCCGGCTTTAAGATTGATATTCAGCAGGAAGAATATACGATGGAAGGCCTCGTGCAGTCCCTCGTCAATGATTATCAAATCGAATCGTCACGTAAGGACGGGTGAGGAAAAAATATGATCGGCATTTCCAAGTTGTACTGCGGGGCGGTGGAGCCCTCCGATGTGCTGCGCTACAATCGGCACTCCGGAAAGCTTCCGTCGCATCTGCTGCAATTTTCTGCGGACAAGAAACCGGTGGTGGTCTGGAACATGACGCGCCGCTGCAACTTGAAGTGCATTCACTGCTATTCCAATTCGGCGAACGTCGACTACCCCGATGAGCTGACCACCGAAGAGGGCAAAAAGATGATTGACGACCTGGCGGCCTTCGGTGCTCCGGTCATTCTTTTTTCCGGCGGTGAGCCGCTCATGCGGCCCGACCTCCTGGAACTGGCCAAGTACGCGACGGACAAGGGCATGCGCGCGGTCATTTCCACCAACGGTACGCTCATCACCAGGGAGATCGCAGCCGAGCTCAAAAAGATCGGCCTGTCGTACGTGGGCGTGAGCCTTGACGGTCTCCAGAAAACGCACGACCGCTTCCGCGGCACGAAGGGCGCGTTTGAGAAAGCGATTGAAGGCATCCGCAACTGCCGCGACGCCGGCATCAAGGTCGGGCTCAGGTTCACGGTGAATAAACACAATCTGGCCGATGTGGCCGACATGTTCGATCTGCTGCGGCGCGAAAAAATCGAACGGTTGTGTTTCTATCATCTGGTCTATACCGGCCGCGGCTCCAAGCTGCGCGACGAAGACCTGACGCATGAGGAAGCACGAAAACTTCTGGATTTGATTGCGGCAAAAACAAGAGAAATGTTTGACTGCGGGATGGCGCCGGAAATTCTGACGGTTGATAATCACGCCGACGGGCCGTATCTGTATCTGAAGATGAAGGAAGAAAATCCCGGGCGGGCCCGCGAGGTCCTGGAGCTCCTGGAAATGAACGAAGGCAACTCGTCCGGCCAGGGGATCGGCTGCGTGAGCTGGGACGGCGAAGTGTATCCCGATCAGTTCTGGCGCAACCGGCCGCTCGGGAATGTCCGGCAAAAACCGTTCAGCGAAATCTGGACGGATGAGAAAAATGAATTTCTGATGAAGCTGAAGGATAAGAAGAAACATGTTCACGGACGCTGCGCCGCCTGCGTGTGGCTTTCCGTCTGCGGCGGCAATTTCCGCGCGCGGGCCGAATCGGCGGGCGATATCTGGGGAGCCGACCCGGCCTGTTACTTGACAGACGAAGAAATATCGAAAAGGGAGGAATAGATCATGCAATTTCCTGAATACCGGGGACGCCGGCTGAGAAAAAATGAAAACCTGAGACGACTGGTTCGTGAAACGAAATTAAGCGTCGATGATCTGGTTTACCCGCTGTTTGCGGTTCCCGGCAAAAGCGTGAAGAAGCCTATCAATTCAATGCCGGGCCAGTTCCAGCTGTCCGTGGATTACATCGCCAGGGAAGCGCGCGAAGCCTTCGACCTGGGCATTCCCGCGATACTGCTTTTCGGCATTCCCGCGAAGAAGGACGAGCAGGGCAGCGGCGCTTTCGCGAAAGACGGCATTGTCCAGCAGGCGGTGAGACGCGTCAAAAGCGACGTTCCCGATATGCTGGTGATCACGGATGTCTGCTTATGCGAATACACGAGTCATGGCCATTGCGGCATTCTGGAAAAAGGACAGGTGCATAACGATATGACCCTGGACGTGCTGGCGGAGACCGCCCTGTCGCACGCGAAAGCCGGCGCGGACATGGTGGCGCCCTCGGCCATGATGGACGGTCAGATTGGCGCGCTCCGGGAAGTGCTCGATGAAAACGCCCTGGAGGACATTCCGATCATGGCGTATTCCGCGAAATACGCGTCGTCTTTCTATGGCCCCTTCCGCGAGGCGGCCGAGAGTGCGCCGCAGTTCGGCGACCGCAAAGCCTACCAGATGGACCCGGCCAACGCCGATGAGGCGATCCGGGAAATTTCGCTTGATGTCTCCGAAGGTGCGGACATTATCATGGTCAAGCCGGCCCTGCCTTACCTGGATATCATCTGCCGGGCGAGGCAGGAATTCGATCTGCCGCTGGCCGCTTATAACGTGAGCGGCGAATATGCGATGATCAAGGCCGCCGCCCAGCTGGGCTGGCTTGATGAAGAAAGAGCGATGCTCGAGAGCCTCACCGCCATCAAACGGGCCGGTGCGGATATCATTATCACCTACTGGGCCAAACAGTTTGCTCAGGGGTTGAAGAAGTAAGGTCATTTCAACTTTTTGTCATACCGGCTTCCCAGACTGTGTCATAATTAAGGTATAAATTGTTCTTTGACAATAAAATATTAGAAGAAGGCAAAATTGGTTGCACAACCATATTGATGTGCTAAAACGCTCACAAAGGAGATGACGCATGGC
>JAIGNE010000008.1:0-79245 GCA_036528635.1 Deltaproteobacteria bacterium
GCGCCGCCTGAAACACTCACTTTTAGTCTTCCTCCGTGAAAACCGATGGAAATGTGCAACCCCGGATTCAATCGCTGAATACGGCTCTCTTAAAGACGATACCGACAGCCCGGCCGGTTTGAACCCCCCGGAAAAATCCTGATCTTCTCTCATCTGACAAAATAATAAACAGTTGGATGGAATTGCGTCTAGTTGTTCCTTCAACTGTTGCAAATGGGATAACCGAACAGGGCTGCTGCCTCGCGCATCGATAACGCCACAAAAACTGCGCATGCTTTTCCAGTCCTGGTCAAATCTTGAATACTCTATGTGAATCGCTGATTTCTGCCGGCCGATTATCCTAATTCAAAACCCGTGTCAAGAATATTTTTGGCAAGGGTCATTTTCGACATACCGAAATCATTTTTCATCGAAACATTCCGGCGCTTGACAATGGTCGATTGCAGGCATCCGTTATGTCCAAAGAACATTGTAATTAATAAACATCAGATGTTCAAAGTAAGCAGCCTGAAGCCAGAAAAGGTGCAGCCAATATTTTCTTTTTGCTTACTTCGATTCTTCTCTTTTCTGATGTATGTTTTTCTTTAAGTCTTCGCCCATTTTTTTATCCGTCAAGTCATCAAGCATATTCTGTGTCGCGGCAATTGCCCCTTCCTGATCCTTGACAATATAGGGTGTTAATAGAATAACCAGTTCCGTCCTGGTATTTTCCTTTGTTGTATTGCCGAACAGATAGCCAAGCAGCGGTATTTTAGTGAGCCAGGGAATACCCGCGCGGGCGTTGGAATCGTCTTCCCGAATCAGTCCGCCGATAACAATGGTCTGGCCGTTTTTCACCACCAAATTGGTTGTGGCTTCTGTCTTGTTGAGAATGATTTGTTTTTCATTGGCATATAAAACGATCGTCGAAAAGGTTGACACTTCCTGCGATATTTGCAGATTGATCAAACCGCTGTCGTTAATCATAGGCTTGACCTTCAGAATAATGCCGATATCTTTATATTGAATCGTTCTCTGCGGCGCGACAGTGGATGATCCATAGGTTTCCGACGTTGGAATAGGCACCTGCTGCCCGACCTGAATTCTTGCCTCATTGTTATCAGATACCATAATGTGCGGTGAGGCCAGAAGTTTAGCTTTCGATTGCGAAGCCAGTGCATTGATCGCGGCTCTGACGGTCGTTCCGGACTCTACCCCGATAATGTTCAAACCGGCCTCCGTTGGCTTTTCCGGATCGATCTGCAACGCTTTCGGATTAAACGATATGTTAAGCGGGTTGATGCTGCCGATATTCGTTTTGATCGACCAGGCCAAACCTAAACTCATATTATCCGTTAACAGAATAGATGCAATGGTGCCTTCAATCAAGACCTGCCGGGGAACCAGATCCAGTTCTTTGATGGTTTCCTTAATGATGTCGAAATCTTCGCGCGTACCCAAAATGACCACTGCATTTAATTTTTCATCGGCGAATATCTTCACGACATCCGACACGATCGCATCGGCGCCGCCGGTGCGGGTAGTGACCATAACCGGTTGTGTTTGCGGCGCGGCAGGTCTCGACGCTTGTCCAGCGGATGGCGTAATGACCTTGTCGGTTGTTTGTGCCTTGGCCCCTAAAAATATCTGCTGCAGCATTGTTACAAGATCTTTGGACTTGGTATTCTGCACATGATACACGAAAACCCGAACGCCTTTTTTTTCTTTTGTTTCCGAATCAAAATATTCAATCAGACTCAGAATGCGTTTCACGTTGGCGTCCGTATCCGCGATAATGATATGATTGGCTTTGGGAACATCCACGATCACGGCGTTTGCAGAGACGAACGGATTGATCAGTTTGACAATTTCCGTTGATTGCACATAGTTCAGAGGAACGATCTGCAGGACGGCCTTCCCCCTGAGCTCGGATTCAATAATTTTGCGTCCTATCTTGATTTCCGAAGGTTCACGCGACAGGTCGCTGATGGGAATAATCCGGAACAGGTCGCTCTCTTCAATAATCGCAACGCCGTTTAATCGCAAAATGACTTCCATCAGGGCCAGTACTTTTTCCCGGGAAACGGAGGCAATTGATCTGAAAGTGACCCGTCCCTTCACGCGGGAGTCAATGATGTAATTGTATTTCAATATCTCGCCAAAAACCGTCTGGATAACGGAATAAATATCCGCGTCATCAAAGTTTAAACTGACATGGCCTTTTGTGACGACCAGGGCTCTGTTTTTTCCACTCGAAGAAAGCGGCGCTGGTTGCGCGTCATGTTCCGGCGATAGAGCGGTTTGCGGGTTTAATGAATCCGCCAGTCCCGCGGTTGATTGAACCTGATGGGGCATCCCGATCTTCGGACGTGTCGGTGTTTGTCGCGGCTGATTCAAAAGCGGTTTCCCGTCAAACTGCTTTCCGTCCGGTGATTTGGCATTAAGGATCCTTTTCTGTTCATCTGCAGCGGCATGAATCGGCTTCACGGTTACCGGCAAGGGTACCCGTTGATGAACGCTTGATGGATCTGTGTTTTCGTGCATGACCGGAACAGCAGGTTTTCTTGTATCCTGATCGGCTGCGGCGCTCTCTTCGTCATGAATAATATCCGATGGATTTGCGGTACCTGCTAAACCGCCATAGGAAGCAAACGGTACTATCCCTGCGATAATGGCAATGAATAGTATTTTTTTTATGTCAAACATTTTAGAATAGAATAACATCGTTGCCTCTGGATTAATTTGCAACGCGCGCGAATCTGAATCAGTTTTATTAAAAGGATTTTTTCATTCTGCTTTTCCATCCTTGGAACAGAAATCAAGTAGGTGTCTGTTATGCTTCCAAACCAGACATTGGATATTATTTAAATCTTTTAAGCATGGTGTAAATACGATTGGGATCTCATATAACAAACTGAATTTGATTGCAAGCCGGATTACAAACATTCTCCATGCGGCTTTATAAAGTGAATTCACTCATAAAAAAAGGCGCTCCGTTTCGGGAGCGCCTTTTGAGGTTAAGAGTTAGACTTCTTAATTAGCCCAATTTTTCTTCAGATATTCTCATGCTGTAGAAAGAACGATACGCGAAAACAAGAGCGATCAGCAGGAAGACGACGGCCAGACCCAATTTCAAATTCGCATTCGTCATGGTAACGGCAATTTCCGTTGCCAAAAGACCGAACAGAGTCGTGAATTTGATGATCGGGTTCAAAGAAACAGAAGACGTATCTTTGAAGGGGTCGCCGACGGTGTCGCCGACAACGCTGGCTTCGTGCAGCGGGGTGTTTTTCATCTTCAGGTCAACTTCAACAATCTTCTTGCCGTTGTCCCAGCAACCGCCGGCATTGGCCATGAAGATTGCCTGGAACAGACCGAAGAAAGCGATGCCGACCAGGTAACCGATGAAGAAGTAGGGGTTAAAGAAGGAGAACGACAGGCACATGAAGAAGATCACGATGAAGATGTTGATCATACCCTTCTGAGCATACTGGGTACAAATCTTGACGACTTCCTTGGAGTCTTCAATCGAAGCTTCCTTCTTGTCCAGTTTAATGTTCTTCTTAATGTACACAACCGCTTCATAGGAGCCGGTGACAACCGCCTGAATGGAAGCGCCGCAGAACCAGTAAATAACGCTGCCGCCGGCAATCAGGCCCAGAATGATTTCCGGCTGAACCAGCGAAAGTTTAGCGATGACATTGCCGAAGAGACCTTCAAGCATGATGATGATGCCGAACACCATGGTGGTGGCGCCGACAACGGCGGTGCCGATCAACACGGGCTTGGCCGTCGCTTTAAAGGTATTGCCCGCACCATCTGCAGATTCCAGGAAGTGTTTGGCCAATTCAAAATCGGGAGCAATGCCGTATTCTTTTTTCACGGCATCCTTCGTATCGGGACGGGATTCGATCAGAGACAGTTCATAAATGGACTGCGCGTTGTCGGATACCGGACCAAAACTGTCGACCGCGATGGTGACCGGGCCCATGCCCAGGAAACCGAAGGCAACCAGACCGAAAGCAAACACCGGAGCGGCAAAACTGAAAGCCGCCGGCATAATCGCCATAACGGCTGCCTGCTTCGACACCATGTAGGCGACGAACATCAAGAACATAATAACCATGCCCAGCCAGAAACCGGAGAAGTTACCGGCAACCAGACCGGAAAGAATGTTCAAAGAGGCACCGCCCTGCTTGGAAGCGTTAACAACTTCTTCGCAGTGACGTGAAGACGTACTGGTGAAGATTTTGGTGAATTCCGGAATCAACGCGCCGGCGATGGTTCCGCAGCTGATGATGACGGCCAGTGCCCACCATAAACCTGTATACTGTGCGGGCAGGTCGCCCAGCAGATAATAGCTGGCAATAAAGGTAACGGCGATGGAAACGATCGAAGTGATCCAAACCAGATTGGTTAACGGATGTTCAAAATTGAATTCTTTTTTACCACCAAAAGCGGCCTGACTGATACCGTTGTTGATGAAGTAAGAGGCAAGCGAGGTCAGAATCATGAGGATTCTCATGGCGAAAATCCAGACGATCAAACGACCGCCCATCTCCGGGGTGGAAGCCAGCGCCAGAGCCAGGAAGGTGATCAAGGCAACGCCGGTTACGCCGTAAGTTTCAAAACCGTCAGCCGAGGGACCGACGCTGTCGCCAGCGTTGTCACCCGTACAGTCGGCGATAACACCGGGGTTTTTCGGGTCGTCTTCGGGAAGATGGAAGACGATTTTCATGAGGTCGGAACCGATGTCGGCAATCTTCGTGAAGATACCACCGCAAATACGCAGCACGGAAGCGCCCAGGGATTCACCAATGGCGAAGCCGATGAAACACGCGCCGGCCACTTCCTGGGGAATGTAAACCAGAATGATGAGCATGACCAGCAGCTCAACACTGACCAGAACGAGTCCTACGCTCATACCGGAACGCAGGCAGATGTTGACGATGTTGAGGGGATTGCCGGAAAGAGAGGCAAAAGCGGCGCGGGAGTTAGCAACCGTGTTGATCCGGATTCCGAACCAGGCCACCGCATAGGAACCAAGAATACCAATGACGGAAGCCAGCAGGATGATGACCACGTTTGATGCACCCATATGCGAAAGGGCGCCGAAATAGTAAATAATACAAATGGCAATCAGGATCCATAAAGCGAGCAGGAATTTGCCCTGCTGTAAAAGATAGGTTTTGCAGGTTTCCCAAATGGTCTGGGAGACATCCAGCATGGACTTGTGCGCAGGCAGATTTTTTGTCTGCGAGTACTGCATGAAACCGAATCCTAACCCGATCAGGCAGATAAGCAACCCGAAGTTAAGAATGGTTGTCCCACCAAGGGAGCCGCCAAAAAACGCAACCTGAGTCAAATCAGGCAGCTTGATGTTTGCCTCACCGGCAAAAGCGGCACCGGCAGTGAGCAGGATCATCAAACTGCTCAGTAAAAATGTCCAGATACTTCTTCTGTTTTTAAACATTAACTAGTCCTCCTTTTTCGAAAATTTTATATTTTTTGTCTGGTACTTGCTTACAGCCTTTTGCAGACCATTCAAAACAATTTCAGCGCTCGCATCGGCAGCCTGACTGATGATGTCGGGCAACACCTCTTGCTCTTCCTGCCGGAAGGGTTCCAACACATAACCCTCAATTCGGGATTTGTCAACTGGTTTGCCAATACCTAGTCTCACCCTAATAAAACCGGCGGTTCCCAAGTTAGACTCGATAGATGCCAGCCCTTTATGACCGGCAGTCCCTCCGCCAGTCTTCAGTCGAACGGCCCCGAACGGCAGGTCAAGGTCATCGTGAATAACAATGAGATTGCTGATATCCGTTTTAAAGAACGACTGCAATTGCCTGACTGCAGTACCACTCAAATTCATGAATGTTTGAGGCTCGGCGAGAAGAACGTTCTGTCCTGCAAAGTTGCCTTTGCCCCATAAGGCGTCAAAACTCTTCTGTTTTAGTTCTATTTCCAGCTTGCCGGCAAGTTTGTCGAGCGCCATGAACCCGATATTGTGCCGGGTTGCCTCATAGCGGCGGCCGGGATTACCCAAACCGACAATCAGATAAACCACTGGTTCCCCCTCTTTCCGAAACCGGGACAATAATTTTGCCAAAGCAGAGGGAAGCATGCTCTTCCGCCCAATTTATGTTTTGAAACTTATTTTTCCTTCTCTTTCTTTTCATCCTTGGCCGGCTTGGCCGGCTCGGCCGCCGCAGCAGCGACACCTTCCGCCGCCGCTTCTGCAGTTGCTTCAACCTTCACTACCTTGACTGCGGCCACGGATACGACTGCTGCATCCGGAGGATCCAGATGCGTCATAGTTCCGGGAAGAATAATGTCTTTAACCTTGATGGAATGGCCGATTTCGATGGCCTTGATATCCACATCGATATGATCGGGCAAATCCGCCGGCAGACACAATACTTTAACTTCACGCTTGATGTGCTGCAACTCTCCGCCGTTTTCCACGCCAATGGCTTTGCCAATGAAGTTCAGGGTGACGTCAAATGCCAGCTTCTTTTTCATATCCACTTCATAAAAGTCAGCGTGAAACAATTTCCCGGTTAAAGGCTGGGTCTGCAGTTCCTTAATCAAGGAAAGTTTCTCGACCTTGTTGCCGCCGTCATCAATAATCAGCTTGATGAAAGAGTGAACTTTCTTTTCCTTGCGCAGTTTCTGCAGGTCACTGCTCTTCACGGCCAGCTGTATATTTTCCGTGGATCCGCCGTAAAAAATAGCCGGCACAAATCCCTGCTGCCGCAATCGGCGGGCTGGACCTTTCTTCTGTTCTTTACGGACCTCTGCCGCTAAATCGGTTATTTCCATTTACCCCTCTCCTCCTAAATAAATAATGAGCTTACTGAATCGTTATAATATATGCGGCGCACGGCTTCTGATAACAGCCCGGATACCGACAATATTTTTATTCTTGCGCAACGGGCGGCCTTTTCACTGAGCGGAATCGTATCGGTAACGATAAATTCCTTGATGCAGGAGCCTTCAATGCGGTCAATCGCAGGACCGGATAAAACCGGATGGGTGCAGCAGACGGATACTTCGAGCGCTCCCGCAGCCGTCAAAGCATTAGCGGCCTGAACGACGGTTCCCGCCGTATCGACCATGTCATCGAGGATGATGACCCGTTTACCCTTAATGTTACCGATGATGTTCATCACCTGGGCTTCATTCGGGCCTTCTCTCCGTTTGTCGATAATGGCCAGGGACGCCCCCAGACGCTTCCCGAAGGCGCGGGCTCTTTCCACGCCGCCGGTATCGGGCGAAACAACCACCGTATCTTCCTGATAATTTCTTTTCATATAATCGATCAGAACCGGTGTGGCAAAAAGGTTATCCACGGGAATGTTGAAAAAACCCTGAATCTGACCCGCATGCAAATCCATGGATAAAAGGCGCTGGGCGCCGGCGGTGGTAATCAGATCAGCCACTAGCTTTGCCGAAATGGGCGCGCGGGGGGCGACTTTCCGGTCCTGCCTGGCATACCCGTAGTAGGGAACAACGGCGGTAATTCTGTCCGCGGAGGCCCGTTTCATGGCATCGATCATGATTAATAATTCCATCAAGGTTACGTTGACGGGCGTGCAGGTGGACTGAATGATAAAGCAGTCCATGCCGCGAACATTTTCGTTAATCTCGACACGCGTTTCTCCATCGCTGAACGTTGTAACGTTGGCCTTTCCCAGCGGGACTCCCAGTTTGTCGCAAATCTTTTTAGCCAAATCGATATTCGCGTTTCCGGAAAAAACCCTAATTTTCTCTAACATTTAAATCATTCTCCGCAATCATTTTCTGGCTGGGGCGGGAGGATTCGAACCTCCGAGTGCAGGAACCAAAATCCTGTGTCTTACCGCTTGACGACGCCCCATCGTCTCAATATTAAATTAATGATAACATCTACTTCAGTGATTGGGCAAAGAAGACCAGACACTCTCCGGAAACTTTTTTTGAGATAGCATCCCGCGCTTCTGTCGCCGATTTTTCATCAGCAAAGATCCCAAACAGCGTGGGGCCACTGCCCGACATCAAAGCACCCAGGGCGCCTTCCTGCATCAGCATTTGCTTGAAATCGTTTAATTCGGGATGCATTTGGAGCGATACCGATTCTAAATCATTATGCAATTCCCGAATTACGTCGCCTAGTGCGTAAAATCGCGGAATGCTATAACTATTTTTTTTCTTTGTCAATGTTAAATTAAGGTTTTCGTAAACCGCTTTGGTGGACAGGGGAAAGGCGGGATTGATCAAAACGAGGTGGAGCGGAGGTAAATCGGGAAGGGGTTGAAGCTGATCGCCAATGCCGGTGGCAAAGGCACAATTTCCGAAGATGAAGAATGGGACGTCTGCACCCAGTTTTGCCCCTATCTTCATCATGTCACTGCCCGTCATTCCCAGTGAACACAAGTCATTTAAGGCTATCAGGGTTGCGGCGGCATCCGAGCTTCCGCCGCCCAATCCGGCCGCGGAAGGAATGTGCTTGTTCAGAATGATTTCAACGCCGCCATGATAACCGGTATGGTTGAAAATGGCCTGGGCGGCGCGATAAACTAAATTCTGCTGATTGGTCGGAAGATCGGTCCCCGGGCATTGAAGAAAAATTCCCTCCGGATGGAGGGAATAAGTTAATTCATCATAAATGGATATCTGCTGCATCACGGAAGCGAGGTCGTGGTAACCATCCGGACGCTTCCCTAAAACATGAAGGGACAGGTTGACTTTCGCATGCGCATGCCTTCGCATTTCAGCCTTTTTCTTTAACATAGCGCATTTTCAGTTCGTAAAGAACGCCCTGAATCAAATTCGCTTCATTCTGGTCAAGATTTCCTTTTGTTTTTTCATTGAGCATATCGAGAATGTCAATGGTTTGCTTGGCTGCCGGCAGATTCTTCTCGGCATGACCTCCCTCATATTCAGGGAAGTCACCGAAATGAAATAATGCCGATGTACTGAGCGATATAACAAAATTGGTAAAATTGACCGGCGGATATTCCAATAGTTCGGCAGCGGGTTTTTCCGCTTTTTCTTTTACATCCGGTTCTTTCGCTGCCGATGGTTCCTCTTTCGTCTGGGGCTCTTCCGAAAAACGTTTATCTTTAATAACAAATCCTTCACCTTTTTTCTCTTCTGCCATAGATCCCCCTTATATAGGCTATTAGACTGTAGGCTGTTAGCCAAACAAAAATAACTCGTGCAGGCTATTGGACTGTAGCCTATTCGGCTGCCAGGCTAAATGGATGGGCGCTAAGCGCCCCACCAAATAACCTTACAGCCTAACTGCCTACAGTCTATCTTTTGCTGAATGTAATCGCCCCCTTGGATACGCCAATGGTAATATGATCGCCTTCAGCGAATTTACCGGACAGAATATCCATCGCCAGCGGGTCTAAAACGAACCTTTGCAGCGAACGCTTGAGCGGACGTGCTCCATATACAGGGCTGTAACCCTGCTCGGCTATATATTTTTTTGCCGCATCTGTCAATTCGATGCTCAGTTTGCGCTCCTTGAGCCTTTTATCGATCTGCCCCAATTGAATGACGACGATCCGGTTGATATCTTCCAGGGTTAGTCCATGGAACATGATAATATCGTCGATACGGTTTAAGAACTCCGGCTTGAATGTTGCCCTGAGCGCTTCCATCGACCGGTTTTTCTTTTCATCTTCATCCAGAGACGGATCCTGAATCCATTGGCTGCCCACATTGGACGTCATGATCACCACGGTATTCTTGAAGTCCACCGTACGTCCGTGACCGTCCGTAAGCCTGCCGTCATCCAGGATCTGGAGCAGGATGTTGAAAACGTCGGGATGCGCTTTTTCAATTTCGTCGAACAGAAGCACGCTATAAGGCTTCCGCCGGACGGCTTCGGTTAAATAGCCGCCTTCATCATAGCCGACATAACCGGGCGGAGCGCCGATCAGACGCGCCACGGCGTGTTTTTCCATGTATTCGGACATATCGATCCGGATCATGGCCTGTTCATTATCGAACATGAATTCCGCCAAGGCCCGGGCCAACTCCGTTTTGCCGACACCGGTCGGTCCCAGGAAAATAAACGAACCAATGGGGCGGTTCGGATCCTGCAGGCCGGAGCGCGCCCTTCTCAGCGCCGCAGACACGGCCTGGATACCGTCATCCTGTCCGATCACGCGCATCCGGAGACGCTCGTCCATATGGATCAGCTTCTGCACGTCGCTTTCCATCATCCGGGCCAGGGGGATGCCCGTCCAGTTGGCGACGACTTCCGCCACATCTTCGGCATCCACTTCTTCCTTGAGCATCTGATTGCCCTTCTGTGTTTCCTCCAGCTTCTTCTGGTCCTCCTGAAGCTCCCGATCCAGGGCAACAAGTTTTCCGTAACGGATTTCCGCGGCCTTCGCCAGATCACCCTGGCGCTGGGCGTTTGCCTCCTCCGTCTTCAGCGATTCCACCTGACTTTTAATGTGCTGGATCTTTTTGATGATGTCCTTTTCAGCCGACCAGTGCACTTTCATTTGATCCATGCTGGATTTGAGTTCCGCCAATTCTTTTTCGATCTTGTCGCGCCGTTCCTTCGCGGCCTTGTCCGTGTCTTTCTTGAGTGACTGCTTTTCAATTTCCAGCTGGATGATTTTACGGTCAATCACATCAATTTCCGACGGCATGGAATCGAGTTCAATGCGCAGGCGGGACGCGGCTTCATCGATCAGATCGACTGCTTTATCCGGCAAAAACCGGTCGGTAATATAGCGGTGCGAGAGGGTGGCGGCGGCCACGATGGCCGAATCCTTGATGCGCACGCCGTGGTGCACTTCGTAGCGCTCCTTCAAGCCCCGCAGAATGGCGATCGTATCCTCTACGGTCGGTTCCTTGACCAGAATCGGCTGAAATCGTCGTTCGAGCGCGGCATCCTTTTCAATATATTTGCGGTATTCGTTGAGGGTCGTTGCCCCCACGCAACGCAGTTCGCCTCTGGCCAACGCCGGTTTGAGCATGTTGGAGGCATCCATCGCCCCTTCCGATGCACCCGCACCGACCATGGTATGGATCTCGTCGATAAAGAGGATGATCTCCCCTTCGGCGCTGATGACCTCCTTCAAAACAGCCTTGAGCCGTTCCTCGAATTCGCCGCGGTATTTCGCGCCCGCAATCAATGCGCCGATGTCCAGACCGATGACGCGCTTGTTTTTGAGACTTTCAGGCACGTCGCCGTTGACGATGCGCTGCGCCAGCCCTTCCACAATGGCTGTCTTACCCACGCCCGGCTCGCCGATCAGCACCGGATTGTTTTTGGTGCGCCGGGAGAGGACCTGCATGATGCGCCGGATTTCCTCATCGCGGCCGATGACCGGATCAAATGATCCCTTGCGCGCCAGTTCGTTGAAATCCCTGGCGTAACGCTCGAGCGCCTGATATTTGCCTTCCGGATTGGGATCGGTCACGCGTTGATTGCCCCGGATATCAACCAGCACCTTAAAGATGTTATCCTTGGTGATGCCGTTCTGACGCAGGATTTTACCCGCCTGTCCTTCCTTTTCCTCGGCTATGGCCACAAGCACATGCTCGGCGCTGACGTATTCATCTTTGAGCTGCGCCGCTTCCGTCATGGCTTTATCGAATATTTTATTGAGCCTGCCGCTCAGGTAGACCTGCCCCGTACCTGCCCCCTGAACACTCGGCTGTTTTTTCAAATGCTGATTCAGCTCCTGCTCCACCCGCTGCGGCGACGCGTTCAGTTTGTTCAAAATAGCGCCCGCAATACCGTCGGGCTGCTGCAAAAAGCTGACGAGCAGGTGCTCCGGTTCAATGGACTGATGACCGAGTGTCCCGGCCAGGGTTTGCCCATCCTGAATCGCTTCCTGTACTTTTAATGTGAATTTATCAAATCTCATACCTTACCTCTTTCTATTCCACTGGTTTCTCAATCGTCACAAACAGCTTGCCGTTTTTGAAGACGCTGACGTTGCCCGACGATTCGGAGATTACCATGGCCACAGCCTTGGTGACATTGGTAATCCCAGCCGCGGCGATATGGCGACTGCCCAGTCCCGGCGGAAAGTCCTTGCTCTCGAGCGCGGCGCTTAAATGCCGGCCGGCCGTGATGATCACACCGCTGGCTTTGATGACAAACGCGCCGTCAATTGCGGCAAATTCCTTGATGGTTTCTTCCAGTTCCGGATTCAGAATATTGCGCTCATCCTCGGAATAACCGGAAAACGGATTCATGATCATCTGCCGGGAAAGCTGCAGAACCTTTTCATCATCACCCAGCACGAAGATCGTTCCCACCTTCCGGTTTTCGCGGCCTTGAGCGGCCAGTTCGCAAGCGATGTTCAACGCCGCGTTGAAGACCTCCGGCTGCACGGCTTCGATAACGTTATTGATAAAGTCGGATGTCAGAATTTCGAATTCACGTCCGACGTCAATAAAAAAAATACTGTCGGCATAACCGAATTTCGGCACACCGGAGAGGCAGACGATTTTGTCTCCCTTCTTGAACAATCCGGAAACAATGCCCTTGGCGATGGCAATCTTGATTTTTCCCACGCGGGTTAAATTCACGTTGGGAACATCCAGTTTGTTCGAGTGCCTAATCAGCTTCTCGGGCAATTCCTCATTCTCTTGTGTCACAAGCACAAGCCGAACGGAGGAGAGAATATCTTCGGGCAACTCCGCGAGTTCACCTTTCACATCCACGCAGGCCAAAACGCTGCCGGCCTCAACTTCATGGGCCAGCCGGATGGCTGTTTCGATCATTGTCCTGTTAACCGATTTCATTTCAATTCCTTAGAATGTTTTGCCCATAGAATAAACATTAAAGGTATACCTGTCAAGAATCCGGCCGTTTCAATAAAACTCTTGACCGCGAATCCAGTCTTCGATACAAAGCAACCATGCTCATTTTTTCTTGGAGGCCTGAACGTTGAAGCTACCGATCGTTACCGGCACTCTTGACATATACATTTCAGAGATCAACCGTTTTCCGCTTTTAACCGCTGAAGAAGAATTCAAGCTGGCCGTGCGTCTGAAGAAATACAACGATATGGAAGCGGCGGAAAAATTAATTGTCTCGAACCTGCGCTTTGTCGTCAAGATCGCCCACGAATACCGCAATTACGGTTTCAAACTGGCCGATTTAATACAGGAAGGCAATATCGGCCTGATTCACGCTGTAAAAAAATTCGATCCCTATAAAGGCTACCGGCTGATTTCCTACGCGGTCTGGTGGATTCGCGCCTATATCCAGAATTATCTCATCAAATCCTGGAGCATCGTCAAAATCGGCACGACCCAGGCGCAGCGAAAACTCTTCTTCAAGTTAAGTCAGGCCAAAAAACAACTGGAGCGGATATCGAAAAGGAATCCCGAATTCAGCGAAATCGCGGATTCACTGGGGGTAAAAGGTTCCGAAGTTGCGGAGATGGATTTACGGATGGGCACGCGCGATTTGTCGCTCAATGAATTCATCAACGATGACGGCGAAACGTCGCATCTTGATTTTCTGACCCATGACGGCGATGATCAGGAAACGTCATTGATTAAGCATGAAGAAAGAAGCCTGGTCAAGCGCGACATCGCCGGCGCCCTGACCAAGCTCAATGAGCGGGAAAGCTACATCATCCAGCACCGCGTCATGGCGGATGATCCGCTCACCCTTCAGGAAATCGGCGATAAATACAACATCACCCGCGAACGCGCGCGCCAGATTGAAAAGCAGGCGCTTAAAAAAGTCCAACTGGCGCTGCCCTATCTAAAACCGGACAGCAACTGATCCGCCGCCAACGGCAGCGGATCAGACCGGCGCCGATCAGCCTTTTTCGCTATTGGCGGGGGCGCGCTTCCAGGTACCGGACCGGTCCCCGGGATCGGCCAGCGGGTTCCTGGTCATCATTTTCCTGGATGTTCACCTTGAAGATGGACATGACCGATGATAAGCTTTCTGCATTCCCGGCATTCTGCTGGGTCGTGGTATTGATTTCCGCAATAGCACTGTTGACCTGGGAAATTCCCTGAGACTGTTCCTGCGAGGCTGCGGAGATTTCACTCATCAGAGAAACAACCTTGTCTGAGCTCACGGCCACATCGCTGAATACCGTGTTGGTCATATTGACCAGCTCTTCACCCCTCTTCACTTTGTTGACAATATCTTCGATAAAAGCTGATGATCCCCGGGCGGACTCCGTCGCCCGCATGGCCAGATTTCTGACTTCATCGGCTACCACGGCAAACCCGGCCCCGGCCTCGCCGGCCCTTGCGGCTTCCACGGAGGCATTCAGCGCCAGCAGATTCGTCTGAAAGGCGATCTCATCAATACTCTTGACTACTTTTTGCGTTTGCTGGCTGGCCTTTGTAATGTCCTTCATCGATTTGGTCAGTTCATTCATCGACTCGCCGGCTTTTTTGATGGCGTCTTTCGCCGATGCCATCAGCTTATTGGCTTCGTTCGTATTATCAGCGTTCTGCCGGGTCATGGACGCAATTTCATCCAGGGACGCGGACGTTTCCTCAATGGCGGCCACTTCCTCCGACGAAGCGTCGGACAGTGTCGTCGCGATCTGCATGGCGTGGCCCACCGCATTGCCCATCTTGGTGCGCATGGTATTCACAGACTGAACGAGTTCACCTATTTCATCCGTCGATTCCATATCGATGTTCTGCGTGAGATCCCCGTCAGCCAGCTTCCGCATCACGCCGATGGTCTCCTGGATCGGGTTGAGGATCAGGCGCGTAACAAACATGCTGACGATGAGCGATAAAATGACGGCCGCAACAAAGATGATGGCAAACAGGGTAACCGTAATATTGAAATTAGTGATGGACTGAGCATAGTTCTGATTGCTCAGTTTATTTTCCAGAGCATGAAGATTGGAAACGATCTTGTTCAGTGCATCGTATTTCTGGTCAGCGACCGCCGCATAGACGCCGCCCGCGCCGGTGGGTGCAAGTTCGAGAACTTTCGTCGCCGCTTTCTGGAACTCAAGAAGCTTTACCATGGCTTCCTGATACAGCTTTTTTTCCGCCGCCCCCAGATCCTCATTTTTAAGCGTCTTGCGGATCAACTGAACGTCTTCTTCCATCGTAGCCAACTGTTTTTTGATCAACTGGTCCACTTCGGTCATATCATGACCAACGGCAACCCAGTTTATCACGCGGGCAATACTTCCCTGGACAGTGGATAAATCATTGAGTAATTTTGAGCTGTTTTGGTACCCTTTAAACCTGTTGTTAAAGATGTCATCCAGCGCAGCCTGCTGTGTCAGCATGCTGTAAAACGTTCCCGCGCCCAGAATAAAAAGAAAGAAAAGCACCACCACAGGCGCCAGAAGAATCTTTTTACGCAGCTTCAAATTATTAAAAAACACACTCATCTTGATGCCTCCCTGTCATTCAGATAATATTGTCATATTCTATTAACAACATACCGACATTATAAAAGCAAAACACATGCCGCCCGCAAAAAAGAGCGTTCAGCTAATTCTTCCTTAGGCCAAGACCAAGCCCGTGCGCATCGCTATGTCGTTGATCCTGTAAATGGTTTATTTTATTCACCTCAATAGTTTGGAAGGGTTGGTTTAATTATTTCCACCTTTATTTTCTGAAGCTGCGTCAATAACATGACGATTTAATCCATGACGGCGGACAAAAACATTTTTTTCTGACATTCTTATCGTCAAACAGTCCTCTACACTTGAGGAATTTGAGATCATATTCAAAAAATCCCTTGCTAAAAGTGTCCAGGGGAGCACGATCACCCGCCGGACTAATGAACAGCGAAAGGCCTATTTTGTCCAGGGAGAATAGATCATAAACCATAGAATTTTAACGTATTCTCTCCAGACTTTTTTCCAATCGGAGGCTTTTAACTGCCAGGCGCAAACCGGGGCGGGATCATAGGGCGTCGGCGAGAAATAATATACGGACTGGTGGCCAAATTCCTTATCCACCATCAGCCGGATTCGACGCATATGATAGGAAGAACTGACGAAAATAGCGGACTTCTGTCCACCCATTTTCATCGTATTTTTTGCCTTCATGAGTTCCAGATGCGTGTCTTCGTAATACTGTTCTAAAAGCGAATTCTTTTTCCCATCTCTGCTGTCACGGACCTTGTCGCCCTGCAACAGTTTCATGATTCCCTGATCGACATAATACGTTTTGCCATAAGCCGGGATAATCAGATAGTCAGCCATGCCTTTTTCAATCAGATCACGGGCATGCTTCTGACGGGCGCTGAAATCAGGTCCCAGCAAAAGAATGACGGCATCCACTTTAGCGTAGTTTGTTGAGTAAGCCAGAAATCCCGGAGCATAAAACATTCCGACTGCGAGGACGAATATGACGATCACCGCAATCAGCATGATGTTTCTAAAGGTCTTCACGAAAATATCCTTGACAATACAAGTGATTATTTATATCAAAGCACAAAACTTGCCCGACTGCGCAGTGCTTTTGATGATTTAATATCTCTTAATTATTACATTTGCAAAGTTTTTATTCATCCTATGGAAGATGCCGCATCGCACAAACATTTTACGCCAACCCCGGACAAGAATTTAGATTATTCTTTATATGCCAGCATTATGGAGACGATTGATCTGGGCATCGTCATCCTGGGCATCAAAAACCGCGAACTTCTTTTTAAGAATAAATTTGCCACGGAAATTTTCCAGAACAACTCCAATTTACTGGAATATCAAAATCTTCTATCTTTACTCTTAGCGGATTACAGCAGCAAACCGGAAGCCGAAATATTCGGCAAGCATTATACATTGCGCTTTAAAAATCGCCTGTTAGGCTATACGCCTTACATGATTTCCAACAGTTTCATCTGGATTATCATCCGGGACATTACCGAGAGAAGCCGCCTGGAATCCATTGCCGAAGCGGTCAATTCCATGGACAATATCAGTTATGTCTTTTCCGGCATCCGGCATGAATTGGGTAACCCGATTAATTCGATCAAAATGACGTTGAGCGTGCTGAAAAGAAATCTCAGCGAATACTCCCCTCAGGCTGTCGAAAAGTTTGTCGACCGGGCCATGACCGAAATCTCCCGGGTCGAATTTCTGCTCCAGGCCTTGAAAAGTTTCAGCTTTTTTGAAAACCCGGAAATCCAGGATGTGTCTATCGATGATTTTTTGACCCGCTTTATCGCTCTGGTCAGCAACGATCTGCGCCAATCCAGCATCAGAATCAGCAAAACGGTCGAAGCGGATGTAACAACCGTGAGCGCCGATCCCCGCCTCCTGCACCAGGTCATGCTGAATCTGATCACCAATGCCTCCGATGCCCTCGAGGGCAAAGATCAGCGGAAAATCAATATCCGGGTCCTGAAACAGGAAGGCCTGATCGCGATCATTGTTGAAGACAATGGCTGCGGCATGTCCAAAGAAGCGCAGGCCAACCTTTTCAAACCCTTTTTCACGACGAAAACCAGGGGAACGGGTCTGGGATTGATGATCACATTGAAAATGGTCACGCTCATGAAAGGCAACATGGAAATCAAAAGCGTCAAGGATAAAGGAACCCGGGTGATTGTCATCATCCCTGAAGGTCGTAAGATACATGACCAAAGTTAAAAGAAAAATTCTCATTATCGACGACAACGATATTTTTTGTGAATCCGTAAGCGATTTGCTGAGTGACGGCAATACCGAGGTTCTGACCGCCAACACCGGAAAAGACGGTCTGCGGACCTGTGCGGAAACAAAAATTGATGTCGTTATTCTTGATCAGAAGCTTCCCGACGTGGAAGGCATCTCGCTTTGCCCATCCATCCTGAAACAAAACGAGCAGACCAAAATCATTTTCGTCACAGCGTATCCGAGTTTCAACAATGCCATCGAAGCCATCAAAGTGGGCGCGCATGATTATCTCTCCAAGCCTTTTGAAATGGCCGAACTGGAATTAACCATCAAGCAGGCTTTCCGGACGCAGGAGCTGGAGAAAACCGAGCAAATCCAAAATTACCAGAACTCCCGGGACAGCGTAGAATACGAATTGATCGCCGGCCACGGCATTTTTGACGAAATTAACCGCATGATTGACCTGGCGGCGGAAAGCGAGGCGCCCGTCCTCATTACCGGTGAGACCGGAACGGGTAAAAACGTTATCGCCCGCGCCATCCATCTAAAAAGCGCGCTTCCGGCGAAGCTATTTCTGATCGCCAATTGCGCAGCGTTTCCTGAAAACCTGATTGAAGCTGAATTATTCGGCTCGGAAAAAGGCGCTTTTACAGGCGCGAGCGCAACGCGCAAAGGGATCTTTGAGCTGGCCGAGGGCGGAACGCTGGTTTTAGATGAAATCGGTTCCATGCCTATTCATTTACAGTCCAAACTGCTGGGAGTTCTGGAAGAAAAGAAAATCCGGCGCATCGGCAGCGAAACGGTCAAGCCCATCAATGTGCGGATTATCGCCGCCGCCAATAATGATCTCGAGGAAGCCATTCACGACAAGACCTTCCGCAGCGATCTCTACTACCGCCTCAGCGTGATTCGTCTTCACATTCCACCTCTGCGCGACAGAAAAGAAGACATTCCCAAGCTTTGTGAATATTTCATCAGCCGGATGTCCAGGGATCCCCAGATTCGCCTGGCGGATTCCGAAATTGCGAAATTAATGGATTATGCCTGGCCGGGAAATGTGCGCGAACTCAAAAATGTCATTGAACGGTCTCTGATCATTCAGCGCAATCAGCCCCTCAGGCCTTCGCTGCTGCTCCGGACCGGCATGGCCTCACCGGCAGCCGCAGGCCAGACGATTCAGGATGACGGGGATATTTTGACGCTCGAAGCCACCGAAAAGAAATGTATCAGTCAGGCTTTAAAAAAATGTAACGGCAATTTTTCACAATCCGCGAAAGCGCTGGGAATCTCCCTTTCCACGCTCAAAAGAAAAGTTAAATCATATAGTCTGTGAACCGCGCGACAAAACCGGAGCATCCGGGTCAAAATGAATCATTCAGCCTGACCTTTACAATGTCCGGTCCATAGCCTGATATCGTTATAACTGCTTATTTTCCCTGGATATAAAATCGGTTTTTTGTTCAGGCACACCCTTTGCTAGCTGTTATTAAATGGTTTTTTCATGATGAACAAACTGGTTATGATCGGAAATTTTTTTATAATATGGCCCTACCATCAAACAAACTTGAAGAGAAAACGAAGGTTTCCGAATCTGAAACCAGCCGGCTGCCCTCCAGTACGAAGGTAAGGGAAGTCCTGATCGTTGATGATGAAGAACCCCTGCTTTTGAGCATTGATGACGGATTGAACGTTTATAAAAAATTTTTCACGTTACTGACGGCAACCAACGGGGTCGATGCGGTCAAGTTGCTGAAAGCAAAAACATCTATCGACTTAGTGATCACGGATTTGAGTATGCCTAAAATGGATGGGTTTGAACTTCTCACCTATATCAAAAGAAATTATCCCCATATCCCCGTCATTCTGATGACGGCCTACGGCACGCCGAAAATTGAAACGATTACCAAAACAGTGGGGATCTTCAGTTATCTGGAAAAACCGCTGGATATTAATGTAATCGCCAGTACGATTTTCGATGCCCTCCGCATTCAACATCCATAGGATAACTGAAAGGGAAAAATGTAAGGAAGCGTTCATGGCCGGTCCGTATAACAAAAAAAATCCAAAGGAAGAAATTTCCGAAGCGCCTCAGGTTGAGGAGCTTCTAAAAAATCTTGAATTTCATAAGGCGATCCAGCAAATCACCAGCCGAATCAATGCTGCCGACACGCTTCGGGAAATCGTTATTGACATCAAGGAAGACATTCGCAAGCTTTTCAACATCCACAGTTTGACCATCTACCTGATTGACAAATCGAAAAAAGAAATTTTCACTCTGCAAAAAAGCGGCGGCGGAATAAAAGAACTTCGCTTCCCGATTGATTATTCAACGTTCGCGGGCTGTGTCGTCCAGAAGAAAAAAATGCTCCATATTGCCGATGCCTATAATGAACGGGAAATCAGAAAGATCAATGATGCACTGTCATTTGACCCCGGCCAGGACAAAAAAATGGGCATTAAAACCGGTCAGATCATCGCCAGCCCCATCCTGTACGACGGCAATATTCAGGGCGTCATGGAAATCATGAACAAAAAAGACGGCGACACCATCGATGATTACAATCAGATATTTTTAGATGAAATAGAAGGCTGCCTGGCTAAAGCCTTCTTTATGAAGCTGGAATTTGAACAGACCAGTCAAAAACACCGCGCGAAACTGGACAAGCTGATTCGGGACAAAGTGATTTCCCCGGAGCGGATGGACCAGGCACTCAAAGAAGCGTTTGAATCTAAAAAAGATCTCGCCGTCATCCTGATGGAACAATACGACATCTCCAAGGATGATATCGGCAGCGCCTTGTCGGATCATTTTTCCTGCCCGTTTGCAGCCTACAGCGATGATGTGCCCATTACACGCCAGCTGTCCGCGGGTATCGAGCAATCGACTCTGGTGAAAATGCTCTGGATTCCCGTGAAGGTGGTTAAAGGTAAAATCCATGTCCTGATTGACGACCCGTGGGACCAGTCCAAAAAACGCGATATCGAAAAAATACTGGAAACGAACGCCATTCAATATTATGTCGCGCTGGCCTCGGACATCCTGAAAATGATTGATCGCGCTTACCCGGACGGTGAAGCGGTGTTCGAACCGCTTGCGAGAACCGGTTCGGCTGAGCAGCATAAAAGGACAATGGAAAGCCCTGTTCCCGACGAACTCCCCGCGAAACCCGGTAGACAGACGGTCCCGGAAAACATCATCCTTCATGAACCCGAACCGGAGCCTGTTGCCTTGCAAATCAATGTCGCCGTTCAGGCTGACACGGCACCCGCCAGGGTTGCAAGGGATGAGCAAGCCCCCCCTCCACCGCCGCAAACCGTTATACAAAGCGCGCCTCAGCAGGAAGGTCGGCTGCACGAGGAGCCTGCTGTCGCTGCAGAAACACAGCCGCCGGAAAATCTGCGCAAGACAACCAGAGCCAGACATGTCGCCGAAAAGCCTGAGGGCGTCCTTTCCAAACCGGCCGCGCGCATTTCCCCGGCATTGACCAGCATCATTCTCGAGGCCGCCAACCGGCAGGCTTCCGATATCCATTTCGAGCCGGATACCGTGAATAAAAATGTCAGCCTGCGCATCCGGACCAATGGACAATTCCTCACCCTGCAGTCACTCAGTTATGACGAATACGGCCGGGTCATCGATGACATTAAGACTTCAGCCAATCTGGAGGTGAAGAACCACTCCGTCATTCAACACGGGCGGTTGAAAGTCCAGAGGCCATCCGGAGACGACATCCCGCTCAGGGTCGTCATTATCCCGACCCAAACCGGGATGGAAGACGCCGTCATTCATCTTTCAGCCAAAGCCCGGAAGATCCCTCTGGAGCTCCTGGGTTTATCGACAGGCAGCTATACAGATCTGATCAATATTCTGCGGCAGCCGCGGGGGATGATTTTTATCGTGGGACCGGCCGGCGCCGGCATGACCACAACCCTTCATGCCTGTCTTGAATATCTCAACACGCCGGAGAAAAAAATATGGACCGCGGAAGAGTCTGTCGAGATCAGACAAAATGGTTTGAGACAGGTGACCATTGACCCGCAAAATGGTTTCGCTTTTCCCCGCGTGCTGCGCTCATTTTTAAATGCCGATCCGGATGTCATCATGGCCAGCCGCGTTCCTGATCTGGAAACGGCCAGAATCTGTATGGAGGCGGCTCTCCAGGGACGTCTCGTTTTAAGCACCCTCTGGGCTGAAAACATTATCGATACCATCGAAAAGTGCCTGGAGATGGGCCTGGGCCACCTGGTTTTCGCCGACGCCATGCTGTCCATTGTGGAGCAGAGATTGATTCAGGCGCTCTGCCCGAACTGCAAAGAAAAATACCACCCCAGCCGGGAAGAATACGAAGAACTGGCGGAGATCTACGGGAAGGATGCTTTTGATAAGCTCAATATCCCCTATTCCGGCAGTTTCACCCTTTATCATCCCAGGGGATGCAGCAACTGCGGCCAGACCGGCTATCTGGGCCGGATGTGTGTTTCCGAAATACTGATCTTCACCCCGCCAATCAAGCGGTTGATCCGCCGGAAAGAAAGCGCCGAATCCATCTATCGAACCGCCGTTGCCGCCGGGATGACCACCCTGCTGCAGGACGGCATCGCCAAAGTCCTTCAGGGATACAGCGACAGCAGACAGGTGAGACTGGCCTGCCTGAAGTAGAACAACGACGGAAGGCTCCGACCTGTCCGCCTTATCCTGCCCGAATGCCTCTGAAGCATAATCGGGCGGCAGACCGGCAAAGCATCCGGGCATTACAATTTTCCGATCAATTCACTGAGCTTGTTCAGCGCCTCAAGAGGCGTCATGGAAGTAATATCGATTTGGCGCATTTCGTCCAGAATGGCGTCTTCACTGGCCACAAACAGATTCAACTGCGGATTGCCCTGCGCGACGGTGTTCTTGCCGCGTGCGATGCGCGGCATACCGACTTCATCGAACTCCCCTTTTTCCAGATTGCGCAGAATTTCTTTGGCCCGATTGATCACGTCGGCCGGCACGCCGGCGATGCGCGCCACTTCGATGCCGTAGCTGCGGCTCGTTCCACCCGCCATGATTTTACGCAGGAAAATAATTTTTTCGCCCCATTCCTTCACGGCGATATTATAATTCTTTACGCCCTCGCGGGATGCCGCCAGATCCGTCAACTGGTGATAATGCGTCGCAAACAGGGTGCGCATGCCCCGTCCCGCAAAATCGTGGATGTACTCGGCAACCGCCCAGGCAATGCTCAACCCGTCGAATGTCGATGTCCCCCTGCCGACTTCATCAAGGATGACCAGGCTGCGGGGCGTTGCATCCGTTAAAATCCGGGCCGTCTCCATCATCTCCACCATGAAGGTGCTCTGGCCTTTAGCCAGGCTGTCCGATGCGCCGATGCGCGTGAATATTTTATCCACCACCCCGATTCGGGCATGGGCCGCCGGCACAAAACTGCCCATCTGCGCCAACAGAACGATTAAGGCCACCTGCCGGATGTAGGTGGACTTGCCGGCCATGTTGGGGCCGGTGATGACCAGCAGCCGGTTCGCCTGCAGATCCAGCAGCGTATCGTTGGGCACAAAGCCTTCTTTTTTTAAAGCCGCCTCGACGACCGGATGGCGTCCGTCCTGGAAATCGATAACGTCCTCGTCATCGATTTCCGGGCAGACATAGGAATACTTTTCGGCCACTTCCGATAAAGAGCAAAGCGCGTCCAGTTCGGCCACGCGAAAAGCATTGTATTGAATCCCGGAAATATACGGCATCAGGTCATCGCGGAGCTGATTAAAAATCTCATTTTCGCGTTCACCGATTTTTTCTTCGGCGTCCAGCACCGTCTGTTCAAATTCCTTCAATTCCTGATTGATATAGCGCTCCGCATTCACCAGCGTCTGTTTGCGCACGTAAGAGTCCGGTACCAGATGGACATTGGACTTGGTCACTTCGATGTAATAGCCGAAAACATTATTAAACCCGATCTTGAGCGAGTTGATGCCCGTCGCCTGTCTTTCCCTGGCTTCCAGCGCGGCAATCCATTTTTTTCCGTCGCGGCTGATCGAGCGCAGTTCGTCGAGCCGGTCATCGAAACCGGGCGCGATAAAACCCCCGTCCTGGGTGCGGGTCGGCGGGTCCGCAACAATCGCGCGGGAAAGCAAATCCACCAGAGCGGACATATCCGTGATCTCTTTGCGGATCGCAGCCAGAGCCTGGGACGTAAAATCCGTCAGCATCGATTGGAGCCGGGGCAATAAGGCCAGCGAGGATTTGAGCGCGATCAGGTCACGCGGCGTCGCCACCCGCAGGGCGACGCGTCCGGCCAGTCTTTCCAGGTCGTAAATACGCGAAAGCGTTTTGCGCAGATTGGATCGCACGGTATGGCTGTCCTTGATCTCGGCCACAGCGGCGAGCCGGGCACGGATTTTTTCGGGCACCACCAGCGGATAACCCATCCACCAGTGCAGACGCCTCGTTCCCATCGGCGTCAGCGTTTCGTTGATCAGGGAAAAAAGGGAACCGGCTCGGGCATGATCCTGAATCGTCGTAAATATTTCCAGGTTTCTCCGCGCGGCTTCATCGAGGATCAGATAATTTTCCGGTGCGTACCAGGTGATTTCTGAAATGTGAGATGCGCGGACCTTCTGCGTACTGCTGACATATCGCAGGATGACGCCGGCGGCAACTTTCGCCGCTGAATGCCCGTCGAGCTCTGATTTTTCCAGGACGCCGATGTCAAGCTCTCGTTCCAGCACCGCGCCGGCTTCGCCCGGTTCAAAGCAGGTCTCGTCGATATAGTTGACGCAGCCGGCCGGCATTTGCGCTTCCAGAATTTTCACCAATACCGGATCGGGAAAGGCGCGGCTGATCAGCAATTCCTTGAAATCCAGGCCGCTCACGGCGGCAAGCAGCGTCTCCCGGTTGGCAAACTCGCCCGCCTGAAATTCGCCGGTGGAGAGATCGAGAAAGGCCAGTCCCAGCGTATCACGGCCGGAGGCAATCGAGGCCAGGTAATTGTTTTCACCCGCTTGCAAATTTTCTTCATCCAGCACCAGACCCGGCGTGATGACCCTGATCACATCGCGTTTGACAATCCCCCGGGCGTTTTTCGGATCTTCCACCTGTTCGCAGATGGCCACCTTGAAGCCTTTCTCCACGAGCTTGGTAATATACGCCGACGCGGCATGATACGGAAACCCGCAGAGCGGAACGGCATCTTCCTTCGATTTGTTGCGGGAGGTGAGCGTGATCTCGAGAATGGGTGCGGCCGTCAGGGCGTCTTCAAAAAACATCTCATAGAAATCGCCCATCCGGTAAAACAGAATACAGTCGGGATACTTTTCCTTGATTTCAACGTATTGCTTCATCGCCGGGGTGAGATTGAGCGTTGCGTCTAGCGCCATTTCCCGTCATCTCCCCGCTCCAGATCAATATAATCGGGCTTTTGGCGATTGCCCCTGCCGGGCCTGTTAATGAACCGGTTGGCAATCCAGCTGACAATACTGACGATTAAAGCGCCCAGAAAGGCCCAGAGAAAACCGTCAACTTCAAATCCCGGAACAAAATAGGCAACCAAAAGCAGCATCAGAGCGTTCAGAACAAAAGCAAAAATGCCCAGGGTCAGAATCGTCAACGGCAAGGTCAGAATCAGCAGAACAGGACGTAAAAAAGTATTGATGATCCCCAGAATGGCGGCAGCGATCACGGCCGTTGCCAGGGACGCCACCCGGATGCCCGGCAAAATGGAGGCGCAAAGCAGGATGGCTGCGGTAATGACCAGCCAGCGCGTTACAATAACCAGCATT
This sequence comes from Deltaproteobacteria bacterium, assembly GCA_036528635.1. Lineage (GTDB taxonomy): Bacteria > Desulfobacterota > Syntrophia > Syntrophales > Smithellaceae > UBA8904. The sequence goes on from JAIGNE010000008.1 coordinate 25,338, forward strand.
AATTTTCCCTTTTCGGCAAATAGCATCGCACTTAATACGGGCTCTCGTCAGCGACCGTCTTTCCCGATTTCAGGAAAACCCAGGTCACACTGAACCCGCCCATCCATGATGTTCTTGTCTGAACCAGAGGACTGTCCTCAAACACGGCGCCCTGTAAAAAATCAGCGCTGACAAAGGTATGGAATATAAATTGTTTGTAATTCCTTCCCAAACCGACCGTCAGCGTCGAACCGCTGTAGCCGCCGCCCGGCGCGTAAGCCGGACGCGCCACCGTGGCATACGCGGGCTCGACTTCGTAAAAGTAGTCATGGTAGCTGCGATCGGCAAACATGGGGCCGGTTGAAACGCCCAGGTAGAGGCCTGTTCCGGGGATGACGTCGCCCTTTTCAAAGTTTAACCGCGGGGTAAATACCCAGCCCTCATAGCGCACGGAACGGAAGTCCGTGGAAAACACGGCGCGCACCGGCAATGAAAGGCTCAGGCGATATCTGTTTTCCTTCGAGTCCAGAAGTTTAATGCGGAGCGCCGGTCCGAATTCAAAGCTGGGATCCAGGTCCGGCATCCCCGCGCGCGTTTCGTTGTCATCGCTCTTCACGGGCACCGCGCCGTAGCCGCTCGCTTCAAGGGTCACGCGGTCGGTGGCGAAAATCCGCGCGGCAATTCGCTTATCCTCCAGCCTGAAGACGCCCCCGCGGTAAATCGCGTAAGGAAACGGCAGCAAATAGGGCCGGGTTTTGTTGGAGCCGCGATAATCCGGCATCATCAGAAACCCGCCGCCGATTCCCACTTCCCACAGCGGTTTTTCCGCGCCGAAAGATTTCAGCGGCAATCCCAGTACAAAAATCGCCATCAGGAAAAGAATGATGCGGTGCGCAACCATCAGCTTGCCCCCTGTCCGCCCTGTTCAGGCTTCAGAAGATGACCTCTTATTGATCGAACGTTGTAAACTGCTCTTTTTTCGCGCCGCAGACGGGACATTCATCCGGCAGCACGCCATCCGCCACGTAGCCGCATACCTTGCAGACATGATAAACCGTTTCGCGTTCTTCCATGAAATGATTCATCGCCTGTTTATAGAGTTTGGCATGCGTTTCTTCGACGTCGCGGCTCTGGCTGAAGTGCAGCAGTGCGGGCTTGTCCCCGACCTGTTCCGCCATTTTCACAAATTGGTCATAGGCGACTTCTGCTACGGTTTTTTCCGATTCAAAACTGGCGGCCAGATTCTCTTCCGTCGTTTTAATTTCTCTCAGTACCCGGAGCGCACGCATACCGTGAATCTCTTCCGAAAAAGCAATCACGCGGAACAGGCGCGCGATCTGCTTATACCCTTCAGCGTCTGCCTTCTCGGCAAACAGTTTGAGCCTCAGCGCCGCCTTTGATTCACCGGAATAGGCCTGTTGCAGGGCCTCACGAATTTTTTCGTCCATTGCTTCAACCTCCAGCGATCGTTTATTCCGGAGAGAATTCACTCTTCTCGGCGCCGCATACCGGGCAGGTCCAATCCGCCGGCAGTTTTTCAAATGGCGTTCCGGCGGGGATATCGCCTTCGTCGTCGCCCTTGTCCGGATCGTAAACATAACCGCAAACACCGCATACATACTTTTTCATCATGGTCCTCCTCGAAACTTGTAATGACTCTAATTCGAAATTCTATTCTTCAATTCCATTGCCATCGTCTGACCCAGTTCGGCGCATCTTTCCAGGACGTCTTTTCCCGGCACATGCTTGACAGAGATCGGCCCGGCGACGATGTCCACCTTCATGTCCCTGAGAATCGCCTCGAGATCTTTAACCGATTCGCCGCTCCAGCCGAAGGAACCAAAGGCCGCGCCGATCAGATTGGCGGGCTTGAGCCCTTTGAGATACGTCATGACATCCGCCATCTGCGGCAGGATGTTGTTGTTGAGCGTCGGCGATCCGACAATCAGCGCCCCGGCATCGAGCACTTCATAAACGACCTCACTGCGATGCGCGTCATTCATGGACAGAAACCGCACTCCGACGCCCTCCCGGGCCATTGCTTCGCCGATCGCCCTGGCCATCATTTCCGTGGAATGCCACATCGTCGCATAAACTATCACGGCCTTGTTCGTGGGTTTCTGCAGCGCCCACTTTTTATAAAGCTCAAGAATAAAGCCCAGCTCCTTCCGCCAGACCGGCCCGTGATCGGGGGCAAAGATTTTTATGGCCCAGCCTGTTGCCGCTACCTTCTCCAGCGCTTTGAGGACCACCGGCGAGTAAGGCAGCACAATGTTGGCGTAGTAAGTTGCGGCCTCGTATTGCAGCATATCGGCCGGCAGTTCATCGGCAAACCTTTCAAAGGTGGCCAGATGCATGCCGAAAGCGTCCTGCGAAAAAAGGACGCCGTCTTTTTCCAGATACGTAAACATGGAATCCGGCCAGTGAATCATCCGGGTTTCCATGAATTGCAAATCCATATTGCCGAGCGACAGCTTTTCACCGTCTCTGACCGCCTGGATACTATAGTCATCGTGGAAAATATCTTTCAGGGTTTTGACGCCCATCCCGGAGGCGAATACTGTCCGGGGCTTCACCCGTTCGATGACTTTCAGAAGACAGCCGGAATGGTCCTGCTCGGCGTGGTTGGAAATAACATAGTCGATCTTCGACGGGTCAACTACGGAGGCGATCCGCGCCAGCATTTCATCCATGAACGGCGCTTTGACCGCGTCGATGAGCGTGATTTTGTCCGCCAGCACCAGATAGGCGTTATAAGTGCTGCCGTGCGGCGTTCTGTAGCCGTGGAAATCCCGAATGGACCAGTCGATGGCGCCCACCCAGTAAACATGTTCACTGACCTTGATGGCCGAATAAATATCCGTCATGACACATCACCTCGGTAACGTTGTAGGAGTAGTAATATAAGCTTCAATCACATGCCGTCAACTCTTATTTAATCATCGCGGCGCCCGCATCAAAAGCCTTCAGATTGACGGCGCATTTATCCGGCGGCAGGGTCTTTTTAATTTCTTTTTCAAACATTTTCCGGTCAAAGGGCAAAAGACCTGTCCGGGCCAGCGCCCCGATCATGACGATATTGCTTAACACGGGATTGCCCAGTTCAAGACCGACGGATGTCGCGTCAATCATCCAGGACTGCGCGGACAGGCGGTCAAACGAAGCCTGAATAACGGCGCCGGACGGATAGTCCAGTTCACCGGTAATGACGCCGATCGGATAGACAGGCCGCGCATTCGATAAAACATAGACCTGCGGGTTACCGTAGACCGTCAGGACGCGAAGCGCTTCCATGGGCTCCAGAGCGACGATGACATCCGCCGCGCCGCGCGGAATCTGCGGACTTCTCACGGAATCGGGCGAGATGCGCAGATGGCTCATCACCGAACCGCCGCGCTGCGACATGCCGAACGTCTCACCGATGGTGACGACATAACCCGCGTCCACCAGCATTCCCGCAAGGACGCGCGACGCCATGACATTGCCCTGGCCGCCGACGCCGGTGAGGATCAGGTTTTTTGTAACTTTTTGTGCTTTCGTTTTCATATGATAATCCCTGCAGGGAACGGTCGCGATCGTTCCCTACATCTTGATAATCGCCTGCTGCGGACAGATCGACGCGCACACCCCGCACCCGGCGCAAATGACCTCATCGACTACCGCTTTCTTCTTCGTCCGGTCCCAGGTGAGCGCCGGACAGCGGAAAATCCGCGTACACAGGCGGTTGCACCCGCAGGCCTCACCCAGGCACAGGGCTTCATTCACCTTCACGTCAAACGCCTTCTTCCCTTTTTTCTCCGGACTGAGCGCGCAGGGCTGACGAAGGATCAAGACTTTAACCGACCCCCGGTCCGCCAGAAAATCCGTCATAATCCTGCTGGTGGCCGTGAGATCAAAGGGATCGCAGACCGCGACTTTCGCCCCGATTGCCTTGCAGATCGCGGCGATTTCGATGGCCGGAACAACTTCTTTCAGCGCGCTCACCTCCAGGCCGGGATGCGGCTGAAAACCCGTCATCGCCGTCCCCGCGTTGTCCAGCACGATGAACGTGATGTCCGCCAGGTGGTGCTGCGCATTGATCAGCGCCGGAATGACCGCATGATAAAACGTGGAGTCGCCGCAGACCGTCAGAATCGGTTTCGTAAAACCGAACTGGGCCAGCTTCGCAAACCCGCTGGCCAATCCTGTCCCGGAACCCATGGAATGCAGCGTCGGCATCGTATGATAGCCGGTCGCGGGCGAGAGCGCCGCCATCGAATAGCAGCCGATATCACCGCAGACAAACCCCTGGCGGCCGTCGAGCGCGATGGCGTTGTGGATACTCCAGAAGGACGCGCGGTGCGGACAACCGGCACAAAAAGTCTGTTCGCGAACAGGCACGATTGCCGCGGCTTTTTGCACTTCGCGGCGATAAGCCGCGGGCAATGCCTGACGCTTCACCTTCAGAATTTCAGCCAGCGCATCGGCAACCATATCCGGATTGAGTTCGCCCACGGAGGGCAGCGTTTCATCGTATTTGCCGAAGAATGTTTTGACGCCGATCCGGCCGGCCAGTCCCGAGGCCAGAACCTTCACGTTTTCTTCCAGAAACGGCATCACCTCTTCGACGATCAAAATCTTTTTTGCCCCGCGCAGATGTTTTTCCAGCAGTTGGGGGGGCAGGGGCCAGGTCGTCCCCAGTTTCAGGATCCCCACGCGTTTTTGCAGCCCGAGCATTTCGACCGCTTCCCCGGCATACAGGAAGCACGCGCTCGAGGTGATGATGAGCAGTTCCGGCTTCGCCGCGCCGATATACCGGTTGAAGGGGCTTTTCTCAAACAGCGCTTCCACGACTTTCAGCTTTTTCTGATGCAGCAGATGTTTGGCCACAACCGGCGTGCTGATCATTGGACCGCAGCTGGAATCCATCACCGGGCCATCGTATTCAAAATGGGGATTGCGCGTCTTTGCCGGCAGTTTGCCGCAGGTCACATTGCCGCTCGCGTGCGACATGCGGGTCACGGACCGCAGCATCACGACATTGCCGATTTGTTCGGATAATTCGAAGGCCCATTTCGTCAGGTCCTTGGCTTCCTGAAAATCCGCGGGCTCCACGAGCGGCATTTCCAGCATCCGCGCGAAATAGCGGGATTCGCCCTCGTTGACGCTGGAGAGCGCACCCGGGTCTTCGCAGGAAACCAGCACCAGCCCGCCGCGTGTGCCGGAAGCGGTCAGATGCAGAAGAAAATCGGATGCCACATTGACGCCGTTTTGTTTCATGACCGCCATCGATCTTAAGCCGGCAAAAGACGCAGCGGCCGCCACTTCGAGGGCCACTTTTTCATTGACCGACCACTCCACGTAGAGATTTCTTTCCCGGGCAACCGCAGCCAGCGACTCGATCACTTCGGAAGACGGCGTACCCGGATACCCCGTGGCCACCTGAACGCCCGCCTCCAGCGCGCCCCGCGCTATGGCTTCATTGCCCAGAAATAAAACTCCGGTTTTGGCCGATGACAATAATTTATTCATAACTATCTCGTCGTTCGTCGTTCGCGGTCCGTAAAGCGCAGCGCGAATTATTTTAAATACTTCTTCACGACAGGATCGTCGTTCTTTAAATATAGTAAATTCTTAGCTGAACCGCTTTTCTCAATAATATTTTTCAGCGCTTTTCTCTTTTTTCCCGCTGCCGCTTTTTTCAGGTCCCCGAGGGCCGAGGCCGGCGCTTCGCGGATTTCCAGAATATTTTTTTTTCGCGCCAGATCCATCAAATCCGCTCCCCGAGCGCTGCGTACGATGATCTGGTTCCAGCCCCGCATCTCGTCACTCTCGCCGCCGAACCGCGCCGCACCGACGGACAGATCGGCAAATTCCGCCGTGCTGTCCACGCAATACCGGCAGGCCGTCCGCACACAGTCATCCACCTCGGCCAGAGGCACTTCCGTCACGCCCTGCAATGTCCGGAGCTCCAGAATATTTTTCCCCGCGGGGATATCCATACCGGTGAGCGCTTCCATCGACAGATGATACCGCTCCAGAAGGTTCTGAAACCGCTCCATCGAGAGCGTCCAGCCGCAGAAAAGACCGATCACCAGTCCCAATGCTTCGGCCCCGGCATACCCGGGGATGGTCGCCGTCCTCAGTCTGGCCAGGGCCAGCGCCTGGCAGGGCGTGGCTACAACACCGACTTTGCGGCCGGTCTTGTCCATCAGCCGGTGGAAAGCGGCCACTGTCGGCGAGACCACAAATTTACTTTTGGCAAAATCGCGCAGCCGCGCCTTGGTTTCAATCAGTATGCCCGCGGGCTCCGCTGCATCATTTTGTGAAGACACGATGGCGGAGTTGATCAATCCTTCAGCCATCGCCAGTTCCAGAAGCGCCGTAACCGTCCCGCCGTGCTGGGTTTTTGCGCGCAGCCCGGGGTCGGCAGCCCTGGATAAATAGTAACCCTTGACCGCGCCGATTTCCGCTGTTAAATCCTCAACATCAAAAAGGCTTTGCCGCATCGAACCGTAGTCGGCGGACGTCCGGGGGCAAAATGCATAACACTTGCCGTCTTCCAGATCGCAGTCAAAAAGCTGCACCGTCCGGTCGGAATAAATGACCTGATAGGGGCACAGGCCGACACAAGCCCCGCAGCCGGTGCAAAGGCTTTGTTCTAATACACTTTTTTTCAGTTTTGTCTGACTGCTGGATTTCTTTCTCATCGGACATCCAAAAATTGAGATTGGCGTTTATATCGCATCCCGGTTTTTGAGGCAAGATAATGATGAATAGATAAATAAAAAGCCCGTTTCATTAAAAACGGGCTCCCTATTCTGGATCCCCAGAGGATACGCTCAACAACATTTTGGGTTCAATTTCACGTTTCGTATGGCCCCATTGAAAGTGAATCATCCAGAGCATCATATCGATACGAAATATTAGGAAATACTAATTTATTTGTTTAATAATGCATAAGACATCTACCGTTTTGTACGTCATATCGATATCCTCCATTTTACCATCCACACCGTAAGGCTTCGTATTTTTTGAATGCAAATTGACCGAGTCACTTACATTTCCACTTCAGAAGTATACTGCACCACTTTTCCGGTCATAAAATCATCACCCGTTTCAACTTCAATTAGCTGCCCCTGGCCAAACAAAGCGAGCAGGGCAAAACGGATTTCTTCCTTTAAATTTGCTGATCCCATATATTTTACAGCCAGGCTGCCGTCACGGTTCTGATGGACGGTATATTGAGGTAAAGCCATGCGGCGCAATGCATGCGTGATATCGATATTGTTGATCATGCTACCCGACATTGTCCGGAATAAAACCGGCGGGCGGCCTTCCAGCCCATCCAAAACAGGCTCCCTGCCGGTATGTCGGATCGACGCATGGTCTCCGGTGCGGTAGCGAAGCAGCGGCAGACAGAAATTAAAGCCGCCTGTCAGGCATACTTCACCGCGCTGTCCCGGGGGTACAGTTCTTCCTTCCTGGTTCAGTATTTCCACGTACATGCAATGCTGCAGGAGAACATGTCCATCTTCACTGGGGTCCGCCACGGCGATCGGTCCTGCCTCATTCATGGAATAGATATCCAGCACCGGACAGCCAAAGCGATCTTCCAGGTGTTCCTTCAATCCGGGCAAAAGCATCATGGAAGTGGATATGATGGCCCGCGGCTTTACCTGACAGGGAAGGCCGGCAAGAGCTTCAAAAGAAATGGGATCTCCTGTGATCACCTCGGGTGCGAGGGCGTCAAGATAACGGGCACGGTCCGCCGGGTCGCGCCAGTCGGCGGGATGCAGGTTAATTTTGGCAAGTCCGGATTCATTCATGGTCGGGGTAACGGATACATACGTAAAGCAGGTGCGCTGATATCCAATCAGAACAACACCCACCTGTCCGGCGCCGTATTGCAGCTCAATGCCGAAACGCCTGAGAGCGCGCTTGTGAAAAGCAAGATAACTGGCAGCTACGATGGGATCTGAAGGCAAAAGCAGTGAATGACCGGTTGTCCCTGTGGTCTGGAAATTTATCAGCCTGTCGATTGAAACGTTATCGGGGACGAACATGGCAATATCGCGGCCTAAATCCGCCCTGCAGATCACGGGAATATCCTCAAAATGCGCCGGTTCAGAACCGTACCGGCGGTAAAACGGAACGCTGCTGAAACAATGGCTGACAAAACCGGGCAGCCATTCCGGCAAACGTCCCCGAGGCCATCCGACATCCGACATCCGGACCTCTTCCTCAAAATCCCGCACACGTTTCACATCTTCTACTTTAAGACGGTTTCCGCTTTGGTTGCGAAAAACAGGGGCATGTGGATGTTCACGCAAAAATTCCAGCATAGCCCGTCCGGTTTCGCTCAGGGTCGGGTAGCGGTCAAGATCTGTTATCATTTCCTCAGTATTCATTCGCGGGTCCATTTATCAGCCGATTCCTCGGCCGCCTTTCGTTTCAGCGCTTCACGGATGGCGCGCGCCCTCTTTTCGGCTTCACGGGATGCCTGCAACACCCGGGCCCGTTCCGTTGAGCTCAGGCTGACCAGCCTGTCCTGAGCCTGAGCCACCGTTTCGCCTGAAGGACGATATCCCAGCCTTGCCAGCGCAAGGCGCGCCAACTCTTCGCGTCGTTCAGGATCGTCTACCAAAGCTTTGGATGCCACCTGTTTTGCCAGGTCTTCCATGCCGTCTGTCAGGAGAGACAAGACATCTTCGCCGGATATTTTCTCCTGACGAAACCATTCATCACCCATAAGCCAGCACAGAATCAGAACAATGGCCAACCGGTTCCTGTTCTGTGCCGCAGACGTTCCCGTAAAAGGCACTAATTGATCCGGTCTGGCCGGTTCACCCACTTGGGAAAGTATGTCCTGGACAACGGCTGCCACATGCACACGCCCGTTGCCGCCGATGTGGGGTTCATCAAGAAAATCAACCGGCGTTTCCGTTAACCGCCGGGTAAGCGTTTCCAAAACCGGTCCCTGCCGTTTCATAGAACTCCTCTCGAAATTTTTTAAAAACATGATTGCCCAGACAATTGCCGCAGGCTTGAGGATTGCGTTGCCTGCGCCGATCGGTAAATATTGCGCCAAGTTTACGCACGTCACCCGTTGTTCGAATCGACCTTATAGGAATGCCGCATTCAACAGTGGCATGACTGCATGGCGCGACGGTTCCTCTCTCATCGATAAATAAAAAGTTTTGTCCCGGATGACATTCTTTTACCGGGATGGAAATATTACGTGCAGAGGCCTGTATGCGAACCAGATAGTCTCTGCTTCCTTTAAGCCTGAGTCCCCGACCGGATAAATGATCATGCAGGTAAAGGAATTTTCCGGCCAGCATGTCGGCCTGTTCAGGCGACAGTCGATGATCCGGATAAAATTCAGGCCGGTCGTTTCCACCCAGTTGATTGAAAGTGACTTCTTCCATGCCCCAGGCGGCAAGTTCATTACAGAGCTGTTCAAAGCATGGAAATGTTTCAGACATGAGAAGCACATTCGTCCGTAAGACCAGTCCATGTCCAGCCCGTTTTTTCTCGGCGGCCAGGCGCGGAATATTAAGCTTCAAATATTCATATCCGCCGGGCCAGCCGCGCAAATCGTCGTGTGCTTTCCCGACAGCATCCACGCTGACAGTCAGTTCGCTGAAATACTTCAGCAGGTGCGATCGAACAGCCGCCGAGGCCAAAGTCGATCCGTTCGTTGTTGTGCTCAGGCGGATATTGTAGCGGTTATAAAAGATTTCACTTAGTTCAAAAAGTGACGGCCAGATAAGTGGTTCGCCGCCCAGCCACGAAACGAGTATAGGATCACCCGATGTCCGCGAATATTCGGCGAGCACCGCGCCGAAGCGCAGAATTTCACCTGGATCGGCATCCAGCCGCGGTTTTTGTAAGTCGCGGTCGCAGGCGCAAAACCGGCAGCACAGATTGCATTTTTCCGTTACCCGCCAGACGACGATCATGGCCAAACGCCCTCCGTGACTTTCTGGTCTGACTGCTTCCGATCCGCAAAATACGTGAGCCGGCTGAAGCGTCTGGCAAATTCCAGAAGCTCATCCCATTCGGTCACGCTGTAAATATTCCATCCCAGTTCATCGCGCGCCCGGGCAATGGCCTTGTAATCCGCATATTGACTGCTTTTCTTCTTTTCCCAGCCGGACGGGAGGTTGAGGACAAAAGAACCGCCCCCTCCGGCCCGCTTAAGCGCCATGGCGGCGATATCCCAACCGGAATTGCCCTTCTCATCACTATCGAACATGGTCGTCACGCCCTCGTCCGATATGACCATGATGTGGACGATCCTGTCGCATACCTTCCGCTGGAAATATGTTTCGCGCAGGAGATGGATCGGAAAAGCAGTCGCTCCGCCGATATGTCCTGTCAGAATTTTCAGAATTTCCGTTTCATGGCGCACGAAACCCGGCGTGCAGGTATGCTGGTTTTTCCCGCTCCACAGGGTGGCCTGAACACGGGCGCCGGCGCGCAGCGCGGACAGGCAAATGACGGCCCCGGCAAGCGCCGGGTAGGACACCAGCTGCTGCGGATTGGTCATGGAACCCGAACTGTCAACATACAGATCCAGGTCTATAGGTTCTCTGCGGGGAAGGACTCCTTCGGAGTTTCCCCAAATTCGCTGCACAGTGCTCATCCCCGGGACGATAAGCGGACTTTGCAAAATGCTTTGCATCCAGTCAATGTCATCCAGAGATTGACCGATTTCCCAGGGTTCAAGACCTTCCGGCAGGGGGTCCAGAGATCGGGGCATGGACCTGCTGGGAAACGGCACCACGTAAGGCCTTGCCCGTTCCCGGTAATAGCGCACCGCCATGTCGTGATCGGAAAGTTTGATGCCCGCGGCGCGCAGAATTTCACCGTATTGGTAGGGTTCTCTGGCCTGACCGCGCGAAGGCTGCTCTGCGCCGCGATCCACCGGCAGATCGTCGTTTCCGCCACCTTCCTCGACTTCTCTCCAGCCGCCCAGATCCGGGTCTTCGGCCGGGTGTATGGCGCCGTCCCGTTCGCCCCGGTCTTCTTCGGTCAGTCCGGCAGGTTCACCGCCCTTAGCGGCATTTCGTGTGTCGAACCAGGATTCAAATAAGTCTTGAGTCTTTTGATCTTCCAGAAAATAAGGGAGCATAAGCGCTGCAAAACGCCCGGCGCCGTCCAGCCATTCAATGGCATAACTGCGCAGCAGCCTTGCTCCCAGCAAAGCATCGCCTTCCATCCGGTCGTCGGTGGCACCACCCCCTAGACTTCCTTTTGACAGCTCCCACAGGATCTCATAGATCCGCATATAGACCGTCCAGACAGCGCCTGCGTCCTGTCCGGCGCGTATCTTGCGGTAGATGTCCGCCAGCCGCAGGCCGGCGCCGCGCTGCAGCCTGTTATTGATGAGAATATCCGTGTAAAGATTGGCGGCCATCGGCGCATGCTGTTCCACCGTCGGAAGAGCCCATCGCATGCGGGCGATCAGGCGGCCATGGTCCGTCAGGGTGGCCGGCGCCAGGATATGATGACCGATTTCATGAGACAGAATCTCGCAGGCATAATCGGTTAATCCGAGTTTCATCACTTCGAGCAGATTGATGACAACGGCCTGGTCCTGAAGGCGAATCATGGCAAAACTGCTCTCCAGTCCTTCTTTTTTGGCCTCTTTATCCGTAAGGCACAGAATCGGAGATCGCAGACGGGTGAACTTGCTCCACTTTGCCAGCGCAGAGGGCCAGGATGAAACCCATTGCCCATAAAGGCTGTCCGGAACGTGCGTTAAATTATCTGAAGGGTTTTTCATTGTCATGTCAGCGCAATCAGAGTAACCGCGTGAGTCAAAGGAGATGTCAGGGCCAGTGAATGCGTATTTAGCGCCGCACTGGAAAAGCTTCCGAGGAAAGCCAGATCGAGCGACATGTTTTCCCGGATTATCGTCGTTTCATTGAAACGGACACCGGACAAACGGCCGGTTTGAGCCGCTGCCTTGTCAAATTCACTTGCTTCAACCCGATGCAGTGTCGCCCCGTAAATATCGGCATGAAGCAGCCAGCAATCATTTCCGCTTTTGACCAGATAATCATCGCCCGCGCATGCCACTAACGGCGGTTCGACAAAGAGGCCTCCAAACCCGCGGAAAGCACCTACGCGAGCCGCAATACGTATTCCCCTTGCCGTCAGGCTTTTGTCACTTGCCGGATCAAACCAGGGATCCTGTTCCAGGCGCCGCCTGATATCCGTCCACGAGGCTGCGGCATTTAGTCCCATGGCGGATAACGCCAGTTTCTCCGGCAGGCTGTCCAGCACGGTTAAGGCGCTCCGGCGGTAATGCGCCAGCCCCGCCCGCCAGGCGAGAACCTGCCCGACTTGCAAAAACGTTTCCACATCCGCGCACTGGGCGGATATGCAGGCAAGATCATCGGCCCATTTTGATGGTTTTACTCCCGGCATCGTCCCAAGGTTAAAGAGGGCATTGGAGATGGCGGGGATAACCCGCTCCGGAGATTTGGCAATGAGTCCGGCTGACGCCGGGATAATCTTTTGCCATCCTTCTTCAATAAACCGGTATTGAGAACCTGATCCGGCCAGATTTTGCCCGACGAGTTCCAGCGCCGCATCATAGGCTGAAAAAACAGCATCGGCTACCCTGTCGGGAGCTGTGGCGGCGACGGATTCAACAAGGAAATCAACGGTCGTTTCCAGAAAAAGGCTGAAGGCTTCCGCACTCAAAGATGGAAAACGGCGGCGTGCCATGGCAAAGCGGGTGTTGAATTCAGTACGTCCCGAACGCAATATGGATGCAAAAACAGGAGAAATCACGAAAGGCCCTCATGTTGTTTTTAGCCAGCGTACGTAATTGGTATAGCGTTGATGCAGATATTTGAGCTTCAATAAATCATCGTAGAGATGCCCATAGAGTTTTCGCCCCTTGGCCCATTCGGCAATTAACCGCTCTATTTTGGTCAGCCGTTTGCGGGCCTCGCTTTCCGTAACACCATCGAGACCGCTTTTGAATTCATTGTCCAGCGCGGCCACCGGATCATCCTGATCAAGATTGAGCCGATCATATTCGGCTGAACTCAAGTCAAAGAGTTTGCGCAGCCAGCCTATGCGATCCGTCCGGAAACTTGCATTTCCCGGCACGTCGAAAAACGGAGCCTCCACGTCCGCCACCAGTTTCTCATGCAGGACAAAAGGCAGAATCTGGCGCAGATCTTCCATTTCCACCTCCCGGTTCCCGCGGAAGTAGGCAAGGGCCTTGGCGTAGATCATGAGCGTCATCAGCACGCGCACGGATAAACCGTTCACGGTTTGGCAGCCGAGGTCCTTGAGCCGGTCGCGGCCTGTTTCCAGGGCGGTAAGGTTATTCCAGTCAATACCGGCCAGCCGGGCGGTGTCTTTGGTCTTGTATTCGAACTGGTCTGCCGCCACCTCGCAGAATTCAAACTGGCTGGCAAAAAATTCAATACGCCGGCGCACGCCTTCCGGGATCGCCACGTTCCGGATCTCTTTCTGAAGATTATCGATCTGGGCTTCACTGAAAACAATCTGAGGTGGAACCGCCTCTTCCGGTCGGATATTTTCTTCGATGCGTATCAGCAGATCATTTAAAAAGCGTGGATTAAAAGCCATGGCCTGCACAATGACATCAATACGGTCCCGCAGGGCCTCGATCACCTGATACGTGCCGCCTCCCTTGTCATCGTTGGCGGTAAGAAACCAGGCCGATTCCGGGCATTCGTAAATGTGGTTGAGGATTTCGGCGTAGTTGTCGCTCATCACCGTCAACAGGGCGCTTTGTGTGCGCGTGGGGATGCGGTTGTATTCATCAATGATTTTAACCCGCATTCCCAGCCATTTGCGCCAGGCGATGCGAATGTCATCGATGCTCTGTGCGTTGACGAGGTCGGCGGGCAGTGGATTTCCCAGCAGGTCCGCCATCGTCATTTGTGGATGCCCGTGCTGCATGGCGCGTCTGACATCACGTACGGAATACCCGGCCAGAATTCCCATGAGAATGGCGCTTGCGGTCTTCCCGCGGCCCGGACCGCCGATGAACAGGCACTTGCGGCAGGTGGCAAAGGTGAGGATCGGCAAAAGAACATAGCTTGAGTAACTCTGGGCCGAAGGCAGGGAAAGGCGGCTTTTAGTATCTCCCAGCACATAGCTCTGGGGTGGCTGATCGTTATACTCGATATCATAGTGCGGGCTGATGATGGCGGTGTTGACAATCCAGAAGTAGGCCTGGCGCAGCTTTTCATCAAGCGCCTCGTTTTCTGTTGAAGCTCCCGCTGCGGCATCACTGACAGGCCCGCAGTAGAGGTCTGCAACATCAAAAGTCCGGACAGCGGCGGCAGGATGCGGGTTAGTAGGCGATTGGGAAACTTTCTGAAAGATTTTGAATGGCTTCATGATCACGTCCTTTGAAAAAAATAATTAAATCTTCGAGCGGAGCAATGCTTTCCTCCAATTATTAAACCCAATGACAGCCAGAACAAGAAGTATTATGTAAAGCAACGAAATGAACTTAACATTTTTAACGTAATAGAGCCAGATCCCGATCAGGTCAACGACAATCCAGTAAAACCAGCTTTCAATGTGCCTGCGGGCCATAAGCCACATGGCTACAAAACTCATGCTGGTTGTTGCCGCGTCCATGTACGGGTAAGAGGCTGCCTCTTTAAACATCTTCGGCGCCCACTCATGGATGTGACTCATAATCACGCCAAGAAGCAAAGAAAGAACTGCGGTTACAATTAAGTATATGATGACAGACCGGGTCTTGCTGTAATTCACATTCGTAATGATGAGATTCCCCTGGCGTGCTTGCGACCAGTAGATCCACCCGTACACGCCGGCTCCGAGATAATAAATCTGCTCCAACGCATCCGAATATAGCCGTATCTGATAAAACAGAGACATGTAAAGCAAAACACTGACGATCCCCACAGGCCAGGTGAGCAAATTGCGCCTGGCGATCAGCCAGACGGACAGTAAATATAAAACGGTTCCGATGAATTCAATGTAACTCATCGGGTAACCGAAAATGGTGAAAAATATCTTATCAATGCTGAGATAATCGATCAAGATACAACTCCTGCGGCCCTTCGAGCACGTTCATGAATTTGTGAAAGTATTTCAATACATCCCGAACTCTTAGGAGTCTTTCCTCAAGATCGCCGCGAAGTCTGATAAACGGGATCTTGTTTTTACACAGATCAGCGATGACCTGCCGATGAAACACCTCACGATTGCCCCGGCCCGACCGATCCCAGGTCTCTTCGTAAGGGATATCCGTGTCACAAACAAAAACAAGATCATAACGCGCGGCACACTGGCTTGCAAGGTCGGCAAGCCCGGGCTCGACACGCTTGTGATAATAACGGGCAAAAACGGCGGTGGTCATGGCGTTGGTATCTGTAAACAGGTAACGGTTTGATTCCAGCAGCAGCGCGTCTTCCCGTCTGATATGTTCCTCGGCAATTTCGACGAGCTGATCAGGGCTAAGACGCCGGTCAACCTGGTGCATTTCCCAGAATTCGCGACCGTATTCAGGCATCCACTGTGTGCTAAACTCCCGGGCGAGTGTTCCGGCGAGTGTCGTCTTGCCGGTGCAGGGCGCTCCGAGAAATACAACGTTAGTGATCAAATCACGATAAACACGGGGATGAACAAGTTTGCGATAGACAAAAGGATTGCCGCGCACTTCCTGTCCGGAAACGGGTCTTTTGATACGCGCCTGATCCACCCTTCGATCAATGGCGTCAAGAGCCAGGCTCATATGTTGACCGTAAGGTTCACTGGAATAGAAGTGTGTTATGCCGCTTATGCCCAAAGACTCGATGATATACTTTTCATGTTTGCGCATCATTTCCGTGGTGTATCCGACCTCTGTGGGACCGTCCCAGGCTTCAATGACCTGTGCGTCGGGATAGAGAGAACGAATCCATCCAGCGCGCACGGACAGAGGAATGCTTGTTACCTCCGGAGCGTCGTAAATCAAAACGATCATCTCGTCCATTTCCGCAAGGCCGGTTTCAATAACCAGCTGATGGCCATGGTGAAGAGGTGCATATTTGCCCAGTGTCAGCCCTCTTTTTAATTTATGTTTGTCCATTGAAATCACATTGCTTAAAAAACATGGATTTGCTTTTCAAGTGCATTTCTTGTGACAGACCGCTTGATTCTCGTTACACTACTATTAAATGATTTGATTGATTAAAACATTCGATCATTACCTACTTTAATTCCTTTAAAAAGAAAAGTGCTGAAATAGGGCAGATAAAATAATGATAAGATTGTGAACAAATAAATATGCTTTCCCGTTTTTTTTGAACAATGAAATTACCAAACGCGAAAGCAAGAATTGTTTACAGACCATCCCAAAGATCGGTTGGTACTCATGCAAACCGGATGAAACATAATGAACACTGGATTTAATTATGAAACGCGTTGTAGCCTAAACTTAACCAAAAAATAAATGGCCGATTCCATTTACGAATCGACCATTTATTATTCTGGCTCCCCAGCGCGGACTCGAACCACGGACATGCTGGTTAACAGCCAGCCGCTCTACCGACTGAGCTACTGGGGAACATATTTGATTTTAAAAGATTCTTCTTTCCCTGCACTTGAAGTCCATCAAGACGCAAGCGACCGAGGAAAATTTTCAGCGGCTACATAATACAAGAAGAAGAAGATGTCAACAACTTCAAATTAAATATATTGGCAAAACACAATATTTTTTCCCGAACATCCCCGCCCCACGATCCTATTCGAAAAAACAGCCGCAATAACCGGCATTTGACAAACTTCGTTTCCCGACCCACAGGCCAGCAGACCGGATGGCATTGAATACTCCTTGACAACGCCGTTTACTCTCATTACAAAAAGGCGGCTCGTTTTTGGGGTTTACGGATCAGACCGATTGATCGGCCACACTAAAGGACCAATACGACAGGTCCTTCGGATCGGCACCAGGACGTTTCTCATTCCACTTTAAAAGGAGATTAGACGATGAAAGATGTAGTTATTGTTTCGGCGTGCAGGACGGCAATAGGAACATTCGGAGGAACATTAAAAGACATGATCGGCGCGCGCATTTCGGCCGTCGTCATGAAAGAGGCCATTAAACGGGCCGGCGTTGACGCAGCGCTCATTGATGATGTCCGGTTCGGCTGCTGCATTGAATCCTGTAATACGCTGAACACCGCTCGCGTGGGCGCTTTGATGGCCGGCATCCCGGAAACCGTCACGGCCGTTACCCTCAACCGGGTCTGCATTTCCGGCATGGAAGCCGTGCTCAGCGGAACGGCCATGATTAAAGCCGGTATGGCGGACATCATTCTGGCCGGCGGCGTCGAGCACATGTCCGGTACACCCTATGTCAGCTTTGACGCCCGCTGGGGCTGCCGGCTTCAGGACACGGTTTTTATTGATTCCATGATCCGCGCCCTGCACTGCGGTTCTTATGTCATGCCGCTTAGCGACGATGGCCCCGTCAAATCCGGCCAGCCGTTCGAGAGTTTAAAAGGCAAACCCTATATCATGGGACACACCACGGAGCTGATCGCCCAGCTTTTAAACATCAGCCGCCAGGAAATGGATGAAGTGGCCCTGCGCAGCCATAACAACGTCGAGCGCGCCACCAAAAACGGCGATTTCAAAGAAGAGATCGTGCCGATTGAGCTCCCCCAGAAAAAAGGCAAACCGCCCGTCATCTTCGACAAGGATGAGCACTTCCGCCCCGGATTGACCATGGAACAGTTGCAGGCGCTGCCCCCGGCATTCATCCCCAAGGTCGGCAAGGTCACGGCCGGCAACTCCTCCGGGCTGAACGACGGCGCTTCGGCCATGATCATCATGTCGGCCGAAAAAGCCAAAGAATTGGGATTGAAACCGATCGCGAGGATTCGCTCCTCCGCGCGCGGCGGATGCCATCCTTCCGTCATGGGCTTAAGCCCGGTCCCGGCCGTGAGAAACCTGCTCAAGAACGACCCGGGGCTTTCGCTGGATGCTTTTGAACTGATGGAAGTTAATGAAGCCTTCGCCGGCCAGTATCTGGGCTGTGAAAAAGAATTGGGCATCAACCGGGAGATCACCAACATTAATGGGTCGGGCATCGGCCTGGGGCATCCGGTCGGATCCACCGGCTGCCGCATCATGGTCACATTGATCCACGCCATGCAGAAGCACGGCAAGACGCTGGGCATGGCCACGCTGTGCGGCGGCGGTGGGGTTTCCATGGCCACGGCGATTGAGATGCTGTAAGAGACAGGCTATGGGCTATGGGCTATAGGCTATAGGCTATAGCCTGTAGGCGTTTAGACTGTCAGGTAAAAAAAAGAGACGTTTCGTGACGTCTCTTTTTTTATGATCCTCATATCCTCTTGATTACAGCCTAATAGCCTCTTTATGCTGCGGCGACGCGGCGGGAGATCTTCTTCAGCCGGCTGATCTGGTGGCGCAAAAGAACGGCTTTCGGGGCATCGCTTTCTTCGAGCGCCTGCCCGTGCAGGACTTTCAGTTCCCGTATTTTCGCTTTGACCTCGGGTTTGGTCAGCTTGATTTTCCCTTTGGGCTTGTGTTTGTGAATGTGCCCTTCACCCCTGATGCCCTTGGCTTCCCTGATGAAGGCGATGAGTTCCTCTTTCTTCATGTCGTGGACCGCCTTCTCATGGGGAAATTCAGCGGCAACTTCCCTGAGCTCCTTGATCGTCAGCTTGTCCAGATGCTTTTCGTCGTGCTCCTTGTGTGCATTTTTTTTGTGGGTTTCTTCCGACATCGCGCATAGACCTCCTTTTTTATTTTTAGAAATCAACAGGCAATGCAAAAAGTGAATGAGTGGCTTCTTTTATACCATATCCTCTCTTCCGGTTCAACGCCGGAAGATGCGTCATGAAAAAGCATCGATCATTTTTTTGGTAATTTTACTGCCAAGGGTTTCTCTGGCAGAAAGCGCCCCATCGGGGCAAACTTCCACGCAACAAAAGCAGCGAATGCATTTCCCGTAATCAAACCCGATGCTCTCAGTCTTTTCCCGGATGGCCCCCGCCGGACAAATCGTCCAGCACTGGCCGCACATCCGGCACAGGGATGGATCGCAGACCGGGGAGGATAGCGTATGGCGGCGAAGAAAATTCTGCAAAACCGGCGGACCGAAAACCAGGGGCCCGCCGCCCGGCAACCGGAATCCGGCCACCTCCGGGATGTCGCCGTCCATGTCAAAGGAAGGAATCAGCCGGTCGCTGCAGGCGACCTTTAACATGGGCACATTTTCACAGGACACACCGACCATTTCACAAATGACCATATCCAGGGCAAAAGAATCATCCGATCCGGCCAGAACGCCGACAGGTCGCGGAGTGCCTCCCTTGCCCGGTCCCTCGCCTTCCAGCGCGAGAATGCCGTCCAGTATCGACACCGCGGGCGCCACCGCCTGATGAATAGCCACCAGCAGACGCGCAAAGGCCATCACATCAATGCCCGCCCGCATGTGCCACTGGGATTTATTAAACCCGATGATGCAGCCGAACATATTTTTCACGGCCAGCGTCAGCAGCATCTGGCTGTGTGTTTTGAGTTTGGGCAGATTGATGATCACGTCCGCCTCCAGGGCATCACGCGCCATTTCTATCCGTCCGTAAGGCTTCCCGATATCCACGCTGAGAACATCTTTGAAAGGCCGGCACAGCACATCCAGGCCGGCGAGCGCTTCCGTTGTGCCGTTCTCTTTCATGATTTTGTCAAAAGAACCGATGGCCGGTGAATCGGAGACCTGCGGGCGTGCGCCTTTTTGCAGAACGTATTCCACCGCGGCTTTGATGATCAGAGGATGGGTCAGCACCGCGTCCTCGATGCGCGCCGCGGAAAGCATATTGGGTTTGATGAGCACGCGGCTGCCGGGCGTGATTTTTTCGCCGGCCAGCTTTTCGATCATTTCGAAAACCAGCGGCCTGATCTGATCATAGCGATAGTCGGCTCTACGAATGATGACCGTGGTCATGGCTGCTCCCGCGTGCTTTTGACTTTCCTGTTCCATTTAACGTTTCCGGGTTTATACCATTACCGGCATCGGCCGTACAAGAACTATCCTTGACGGGTGCGAAAACCCTCTTGTGCTTTCGATTGACACCTGTCTGATTTCTTCTTATAATCTTCCCGTCATCCGACAGGTTCAGTGGTCCCAACCAGGCGAAGGCGGAGGGGAAATATGCAGGACGAAAATAAATTCAACCGGCGGGAAGCGATTCAAAAAGGTCTGTCGCTCGGTCTGATCGCGGGCGGCGCGGTCATTCTCGGCCGGCCGGATTTTCTGCTGGCCAGAGACAAGCCTGCGGGCATGCCCGATCTGGTCGCGGTAAAAAACGGCGAGCCGGATGCGATGTTCAAAAAAGCCATCGAACTTATGGGCGGCATGAGCCGGTTTGTCAAAAAAGGACAGACGGTTGTTGTCAAGCCGAACATCGGTTTTCCGCGCGTACCGGAAGTCGGCGCCACCACCAATCCGCTGCTGGTCAAAGCCATCATCGAGTCCTGCTACACCGCCGGGGCCAAACGCGTTTACGTCTTCGACAATGTCGTGACCCCCACCTCCGGCAACGGGCGCAACTGCTATCGACTGAGCGGCATCGAGGAAGCCGCCAAAACCGCCCGCGGCCTGGTGGTGCCCGTGGACGATTTCAGTTATCGTGAAGTCAAAATTCCCGGCGGGAAAACACTCAAAACAGCGGACGTGCACAGCCTGATTCTGGATTGTGATGTCTTCATCAATGCACCGGTCCTCAAACACCACAGCTCCGCCCATCTGTCCATCGCCATGAAAAACCTGATGGGCATCGTCAGAAACCGCATGGAATATCACCTGACCGGTCTCGACCAGTGTATCGCGGATTTCTGCCTGTACCGCAAGCCGGATCTCAACGTGGTGGACGCCTATCGCGTCCTGATGAGTCACGGCCCGGCAGGACCGTCAAATCCGCAGTCCGCCAACGTGCAGATGAAAAAAACACTGCTCCTGTCGCAGGACATCGTCGCGGTCGACGCGGCCGCCGCCAGAATCTTCGGCAAGGAACCGGACGATATCGACTACATCAAAATCGCCCATGCGCAAAGGATCGGCAATATGAACTTAAAAGAGCTGAAAATTGTCACGTATGCGCTGTAGAGGATCGGCTCCTTGTCTCTGATCAAAATACGTAAAATCGTATCCGTCATTATTTTTATTTTGTTTGTCCTGCTCTTTCTCGGCGCGGAGCCATTGTCCGTCTTCCTCTCGGACGCGCTGCCGCCTTTTCAATTCCTGCCCGCTCTGATCCACACGATCATGCAGCCCCAGGCGCTGTTCATCGCCGGTTTGATCTTTGTCGCGCTGATCACGCTGATGTTCGGCAGGGTCTACTGCTCTTTCCTCTGCCCGCTGGGAACGCTTCAGGATTTATGGATGGCCGGATCGCGCAGGCTTCGCCGGCGGACCGGGTATTCTTTCCTGAAGCCGCAAAACGGCCTGCGCTATACACTGCTGCTTTTAACCATCCTGGCTTTCCCGGCCGGTTTCCTGTCCGTGATCGGCCTTCTTGATCCCTACTCTCTTGCGGGAAGATTTTTCACCCATTTCCTTCAACCCCTTGCCGTAGGGATTTACAACCTGGGAATTGCAGCGCTCAAGCCCTTTGACATCTACCTGTATCCCAAACAGACAGCCTTCATTCCCCTCTCCGTTCTGGCCGTGACGGCGGTCTTCTTCCTCTCGATCGTGTATCTTGCTGTGACGCGGGGCCGCCTTTACTGCAATACCGTTTGTCCGGTGGGAACTTTTTTAGGATTCATATCCCGTGTGTCCCTGTTCCAATTCACGCTGAATCAAAACGCCTGCTCCGAATGCGTGCGGTGCGAAAGTGTCTGCAAAGCCGGCTGCATTAATCCGCAAACCGCGTCCATTGACATGAGCCGCTGCGTCGGATGTTTTAACTGCCTTGCCGCCTGTTCCCGAACCACCATCCGCTATCGGCGCCGGCAGGGGCGGATCGGTGCCGGGACCTGGTCACCGGCCCGCCGGGGGTTTATCGTGGGAGGCGTTGCGGCGGCCGCCGGCTTTTTCGCTTTTACCGCGCGCCCCGGTTCGTTTCCGGCGGCTGCCGACGCGAAAACCGATCCGCCCGTCACACCGCCGGGCTCTCTCAATCTCAAGCATTTCACACAGGCCTGTACGGCCTGCTCTTTATGCGTCAGCGTGTGTCCGACCCAGGTGCTGACGCCGACGTTGATGGACTTCGGCATCCGGGGCCTTCTGCAGCCGAAAATGAATTATGAAAAAAGTTTTTGCGACTACGAATGCGATGTCTGCGGCAGGGTCTGCCCCACCGGCGCGATCCTGCCTGTCGGGCTAGACGAAAAAAAATTAACGCAGATCGGCGAGGCCGAACTTTTGGAAGACATCTGTGTGGTTTTTGTTGATCACAAGAACTGCGGCGCCTGCGGCGAGGTCTGCCCCACGCACGCTATCCGCTTTACCGATAAGGAGAATATTCTCTACCCGGAAATCGACAAACAGTACTGCATCGGCTGCGGCGCCTGTCAGCTCGCCTGTCCCACCGCGCCCCGCTCCATCGTCGTCCATGCCCATTGGACCCATAAAAAAGCAAAGCCGTATATTCACCCGGAAACGCCACCCGAACAAGGCAAGACCCCCGATCAGGATTTCCCTTTCTAGCCGCTCAATCCTTCGATGAACGCCCAGACGTTTTTGCCCAGGACGGCGTGATTGTATCCGCCTTCGAGAAGTCCGAAGCAGCCGCCCGCATTGCGGCGGGCCGCATCCGCGACCCATTTTCCCATGGCGGTGTAATCTTCCGTCTTGAGCAGGCCTCCCCAATCCGCTTCATGGTTGTCAAAACCCGCGGATACAGCGATCATGTCGGCGTCGGTTTTTTCCAGAGCGTTGTTGACGGTTTTCAAGTATTCATTGCGGTCCTGGCCTCCGGGGTTCAGAATCGTCACATACCCCTTCCCGCCCAGGATGTTGATATTGCCGTCGCCGACATGGAGGTCAAAATCCAGAATAAACGCCTTTTTGATTTTATCTTTTCTCTTAAGGCGAGTGAGCGCGATGGCCATGTTGTTGAAGTAGCAGAATCCCCAGGCGGTATCGGCGGAGGCGTGATGGCCGGGCGGCCGGATGACGGCAAAGCAGGGTTCGGAAAGCCCGATCTCGGCAGCCTTGATCGCACCGCCCGCGGCCAGCGCGGCGATCTCGTAAACGCCTTCGCGCCTGACTTCGGCGATATGTCTGGGCGTGTGGACGGCCAGGATATCGTCTTCGGAAGCGGGCTTCGGTTCGACATAATCCACCTTGCCCGCCAGAGCGAATTCGATGGATTCGATTCTTCCGGGATTGGACGCGGGGTCATAAGAATACACCTGTTTATATTCCTCGGAATAAACGACCTTCATATCCTCCTCCTTATCGGGTCATCAGACCAGAAAACCCGTCGCCTGTAAAATGGTCAGCGTCTTGGGCGAAACCGGCAGATCATCCAATTCGCCGGGCTCAAACCATCCCGCCTCTTCGGCGTCATCCGCCCCTTTCGGCTCGCCGGACACATAGAGCGCGGCAAAATCCACAACAACAAATTGAAATTTAATTTTCCCGGCTTCATCGCGCTCAATCAGATCAAACACATAAATACATTCGCCTACAGCAATGGTAATGCCGGTTTCTTCCAGAATTTCCCGGGCGGCCCCTTCCCGCATCGTCTCACCGAGCTTCAAGGTTCCGCCCGGAATGGCCCACAGCCCTTTATTGGGTTCGGCTCCCCGTTTCACGAGCAGAATTTTTTCATCCCGGATGACGACCGCCCCGACGCCCACGCGCGGCGTGGCGGGATAAGCATTCGTGTTTTCAGTCATCAATTATGGCATCTCCTGTAAAAAAGAAAACCGGCTGGTCATCCAGGGTTCCTTTTCCCCGTCATAAACTTTTTCCATGAACTTTATTCTTTTATTCCTGCCCAAAAGCAGAATCGTCGAAGAGCGCGTCCCGTAGACGGGACTGGTAATAAACATCGGGGACAACATCCTTTCCCATTCCAGATTCACACCCGTATCCGGCAGCTGGCTGTCCGGCGGGATTCTGCGATCCTCAAGCAGGCCAAACAGCGCCTCCTCCAGGTCCTTGCCTTTTTTGGCAAGCGCCGCTTTCAACAGTTTTTTACCCCGCACAACTTTAGGCCAGGGGGAATCCAGCAAATGATTGCTTACCCCGTGAATCCCCGCCTTCAGCTTTTGCGCGGTCCCCCGGTTGGAGTAAACGAAAAGATTTTCGGAATCCCCCAGGAGCAAATTGAAACCGTTGTATTGAGCGGCCTGCCTGGAAATCGTTTTTAAATACTTTTCAGCGGTGGAAGCACCGGTCAGATAACGGCTGACCAGTTTACCGCGCGAGGGCGCGTCGGCCTTCCAGGAAGCCGGGTCCCGATAATTGGTGATGGCCGCAAATTTTCCCTGCCTGGTGACACCGAACCAGGTGCCCTTTTCCTGCAGATCAATCCCTCCGAGGACCCGGGGGTGCCTGCTCCAGAAATCAGCCGGGGCTGACGGCCGTTCATAAAACTCGTCCCGGTTGGCCGCCAGAATCAGACGATAGAAGGGATGAACATTGTACGCGAAAAGAATCAAGCACATGAAAGACCTCGTATCTCGTCGCTCGTATCTCGTATCTCGCTACTCCTGTGGTTACGCTTCACGAGATACGAGATACGATTCACGTTTTTAGTTTTTCTAATATTTTCGTCATCGTCTCGCCCGCGCCGGCGTCGATGCGCACATCGGCAACATGATCCTGTTCCGTCGGGCCTTTATTAATAATGACCAGATCCGCACCCGCCTGCTTGGCCTGAACCGGTATGTAAGCGGCGGGATAAACGACCAGCGATGAACCGATGACCAGCATCAAGTCGCATTCCCCGGCTTCCCGCATGGCCTGCGCCAGCGTCTGCTGCGGCAGCGCCTCTCCGAAGAAAATAACATCGGGCTTAAGAATCCCGCGGCAGTAATCGCAGGTCGGAACATTTTCGGAATCGGCATATCGCTCCTTGACGAGGCCAATGGGATAACGTCTGTGACAGTTCAGGCATACCAGCATTTGCATATTGCCGTGCAGTTCCCGGATCAGTTCGGGATTGGAGCCCGCCTTCTGGTGCAGATTATCCACATTCTGGGTCACAAGCGAGCTGAGCTTGCCCATTTTTTCCAATGCCACAACGGCGTAATGCGCCGCGTTGGGCTTGGCGTCTTCCATCAGGCCGCCTTCGCGCAGACGCTGCCACATTTTTTTACGCGTCGCATGGGACCCCAGAAATTTATCAATCGTGAAATCGTCGGGATCATATTTCGTCCAGAGACCGCCGGGACCGCGGAAATCGGGTATGCCGGATTCCGTACTGATGCCGGCGCCCGTAAAGACGACAACCCTTCGGGCTTTCGCGATCATTTCGGCAACCTGATTGATTTTGTGCTCCATAGCCCTCTTTGCTCCTTATTGATTGTCGTTTTTTTTATTACACCATGTCCTTCAAAAATCAAAAAGAAAAAAACCCTTCACCCCCGCAGGGATCGGAATCTTTCATTGACAGACAAAATGGTTTTACTTATACTCCGCCCCAAAGGACGATTATTATTTCGATTTTCAAAAATGAAGGAATGACCTTTGATGGAGAAACAACCTCCTGCGCCTCGTTCCATCGCTAATCAATTTACCCGGCATTATCTGATCGCTTCGATCATCCCCATCATCATCCTGCTCGGCCTGATTGTGCTCGGCACCGTCATCACGCGGAATTATCTCACGGATCTGATCACGCAATCCACCCGTGACTTAAACAAAGACGCGGAGCGATCTCTTCAGCAGCTCGGTGAAAAGATCATCATGGACAAGGCCAGGGACGTCGCGAGGCAGATCGAGATGTATTTTCGCATGCACCCGGGAAAAACATTTGCCGAAATGCGGCGCGATCCCCTGTTCATGGAACTCGCCATTCAAAAAGTCGGGCAAACCGGCTATACGGCGATCACCGAAGCGCACACCTGGATGTTTCGCGTTCACCCGAACGCCAGACTCAACGATACGGACATGCGGCCGCTGGCTGAAAAAATGCCCTCCTGGTGGAAAATTGTCGAAGTGGCGATTGCGGGCGTCGAAGCCTCCGGGTACTATGACTGGCGCGAACCGAACGGCTCGATCCGGCAAAAGTATCTTGCCGTCACACCGGTCAGGATCAAGCAGAACGGCGCTACCGCTATGGTCTCCGCCACCACCTACATCGATGAATTTTCGGTGCCTGCCGTGCAAATGAGGCAAAAGGCGGATCGCATCGTCGGCACTTACCAGCATTACATATCGCGGCAGCTTCTGATGTTAACCGCCGTTGCGGGCATCATTCTCCTGTTGACATTCCTGGGGACATACGTCTGGGGACGCCGCGCCGGCTTGCGCTACATCGCGCCGATCACCCGGCTGGCGGAAAGCGCAAAGCAGCTGGGCGACGGATACTGGGATGTTCAACTGCCGGATGACGTGCTGGCGCGCGAAGATGAAATCGGCGTCATGGCCCGGTCGTTTTCCCACATGTCCGGGCAGCTCAAGGATACATTTTCCCGATTGGAGCAGCATGTTTTCGAACTGAAACAGGCTCAGGAAGCACTAAAAATCAGCGAGGAGCATTACCGGAGTCTCTTCGACGGGATTCCCGTCGGCCTCTATCGCACCGCTCCGGACGGAACGTTTCTCGACGCTAATCCGATGATGGTGCAGATGACCGGCCATCCCAGCCTGGAAACGCTCAAACTCTCCAACGCGGGAGATCTGTATGCCGATCCCGAAGAGCGAACCGCCTGGCAGAACCAGCTGCTGAGAAACGGCGGCGTTCACGTGCATGAGATTCGGACGAAAAAATACAATGGAGCGGAAATCTGGCTGGAGGATCATTCCCGGGCTGTGCTGGATGAAGCAGGGAACGTCCTCTACTATGAAGGAAGCGTTAAAGATGTCACCGAACGAATCCTGGCCGACCGGGCACTGAAAAAAAGTGAAGAAAATTTCCGGGCGCTTTATGAAGAATCGCGGCGCGCGCAGGAAATGTACCGTTCGCTCATCAGTTCTTCCGCCGACGCAATTGCGATTTACGATATGGATCGGCATGTCACTTATGTAAGCCCGATGTTCACAACCATCTTCGGCTGGCACTCGGAGGAACTGATCGGCAAATCGATTCCCTTTGTCCCCGAATCCGAAAAAGCATCAACGGCGGCCGCCTTCACCAGATTGATCGAAACCGGAGCACCCTCTCCGGGTTTTGAAAGTCGCCGGCTGACCAGGGACGGACGCATCATCGACGTGAGTATCAGCGCGTCGCGTTATAACGATCATCAGGATAAACCCGCGGGCATCCTGGTCATGTATCATGATATTTCAGAGACAAAGCGAATGAAGGAGCACCTGCAGCAGGTGGAACGTCTGGAGGCCATCGCCACCCTGGCCGGCGGCATTGCCCATGATTTCAACAACCTGCTGACGGTCATTCAGGGAACCGTTTCGCTGCTGCTGTATTCCACCCGGATGTCCGATGAAAAATACAAGCATTTTGTCAGCATCGAAAAGCAGGTCCAGCGCGGATCGCGCCTGACCAGACAGCTGCTCGGCTACGCGCGCCGGGGAAAATATGACGTCAAGACGCTCCTGCTGAATAGCATCATCCGGGAAAACGCGGATACCATCAAGCAGACGAGAAAAGACATCCGCATCCACTTTCACCTTGCCGACGACCTCCATGCCATAGAAGCCGACGTCTATCAGATGGAACAGGTTGTGATGAATCTTTTCATCAATGCGGCCGACGCCATGGGCATTGGCGGAGATCTCACGCTCACCACCCAAAACATCAAGGCGGCGGACATCCCCGATAAACTGAGGGATGACCGGACCGGCGATTATGTTTTGTTTACCATCGAGGATACGGGCATCGGAATGGATAAGAAAACCATGGACAGAATTTTCGAACCCTTTTTCACCACCAAGCCGGTGAATAAAGGGACCGGTCTCGGACTGGCGTCTGTCTATGGCATTATCAAAAGCCACGGCGGCGCGATCGATGTGGCTGCCCAGTCCGGTGTCGGATCCAAATTTTTCATTTATCTGCCGGCCTCGGATAAAAAAATATCCTTAACAATCGTCCCGTCTAAAAAAACATTGCACGGGAAGGGAACCGTTTTGATCATCGACGATGAAAAACCGGTTCTGGAGGTTGCCTCGGAAATGCTCAAATCCATCGGCTATGAGACGATGAAAGCCGACAACGGCCGTGAGGGGCTGGAAATCTATCGACAGAATAAAGACCGGATCGATCTGGTGATCATCGACATGATCATGCCGGATATGAACGGCGGCCATGTCTTTGATCGTTTGCGCGATGAGAACGCCCGGGTGACTGTTCTTCTGGCGAGCGGCTACAGCATCGACGGGCGGGCAACTGAAATATTGAACCGGGGCTGCAATGGCTTTATCCAAAAGCCCTTCGGCCTTGAAGAATTATCGGAAAAAATAAGCAGCATCCTGAAAGCATAAAGCCCATTTATCCCCCACACCGCTCCCGGCAGGGTCAATACTGTCCGACGAAGTCAGACGGCGCTGGAAGCGCATCCCTTTCAGGGGCGCAGGATGATTAGATATTCCCGGGCAACCCGGGCTCAGAATAATTTTTTCGCGGCAGCCTCCATGGCGTCTTTCAATTTACCGCCGTCACCCGGCGTCACCCGGCCGCGAATTTCCCGGATAACCCGCTCGTAAGTGCGAAGCATGTCCTCCATATCGGGATTGCCGGCGATAATATCGGCATACAGTTCCGGGCTTTCGGTAAATACTTTTTTAACGATCGCCATTTTGGTTGTAAAGATGGGCGTGGAAAACTGATTCACTTCCGCAAGCGGGATGCCGCTCTCGGCGATGGCCATGCCCAGCGCGATGGTGTTGAGGTGGTTGAGGACCTGCACAACGGCCATCATGCGGTCGTGCTCTTCGGGAGTCCTCTCCAGTACCTGATAACCGGTTTTCTCAAAGAGGGTTCTGACCCACGAATACCAGGCATCGCCCCGTCCCCGGCATAAAACAATATTATGACCCGCGGGCTCTGTGATGGACGGACCGAACAACGGATGGCAGCCGACCACATCCGCTTGAGAATGCGCCAGCATCAGGGCCACCGGTTCCTTCTTCAGTGATGTCAAATCCATCAGCAACTGGTTTTTTTTCACCAGAGGCGCAATGTCCTTAATCACGCCGGCAGTCGCCGCGATCGGCACGGATACCACGACAACATCGCAGATTTCCGCCGCGTCCTTTGCCGTCATGGCGGTCTTCCGTCCGGTCACGTGAACCGTGCAGCCCTCGTGAGCCAGCAGGCGGGCAAGCCAGCGCCCCATGCCGTTTGTCCCGCCGATAATCCCCGCGGTGATATCCTTCATCGGCTTCCTGCTTTCTGCCGGAGCCAGTGATCCGCCAAAACCAGACAAACCATCGCTTCACAGACGGGCACAATTCTCGGAATAACACAGATATCATGCCGCCCCCGGATGGCAATGGAACGCTTTTGACCGCCCTGATCGAGGGTCTGCTGCGGCAAGGCAATCGACGGAATCGGTTTGCAATACACCCGGACCACGATATCCTGTCCGGTGGTGATACCGGCCAGAACGCCGCCGGCGGAATTCTGGCGAAACCCCGACTCATCCAGCGGGTCATTGATCTCCGAACCCTTTTTCCCGGCCACGGCGCAGCCTTCGCCTATTTCCACGGCTTTCACCGTCCCAATGCTCATCAGGGCTTTGGCCAGGTCGGCATCCATCTTATCGAACACCGGCTCACCCAGACCAGCCGGGCATCCGCGCACGAGAATTTCCACAACGCCGCCCAGCGTGTCGCCTTCTTTCCGGACAACCGCGAGCCTGGCTTCCATCGCCGCCGCCGCCTGCGGGTCGGGACAACGCAAGGCGTCTTGACGAATTCTGGCTTTAAAATCCTGTCCCGGAGCCAGGGCCGCCGGATCGGCCTTAATCCCGCCGATGCTTCTGGTATAGGCAACGACATCCATTCCGGCGGCGGCAATCAATTTCTCGGCGACCGCGCCGGCGGCAACGCGGGCGACTGTTTCCCGCCCGGACGCCCGGCCCCCTCCCCGCCAGTCGCGGATGCCGTATTTCTTAAAGTAGGTAAAATCACCGTGCCCGGGCCGGAACACATCCTTCAGGTCATCGTAGCTCGATGACCGCGCGTCGGTGTTGCGAATGATCAGTGAAATCGGCGTGCCGGTGGTTTTGCCTTCAAAGACACCCGACAGGATTTCCACCCGGTCTTTCTCACCGCGCGATGTTGACGCCGCCCCCCCGGAGGGCTTGCGCCGATCCAGAGCCTGTTGAATATCGGCCCCGGTCAATTCCAGACCGGCCGGGCATCCGTCAATCACCGCCCCCAGGGCGGGACCATGCGACTCGCCCCAGGTTGTTACACAAAACACCGAACCCAAAGTATTTCCCGCCATACCTGCTCCCGCTAACGTTTCTTTCTTGATCTTTTGTTTGTTTGGTCGAGATCGGACAGAACGCCCGATTCCAGTAAATGCCGATAAATGTCGTCGTTGATCTGTACAATACTTTTGCCGGCGGTGTCCACCGTAAAATCGGCAACGGATTCATAGATCGGGACACGCTCCGCCAGCATGGCCATCGTCTCCGCGACAAGGGTTTCGGATGTAAATTGCGGACGGGTCTGCTCCCCCCGCGCATCCTGCCTGAGGCGTTCGACAATTTCCTGAAGCGGCGATTTTAAATAGATCAGAATTCCCATTTTTTTCAGCAGATCCCTGTTGGCCCCGGACAGGACGACTCCTCCCCCGGTGGCCACAACGCCGATGCCCGTTTGGCGAAGCGATGCAACCACGTCTCGTTCTTTTTCCCGGAAGGCTTCCCAGCCCTCGCGGGCCACCAGCTCTTTAATCGGCATGCCCGCTCGAGATTCGATCAGCGAATCGGTATCCGCAAACGGCAGCTTCAGTTTCCCGGCAAGAAGGCGGCCAACGGTTGATTTTCCCGTCGCCCGGTAGCCGATGAGGATGACTTTCATAGTTTCTTAAGCTCCTGCCAGAAACCGGGAAAGGATTTATCCACGCATTTTTTGTCGGCAATCGACAGGCCGGGCGTCACCAGGCCCGCAATCGCAAAACTCATGGCAATCCGGTGGTCGTTATACGTTTGGATATCAGCGGGGTGCGGACATCCTCCCTCGATCAGCAGGCCGTCCGGGCGTTCGGAGGCCAGGATGCCGATCCGGTTAAGCTCGGCCGCCATCGCCGCCAGCCGGTTGCTTTCCTTGATTCGCAAATGCGCGACGTTCGTAATCATCGTCCGGCCCCTGCGGAAAGCCGCCAGAACACCGACCGTCGGCACCATGTCCGGCAGATCACCCATATCAAAAGTCATGTCGCCCGGAACCAGGTCCGTCATCAGGGATACCTCCACCCAGGTTTCGCCCTCCGTGATCCGACAGCCCATTTTTCCCAGGATCGTAAGCAGTCGGATGTCCCCCTGCGCGCTTTCTCTTTTCACGCCGCAAACACGGATCGTTCTTTTCGTGAGGGCGGCGGCCAGAAAGAAGTAGGACGCGCTTGAGGCATCCCCCTCCACGTAATAATCGCGGCCTGCATAAATGGCCTGCGTGCCGACGGTGTACCGGCGAGGGCCCGTTTGAATAATTTGTGCGCCGAACTCACGCATCACGTTGATCGTCAAGTCAATGTAGGGCATGGAGACGCTGCTCCCCTCCAGAGTCAATTCAATGCCCCCGGCGGTGTATGGTCCGCACAAAAGCAGCGCGGAGACATACTGGGAGCTTTCGATGTCCGTGAGCGTTATCCGGCCGCCCTTGAGGCCGCTGGCCATCACATCCACGGGCGGACAATGATCGCGGCAGGAAATCGCCACCCCCATCTCCTGCAGGGCTGAAACCAGGGGGCCGACGGGCCTCTCCAGCAGACGCTTTTCTCCGGTCAGCCGGTAGGGCCCCCGTCCCAGGCAAACCAGCGCCGTGAGAAACCGGAGCGCCGTTCCATTGTATCCCAGAAATATTTCACCGCCTGGATTGGCAATGACGCCGCCCGTACCCGTCACGGAAAAACCACCGTCAACCGGCTCAATGCCGGCGCCCAGTTTTTTCAATCCGGCAATCAGGTGTCCGGTGTCTTCCGCCACCAGCGCATGCCGGATCAGCGATGGCCCCCGGGCCAGCGCCGCGGCAATCAAGGCTCTCTGCGTCAGACTCTTGGAACCGGGGACCTCGACCACGGTGACGGTATCATGCATGTTCGGATTATGATTCAAGCGATTCCAGCCTTTCCCGGACGGTTTTTCTCATCAGGGTCAGGGGCGCATCCTTACCCGTCCATAATTTTAATTGCAGGGCGCCCTGGCGCACAAACATTTCCAGACCGGGTATAATCCGGCATCCCTGCGCCTCGGCGTCGCGAAGCAGCTTGGTCTTCAGGGGATTGTATATCACATCCGCCACCGCCTGGTAATGGCTCAGTGCCGGCGCTTCAACCGGTGATTGATGAATCTTCGGATACATGCCGGCGGAGGTCGTGTTGATCAGCACATGGGCCTTGATTTTGCCAATGGCCGACAGCGGGTAAAACGGGCAATCGAATGCCGCGGCCAGCGCTTTCCCCTTTTCCGGCGTCCGGTTGACGATGATCGGATGGCCGCCTTCTTTCCGGATGCCATAAACCGCCGCCCGGGCCGTGCCGCCCGCGCCGATGATCACGAACGTTTTCCCGGCGATGCCGATCCCGTCATGCAACGATTCCATCAACCCCAGCCAGTCCGTATTGTAACCGGACAGCCTCCCCCGGTCATTCACAATCGTATTCACCGCGCCGAGCGCTGCGGCATCCGCGTCGATCTCGTCGAGATATTCCAGCACCGACGTTTTGAACGGAATCGTGACCGAGGCTCCCCGAATATTCATCCCCCGGATTCCGGCCACGGCTGCCGCCAGATCACTCACGCAAAACGCACTGTAGTGTCCATCGATCTGCATGGCCTTGAGCGCCTTGTTATGCATGATCGGCGAGAGACTTTGCCGGACCGGATTACCCAGGAGGACAAAGTTCGCCGCACCCGGCGGCAACAGCCAGGACTGCGGACAACGTTCGGGGGATTGCAGCAAATACTGGATTTCCCTCATGGCGCACACCGTCAATTGCCCGGGCGCTGATTTCTTTCCGCCCGGCAAGACGGCAAACCCCAGATAACTTCCCCAAACCGGCGCCATCGCGCGGCTGATTTGCCCCAGTTCACCCATACACATGGCAATAATATCACGATCCTGCTGTCTCGCATAGCTGATCAGGCTCAGCACTTTTAAATTGTCCGCCGCACTCCTCGCATAGCCGAC
Organism: Deltaproteobacteria bacterium; assembly: GCA_036528635.1. Classification (GTDB taxonomy): domain Bacteria; phylum Desulfobacterota; class Syntrophia; order Syntrophales; family Smithellaceae; genus UBA8904. The sequence goes on from JAIGNE010000008.1 coordinate 58,783, forward strand.
AATCTTCACAACATCAGCGCCGGCCTTAACGCAGGCCCGAAAGATTTCTTTCAGCCGGGGAAGCGACGGCGTCCTGGAAATATCATGCCAGGAGACGATAAACCGCGTGGCGCTCTTTTGCCTGCGGCCGAAGGATTGCAGCTGCCGGACCGTCGTCTCGCCTTCTGCCAGTTCAATATCAATGAAGTCCGCGCGAAGCGCGATCGCCCGCATGAGCAACGCCGTTTTGTCTTTTTTCGTCAGGATTTTTCCTGGCGCCGCGTTCTCGCCCGGTACCGCGGGGAGAACCTCCTCGGGCCTGCGGCAAGTGACAATAATTTTGACCCGGTCCGACGCCCGGCGGGCCGCGGCAATCAGGGAATCCAGATCATCCCCGGCGATTAAATCCATGCGCAGTTCAACGGCATCCGCCACCGGGGCGCTTCTGTAAATGGATCTGAGCGCATTCTCATGCGTTCGGTCCGCAATCGGTATGCAGATCATAGTCCATCCTTGGCCCTGGGATACGACCCCAATACTTTTAAATAAATCGTTTTATCTTTCAATTCGCTGATGCAGGTTTTAACCGCCTTGTCATCCCGGTGACCGATCATATCCACAAAGAAAAGGTACTCCCATATTCTTTCTTTGACCGGATGAGACTCGATTTTCGCCAGGTTGATCTTTCGCGACGCAAAAGACGCCAGCGCGCGGTGCAGCGACCCGGGAACATCCGGCGTGGCGAAGATGATCGACGTCTTATCATCGCCCGTCGGCGTTCCCTCGCCGCGGCCGATCACCAGAAAGCGCGTTGTGTTGGAGGGATTGTCCTCAATGCCTTCCGCCAGCATTTGGAGCCCGTAAGTCGACGCAGCCAGCGCGCTGCCGATGGCCGCGGCATTTTTCCTGCCCCGCACCATCAGGGCGGCGGCCGCCGTGCTTTCCATCTCGCCCAAAACGGCATTGGGCAGATGGGCCCGCAGCCAGGCCTGGCACTGCGCGAGCCCCTGCGGATGCGAATAGACATTCTTGATGCCTTTCATGTTCCTTGCTGATGAGATCAGGCACTGGCTGATGTGCAGATACATCTCCGCCTGAATTTTCAGGGGCGTCAGGACCAGCCGGTCCAGCGTGACATTCACCGACCCTTCCAGCGAATTTTCCACGGGCACGACACCCCATTCCACGGCGCCTTTTTCCACTTCGTCAAAGACACGCGCGATTCCCGGCTGCGGCCAGAACCGGCTGGATGATCCGAAATGAAGCCTGGCGGCCTGATGGGAAAAAGAGGCTTCCGGTCCCAGAAACGCGATGTTCATGGGCTTCTGCAAATCGCGGGACGCGGAAATAATTTCCCGGAAAATCGCCGTCACCTGCCGGTCCGTGAGCGGCCCGTCGTTGAGTTCATGCAGATAATTGAAGACGCGCGCTTCCTGGGCGGGATTATACACCTCCAGGCCGGTCTGTCCCTTCACCTTGCCGATTTCGACGGAGATCTGCGAGCGTTGATTCAGCAGCCGGATAATCTCACGGTCTTTTTTCCGCATGTCTTCCCTTAACGCATCCAGAGACCCTTTCATGCTTTCATTCCCTCCAGAACATCGACAATCAGTTGATCATTGATGCTGCCATTGACAAAAGGCAGGCCTATTTTTTTGACCAGAACGAAATGGACGACGTCATCCTTCTTCTTCTTATCCATTTTCAGGCGGCTGATGACGGCCTGCGGATCCAGGGCGGCCTGAACCTTCGTCGGCAGCCCCGCCGCGGCAATGACGTTTTCCACGCGGATTAATTCCTCTTCCGGAAGATAGCGCATCTTGGCCGAAAGCCGGGCCGCGGCAATCATTCCCAGCGCAACGCCCTCCCCGTGCGACAAATGATAGTTGGATAAAGCCTCCAGGGCGTGCCCCAGCGTATGGCCGAAATTGAGAATCCGCCTGAGCCCCTGTTCATATTCATCGATTTCCACAATCGATTTTTTGATACGGCAACAGGTTTCGATCATTTTCAACAGATGAACAGCGTCCCGGTTTTTGACTGCTTCCATGTTTTCTTCCAGAAACTTGAACATTTTTTCATCTTCGATGATGCCGTATTTGATGATTTCAGCCAGACCGTTATGAAACTCTTTTTCCGGCAGCGTCGTGAGATAATTCAAGTCTACAAACACCGCGCGCGGCTGGTAGAATGTCCCCAGCAGGTTCTTCCCCTGGGGCAGATCCACGGCAGTCTTCCCGCCGATGGCGCTGTCCACCTGACCGACCAGCGTGGTCGGGATTTGTATGTAGGGAACCGAACGCATGTAAACCGACGCGATAAAACCCGTCAGGTCGCCCACCACTCCGCCGCCCAGCGCGACGAGCAGCGTTCCCCGATCGGCGCCCAGGGCCAGAAGCTTGCCGGTCATCTCCAGGACCACCGACATGTTTTTCGAAGTCTCCCCGGCGGGAATTTCCAGGACGGAGGCCTTCAGGCCCGCCCGGGTCATGGCCGTAAGAAGGGTCTGTCCGTAAAGCGGATTCACATTGCTGTCGGTCACAATGACATAGCGGGCGGCCTTGTGGTTTTTTGCAATGAGCAGAACAATCCGGTCCAGGATATTCCGGCCGATGCGGATATCATGAGACAACGATGTTTTTTTATCAAGGTTGATTTTCAGTGTTCTCATAAATACTCCACAGCCCTAGGCGCGCATGGCGGCGGCCAGAGCCCGCACGTCATCCATCAATTGGTAGAATTTTTCCGGCTTCAGAGACTGCGCTCCGTCGGAAACCGCCTTCTCCGGCTCCGGATGGACCTCCACAATGATGCCGTCAGCGCCCACGGCAACCGCCGCGCGCGCAAGCGGGATGACATACTTCCAGTTGCCGGCCGCATGACTGGGATCCACCACGACCGGCAGATGCGTCAGGCTTTTAAGAACCGGCACGGCGCTGATATCCAGCGTGTTGCGGGTGGCGGTTTCAAACGTCCGGATGCCGCGTTCACACAGGATGACATTGGGATTGCCGGATGACAGAATGTATTCCGCCGACATGAGCAGTTCTTCGATCGTGGTCATCATGCCGCGCTTGAGCAGCACCGGCTTGCGCGCCTGGCCGACTTTTTTGAGCAGCGCGAAATTCTGGACGTTGCGCGCGCCGATTTGCAGCATGTCGGCATAGGATTCCACTAAATCGACATCGGCCGGGTTGACGACTTCGGTCACTGTCGGCAGACCGGTCTTCTTACTGACCTGGTCCAGGACCTTGAGACCTTCCTCTTCCATCCCCTGGAAACTGTAGGGTGATGTCCGCGGCTTGAAGGCGCCGCCTCTCAAAATCTGCCCGCCGCCTTTCTTCACGACATACGCGCTCTCCAGCAACTGTTCTTCACTCTCAATGGCACAGGGCCCGGCCATCACGACAAAATCCGGTCCGCCCACAGGAATGGACCCGACGTTAACCACGGTGTCGCCCTCATGGGATTCGCGGCTGGCCAGTTTGTAGGGCTTCAGAATGGGCATGGTCTTTTCGACCCCCGGCAGGGACTCCGCGTACATCAGCACGTTCTTGTCGCGCTGGTCGCCCACCGCCCCGATAATGGTGCGCTCCACACCGCTCGACGGGTGGGCCTTGTAGCCTACGGATTCAATCCATTGAATCACATCCTCAATTTGTTTTTCCGTTGCCTGACTTTTCATGACAATAATCATACGTTCCCCCTTCAATGAAAAAAGGCCATGGCTTTTGCCGCCATGGCCTTTTAAAACAGAAAAGCCATGGGCAGCTCGCTTTCGATCTACCCATGGCTGTTTTGGTTTTTGTTACTTTACCAAGTTCTCCTCAGCGACAGGCAGACCGACGCATAATAGTAATAAAACCAGAAGCCGAAAATATTGCTGTTTGCGTTAATCTGTCTGTTCATCGGAAATACCTGTCCTTTTAATTGGCGTTTTATATAGACGAGAGAGGTTGGCTTGTCAAGAAAATATTTTTTGCCGATAATCTCCTTGACTCCACCTACTGCATCTTTTATGATGCATAGAAGTAATACGTTGATTTCATTCATGAGCCGTCCGGGCAAGACATATCGTAATGAGTTGACATTGACCTTTTATTTCAAGCACCGTCAAGAAACACCAGGGGATAATAATGGCAGATAAAGACGTCATTAAAAAAACGCTCGATGCCCTGGCCGTGTTGAACACGGCGATTAAAAACGCCCGGCTCTATCCGGTCACCAGCGCATCCGTTTCTTCAGCTATTGAAAAACTTTACCTGACCTTGACAGATGTACTCGGTCACGATGATCAGATCGTTTTTGCCGAGTCAGAAAAGGCCCTGCTGATTTGCGGCCAGTCCCTGGGCCGGAAAGATCAGGAAAGGCCCCATGCCGTTTCATTGCTGAACATCCTGCTGGGGTTCGGTCTCCGGAGCCTCACCTTCTGCAAAGGACTGGAAAAAGAGGAACTGGCCCAATTTATTGTGTTGCTTTCCAGGAGTCCGGAGAACATTCATAAGGATGGCGGCCTCGACCGGCTTATGGCTGAGCAAAACATCACTCATATTTTACTGGATCAAAAAATCTATATCGCCATGGATAAGGACCACCAGATCCTTTCCAGTCTCGACATCACCGACGAACAAATCTCAAAATTCTTTCTGATGACCCATCCGGACATGGATCCGAATTCTCCGCAATTCAGAGAGATGATCAAAGATCCGGAAGCGCTGTCTGAGATCTTCAAAATGGGGTTGTCGAAAATGATGGCGCAAAAAGAAACGCTGACAAGTTTTCAACTCTCCGAAGGCCTCAATAATATGCTGTCGCTTCTCGATAAGATCTCCGGCGGTCTGGACGATAAAAAACGGGGCAGACTGTCGCAGAATGTCGGACAAGCGCTGCTCGCGGCCGATCCGGCAATGGCCGAACAGTTGACCGCGCAGAACATGGAATCGATGATGGGCGGTCTTCTTTTACAGTATCTCATGTCCGAACTGACGAAAGACAAGCTGGGCGTCACCGGCTTCGGTGGTCATCAGGATGCCCGGGGAGGATCGGCCGCAGCCGATGATTCCACAAGCAGGCTTCTGCAGGTTTCGGAAAAATTCGGCCTCCGGCTGCAGGATGCGAGGACTCTGCTGGATCAAGAATTGATGTCGGTTCTGCCGAAGATCATCGAACAACTCATTGCGCAAAGAGAACAGGAGGCCATGGATAACCTGCTGGAACGCCTGGCCGCCAACCTGATGAACGAGAAAGTCGATGTCCGCTTAAACGCAGCGCGCAGCCTGGTTGATATTCTGGAACACCTCCCCGGCGAACGAAAACAGGAGGTCATTCAAAAGCTGTCCTGGGCCCTCATTGCCTGGGTGAGACGAGAGACTGTTTTTTATCCCGAGTATCAGAAACTCTGCGCGGACATGAAGAGCAAGGCGCAGGATCATTTCATGCAAAGAAACCTTGCCGAGGTGTTAAAGTATACGGCCGCCTTTCGCGCCGTTGCCGACGATGACACCGGAAAACCGGACCTCGTCAGGAAAACGGCCCAGGACGCCATTGATGAACTCGCGTCTCCGGTCAATATTGACATCCTGCTTGACGAGATTGATTCACCGGACAGCCAAACGCGGCAGGACACCGGCCGGCTGTTTGCCGCACTGGGCGAGACGGCCATCGAGGACCTGCTCAATGAACTGCGAACCAAAACCGACAGCGATGAACGCGTCCGAATCATGCACCTGATCGCGTCGGCGAGAGAAAAAGCCCTGCCGCTGATCATCGGTCAAATCACGAAAGACGCGCCCTGGTTTTACCTGCGCAACCTCGCTTACCTGCTGGGACAAATCGGGAGCGAAGAAAGCGCCCGCGCGCTTGTGCCGCTGCTGGCACATGGAAATGACAAGCTGCGGCAGGAAGCACTCAAAAGCATCTATCGGACCGGCGGGTCTCAGAGGGGACGCATCCTGCTTTCGGCGCTGTCGCAGGCTGATGAAGATTTCAAATCCAGTATTGTGGACGCCCTGGGCCAGGCTAAATCTGTCGAGGCTGTCCCTGTTTTCATTGACCTGCTTAAAAACAGACCTCTGCTCACAACGGCGGCAAGAATGACGCTGGAAGAGAAAATCTGCACGGCGCTGGGGACCATTGGATCACCGGACGCCATTGCCCCTCTTTCCGAAATTGCGTCTGCAAAAACATTCCTCAAGCTGCGCACCTATCCGGAAAAAGTAAAAACCGCGGCTGCCCGGGCCCTGGCGACGCTTCAAAGAAAGATCACGCCAGCGGGCCCGGGTGCCAAATGACCTTTCCCGCCCCGGCTCATGATTCCTCCCGGTTGAGATTGCGTCCCCGCCAGATCATGTAAATGGCCGGGTAGATAATTAATTCCAGAATGGTCGATGTGACGATGCCTCCAATCATCGGGGCCGCGATGCGCTTCATCACATCCGCTCCGGCGCCGTCGCTGAACATGATGGGAATCAAACCGGCCAGAATCGTGCCGCCGGTCATAACCTTGGGGCGGATGCGTTTCACCGCGCCATACAGGACCGCATGTTTCAGATCCTCTCTTGTTTTCAGAAGCCCTTCTTTTTTCCATTTCTCATGCGCCAGATCCAGGTACAAAAGCATGATGACACCCGTCTCGGCGTCCAATCCCGCGAGTGCAATGATGCCGACCCACACGGCAATGCTCATGTTGTAATTCAGGAGATAGAGAAGCCAGAACGAACCGATCAGCGAAAACGGCACGGCCAGTAAAACAATGCCGGTCTTGATCACCGAACGCGTGCTGAGGTAGAGGATAATGATAATCAGCAGCAGCGTAATGGGGATCACCAGCTTCAGGCGATCGTGAGTCTTCAGGATGTGCTCATATTCGCCGCTCCAGACCAGGCGGTAGCCTTCCGGCAGTTTGAGTGTGGCCGCCTTTTGACGGGCTTCTTCCACATACCCGCCGACATCCCGGTCGCTGATGTCGATATAAACGTAAGACGCCATCAGCCCTTCTTCGCTTTTGATCGCCGTCGGTCCGCGCACAACGCGAAAATCCGCGAGTTCCCCCAGAGGAACCTGCAGGATGCCGTTTGCCGCGCTCATGGCGGACGCGGTTCCGGCAGCGACGCGGGCGGCCGTCATCACCGGGACGAGGATACGCTTCAGTTTATCCACATCGTCGCGCAGTTCGCGCGGGTAGCGGATGTTCACGGGATAGCGCGCCCGCCCCTCCACCGTCGTCGTCAGGTTCATGCCGCCGATGGCCGTCTGAATCACTTCATTGACATCATCGACAGCGAGGCCGTACCGGGCGATGCTCTCTCTTTTAACAACAATGTCCAGAAAATAGCCTGTGGCCACCCGCTCCGCGTAAACACTGCGCGTACCGGGAATGTCGCGCAGGTGATGCTCCAGCTCCAGGCCGATTTTTTCGATTTCTTCCAGATCATGGCCGAGAATCTTGATGCCCACCGGCGTCCGGATGCCCGTGGCCAGCATATCGATGCGGGCTTTGATCGGCATGGTAAAGGAATTGGCCACGCCGGGAATGTCGAGCGCATCGTTCATTTCATCCTTGAGCTTGTCCACCGTCATTCCCGGACGCCATTCACTCGTCGGTTTCAGGTTAATGACGGTTTCAAACATTTCCAGAGGCGCCGGATCGGTAGGCGTTTCCGCCCGGCCCGCTTTACCGAAGACCTGGGCGACTTCCGGAATTTTCATCAGGATTTCATCCTGCATTTTCAACAGCCGCGCGGCCTCCGCAGCCGACGCGCCCGGCACGGTCACCGGCATGTAGAAGAGCGATCCTTCATAAAGCGGCGGCATAAACTCCGATCCGAGTTTCATGAAAGGATAAAGGGTCGCCAGCATCATCACGATGGCGATGATAATCACCGTTTTACGAAAACGGATCGCCAGCGAGGCCACCGGCTCATAAAGGATATGCAAAAAATGACTAACGGGATTTTTTTCTTCCGATCGCACCTTCCCCCGGATGAGCAGCGTCATCAGAACCGGCGTCAGTGTAATGCCCAGAAATGAGGCGAAGAGCATGGCAAATGTTTTGGTGTATGCCAGGGGCTTGAATAAACGCCCCGCCTGCCCCTGGAGTGTAAAGACGGGCAGAAAAGCGACGGTGATGACCAGGAGCGCAAAGAAAAGAGACGGTCCCACATCCTTTGCCGCGTTAATGATCACATCCATTCTGCTGCCGGGACTTCCCCGCTGCTCCCATTCTTCGAGCTCCTTATGGGCGTTTTCCACCATGATGATGGAGGCGTCGACCATGGTACCGATGGCAATAGCAATACCGCTCAAGCTCATGATGTTGGAGGTTACGCCCAGGTAATACATGCAAATAAAGGATATGATAATCGCGACGGGAAGCGTCAGGATGACGACCAGCGCGCTGGGAAAATGAAATAAAAAGATCAGGCAGACGACACTGACCGCGATGGTCAGCTTGATCATTTCATCTTTGAGCGTGGCAATGGCACGCAAAATCAGATCGGATCGATCATAGGTGGTGACGATCTTTACACCCTTGGGCAGGCTGGGTGCGATGTCATTCTTGATTTTATCTTTAACCCGCTCAATCACATCGAGAACGTTTTCACCGAAACGGACAATCACGATGCCGCCGGTGACTTCCCCTTTGCCGTCCAGTTCCGCCAGTCCCCGGCGGATTTCCGGCCCCAGCTGCACGCGGGCGACATCCTTTAAATAGATCGGCGTTCCCGCGGCGCCGGCTCCGACGGCGATGTCCTCCAGGTCTTTCACGGTCTTGATGTAGCCGCGGCCCCGCACCATGTACTCTGCGCCGGAAAATTCCAGCACCCTCCCCTCAACATCCCGGTTGCCTTTGCGGACGGCTTCCATGATTTTGGTGATGGGAATACCGTAAGCGGACAGACGGTTGGGATCGACCGTGATTTGATACTGGTTGACAAACCCACCCAGGCTGGCCACCTGGGAAACACCCGGCACGCTTTCCAGGCCCAGCTTGATATTATAATCCTGAAGGGAACGAAGCTGGGCCAGATCCAGTCCGCCTGACTCATCCACGACGGCATAGGAAAATCCCCAGCCGAGGCTGGTGGCATCCGGTCCCAGGACCGGATTGACATCGGCGGGAATTTTATTCTTGACCGCCTGAAGATATTCCAGAATACGGCTTCTGGCCCAGTAGATGTCGGTCCCCTCGTCAAAAATAACGTAGATGAAAGAACTGCCCAGAAATGAAAAACCGCGCACGGCCTGGACTTTCGGCGCCGCCAGCAGCGTGGAGGTAATGGGGTAGGTAATCTGATCTTCGACCAGGTCGGGGCTGCGGCCCGGCCATTCGGTGTAGATGATAACCTGGGTATCGCTCAAATCGGGAATCGCATCGAGCGGCGTGTTCTTCAGCGTCCAGACGCCCCAGACCAGGATGAAGGACAGGACCAGAAAAACAACAAATTTATTGCGGGCGCTGTACTCAATGATTTTAGCGATCATGCGTGTTCCTTCTTCTCAGTCTATTTGGGAGGAAGAGGCTTTATCCCCTTCAACTGCGCCTCCGAATCCACCAGGAAATTGGCCGCCGCCACAACTCTTTCGCCGCTTTTCAAGCCGCGCAATACTTCGATATATCCGTCCGTTCTGATCCCTGTCTTGATTTCCCGCGGTTCAAACGCTCCGTCGCCCAGGTCCACGTAGACGACCATGGCCCGGCCGGTATCCATCACAGCGGATTCCGGCACCACTAATTTACGGCCCAGATTGATTTTGATTTCCACATTGCCGAACATTTGCGGTTTGAGCTGCTGCTGGCGATTGGCCAGCTTCAGGCGAATTTTTATTGTCCGCGTTTCCGCCGACAGGTTGGGATAAATGTAATCAATTTGCGACATCATTTCCACGCCGGGAAGATAAGCCAGCGTGATTGCCGCCTGATTTCCGATCTTAATGAACGGCAATTCATATTCGTAAATATCGGCGATCACCCAGAGATGAGAAAGATCGGCGATGTCGAACATCTTTTCGCCCGGCATGACCCTCATCCCGGCGACCGCCATTTTCTGGGTGATATAACCGGTTACCGGAGCATACAGCGTCAGCGTCCTCACCGGTTTTCCGGTCTCCTCAATCTGCCTGATCTGGCCGGCGGAGATGTCCCATAAAAGTAATCGCTGACGCGCCGCCTCAAGCGTCGCCGCCGCGTCCCTGGCCATCATGCCGCTTAAGTCGGACGAAGCCGCTTTTTTCCCGTCCGCGGGACTTGCGGCCGTTTCCCGGGTCCACTTCAAAGCCGTCAAAAATTCCTGCTGGGTCGCAATCAGTTCCGGACTGTAGAGTTCGGCCAGCTTCGCCCCTTTTTTGATGTAGCTGCCTGTCCGGTCCACGTAGAGCTTTTCAATCCAGCCTTCAATTTTTGCATTGACCGTCGCCTGCCTGCTTTCGTCGGCTTCCACTCTTCCCACCGCCCGGATGATTTTCTTCATCGGCATCGCAACGGCCTGGACCGTTTTCACCCCGATGCGTTTCTGCTGCTCGGCTGAAATCTCCACCTGCGGGATATCCGCGGCGGGCGCAGGCGCCGGCTGCTTCGGCTGGGCCGCGGGCTTTGCTTTGTCGGCCTTGATTGCCGTCTGGCCATGCTGCGAATGATCCTGAGCCGGAAGGGACGCCGCCATGAAGAGCAGCAGGCATCCCGCCATCAACGGACCCAGTAATTTTATCAGGCGGCCGTTCATCCTTTTCATTTATTTTCCCCTCCATTGGCCGGTCCGGCCGTAATGGCGTGCAAACGGGCAATGGCTTTTTCCCGCTCCACCCGCTGACCCCAGTATAAGAACTCGTAGTCCAAAAGCGTTTTCACCCGGACAATGATACTGGCGGCCTCTGTCCGTCCCGTGGAATACCCGGTCATCGTCTGCTCGATATCCTGCCGCGTTTTGGGAAGGAGCCCTTTTTGATAGAGGTCAATGAGCTTTTCCGACGATTTAAGCATGGCATAGTTATCGCGCAGAGCCGCTTCAATCATCAGCCGGGCGGCTTCCAGTTCGCGGTCGGCCTGATGAATATTGGCCCTGGCTTCCTTCACGGCCGGTTTTTGCTTTGTCAGAAAATAAATCGGAACGTTGATCGTCGCCGTGGCGCTCCACATATCGGCAAATTCGCCGGCCCGGTTAAAATAGCTGCCGCTCAGGGCAAAATCCGGGAAGTATTCTTTCTGGGCCATGGCCAGTTTGGAATGGGCGGCGTCGATCATCTTACTGCGTGATTTTAACTCCGGGGAATGCCGCATCGCCAGATCGAGTGCGGCGTCAATGTCCAGGGTAAAGGGCTGATAGGCGGGCTCCGACGGCCTGGGCAGCGGGGCCCCCCGATAGCGGCCGATGGCGGACGCCAGCATGGCCTCCAGAGACCTGATCTTTTGACCGGCCATTTCCTCTTTTTCCACCAGCATGTATTTCTCGGTCTGCGCCATCAGGACATCCTGCTGCATGGCTTTGCCGGCGGCGTAGCGCGCCAGCGTCAGGCTTTCAATGCGGTCGAGCAGGCTCCGCTTATCTTTGATGAGATCAATATTCATGTAAGCGAGAAAAAGGTCGTAATAAAGTTCCTTGATCCTGGAAACCGTTTTAAGCTTTAATAGTTCATTCATAGCTTCCAGGCTCTCCGCATCACGCGTGGTCATTTCTTCTTTAAGCCTTCGCTTTCCCGGAAATAAAAATTGCTGCGTCGCCGTAAACATCCACTGGGAATCAGGCATTTCGCCGTAGGTATAGCGATCGAATCCGTCATTCTGATAACCAAACATGAACATGGGATCCGGAAGGCTGCCGGATTGAGGAATCCGCAAACGCGCGGCCTCAATCCGGGCCTGTGATGCCTGGATTTCAGGACTATTCTTCAATGCTTCATCGATCAGGCCGTCCAGAACAGGATCGGCATGAACCGGGCAAGCAGTGAGAAGAATGATTCCTGCAAATATGGTCCAAAACTTCGCGAACCTACTTGATATCGACATTTAATTTTACCGTCTGAGTTTTGACGCCCCGGGTAATTTTAATATTGACAAACCAGGGACCGGCCATGGAAAAATTCAGCGTCCCCTGATAGCTTTCACCTTTTAAAGCCGTCGCCGTTTTATAATTCATGGCCCCCATTCCGGGCATGGCCGGCATCCCGTAATGGATAGACACCGTCGCATCCGTCACCGCTTTGCCCGCTGCATCTTTGACCGCCACGGCTATTTTGTTGACGCCGGTCACCGGCGGGTTTTTGTCGATGTTAATCTGGACGTTAAAATCACCCGCTTTCTTTGAAATTTCATAATCTTTCGCCCAGACCAAACTACAAGTCATCGCCAGAATCATGGCCACTGTGAGTAAAAGTATCTTCTTCATTTTATGCCTCCCCTTTTCCAAATATTGTTTTTTCTTTTTTAATATAATCAGTTGTTTTTGCATTGTAAGGGCCGATTCTAAAATAATATTAGCCCTTATGCCTTCAATGACTACTCGTAAGATAGTAATTACACAAACAGGTTTGTCAAGACGTTTTCACCCTGGAAAACCCGTTTAAATACAGTGCCGACGACACAATCATTGCCTTGACAGGTCGGCTATCCGCCGGCCTTCCATTTACATTTCTTCTTCAACTTTTTTCTTTTCGAACCAGCTGTAGACCGACGGGATAACGAGCAGGGTCAGGAGCGTCGAGGTAATCAATCCCCCCACCACAACCGTCGCCAGCGGTTTTTGAATTTCGGAACCCGTCCCGGAGGCCAAGAGCATCGGAATCAAACTGAAGACCGCGATGGATGCCGTCATCAAGACCGGACGCAATCTGTCCAGACTTCCCTTCCGGATGGCTTCCGGCAATTCCAGCCCTTCTTCGCGCAACTGTGAAATACGCGATACCAGCACAAGGCCATTCAATACAGCGACGCCGAATAAGACGATAAAGCCCACGGATGCCGGGACGGACAAATATTGTCCGGATAGGAAGAGGGCAAAAATGCCGCCGATCAGAGCGAAGGGCAGATTGGAAATGACCAGGAGCGACAAGCGGATCGATCGAAAGGTGATATACAAGAGAAGCAGAATCAGTCCGATGGCAACAGGACCGATGATCAGCAGTTTGTTCATCGCTCTTTGCTGATTTTCAAACTGCCCGCCCCAGGTCAGATAATAACCGGCGGGCAACTTGACCTGCTCTTTTATCTTTTGTCTGGCTTCTTGAACGAAACCGCCGATATCTCTGCCGCTGATATTCATTTCGATCCCGATTCTTCTGATCCCGTCCTGGCGGCTGATCTGAACCGGACCTTCGATCATGTCCACCGTTGCCAATTGTTCGAGCGGAATATTCATCCCTGATTTTGAGGTGACCAGGATGTTTTTGATCGCTTCGAGGGAATTTCTTTTTTCTTCAGGCAGGCGGACGGTTATATCGAAGTTCCGGTTCTCTTCATATAATTGAGAAGCAGACTTCCCGGCTACCGCTATTTCGATGACACTCTGAACATCTCTGATATTCAAACCATACCTTGCTATTCTGGACCGGTCGATGTTGACCGTCAGGTAAGGCTGCCCCGACACCTTTTCCGCGGCGAGGTCGGTCCCGCCCTTTATGGACGAAAGAACTTTCGCAATTTCAGCCGACTTATCATTCAGCACGTCGATGTCTTCGCCAAACAGCTTGACAATCAGCTGCGCGCGTGTCCCGGCCACCAGCTCATCAATCCGGCACTGGATCGGCTGGCTGAAACCGAAGCTGATCCCGGCGATCGATTCCAGCGACTTGCGCATTTCATTGGTTAATTCTTCTTTGGAAATGTCCCGCTTCCAATCACTCTTCGGTTTAAAAATACCAACATACCCGGTTTTATCCGTACCCCGGGTGTCCAGGGCCACGCCCGTTTGTCCCGTACGGGAAACCACCACATCCAGTTCATCAAACTGCTTCAATTTTTGGGCGGCGCGCTGATTGACTTCCATGGCGGTTGCCAGTGAAACACCGGGGAGCATCGCTACATCCATATCAAACGAGCCTTCATCCATGGTCGGCATAAACTCCGTTCCCAGGCGCGTGAAGAGAAACAGAGAAACCACCAGGAGCACTCCGGCAATGCTTAAAACTATTTTTTTCTTATTCATGGCATATTCCAGAAGCGGCAGATAGGCCTTCTTTGCCCACTTCATAACGAGGCTTTCCTTTTCAGGCTGCGGTTTTAAAAACAGGGCGCAGAGAGCCGGAACAACGAAGATGGAGAGCAGCAGAGAGGCCAGAAGCGCGATAGCCACGGTGATGGCCAGCGGACCGAACATTTTTCCTTCAATGCCGGACAAGGAAAGAATGGGAATAAACGTGATGGCGATGATCAGCTCGCCGAAGATACTCGGCTTTCTGACTTCCATCACGGCTTTCAGTACCGTCAATAATTTAGGATGCTTCCCCCCCTCGCCGCTTAAGAGCCGTTGAACGTTTTCCACCTGGATGATGGTCGTGTCGATGATCATACCGATGGAAATCGCGAGACCTCCCAGGGACATGAGATTGGCGCCGATTCCCGCAAGCTTCATCACGATAAATGTAGCGAGGAGAGACAAGGGGAGCGCGATCAGAACGACCAGACTTCCTCTCAAGCTGTTGAGCAGCAGATAGAGGATCACCAGGACCAGCAGAGAACCTTCGATCAGGGCTTTGGTCACCGTTCCGACGCTTGCGTTGACGATATCGCTGCGATCGTAATAGGGAACAATCCGGATGCCGTCCGGCAGCATATTGTTCTCATTTATTTCCTTTACTTTTTGAGCTACGAGGCGAACAACATCGCGGCTGTTTTCGCCTCTGAGCATCATGACGATTCCGCCGACCGCTTCATCCTGACCGTTCTTCATGGCCGCACCCATCCGCACGGCTTCGCCGATTTTCACTTCGGCAACATCTCTTATGTAAGTCGGCGTCCCATGTGCGGATTTCAGGACGATGTTTTCGATGTCCGCGATACTTCTGATCAGCCCGACGCCGCGAACGATATACTGATCCGTATGCCGCTCCAGAATATTTCCGCCGACGTTTTGATTATTGCTGCCGATGGCTGAATACACATCCTCCGCCGTCACCGCATATTTCACCAGCTTTTCCGGCGATACGATGACCTGATACTGTTTGAAGTATCCGCCGTAAGAATTAATTTCATTGACGCCGGCGACGCTTTTTAACTGCGGGGCAACCACCCACTCCTCCAGGGTTCGCAGATGAGTCAGGTAAGCAATTTTTTGCCGGGGATCTTCCGGCATTTTCCCTTCGAGCGTGTATTGATAGATTTCACCCATGGCCGTGCCTATGGGCCCCATGGCGACTTCAACGCCCCGGGGCACCTTTTCCCGTGCCTCGGCCAACCGTTCAAAGACCAGCTGCCGGGCAAAGTAAATATCCACGTGATCCTTGAAAACGATCGTCACGATAGACAGACCGAACTTGGTGACCGAACGCATTTGTTCGATATCCGGCAGACCACGCATGGCCGTTTCAATGGGATAGGTGACATTTCGCTCAATCTCGATGGCCGATAATCCGTCGGCGTGACTGACGACTTCCACCTGGATGTTGGTGACATCCGGAAAAGCGTCAATCGATAACTTTAAAAAGGAATAAACGCCTGCCGCAATGATTAAAAGTGAAAGGAAGATCACCATCCCTTTCTTTTTCAATGTATAGGCAATGATTTTTTCCAGCATCAGTGTGCATCCCCCGCAAGTTCGCCCTTTTTAAGCTCCGATTTCAGGATGAAGGCGCCCTTGACGGCAAACACCTCGCCCTCCTTCAGTCCCCTCGTAACCTCCAGGCTTTTTCCTAATGACCGGCCGGTTTCGATATCCCGTCTCGCGAATGTGTCGGGGGAGAGCCGGACGAAGACATAGCGCGCCGCCCCTTCGATCTGTACGGCTTCTTCCGGAACAGCGATCATCCGTTCGCACGCGGCATTTCCCGCCTCCACCAGGACGGTGGCAAACATACCGGGTTTGAGCAGGCCGCCTTGATTGTCAAGCGTGACCCGCGCTTTCTCGGTTCTTGTCTTTTCATCCACAACGTCGGCAATATAGGATATCTTCCCCCGGAATATTTTATCCGGAAATGCCGTGACCGACACCTTCACGCCGGCGCCGACCCTGAGTCGGGACATATCTTTTTCATAAACATCGATCATCACCCAGAGTGTCGAGAGATCCGCCACCCAAAAGAGTGCTTTTTCAGGATTGACCACCTCGCCCAGGCTCACGGCCTTTTCTATCACGACGCCCCCGACCGCTGCGGTCACCGGCACAAGAGGATGACTGCCGCTGCTTATGCTTGATGCAAACTGATTCACATCAATACTGGCAAGCCGGAAGCGATCCCTGGCCAGGTTGGCGTCCGCCTCGGCCTCGTCCAATTCCTGCCTGGACTTCAGCACATCTTTTTCGGGGGATATCTTCTTCTGAAACAGGGTTTCCTCCCGCTCGAGGTTTCTTCGTGCCAGTTCCACCTTCCCCAGTGCTTTGCGGTAATCGCTCCAGATTTGATCGATCTCCACACTGTCGAGATAGGCCAGCGCCTGTCCCGCCCTCACCCTATCGCCCTGAGACACAAGAATCTTTACAGCTTTTCCTGTTACGCGCGGACTGATTTTTGCAGTTCTATCCATGTTCATTTCGATTGCAGCCGTCGCTGTGAGGGGAACTGCCGCGTCTTCCATGGCTGCCGGTTTGACCTCTATTCCCGAAGATTTCTGCATCTCCTGGGACAGCGTTACAATGCCCTGCTCTTCTTTATGATTCTCTCCTTCATGGCCTGATTCCTCTTTTCCCGCCGCTACGGCTGTTTTTCCTTCTTCCAGCGCTTCCTTTTTCCCGCATCCTGCTGCCGTTATGATGGCAAGTCCCAGAAGAAGGAAGATGCCCAGAAGAAGTCCCTGTTTAATTCCATTTCTATTTTGTCTGATCATTTCAGTGCTCCCCCTGTCGTCTTCTCAACTGCATTCAGCGCCAGCTGTGTTCGGGTTTGTGCTTCGATATAGGCAAATTGAACCTCAATCGTATCCTTCTGGGCTAATCGCACTTCGAAGAAGCCGATCTTCCCTTCCTTGAAGGCCAGATTCAGGAGATTCAAGTTCTCCGCGGCTTTCGCGATGATCTCTTTTTTGAAAAGGTCCAATTCTTCGATGGCGGTCAAAAGGTCGTTTGCAGCCTGTTCGACTTCGCGCTCGATCGTTGTTTTCTGTCCGTTGTATTTGATCTTTGCCCCTTCAGCTTTTGCATAGGCTTCCTTTTTCTCCGCCTGCTTCCTGTCGAAGAGGGGAATCGGAATGGATACCGCAAGCCCTATGGCATTTCTCAATTCGTCGCGGTCGTAAAATCCGGAGAGCGTTACATTCGGAACACTTTCCTTTTTAGCCAGATTCAGCGCGGCTTCGGCTTTTTCCACATCCAGGCCGTTTGCCCTGGCGTCCGGTCTCAGGAAAAAGGCTCTTTCTTTCAGGGCCGCTCTATCCGGCAATGCCGGCGCTTCCAGAGGCAAATCGCCCTGAAGGATAAGAGACCTGTCCGGTGATGAACCGAGGAATCCCTGGAAGACGAGAAGGGATTCGCGGTATTCCCTGTCGCCCAGGAGAAGTTCTCTTTTGGCCTTGCTCAGCTCGACTTCCGCCAGATTCACATCCAGACCGGATACGTCGCCCGCCTCAAACTTGACTCTGGTAAATCCAAGCAGATCTTCTTTCAGCCGGACGATTTCGCGTGCCAGTCCGCTTTTCTTTTTTAAGGCCAGCACTCGGGTGAAGGCATCTTTCACCTCCGAAATTAAGATTCTTTCCCTGTCCCTGATCCCGGCTTGCACCGAGGCAATCTCTTTTTCCGCCGCACGAATTCTCGCGCCTCGTTGTCCCGCGATTTCAAATTCCTGGGAGAGTTTGAATCCATAATTTGTGAACGCGCCGCCGCCTGCCTCTTCCGGCTTGTCCTTTTTCGACAGGCTGCCCTCAATGGTCGGGTTATGGATCAGGAGCAGCCGCGCTTTCTCCAGCCGGCCCTGGGCAGCACCTTCTTCGAGTCTCAGCGCTTGAAGGTCGGGATTGAATTTCAGGGCCTGCCGCACCGCTTCTTCGACGGTCAGCGAATAGGCCGGGACGGCAAGACAAATAACCAGGATCATCGTAATAATGGAACGTTGCATTCTTTCACCTCGTATGGATAAATGAATAGGGCGCAGACATCAGCAGGATTTTATTAAAATTCCGGCAGACGGATCTTAGCCAGGAAATGGTTATATGAGGGAATTCTGAGGCGGCTTGTCGATGGAATAATGAAGTTCGGAGATCATGGGCAATACGCGCAGCGTAGCACATGACTCGATGATGACCGGAGGATCGAACGAAGATACTTCCACGCCGATGAGGACATTAGCGCAGATCGAACAAAAGGATTTATGACCCTGTTCAGGGTCGCTGTCAGATTGTGTTTCGCCTTCCCGGGAATAACTGACATCGATGTGAGGCATCTTCATGTGGCTGATGGTTACTTCGCCCCGAAAAGGAGCATTACCGATGCAGTCGGCGCAGACCATGCTGTCGAGCATGGGCGTACACAGGTAGAAAAGGAGAACGGCATAAGTGATAAGACTTTTAGGCATCTGTAAATTCATTGTTTTGTATCACTTTTTAATTTTCAGCACTGCATTCCAGCCGGAAGAGCATTGCCATTCAGTATCCATATAAATTATCCGGCGCTCGAAACACTATTTTTATAGTAGTAATTTCTCGGATGGGTTTTGTCAACAGCGATTCGCATTTTTCGGGTTTCTTCATAGAAAAAATGCAGACAGCGCCAGCTATTTTAATTCTTGAAGCAGATTCAATATTTCATGCGTTGCCTGAGCCGGATCGGGGGCCGAGCAGATCGCCGACACAATCGCCAGGCAATCGGCACCCGCTTCGACCACAGCGCGCGCGTTTGCTGCATGGATTCCTCCGATGGCCACCAGCGGATGGCGGCTGAAATTTTTTATTTTTTTCAAGCCCTCCAGTCCCCAGGGTTCTTTGGTGTCCGTCTTCGTCGGCGTGGCAAACACGGGGCTGATGCCGATGTAATCGACGTCGAGTTTCTCGCTCGCCTCGACATCCTCCCAGGTTTCCACCGACAGGCCGATGATCGCTTTTTTCCCCACGAGTTTTCGGGCCGTTTCATAGGGCATATCCTCCTGGCCGATATGCACGCCGTCCGCGCTTGAGGCCAGCGCCACATCAATGCGGTCGTTGATAATCAGCGGCACGCGGAAGGGAACGAGTAATTTTCTAATGGCGATGGCTTCTTCCACAAACGCGCGCGTCGATAATTCCTTTTCACGAAGCTGGACATAAGCCGCGCCGCCCTGCACGGCTTGCAAAACAACCTCCTGCAGGGGCCGGTTGCGGCACAGGCCGCGGTCCGTCACCAGATAAATGCCGTGCATGGCTACTCCTCCATCTTCAAGCGCTTCGCGATATCCCTGGCCGCAAGCTGGTACAGGACATCGAGAAATTGCATTTGCAGCGATCCGGGACCAGCCGCTTTTTCGGCAGCCATTTCTCCGGCGATGCCCATGACCGCCATCGCCCCGGCCGCCGCCGTGAGCGCGTCTTTTTCCACGGCGGCAAAAGCGCCGCAAATCGCGCTGGCCGTGCAGCCCAAACCCGTGACCCGGGTCATCAGCGGATGTCCGTTGGCAATCTTCACCACCCGCTTCCCGGCTACGATGTAATCGATGGCGCCGCTGATGCACACGGCGCATTGATGTTTTTCGCTGATGTGCCGGGCGGCATAAAGCGCTTCATTGGAAGCGGCGGTGCTGTCCACGCCGCGGGTGATCAGACGGTCATCCGTGAGCGCCATGATTTCCGAGGCATTGCCCCGGATAATGGTCGGCCTTCCGGCGCTGATCAACTCGCGGATGGTTTCAGTCCGATACCGCGTCGCCCCCGCGCCGACCGGATCGATCACCACGGGAACGCCCTTGCCTGCCGCCATGGCAAAAGCTTTAAACATCGCCCGGACCCAGGGAGAACTCATCGTGCCGATATTGATGACCAGCGCGGACGCCATCGCCGCCATTTCCTCGACTTCTTCTTCGGCATGGATCATCACCGGCGACGCGCCGATGGCCAGAAGCGCATTGGCCGTATTATTCATCACCACGTAGTTGGTGATATTGTGGATCAGGGGGCTTTTCGCACGAATGTCTTCCACCGATTTGAAAATCTCCGCCGCGGTCATCTTCATATTTTCTTCTCCTTGTTTATTATTAAAAATAAAAACCCTTCATTCATGGTTGCGGTAAGGAACGGTCGCGACCGCTCCCTGCAATTAGGTAGGAGGCGGGGTCACCCCCGCCGTCCTCCCACACCACCGGACGTGCGGTTCCGCATCCGGCGGTTCATTGAACACGCTGAAGTCGTCGCATCGTATCTTGCAGCGACACCAACCCTAA
>JAIGNE010000009.1:0-11027 GCA_036528635.1 Deltaproteobacteria bacterium
GTTGATTGCGAATCCGAACCCGGTATCCGTGTTCCTGTCTCCGAAGTTTACGCTTCAGTGATAAAAGATTGCGAAGGTCGCGTATTTCCATAACCGGATACTCGTAAAACAGGCATTTGCCCTGAGATATTAAATCAGCAATGTTGGCCGCGTCTTTGTCGTCGTGTTTGTCCCAACGGCCATCCAGAAGCTCTCTGTTGCGTCTGACCGATACTCCACCAACCAAAACCACCATCCTGCCGCATCGGATTAAATGTTCTCCAAGGGGCTTATGGTAGTTCGCTGTCGGCTCCATGCCAAAGACGACCTTTTTAAGCTTATAAGACTCTTGAATTGTTTTTGTCTGATCCAGTAATTTCTTAAAGCCCTCTATGGTATTGTCAAAGATCAATCGACGTAATAACGTTTCCCCTGTTGCCGTTCCGAAAAAAGCATGGTGCTTTTCCTTGGCTATATCGATCCCAACAATCAGGTATTCCTTTGATCCCCGGATCTCTTTTCTAAATTGACGAAATTCTTCAAGCCTGCTATCCTCTTCACAACGCATACGGAGACCTCCTTTTTCTGAGTTAAAGCTTTTTGGTCGAAGCTCTTTTTCTCATTAACAGGAGGTTTCTTTTTTAGGCAGCTTATATTATTTTTCTGCCTTTGCTAAGCTTGGTAGCCTAACGATTGATGTTGGGATGATATAACGCCGTTTTCTCCAGCGAATGGTTATAAATCATCCGGGCCGTGTTGATATCCAGGCGCACTCTGTTCTGCACCTCCGCAATGGTGCTCCTGTTGATCGTCCAGATGCTGATAATGGTGGCAAAGATACCCGTGAGGCAGGTGGCAATCAGAAACCCAAACACCAGACGGCTTTGCAAGTCTAATTTGAAAAGACGCTGTATTCGTTGATCGTCGATTTTCATGGTATCGGCCCGATGTTAAAAATGTGACTGGGATACTATCATGAATATCAAGGCATTATCAAACACTCTTTAGGCCACCGGGCGGCAGGCAACGGACGGTTAACCGATCAGTTTTTTTGCCCGCAGGAGAAGGTCGGCAGCCGGGACAGGCTTGGTTACATAATCATCTGCCTGCAAATATTCGCCGTCTGTTTCCGGGGAAAATTTAAACCCCGTTTTACCGGTAACGGCTGTGACCATCAGAATCGGTATGCTTCTGTATTGCTCATCGTGCTTCAGGTTGTAACACAAATCAAATCCATCCGTGTGCTTGTCCATCATGACGTCCAGAATAATCAAATCCGGTCTGTTTTCTTCGACGGATTGGCGGCCGTCCTGAATGTTCAGGACATGATCAACATGGAAACCGCTGTTGCTGAGGACAATTTTAAGCGCCTCACCATAGTCCTGGTCATCATCAATAATCAGTATTTTCTTTTTATCTGTCATGAGGACCTCCAATAGGGATAAGTTCCCAAAATAATATTTATTCAGCGATGGCTTTCACAACCTCCAGCGTCCCGATGTGCACGGGGCAGTAATCGGAACAGCGCCCGCAACCGACACAACCGCACAAACTTCCCTGGACATCCGTCTCATGGTAGTAAAGCAGCTTATGCTCATGACGCCTTTTGAGCCTCAGGGCCTGGCTGGCTCGGGGATTATGGCCGGACGCTTCCCGGGTAAAGCCCCCATAGAGACAGGCATCCCAGGTCCTCACGCGAAGGCCGTTTCCAGGAGCAGAGGCATGATCATAGACATTAAAGCATGTGCAGGTGGGGCACACAAAGGCGCACCCGCCGCAGGTGATGCACTTCTGTCCGAGGTTGTCCCAGATTTTTTCATCGACCTTGCCTTCATTCAGCTTGTTCATTGCCTTCGCAACCGATTTCACTTCAGGCAGGCTCCGGAGCGCCTTTTTCTGAAATTTCTCTATTTGCCGTTTAGCCGTGCGGTCATCAAGATCGGCATGCGGGACGGCCGACAGCAAGGCTTCGCCTCCCGGCGTGCCGGTCTCAATCACGAAGGTGTCGCCCGTATCGTAGAACTGCAAATCAAACCCTTTTTGCGCGATGGGTCCACTGTGCGTCGTGGTGCAGAAACAGGTTTCATTCTGCGGTCCGGGACACGCCATGACGATCGTCATCGCCGCATTGCGCTTTGCGGAATAATAAACATCGATCTGATCGCGAAACATGAAACTTGATGCCTGAAGAATTCCCATCATGTCGCAGGCGCGGATCCCGAATAAAAGCATGTTTTTTGCGGATACGACTTCCCGGTATTGATTTTCGTCAACCTTAAAGGTCACCTCGGCGTGAGGGAAAAACACGGATTTCGGAGAAAGCGGCGGTTTCTGATAGTCAAGCGTAAATGTCTTCTCCCCGAACGTATCGAACAGGCAGTCGCCAGATGCCGTTTTGGTCGGCGAGAGAACTTCGAATTTGTCCGCCCAGATTTTGAGCGCCTGGATAAGATCTTTTTTGGCCATTGTTTTCATGTGCATCTCCTGATTTTTACGGCACAGCCTTTGTATTCGGGAATCTTGGCAATGGGATCATACGCTGAATTGGTCAACTGGTTCACGGGAGCTTCATGAAAATGGAAGGTGGAAAATACAACATTTTGCGGAACCCTTGCGGTAACCTCCGCCTTAAGTTTTATGGAACCCCGGCGTGAAGTAAGTTCCACAACGTCATTGTTCCGGATGCCCAGCTTTTTTGCATCATCCGGATGGATTTCCACCAGCGCCGAAGGAGCTTCCCGATCCAGAATGCTGGTGCGGCGGGTCATGGTGCCCGTGTGGTAGTGATAATAGATGCGTCCCGTGGTCAGCATAAAATCATATTCCGCATCGGGCATCTCCGCAACCGGTTTGAACTCACACGGCTGAAAGGTTCCCTTGCCCTTGCTGAATTTGTCTTTGTGCAGATAGGGCGTGCCCGGATGGTCCGCGCTGGGACAGGGCCACTGAAGTCCATAGCCGCGTTCCAATCGCTCGTAAGTAATGCCCGCATAGGAGGGCGTAACGGCGTTGATCTCCTTCATGATATCGGCCGTCGATTGATAATTCATCGGGTATCCGGCGCGCGCGCTCAAGGCACAGATAATCTGCCAGTCCGGGCGGGCCTGCCCCGGAGGAGATATCGCCTTGCCCGACAGCTGAACTCTTCTTTCGGTGTTGGTGTAAGTGCCTTCCTTTTCGGCAAAAGACGCGGCCGGCAGGACCACATCGGCCTTCGCCGCCGTCTCGGAAAGAAAGATGTCCTGAACAACCAGAAAATCAAGATTGGACAGGGCATGCTCAATATGCGACGTATCCGGATCGCTCATCAGGGGATTTTCTCCCATGACATAGAGCGCTTTCAGCTCTCCTTTTTGCGCCGCGGTCATCATATCGGTGATCGTCAGTCCGGCCTTGTCGTCCAGCCCCGTGACACCCCAGGCGTCCTCAAATTTCTTTTTAACGGCCGCATCCATCACCGGTTGTTAACCGCTATAGACATTCGGCAAACCGCCCATGTCGCAGGCGCCCTGAACATTGCTTTGTCCGCGCAGGGGATTGACGCCCGTTGCCGGCCTGCCCAGATGGCCGGTCAGCATGGCCAGATTGGCGCAGGTTTTTACGTTGTCTACGCCCGTGGTGTGCTGCGTAATGCCCATGGCATAGGCCAGCATCGCCTTATCCGCCTTGGCATACAGGCGCGCCGCCTTTTTAAGATCGGAACTCGCGATGCCGGATATTTTTTCCACAACGTGCGGTGGATATTTGCTGACGATCTCCTTCAATTGATCGAATCCTTCCGTTCTTTCTTCGACAAATTCCTTGTTGGAGAGACCCTCCTCAATGATGATATTCATCATGCCATTGAGGACAGCCACGTCCGTACCGATATTTTGGCGCAGATGCAAATCGGCAAAGCCGGCCAGCTGGATTGCTCTGGGATCAATCAGCAGCAGCTTTGCTCCTTTTTTGACGGCATTGA
Organism: Deltaproteobacteria bacterium; assembly: GCA_036528635.1. Taxonomy (GTDB): domain Bacteria; phylum Desulfobacterota; class Syntrophia; order Syntrophales; family Smithellaceae; genus UBA8904. The sequence continues at coordinate 3,941 of JAIGNE010000009.1, forward strand.
TGATGCGCGATCCGATCAGGGGGTGCTGTGCTGTTGTGTTGGACCCGGTCACGAGGAACAGATCGGCGTCGTCAAAATCGTTAATCGAGTTTGTCATAGCTCCGGAACCGAATGTCGCGGCCAGACCGACCACGGTGGAGCTGTGTCAGAGCCTGGCACAGTGATCCACGTTGTTTGTTCCGAATGCCGCCCGCGCCATTTTCATAAACAGATAGTTTTCTTCATTGGTGACTTTAGCGGAACTGAGAAAAGCCAGCGCGCGGGGTCCAAATTGCTTCCTGATATCCAGCAGTCTGTCCGCAACAAGCCTTAAGGCCTCTTCCCAGGTGCTTTCCAGAAGTTCTCCATGCTTCCTGATCAGCGGTCGGGTGAGCCTTTCCGGCGAGTGAATAAATTCGTGAGCGTTCCAGCCCTTCACACAGAGCATCCCCTTATTGATGGGGTTGGAGGGACTGGGTTCAATGCCTGTGACACGGTCCTGCTCGGATAAAAGATAGAAGCTGCACCCGCATCCGCAAAACGGGCATACGGTTCGCGTCCTTCTCATCATCAGATTGCCTCCTTCATCTTTTCGATCTCCGGATAGGAAAATACAGGTCCGTCAATGCAGCAGTACTTATCTCCGAATGCGCAGTGACCGCACTTTCCGACGCCGCACTTCATCATTCGTTCCAGCGACATAAAGATCTTTTCTTTGGGAAAACTTAAACTCAGCAGTTTTTGCAGAACAAAGCGATACATGATCGGAGGACCGCAAAGCACGACATTGGTTGCCAGAGGATAAAGAACGGCCTTATCGAACAAACCGGTCACCACGCCGACATATTGTTTCCATATCCCTTCATCATCACGATCCACACTGTAGAAATAACGCATATCATCGCGATCGAAATAACTCAGGAGCTCATACTTGAACAGAACATTTTCGGGATTATTTGTGCCGTACATCAGGACGATATCATCAAATTCTTTCCTCTTGTCCAGTGTATAAAGCAAAAGTGATCTGAGCGGGGCAAGCCCTAGACCGCCTGCCACAAAAAGCAGTTTATCCCCCTTGAGACGCTCCACGGGAAAGCCTCTTCCATACGGGCCGCGAATATGGAACGTAGAACCCTTGCCCATTTCAAAAAGGGCATCCGTCACCTTGCCCGTGCGCCGGACGCAAATTTCAAGCGTATCAGGCCTCGTCGGCGGCGATGATATGCTGATGGGCGCTTCTCCCTTGCCGAAGATGGATACTTCAATAAACTGTCCCGGTTGATGACCAAAACTTTCCCATGTTGTTCCATCTTCCAGCCTCAACTGGAATAATCTGTGATCTTTTATTTGTGGCAAAACTCGAATAATAGAAACAGGTCGAAGCTCATAGATATTGCCGCAATCACCGCCCATAGCACTACCTCCTTCATTCGAGGACTCCTTAAATGGTTACCCGGTAACAGCAATTTTAATACCAAGTGATTATATGATTAATATTATTGAAATATTATTGATGCGATAAAATGTTTTCATGCAGGATGGGGTAGAACACCCCGACTTCGGGGTGATATGACCCCTTATTTAAAAACAGGGTTTTTTATGTTCTTTCAATATTTCATGGAAGGACATGGAATGATCCGCAAATCAACGGGCAATTTTGTGATCCGGCACGATTCTCTTTTCGCTGCGAACTAAGTTATCGGCGTTCGGCCCATCCATTCGAGCTGATCCGCTGATCCCAGTTGTTCCCGGAATATGCGATAGTAAAACAATTCTTCTTTACTTCCCAAAACCCAGCCGTTGGGCAGGGTTTTTTCACGCGCAAAGTCAGCGTCGTAAATGACCGTAGACGCGTGCTCGGCCATCAGATTTTGTACCCCGGCCCCTTCCCAGAATTTCGCTTTGGGGCGATGGAGTACCGATTCGGGCAAAAGACCGGATACAGCCTCGCGCAGAATCCATTTTTCGACGCCTTCGCGCAGCTTCAGATCAACGGGAATTTGCAAAGCCAGGTCGACAACATCCGGCTCCAGAAAACAAACATGCGAACGCAACCCATGAGCGCCTCCACAGCGATCGACGCGCTGCAGGGCTGTGTTGGAAAGCCGTTTGGTGATGGTAATCAACTCGGCCGCCAGCCGTTGACGGGGAATGTCTTTTAAGTAGGCATATCCCGCGAACAATTCATCGCCGCCTTCACCGGATAATGCCTCTTTTGCATAACGTCTGATCTGCCCCGCCGCAAAATAGTGCATGATACTGGAACGGACAAGCAAAGCATCAAATGATTCCAGATGCCGGATCACATCCGGCAGGACGCGTACCATGTCGTCCCTTGTCACCACGACTTCCCGATGATCGGATTTGATAAAATCAGCGACTTCCCGGGCATGTATAAGATCGGGCGCGCCGGCAACACCGGCGGCAACCGTCCAGAGCCTCTTGACATGCGGCCGCGCCAGCGCCGCCATCACGCTGGAATCAAGCCCGCCGGAAAGAAAGCAGCCGAATTCATCGGTCAGAATCCGCTTTTGAATGGCTTTTTCCAGACGGCGGCGCAATTCAGCCGCAAGCCGATCGGGCGCATCGCCAAGCGCAGGCTGCAAGCCCGGTTCATAATAACGATCCAGCGTTTCGCCGTCGTACCGGCAGCCGGCCGGGAGTTCATGCACGTCCGATGTTGCGGCTACCAGGCCTTTGACTTCCGAGGCAAAGCATAAAACGCCGTCTTTCATCCACCCGTAATAAAGAGGGACAACCCCGAGAGCGTCGCGTTCAAGCAGCGGGCGACCGTTGATCACGCCGGCCAGCGCGTAATGCTGATCGCTGACCCGGTCTTCCACCAGCCCCGGGCCTGTGTCTAATGTTTGACCATCGTTTGGGATCACACCCAGCGTGGCACCGGCGCCGGTATTGATTCGGATCCCGCCCTGCCCCCGATGTTCCATCCGGCTGAGCATCTGTCGGACAATGGGGTCCCTTTGCTCCGCAAAAATTCCTGCAATAGCTGACATACAAAAACTCCTTTCAGAAACCTTTTGCCGGATGATTCTGTTCAAAAATCATGCGGACACGATTGGCGGCGGATATCACCTGACCGCTTTCGTCAACAACCTTGACGGCCCCGCCTATTGCTTTTGTTCGCCACTGAATCGCCCGAGGAAATTCTTCCCTGCATTCCCACAAATAAGGCACGGGAAGGAAACCGTCGGCAAAAATCCGGTAAAACCCTTCAGCGCTGTAAGGATCGGGAACGTGCGATTCGATTGCGGCAACCACTGTTCGCGCCTGATGCAGAAGGTCGTCCATTCTCAGACGCACCTCGGCGTGGCCGGTCATGTCATCTACATCACCTTTTTTTCGAAGCCGGCGGTATTCCGTGAGCGCAAATCTTGTAATTTGAATGCTTTCATTGATAACCGGCGGATCGGCCAGGTGCGACGCTTCCGAATAGCTGACCACGTGGATGAGGTGCGGACTTTGCGGATCTTTCGGTTCAATGTCGTCCATCAACGCGGTTACGGCGGCCAGTTGAACCTTTGCTTTTTCCAGATCGTGCGAAAAATAGTCAAGCCCTCCGCGAGGCTGCAAAATCACTGAGAACCGGTCATCCTCCAATTCACGCACAAGCGCAAGCATCGCCCGAGCCTTGGCCAGATCCTGCACGCCCCAGGTATAGCGAGGCGTGTTGAGCATGTTCTGCAAAACGAGATGACGGACACCCAGCTTTTTGGCAAGTTTTGCGGCCAAAAACGCTGATACAATGCATGTCACATCGTCGGCGCCGCGAAAGGAAAAGTGATGCGGCACATTGGGTTCAAACGGCTTGCCTGTCGAGGCGATAAAACGAAGCGCATCCACGTGCTCCCGCAGGTTGACGTCAAGTGCATTCGGCCCCCGTCCATCCAGCCGGCCAAACCACCACAGAGACAGGGCATGCCAGGCGATATGAATCGAGTTTTCGTAGATTTTCGCCAGCGCCGGTACATCTCGTGTTCCGGCATAGGTGCGCACAAGCATGGGACGGGCCGCCTGCCATACGGCCTCATACTCCCCGGGAGAATTGATGGGAACGCCGCCGCCATTGGGTCGATCCCCCCAGTCATCGCCAAAATTGGACTGCGTAAGCTGTGACGTGCCGATGGAAAGGACATCAAGATAACCGTCTGCGGCAAGATTTTCCGTCCACTCGATAAACAGGCGGACCGCCTCGGCCCGGTCGGGAAGAAACGGGCCAACATGCGCCCGCATCAGCGGCGGCAGGCCCCGTTTGCGGGCGTCGGCAACCCGGGCCATCAGCGTATCGTTTTTTGTGCCGAAACCATCATAGGCGGACCGGTCAACAGGCTTGACCGCCAGGTGGCCTCCTCTGCGGACAAGGTCCCGGCCAAAAGCCAGAAGCGCCTCGTCATAGGCCATGCCCGCGGAAACGTCTGCGGGCGCCCAGCTGCTTTCCATGCCCAGAATGGCCATGGTCTCCGATGGGGTTTCGTCACCCGCGAAGACACCGGATACCTCGGGAACGCGCCGGCGAACAAGTTCACAGGTCTCAGGCAGGCCGGCGAAAAAAAGTCCGCGCAACGGACCACCCTGCTCTCTGAGCAGTTGCTTCTCTTTGAAAAGATGCACCCAGCGGGCGAAGAGATCCGCCCCCTGCCCGGGATCGAGACGGTAACTGAAGCCCAGCATCGTAATGCCATGCAAACGCAGCCATTGTTCGACCATTGCAACCGACGGCGGCAGATGAGGCTGGTCAATGGCCGAACAGATGCGCGCATCGGCGATGACCGCGGCAATGCCGCACTGTTCAAGAAGCTGCTGGACCGAATTGATTCCCAGCGTATGGGCTTCCACACCGGGACGTAAGAGTCCGAAGCGATCGGATCGGCTTGTTTTTACCGGATTCATCAGGTGCCTCCGTCAAGCCCGTATTTGCCAAACCCCAGCTGCTGGGGGTAAACAATGGCAGGCGTTTCGACCGGTCGCAACTCCGGCGGTCTGGTTTCGGCTCCTACAATCAGAAAGCGTATTTCTTTGACGGACATCCCGGCAATGCCCAATTTGTCCACCGTGCGTCCGTTTATCCAGTAGTCATAGCCATGCATGACCGACGCCAGATGGATGATGGACCGCATGGCGGGGGTTTGAACGCCCAGCATCTCGCCAATCGAGGCAATGGGTACCAGACTGGCGGGAACATCTTCGGAAATGTACCGATGATGAACGGTGGACGCCGCCTTAATGCCCCGATAGCCGGGGTTGGCGTGCATGGCCTCGAGCAGGGTTTTTCCCGCCGCATTGTAGGCAAGATAAAGCCATTCCCGCGCGGTATTGGCTCTTATGCCGAGGGCGGCGGCAACAGCAACGCGCTCCTCGTCGATGGCTTCCAGAATGCCGGCCACGGCGGGCGTCACACCTTCCAGATAAAACTGGAAATCTCCCTTGGTGTCTTCAATGCGTCCGGAATTTAAAAGCGTGATGGCCGGATGAAACACGGCGCCGATATTGTCCAGACCGGTTTTCAAAACATTATCGCCGGGAACGAATTGAGGAAGCGCGGAACGGATGATCGGCAAGATATCGGCGGTCTGGTAGGACGGGAGCGCCGCCAGAGGCACTGAATTTTTAATGCCGTAGATATGAACCTGTCCGGGATTGGTCAGGCGTGAGGCGTACATCAGGGTCTGGGCCTCGGCAAGATAGGGCCTGACGCCGGGATTAACGGTCTGCAGAACCTGCGCAAACTCCAAAGCGCCGCCGGTGCGCCCTGGATTCAACAAAATAATGTGCCCGTCGTGGACGTGCGGCCCGATGATTTGCGCGATATTGCGATGGGCCGTGGCCGGCACAACCACCATGAGAACTTCGGAATGCTCAATCGCCTTTCTCGCGTCGTTGGTAACGACATCCAGTTTCGCCAGACCCTGAATCTCGCCGGTGACATCAATTCCTCCCCGGGCGATCACCGGTGCAAGCCGGTCAGGGTTACGTGTAAAAAGATTGACTTTACGGCCCATCAGGGCGAGATGCCCCGCCATCGCCATACCGCCGGGCCCCGCCCCCAGAACGCAGAAACGCGGCGAATCGGATTCCTCCGGCACTTCCCCCAGTGATGATTCGGCGCTGTCCAGAATGGCAATAAGTTCCCGCGAAGTATGCGCCTCCATCAGAGACCGCACAAATCCTTCTTGGTTGCAAAGACGCGCGATACGGCTTAAAACCCGGAGATATAAACCATGTGTTTGCGGAGGTCCGATCAGCAGGAAAATCAGGTGGGCCGGTTCATTGGGCATTTCGCCCCAGTTGACGCCTCCCGGGCTTGTCGCAACAGCCACGAGCAACTGTTTGCAGGCTTGGGTAACGGCATGCGGCAGAGCAACATAATGCGCTCCGACCGGCATGCGCATTATGACGGTTCGTTCATGAGCCGCAAGATCACGCGCGGCGATTTCCCTGTCGATTCCCCAGACACCGCAAAGCGCATTGAGCAGCGCATCGATGGTTTCGCCTCTCTCCTTTGCGTCGATATTCACCAGTGCCAGTTCCGGCCTCAGGCTGTCTGCAATTCGCATTTTCCCTCCTAATGTCTCCGATATGCCGGCCGCCAGTCCCTTGTGTACAATCAAGAGCATGATTGGGGGACATTTTCACCGCAAGCAGCACCCGCTGTTCCTATCCGGACAAAGCTTGGGCTGATGCGTCGAAAAGGGCCGTCTGTTTGATCTTTTGTGGGTTGGCGATCCGTTTGTCTTACAAATCGCTGAGTATTCCGGTGAACCGGCTGATTAGCAGGACACCACTTTTTTCACTGCGGGCGACCCTATGGATGTTTTGGCCACCTGGTTTGTGCCGCCATGAAAGCTCTTTGTCTTTGTGATTTAAGTGTCGCAAGAGCTTTTTGAGTGGTTGACGACTGAAGAGTTTATTTTCCTGTCGCAAAAAGTATATGGCAAGCATCCTGCGATGTCAAACAGAAATTCCCTTTTGTAAGGAGCAAATAATTTGTCCGGTTATGTAGCACATAAACTGTCCGGTTGCTAAGTTGCCTCAATGGAGGTGACGGATGAGACGGACGGAGATGCTACAGGAGATCCGGAAGATGCGATTT
>JAIGNE010000010.1:0-50693 GCA_036528635.1 Deltaproteobacteria bacterium
ATATAACAGGCCAAAAAGACTGGTATGGTTATGATGCCTGTAAGCATGTGATAGATAAATTTGACAAGGATAATGTTAAATACCCCGAACAAGCCAATAATAACCTGCATATTTGGGAGTTGGGAGAAGTGCTAAAGAATGTGGGATCAAATATTGAAGATAGCGCATGGTGGTTTAAAGTACTTGCGCCTATTGAGATTGCAAAGCTGAATAAAATCAAAGATAAAAAAACAAGAAAATGGATGGATGCGCCTTACGGTGCAAGAAACAACAACGCAGATGTTATTGTTGGCTTTAATGGACCAATGGCACATGTATATGTAACAGACTTGAACAGATTAGGAAAGGCAGCGGAAATATTTCGGCTGACGTTTCAAGAGGCTGATGCAAGTGAAGCATTGCTATGGTGGCAGATGGATGAGTTGGACTATAAAGATTTTAAAGAAAATACCATAGGCAGAATGAAAGCATCTGTCGATAGAATACTAATACGCGTATCAGACAAATATGATGTATTCGCCGGATTGAATGCTAACGGAAGCATAAGAACGGTGACAGCAGATCCATTTCAGGCCGAATATGTTGAGGCATGGACACGAATTGCTGGCATGGATGACAAACAGCGGAGCGGCGATATTGTTTTGATCATGAAGGATTTTACGATGGGCGAAGCCATATATAGATACACAACTGGGGTCGCTTGCAAAGCCTGGCATGGTTCTCTGAATGCCTCGGATTCTTACGTACCTTTAATCATATCCTACCCTGGTGGAAATAAGACAGATATAGAAAATATTTTGAAGAAAGATTCGTTGTGTAACATTGATTACTCTAGTTGTAAGGGAAACTGGAGCCTGACCAATATTGTGAAGGGCGTTGTTTTAGAACAATTCAAATAAGGAGATTTAGATGGGAATAAGATTACAAATTATGTTTGCGATGCTATTATTACCAATTTGTGGCTTTGCACAGGGTCTTGATAATTACATCATTAAAAATGATATCGATAATTATAAATATCGACCAAAGCCGACAAAAGAAATTTATGGGAACAGCGGTTTTGTATTATCAATAGATCATTTTGATGAAGACCATGACGACATATCTTATGTAACACGATATATAAAACCAAACCCCATACTTGGCTTGTCTGTTGAAGTTACACAGCACGCTGGTTCTGATTCGGACAAATGGTTGCTGCATGAGGTGGAGGATAATTATAGAGATGATGAATATGAAACATTGGGACAGTTGATAGATGGTGCCGTTATGCGGCGAATAGATAATAACAGGGTTCTTTGGATCGGCATTGGTGGTGGCACTTTTAGATGGATCAGGAATAATATTGTTGTCAGTATTTCTTATACAGATTTACAGGGCACCAAGCCTGAGCCTATCGAGGTTGTAAAGGCTTATCTTACCAAATATCCATCAACAATAACTGCAACCGATGCTGAATTTAAGAGCAAAGATTACAATACAAAGTGGATCAAAGATGAAATGGAACGCCGCCTGTGGCTTTGCGACAAATGGAGCATGCATCTGCAACTGGGGAAGGTGAGCCAGGCGGACATGCTGGAAGCACTGGTCAAGCATATGAAAGTCTTTTTGAATTACCGCCAGAAATATTACGACATGAAGGCAGCGGATGAAATAACCGCTATCAGCACCGCCCTGCAAGCCAACGACGGGACAACGATCAAGAACAAATTATCCGAATACAAAGCCTGGTGGAATGCAAATAAAGGAAAAAGCATCAGCACATAAACGGAGGGTCTGCTTCGAGCAGACCGCAAGATAAACGGTGGAGACACCTGGAGATAACCAGGAAAAAGACAGGGGTGTAAAACCGATAAAATAATTGAAGGGAAATGTATGAACAAAAAAATACTATTTTCACTCGGCATCATGATATCATTCTTAACCATGAGCGCGTCAGCATGCTATGCGGATTCCCTGGACAAGATTCAAATCATCAAAATATCAGCACGGGACAGGCAGGCCATCGTCAGGATGGACGACGGCAAGATGCGGATTGTTAAAGTGGGTGAGGAAATCACGATCAAACCCGATGAGGTGACAGTATCCGAGAATAAAGTTCAAAGTTCCGATCCGGCAAACGCTGGGAAGGGCTCAGAAGCCGATGCCCGGGGTAGATCCGGTCAAGGGAAGGACAAAAAAGGAAAGAGCGCAAAACAGGACAGCAGGCCCGGTCCAGTTAAGAGCGAGCGTATGATCAGCCGGAAGGCTACCGTGACCGAAATTGCATCTGGCCGTATTGTGCTGGAGGAAAAAACAAAATCCGGTCCCGAAACAATTATTTTGCAGTCGAACGAGAAAGAAAAAATTTCAGAGAATAAAATTCCGGGATCAAAATTGGAAGAGCAGGGCACGGAATCAAAAACAATCGTTTTACGAATCAGAAAACAGCAGGATCAGCAGGGAAGCAATCTGCTAAGGAGCCAAGCGTCGCAGAATGCCGAACAAAAACAGACAAACGATAAATTGCCTGAACAGGGCTCAAAGTAAAATAGAAAAACAGCAACTGCACCATGTCCAAAAAATAAAATAATCGCAGTCGAAAACGACCTGAATAAGAATTCTGAAAAGCGTCGGGCGAAATGTTTCAAGGATGAATCGTTTACAAAAATGCATGGTGGAGTATTGCGCCAAAGCACTGGAAATTTTGCAGTAAAGGCAGGGGACGTCGGTTTTCTTGGATATTGTTTAATAGGGGGCACTTCATGGATGGAGTATATAGACCCATTACGGATTATTCGAAGTATTTTCTTGTTGTGTTTGCCATACTGCTCGGTTTTCACACGAACAGCATCGCGCAGGAATTCACAGCCAAATCAATCGGCAGTTACGGCAATATCGCCGTCATGGAAGTGACCGGCAATTATGATGCGAATAATCCGGATACGACCGTTACGGCCCTCCCCCGGCGGATTATCGCCAACGAATTTTTCAAGACCTACAAGGATGAATACGATTTCATCGTTATCTTCTCCAATTTCGATTTCCTGATGCCCAAACCCCAGGCGCTTGCTTTCTACCATGGTGTTAAAAACGATACCAAAGGCATCGGGTTGCCCGAGTTCGACAATACGGCGCTGTACGGCAGCAGCGGAAAATTGCAGGGCATGGTGGATATGGGCAATACCGCCGTGCTGGTCTCCGATCCACTCAATCAAAAATTTGAGAACTCCCTGAATACTTTGTCGCATGAGCTGATGCACAGGTGGTCCGCCTTTGTGAAGTTCAAAGGCATCGATGGCAATCCCAGTTCAGCGCTCCTGGGTGAGGATGGCATGCACTGGAGTTTCCTGCTCGATTCATACGGGTCGCTGATGTACGGGAATCATTGGCAGGACAATGGAAACGGCACGTTCACCTCGATTGCCATCCGGAAAAATTACAGCCCGCTTGATCTTTACCTGATGGGATTCGTCGATAAAACCCGGGTGCCGGCGATGCAGCTGATTGAAAATCCAGATATCAATCCGGCCAGGATGCCTGAACTCGGGGCGACTATCGCTGGAACATCCCGGTACATCACGATTGATGACATTATTGCTGTGGAAGGCGAACGGATCCCCACTTCCGCTGATTCACAGAAAACGTTTAAAATTGCGTTTATCCTGGTGACCCGGCCCGGTGCGTTTACAGGCAATGAGCTATCCGGAATCGAAACGATGCGGCAGGAATGGCTTAAACGTTATTCCATTCTGACGGACGGAATGGGGCTGATCGATGTTGATTTGACACCCAGGCAGGACATCCCGGAGGGCGGCGGTTATCCAGATCCGATTGTTGCCCCCCGGCCTTTGCCCCCCAATATTGAAGACGGCGTGAACTGGCTGATGGCCAATCAAAAAGCAGAAGGCAATTGGATGGATTTGTCCCGAACATCGGCGCGAGACACGACAGAAACCCTGCTGGCTCTGAAAAATTTCTCTTCGGCTCAGCAAAACTATGCTGTGGGAATCCAGTGGCTGGCTGATAATCATCCTGCTGTGACGGATTATCTTGCCCGAAAGATTGAAACACTGAAAATATCCGGTCAGGATGTCGGAGCATTACTGGCCGATCTGGTATCCAGGCAGAATGCGGATGGCGGTTGGGGCAGCAACAAGAACTACCTGAGCAATCCGGTGGATACATCCCTGGCCTTGAAGGCCTTATCCGCGGCAGGCTATACCGATCACAACACCATTGCATCAGCCATCGACTACTTGAAATCCAGACAGAATGTTGACGGCGGCTGGGGCAATGAGGAAGGCGGCGGTATTGAAAGCACAGCCAACGCCCTCAGCGCTTTTAACAAATTCCGGCAGCAATACACTCTGGAAGATCCGATTAAAAACGGCGTAGCATTTCTGAATGCCCGCCAGAACAGCGACGGCGGCTTTGGAAACAGCCCCAGCACCGTTTATGATACGGCAATGGCCGTGATCGCCTTACAGGAAGTGAACGGATTATCGTCCGGCATTCAGCAGGGTCTGAATTTCATCCTCGGTCTTCAGTCGGGTGACGGCAGCTGGTACGGCAGCGCCTATCAGACTGCCCTGGCCATAAGCGCAGTCTGGAACGCGACCGTCTTGCCGGATCTCGCCATCAATCCGCAGGACATTACTTTTACCCCCGCTACAATCACCGGCCTTCCGACGTCGATTGTCGTCCAAGCGCGGATTGCCAATCTTGGCAGAACCAGTGTACCCCAGGCTAGAGTTGTCCTCTATGACGGGGCCATTTCCGAGACCGCAAAAGTCGGGGAGCAATCCGTCGTGTTTCCCGGCCAATCCACGGTCGGTGTTTCTTTCCCGGCCGTTATTTCCGATGGAAACAGCCACAAGTTCTATCTGTCCGTTGATCCGGATAATGTTGTTGCCGAGTCGAACGAGGTTAATAATGTCGCCGTCAACATGATCAGCCCGGCAACAACTTATGATTTTGAGGCGCTTTCCTCCGGCATCAGTTTCTCGCAAAACCCCGTGGACATTACAAAAGAGGTCACGATATCGTCGAAGATCACCAACAGGGGAACGATGAATGCTTACAACGTTCCCGTGAAGTACTACGTCGATGACGGGTCGGGAAGAACCGACATATCCGTCGCCACGGTCGACATTCCGGCCAATGCGACCATCTCAAGCCAGGTTGTCTGGAGGGCCAGCCGGGCCGGAACCAATCTGCCGGTCTTTGTGGAAGTCGATTCCGCCAACGCGTTTATGGAGACTTCCGAAGCGAACAACAAGGCAACGGCCAATCTGACGGTAAACGGGTCCACCCAGCCCAATTTGACCGTGTCATATACGGATATCGTCCTAGAACCCGCCGTCATCCAGGAGCAGGGCAGCGTGACCGTCCGGGCGGCCATCCGCAACGAAGGTTTTGCCCCCGTTGCCGGTGCAGCGGTCAGCCTCTATCTGGGCGTCCCGGGTATTAATGGCGTTTTGATCGGCACGCAGTCGATCCTTTCCCTGAATGCGGGTATGAGTTCGCAGGTTTCGTTTGAGTGGCAGAACATTGCGGAATCGGGCGAAAAAATTCTTTACGTCCGAATCGATCCGGATAACCTGCTCGGAGAAATTACGAAAGAAGATAACGATGCTTTTACAACCGTTGCCATCCTCGGCCTCCCGGATCTGGCCATATCTGCCAATTCCATAACGTTTAATCCTCCGGCGCCCAGAGACGGCGATGCGGTGGTTATTACGGTAAATGTGCAAAACCTCGGCCAGCAGCCGGCGAACAATGTCAACATCCGGCTGACCGACAACGGAACTCTTATCGGCAGCCGTTTGATTGCGCGGATCGATGGCAACGGGCAGACGAGCGCGAGTGTGACGCTGGGCACGGCGGGGAGTTCCGGCGCGCACGAAATATCGGTTGCGGTTGATCCGGATAACCTGATTATCGAGCGCAATAAGGACAACAACATTGCGTCGCGCACATTCGGCGTCCAGGATGCTAATCTCTGGGTAACCGAAAAATTCATTTCACCCAATGGCGACGGGGTGAAGGACAGCACCGAATTTTTCTTCCGCCTGACTTCGGCGCAGTCGGTGACAGTCAGCATCATGAATGAACGCGGTGAAGCCGTCAGGACATTCAGCGATGAGACTTTAAAAAACACGGCGGCCGGGAATATCACCTGGAACGGCTTCAACAGTGAAGGGATGGTTGTTGCGGACGGCGAGTATCGGATCACAGTTCTTGATGCCATGGGCAGCGGCATCGGGAGTTCGACGGTAACCATCGATAACAATCGTTCTCCGCTGCTGAAAGCACTCGGGACGAAATATCTGCAAAGAAGCAATCTGACCTGTACGCTGCCGGATATCGAGTGGCAGTGGTTTCCCGATGAAAGCGGCCTCCTGGTTCGAGTAAACATCACCAACCAAAATGCGCCTGAATATCCGGCCGGACTCTATACGGTGTCTCCCGACGGACAGGACATCTTGCGGATTGTTCCCTGGGAGTGGAGCGATCGGGATCCCAATTACCGATATTCACTGGCCGGTGAGATATCTCCCGACGGCAATCGCATTCTTGTCGTTTTGGACAAGTGGGAGATGCATGACGGGTACGGAATTTTTGCTGCAAACCAGTTATGGGTTGTCGACAAAGACGGGCGAAATCTGCGGCTGGTAGATTCCTATGACCGGACCACCAGCGGAATAACCCGTCATGCGGGGTGGCTGCCTGACAGCGGGCGGCTGGCGTATTCCTTTAACGGCGGGTTGTGGCTGATCAACTCCGACGGGACCGGCAAAGCGAAGATCGATTCCACGGCCGGGGTGGGCCTGGGAAATCATCGCTGGTCGCCGGACGGTACAAAAATGATTTACCAGTACGCTACCCACGAACCTTATGCTTATCACCTGGAACTGGTCACCACGGCCGGAGAAAAACATGTCCTGACCCTGGGGGCTGATACCGGTGATTACAGATTTGAATGGCTGAATAATGAAAAAATCATCATTCTCTCCAACATAGACAGCGGATCAAACCAGCGTCTGTGGTTTGTCGATGCCGCCGACACCAGTCATCCGGTCAAACTATCCGACCATGCGACAAATCTGACCCTTCATCCCAACCGGTCAAGAGCACTTTATACGGAATACACCGCTGATCGCGCTTTTTTGAAAATGGTCGATGCTCTCGGCAATATTTCCACCCTTTATGAGACGCGCCGGTATGGCGTTTCTTCCGGCACTGCCGGTGTCAAAAGGAATAAGAGGCCCCTGTCGGGAGAGATCACAAAAGTTACACCCCTGCCGGTTTCCGCAGTTCAGAATCTGAGCGCTTCCTGGTCGCCCGACGGTTCAAAAATATCGTTCCTGGATGATGTCTACGAATGGATTGATGAGTGTCATGCCGTTCAATACATTGTTGTCATGGATTTGAAGACCAATAGTCGAAAAGCCTATCCTTCTTCCACCTGCGTCTATATTTGCGGTAATTATGGAGGGGGATCGTATCATGCATCTCTCCATGATGATACTCGGACAGAGAGAATCGTGTCCGGAGATCATTTCATGAACAATATACAAAAGCGGTCTTCGATTGTACGCGATAAACTGATCAACGGAAGTATCAACGGCGGATATATCGCCTGCGATGCAGTATTTGATCCGTCCTGCGCTCATGACGGCGCTCGTAACCTGCGATGGCTGTCCGATAATGTATCTCTGCTGGGTGAAGACTATCACGGACTGTTTACCGTCAACTCCGGCGACGGAACCAAAGTTTATCTGCCCATCGATGAAGATGTGACTTTATCGCCGCTTGGCAGGTACTTTACCTATGAGCGATATGTTGAGCCTTCAAGTGTTTGTTATAACCGAAGCTACAGTGATACCTGGGCGATCAGCTCGCTTCTCAATTTAACGGCAGACCTGACGGTCAGAAAAGAAAAGTCCGCGGTAATTTTGCGGGGGACGGCGACGGATCTTCATTTTGAGAGCTACCGGATCGAATATGCGGATGCGCAGAATCCTTCTGTGTGGAAGCTGATCAAACCGCCTGCGGATGTATCGGTCATCAATGATGTCTTTGCGATGTGGGTGCCGCCGTCAGAGGGTGTATTCCATGTAAGACTGACCGTCTGGGATAAGGCGGGCAATGTCCAGCAGGACCGGAAAAGAGTGTCGTGGGGACTTTCGGCAAGCATCGGCAACCTCTACAAAACGCATGATCTGATCTCTCCCAACGGAGACGGCATCAAAGACCTTTTGGAGTTGCATTATACAGTTTTCGAACCCGTCAATTTTGAGTTTAATATTTACGATGAAAAGGGCAACCTGGTCCGGGTGTATGCGAAGTCGCATGCGTCGGCGGGCGAGGATTACATGGCCTGGGACGGCAGGGACAAAAACGGTCAGACAGTGTCTGACGGCAAGTACCGGATACAGGTTCTGGACTATGAATTTTTTGTGACAGTGGATATCACGGCGCCGGTTACAGATATAGCACTGTCGCCCATCTTGCGGCACTGCAAGACCTTGCCGGGAGATCAGCTACCCCTGTCTTGCGGACTTCAAACCCGTTTGGACGGGCTGGCCTATGACTTGAACTTTGGCAGCTGGATCATGGAATATGGAACAGGCGACAATCCCGAGGACTGGTCTGAGTACCTGCGGGGGGAAAATACACTTGCCGCCCCTGATAAAAACGGCACAATATTATTACCACCGCGGATAATAGAAGTCACAACCTTTCAGGATAACAACCTTGCCTGGTTGATCGGCAAAAAATTCAGGCTTGCTGCCGCCGATTATGCGGCCAACCGCAGCACAGCAATCACGAACCATCTCGAGGAGAAAGTCATTCTCCATATGTGGGATGACAAATATCTGCCCGCGGCCGAAGGGAATTGCTCCGATGAACACTGTCCCCGGCTTCCTGCGAATCTGGTACGGTCCGGGATTCACGATCTTGACGTTCTGGTCACGGTCCGGACACCAGTGGTCGGGATGTTTGTCGAGCACTGGAATGGCCGACAGTGGGCGGCAAGCCCGGTTGCCGCCGATTTGCTGAACGGCTACGTTCGCGTCCGGTGGGACAACACTGCGCTTAATCTGAACGACATCTATCTCATTCGGCTTCTGGCCGTCGACGAGACGGGCAGGGAACATCACACGGGCATGTATTCCATAAAACCTCTGCTTTCGCTCGCGGCCTTGTGCGATGGGAGCGCTTTTGCCTATAATCATCTGCCGCAGAAGCTCGGCCTCCTCAGGATTCAAATCAGCAGCGCGGATGATGCGGACTATGCGGTGCCGCAGGACTGGGTCGTCTATGATACTGCCAGGGGCGACAGCGTGCCCGAAGGAAAATTTCAGTTCCTCGATCCACTGCGGAATGGGAACAGGATCAAGACCGGCAGGAATTATACGTTTACCATGACGGCCACCCAGTCGGGCAGTGATCCGCAAAGCTACGATCCGGTGACCCTGCCCTATCCCCCCAAATGCGGCGCCATGAAATTGGAGGTTACTTATCCGGAGGCCGCCGAGTGCAATGCTCTTTCCGGAACGGCGGATCTCGGTGTGAAAATCATGACGCAAAACGCGCAGGACTTCATCGCCCGCTATGTGAGCGTTGATTACTATCTGGTCAATGGGGCCGAGAGAAAACAACTCGGTCACGTCGATCTTTCCGGTCATTCCAACACGATGATCCGAATTGACACGACGCAGATTCCCGAGGGGGACTATGGCATTGACGCGGTTCTCCGTTATGTTGAGTTGAACAATGATGTTCAGGTGATAAAAGCCGCAGCAGGCCTTGTTGTTGACAGAAAGCTTCCGGCCGCGGCGATCACGTATCCGACGCCGTCCGCGACAACCTGTCCCGTAAAAGGAAACGGAGCGGGCAGCGAGCGCATCGAGATCCCCATCGAAGGCGTTGCTGCCGATTTGTCCGGCATCCGCAGTTATGGTTTTAACTACGGCATCGGAGATAACCTGGAGGCGCCCTTAACGGCCGACGTCCATGATATTCTTAATGCCGCGGTCCAGGGCAAGCTCGGCGCGTGGGATATTACGGATTTGCAGGGAACGGATTATAATCTGAAATTAAGGGTGGTTGACAAGGTCGGCAATACAAGCTGTTTCGCGACGAAGCTCTCGATTGACAAACGGATGGATATCTTCGTCGGGAGTGATAAGCAGCTCTTTTCACCGAACGGCGACGGGATTCTCGACGATGTCGCTATCCATTATGAGATCAGCGAGTACGCCAAAGTCGATGTGAAAGTCTTCAGACTTCTTGAACAGACTGACCGCTCCTTTATACTGGACCAGACACCCGTCAGGACCATTGCTGCACGACTGACGCATCTGGGCGGCGCAGCCTATGCCACCTGGGACGGAACGACGGACCAGGGATTGACGGCGGCCGACGATATATACGGGATCGCCATCCTCGCGACGGATTCATGCAACAATACCGGCGTGAAATGGACCGCCGTCCGCGTGGATAATACGCCGCCGTCAACCGTGATTACCTATCCGCGTCCGCCGGATGTCCTGAGCACTGTTGTTGAAGTGAAGGGAACGGCGGATGATCTGCATTTCCAGAGTTATGTCATCGAAGCCGGGCCGGGAGAGCAGCCGCAGAGCTTTACGCAGGTGGCCTCCGGTAAGAGCGCCGTGGCGGGGACGGCCGAACTGGGGAAATGGAATACCTATGGCCTGCAGGGCCTCTGGACATTGCGGCTCACTGCCAGGGATGCCGTCGGGAACGAACAGGCAACCGCGGTAACCGTTAATCTCGGCCAGCGCACGAGTCTGATCAAAACCATGAGCGCGGAACCGTCCGTCTTTTCCCCTAACGGCGACGGAAAGCTGGATGCACCCGAGATCCGGTATGAACTTACCGAAGCCTGTCAGATCAGAATTGAGATTCAGGATGTCACGACGTCGGCGACGCTGAAAACTTTTACCCTGGCCGCTTTGCCGGCCGGGGTCCATACTTTCTCCTGGGACGGGAAAAACGATGCGGGTTCAAGGGTCGCGGACGGCAGGTATTTTGTCAGGCTGACGGCCGCACTGAATGCAAATTCGTCCGTTGTGCAAACGGAACTTCTGACGGTGGCCGTGGATAGTACCACACCGACGATCACGGTCGTGCAGCCGCTTCATGAGGCATATCTGAAAGTCAATACACTGTCCATCATTGGATCCATTCAGGATCAGAATATTAAAGAATATGCGCTCGTCTACACCGGCGATCAGGGCGCCGCAACGGTCGACCGCGGAAACCGGAACAGGGAAAATTTCACTTTCGGATCGCTTGCGGATATTCCGGAAGGGAAATACACGCTTAACATAAGGGCTCTGGACCAGGCCGAAAATGAAAAAGAAAACAACATCATTATTACGATTGATACGACCCCTCCAAAAGTCACCCTGAGCGCTCCGGCTGCAGGCGAATATTACGGATCGGGCAGAAATATCGTCAGCGTTGCGGGTGCAATCGTCGAGAAGAACATTGAATATTATGCCCTGCGGTACGGTCCGGGAGACAACCCTGTCCAATGGGTCAATCTGCAGTCCGGCGACTCTGTCCCCGCGAATCCGGGGCTCCTGGCCTGGAAGGTTGGTAAAGAGGATGGTGTGGCGGACGGCGTTTATACGTTGTCTCTTTACGCCCGCGACAGAGCGCAGTGGGCAGCTGAGTCCAGATCGAGGATCATCATCGACAATACGCCGCCGGTCGCGTCCATTGCTTCACTGAAAAATGGTGACTATGTCCGGGCTGCCTCGGATATCCGGGGGACGGCCTTCGACGCCAACCTGGATCAGTATAACCTGGAAATGTCCGCCGGCAGCTGTGGCAGCGCATTTAAATGGGTTTCACTGAAAAAATCATTCCTGTCCGTTGTCAACAGTCCTCTGGCGTTCTGGCAGGCGATTCCAGCCGACGGCGATTACTGCATCCGCCTCACGGCAACGGATAAGACCGGCCAGAAAACGGAGGCGAGCATCCAGGTGAAAGTGGATACCCTGCCGCCGGGTTCTCCGGTTCTTTCAGGAAAAATCGAAAACAAAACCGCTGCATCCCTTTCCTGGACGAAAAACCAGGAGACGGACCTGGCTGGCTACAATTTATTCAGGGACGGCCGGAAGGTGAATACGGAACTGCTGAGTGCGATCGCCTGTCTGGACGCCGGGCTGAAAGATGGCCATTACGCGTATACGATAACGGCTGTAGATTATGCCGGCAATGAAAGCAAGCCCTCGAACGCGGTCGTTGTGAAAGTTGATCTCATGGGGCCTGCGGTCCGGATCGGTTCTCCTCTGGACGGAGCCAGAGTCGGCGGCCTCCTGGATATCAAGGGAACGGCTTTCAGTGCGGAAGATTTCAAACAGTATCGTCTTTCGATCGGACGCGGCACTGGTCCTGCGTCCTGGAGCGTAATCAGAACGTCGTCTGTATCTGAACAATACGGTTCTCTGGCGCAATGGGATACTCTTGGACTTCCCGACGGCGTATATTCGATTAAACTGGAGGCCGAAGACCTGAACGGCAATGTCGGAGTCTGCCAAATCAGCGTCATGGTCGATAATACCGCGCCGCAGGCGACGGTTCTTTTGACCGCCGCGGCGAACGGTTCGGATGTAGCCCTGACCTGGCAGGCCGCCACCGCACCGGACCTGGCGGGTTATCTCCTCTACCGGAACGGTCAACTGGCCAATGTCTCAGGCGTCGTCATCGGCAATCTCAAACCTTATCTGCTTTCCGGGACCGCTTTTATCGACAGGGTTCTGCCCGACGGCAGGATGAGGTATGACGTCGTGGTGATGGATGAGGCGGGAAATATGAGCGACCTCTCCAACAGCCTGGAAGTGACGATTGACACGCACCCGCCGCATATCACCATCACCGAACCGCTGAATCTGGCGAAATTTCAGAGCAAGATCCTGCTGCGGGGTGAATCGGCCGATCTGGACATTGCAACCGTCCTGTTTCAGTACAAAAAAGCCGGAGAGACGGCGTGGCGGACTCTCGGTAATGTAATCATCAAACTGCCTTTTGTCGCCTATCTGGATCCCGCGGCACTGGGACTCGCCTACGGCGATTACAATGTCCGTGCGGTTGCCACGGACAAAGGCGGCAATATGGATTCCACACCTTCATCAATCACATTGAAGTATACCGATCTGGCCGCGCCCCAGTCGCCCTCAGCCGTCAAAGCACTGGTCAGCGGCGGCGATGTCACGGTTACCTGGACACCCAGCGCCGAGACAGACATCAACGGATACAATATCTACAGGATGTCGGGCGCCGGCACAAAAACAAAATTAAACGCCGCGGTCCTGAAGGATGCAACCTTCCGGGATAATGGACTGGCCGATGGCAGCTATTCCTACGTGGTCACGGCAATGGATACATACGCAAACGAAAGCGGTGCCTCTGATGCCGCCACGGCGAAGATTTATGCGCCGAAGTTGTCCCAGCCCTATACGCCCGTCGGGCAAAGCACCATCCTGCTGTCCGGCGCGGAGGGCGGAGCGGGCAATTCCATCGAGGTACTTGTCGATCCGGGAACCGGACCGGTGACCGGAGGAACTGCGACGGCGGATGATGTGGGTGCTTTCAGTATTTCCGCTCTGAATCTGCAGCCGGGTGAAAACCGGATCACCGCGGTTGCTAAAGACACTGCAGGCAATACCAGCAAGACCTCCGAAAACGTTTACATCGTGTTCAACGAAACGCCGGCGGTGCCGACGGGATTTGGCCTCTCCGTTCAGAATCATGACGTGCAGCTGACCTGGAACCCCAATGCGGAGGCGGATATCTCGGGATACAACCTTTACAGGAACGGCACGAAGGTAAATGGAAGTCTTCCCGTAACCTCCGGGACCGTAACCGCCTCGACATCCAACTATAGTGATCCTGCTCGGGCATTTGACGGCAATGCCTCAACGGACTGGTACTCCTATTCGCGAATCAGTCCGGCGAGCCCCGTCTGGCTGCAAATCACTTTGTCTTCTCCCGAACTGATCAATCGGCTGGAAACAGATTGGCGTTTCTTCACCGATGTCTACGGGGCTCAAACAATCTATGGCGGGAAGAATTTTGAAATCCAGGTCTGGTCGGGACATGCGTGGATTACCCACGACCAGGTAACGGGCAATACTGACGTGCAAAACGTGTTTGCTTTCAGTCCGCCTTATCGCACGGACAGGATCAGGATACATATTACGGAGGCGAACGATCCCGGAAACTTCGGACTGGTGGAAGTAAGGATCAAAAAGGATCAATTGATATCGCTCGTCAGCTATACAGACGGTGGTCTGGCTGACGGGCGCTACCCCTATCGCCTTACGGCCGTTGACTATTTTGGATTCGAGAGCGCGCCGACAGAAGTCGTTCGGGCCGATGTCGGTGATGTAACACGGCCTGCCGCGCCGCTGAATTTAACAGCAGCGGCGTCGGACGCAAATGTGACGTTGACCTGGAACGCCAACAGTGACCCTGATCTCGCGGGCTACGCGGTTTACCGCAAGATCGGTGGAGACTGGATTCGTCTGAATTCAGGAGCGCTATCAGCCGTCAATACCTTCACGGACATCGGTTTGATCAATGGCAGCCATCTATACCGTGTCACGGCGGTCGATTCCGCCGGTAATGAAAGCCTGCCGTCCAATGAGGCTCAGGTTAACGTCTATGTCGCTCCCCCCGCGCCGCCGGAGTTATTGATATCGGTTGTCGAGCAGGGCGGGGCTTTGAATGCCACATGGCGCTTCAGCGGTTTACAGCCGTCCGGGTACCATCTGTATCGGGGTCTCTTATCCGGCGGGCCGTATGCCAGAGTGAACGATGCGTTAATCGGTGTCACGAATTTGATCGACGGCCATTTGACCAACGGCACAACCTATTACTATGTTGTCACCGCGGTTGACGCTATCGGAAACGAAAGCATTCATTCCAACGAAGCGACCGGGACACCGCGCGACAGCGCGGCGCCGGCAAGACCCCTTATTTACTTCCCGGCCATTCACGGTCAGCAGGCGACTCTTTATCAGGGAACGACGGATGTCGCGGGAAGCGCCGAACCCGGCTCTACCGTCGAACTGTTCAAGAACGGCAAATCGCAGGGGTCGGTCACGGCTGCCGAACGGTTGACGACCCGGACTATGGCACTGCAAAATGTGGAATATATTTCCGTGTCGCCGAACGGCAGGATGCTGGTCTATTTCAGGGAAGGCAATCTCTGGCTGATGGATTCGATGAGCAGCGAAGTCAGAAAAATAACAGATCAATATAGCAGCGTAGCGTGGGCTCCGGACTCGATGAGTTTTGCTTATTCGGACAGTCAATACCGTCTTCGCTTCCATGATATCAAAACAGGGACGAGCAGCGCGTTAAACGCCGACCCGGACAGCGGTTCTGACGAAGAAGGACTTTCATGGTCTTTCGATCAAAGTAAAGTCGCCTTCGTCAGAAGAAGCAGCGAGTGCAGTGTCTGGGTGAAAAAACTCAGGACCGGCGAGTCGAGGCAAGTCGCAAGTGCCTGGGATATCAACAGGGCAAAACTGTCACCCGATGGGAATAAACTTGCCTATTTCATCGATCATGATCTGTATGTAGTTCGCGTTGATAATCTGGAGGCGGTGGGGATTGATTCATCCACTGACGGGAATTCAATAAACTGGTCGCCTGACAGCAAAATGCTGGCTTACGTATCGAAAAAGGATGCTCCCGATTCCGTTCTGATTGTGGATACGGATGCGAACCAGACCGTCCGCAACATCCGTGCGGCGGGGCTGGCCGCCCTGCCGGTATGGGCGCCGGACGGCAAACGCCTCGCGTATCTGCAGGGCAATAAGAATGGTTACTCCCTGACGGAAGCGCAGTTCGACACCGAAGAGACGAAAGTGTTGTCCTCGAATATCAGCAAATACGACTGCGGACTGGATTGGCTGAGGTCGGGCGACCTGGTTTATTATGACCAGGACGGGCTTGTGACCTTATCGCCCGGCGGAAAATTTATCTTCAAAGACAACACTCTGGATGCCGGTGTCAATGAGCTTTATGTGATGGCCGGCGATGCTTACGGAAACAAAGGCGTTGCCTCCGAAACCGTCACCCTGACTTTCAATACAAGCGTGTCACCCGACCTGGCGGTAACTGCGGATGATATCGCCGTTTACCCGCCGTATCCGAAACCCGGTGAAAAGGTCTCTATTTTCCTGTCGCCGAGGAACGTCGGCAGCGTTGCCGCAGAAAATGTCAATGTCGCGATTTACATGATGACGAATGACCAGTGGACTCTGCTCAAGTCGGAAATTATTTCCTCACTGGCCGCGGGGGCGGCGCAGCAGATCGAAATGGAATGGAGCCCGGCCGCGGCGAGCGGAAGGAACACGCTGGCGGTGATTCTCGATCCCGAGGACGCGATTCGCGAAGTATCCGAAGAAAATAATTCGGCATCCAGGGACATTGTCGTGATGGAACAAGCGGGTGTCGAAATGACAACGGTTCTGGACGCCGCCCAGTACGGCGTCCGTCAAAATGTCAACATCGGCATCCAGGTCAGGAATTCCGGAGCGGCGCAAGACGCAGTCCTGTCGGTGTTCATTGAGGACCAAAACGGCGGAAACGCCGGAACACTGCCGCCCCTCGAGCTGCATCTGGACTATGGATCAAGCGGGGATGTCCATCTGCTCTGGAATACCGGCCTTACTCTGGAAGGATCATACCGGGTTCATTCGATACTGAAATCGGTACAGAGTGTTATCGCGGAGAATCTCGCGCTCTTTAAAATCGTTCCGGACATAAAAGTGGAGCCGGTAACCCTTACGATGGACAAGGCCATCTATCTGTCCAATGAAAATACGGAAATGAGTGTCAACATCACGAATGCCAGTGCCAATGTTATAATATCCGAGCTGACCGCGCGAATAAAGATCACGGGGCCGGATGGCGCGATGCTCTTTACCGATGAAAAGAAGATAACAAACTTTCCGACCGGCGCCACCTGCAGTGTGAAAAGTTTATGGAATACGGCCGCATCACTGCCCGGAATTTATCTGGTGACACTGGAGGTGTTTGTAGAAAATAATCTGGTTGCCACAAAGACAACGCAGTTCAGCATTGATACGAATGCTAAGGTTTCAGGGACCGTCTCGGCGGTTCCATCGTCTGTTTTATGCGGGAATGATATAAAATTTGATTATACGATCAGGAACACCGGCAATATGGATATCAGCAGTCTTCCTCTGCAGATGTCGGTCATTGATCCTGATACGCAGGATGTTCTCAGCCGGGCTGAATCTTCAATTGATCTGGCGATCAATGCCGAAAGGACGGACAGCTTTACCGTCTCAACCCATGGTTACAGGCTAAAGGCCTACGTCGCTGCTCTGCAAAGCAAACAACAGGGCCGCATTGAAAAAATAGCCGAAGCATCTTTTGTTGTACGGGATGGACTGCCTCCCGTCGTTTCGATATTAACGCCGGCTGCCGGGGCCGTTTTTAAATCCGCCATAAACATGGCTGTTACTGTCGTGGATGATCTGTCCGGTGTGGCCAGAGTTGAATATCAGATTGATGCGGGTGAGTGGAAGTACCTCCCCGTCGCGGATGCGGCGGCCGGCAGATATTCGATTACATGGAATCCCGTAAAGGCGGATGAAGGCGCTCATACCATAAATTTCCGCGCTGTCGATCAGGCCTTGAATACGAGCCTGCCCGTATCGACGACTATCGTGATCAACCTTACGCCGGTTGATGCACCGGTCATTCAATCGCCGGCCAATAACGCGGCTGGCGTGTTGGACAGGGTCGATATCCGGGGCGCTTCAAAGCCCGGATACACCGTGACGATGGAATTCCAGGGCGCAAGCAGCACAGTACAGGCTGATGCGGCAAGCGGGGCATTTCTATTTACCGGTATTCAATTGGCGCCCGGTCAAAACAACTTTAAATTCTTTGCCAAGGATCAGTCGGGCAATGCAAGCGACATCATTCAACATGAACTGATCTACCTGCCGCTTTCAACGGCGATAACCATGGATAAACCGGTTTACAGCGTCAATGAGAATGTCAACATTACCGCAACAATCGCTAATGTCAGCACATCCTATCCACTCGGCAACCTGACGGCAAGACTCTCACTGATCAAGAGCAGTGGTCAGACGATTATCCTGGAAGAGCGGAATATCGAGACCCTGGCGGCCGGAACGCTCCTTGATATGAAGAAGGTGTGGAACACGGCCGTCGACCCCAGGGGGATTTATTCTGTCCGCATCCAAATGCTTGACGGCGGTAATCCACTCAGCAGCGTCGCCACGACATTTGAAATATCGGGGACGGCGGCTACAGGCGACGGCCTGACCGGAGCCATCCAGGCGTCCCCCACGCTGGTATTTGCCGGTGCGAATGTGTCTATTGCTTATAGCGTCGGCAATTTCGGCAATGAGGATGTGACGGCGCTGAATGTTCAGACGCTGATCCTGAATTCGACGACGCAGAATCAGGTCGCGGCCTTGACGGATCATCTGTCCATCGTCAGGGGAGGCACCGTAGCCGGGTTGAACAATCTGGCGACATCCAGTCTTTCACCCGGTGTTTACAGAGCCCTGCTGGTGGCTGATATGCCGCCTCCGGCAAATCCGGCAAAACTGGCGACAACCGAGTTTGAAGTCAAAGGCGGCATAGAAATGACGAAGACAATCAACAGCGCCACCGCCAACCTCCTGGTCTGGGTGAACGATAAATGCCTCAGTGACATTTCGTCGCATCAGGCAAACTGCATAAAACCGCATCCCGGCCAGAAGTGTGTCAGACTGGATCTTCTCGAAAATATATTGAAGGAGTCGGAAGCCAATTACCACGTTGTTTACGATAATGATGATTTCGCAGACGCTTTACGGAATCCATTTTACACGGACTTTGTCATCCTGGGCGATCATGAACCTTTAACCGGTTATCATGCGGCGGAACTAAGAGAGCAGATCCATGCCGGGAAGGGCATTGTTTCGTCTCTCTATTTCAAGCACCGGATGGACGATATCCATCATCAAACGAATCATGACGATGACCATGATTCCGTATTCGGATATTCCTATCGCGGCCACTTGCCCGGCAACCGCCATTTTGTCACCATGCCATCGGGAGGTCTCTTCGGCCCGATGGAACTGGAAGCAAAGGGCGAAGCTCTGAGGGTAGAGGCTGAGAAACCGGAAAACGTTCATGCCTGGATAAAATGGCAGAACAGCTATAAGTGTCAGCCGCTGCCAGGCGAATACCCGGGAATTCTTGCCCATACCTATGGTTGGGGTAAGACGATCTTCTTTGCTTTCGACTTCACGGCATCTCTTACGGATGAGACCTATGATAAATCAGCAAGGCTGCTGACGAGGGCGATTTTGCATGTCCACAACGCCGCTATGCCGGACATCTATCCGTCTCAGAAATATGTTCCCGTTCGGATCAGCCTGAAAAATATCGGCGACGCCGTTGATCTGCGCCTGACGGAGAAATATCCTTCCGGTCTGGAGATATTTGATCCGCTGACCGGCAGGTGGATTACGGATAATCCCTGGACATTCAATGTTCGACTCCCGAAGGAAGAGATCAAAAATATTAATTACTTTGTGTTTACGCCTGAGCAAACGGGCTTGTTCACCCTGCAGACGGATGTTGAAATTACTGAAAAGAGGACTTCCCGTTTTTATGACAGTGTGAGCGTCAATTTGATTGTCCGGAATATGGATGCCCACCTTGCGGCGGACATCCTTGCGGCACTCAATGCACTGAAAACAACATCCAATGCGGATAAGAAATTGATCAGGAGCGCTGTTCAATTCATCAAGATCGTGGAGGCGAGACGGGTAAATTCGAAGCGTGACGTTGAAAATAATATCAAGGATATCGTGCAGGCTGTGGAAAAAGTGATCGACATACGAAAAGTCGATGCGTCGGGCGTCCGGTTGATGATGGACCGGCTGCTGCAAATATGGGAGGCGAAAGCACAGACATATTAAAAAGGGGGATTTTTCCCGGTCTTATGCTGAAAAGTTAAGAGCGTTCCGGGCTATTTCCAGTTGGCGATATCCGCGTCTTCGCCTTCGCCATCAGGCTTGCCGTCCCGGCCGTAAGAGAGCAGATCAAAGTCGCCATGACTGCCGGGTGACGCGTATTGGTAGGGTTTGTCCCAGGGGTCGGCCGGCAGTCCCTTCTTAAGGTAACTGCCCTCCCACTTGGGAACGCCCGGATTGGTTACCAGAGCGTTCAATCCTTCCTGGGTTGTGGGATATCGGCCCACGTCCAGGCGGAATTGATCCAGCGCCTGCTCGATCAATGAAATTTGCGCTTTGGCTGCTGATTGCTTTCCTTTTCCCAGTTTGGGAAAAAGTTTCGGTCCCACAAGAGAGGCCAGCAGAGCAATCATTACCATGACGACCATGATTTCGATCAGTGTGAACCCTTTTTTGTGGAGTGGGGATTGATTACATTGACATGGCTTCATAAAAATCATCCTGATCTTTTATAATTTAGTCAAAGTTTTTACGGTGTGGATATTGGTTGGCGTTCATTAATCAAAAAAAAGACTCAATGTCAACACATAAAACAGAACTGCTTTGTGCGGTGCGGGGTATTTATTGAAACTATGAACGTTTCGATTCCATCAGGCGATGCAATGCATTTCGTTGCAGGACTTGTGTTCACACGATCATTAGAAAGGTCTCCCTTATGAAGCAAAATGTGCCTTACCTTGACGCGGACAATTTCCCTAAAGTTCCCTTTGTGATGGAAACGCTCTCGGTGCGATTTCTCCGCGAACATAAAATTGTGCCGCTGGAGCTCAGGCAGGATTCGTTGAAACTCATCATGGCTGATCCATATAATCAGGCCGTGATCAACGCCATCAAAGTTGCCGTCCCCCATACACTGGAAATCTACACCGGCGGCAGGCAGGACATTGACGATCACCTGGAGAAGTTCTACAGCCAGGAAACGCAGGATATCAACAAGATCATTGAAAACATCGAGGATGAATCAATCCATTACATCCGCGAAGAAGATGACGATGTGGGGCATCTTCAGGATCTGGCCTCCGAGGCCCCGATCATTAAGCTGGTCAATATCATCATAACCCGCGCGGTGGAAAGCAGGGCCAGTGACATTCACATCGAACCATTCGACGATGAAGTCAGGGTCCGCTACCGCATTGACGGCGTGCTGCATGACATCGAGGTCATCCCCAAAAAATTGCAGGCCGCGATTTTCTCCCGGATCAAAATTATGGCCAGGCTGAACATTGCGGAGCGGCGTCTTCCGCAGGATGGACGAATCAAGCTCAAGGTCGGCGGCGCGGACATTGATGTGCGCGTCTCCTGTATTCCGGTTCTCTATGGCGAAAGCCTGGTCATGCGGCTGCTGGGACAAAAAGGCATCAAGATTGACATGGAGCAGCTGGGTTTTCCCGCCGATACCCTGGCGACGTTCAATAACATCATCAAAAACTCTAATGGTATTATCCTGGTCACGGGTCCCACGGGAAGCGGGAAGACAACCACGCTGTATGGCGCCCTGGATAAAATCAATTCGCCTGACAAAAAGATCATTACGGTGGAAGATCCGATTGAATATCACCTGAAAGGCATCAATCAGATACAGGTCATGCCGCAGATCGGTCTGGATTTCCCCAATATCCTGCGCCATATCGTCCGGCAGGATCCGGATATCATCATGATCGGCGAAATTCGCGATCTGGAAACGGCGGAAATAGCCATTCAATCTGCTCTGACAGGGCATCTCGTATTTTCCACCCTGCACACCAACGATGCGCCGACGGCGATCACAAGGCTTTTGGACATCGGCGTGCCGAATTTTCTGCTGGCCGCGACCATCCGCGGCGTGCTGGCCCAGCGTCTTGTTCGTGTGATCTGTCCTACGTGCCGTGATATCGATGAGGATGCGATCAGTGAAGAGCGTGCCAGAAACGCTTTTCCCGATAACCCGGTGACTCTATACAAGGGCAGGGGATGTGAAAAATGTGCCCAAACGGGATTTTATGGACGCTCCGGAATATTTGAGCTGTTCACGATAGACAGCTCCATCCATCAATTGATCATCCAGAATGCCGATGCCCGGCAGATACGGGAAAGGGCCAGAAAAAATGGTATGCGCACCCTGATGGAGGACGGACTCCTGAAAGTCAAAACGGGTGGAACAACGATCAATGAAATATTCCGCGCCACACAGGAGATCTGATGCCCGCATTTTCTCATCGGTCGATCAATCAAGATGGCAGTGTATCGAATGGCGTGATTGAAGCCCGCAACGAACACGAAGCCGAGGCCATTTTAAAGAATTCCCATGTTATCCCGCTGCACATTGAAGCGCTGAAAGCGGGCAGCGGCAGGAATTCCTTTTCATTCAAGTCGTCCAAGGCCGAATTGCAAGTATTTACAACAGAGCTCTATACATTGCTGAACGCAGGGTTGCCGCTGGACCGCAGTTTAAACATTCTGCTGGGCATTACCCGGAACAAAATGATGAAAGACGTCATTTTTGACGTCCTCAAGGCCATCCGCGAGGGTGACACGTTTTCCGATGCACTTGCCAGGCATCCCCAAGTCTTCTCCCCGCTTTATGTCAACATGATTCGCGCCGGCGAGATCTCCGGCGCCATGGAGACAGTTCTGGAAAAGCTCATTGAATTTCTGGAATCGTCGGAGGAATTGAAAAATCATATTTTCTCGGCGATGATTTATCCCGTGGTCCTGGTCACGACAGGATTGCTTTCGATTCTTGTCCTCGTGACATTCGTTCTGCCCAAATTTACAAATATCTTTGCCGATATGGGGACGAATCTCCCTTTTTCCACACAGGTGCTGATTGCGATGAGTCACTATCTTCTGGCTTCCTGGTGGATCATTTTGCTCATAATGGCCGCGGGATGGTTTATCCTGAAAAACTATCTGAAAACCGAGGCGGGGCGATATAAATGGGACAAATTAAAGCTCAGGATCTCAGGTGATGTGATTCTACAGCTGGAGACTGCCCGGTTTTGCAGGACATTGGGTGCGTTATTGAGAAGCGGGGTGCCGCTTCTGCAGGCCGTAAAAAATTCCCGCGATATTATCGGCAATTCCGTCGTTTCGTCATCACTGGATCGGGTAACGAAGGAAATCAAGGAAGGCAAAGGCATTGCCAGGCCCCTGTCGGATGCCGCTATTTTTCCGGAACTGGCCATGTCGATGATCAAGGTGGGTGAAGAGACGGGCAAACTGGACAGCATGCTGATCAAAATAGCCGATACCTATGAGAAAAGTTTGAAAATATCCATCAGGAGGTTCATCAGCATTCTGGAACCGGGCTTGATCATAGCCATGGGCTTGATTGTGGGATTCATCGTCATCTCGCTTCTGATGGCGATATTCAGCATTACCGATATTCCGTTTTAGGAGATTAAAGAGACGGGCATGGATGAAATCATCAAACAGCATTTGGCGCACCGGGGTTTCACCCTGATCGAAATCCTTATCGTGCTGATTCTGATTGCTCTCATCGCGGGGATCAGCACGGTGTATTTTGTCAATACGCTGCCGAAAGCCCGACAAAGCGCCGCAGCCAGGGAAATAGTCTCAACCATCAAGTATGCCAGGCATCTGGCGGCTCTGAAAAATGAACGTCAGGTGGTAACCTTTGATCTTGATGCCGGGAGCTACGGCCTCAGGGGCCGCGCGGGAAGAAAGATACCGGATGAGACATATCTGGTGATTTATGAGTCCGGCATCAATGCCGATCCGATCCATAAGGGGCAATACAGCCTTTACTACGATTCAACCGGCGCAAACAACTGGGACCGGATCAGTCTGATTCGGGGAAAACGAACTGTCCGGATCGATGCCGATCCGCTACTGGCGGCAGTCATCGCCGCCGACGAACAGGATGACCGTCATGATTAAATCAGCCGGACAAAGACAAGAGGGATTTACGCTGATGGAAATCATGATTGCGCTGGTGCTGATTTGTCTTGTTGTCGTATCGGTCATTGAATTGTCTTCCGCCAATTGGCGCAATCTGGCGAAATCCGATGATTGCATCGAGGCTTTGACAAACGCCAATGACAAAATGCGTGATGTTCTGGAACTCGAAGAAATGGAGGAAAAATCATGGACGGAAACGGATAAGGATGGGTGTGTCTATGATATTGCGACAACTGAAATAGAAAAAGAACGTTCTCAGGCGCTGGCCGTGAAATTCATGCACATTACCGTGAAGGCTTCGCATGCGAACAAAAGCGGCGCAAACACCGTTTCCGTAAGAACGGCAAAAATGATTTCCAGATCCGACGCTCTGAATGACGTCGGAAAAGATGGTACGCGAAAAGGATATGAAAATTGAATCAACGCGGTTTTACATTGATTGAATTGCTGATCGCCATGACCATGCTGGCTGCGATCATCGGCATTATGGGCGGCGCCCTGTCCCAGGCTTATCAGACGTCCGAAAAAGCAGAAAAAAAGATCAATGAGCTGGAACGAAAGAGAATACTGTCTTCTCTGATCGAATCCCAGATCCAATCCGCGTATGCAGGTATTTATACCGCACAGGGAGAGACAAAAAATCGGTTTGCCGGGGCGAAAGACGCGGTAACGTTTGCCAGCAATTATTCCATTTGGGGGGGGACAAAAGGCAACTGTCTTGTCACCTATCGCATCGAAACAGATCACCGGCGAAAAAGTGTCATCCGGATTGAAGAGCAGATTTTGGGTACGGATGTCAAAAATGAAACATCGATCGCCACCGACTATGATGCCATCCGGTTTGAATATTATTATGACGATGTGACGGATGAAGCAAAATGGGTTGATGAATGGCCGGCCGGGGGGCAGGGGATGCCGCAAAAAATGAAAATCCATTTGTCAGACGGTGAGAATGAGCGGGTGTTAACGGCACGGATATTTACAAAGACCACAGCGTCATCAGCCGCTATTTCATCGGGACCCTTTGTAACAAAGTGATGTCGTCGGACCGCGGATGATCTATCAAAATAGCGGTGGTTTGAAAAATGAGAATGAAAACAAAAATACTTCCGGGAGAAGAGGGTATTGCCCTCATGATTGTCCTGTGGATCATGATGCTTTTGATTGTCATGACCCTCGCATTTTCCGTCATGGTGAGAACGGAGGTGTTTTCAACCATCGCCTTCAAGGAACAAATGGAAAACAAATATCTGGCGGAGGCGGGGCTGCAGAAGGCAATGATGGAAATCATTTACCGCAACGCCAATAAATATCAGCCGGTTTACAACGACGAGAGGGATATTTCTCCGATGGACGGAACCTTTCGCGAAGGAAGGATGGATGACGGATATTACCGTTTTGCAATTACGGATGAATCGGGAAAGATCAATGTTAATTTGTTGACCGACGCGTCGGGCATCATTCTGAATAATTTGCTGGTCAATCTGGGGGTTGAAAAATATCAAGCCGATACAATCGTCGATTCCATCCTCGACTGGAAGGACGGGGATGACCTGCACAGGCTGCACGGAGCGGAAAACGACTATTATCTGAGCCTGAATAATCCCTATAGAGCCAAAGATGCCCATTTTGATAATCTGGAGGAGCTGCTGCTGGTGAAAGGCATAACCCGGGATATCCTTTACGGAACTGAAAAAAAACATGGTCTGATGCAATATCTGACGGTGTATACGTCCACGGCCGGGATCAATGTCCATTCGGCAAAACCGGAAGTCCTCAAAGCGATCCCCGCGATGACGGATAATATGGTTCAGACCATTCTGAATTACCGGACATTGGAGAATGCTAAAAAAGATGGTTCCGGTTTGCAATCCATGTTACCAGCAGCCGACTTAGCAAAAATTACATCGTATATCACCACGGCCGATTCCAATGTGTATGGGGTGCAAGTGATCGGTTACCAGAACGAAAAAACCGCCAGCTATGCGCTCAAAGCTGTGCTGGTTGCCGAGGGAACAGACCGGTGCCGGATTATATTCTATCAAAGTCCGGCGCAGATAGAGATGCCTGAAAATGATGCGATACCTGAAAAACTTTAATCAGATTTATGCGCTATTTGCCAAAGCCGGCAGGCTGATCCGGAAGGGCTTATCCTTCAGCCTGGCCGACCCGGTATTTTCTTCGGCGCGGGTCGTAAGCATTGCGCTCGACGCGGACGGCGTCTATCTTGTTTACGCCGAAAAAAAACTCTGGCGGATGAATGTCCGTTGTTTCCAATATTATCCCCTGTTGGAAAATCAAGCCTTAAGTCCCGAGCACGTGGCGCAGTCGGTGTCCGCTTTCGTAAAAGACAACAAAATATCCAGGGCAACCTTTCTCCTTGGCCTGCCAAGATCCTGGGCGATTGTCCAGAATGTTGATTTCCCCTCTGCCGCGAAAGAAGACCTTTCCAGGGTTGTATCATTCGAATTGGATCGGCTGACGCCGCTGTCCAGTGATACCGCCTGCTATGATTATTCGGTGCTTGGAGAGGATGCCCAAAATATTAAAGTTCTGCTGGCTGTCGCCAGGGCGGATCAGATCAATGCCTACCTCAACGCGCTCGAAGCAAAGAGCATTCAGGTGAACAAAGTAAGTCTGAGTGTTTTCATGATCAGCCGGCTTATCCAGAATACTTACCCCGACGCCAGCATGGTCTTCCTGTCGATTAAGGACGGCGCTTATGAAGGCGGTGTCATCGCGAATGCCTTCACTGCCCCATTATTCGCGGGAAACGTGAATGTGCGTGATCGGATTGACGTCGATGCCATGACCGGGCAGGTCCATGCGTTACTGAACGATCTGGCTGAAAGCAGCGGTCCCCCCAGGCTTGTCGTGAATGCGGATGAATACGGATATGGCTTATTGCGGGATCAATTCAGGACGTTTAACGTCTCCCATCTGAACAAGGATTTGAAGATTGCAGCGCCCGGGCGAAATGGTGAACTATCCGTTGTCGCTTGGGGCGGCGCGCTGGATATGCTGGGTGGAAAGACCCATTCCATAAACCTGCTGGCCAAGCACAATCATCACGGCCCAGGGACGCCGTGGCTTTTATCCGCAGTGTTGTTGATTGCGATTATGGCGATCGGCGCATTTCATTTTCTTGCGCCCGTGCACTTCCAGCAGCAAAAAAACGATGAACTGGATCGGCGAATTCAAATCCTCAAACCCGATATAAGAAAAATTGAGGCATTACAGAACCAGGCCGAGGTGCTGCAGAGCGAGATCAAAGCCATTGACGATTTCAAAAAGCAAAACGACTTAACCATCAGCATCATCAAGGACATGACGACAATTCTGCCGCCGAAGACATGGCTCACGCGTCTGCGGATCACTGATGCCATTGTGGAGATCGAGGGTTATTCGGCGTCTGCCACGGAAATTATTCTCAAATTGGAAAACTCCAAATATTTTCAAAAGGTGGAATTTACCTCGCCCACGTTTCGCGACCCCCGGCTCAATACCGAGCGGTTTGTCATCAAAATGGAATTGAAAAATGCTGCCAATAAGAAGGAATTAAACTCCGGGGTAAACCATGAAAAGAAAAAGTAAGCTGCTGATGCTGTCGATCCCCCTCATTATCATGATGGCCGGTCTGGTTATTTACGAATACGGCATTTCCGATATTTACCGGAAGTCTGATGAACTCCGGGATCAATATGACGTCAAAATGAAAATCCTGGAGAAGTATGCCGTATTGATTGCCCGTAAGCCATCGCTGGAACAGAAAATTATTGAACTCAGGGAAACGAGAAAAAGCGCCGAGAGCAAGATGATCGCGAGTCCAAGTGCCGCCGTCGCTTCGGCCAATCTGCAGAATTCGGTTAAGGGCATCATTACGGGAAGGGGCGGGGTTATTAACAGCGAGAGGGTGGAGAAGACGGAAGAACAGGGTAAATTTAAAATCATCAGCGTTGCGGTTGACGCTGTTTTTCCGGATGTCAGAGTGCTTTCGGATGCGCTGCTGGCCATTGAAACGCAAACACCCTATCTGGTGGTAAAGGAAGTCGATGTACGTGTGCGCAATTATTCCGATCCAAGGGAACTGATCGTGAAGCTCAAAGTAGCCGCACTGGCAGGGCAATGATTTATGAAGCCGCAGGATTCCGTTTTAAAAAATATCAATGTTTTAAACGTACTGCTTCTGACGGCATCCGTCGTCATGTTTTTTATGCTGGTCCTTCCGCTGATTACAACCGAAGTTAAGGTCCAGATTCCGCCCGTGAAAGGAAAGTCAGCCGGTCAGGCGGAGGCCAATATCGCCGAAGACGTGTCCCTGGTGTTGGACTATTTTACTTTGAATGAAAATAAATTCCCGCAGCCTTTGCTGCTTGCCGCTAATCGGATCAAGGTTCCGAAGACAATTGACCCGACCGTGAAGAAAGAAGAAAAGATTGCCCCGGGATCGGTTCCAACCAGTCTGGATTTCCTGGTGGTGGCCGAGAAGAATTTATTTCATCCGGACCGCCGGATGACGGCCGACAAAAAAGAAGAGCAGGCGCTGGTCAGACCGGAAATCCTTTTTTACGGTGCGATCATTACCAGCGACAAAAGAATAGCCTATATTGAAGACAGGAAAAACCCTTATTCGACGCCCGGACGGGGAAAAAGGCAAACCCCATTGGCCGAAGGAGCGATGATCGGCGGATATAAACTCATGGAAGTCGATCCCGAAACCATTGTTCTTGTGCGCGGTGATGATAGGATGGTGGTGCATTTGCGTGATCAGAAGGACAGAAAATCGGGTGATGCAGCCGCCAGCGCGCAGGTGCTATCCGGCGAGAGGCGCGCGCCTTCGACGCTCGCCCGTCCGGCCGGCAAAACCGGATCAATCCCGCCGCCGCTGCCGCCGGGGCCGGCAATCCATGGGCGATAAAATGTTTATTCCCCGCCGTGAATAGATTCCCGGATGGCTATCGAAACAGAAGATGCGGCGCTTCCTTTGTGAATGCTGCAAAGAAGAAAACGCCGCATCGTTTAATAATCTCAGTTTATAATGGTGTTACTTTCCCAGGAACAGATTCTTCGGGTTGTCCACCATCATGGTTTTAATCTGTTCATCCGTCACGCCCTGGGCTTTCAGCGCAGGGAGGAAATCCTTGGAGATGTGATCGATGCGCCAGTTCGCGAAAGCGGGCAGGTATTTTTCCGGCAAAACCGTTTGCCGGCCCAGCCAGACATTCACGGTATCGTGGGAGAGCATGATCTGCCTGGCATAGCCCTGTTTGCAAAGATCGGCGACATTCTTCAAATTGACGTCGAACGGTGTAATGATGTCCAGGCCGATGCGGTCAAAAGCAATGTAAACGCCCTTGGCCAGGATCGCCTTGTGGTATTCGATGTCCCTGGAATTGGAGACGTGGCCGATCATGACTTTTTTGGGATCGGCGCCTTCCGCCAGAAGCAGGTCCGCCTGC
Source organism: Deltaproteobacteria bacterium (assembly GCA_036528635.1). Classification (GTDB taxonomy): domain Bacteria; phylum Desulfobacterota; class Syntrophia; order Syntrophales; family Smithellaceae; genus UBA8904. The sequence continues at coordinate 29,426 of JAIGNE010000010.1, forward strand.
TCAATGCCGCCTGTCGGACCTTCGGTGTGGGTGATGATCGGAACGCCGGTTGCTTTCTGCGCGACGACGGCGGCCTTGTGAACGGCTGTTTCCCAGGTGGACATTTTGGGGCCGGAGCCGATCTTGATAACGCCGGCCTTGATTTTGGTCTTGCCGATGCCCTGGGTGATTTCTTTAATGAAAAGTTCCGACATCATCTTGGAAATGTCCATTCCCCAGATCGCTTTGGTGGACCAGTAAGCCGGTGATCCTTCATGCTCCGTGTAAAGCCCCGTGGAGCAGATGATATTGATGCCGGTTTTTTTGGCCAGTATTCTATACAGGATGGGATTGCGTCCGCCGACGTCGTTGGTCGTGGCGTCGATGATGGTTTTGATGCCGTATTTCTGCGCCGCTTTGATCACGCCCAGATTCGTTTTCAGATTGGCCTTGAAATCAACGGGCGCCATGGTGTCATCCGCGAACCAGCCGGGGTAGGCAAAAACAAAATGTTCATGCACCAGAGTCGTTCCCAGCTTGTCGGGAGAAATCGGTCCGAGCACCGAATTGATCATGCCCGGGGGTGTTGGTTTGACCGCCGCGTTCACGGGCGCTGAAACCAGGAAAAGTGAGATCAACAATACAAATAAAACGGAAAAAATGGAAAACCTGCTTCGCTGATTCATGATGTGTCCTCCTTTATAAAATTCTAACTTGCCTTCAAGGCGAGCTGAAAAAACAAAAACGAGGATTCCGATGCATCGGCCGCGCGGATTTACATTCTGCGGCTGTCGTAAGCCCAGTGCAGCAAGGCCTGGCGCTGTTTGCGCCGGCAATTGAGATCGCCGGCCGGGCAGTTAATGGTCAGTTGGCTGATATGTCTGCGCATGGCCTTCCACCGTTTGATCTGCCGGGCGTCATCGGGACAGCGTCGGCCCGCGAAGTAGCGGCAATACCATTGAAACCAGCCGCGGGGATCGTCGGGGTAGATCCAGCCCTTGGCGATCCAGTAGGAGAGGGGTTTGGAGGCGTTCACGCCAAAACAGTTGAGCCGGGGATCGTGGCGATCCGCGCAAAGTTTGGCTTTGGCAAACCAGGAGGAAGGGAATTCTTTACGGCAATCGGTCATGTATTTTCCGCCGAAGACGCCCATTTCGAGCATTTGCCTGGGCGTCAGTTCCGGCCGGAATTCCGGATCAAAATCCCTTCCGGGAGGTTTGGTCAGAAAATACCGGTAGCCTTTTTGCATTAGGTCATTGACGATGATTTCTTTGTGCTTCATGATCGCCTGCACCCAAAACCAAATGTTTCAACGCCAGTCTATTGCCATGAGACGCGATCCGTAAATTACTGATTATCCGGGCGCGCCAGATTTTCAAAGGTGGTGAACTTATCCAGAAAGGCGAGCTTCACGGAGCCGGTGGGGCCGTTACGCTGTTTGCCGATGATGATTTCAGCGACCCCTTTGTCCGGGTTGTCATCGCCCTTGTTGTAGACTTCATCCCGGTAGATAAACGCAATCACGTCCGCGTCCTGTTCGATTGCGCCCGATTCGCGCAAGTCCGCCATTTGTGGACGGCGGTTGGGGCGGTCTTCGACTTTCCGGTTGAGCTGGGATAACGCGATGACCGGCACCCTCAGCTCCTTGGCCAGCGCCTTGAGCGACCGGCTGATATCGGAAATTTCCTGCTCGCGCGAATTCTGGTTTGCGCCGCCCCGCATCAACTGGATATAGTCCACGACAATCAGGCCCAGCCCCTGGTCGGCTTTCAGCCGGCGGGACTTCGCTTTCATTTCGAGGACGGTGATGGCGGGCGTATCGTCGATAAACAGCGGGGCTTCGGAAAGTCGTCCCGCCGCGGTGGTCAGCTTCGGCCAGTCGGTTTCTCCCAAAAATCCCTTGCGCAGCCGCTGGGAATCCACCTTGGCCTCGGAGGCGAGCATTCTGAACGCCAGCTGCTCCTTGGACATTTCGAGCGAGAAGATCGCTACGGGGGTCTGGGTTTCCAGCGCGGCATGCTGCGCGATATTGAGCGCGAACGCGGTTTTGCCCATGCTGGGGCGGCCGGCGATGATGATGAGGTCGGAGTTTTGCAGGCCGGAGGTCATATCATCGATTTTCTCAAAGCCGGTGGCGACGCCGGTGATGAGTTCCTTGCGGGTGAAGAGATCTTCGATCGCGCGGAAACTGTCCCGGACGATGTCTTTAATCGGGTAAAAAGAAGGGCGGACTTTATTTTCGGAGATTTCAAAAATACGGTGTTCGGCTTTGTCCAGCACCTGGTCAACATCCGAGCCCGTTTCGTAGCAGCTGTTGATGATCTCGGTGGCCGACCCGATCAGCCCGCGCAGGATGGCCTTCTCCTTAACAATTTTGGAATAGTGGGCGACATTGGCGGCGGACGGAACATTGTCCACGAGCGACGCCAGATACGTGGTGCCGCCGATGGAATCCAGGATCTGCTTGTCCCGGAGCGCGTTGCTGAGGGTAATCAGATCAACCGGCTCATTCCGGTCGGAAAGCTCCGCGATGACGGAAAAAATTTTCCGGTGCGCTTCGCTGTAGAAGTCTCCCTTGTTGATCACTTCCAGCGCCGCGTTGATCGAAGCGTTTTCCAGCAGGATGCTGCCCAGGATGGATTGTTCCGCTTCGATATTCTGCGGGGGAAGTTTATATAAGGACGGATCGATGTCTTTCATTATTCTTCGCCGACGACCTTAATTTTAAGCTCCGTATCCACGCCCGGGACCAGCTTGATCTTTACTTTAAACTCGCCCAGGCTTTTGATCTGCTCATCATGCACGATCATTTTGCGGTCGATGTCGAACCCTTTTTCCCTGAGAGCCGCTTCGATGTCCTTGGTCGTGACCGAACCGAAGATCTTGTGCTGATCGCCTACCTTGCGCGACAGCGTGATCGTCACTTCGGCCAGGCGGGCGGCCAGCTCCTCGGCATGGCTTTTTACCTTTTGCGCTTTCTGCTGGACGCCTTTCTTTTCCAGTTCATAAGCTTTAATATTTTTATCGTCCGCCTCGACTGCCAGCCCCTTCGGGAAGAGCAGATTGCGGGCATAACCGTCGTTGACTTTGATCAAATCACCGGCCTTGCCTAAGGAAGGTACGTTTTGCTTTAAAATAACCTTCATGGAAAACCTCCTGGTAGCATTGAATGGTATCTAAGTTAAATCTGTTGTCTGGTTTTTGCGGAAATACTTGCGAAAATCAATCCAAATATCGAAGAACCCAACTGCTGTTATAGCTATCATAAGAATTTGCTGAATCGCAATTAAAAAATAGAAGAGCCAGCGGAAAAACAGGGAGATATCTTTGCTCTGAAAAAAGAAACTAACAATAGCAAGGCCTTGCAGAAGATAGATGAAAGCGGCGACCAGAAAAACATTGATGCCGGCAAAACTGAGCGGTATATGCGGGATGAAACCCAATCCCCCGCCGGCGATAAAAAACCAGACCAGCCCGTTGGGCGCCTTCCATTCGGAAAGCGCCGAAAGCTTCGGCGGAATAACACCATACTGGCGCAGAAGCCGGTTGCCGATCAGGGTATTGAGCCAGACGGTGAATAATGCCGCAATGGCGCAGAGTGCGGGAAAAAGCCGGGTAAAAAGCTGAACCACGGCAGGCTTGCTTTCCTGAATGGATTTGATTTCATCCGGGCCCAGGGGCAGCTGGCTGTAAAGCTTGATGTTCATGTCCACGGCTTCCGTAATGTGCCTTTCGACCAGCTGCCAGGGGCTGATGGAAAGCTGCATGCCGCCGAAAACAAAATAGATGGCCATCGCGCAAAGGAAAACGAGCGCAGGCAGGAGAACAACAAATTCAATGGAATAGTTTTTTCGCGCCGTCCAGGCCATCAGAAGACCGGCCAGCCCCGCCGCCGCCATGGCCAGGACAGGCAGGACCGCGTGCATGAACGAGAGGATGACCAGGAAAACCACGAGCGCCGTCAGAAAGGCGACGAGAACTCTCATCGGGTCGTTGCGCATACTGAGGACATAGAGAACCAGGGGCAGCAGGAGCAGGGCCACGAGGCCGACAAAAGGAACCAGCGAGGCTGCGGAAACAAAAGCGATGGTCAAAAACAGCCTCAGGAACGGGCTATTGGAAGTCAATAAATTAAATTTTGCCAAGTATATCAACCTGCGTTGAAAATAGGTGAAGGAATCAATAAACCAAAGAGCGACGCGCTGACAAAATCAAAACCGGCCGGTTCCCATTCAAAAGAATAAAACCGGCCGGCGCATGTTAAAAAATATTATCTGCCTTCGGCGGTGACAAAAGGCATGATGGCGATCGTGCGCGCGCGTTTAATCGCGACGGTCAGCTCTCTCTGGTGATAGGCGCAATTGCCCGTGATTCTTCTGGGCATGATCTTGCCGCGCTCCGTCACAAAGTTATTGAGAATAACCGGGTTCTTGAAGTCAATTTTAATATTGGAGTCCGTGCAGAAGCGGCAGAATTTCTTTCTGTGGAAAAACTTCTTCTGGGGCGGACGGGATGGTCTTTCAGGTCTATCGGGTCTGTCAGGTCTGTCGCCGTTTGTTATAGCCATGATTATTCTCCTTTCGGGGCATTATCTTCCCGGGTGATTGCTTTTTTAAATGTCGGTCTTGCGGGTCTTGCGTCGCCTGCCGGCTTATCATCCCGGTTTGCCGCCGAATTGTCGGTTTCAATGCGGATGGACGTGCGCTTCACTTCCGCCGCGGCCACTTCCGCTTCCATGCCCTCACGGGTTGTGGCGCCTTCCTTGGTCACGGTCATGAACTTTAAAACGCGGTCGTCGATCTTGAAATTTCTTTCCATTTCGGCCACGATGGCGCCGTCACCGGCGTAGTCGATGAAGAAATAGAAACCGTCTCTTTGCTTGTTGATTTCGTAGGCCAGGCGCCGTTTGCCCCATTTTTCAGCTTTGGCGATGACCCCTTTGCGTTCGGTGATGATGTTGGAAGACCGGTCGATAATGGCGGTCATATCCTCTTCCGACACATCCGTTTTGACAATAGCAATAACTTCGTATCTTTTCAAAATTTCCTCCTTTCGGCTCTAAAGCCCCTGATGAATTTCAGGAGCAAGGGGAGTCCTAAAAATTGTGATGGTGCCTTCTATATCAGGCTTCAATGAAAATCAAGGATTAAATTCGCCCCGCGCCTTTTGCTGCCTGCCTTTGCCGGCCTTTGACCCATTGCCCGGCCCGCTGGCCGGAAGGCTGGCCGGGTGATCCGGTTTGATATTGCATCATTATGAAATTACGGGATATATTTAGAAAACCATCCGGATGCGCCGATTAAAAAGATGCCGCGGGGCTGCGGAAACAGATTTTCAAATGACGCCGTTTAGTGTAACGTCCCGGGCGGGATAACGCGAACAGGTTCAGGGCGTTGGCGGTCGGACAGCCGGCCCGGGACCAAAACGGGCGATGTTGCCCGCTGGATTTATCTGATCCGAAGGATTGAAAAATGCCGAATGATTATCTGCACAACGATGCCGCCCTGACCATGGCCTGGTCCCCCTGGTTTGCGCATGAGTACCTGACCTACTATTCGGTCCAGGCCGTTCATGCCGTGACGGCTTTGCCCCCGGTGGCCGTCAAAGCCAATCCCCGTTACGGCGACAAGCTCTGGCCGGTCAGCCCCAAGCACATTGATGTTTACAAGGAGAGCTACCAGGAGCGCCGCCAACTCGACCCGCTGTGGTCTTTCGACGACAAAAAGCGCAACGGCGATTACGCCCTGAACGTGCCCGCGGGGAAGATCATTGAACCCTGGAAAGTGCTGGTCATCTACAGCACGGAGCCGGATTTGTACCTGGACTATGACCTGGTCCTGCACAAGAACCAGAAAATCACCGGCGGGTCGCACGGCTGGCGGCACATGCATTTCAAAATGCTGGGGACCACTTACGGCATCGCACCGCAGGCCTTCCGCGTCCATAAAGACTTGGCGAAGCTTGCCCTGGAAAACGGCAACGAATACTGGGGCTGGCGTTATCTCTCGCGAGCGGGCCATTACCTGGCGGACCTGGGACATCCTTTCCACGTGAAAGGGCTGCCTCTTTCTTTCCTGGTCCGGAAATATTTTGCCCGGCATGAACTTTTTAAAATTGTCACCGCCATCCATCAGAGCTACGAAGTCTATGTCGAGCGCCGCTTCCGGGAAGGTTTTGAACCGTTCCGGCAGGCCCTGCTTGCGGGCGCAAGTGAAGGGCAGGCGGCGGGGCTCGCAGGCGACGCGCAGCTGCGCGCCTATATCAAGCGGGCGGAAAAAAAGCATAACCCGATCTTTTATCATCTGCTCGAGCAGTTCGGCCCCGAACTGCAAGACGCCTTCGCGCAGATGGATCAAAACTACCAGCTCGACGCCGCGGCGCAGACCAAACGCTGCTCGGCCGGCGCGGCCCGGGTCATTTTCAAAGACGCCAACCGTCCAGAGCTGGATGACCTGGACAAAATAACCGCCGGGCTTCTTTTTGATGTCGGCCGGATGCTGGGCGGGTTGTTCAGCGGCTTTGTTAAAGAACGCATGTCGCGCTGAAAAAGGATCTGAAAAAAAGGACAGGTCAGGCAATTTCTGCTTTTCCGCGGCCGTCGGGCAAGACGCCTGGGTGGTCAGGATGAGACACCCGCAGGCAACAGCCGCGACGGTTCCCTACAATTTTTTCACAGCCTCCTGCACATCCGCGTTGCGCAGTCCCTGCGCAAAATCAACCGTCGCTTGCGGAAGCGTTGTCACCGGTCTGCCCGTGGCAAGCGCCAGATAATAAGTATGCGCCAGTTTTTCCAGAAGCTCCGCGTGGAGGATGGCCTTGTCCAGATTTTTACCCAGCGCCAGAATCCCGTGATTCTGAATGATGTAGGCATTGGCGTTGTTGGATAACTTGCCGCCGACATGGGCAGCCAGTTCCGGGCTTCCGGAAATGGCGTAGGGAATAATATCGATGACGGGTCCGAGCGCATAGGAGACCTCGTCGAAAAGGGCGGGTATGGGCGTATTGATGACGCCGAAAACGCTGCCGTAGATCTGGTGGGTATGGACGACCGCCTGAACATCGGGCCGGTTCCGGTAAATGATGCTGTGCAGCCCGGCTTCGATGGACGGTTTGAGACAGCCTGGGACGGGAATCTGCTGATGGTCAGGGCCGACCACGCAAATGTCATGTGCGGAAAGATCCTGATACTGGACGGACGTCGGTGTGATGGCCATGGCGCCATCCGGAAGACGCACGGATATGTTTCCCCCCGACCCGCGTTGTGAACCGAAATACCCCTGTCCGGACAGCCAGAGACAAGCTTCGAGGACTGCTTTCTTTTCCTGATCAAACTGAGACATGACCGATCATCCCCCCGTCATTTCATTTTTCAATCCGTTAACCTGCCATTCCATTTAAATGAAACCGGAATCTTTATCAATTCAATTATTTCAGGCTTTTTTAGATTTCCTCTTGCATCGCATCGGCAAAGTTGTAAGATAGCGCCGTTTATTAAACGGCCCGCCGGCAGCTGGAAGGCCCAGTGCCGGCATTGAACGTGCCGAAGGCTTTTAACAGAAAATGGAGTGATCCCCGTCCGGCGGTCCCAACCCGTCACTATTGGTGCTGACATGCTGAACCTGATCGTTAATCAATTCAATCAAACATCCCGTCAAACGATGCCATGGAATCTCTACCGGAGATATAAAGGAGGAAGGCAATGAATCTTGATGCATTATTTTATCCCCAAAGCATCGCCGTTATCGGCGCATCAGACAACCTGGGCGGAGGCAGAGTTCCCTATTTCCAGGTCCAGCAAATGAACGGCTACGCCGGTCGGCTTTATCCCGTCAATTCCCGCCGCCCCGAAGTCTCGGGCGTCAAGGCCTATCCGACGATCGGCGACCTGCCGGAGCCGGTCGATTACGCCATTGTGGCCGCGCCGGTGGAGCAATCCATCGATATTGTCAAGGCCGCCGTGCGCAGGGGCGTCAAGTTCATTCATTTCTTCACCTCGGGCTTCGGCGAGACGGGCAATCTGCAAATGGAGAAAGACATGGTCCGGGAGGCCCGCAAGGGCCATCTCCGCATCGTCGGCCCCAACTGCATCGGCGTGCAGTGCTTCGAATCAAAAATGTCCTTCAAACTTTTGCACGAGCAGGAAGAGCCGGGCGGCATCGCCTTCCTGGGACAATCCGGCGGCATTACGTCGAGCTTTACCGCCCTGGCAACGACCCGCAGGATCTGGCTCAACAAGGTTGTCTCCTACGGAAACCAGATCGACCTCCGGCTGGAGGACTACATCGAGTACCTGGCGGACGATGACAAGATCCGGCTCATCGCCTGCTACGTGGAAGACATCAAGAACAGTGATCGATTCCTCAAAACGCTCAAACGGACGACGGCGAAAAAGCCCGTGATGATCCTGAAGGGCGGCAAAACGGAGGAGGGCTCGAAAGCGGCGGCCAGCCACACGGGAGCAATGGCCAGCAACTACACCATCTGGGCCGCGGCCGTGAAACAGCACGGCGGCCTTTTGGTGGAAAACTTTGATCGACTGATGAATCTGGCGATGCTGGGCACCGCGAAAAAATTTCCCGGCGGGCGGCGCGTCGGATTCCTGGGCGCGGGCGGGGGCGTATCCGTATTGTTCACCGACCTGGCCGTAGCCTCGGGCTGCGAGGTTCCCGAACTGGGGCCTGCGGCGCAGCAGATGATTAGCGAAAAGATCAGGGGCGTCAACACCTCGACGACCAACCCCGTCGATCTGGGCGCCTTCGGCTTCGATCTCAACGTCATGCTGCACACCATGCAGGCCATGGATCAGGACGACAACATCGACGTGATCATTCCCTACTTTGACGTCGAATACCTCATCCAGGCCGAGATGATTCTCCAGATCAAGAACAGCGCCGACACGATCCTGAAAATGGCCGAATGCATCAAGAAGCCGGTGATCGCCGTCCTTGTATCCTTCCTGGAAAACAACCTGGAAGCGGAGCGCATCCGGATTGATACCTTCAACTCGCTGCGCAAGGCCGGCTTCCCCGTTTACGGGACGATCCAGGAGGCCGTGTACGCCATCGAGACGTACTTCGAATGGGCGGAAAAACGATAACCCGGCCCGTTTAACTATTTATCCATATGGTGCGGCGCGTGTCCGCACCGGGCAGTCGCTTCGCACCTCTCCCTGGATACCCCAAAGGGCACGCGTGGGAGAGATTGGGTGAGGGTGAAAGCAGACGCATTGATTCCGGCATTATGCAGGGCGCGATCCCCGATCACGCCGCAGTTCGTGATCCTTCGCTATCGGGGCAGATAAGGTCCTGTCATTCCAAATCCCGGCGGAAGCCGGGTGAGGAATCTGTTTCCCTGCAGGGCTGGCCGTGTGACCTCCGGGTTATTCCCCGGACAAGCCATTTATGCCTTCCAGCCTTGTTTTACAACCTGTGTTTTCCGACCCTCACGGCCGACGGCTGCTGATTGGCTGCATCGATATTCATATCAAGCCACCGCTCCAGTGTCCGGATGACCAGGTCTTTCTGGCCGAGAGTCGCTATTTCCGTCATGTGGTTGCCGCCCGGCTGGACGATCTGCAGCGCGTCGATGCCGGGGTCCGGGTTCAGGGCCGCCGCTGACCAGGGATCGATCCCGCCGTAAATATAGAGGATACGCTCGCCGTGATGGCGAAGCCAGGGAACAATCTGTTGCATCACTTCGGGGCGGAAAATCAATTCCACATTGCGCGGCGCAAACGGACGCCAGGTGGGTGCGGGCACAGACTGCAGAAGATCGGTCAGATGGTCATACATGAAAGGATAATAACCGATTTCGGTATAAGCCTGGTAATAGAGAGGTGAAGACGAGACAACGTCTGCATCCGAATAATACGAGGGCGACACAACGGAGTCAAGGTGATTGAAGAGCACTTCATCCGTGGCGGTTATCGAGGGAATCGTTGCGCAGTTGCTTTCCGCGCCATACTGCCAGAATGTGAAAAAGTGATCAAGCACCGAATACTCCAGCGCCTCCGCTTCGCTGAAAAGGGTGAAGGTGAGATGTTCCTGAAGGATCAAATTGTGCGTGAGAACGAGCATGGCCTGCCGCCTCGTCAGAACTTCTCGCTGGAAAAGGCGGAGCTTTTCCCGGCAGGCGGGCGTGCCCACCTGATTTAAGAAAGTGATGAAGCGTTCATCCTCGGTCCGTTCCATGATCGGTGCCACGTAGGCAATTGTCGCCGCGACGTCATCCGGGTAGTAGTAGCGGTAATACAGGGCGGTCATGCCGCCTTTGCTGGCGCCGCTGCTGACCCATTTTCCATGCAGGAGAACGCCGAGGAGCGTGCGAATCCTGTGCTGGTCGGCCGCGGCCTGCGCCGTCGTCAGAAAGCTCCAGTCGGTCGTTGAAGGAACGGCATTGGAAAAATAGCGGTGCACGAGGAGTACCTGATTAGCCTTCAACAGATGAGCAGGCTCCGTCACAAAGTTACGCCCGACACCGTACCCGGTGGTGTAAAAAACAGTCGGTGCATCCTTGCTGCGAAATGAGAGATAAAAGCGCTGCTGGAACATACCCCTGCCCGGGTCATTGTGATCGACCGGCTGAGCAATGTCGATCTGGAAAGCCTGCTGAAATCCCGACGGCGGAGCAATCTCGGTGACGTTATTCCCGCAGAGCATTTTCAGTTGCTCCGCCAGCGTCAGGGGAGCAGGAGCATCGCTGCTGCTGCAGGAGAAGAGGGTCAGGATCAGCAATAAGAGCACGATACGCAAACAGCCGGGAAGAATCATTTTCGCTTTCATGCAGCATTCACCTTTCATTGCGGCCGGATTCAATGACTTGATTAGTAGTTCCTGGAACGCACAAAAAACGCGGCAACTATAAACATCCCGGATCGGCATGTCAACTTGAAATCATTGAGCCTGACCCTGTTGTCCTTCATGCGTGAATGTCAGTCCAAATCCCGGCACAGACCCCGTAAGCCGCGATCACCGACCGCGACGACTATCGGGGTCGGAAATAATTAATGAGGGCAGATTCAGGCTTTGGTGATATTTTTGTAATTGTAAAAAGGGATGACAATATGCAAAGATGCATGAGCGAAGCGGTAGGAGAAATTGAGCAAACCATCAGACAAAACCCCGTCATGGTGATCATCCGCCAGGGGTATTGGGCAAAGAGGTTAGACGATTCCTAATCTATAAAAGAGCAAGGAGAAAAAAATGGAAAACTGGATTGAAAAAAGCAGGACCTTGAAGGAAAAGTTGTGCCTGGCCACCGAGCCGATCGGTTTCAAACGTCTGGAGAAGGCCGCCGAACTCGACGCCGTGGAAGGCGTGATGAAGTGGGATCAGCCGTGCGTATTCTGCCAGGTCCAGTTTATGGCCCGGGTGGGCGGCCTGACCGTCGGCCTGACCGGGGAGAGCAGCCTGGGCGAGCGCTGCAAGCGCATTCACGGGCTCATGGCCGCGACCGAAGAGACCAAGCTGACGGAGGCCAAGCTCTTTAGAAGAACCTGGATGGCTTCCGTGGAAGACGGGCTGGCGCAGCAGGAGGATTACATGAGGATTCCGCCGGGCGAAGCGATTGTCGTCGGACCCCTGAACCGGGGAAATATCGATCCGGACGTCGTTCTCATCTACGGCAATCCCGCCCAGATCATGATGCTCATGTGCGGGATTCAAAAAATAAAGTATGAACGGTTTCAGTTCAACTTCATCGGCGAAGGGGCCTGCGTCGATTCCCTCGGGCAATGCTACAACACCGGGAAGCCCGCCCTGGCGATTCCCTGCTACGGCGAGAGGGCCATGGGGCAGGTGCGGGACGATGAAATCGCGATCGCGCTGCCGCCGGCATACATCGATCGGGCCATCGAAGGACTGGCCGTGCTGGGCAAGATCGGCTTCAAATATCCGATCTCGTCGATCGGCGCTTTTCTTGATCCCAACCCGCTGCTCGCGCGCCTCTACCCGGCGAAGAAACAGTAAACGGAAGAATTGTCTGTTCTTCTGTCAAAGTTATGGGATGACAGGTGAACGAAGATAAGATGCCAACAGGATGTTCATTGTTGACGCGACCGTATAAATCGTATATACATAACTATAACTAATGACGTAATATACGGATGATGAATGCAATCGAAATCGCAGGAACTTATAAACTATCTTCGAGATAGCAAAGGCATCGCCCGTTTTTCAGATATCCTGAAAGCCGGCTTCCATTCCGATTCGCTTGCTCTCCTTGAGAAGAGCGGGAAAATAGAAAAGATCGGCAGGGGGCTCTACAGGCTTGACGGTTATGCTACCGGTTCTCATCCCGATCTTGTTGAGGCATCACAACAGGCGCCCCGCGGCGTCATTTGTCTTCTTTCCGCTCTGGCGTTTCACGAGGCGACGAACGAAATCCCCAGGTACGTAGAGATGGCTATTCCCCTCGGCGCACGCGCCGGCAGAATTCAATATCCGCCCGTAAAGTTTTACCGGTTTGCACCCGCCGCGTGGGAAGCCGGTATTGTTCAGTATGAAATAGAAGGCCATGTTATTAAAATTTACAGCTTAGCCAAGACAATAGCCGACTGTTTTAAATTTCGAAATAGAATCGGCGCAAACGTGGCCCGAGACGCTCTGAAAACTGCAATAACCGATATGCATGTCCAGCCTAAGGAGATCATGAAATATGCAAAGGTTTGCCGTGTGGACAGCATCATCAAACCGATTCTAGAAGCACTGATATAAAAAAAGATCTTATGAATATACAAGCGTCTATTCGAGCGCTTCTGCAAAACAAGGCAAAAGAAACGAGGCGTCCTTTTGCCGAAATTCTCCAGTATTTCGGAATGGAAAGATTTCTCTACCGGGTTAGCCAGTCGCCATACGCGCGACAATTCATCCTCAAAGGGGCGCTCATGTTTACGGCCTGGAATATTCCTGAGCGGCGAACAACCCTTGACATCGATTTTCTGGCGCACTTTGATAACCAAATCGGCAGCATTGAAAAAGTCATCAGGGATCTCTGCAATGTTACAGTTGCTTCTGACGGACTTGTATTTGATGCGGAGACGGTGAGAGGTCAACGGATAAAAGAGGATGCAGATTATGAAGGCGTACATGTAAAGCTTACCGGGTTCCTGGGACGGGCACGAATACCTATGCAAATTGATATCGCTTTTAACGATGTTGTTTATCCGCGCGCCGAGATGCTTAACTTTCCGGTCATATTGGATTTACCACATCCGCGTCTTAAAGGATACCCGCCGGAAAGCATACTCAGTGAAAAATTTGAAGCGATGGTGAAACTTGGGCTGTTGAATAGTCGGATGAAGGATTTTTACGATGTCTGGATGATGACACGGCAGTTTGATTTTAATGGCCTGGACCTGGTTGAATCGTTGAAGCGCACGTTCAAGCACCGCAAAACTGAGCTTCCCTGGAAGCAGCCGTTATTCGCCGAAGAAATTTATGATCAACAATCCGACCGCCAGACGCTTTGGGCTGCATTCTTAAGGAAAGGTGAAATCAGACCTGCACCGGACAAACTGACCTTGGCGGTAAAAGCCATCGAAAAATTTCTTATTAAGCCCCTTCATGCGATTCACGAAGATCTGAAATTTACACAAACATGGAAGGCGGCCGGGACATGGAAGGAGTCATGAATTAAGCTGCAGACGCTATGCAATGAATCTGTAGGCGTGAAGTTGTCATCCCGAATCCCGGCAGAAGCCGGGTGAGGAATCTATTCCGTTGTTCTGACGTCTCGCAGGTTGCATGAAGCGTATTGAAGTATCATACGAAGCATTTGATATTTCGAGCGAGAGTCCATTTTGTTTTACGGTATTATGCAGAGCGTGTCGTCATTTTCTGTCCCCCTCGGGAGGGGTAGGGGGAGGCCGGGGTGGTAAAGCGATTGCAGATGCCGATTGAGCTTGGATTCAAGAGAACCGCATCATCCCTCAGCTCTCCAGGTGGCGGCTGAGTTCCGGAGGCATGGGAAACCAGGTGGCCAGGGTGCGGCCGATAATCTCTCCGTCTGCATTGAACAGCGCCGTTCCGGCGTATAATTTTCTTCCATCGCTCCCGGCGGGCCAGGCTGCAACGACACATGGCTCACCTGAGCGCAGTGGCTTTTCGATCCCGCCGACCAGCCTTCCTAAAAAACCCGGTTTTGTATCGGTCAGCTCCCAGAGGGCATAGGCCCCCGGACAGTCGAGGGCTGTCCAGATGAATTCGGGCCGGACATAACCCTGCTCGTCGCCATACTCCGATGACGGCGTCCAGGGAGCGGCAACCATGTTCCTGTCTCCGACACGGCCGGGGTGTATCTTCAGACCTTCCCCATCCGACACGTCGGCACCGCAGCAAAAACAGATGGGATGAATGCCATGCCCCGTCACGTGGCGGTACGGCGTCGGTGTCAGGGCAATAGACGCCTGAGAAGCCTGGACGGCCTCTTCATAACTCGGGGCATCCGGCACGGCAAGATCAATGACGCCGGGTTTTGCCTGAATCACCAACTGATCGCCATCCATCAGGTAAAAAATTCCATCGCCGCTGGCGCGGATTTGCAATTCCCGATCAAGGGGGGTGGGGCGTTTGATCATGACGTCGGTCGTGCCGTCGATGTATTTGGCCAGGAGGCTGCAAACATATCCGCCGTTGGCGATGTCCGGCGGGCCTTTATACTTGGCCGGGATCGTGACGCTGCCTACTGTTTTCAGATTTGATGGGTTTCCTTTTTGATGCATGGAATTATTTTATTCCTTCTCCAGTCATACTGCCGGGTGCAAAGCAGAGTTATTCCATCCGTTCAACGGACAAACGTTTCTTGCTTATCTCATTTCGTTTGTCAATATTTATCTGCGCTGATCCGTCCCGCGAGAGACGCGTAGTCGGGAAAGCAGCCGGCGGCGTTCGCGCCCGTCCACCATTCACTATTCACCATCCACAATGCACTAACCACGATCCGCTAATCCATTTTCATTGACAGACTGCTGCAATTCACTTAAGTTTTTCCCGTCGTAAAAGTTTCTTAAAAAAGCGAAGGAGGAAAAGGAATTATGGGAAATGCAGTTTTGAAGGAAGTGCTGAATCCGCCTGCCTGGAAAAAGCCGCGCGGCTACTCGAACCTTGTCAAAACCACCGGCGGTTCAATCCTGTTTGCGGCCGGCCAGGGGGCTTCGGACCCAGAGGGACGCCTGGTTGGAGAAGGGGATATCTGTCGGCAATATGAGCAGATCCTGCAAAATATTCAGGAGGTCATGGCGGCCGGCGGCGCCAGGATGACGGATATTGTAAGATTGACGATCTACTGCACGGATCGGGACGCCTTTTTAGCCAAAGGAAAAGAATGCAGCCAGATTTATAAAAAATACTTCGGCGATTATTACCCGGCCAGCACGCTGGTCGAGATCAAGAAACTCTTTTTCGACAGCATGCTGCTGGAAATCGAGGCAACGGCCGTCATCTAGTGAAGTGCGTCTAACGCTTCTTTACATATCCTGGTTGTGTTGCATGATCATGAATTAACGCAAATTATCATAGAACAAGGGGTTGCAACCCCTTGTTCTGACATAACGCATCATAATGCCATGTAAAGGAATGCCTGGCTGGAGCAGCCCTGTTGGCTGCTCCTAAACATTCTGTTCAAGCTGCAAGCTTGAACAGGCAGAAGGTGACGCGCATCTGGTTTCGCAGAATCCGTTTTGGACGAGTCGTGTCCCCCGCCGGCTCGAGACTGTGTCGCAATTAAGGGACATACAAGTTCTTTGACAACAGAATATTAGAAAAAGGTTAAGAATCAAGAGAAAGCTTCTTGAGCCATAGGATCAATATGGTAAAGTCTCTTTCACAAAGGAGAACGAAAACCCTATGGCCTATCGATGTGGCGACCGTCATCAGATGAGTTTAATGCCTGCGAGCATAGAAGAATATGTGAGTGCCGACAATCCGGTGCGAGCGTATGATGCCTTCGTCGAGGCGCTAAATTTTCATGAACTGGGCATAGCAATCAATCCGGATAAAGTGGGCAATTCGGAATACGATCCGCGCATCATGCTTAAATTACTGGTTTACGGCTATTCTTATGGCGTGAAGGGCTCACGGAAACTTGAACGGGAATGCCACCATAATCTGGCGTTTATCTGGTTGATCGGCGGGTTGCGCCCCGACCATAAAACCATTGCTGAATTTCGGCGGAACAACAAGAAGGCTTTGCAAAAAGTTTTGCGGCAATGCGCCCGGATGTGCATCAAGCTGGATCTGGTAGCCGGCAATGTCTTGTTTGTTGACGGGACTAAGATTCGAGCCAACGCAGGACGACACCGGAGCCATGATCACAGCCATTACGAAAAGCGCCTGAACGAGATCGATGGCCGGATTGAACAATTGCTTGCCGACTGTGAAGCGGCGGATCAATCGGAAGAAGGAACCCCTTCCTATGTTTCCATGAGCAAGGAACTGTCCAAAGCTCAACGTCTCAAGGAGACCATTAAGCAGGCCCTTGAAGCGTTTAAAGAAGATGATCGGAAACAGATCAACCACACCGATACGGATTGCGCCATCATGCGCAGTATTCAGGGGAGCCACGCAGGCTATAATGTGCAAAGCGTTGTCGATGAACAACATGGCCTGATTGTCCATGCGGAGGCGACCAAGGCCACCAGTGATGTAAACCAGTTTGCTGATCAGATCGATAAGGCCAACAGCGTGCTGGAGAAGCCTTGTGAAATCGCTTGCGCCGATGCCGGATATGCGGATACGGAAGAACTGGAAAAGATTGACCGGCAAGGCATTAAGGTTATTGTTCCCTCCCAACGGCAAGCGTTGCTTGAAGAAGAAAGTCCGTTCAGCAAGAGTCATTTCGTTTATGACAAAGAGACGGACACGTATACCTGCCCGGAAGGTCACACTCTTCGATACAGCAACACGGACAAGGGCACCGGCAAAAGGCATTACCTGATGGTGGATAAGAAGCTTTGTCATCAGTGCAAGCATTATGGACAGTGCACAGAGGGCAAAAACGGACGTAAGATCGTTCGCCTGCCTAATGAAGAAGCAAAGAAGAGGTTTGAAGCTCAGTATCAGGAAGAATCGTCGCAAGAAATTTATGTGAAGCGAAAGACTAAGGTGGAGCATCCTTTTGGTCATATCAAGAGGAACTTAAAGACAGACGGGTTTCTCTTGCGAAAAAAGGATGGTGTTCAAGCGGAAACGTCGTTACTGGCAACCTGCTTTAATCTGGCCCGCATGATCACGATCTTGGGGGTACACGATCTGATTGAAAAGATGAGCGGACTCCAGAAGTCGCTTTAAGCTGTTAAAGCTGTCTGGAGAAGCTATTACGCTAACAGTTTCAAAAAACGATCTGCCCGTAACAGATTCTCAACCGATTTCGGTCTTCAAAATGATTTTCTAATATTCTGTTGTCAAAGAGCAGTTAAATCTTACGACGCAAAAAATAATTGCGACACAGTCTCATAGCCGGGTATGCAATCCATCATTTTACATTCGACGGCGTGAAGTCTATGCAGGCTGCGTCTCCAATCCTGCCGGTCCAGCCGCACTCTAATCTTTTTCTTTTTCCATGATTCGACCTTTCGACTAAACTTTGACAATAACGCAGATACCTGTTATGGTTCATTTAAATATGCATCATGCGGAAATATGACCAACTCTGATGCACGGAATGTCTATTTAAAAAACAGGAGGATCAAGAAAATATGAAAAGGCTTACAAGCGCTCGTCTGATAACGGCATGCATGTTCGTCATCGCCCTGTTGGTTCTGGTTTCCTCAGCCAGAGCGGAAATGATTACTTTCGATGGTTCCGGATACGTGGCCGCAGCGACCCCCCCCGCTCCATGGACGGACTACTATACCTGGTCCGGCTCTCCCAAGGGAGATCTTGTCTATCAAGTGGTAGCCGGGGCCGGTGTCGGAGGCTCTCAGGCCCTGGCCGTTTATAACAACGGCTACTTTGAAGGCGCGGCGGTTTACCTGCTGCCCGTCCCTTTGACGTCTGGCGGCGGAGCCAAGCGCATCACAATGCTGCTGGACCCGCCTCAGAATGATCCTTACGGCCTCAATTTTATAAGTTTTGGCGGTGTTGCAATGGGGCGGGGCTGGTTGCAGCCCGATACCGCCGTGTATCGCGGCGTCTATTTTGAGAAAGAAGACTGGGAAATGCATGGCGGGGATGATCCCACGGATTACATCATTTTGGGGCCCGGCGGTGTTTTCGGGTATTTTGAAGCGTCGGCCGCCCAGAATTATTACCGGATCACTTTCGATATCAATGCCGCGTTCGACTCGATCGTCATCACGGTAACCTATCCGGGTGGATCGACCGTAACCCAGACCACGGCCTGGGATGGCGGAGCCATCGACAAAGTCTGGCTGTGGGATGCCAATGACAATTACACTTTTCAGCCGGTCTACTACGACAATTTATATGTCTCGGATAATTCATCCAAGAACGACTTCAATGCCGACCGCAAGACGGACATTCTCCTGCGGAACACGACCAGCGGCAAGAACCTGGTCTGGTTCATGGACAATGTCACCAGGCTCTCCTACGAGTACCTGACGGATGCGACGGACCCGGCCTGGACCATTGTGGGGACGGGCGATTTCAACGCCGATGGGAAGACGGACATCCTGTGGAGGAAGACAACCACCGGGCAGAACCTGGTGTGGTACATGGATGGCACAACCCGCAGCTCTTATGAGTACCTGCTGACCGTTGCCGACACGACCTGGACGATTGCGGGAACGTGCGACTTCAACGCCGACGGGAAGACCGACATCCTGTGGCGCAATACCAGTACGGGGAGAATCCAGGTGTGGTACATGGACGGTGTGACCCGGACGTCCTATGTCTATCTTCCCCGCGTGGCGGACCTGTCCTGGATCATTACGGGGACAGGGGACTTCAACAATGACGGGATGCCGGACATTCTCTGGCGCAACACCACCACCGGCCGGAACATGGTCTGGTACATGAACGGCGTGACGAAGACCTCATCGGCCTACCTGACCACGAACACGGACCAGGCCTGGAAGACCGTGGGGACGGGCGACTTCAATGCCGACGGGAAGACGGATCTTCTCTGGCGCAACACCACTACCGGCCAGAACATGGTGTGGTACATGGATGGGGTGACCCGGACCTCTTATGCCTACCCGCCATCCGTCGCCGACCAGGCCTGGACGATCGTGGGAAAATAGAATTGAAGTCCTGATCCATAAAGTGATGTGAAATAAAAATTATAAATGGAACCTGAGCATTGAAGACAAGGAGAAAAATGATGATGAAGAGATGCATCACGGTCATGGTCGCACTGGCATGTGTTTGTCTTTTTGCCGCACCGCTTTTTGCAGCCGCTAATTCCTGGACGCAGAAACTGGGTTTCGGCGGGGCCCAGAGGGTTCATCCCGTCGGTTTTTCTATTGGCAGCAAGGGCTACATCGGAACGGGCTATAGTCAGAATGATCCTTATTATCACAAAGACTTATGGGAATTTGATCCTGCCGCCAACACCTGGACGCAGAAGGCCACTTTCCCGGGAGCGGGGCGTTATGCCGCCGTCGGCTTTGCCATCGGCGCCAAGGGTTATGTCGGAACGGGATGGAATGGTTCGGCGCACAAAGACTTCTGGGCATATGATCCCGACGGCAATGCCTGGGAGCGAAAGGCCGATTTGACAGGTGGTGAACGGTGTTATGCGGTCGGTTTTGCCATCGGCAGCAAAGGCTACATCGGGACGGGATATGATATCATGAAAGACTTCTGGGAATATGATCCGGCAGGGGATGCCTGGGTGCAGAAGGCTGATTTCGGCGGATCGGGGCGACACTATGCGGTCGGCTTTGCCATCGGGAGCAAAGGCTACATCGGGACGGGATATGATTCCTCCGCCAATGTGAACGACTTCTGGGAGTATGATCCTGCCGCCAATGCCTGGGAGCGAAAGGCCGATATGGAGATTGGGCGAAGTGAAGCCTTCGGATTCTCTATCGGAACCAAAGGTTACATCGGGATGGGCTGGATCGGGTATGCAGCATCCAATGAACTGTGGGAATACAGGCCGGCTGCAAATGCCTGGACAAAAAAGGCCGATTTCGCGGGGAATGCCCGCTATCGCGGCGCCGCTTTCGCCATCGGCAACAAAGGTTATGCCGGGGTAGGATACGGCGGCACAGCCCCCTACTATTATACAGATCTCTGGGAGTACGACTCGAGCGATGTCAAAAATGACTTCAACGCCGACGGGAAGACGGACATCCTCTGGCGGAACACGACCAGCGGCAAGAACCTGATCTGGTACATGGACAATGTGACGAAACTCTCTCATGCGTACCTTGCGGACGTGACAGATTTGACCTGGACGATTGTAGGCACGGGCGATTTCAACAATGACGGGAAGCCGGACATTTTGTGGAGGAGAACGAGCAACGGCCAGAACATGGTCTGGTACATGAACGGCATAACCCGGACGGATTACGCATTTCTGCCGACCGTGGCCGATCAGGCCTGGACGATCGTGGGGACGGGCGATTTCAACGCCGATGAGAAGACGGACATCCTGTGGCGCAATACGACGACCGGCCAGGTCCAGGTGTGGTACATGGACGGCGTGACCCGGACGTCCTACGTCTATCTTCCCCGCGTGGCGGACCTGTCCTGGAAGATCGTGGGGACGGGAGATTTCAACGCCGACGGGAAGCCGGACATTCTCTGGAGAAACACGTCCACGGGGAGAAACCAGGTGTGGTACATGGACGGGGTGACGAAGACCTCATCGGCGTACCTGACCACGAACACGGACCAGGCCTGGAAAATCGCAGGGACGGGCGACTTCAACAGAGACGGCAAAGTGGATATTTTGTGGCGCAACACCACCACAGGCAGAAACATGGTGTGGTACATGGACGGGGTGACGCGGACTTCTTATGCCTATCCGCCATCCGTCGCCGACCAGGCCTGGAAGATCGTGGGAAAATAGACCTGTATCCATAGCATACTGCATGCCGGCGGCAATCCCGAATACTGTTTTCGGGGTTGCCGTTTTTTTTACAGAAGCGTATATAAGGATTAATTGCGGCTGGCTTTAATTGCCGCGTGATTTTAGGATCAATCATTACTCAGGACAGGAAAGGAACCTTATGAAGAAAACCGTCATCATCGTCATGTCGTTGCTTTACGTATTTTTTTTCGTAAACATTCTTTACGCGGCGGCCGAACCCGGAATGCGAAAGGCCGTTTCTTCAAAGACGGTTGCTTCCGCCGACCAGCAGACCGTGAAAGCCTCGTACCTG
>JAIGNE010000011.1:0-16545 GCA_036528635.1 Deltaproteobacteria bacterium
TTTTTGCATGGTTATTCTCCTCCCTTCTTTTCTTCAGTGCCGGTTCCTTCATGAGGCGTCTTCGGCCCGTGAATCATGTAATGGAGGAATGCTCCACCCAACACGCCGCCCGCTGCCAGTAAACTCAATGGCTTTAAGAGGTCTTTCCAGACAATCACGGACAGAGGCACTCTCGGATTCACCGGCAGTTCGTCGTAAACTTCCGGCTTGAACTGCAACACGTAAATCACATGCGTGCCGTCCACAAACTTGTCGCCATAAACATTGGCGTCGCCGCCCAACTGTTTCGCCCGGGCGTAAGCTTTTTTGATCATCTCGTCCTTATCGCCGATGGTCAGGGCACCGGTCGGGCAGGACTTGACGCAAGCCGGAGCATGGCTTTCTTTGATGCGGCTGTAACACAGATCGCATTTGTAAACCTTGTCGGTCTTGGCATCATACTTGGGAATATGGAACGGACAGGCCGCCACGCATTCCTTGCAGCCGATACATTTCTCATGACGAATCCCGACGGTTTTCATCTCTGTATAGTAAAGAGAGCCGCTGGGGCAGACCTTCACGCAGGCGGCGTCGGTGCAGTGCATGCAGCCGTCTTTACGGAAGATCCATTGGAAGTTTTTGTCTTTATCTTCATATTCCTGGAAACGGATCAGCGTCCAGGTATTCCACTGCAAATCAGGAGGATTCTGGTAGGTCCCCAGTTGTTTGGTTTTGAAGCCAGGCAATTCATTCCACTGCTTGCAGGCCACCTGGCAACCGCGACAGGCGGTGCACAGGGTGGTGTCAATCAATTTTACGAGCTCAGGTTGTTTATTCATGGTCGCCTCCCTCCTACAACTTTTCCACGTTGACCATGAACGCCTTGTACTCGGGACAGAAGGTGTTCGCGTCGCCAACGGTTGGGGTTAACATATTCGTACTGTCACTGCCGCTGTCTTTAGGGAAGAGCCAGCCGTAATTGAAGGGCATTCCGACCTGATGAACCGTCTTTCCTTCGACTGTAAAAGGTTTAAAGCGCTTGGTCACCATGGCAACACAGGGCGCTTCGCCACGGATCGAGGAAACCTTGATGCGCTCGCCGTTCTTAATCCCTTTTTCCTTGGCCAGTTGATCGCCAATCTCCACGTAGAGTTCCGGCTGCATTTCCAGAAGCCATGCCTGCCAGCGGGTCAGAGCACCGGTACACCAGTGTTCCGTGCAGGAATAGGTTGTGCAGACATAGGGGAACTTCTCGCTCGCATTAGCCACTTTATCCATATCGCTTTTGAAAATTTCAGCGGCCGGATTCATCAACTGCCCGGACAATGGATTTTTGCTGAGCGGTCCTTCCAGTGGTTCGTAATGCTCGGGAAAGGGGCCTTCGGCCATACCGGGGCCAAACAAAGCGCCCAGACCGTCTTTTTGCATAATGAAAG
Source organism: Deltaproteobacteria bacterium (assembly GCA_036528635.1). Taxonomy (GTDB): domain Bacteria; phylum Desulfobacterota; class Syntrophia; order Syntrophales; family Smithellaceae; genus UBA8904. Next base: position 1,416 of record JAIGNE010000011.1, read on the forward strand.
GGTATTTTCCTTTCTCCTTGTCCGCCATCGGCGGCCAGGGACCATCGGGCACATCACCCGCCCATTTCTCGCCTGTCCATTCGAGGAGCTTGCGTTTGGGATTGTAGGGCTTGCCATTCACATCACAGGAGGCGCGATTATAAAGAATGCGGCGGTTAACCGGCCAGGCGAATGACCAATTGGGGAATAGGCCCAAACCCGTTGGATCTTCCTTGCCTCTGGATTTCATCTTATTGACACTGTCCGCGGTGAAACTGCCGGACATAATCCAGTTACCGCAAGCCGTTGAGCCGTCGTCTTTCAGCATGCCGAAAGTCGGAACCAACTGGCCTTTTTTAAACTCAGTCTTGGTCTTCTTGGCTTTGTCCTCAATCACCGTATCTTTAGTGAAACGCCCATTGATCTGTTGGGACACCTTCAAAACATCCATATGTCCTTTGCCGTCCAGATAATCCCATTTGAGGTTGACAATCGCTTCGGCATTGGGTCCGCCTTCCTTTTCATACAGCTTCTTGACGGCAGCCAGAATTTTGACTTCGATCTCACCCACGGGAAGCGCGTCACCGGGAGCCTCAGCCGCCTTGTATTTCCACTGCACCCAGCGGCCGGAGTTGCTCTGCGAGCCTTCCTTTTCCATCGATGCGGAAGCAGGCAGCAGGAAACATTCCGTCTTGATCTTGGTGGGATCAACGCCGGGGCCTCTCCAGAACTGATAGGTTTCGTTGTCAAAAATATTTTCGCCGACCAGCCAGTCCAGGTTCTGGAGCGCTTTGCGGACCTTGTTGGAATTCGGCGTGCTCACCGCCGGATCAGCGCCGATGGCGAAAAATCCCTTGATCTTGCCTGCGTACATCGCGTCAAACATGTGCATCGTGGAATAGTGTTTCCCGTCATCAATCTTCGGCAGCCAGGAATAGCCGAATTCATTTTCTTTTGTTGCTTTCTCATCCCACAGAGATTTCAGAAAGCTGACAAAGAAATTTGGATAATTCGAATAGTAATTGGCCGATTGCGGATCTTTCGATTCCGGTGTGTATTTATGCAGATATTTTTCCATTGTAGTAAGCGACGCGGGAAGCATCTTCAGATAGCCGGGCAAATTGCCGTACAAAATGCAATGGTCCGTTGACCCCTGAACGTTGGGTTCACCGCGCAGGGCGTTGATGCCGCCGCCCGCGATGCCCATATTGCCCAGAAGTAACTGAATAATAGACATGGTGCGGATGTTCTGGCTGCCGGTCGTATGGTGCGTCCAGCCCAGAGCGTAGCATTCCGTTCCCGCTTTGTCCGGAACGCCGGTGGAAGCATAGATTTCATAAACCTTCAGAAGGTTTTCTTTGGACACACCGGTGATGCTGGAAACCTTATCCAGCGTGTAGCGGGAGTAGTGTTTTCTCATCATCTGGAAAACTGAGCGGGGATTGGTGAGCGTCATATCCCGCTTGGGAATTCCCTTGCCGTCTTTTTCCAGCACCCAGGTTGCCTTATCATATTTCCTTTTTTTGGCATCGTACCCGGAGAAAAGACCGTCTTTAAAATAGTAGTCCTCACCGACAATAAACGATGCGTTGGTATAATTGAGGACATAGTCTTTGAAGTATTTCTTGTTCTCGATGATGTAAGAAATCATGCCGCCCAGAAAAGCGATATCGGTTCCGGAGCGAAGCGGCACATGGAAATCGCAGCGCGCGGATGTTCTGGTATAGCGGGGATCAACGTGAATGATCGTGGCGCCTTTTTCCTTGGCTCTCAAAATCCATTTAAAGGCGATGGGGTGATGCTCGGCGGCATTGCTGCCCATAATCAGAATAACATCGGCATTCTTTAAATCACAATAATGGTTCGTCATGGAACCGCGTCCAAACGACTCTCCCAGAGCCGCTACAGATGGACTGTGTCAGACCCGGGCCTGATGGTCTATATAAACCAGACCCAGTGCTCTGGCCTTGACGCTTACCAGCCAGCATTCCTCATTGTCGATATTGGAACTGCCGTAGTGACCGATTGCCTCGCAGCGGTTAACCAGTTCGCCCTTGGCATTTCTTTTGACAAAATTCTTGTCCCGCGTGTCCTTGACCAGGCGGGCAATCCGGGAAAGCGCAAAGTCCCAGTCTTTTTCTTCCCACTCGGTTCCATACGGTTTGCGATAGAGTACCTTGGTGAGACGATGTTTGTTGGCCTCCGTCAGATCGAAGAAACCCGCGCCCTTGGCGCAAAGCGATCCTTCGTTAATGGGATGATCGGCGTCACCTTCGATGTTGAAAATTTTTCCTGTAGCCTTATCCACGCTGCAGACCAGACCACAACCAACGGAACAGTAACAACAGATCGTCGTCACCTGCTTGGCAATTTTAATGCGATCCATTTTGCTGAGCTCGTCCGCATAAGCCCGGGTTGGATTCAGGTTGAGCCCCAGACTGGAAAGGGCCACCCCGCCTCCGACAGCGCCGGTCATGGTTAAAAAACCTCTTCTTGTAATTTGCATAAAAACCCTCCCGATATATGTGTCAATTTTGATCTATGTCATGCGTGACATAGATTGACCGAAAGTCATAAAAAAGTCAATATGTTATATAAAGCATATTGGACAAAAGAACCCTTTTAAGAAAAGGGCAATCACCAGATAGTGACTCCGGCAAACGACCTTTATGAACACGCAGGATAACTGCGCTATGATGTGATCAAAATCAGATAAAATTTTCATGATAATAAATATTGATGACGAATTTTATTGACATTTCACGTTCATCTTCCCTATAAGCAAAATCAGTCAAGTATTTAGGGGGATTCTCCTGATGGAAATCAAATATAAAATTTGGATTGAGAAAGACGGCAAGGTGGTTTTCGGCAAGGGACGGGACAACATCCTCAAAGCTATTGATGAGCAGCGAAGTTTAAATGCCGCAGCTAAAAAACTGGAAATGTCCTACCGAGCAGCCTGGGGAAGATTGAAAGCCTCGGAAGAGCGGATGGGCATGAAACTGGTGGAGATCGGTTTGCACGATAAATCGATGCAATTGACGCCGCAAGCCAGGTCAATCATCGAACGTTTTGAAAAACTGGAAAAAGACGTGGAAAAGCTGCTTAATGACGCTGATCAGGATTTTCAGAAACTAACCTGCCCCAGTGTTAAAGAGTAGTCAAAGCATGATCATGAAAATTCATCGCCTGATATCAGACCGGGCCAATGCAAAACAAGCCTGTGGCAATACAACATCAACAATCATCTTGTCGTTAAAAGACGCCTAAGCTTTTATTCCTTTAATGAAAACTTTGAGACTCTCTCTGACGGTCGTATGGATTCTCTCCGCCCGTTTTTCCGGTGCACCAGTGTAAATATACAGAGAAATAATGCCGTTGAACAATCCCCAAAGAGCATTTTGCACCTGGCGAATGTCAATGTCTGAAACAAACTCACCCGAGTCCACACCCTTACGGAGAATTTCGGAAATTGTGCGGATATTTTCATTGGTGGTATGAATAAGCTGTGTGTTTTGATCTTCGGTCAGATTCATATTTTCCGAATGCAGCATGAAAGTCATCAGAATTCTGAATAGTTCATTATTATCCAAGAAGAAATCGACGTAATCCCCGGCAAACATCACCAGAAGTTCTGAGGCCGTCCCTTCCTTCTTGATAAAACTTTCAACCTCTTTGTGACGGTCTATACTGGCTGATATCAGAATCTGGGTATAAATCTCTTCCTTGCTGTCGAAATACAGATATATTGATCCCTTGCTCACTTCCGCCTTGGCGGCGATCAGATCAACGGTAACCGACTTAAAACCACGCTCAAAGAATAGCTTGCGCGCCGCCTTTAGAATCGCGTTTTTACGATTTTCTTTTTCTTTCTTTCTTCTTTCTTCCGAGCTCAAGACCGATACTCCTCTCAATTAAGATGAAGATGCATTCAAGCTGACTTTGGCAAATTAAGGTAAATTATAGAGAAACAATCGCCAGCACGCACTTATGACTTACGGTCACGAGTGCGTATCGCAATTGATTTGCTGTGTCAAGGAAAATTACGATCGACATTTCCCCAGATGCTGACGGCAACAAATAACCCATTAAGAAAACACGAAAAACTTAAGATCAGAGATACTACAACGTCTATAGTGGAGCAATCTTTTTTGCATCAGCGCAACTTTTCGATCTGGCCGATAATACCTTCCAGAGGCGGGCGTTCATTGATATTGTGAACATCAATGTAACGGATAATACCTTTTTTATCAATGATGATAATAGCCCGTTCCGCCGTCCCGTCGGAGCGCAAGATACCATACCGGGACGCAACGGCGCCGTGCGGCCAGAAATCGGAAAGGACCTCAAACCAGAGGCGCCCCATCTGGTTGGTCCAAGAATACAAGGTAGGGATATTATCCACGGAAATGCCCAGCAACACGGCATCATGCTCTTCAAACAGGTCCTGCACAATATTATATCCGGGCCACTGGTCGGAGCATACCGGTGTCCAGGCGGCAGGTACAAAAGACAGTACAACATTCTTTTTACCGATGTAATCCTTGAGGGACACCGTCTTGCCGCTGACTGCCTGGAGTGAGAACCCCGGCGCTTTCTGCCCGACTTTGACCTTTAGGACACTATCCACCGGCTTGAGTTTGCCCACCTGGTAAATATTTCCCTTGTAAGCTTCAGACAGAGCAAAAGCGTTTGATGCAAAAAATCCAAGGACCAATAAGGCAACAAAGATTTGTCTTCTCATAACCGCCCCCTATTTAATATCTGCCAGCTTAACAACCTCGGCCAGAAATGCTTCAATATTCTCATGCGCACCCAGTTTGGAATAAACCACTTCCGCTTTGTTTGTGCCGTTTAATTTCACCACGATAAAGTAAGGTGTGCGCACCTCACCGACCATTCTATGAATTTTAAAATCCGCATCGGGGATCAGCGGGAATGCCACGTTATATTTCTTTTTAAAGACGCCCACTTCAAACAGGGAATTCCCGGCTCCGATACCGATGATCCTTATCTTGCCTTTCAAATTGGGATTGCTCTCCATCAGCCCGTAGAGCCGGTTGACATTGGGCGCATCCTTCTGGCAATAAGGACAGTACATGCTGAATATCTGGATAATCAAGGCCTGCGCCTTGACCTGGTCTACTGAAAACATTCCGGATCCGGCAAGTCCCAGATACTTGAGATCGCCGGAATCAGCCGGTTTAGGCAATTTCACTTCGGGAAAGGAACGACCCACCTGCGGCGGTTCAACGGGCGCAGCCAGCGAAACCGCTGATGCGAAAATAAGCATGATTGCCACGATGAACGCAAATCTTTTTTTCATGATTTTATCCTCCTCTTAATTTCGGGATATCAAACGATGCACCGCTTTTTCCAAGCCGTCAAGCGACAGTTCAAACATGGGAAAGATGCCGGCAATTGTTTTCACAGTCCAGGTATAAAACCAGTGATCCTGTTCCTGGGGATTGAGCCAGACGGCATGTCGAAATGTTTTGGACAGAAATGTCAGATAGTCCACCGATGGCCGGGACTCGTTTTGGCCGACATAAATCGCTCCTCGCGAATCGGCCAGTTCGTAAGGCGCCATAGACGCATCGCCAACGAGAATAAACCGCGTTTCCGGATCCGACCGGAGCAGGTCGTCAACCAGTACGGGCTTTTTGAATCGGTTCGGATCAAGCCAGACCTTCGAGTAAATCGTATTGTGAAAATAATAAATCTCCAGTTCCTTGAACTGAAACTGGGCATAGTGAAAAAGCGCCTGGACAATATCAACATAGGGATCCATCGACCAGCCACCGTTATCAATGAGCAGCTTGACTTTCAGGCGATCCGCCATACGCCGGTCGAAGACGATTTCTATCTCACCGGCATTACGCATGGTTTGGTAAATCGTTTTATCGATATTCACGATATCTTTCGGCCCTGCAGGCTGAAGGTGCTTAAGCCTCTTCAGCGCTTCGCCCATTTGCGAGGCGGTGATGGGACCGGACTGTGAATAGTCGCGATACCGTCGCTCCATTGCCACTTTGATAGCGGATTTATTGCGCGACTCTCCGCCCACGCGCATCCCGCCGGGATGGGTGCCGGAATGTCCCGTCGGAGAAGTCCCGTGCGTGCCGATCCAGCGATTCCCGCCGTGGTGGGCTTCGGTCTGCTCCTTGAGGCGCTTTAAAAAGTGAGCAACCAGTTCGTCGGGCGTCATCTGTTTGATCTCATCTTCGGAAAGCCCCAGCGCCTCGGCCATGCCGCCGGGGTCCTGGAGCCAGTCGGAAAGCATGGCCTTCACCAGATCCGACAGTTCTTCATCCGTCGGCTCCACCGCAGCCATGCCGCGAAACGCCACGGCAAACACCTGGTCGTAGATATCAAAATAGCGTTCACTTTTCACCAGCAGACTGCGGGTCACGCTGTAGAAATCTTCCAGCGACGTAACCAGCCCCATCCCCAGCGCTTTTTGCAGACGTAGAAAGGACGTGGGCGTCACGGGAATGCCTTTGTCGCGCAGTGTATAGAAAAAATTAACAAACATGTCTTTTCACTCTACTGATGCGACGCCAGGTAGAAGTCGGTGCTCTTTTTAAACAACACGCCTAAAAAAGGAACGTTGCCCGACTTCAGACCCTTGATCTGAAAATCCGTATCAGCCTGGAGGGCCCGCATCCAGTTGATCAACTCACGGGTGGCCGGTTTTTTCTCCACGCCGCGCACCTCCCGCAGGCGGTAAAATGTATCCATGCAGGCAGAGGTCAAATCCTTGTTCAGCTCCGGAAAATGCACGCTGATGATCTTACGCATCATATCGTGGTCTGGAAAGGCGATGTGGTGAAAATTGCAGCGCCCCAGAAAGGGATCGGACAGATCTTTTTTCGCGTTGGACGTAATGATAATCACGGGCCGGTTCTTCGCCTTGACGGTACGGTCCACTTCCATGATATCAAACTGCATCTGATCGAGAATATCGAGCATGTCATCCTGAAAGTCCGTATCGGCTTTGTCGATCTCATCAATCAGCAGCACCACTTTCTTATCCGCCACGAATGCCTGGCCGATTTTGCCCATTTTGATATATTCTTCGATATTGCTGACGTTGCGGCCGGAATCGGCAAAGCGACTGTCATTTAAACGAGTAAGCGTATCATACTGATACAGGGCATCGATCAGTTTCATGCTCGATTTGACGTTTAAAACAATCAGCGGCATGCGCAGGCTCTCGGCGATAGCGTGCGCCAGCATGGTCTTACCCGTGCCGGGCTCGCCTTTGAGCAGGAGCGGCATTTCCAGCGCCATTGAAATATTCACGATTTTAGCCAGTTCATCATCCAGAACATAACGCGCGGCCCCGCTGAATTTGGCGGGACGGTTTTCAGTTACTTGCATCAAAACACTCCTTTACATAGGATTAGCTCCATTGAGCATCTCATCAATTTAATACCCGGCGGTGAATCGTCAATCCGCACGGAAAAGCCTTAACACGGATTGAAGAAAAAAATAAGTCCCCCGAATACAAGAAAAAATAACGCTTGACTATTCTCGACTATTCCTCTATGGTGCGTTCAACTTCGCGGGTCATACGCTAAAAAAGCGAAGGAATAAGTTGAATGGTGTCATGATAAAGCGCAAGGTCGGCCGCCTTAAGTACTTTAAATTTGGCGGCCTTTTTGTTTCTGCCGTAGTGATAATTCGACTTAGGAAATTTTGAGAAAGGAGGATTAGTACTATGTCAGAAGGTAAAGTAAAGTGGTTCAACGAACGCAAGGGCTTCGGCTTCATCGAGCAAGAGGGCGGCACGGACATTTTCGTGCATTTCAGCGCGATTCAGTCCAGCGGTTTCAAGACGCTGAATGAGGGCCAGCAGGTCAGTTTCGACGTCGTTCAGGGCAAAAAAGGCCTGGAAGCGGAAAACGTCAGAGCAATCTAGTCGTTCATTTATAACCAAAGAAAAGCGCTTCGGGTCCTTCAAGGCCCGGAGCGTTTTTATTTACAACGCTCCACCATAGTCAAAACGGACCCGGCTCCGGGACGGGGCGCCCGGAAATGAGCAGGACTGAAAGCTCCCCGCCTGATTTGCGGCTTCAAGTCCATGGTTTTCTGCAAGCATCCAGAACCCTTAATATCCCTTGACAAAAACAGAATATTTGAGTTAGTGCCTGACTAATTTTTTGACAGGCAATCCTATTGGAGTTTCTCTATTAACGACCGTTAAAGCGAGGAATGGTCGTGATCTTTTTTTTATTGCTGACCGACTAGGATATCCGTCTGCGGGATGACTCAAAACAACTAGGGGGTAGAAAATTGTATTTTTCGGATGAAACACAAAAGACATCTCAACTGCTTACCGAAAAATGGCAGGCCGAGGTTCAAAAGGCGCTGAAAAATAATCCTGATCAAAAAGATCGTTTTTCGACCGTTTCCGATCTGGATATCAAAAGACTCTACACACCGGAAGACATTCAGGGCATGGATTTTGCCCGTGACATCGGCGCTCCGGGTGAATTTCCCTACCTGCGCGGCAATCAGGTCACCGGTTACCGCGGACGGCACTGGACATTCCGGATGTTTTCCGGCATGGGCAGCGCCCAGGACACCAACGCCCGCTGGCAAATGCTCCTGCGCGAGGGACAGACGGGGCTTTCTACCGCCTTCGACTTTCCGACGCTCATGGGTTATGACAGCGACTCGCCCAGATCGCTGGGTGAGGTAGGCAAGTGCGGCGTGGCCATAGACACGCTGGAGGATTTTCTGGCATTGATCTGCGGCATTCCTCTGGATCGGGTCACGACGTCCATGACCATCAATCCCCCGGCTACGGTCCTGTGGGCGATGTATTGCGCGGCAGCCGACATCAAGGGTGTACGCCTTGCTAAAATCGGCGGCACGATTCAAAATGATATGCTCAAGGAATTCATCGCGCAAAAAACCTTCATGTGCCCGCCGGAACCCTCCATCAAGCTGATCAGCGACACGGTGGAGTTCGGCGCCAAATACGTTCCCCGCTGGAACACGATCAGCATCAGCGGGTATCACATCCGGGAAGCCGGCGCGACAGCCGTTCAGGAACTGGCCTTTACACTCAGAGACGGCATCGAATACGTGGAAGACGTCATCCGCCGCAAGAAAATGAACGTGGATGATTTCGCGCCGCGTCTGTCGTTTTTTTTCAATTCGCACATCGACTTTTTTGAGGAAGTCTGCAAGCTCCGCGCCGCCCGGCGCATCTGGGCCAAAGTGATGCGCGACCGCTTCGGCGCAAAAAATCCCCGTTCCCTGTGGATGCGCTTTCATACCCAGACCGCCGGTTGTTCGCTGACCGCGCAGCAGCCTTATAACAACATCATCCGCACAACCGTGGAAGCGCTGGCCGCCGTCATGGGCGGGACGCAGTCGCTGCATACCAATTCACTCGACGAGGTTTTCTGCCTGCCGTCCGAACATGCGGTGGAAGTCGCGTTGCGCACCCAGCAGATCCTGGCCGAAGAAACGGGCGTGGTCAACACGATCGATCCGCTGGCCGGTTCTTACTTTGTTGAATCCCTCACGAATGAAATCGAGGAAAAGACATGGGAATATATTGAAAAAATCGACGCCATGGGCGGCATGATCGCTGCGATTGAAAAAGGCTTCCCCCAGATGGAAATCGCGGACGCGGCTTATAAATTCCAGCGGCAGATTGAAACCAAAGATAAGATCATGGTCGGCGTTAATAAGTATGTTACGGAAGCGCAGCATGCAGTGCCGCTGGTGGAGATCGATGAAAAAATGGGAGAAGATCAGATCAAAAGACTTCAGGATGTCCGCCGCAAGCGCGACAACCGCGCCGTGAAGCAATCGCTTACAGATATCCGCACGGCCTGCAAAAACGGTGATAATGTGATGCCGTATTGCATCGCGGCAGTGAAAAACCTGGCAACCCAGCAGGAAATCTGCGACGTCTATCGCGATGTGTACGGGGAATATCGGGACCCCGGTTTATATTAATTTATAGGGAACGGTCGCGATAACCTAACCACCTGAAGGTGGCGCGAGGTCACAAGCCCGTTCCCTGCGGTTTAAGGAGATACTTATGTCGGCAAGAAAAATTCGAGTGATGGTGGCTAAACCCGGCCTGGACGGTCACGACCGGGGCGCGCGTATCCTGGCCCGCTGCTTTCGCGACGCCGGGTTCGAAGTCATTTACACCGGCTGTCATCAAACACCGGAGCAGGTTGCCGCCGCGGCCATTCAGGAGGATGTTGACCTTGTGGGACTGAGCTGCCTTTCGGGCGCCCATCGCATTTTGTTTCCGCGCGTGGTGGAACTGCTCAAGGAAAAGAACGCCGCGGATATTACGGTGATCGGCGGCGGCATTATTCCCGAGCAGGATTTCCCGATGCTGTATGATGCAGGCATCAAGGCCATTTTTACGCCTGGCGCATCGCTCGACTCCATTGTGGACTGGATTCGCACCAACGTACAAAACAGAGATTAATGCCTTTTGCGGCCATCATGAACTATGGAAATCACTAAAAAAATATGTGCGGGCGATGTCCGCACCGCCTCGCGCCTGATCCGGGATCTGGAAGATAAACTGCCGCAGGCGCGGCCCAGGCTCAAGCAACTTTTTCAGCATACGGGCAAATCGTTTATTATCGGCATCACCGGCGCGCCCGGCGCCGGCAAAAGCACGCTGACCGATGCGCTGATCGGCGAATTCCGCAAGCATCAGAAAACCGTGGGCGTTCTGGCCGTCGATCCGACGAGCCCCTTCACCGGCGGCGCCATTCTCGGCGACCGCGTCCGGATGCTTCGCCACGCGGAAGACGAGGGGGTGTTCATCCGATCGCTCGCCACGCGGGGTGCGCTGGGAGGGCTCTCGCAGGCCGCAGGTGATGCGATCCACGTGATGGAAGCCATGGGCAAGGACGTCATCATCGTGGAAACGGTCGGCATCGGCCAGCAGGAGCTCGATATCATTCATCACGCGCACAGCGTCATCGTTGTGCTGGTGCCCGGAATGGGCGATGAAATCCAAACCATGAAAGCCGGCATCATGGAAATTGCTGATGTCTTTGCCATAAACAAGGCCGATCGACCCGGCGCGAAGCAATTACAGACGGAACTGGCCCAGCTGCTCGCCGCCTCACCCAAACCGGCGGGCTCATGGCGGCCGCCCATCGTCTGCATCGGCAACCTCTATGAACCGGCGGGCTTCGCGGAAAAAACCGCCGAGTTAACGCAAAAGATATCCGATCACTTTGCACATCTCGTCATCAGCGGACAGTTGGCCCTTCGCATGGAACGCAAGGCCCTGATGGAATTATCCGACGCATTGCGTTCGTGTATTCTGGAACCGATTATGGATCGTCTGATGGAAAGCGGCGAGCTGAAAATCCTGACGGAAAAGGTAAAAAACCGGGACGTGGATCCCTACACGGAAGCGGAAGCCATCGCGCACCGTTTCCTGAAATCAGGAGAGCTATCATGACCAGAGCAGTCCCCCGAAAAGCAAAAATGGCGTCAACCAAAGCTCAAAAAAGCTCTGCCGTTTCTCAACCGTCCCAGCGCGGCCTGGTGATTGTCATTACCGGCAACGGCAAGGGTAAAACAACCTCCGCTTTCGGACAGGCTCTGCGCGCCGTCGGCCAGGGTCTGAAAGTCTTTATTGTCCAGTTTATGAAAGGCCGCGATTACGGCGAGTTTGTCGCCGCCGAGAAATATCTGCCGCGCCTGACCATTCTTCGCACGGGCCTGGACAGCTTTGTCATGCGGGACAATCCGGCTCCCGTCGATATCGAACTGGCGAGGCAGGGTTTTGAACTGGCTAAAAAAGCGATTGCCTCCGGGAAGTATGACATGGTGATCCTCGATGAAATCAATGTCGCCGTTGATTTCAAGCTCATTCCCCAGGAAGACGTGATCGCTTTAATTAAAAATAAGCCGGCCGCGCTGGATCTGATTCTTACCGGCCGCTATGCGCCAAAAGCCGTTATCAAGCTTGCCGACACCGTCAGCGAAGTCAGGGAAATTAAGCACCACTATGCTGCCGGCATCAAGGACCGGGCGGGAATCGAGTATTAACTTTTCAGGAGAAACATTATGTTTGCATGGCTGGCCAGTCCTGAAGCCTGGGTTGCACTGGGAACCCTGACTGCCCTGGAAATTGTCCTGGGCATTGACAATGTCATTTTTATTTCCATCCTGGTCGGACGGCTTCCTGCCCAAAAAAGAAACCTGGCCAGAAATCTGGGGCTTGCACTGGCCATGCTCTCCCGCCTCGCACTATTATTTTCCATCGTGTGGGTATCTAATCTGATCCATCCCTGGTTTACAATTTTGGGGCAGGAGATTTCCGGGCGCGACATGATTCTCATTGGCGGAGGATTGTTCCTCCTGGCCAAAGCGACCCATGAAATTCACAACAGCCTGGAAGGCATTGAGGAGGATAAGCCAAAACTGAAAACAACCAGAATGGCGCCGGTTCTTGCGCAGATTGCCGTTCTCGATATCGTGTTTTCATTGGATTCCGTCATCACAGCCGTCGGTCTGGCCCAACATATCTCGATCATGGCGATCGCCATCATTGTGGCTGTCGGAATTATGCTGTTTGCCGCCAGGCCCATTGCCAACTTTGTAGACGACCACCCGACCATCAAAATTCTGGCTTTGTCCTTTCTGATTCTTGTAGGCGTCACATTGATTATCGAAGGTTTCGACGTGCACGTACCAAAAGGCTACATCTATTTTGCGATGGCGTTTTCCGTGGCGGTTGAAATGATCAATCTGCGCATGCGCAAAAAACAAACAGAGCCGATCCAGTTGCGTAAAGACATCACCGAATAAAACCACAGGAGGGGAGCATCAGGCAACAGATGACCGGGCTGGAACAAAAAAGAATCAGCACTCGTACTGTTCCAGGAAGTTGTGCAATGCTGTCTTCAACCAGGCGAAAGATTCTTCGCTCGTCACGATGAACAGGTAACCGCTGATATTTTTTTCATTAAATTCAAAAACGGTTCTGAGTACAATCGCCAGATTATCCTGGGCGAAAAGACTATCGGATATAATGCCGCGCTGACTCCTTTCCACCACCACCCGGGGCGGGGAATAGGTAATGACGTCCCCCAGCAGTTCGGCGATTTTCCCGATGCAGGCGCCGATCAGGATATTGCCGACTTCGCGAAAGGTCTCTTTTTCCAGTTCATTGATCGGGTCCGATTCAAAGTATTCCTCCGAACCATCGAGCAGGGACAGGATTTTTTTACCGCTGTCCGCCGGAAAAACCAGAAAGGCGCTGCCCTTAAATTTTCCCCAGAAATTCTGTTCAACCAGAGAAACCTTATCATAATCTTTAATCTCGGCGCTGATGTAGGGCGGAAGATCCGACGAGCGCAGCAGTTTGATAAACGGCACGCTGAGAATAACAAAGATATCGATGTATTCGGCAAGATCGGATGCGGCGCGGCCGAAGGCGATATTCATGATTTCCTGCAGGATATCCGTCTCTTCCGCGGTGATCATGGATTCTTGAATATTGGAACTCATAAATTATCTCCGCTCCGCAAGCGCTTCTTCAACTTCAGAAATCACGGCGGCGATATTTTCTTTGGTCGGTGGTTTTTTAACAACGGAAAATGCGCCGAGGTCCTGCGCGCGGGCGATGGCCTTGATCTGAACATCGGCCGTGGCAATTACCACCATCGCCCGGGAATCAAGTTTCATGATTTCCTGCAGGGCTTCAAAACCGTTCATCACCGGCATGGTCAAATCCATAAACGTCAGATCCGGTTTGATCTGCCGGAAGAGGTCCACCCCGATCCGGCCGTCGGCCGCATCAAACAATTCATAACCGCGATCCCTGGGGATGCAGCTTTTAATGATTTTGATGGAAACAGGCGAATCGTCAACAATCAATATCTTTTTTATCATGACCGGCCTCGAGCATAGAGAGAAATGATTTCATGTCCTGCCACTTACCGCTCGCAATCAAAACATGTTTTTAATTTTTGTATTCACTGGATAACCTCCATCTGGTTGCGGCCCCTGTTTTTCGCCACGTACAAACCATCATCGGCATTTTTCAGGAGCATGTCGGAGGTTGCTGTCGAAGCCCCCATCGCCGACACCCCCAGGCTGATGGTGAGTTGAACGCGATGCTCCTGGTACTCGAAAACATGATCGGCAATTTTTTTCCGGAATCGCTCAGCCAGGATAACCGCCGCTGAAAGCGGGGTTTCCGGCAGTACGCAGCAGAATTCTTCACCGCCGTAACGCGCCAGGATATCTTCGCTGCGGATGGACTTGCAGATCAGTTCGGCAATGACCTGAAGAATATAATCGCCGCACTGGTGGCCATAGGTATCATTGACGTGCTTGAAATGATCGATGTCAAACATGATCAGGCTCAAAGGATGACCGTATCTTTTATGACGTTCGATCTCTTCCCTGAGATGCGTCTCCAGGCTGCGACGGTTATTCACTCCGGTCAGCGCATCAAGCATATTGAGTTCGATCAGCTTCTGTTCGAAGTTGACCGTTTCCGTCACATCATGCACCGCGATAAACAGATAGGTGATATCATTTTTTTCGTTGCGTAACGGCCCCATCGTACAGCTTTGCTGCATATATTTAAAATCGGAATCAAAAGAGCTGATCGGTTTAAAAGGAAATAAATAATGGTGGAGCTTTTGAGAAAAAAAACAGAAATTACCAAAGGCGAAAACAGCTTTGCAATTATTTAAAAACCGGGGACGTTTTAAATTGGGGAAAATATCACAAACAGCTGATCCGATAATTTTATCAGGCGCGATATCGCTGTGCAGATGCATCCAGCGGTTCCAGTATCTCACCCGCAAATCACGGTCCAGAACCACCAGGCCAATATCCACCATGTCAAACACTTGAGAAAATATAACAGATTCGACACCTTGTGAAATATTTGCTTCCGGGGATGGCTTCATAGATTCAACAAGTACCCGTCTATCTTCTTTTAAATCGGAAAGAAGCCTATATGAATTCACCATGCTTATCAAGTCAATTTCACAGGATCGAATTGCCTCACATAAAATGTTACCGAAGGGGAAGACAAAAGAGGTTCGTTGACTCATAATTCGATGTTACCGGGAAGAGATTCGGAAACGGAGGATTATTTATGAGTCCGCAAGCCAAAGAA
>JAIGNE010000012.1:0-11156 GCA_036528635.1 Deltaproteobacteria bacterium
TGAGGTGGTCTGGACTCTTCGGACAGAGCACAGGACTTTATAAGTGTAAAGCTGCCCTGGGTTGATGTTCATGCCGCAGCCTGTTTCTGCGCCAGTGAGTCGAAGTAAACCATACTCGGCGTCTTCCTGTCAAAGTTTTGATGCCACCTTTTTTCATTGTAGAATTTGAAGTATGCGGAAAGCCCTCTTCTTGCTTCCGTCATCGAACCGTAGGATTTGAGATAGATGTCCTCATACTTCACGCTTTTCCAAAGCCGTTCAATAAAAACGTTGTCCATCCAGCGACCCTTGCCATCCATGCTTATGGAAATGTTATTCGATTGCAGAGTATCGGTAAAGACGTCCGCTGTAAACTGACTGCCTTGATCCGTGTTGAAGATTTCAGGGCGGCCAAAATTGGCAATGGCTTCTTCCAAGGCCTCTACACAAAATGAACTGTCCAGGGTATTAGAGAGCCTCCAGGCCAGAACCATGCGACTGGACCAGTCCATAACGGCGACTAGATAACAAAATCCCCTGGCCATCGGAATGTAGGTAATGTCCGCACACCAGACCTGATTGGCCCGATTGATTTCGATATCCCGTAAGAGGTATGGATATTTTGCGTGTTTCGGATTGCTCCATGAAAGCTTCGGCTTTACATACAGAGCTTCAATCCCCATCCGCCGCATCAGACGACGTACTTTGCCGCGACTCACATTGTAACCTTTTGCCCATAGCTCATTACGAATGTTCCGGCTTCCATAAAACGGATAGATCAAATGGATTTCATCAATCTGGCGCATCAATTCTCTGTCGGTCTCACTTAGAGGCACTGGTTGATAGTAGACACCGGACCGGTTCAAATCCAGAATTTTGCATTGCTGCGTGACAGGCAATTTATCTTCTTTATCAATCATCGCTTGGCGCTCGCACCGTCTATGCGACCGAGCGCGACGGACAAAAAATCGTTTTCCATCGATAACTGCCCGATTTTCGCGTGAAGTTCTTTTACATTGGGCCCCAGTTCCGCTTTCTTGTCTTTGTTAAATACCGCTGCTGCATTTTCCAAAAGCTGCTTTTTCCACTCTGTAATCTGATTAGGATGGACTTGGAACCGCTGGGAAAGCTCAGTAATAGTCTGGTCGCCCTTCAATGCTTCCAAGGCCACTTTTGCTTTGAATGCCGGGGCGTGATTCCTTCTTGGTCTTTTGCTCATTAATGCTTCCTCCTCTTTTCCTTCTTGCATTATAGAGCAGCTTTTTTCACTTATGTCACTGTCCGATTTTGCCAGACCAGCTCAGTGGGAAGCAAGCCTTTGTCCTTGAATTGTCCCAGCAACTTCACCATGATATCTGTCGTCGCTTCCACACTAGATTCTGGAGCGAAAAAACCGAATTCATAATACTTAACTCGATCAATCATAATTCATATCTCCGTATTAAGTTTTCAGTCTAAATTCTTTTACTCTAATTCTATGTTGGCTCAGTTAGAAGATAATTCGTTCGGGCCAACAATTCTATATAGCTCATTAAAATTTGATTTTCCCGTGGTGAAACAACGATGAAACTATCAGTTTTTTATCACGGTTTGCATTGAAAATCTACGGAATAAATAGGTTCATAACACTTAATTATTTTCTTTTTAAGATCAGGGAACCTGAGGGGAAAGAGTTTTCATTTAATACCTTTGCACGAAAGAATTCATGAAGGCCAAAGTTGCCGAGTCATTTCTTTCAGGAAGGGGCGCTTGAACCATTCTTGAGAGTCAACGGCAATTCAAATTTAAACTTCGCGTATCAATCACCTGATAAAGTGGGTAAATACTTTCTCTTCTTTTTGGGGCGGTTCAATTTTGCCTGCGGTAGCTTCTTTCATCTTTAGCAGCCAGGCCATATTCTTCCCCAGAACACTCATGATCTGTGCGCCTTCGTCATCTTTTACCGCTTCGCCGGGGGTTCTGCCATGTATCACATTCCAATACCTGGATGTTGCAATGATCATTTCGGAGTAAGTGAGATAATGGTTCAGACTATCGAACGTAACCGAACCGCCTGTTCTTCTGACGGCTACAACTGCTGCGGCAACTTTGTGACGAAATAGATTTCCATTCGAGCCGGCGACAAAGAACATACGGTCTAAGAAACTTTTCATTGTACCCGGTATACCCGAATAATAGACAGGTGAACCGAGGATGATGCCATCGGCTTGTTTTACGATCTGTAAACAATCGTTCAGTTCATCAGATTTAATAGAGCATTTTTCATCCATATTTATGGAACATTTTCCGCAGGCAATACAGCCATGGATCATTTTATGACCGATGTGGAGTATCTCAAAGTCAATACCTGCGGCTTTGAGTTCATGACCGACCATGCTCAGAGCATGAAAAGTATTCCCTTCTTTGTTGGGGCTTCCGTTTATGGCTATAACTTTCATTGTTTTCAGGGCCTCTTTTACTTTCTAATGATAATGTGGGGGGTAAGGGGGGGACACCCCAAGAATTCTATGTTACTTCAGGAACAAGATACGCAATACGGTTCTATTTATTGCGTCTCCCTGCGGTTATTTTGTCTCCAGTCAAACTTTAATCATCCAAAGTTGCCTGCGGTATCAGCGGTTTTAGTAACGCAACGAGTTCGGGAATTCTTTCCGTAGCCACAGCCCAGATTCTCTCGTTTTTTACTTCTCCGTATTCATGGATCAGAATATTTCGCTGACCGATGAGGTTTCTCCATGGAATCTGCGGATAAGAATTCTGAAAAGTATCGGAAATGCGATTTGCCGCCTCGCCGATAATTTCCAAGTTTCGTTCTACAGCGTTTCTGACCATCCTGTCTTTTTGAAAGTCGTGAAATGAGCGCCCGGCAACAAATGTCGATATAGCGCTGGCCGCATCCAGCATGTCCCACAAATAAGCCGGATCGCGGCTTTCGTTACGCGGCATAGAGCACCTCGTGCTCTGCCAGCATTGAACACCGGCGATAGGGATTGCGTATAGCTTCTTTTTCTATAAGATCAACTTCCCGGCCAAAGATAGACTTAAGTTCATCTTTCATGTCGACAAAATCATACAGGCTCCAGGCGGAATTATCTTTAAAACTCAGCAACACATCTATATCACTGTCCAACTGGAAATCATCGCGCAGCACTGAGCCGAACAACGAAAATTCCGCAACCTTCCATTTCGCGCAAAAAGCCTTGATGCTTTCCATGGGGATGTCAATTCTGGGCTGCGCCATGCTTCACCTTTTTTGATTCATGGATTACGTATTTCTTAATTGTGAGGATAATACTAAGAAAAAGCCCCCTTTAAGTCAAGAACAAACGATTTATTTGTAAGGAGCAAATAATTTGTCCGGTTATGTAGCACATAAACTGTCCGGTTGCTAAGTTGCCTCAATGGAGGTGACGGATGAGACGGACGGAGATGCTACAGGAGATCCGGAAGATGCGATTTGAAGAGATGTATTCAGGATGGCGTCAAGGAAAGCTGAGCCAGGACGAAGCAGCGATGGTTTTGGGGGTATGCCCGCGGACATTTCGTCGTCAGATATGTCGGTATGAAGAGAACGGGATGGAGGGACTCAACGATAAGCGACTGATACAGGCATCTCGCCGGCGAGCGCCGGTGGATGAGGTGTTGAGGGTAACGGATCGATACCGTTCGAGCTATCGGGGATGGAACGTAAAACACTTTTATTCATGGTATACGAGAGAAGGCGGGAAGCGGAGCTATACCTGGGTTAAGAATACCCTGCAGAGACAGGGTATGGTTCAGAAACTAAAGAAGAAAGGCACCCATCGGAAGAAAAGGGAACGCAACCCCTTGCCGGGGATGATGATCCACCAGGACGGAAGCGCCCATGAATGGGTTCCGGGCAAGAGGTGGGATTTGATTGTCACAATGGATGATGCAACGAACGAGCAGTATAATGTGTTTTTCGTTGATGAGGAGGGAACCGCCAGCAGTTTTCAGGGTGTTGGCGATGTGATTTTAAAAAAAGGGCTGTTCAGCACAATATATACAGATCGAGGCAGCCACTATTGGTTTACGCCGAAGGAAGGCGGCAAGGTCAGCAAAACCCAGTTGACCCAGTTTGGTCGGGCCATGCAGCAGTTGGGGGTTACCATGATTCCCGCCTATTCCCCGGAGGCCAGAGGCCGAAGCGAAAGAATGTTTCGCACCCATCAGGACCGATTAGTCAAAGAACTTGCCCTGCAGGACATTACCACGATGGAAGCGGCCAATCGCTATATCAAAAAGGTCTATCTGCCGGCTTATAACCGGGAGTTTAAGCGAAAGCCATTAGAGGAAGGAACCGCGTTCATCCCCTGGATTGGAGGACATCTTGAGGACATTCTCTGCGAGCATCATGAACGAACCGTTACCCCGGATAACTGCATCAGCTTTGAGGGAATAACGCTCCAGATTCCGCCGGATAAGTACCGGTGCCATTATGTTCGGGCAAGGGTCAATGTTCATCGCTACATGGACGGCTCCCTGGCGATTTTGCATGGACCGCGTAAACTGGCCGACTATGATGAAAAAGGAAATCTAAAGAAAAAGAAGAAAGACAAGGCAGCGTAAGTCCGCCGCTCGTCAGAAAGGAAAGGGGCTCCGGGCTACGCCCTTCGCCCCTTTCCTTTAGCATAGTTAAAGCGGACATATCACGTGCTACTAAAATAGGACTTTTCTATTTGCTGCTAACAGAACAAACGATTTATTCCACAGGCGAGGACATTGAGCAAAAGACAGGAACTCCGGCGTATGCCGGATGCCCCGGCGCAACTGCCACCACCACCTCCGGCGCGTTGCGCCACCCCCGCCAGCGGGGGACACACAAAGGTCCCGAGGGTCCGCTCGCAATGACAGAAGGCGGAGTCATGCAAGCAGGTACTCGCAATATAAAACTCTGATTGAGATTGTTCTATGGGCTCTTCAGTGAAGGCAAGCCGTTTTCATAATACTCTTCCGATTGCCGCGCCTTCCCAAATAGCGTCCAGCGCTTTTCCGGATTCCCGGGCATCGCCGATCACGTGGCAGCGGCATCCTGCCTCTTTCAAGGCGTGTTCTACGGTATGATCCGGTTTCACACCGACTGCAACGACCACGGAATCGATACCTTCAATTTCCTGCGACTCGCCGTTGACATCGACGATGACACTGCCGTTTTTGATCTCGATGCATCTGGCATTTACCAGGACGGGAATGTGATGATCTTTCAGAAACCGCAGGGCCTGCGGTTTGCGGGTGAGTCCCAATCCGTTGGCAACTTTTTTCAGTAATTCGATAACGACGACTTTTTTCCCCTGCATACAAAGATATTCGACGGTTTCCATACCGACCAGCCCCCCGCCCAGCACGGCCACGGAATCACCGGTCGAGGCCCGGCCCTCCAGAACATCCTGGGCATAAACGACATGCTGCATGTCAATGCCAGGGATGTCCGGGCGAACAGGATCGGAGCCTGTCGCCACAATGATTTCATCCGGATTCAACTTAGCCAAAACTTCTTTTGTAAATGCCGTGTTCAATCTGATTTCGACGCCCTGGCGTTCGGCTATCCGCCCCATCTGCGAGGCGGCCTCGGCCATTGCCTTTTTCATGGGCGCCGCTCCCGCCAGGAAAAACTGACCTCCCAGGCGAGAGGCTTTCTCGATGAGAACCACCCGGTGTCCTCTTTTTTGAAGCGTCGTCGCCGCTTCCAGACCACCCGGTCCGCCTCCCACCACCAGGATTGTTTTCTTTTGTTCGGCCGGTTTCAATTCGCACGCTTTCTCCTGCCCCGTAGCCGGGTTTCTGAGGCAGCGGATGGGAAGGCCCTGCATAAAGAGGCGGTCCACACATCCCTGATTGCATCCAATGCACTTCAAGATCGAATCGAAATCCCCGGCCTGCGCCTTTTTGCAGAATTCGGGATCGGCAAGCTGTCCTCTGCCGACTGCAACAAAATCGGCCTTGCCCTCCCCGATGATGCGGTCGGCCTCAACGGGATCGTTAATGCGAATGGCGGCGATGACGGGGATAGACGCCACCGATTTTACGGCGGCGACGTTATCCAGATAAGGAACCTCCGGCATATCCAGGGGAGGGATGATCCAGGGCAGCGATCCATACACGCCGGCTGAAACATGAACGGCATCAACGCCTGCGTCTTCAATCAGCTTAACAATTAATTTGGCGTCGGCGGCGGTCAGTCCGTTTTCAACGTATTCATCGGCGCTCAGTCTATACAGGACAGGGAAGTCCCGCCCGACTTTCCCGCGAATGTTTCTGATGATTTCCAGGGCGAAGCGAGCCCGCTTTTCAAGCGGGCCGCCATACTCATCCTGCCGATGATTGGAATAGGCGCTCATGAACTGGTCAATCAGGTATCCATGGGCGCCGTGGATTTCGACGGCGTCGAAACCGGCCCGCTTCGCCCGCGCGGCCGCGTCGCCAAAAGCATCGATCAGTTCGCCGATTTGATCGGTGCTGAGTTCAACGGGCAATTCCCGGCAAACAGGACAGGGAAGGGGGGACGGGGCGACAATCGGCAAACCCGTATCGCGGCTGTTAATCTGGCGTCCCGCGTGCCACAATTGAATGCAGGCTTTTCCGCCCGCGGTCTTGATCGCCTGGGCTAATGATTTTAATCCGGGCAGAAACGAATCATCGCAGATACCAATGTTTCGCGGTCCCATCGTTGACCGATGAACGGCGGAAACTTCCACGATATTCATCGCGCATCCGCCTTTTGCCCTGGCTTCGTGATAGTCGATGAGCACCTGGGAGACAAAGCCGCCCTCATCGGCCATCAGGGTTCCCATGGGCGGCATGATCACCCTGTTTTTTAAAGTCAGGGAACCGATCTTTGCTTCCTTAAATAGATAATTAAGCGACATGGTAATACTCCCGGATGATGATTTTAAAATAGTGTTGATAAATTTCCGATCTATTTCGCGTTTTCGTTTTTCAGGAATTCCAGGATCAGCTGATTGACTTCCTGGGGCCGCTCCTGGTTGATCCAATGGCCCACACCGGGCAGGACAACCTTCTTCTTCAGGTTCGGAATAACCTTCTCCTGGGTATCAACGGCTTTTTTATACATCCTGATGACCGGGTCCGCATCCCCTGCCACGAACAGCGTCGGCTGAAGAATTCTGGCGCCGTCCAGAAACGGGGTTTCCCGCCAGTTGAAATCGATGTTGCGGTACCAGTTGAGTCCGCCTCGGAAACCAGACCTGGCGAATTCCTGGCCAAAATAATCAATGTCGGCCTCGGTCAGCCATTGGGGAATCCGGTCCGGATAGGCGAAATTCTGCAAAAGGGTTTCGCCTTTTTTATAGACGAAATTCCAGCGCTTCTCGGGCGGCGGAGAGCCGGAATTGGAATAGAGCATCGCCCCCATGGACCGCCTGGCATCCGTTTCCAGATCGGCCTCGGCTTTTCCCGGTTCCTGAAAATAGACCTGATAAAAGATATCTTCTCCATACATTTTCTTCATGATTTGAATGGGAGGTGTGGTCCCCTTCACACGCATCAGATAGGGAACGCTCAACAGGACAACCGCTTTGAAGAGATCGGGCCGAAGGACGGCACAATACTGGGTGACGACGGAGCCCCAGTCGTGACCGATGATGTACGGTCGGGGCTCGCCCAATGCATTGACCAGGCCGATAATATCTCCGGTGAGCTGAAAAATGTTATAATCGCCGATCTCCGGCGGGCGATCCGTCTGGCCGTAGCCGCGCTGGTCCGGGGCAACGGCGTGAAAACCGGCTTCAGCCAGAGCCGTGAACTGGTGACGCCACGAGTACCACAACTCCGGAAATCCGTGCAGCATCAGGACCAGCGGGCCTTCTCCCGCTTCGGCAATATGCATCCGGATGCCGTTTGTTTCTATTGTTCGATGTTTAATCTCGACCATTTTAATGCCTCCTTTGGGTTGTCATGTTAATTGTGGATGGAATAGAAATTCCATGTCTCATCATAATTTCATCCTGGTGTCTTCGACCGGGTAGATGTTTTGGGCGATCTCCTCGGTCAGATAGGCCCGCAATGCTTCCGGGGTGATGCCCATTGCTTCCGCCTGGATGTGGCCGTAGCTTTTTTCCTGGGCGTTTCTTAGAATCCTGTAGGTCGTTTCAATGCCGGCGCCGCTGTGTCTCACTTCAGCGCCGAGGCAGACAGCTCCGGGCAGTTCGCCCGCTTCGACCATGTCGGCGATCTCGTGCTTGTGCGTCGTAAAATAAGCCGTCACGCCTTTTTGGCTTAAGTAATCCAACACGATCTTCGTTCTTTTGACCGACTCTTCATGATCGGTGCCATTCGCGAAATCATCGAAGAAGACGATGGAATAGGGAGTCATCCGGGGCTGCCCGGAAGGCGGTCGGGAAAATTGCGACATCCTTTTGAGCTCCGTCAGATATAGCCCCGTGCCTTCCGCCGTATTATCTTCGGTGTTGAAAAATGTGAAGATTGCGTCAATCAGGCTAAGGCAGGCCGTGTCCGCGGGCAGTCCCATGCCCAGATGGGCAAGCCAGTACATCTGTCCCACCTGCCGGATATAGGTCGTTTTCCCGCCGTTATTGGGTCCGGTGATCACGAACAGATTGTGATCCCTGTCCGAAACAATATCGTTGCGAACGATCGGATCATGCGCCTGTCTTTTCATCAGCGACGTATTGCAGGAACCGGCAATGACGGTTCTGATTTCCCTTTTCTTCAGGATGGCAGGGGTTGTTACCGTAAAGCCATCCGCCGTCCATTTCCTCTGCATAGCCGCGGCTCCCAGATAGAAACTCAACTCCGGGGACAAATCGCCAATCTCCAGTTTCGGAATCCGCGAGTAAATGGCTTCATTGACGAGCAAAAGCCAGTATTCGATCAAATCCCCGTATCGCCTGCGTTCATCCTTTCCCCACTTTTCCAGTTTTATCCCGCTCAGATTAAAGCCGAACATTTCCTTGTGCCAGATGTCCAGTCTGGACTTCATGGTCTGGAGGAGATGTAGCGCTCGGGCCTCATCATTGATGAATTGTCTGAAAGACTCTTCTGTGAGCATTTTCTCGGTGGCTTCAATAAGGACGCGATTGCCCCTGTAGAACTCCCGTCTCGATCCCACAGAGCTGATGGAGTTCAGGTAATCCATGTTGTCGTCAATTGCGCCGCCCAATTCATAGGGAAGATATATCTCCCGTATAAATTTTTCGGCTTCGCGAAATTTCTCATCAGCGTCGAACCGGGCGCCAAAATCCTTGACGCGTTTCAGCCGTTTTGCGGCGGGTTCCCGCATGCTGCGGATGCTGAGGATGAACGAAACGATATTGGATGCGTCCTGGAGAGATTTAAGACCATTGACGGTGCTTCCGAATCGGTCATCGTAAAGGCAGGTGTCCAGACTGGCTTTAACGGCAAGGATCTGGTTCCATAATTCTTCATCACCTTGCAGCTCTGCAATGGCCTCCTGTCTTTCCAAAATCTCATCGCGGTCGCTTGCGGGATAGTGAAAGACATTGTCGATGTATTCTTTGTCGCTCACCTTGCTTTTTTCATAGGGCCGCGGAACCGCGGCGAAGACCTGATCCAGAACGCCTCCGATGTCCAGGTCATTGAAGGCTTCAGGATTGGATCGAACATGCCGGTTCGCCTTGTCTTCGGCGCCTCTTTGCTTTACGCCTGTCCCGCCCCTTTCCAGGGCATAAATATCCTGGCGGGGGCTGAACGCTTTGAGATAGTCCATTATTCGATAAGCTGTTTTTTCCAGTGCAAGTTTCAGGGTCATGATGGACCGCTTACCCTCCTTTGTCGAATGAGCAGTGCTCAAGGCCGCTCTTATCCTTTCGCAGCCGCCATTTTCATCAATTCCTTCGGGCTGGCGGGCGGGATCGGAATCTCCTCTTTCGACGCCATTTCGATTGCGCCTGCGGGACAGCCGACGGCGCACACGCCGCAGCCGATGCAGCGATCCGGATCCATGACGGGGATATCATCGGACATCGCCAGTGCCGTGGCAGGGCATCTTCCGATACAGGTTTCGCATCCTGAGCAGAGCTCCGGATCAAACCGGGGCTGATAACCGGACTGAAGATACTCTCCGGGTTTGGGCCGGCTCAGGGCGTCCTTCATGATCATGCAGTGGCAACGGCAGCAGTTGCAGATGAAATCCAGTTTCTGGGAATTGAGCCCCGCATGAACGAGCCCGGCCTCCGCGGCCTCCCGCAAAACCTTCTTGGCTTCTTCCTTGGTCAGCTGTCGTGCGACGCCCCGGTCGATAAAGAACCGGGCCCCGGACCCGAAAAGCATGCAGACTTCCATCGGCATGCCGCAGTCGTCTTTCTCGTCGAGGAGTTTCGCCTCATGACGGCAAAAGCAGGTGTAGACGCCGATTATGTCGGCCTGGTCGATATAGGAATTCATCTGGCTGAAGGTATGAATTTTTGATTCCGAACGGATTGTTTCGTTGATCGGGATCACGCGGTTCATCGAGAATGCCGATTCCGCCGGCGGCGGATTGTCCCGGTCAAAGGCGGTTTTGTAGGCATGAATCAGGCGGGCGATCCGCCGGTCCCTTTCGGTCCAGGTGCCGCGCGAAAACTGGAATTCAAAAATCCCGGGAACAAACGGGACGGAAATATAATAGCGCGTTTGGTCCTTATCCGTCGACAGGCACAGTAATTTGTCCGACATGCCTTCGAGTACAGCCTGGATTTCCGGGACGTCCCGGCCCAGTTTTTCCGCAACGGCCTGGGCCGTCATCTGCCGGGAGGTCATCGCCGCGGCCGCGGCCGCTTCCGCAGGCGTGTACAACTCATGAACGAGGTCATAAAATTCCGGAATATCTCTTCCCGGGTAACGCCCGCCCAGTTTGGCCATTGTGTTACACAGTTCTTTGTAGACACCGTCACTCATTCATTTTCTCCCTCGTTCGATGGACGATCCATATGTAGAACGTCAGTCGAACAGTCTTATGGTCTGATTTCAGGATACGGATACCACGGGAGGCTGAAGCCTTTTCTTGAGCTTCGCATAACCACATACAAACAACAACATTGTCATTCCCGCGAACAGACTGTGTCATAATTAAGGTATAAATTGTTCTTTGACAATAAAATATTAGAAGAAGGCAAAATTGGTTGCACAACCATATTGATGTGCTAAAACGCTCACAAAGGAGATGACGCATGGCATAT
>JAIGNE010000013.1:0-48780 GCA_036528635.1 Deltaproteobacteria bacterium
TCTTCTTTGGCTTGCGGACTCATAAATAATCCTCCGTTTCCGAATCTCTTCCCGGTAACATCGAATTATGAGTCAACGAACCTCTTTTGTCTTCCCCTTCGGTAACATTTTATGTGAGGCAATTCGGCCGGCACTCATTTCTTGACTTTTTCTACATAAAAGCGCAGGTTTAGACCGTTATCGGCCATTTACGAATCCCGCGATGCGAGTGTCATTTAAAGTCACCTTTTGAGCAGACGTAAAAAGAATAATGGAGCGTTCAGGATGACGTGAACTTGTCTGAAAGCCCCTATCAATGATTTAAACACGGATAATCTTTTCAGCCATTACAAAACTTTTTTAGATGAGCGGCAATAAAAAAGGAGGGTATAAGGATGAAGACGAAAATGATCATTTGTGTACTGATTGTCTCAGCTTTTGCCGGACAGGCCTGGTGCGGATCGGAAACGAATGAGAACACCCTGTACGGCTTGGAGGCGGGCCTGAATATCAGCAGCGGTGTCAACAACACCTTTATCGGTTATCGCGCGGGCCGCGATACAACGACAGCCAACAACAGCACTTACCTCGGGTACTATGCAGGCTACCACAGCAATGCCGGCGCCAATACTTTCGTCGGAACCATGGCGGGCTATTTCAATGCCAGCGGCACGAACAATGTCTTCGGGGGCGATTTTGCCGGTTATGCAAACACAACCGGGGCCTCGAATGTTTTTCTCGGGAAGTCCGCAGGGCAAAGCAATACGTCCGGCAGCAGCAACCAGTTTATCGGCGAGAATGCGGGCCACACCAACACGACCGGATCCGACAATGTCTATGTCGGCCATTCTGCAGGCAGAAACAACACGTATGGTCAGCGTAATGCTTATGTCGGGTACATGAGCGGATACAGTAACACCAATGGCATGTATAACGCATTCTTCGGCGCATATACCGGTATAAATAATACGGTCGGTAGCGGAAATATCTTTATCGGATATTGCAGCGGCTACACGAACACGGAAGGCCAGTACAACGCCTTTGTCGGTCCCTATACCGGCCATTCCAATACGACCGGTTCCAGAAATACTTTTGTCGGCTTTGGCGCGGGCCACTACAATACAACCGGCGTGCACAATGCATTCTATGGAGATCACGCGGGATTTCAAAACACGACGGGCCAATACAACACCTTTTCCGGAACGAATGCCGGATTTTTCAACACCACGGCAAGCTTCAATACTTATTCAGGCGTCTATGCGGGCTACAAAAACAGCACCGGCCAGTACAATACTTTTTCCGGAGCTTACTCGGGAAACTCCAACACCACCGCGAGTTACAACACTTTTTATGGTTATCAGACAGGGTATTCCAATACTACGGGCGAACGAAATACCTTCGCCGGCAACTCAGCGGGCCACAAAAACACGATCGGCAAATACAACACCTTCCTCGGGTATGCCTCAGGCTGGGCCAATACGGAAGGCAACTACAATACTTTCTTCGGCTATGCCACGGGCTACCAGAACACCACCGGCAGCAACAATCTCTACCTGGGGAACTACGCCGGCTACTCCAACACCACCGGCACGGGGAATGTTTTCCTGGGCTACAATGCCGGGCGCAATGAAATGGGTTCCAACAAGCTTTACATCGACAATTCGAATACGGCCACGCCTCTCGTCTACGGGGACTTTGCCGCCAATACCGTAACGATCAACGGAACCTTGTATGCAACCGTGGTGACCCCGTCGAGCCGGGAGCTGAAGCAAAACATTCAGGAATTGAAGATTGAAGATGCGATGAAGACGCTGCAGGGTCTCAATCCGGTGACGTATCAATACAAGACATCTCCGGAAGAGAGCCACGTCGGCTTTATTGCGGAGGATGTTCCTGAACTGGTCGCCACGAAAGACCGCAAGGGGTTGAGCTCGATGGACATCGTGTCGGTGCTCACCAAAGTTGTGCAGGAGCAGCAGGGTCTCATTCAGGAACAGCAGAAAAATATCACTGCGCTGAGAGCTGAGTTAAATGATTTAAAGACACGAGTGAAATAAACGCGATCAGGAATAACGATGGAATGCTGTTTTCCTGAAGTCGGAAGGACCATGATCATTTGATGCCGCAGCGCCGTATTCAACGGCGCTGCGGCATCAACGCATTGGATCAGCCGTCCGCCTCTTTTTTCACGTACTCGATAATCTGGATCAGCACGCCGTCCGGGTCGCGAATGAAGGTGGTGAGCCGGTCCGGCCGGGAGGCAAACGGCTCCATGAGCGCCTCGGCCCCCCGGGCGCATGCGTTCTTCACCAGCGCCCGGATATCATCCACGACCACGCTGATGTGATTGAGCCCCGTCATGGCGGACGGATCCGCCTGTGTCTCATGGGGATTGGCCTGTTCGATTTCAA
The DNA here is from genome assembly GCA_036528635.1 of Deltaproteobacteria bacterium. Taxonomy (GTDB): domain Bacteria; phylum Desulfobacterota; class Syntrophia; order Syntrophales; family Smithellaceae; genus UBA8904. The sequence goes on from JAIGNE010000013.1 coordinate 2,391, forward strand.
TCTGAAAGGTGTCGTTGCCGACGAAGGTGAAGACCTTTCCCCAGATCTCCACCTCATCCACAACGGCCAGCCCCAGAACGTCGCCGTAAAACCGGATGGACGCCGGGCGGTCTTTCACCTTGATGCCCACATGATACCATTTCATCTCAGCCTCCGATCTTTTCCCGGGTGAGCTTGAAGCAAACGGACGCGACATCCAGCGTCTTTTGAATATCGGCTTCCTGCATGGCCGCGCAGACAAACCAGTTGTGGTGCGGATGGAGGAAGATGCCCCGCCGGGCCGCCTCGCCGCAGAAGAACCGATTAGTTTCAAACAGCGGATCGCCGGCAAACGTCATGTACGGCATGGCCGGCGGTCCGGTGACGTTTACCTTTACGCCTTCCGCCGCGGCCGCGTCGGCAAGCCCTTTCATGAGCATCGTTCCCATCCGGTGAATGTGCTCAATCGCACAGCTTGCCCGGATTTCGTCGATGCAGGCGAGAGCGGCGGCAAAGGGAACGCCGGAGAAGAAGTGGGTACCGGTGAAGAAAATGGTCTTGGCCGCCTCCATCAGCTCACGGCGCGCGCAGGCGACGGAAATGGCGTAGCCGTTGGCCATGGCCTTGCCAAAGCACTGGATATCGGCCTTCCAGCCGTAATGCTTCGAGCTTCCCGCGAGGTCCAGGCGGAATCCGCAGCGGACGTCGTCGATGATGACCATGAAACCGTCTTTTGAGGCAAGGCTGTTCACCGCATCCACAAACTCGGGCTTCGGCAGTTCCTGGTCCCTCATGGCGTCGTGCCGGTGCGGGGTGAGCACCACGCCCGCGACGGTGCCCTGGTGCTCGGCCCAGACGCGCCGGAAGTCCGCCGCATCGTTGTATTCAAAATAGTGTACGTGGGTTTTCCACTCTTCGGGTACTCCTTGTCCGTGCGGCTGGCACCAGAAGTGGGATCCGTGATAAGAGCCCCTGGCCAGCAGGATGTCCATTTTCCCGGTGTAAACCCGGGCCAGGGTGATGGCGTAGGAGGTCACATCCGAGCCGTTTTTTCCGAATACGCACCAGTCGACGCCGTCGATCGTCTCCACCATTTTTTTAGCCAGCGGCAGCCACAAATCCGAAGGCAGCGTGAAGCAGTCGGCATTTTCCCATTGCTTCTTCGCCGCCGCGTCTACTTGCGGATTCTTCAGCCCCAGCAGGTTTGTCCCGAAAGAGCACATGTAATCGATGAATTCATTCCCATCCACGTCCCAGATCCGGCAGCCGTCACCACGCTTGATAAAAGCCGGATAAGATCCGAACGTGAGGAAGGCCGGCGTGCGGGGCCCGTAAATGCCGTTGGGCAGATACTTCTGCGCTTCCTCAAAAAGCTGGTACGATTTTGTAAATTCATAGAGCTTCATCAGTGTCCTCCTTAATTTTTGTTCATGCAAATGCGCGCAGAATATACGCCAAAGCGATTCCCAGATACGTTCCCGCGACCCAGCCGATAATTCCGGTGATCACGCCTGAAATTACAATTTCTTTGTTTCTTAGCGCGGACGCGACCATCGGCACCAGCGGCGGCGAGCAGATACTTGCCACGGAAGTAATGATGACCGTATCGGCGTCGATCCTGAAGATCCGCGCCAGGGCAATATGCAGCACGAGGCACGCGAAGACCGTGAAAGCCACGTACATGAGCATGACCGGCGCTGTGGAAACCAGACGGTTGAAATCAGCCATGGAGCTCACGACCAGGCAAAAAATCAGAATGAAGTAATTGCCGAGCTGGTAGGTCATGCGGATGCCGCGGACGGCGGGAACAAACGAAAATAAGATGCCCAGCGTGGAAATGGCAAGGATTGCGATGACGAAGGCCACGTCCTCCGAAAAGGCCAGAAACGCTAGCCCGCCTGCCGCGAAAATCAACATAGCCAGTCCCAGGGCTTTGGCAAGCCCGACGGCCGTCCCGGCGGAAAATATACCGGCGTAAGAATCGAAGTCCGGCTCCCGATCCGCGGCCGCACCGGCATCGGCTGCAAAAGCGGGCAGGACCAGCCCCAAAACCCGCTGTCCGGCCGTCATCAGGAAAAGCAGGTAGACGCTGGAGACCAGAACGTCGGAGGTGTGCGCGGCAAGATAGAGCGTCTGATCGGTGCGCAGCGCCGTGGCGATGGCGCCCAGGTTGACGGTGCCGCCGGTGTAAACGCCCACGAACATGCCGGCGATTTTCCAGGCTTCTTCGCCCACGCCGCCGCGGAAGAGAAAGAACCCCGCGGCCGCAACAATAACAATGGCCAGGATCTGCAGCCCGAAGGAGACAAGCGATTTGCCCGCCAGCCTGCTCCAGCGGCGCATGTTAATGGAGAAGAACATCAGCGGAAGCGCCAGGCCGATCGTGACCAGCATCAGCGGATTTTGAAGGGTGCTCAGGTGAGCCGGAATCAATCCGACGTTGCCGACGATAATCCCGGCAATGTAACAGACCACGACGGCGCCCAGTTTGTTGAAGAAGGCGTATCTGGCCGCCAGATAAACGGCGGCTGCCGGAAAAAGAAGATAAAAAAGGATCAGAGCCACAGCTGCCACAGCATTCCTCACCAAGCGAAGATCAGTCTGGCACATCCGACGGCATTTCAGCGCGAACCGTGGCGCAGCTGCCCGCAGGAATAAACCCGGTCGCGGAGAGTATAGGCAAAATGAGGAAGCATGTCAAAGGAGGATTTGGGTGTAAAAACTGCGGGCGAATTTGGTTCCGGACCTTTGAGGTTCGACGATTTTGACTCTATTTCATTTCCTGCGAAAAACTGGTAAGAAAGCCTGTCGATCCATCCGGGCAGCACGAGGCCAAAAAGGGCGTGCTGCGAAATAAACCCGAAAATAAGGAGACAAAAAATGACTTTTATCATGCCGACCAGGGATCAGTTCAAAGAGCTCATGTCTCAGGATTACAGGGGACCGGTTGTTATGGTCAACCTGCTGAGATTCAAACGCGACGGCGGAAGAGAAACGTATCAGAAATATTATGAAGCGACGAGCTCATTATTCGCCGGGGAAACGATCAGCCGGGTCGTTTACCGCGGCAACGGCCTGATGCCGGTCATCGGCGACGAACAGTGGGACGCCATCGCTCTTTATGAATATCCGTCCATTGACGCCTTCATCGAAATGAACCGGTCCAGGGCCTATCAGGATATTGTGCATTACCGCACGGATGCCCTGGAGGACTCGCGGCTTTACTGCACGATTCCCGAATAATCGGCAACGGGGAGCATTACAGGATGACTTTGTGCTGCTTTCGGCCCGATGCGGGCACACAGGGCGCGGTCCCCGAGCCCTGCTTCCGCCTATTGAAAAAAGACCCGGCAATGCTTATTCCATAAGAAAATGTGCAAGAGAATAAACGGGAAGTCCAGGTGGCCTTCCATTGGTTTGGACAAAGTATTCCATCATTTATGGACGAGTACAATAAGGAGAACGAAAATGGCCTTCAGCAGTAAATTTGTGGGAATCGAACCCGCCCGCAAAGACATCGATGCGCTCAGTGGACCTGCCGTCCTGCACTTTTGCACGGACTGGTGCGGTTACTGCCAGGACGCGGAGCCATTGATCCGTCGGGCATTTGCCGCGCATCCGCAGGTTCAGCACATCAAGGTCGAAGACGGCCCCGGCCGGCCGCTGGGGCGTTCCTTCGGGGTCAAGTTGTGGCCCACGCTGGTATTCCTCAAGGACGGTTGCGAAGTCGCGCGCCTGATCCGTCCGGAAAGCGTGCAGACCATTGAACAGGCCATGAAAAAGATTGATTGCCGGTGAATCCTGCGAGAAATGCGCACGGCGGAAACAAACAAACTGGTTGTCAGGGCAGTCCTGAACATCATCAGCTGATTTTCAGCCCTATCAGAATAAATTAACAGCATCCCGTTTATTCGCTATAACGTTCCCCAAGCACCAACAAGGACCAGGCAAACGAAAATTATCTCCCAAAAAAAACGGGAATCGAGTTGCGATTCCCGTTGATGAACACGATGATCGGATTGACTATTTTTTAAAAACGCTGAACAGTCTATCCAGTCCGCCCTTTTCCATCGACGAAACGGTTTCCATTTCTCCGGCATCCAGCCATACGCCCTCACATGCCGAACATTTATCGATTTTTATGTTCTTATAATCGATTTCGATGAGATCCATGCCGCACTTCGGGCATTTCATATAGTGAAGGTCTTTTAGTTTTTGCTTTTCATCCGATTTTAAATCCTTGATCTTCTCCACTTCCAGCTTTCTCTTTTTTTCGTATTCCTGACGTGCGTAGTATTCTTCTTCTTTTTCACTGGGCTTCATAAAAAAAATTTCCTCCGTTTGTATTTCAAGTTCGTTCGACATTAATATCCGATATGATACTTTTTATCAAGACGATCTATTCAATCTTTTCATCCGGTGGCATCCCGGAAACTAATCAATTCGCCCGGTTTAGCGGGTTTATTGTGGTCATCAAAAAGTTATGCCATCCAAAGGCGGTCCAACCTTATCTCATTTTCTGAAAGGCCGGGTTTCATTATCACTGCGGGCAGTTATTTAATTTCCTTCCCCCAGGGCTTCGAACTCGATGATTCCCCATCGGCCGTCTTTATGTTTATAAAAAGAACACTTACTTTAAATACCTGCAACAACAGGTGCTATTTGTCGCTTTCATAGCAGTTTTTATCTGTCAATATCCTGCCATTTAACTATTATTGATTACTTCACTTTCCGAGATTAGATTGGGACAACGGCTGACAAATGATCATCTATGAGAGGTGGTATGCAATATTTTTCGCTACTGGTATTATCATGGTTACTTGTTTTAATATTCACCCTGCCTTTTGTTCTGCAAACTTATACATTAACACCATTTCTCGGAAAACAACGATCCATTCGCATCGTAGGCAAACAACTGATACTGGCAGCTACATTAGTGGCGAAAGTCATCGTTCCACGTATAAATTCAAAACTGGAATTTCCAATCTTTAAGCAAAAAATTAAAAGAAACTTTTTGTTCTTCAGGAAACTTCTGCATCTAAGAATTGAAAATGAGACACAGGACAAAATTGAATTCAGATTTCAGTTTTGTCCTGTCACAAAAATGCTGACCATCTTTGGTCTGTCGGAACTATGCAAATACTCCTGTGCGGGAGATTGGAAGCACGCCAAGGAAAATAAGGAATACTGGACTTTTACAAGAGAACAAACCATTGGAAAAGGCGGTTCGTACTGCAATCATACATACATAAGAAAACCATAATGGTATGATAACCATTCCCTGCATCAAAACCGCGGCTTCTGATGGATAAAACATGACAGCGGCGGGCGGGCGCATTCATAATATCGGGCAATGGTCTGCGGCGATGGAATTCGCTTGTTATTGCTCACCTTTGTCAAATCAGCGGCACCAAATTACGTCTCATAAATGATTCACTATTGTCTCAATGAAACAATCGTGAACCATCTATTGATGCAAAAAACCCGGAACAATATAAAATACGATAATAAATCAACATGATACAAATATCTTTTGTTTGGCATGATGAATGCTCTTGCGGTTAGCGACATGACTTTCCAACTGCTGAAAACGATTCCGAATAAATAATCGGTTCGCGAACAACAAAAGGAAATCATAAACGCATTTGATCCCTTATTGGTAGCGCATTTCCCAGGATGATCCCTGATATCGACCGCGCAGTGCTTCTAAAGCCCCGGCCGGCACCGGTGCTTGCTACCAGTGGAAGATGCGTTTTGCAGAACCTAAGAATGCAGGAGGGCTCACCGCAACGGGTGACTTCTCTGCAGGAGCCAATAAAAGGCACACTAAGGAGGATGTATGGATTTAAGAGATGCGTATTTTGTAGACGGTGTAAGGACGTGGTTCGGAAAGGCCAGACAGGATGGTTTCTACTGGTACACGCGGGCGGATGACATGGTGACCAAAGTCATGAAAGAGCTCGTCAGAAGAAATCCGACCGTTCCATGGGGAGAGGTGGATGATTGTATCATGGGCGCAACAACTCAGTCCGGAGATCAGGGAACCACGATGGGCAGAACCGTTGTTTTCACGTCGGGCCTTCCGGAATCCGTTCCCGGATTTTCTGTGGACCGGATGTGCGCGGGCGGCATGACCTGCCAGAGCATCGGCTCGTCCTATATCAGAGCAGGCGTTGCCGATATGATTATTGCCGGCGGCGTCGAACACATGGCCCATCACCCGATGGGCGCGGGCGCCGATCCGAATCCCAGGATCGTTACCGAGAAGATGGTCGAGCCGAAATATTTCAACATGGGCAACACGGCGGAAAAGCTCCATGACTGGATGCCTGAGCACGGCGAACAGCCGGTGAGCAAGGATGAGGCGGATGAATACGCCTTCCGCGTTCTGGAGAGATACTTCAAGGCACTGGATGCCGGCTACTACGATAAGCACTGTGTCGATATGACGGTATTCTCCCCCACCGGGTGGAGAGTTGCCGACCGTGACGAACAGGCCAAACGCGGCACCACGCTGGAGAGCATCAAAAACCTCAGAAAATTCCCCTTTAAAGCGGAAGGCCATGTCACCGCGGCCAATGCCTCGGGCTTGAACGACGGCGCCTGCGTATCGCTTTTGATGTCCGGCCGGAAATGCAAAGAACTGGGGATCAAACCCAAGATGAAGTTTGTCGGCGCGGCTTTTGTCGGCGTCGATCCGTCCATCATGGGCTGGGGGCCGGTTCCCTCCACGGAAAAAGTTCTGAGAAACTACGGCATGAAATTCGACGATCTCGATATCATTGAACTCAACGAAGCCTTCGCCGTGCAGGCAGTCGGCTTCATGAAGCACTTCGGCATGAAGACTCCGGAAGATCCCAGACTCAATCCCTACGGCGGAACCATTGCCATGGGCCATCCGCTGGCCAGCTCCGGCGTGCGTCTGAGCATGCAGCTTGCGCAGGATTTCGAGTTGAATCCGAAAGCCAGGTACGGACTCACCACCATGTGCGTGGGCCTGGGCATGGGCGGTTCGATCATTTGGGAAAACGTAGTCGGGAAAACAATCTAGGAGGCTCATACAATGGCTAAATACATAACAGAATGCAAATTAAACTTCTTTCAGTCAAAGAAGGCAGGCAAGATAGCAATGGTCACGATGGACAACGGGCAGTTTCCCAACATCCCCAATACATGGGGCATTGAGGCCCTGGAGTCGCTAAACAAAGTCATCGACGTCGTGGAGAAAGATAAGGATGTCAAGGGCTGGTTTTTAACCGGCAAGCCTTTCATCTTCAATGTCGGCGCCGACATCATGAGCGCAGACCCGAATGCGACGAAGCAGGCGGCCCTCGAAATCGGCGCCGCAGGACATCAGGCCTTCAAACGCATCATGGGGCTCAAGATTCCGACGCTGGCTGCATACAACGGCGCCACGATGGGCGGCGGCGTCGAGGTCGGGCTTTATCACAACTATCGCACCATCTCCAAAAGCCCGGGCGGCTGCGATCATTATGCGCTGCCCGAGTGCTTCCTGGGCCTCGTGCCGGGCTGGGGCGGAACACAGCTGGTCACCAAACTGTGCGGCCCGGAAGCGGCCATCGAACTCGTCATTTCCAATCCGCTCAACATGAACAAAATGATCAATTCCGTAAAGGCCTTCGAAATGGGCCTGGCGGACAGACTGATTGCACCGGCGGAATTTATGGATGAGTCCCTGGCTTTGCTGGAACGCATCATCGTAGGCGAAGAAAAAATCGAGCGCAAGACGGTTGATCCGAAGATGAGCGACGAGCTCTACCAGAAGACCAAAGCCATGATCACAGGCAGGGTTCACACGGGAGCATTAGCACCTTACCGCGCGCTCGATCTCATCCGCGGCGCAGGAACATGGTCGCTCGATGAAGGGTTCCAGAAAGAGAACGAAGCGCTGGCCGACATGATCACCTCCGATCAGTTCAAATGCGGCATCTACTCGTTTGACCTCACCCAGCGCCGGGCCAAGAAGCTTCCCGGACGGCCGCCCAAAGAAGTCAAAGGCAACAAGATTGCCAAAATCGGCGTCATCGGCGCGGGTCTCATGGCCTCCCAGATGGCCCTGTTATTTGCACAGCGCTACCAGTGCCCGGTGATCATGAAGGACATCAAGCAGGAATTTGTGGACAAGGGCCTGGCCTACGTCAGGGATCAGCTGGCCAAGACGGCGAAGAAAGGCAAACTGACCGCGGCCGAGGCCAAGTGGATGGGCGAAGAACTCATCACCGGAACCATCTCCTATGATGAATTCAAGGATTGTGATTTCGTTATCGAGGCCGTTTTTGAAGAAATGTCCGTGAAGCAGAAAGTTTTCGGCGATCTGGAAGCCGCCTGCAAACCCGAGTGCATCTTCCTGACCAACACCTCGTCACTCGATGTCGCCGAGATGGGCAAATTCCTCAAGGATCCGTCCCGCGTGGTCGGGTTCCATTTCTTTAACCCCATCGCCATGATGCCGCTGGTCGAGATCATCAAGACCGACAAGACCAGCGATATCGTTCTGGCCACGGCCTTCGACATTGCCAAGAAGATCAAGAAGACGCCGGTTCTCGTGAAGAACGCTTCCGGCTTCCTCGTGAACAGAGTCCTGACGGCCATGTCGGACGGCATCTTCCGGTGCCTCGATGAAGGGGCTGATTTCTTGCAGACCGATAAGGCTATTCACGAGATGGGCTTCCCCATGTCGCCTTTCGTCCTGACCGCCCTGGTGGGCCCGGCCATTTCCCTGCACGTGCTTACGACCCTCAACAAAGCGTGGCCTGACCGTTTTGCGGTTAATGCCGGCCTCAAGAACATGGTGGCCAAGGGCAAGAAGGCATTCCTGATTCCCGGGGACAAAGGTGCCGTCATTGTTGATCCCGAGATTTTGGCCGGCTGGCCGCAGGGCAACAAGAAGTTCACCGACGATGAGATCCGGCAGAGAGTCCTGGAACGGATCGCCGTGGAAGTCGACACCATCCTCAAAGAAGGCGTCGTCGCCAGCCCCAAAGATGTGGATACCGGCGTCATCATGGGAGCCGGCTGGCCGCTGTTCATGGGTGGGATTACCCCCTTCCTGGACCAGAAAGGCATCTCCAAAAAGGTTACCGGGGCGGACTTCCATCCGAACGGGTTTCTGGCAATAGAGAAATAGCGCGTCGTCCATCAGCATAATACAACACTGAATGTAGGGAACGGTCGCGTAACCTTCAGGTTATTAAAACCGTTCCCTACTGTATAAAATTGGAAGGAGGAGGTTTCTATGGCAAGTTTGTGGGTTGATGAAAGAGATATAAAATTCCAGCTGAATGAGGTTTTTAATATTGGGGAAACGGTTCTGGGCAAGGGCCGCTATGTCGATCACGATGTCGATATGTGCAACATGGTGCTTGATCAGGCGCAGAAATTTGCAGAAAACGAAATAGCTCCAACCTATCCGGATGAAGTACATCGTAAGCCGGTCGAGGCGGTCTTCAAGGACGGCAAGGTTTTCGCGCCGGAAGCCTATCATCGCCTCTGGAAACTTTATTGCGAGGGCGGCTGGATGTCCACGTCCGATTCGCCCGAAGTCGGCGGTCAGTCCTTCCCGTTTATTATCGGGGGGGCTGTGGCCAATATGTTTCTGGCCTCCAATCAGGCCTTTGTCATGTATACCGGTCTGAGCCACGGGGCGGCGCGGCTGGTGGAAGATTTTTTCCAGCACCCCCTGCGCGACGTGATCATTGAAAAAATGTATACCGGCGCCTGGGCGGGCACGATGTGTCTGACCGAGCCGGGGGCAGGCTCCGACGTGGGAATACTTAAAACCACGGCCAAAAAGAATGCCGACGGCACCTACTCCATCACCGGCACCAAGTGTTTCATTTCCGCAGGCGACCATGACCTGACGGAGAATATCATCCACCCGGTTCTGGCCCGCATCGAAGGTGATCCGGAAGGAACGAAGGGCATCTCCATTTTTGTCGTTCCCAAGATCCGCATCAATGAAAAAGGCGAACTGGGAGAACCCAATGACGTGCAGTGCGGCAACATCGAAAGCAAAATGGGCATTCATGGCAACTCTACCTGCACGCTGAACTTCGGCACAGACGGCAAATGCATCGGCTATCTCATGGGCGAAGAGCGCGACGGCATGAAGATCATGTTCCAGATGATGAATGAAGAAAGACAGGGCGTGGGTATGATGGGTGTATCCCTGGCGATGTCGGCCTATCTGCACGCGCTGGACTATGCCAAGCAGCGCATCCAGGGCTCGAACATTATTGCCGTGGCCATGAAGGATCCCAACGCCAAAGCGGTTCCCATCATTCAGCATCCGGATGTGCGACGCATGCTGATCCGGCAGAAATCCATCACCGAAGGCATTCGTGCATTAGCCCTGCTTTGCTACTATGCCATGGATCGTGAAGTCAATGCCGGCCTGGAACAAAATGAGCAGGACAAAGAATACTGGCATGGCATGATCGAGATGCTCACCCCGATGGTCAAGTCCTACTGCACCGAGAGAGGCATGGAAGTATGTTCGGATGCCGTACAGACTTACGGCGGCTATGGCTACTGCCGTGAATACCCGGTCGAACAGATGATGCGCGACCAGAAAATCAACCTGATTTACGAAGGCACCAATGGTATTCAGGCGATGGATCTGCTGGGCCGCAAACTCGGCATGAAAAAAGGTCTGTATTTCATGAATCTCCTGGGCCTGACCCAGGCGGCCGTTGCCGAAGCCAAGGCCAACGAAAGTTTAAAGGCGGAGGCCCTCATCGTCGAAGGCGCGCTCAATGCCTGTGCGGGGGCCGCCATGGAATTTGCCAAGATGATGAAAACGACGCCCTATGTTCCACTGATCGGCGCCGCCGATTACCTCAACTGCCTGTCCGACGCTCTGGTCGGCTGGCTGCATATCTGGATGGCCAACGCGGCAACCAAGGGCCTGGCCAATACCGCGAACGACAGGGATAAAGCCTTCTATAATGGTAAAATACAGGGTGCGAAATTCTTCATCAACCGTATCACCGGGCTGGTACCCGCCAAAGTGGACAATCTGAAGAAGGATGAGCAAAGCGCCATGAACATCAGCGAAGACGCCTTTGCCGTCTAAGTGTATTGAAAAGTTTTTAACCATGAAGGAGGAACCGGAAGGTTCCTCCTTTTTTGTCCCGCGGATAGGCGCGGCCCGCTTCCCACCCAAAAGGTCACGATAAAGCGGCTGTTGCCCGAACATTCATTTCGCTTGCTGCCATATGGCCCTGTGGGTAAAAGCGCTTTGAATAAATCAACGGCTTTGAAGCAAAACTCCTTTTTTTCTCGTGACAATCATTCGGTTTTGTGTCCGTTGAATTGTTAATCCTTCTCAAACCTGCACATAATCTTACCGTCTGCTGTATTGGCTCCGTCAAACTTCACGATCTTCCAATTGGAGCTTTCGCAGTCTACCATACAGCTGCTGCCGGAGCCACCGGCTGCACATACTGTCGTCATTGCGTTGATGTGGTAGGGATCTTCACCAGAAATGGAATAAGGACATCTGGCGCCCGTTTCAAATTTGACGGAACCATTCGCTTTAATCTTTTCCGTCTTTGTATGACTCCCCCCGACACCGTAATGAAGCTTAATGGTGATATCTTTGCCGCAGTAATCCCTGACCTTGACTTTGTAGTTTATCCCTCCCTCCGCCCAAACCATTTGCATGAATAACATGACCATAACCGACGACAGCGCCAATATCCTGATTCTTTTTTTCAAATGATCTCTTCCGATTTTCATCTCAATAATCTCCTTCCATTTGCATTGATAAGAATTTTGAGAACTCAGTGGTATCCGGTATACGGCAGCGGCGAATTGTGAGTCAAGAAGATTTTGACCATACGGACACAGGGGGATGGATGAGATGACCGCATGAGGGATGTCCCTCGTTTTTTCCTTATCGGATATTCAGCATTTCCTGTTCCTTTCATCGGCAAGACGCTGACGGTTCCACAATGGAGCAAAACGCAACCGGACAGTTGATGTGCTGCAAGGCGGGACATATTATGTGCTTCTTACATAAGAAAGCATTGTACTTGACTGATTTAATATTTTCTTATAGTTTATTTTCCATCTACTGCGGCACTGCACGTTAACGTTTTCAGCTCTTTTAAATCAAATTTCAACCAAACATCGTCAGGAGGGAAACAATGGAAGAGACAAAACCATGGCACCGTCACTACGATTACAACGTCCCCACAACCATCCGCTATCCGCGTCTGGCCATTCACAACCTTGTTGAATTGCCGGCCAACACTTTCCCGGATAAAACCGCACTGAACTTTTTCGGTACGGAAATCACTTTCTGGGAATTGCGCACCCAGATCCTCCGATTTGCCAATGCTCTCGGGGCGCTGGGGATCCAAAAAGGGGATCGGGTCGGGCTGCATCTGCCCAACTGCCCCCAGTATCCGATTGCTTATTACGCGGCCCTGTCCCTGGGCGCAATCATCGTCAACCTCAATCCCCTGTATACGCCCGATGAGTTGACGCTGATGGCGAGAACTTCCGGACTGACAACATTAATCACCTTTGATATGGCACTTCCGGCAATCCGCTCGTTATGTAAAAATGTCCCGATACCCCGGGTCATCGTTACCGCCGTCACAGACTACATCAAGGGGTTCCCCGTCAGCACCGCGAAGAGCCTCGATCTGGATGAAGGGTGGCTCCATTTTGCAGAAATCCTTGATAAATCCACTTCCACCAAGCGCTCCCGGGTTGAGGTCAACCCGCAGGATCCGGCCTTGATCCAATTTACCGGCGGCACAACCGGCGTTCCCAAAGGCGCCGTCCTGACCCACAGCAATGTCATCGCGGCGGTCATGGCCAGCGCTTTATGGGGAAATCCGACCATCAGCCTCACCCCGCCGGAAAGGCGGAGTGTGCTCGCGGTACTTCCTTATTTTCATGTCTATGGCAATATCGTTGTCATGAACTGGTCCATGTTTGCCTGCGCAACCCAGATCCAGGTTCCCCGCTTCAATATCGACGAAATGATGGGGCTTCTGGCCAATTTCAATGAGATCACCTTTTTCCCGACGGTCCCCACGCTGATCACGGCCCTGATCAGCCACCCCAAGGCGGAAGAATTAAACCTGGCCAAAAAGATCGGCCTGCTGAATTCAGGTGCGGCGCCGATGGCCACGGATCTCATCGACCGGGTCAAGGACATGGGGATTTATTTCAGCGAAGGCTATGGTCTGTCCGAATCCACTTCTGTCGGCATCTGCAACCCGATTCTGGGCCTCAAAAAGGTGGGAAGCATTGGCGTCCCCATTCCCGACAATGACGTCAAGCTGGTGGATATTGATGACGGCAAGACGGAAGTTCCCCAGGGACAGCCGGGCGAGATCATCATGAAAGGTCCGGTCATCATGCAGGGCTACTGGAACAACCCGGAAGAAACGGCAGGACAGCTCAAAGACGGCTGGCTTTATACGGGCGACATTGCCATCCGTGATGAAGACGGCTATATGTTCATTGTCGATCGCAAGAAGGATATGATCATTGCCGGCGGATTTAATATCTATCCCCGGGAGATCGATGAAGTCCTCTTCCAGCATCCCAAAATATCCGAGGCGGTATCCCTGGGCGTCAACGACGAGTACCGCGGTGAGACGGTCAAGGCTTTTGTTGTTCTGAAAGAAGGTGAAAGCTGCACGGCGGAAGAAATTATTAAATTCTGCAAGGAAAAGCTGGCTCCCTACAAGGTCCCCAAACTGGTCGAATTCCGGGAGTCGATTCCCAAATCCGCAGTCGGCAAAATCCTGCGCAAGGCTCTGCGTGAAGAGGAGGAGGCCAAGACGAAGCAAAAGAAATAGAAATTAGCGATAAGGACGGTTCGAATCATTTCAGCGGATCTGTTATGAATTGAACCGTCCTTATTTTTTTGATCACAACCCGCAGCGGGCCGTTATCAGCAGGTTTAGCCGCGTCAGGGACAAGGGGGCACCCATTAAAAAAACGCTCCTTCAAACGAAAAAAATATGCCCCGGCAATAAATTTTGTCTTTTCGCAAAGCTTCTTTTTTATTGCCGCTCATGCCGCCATCGGCAATCCTCACACATTGCCGTCGTTTCTTCAGGTTTCGAAGTAATTCGTGTCAGGTCTTGGCGGCCGCCATACAAAAGCGTTACGCATCCGTAATAGTCGATCAGCAATCCGGCGAGGACCGGCCCGACGAGCAGCGTCCCGTTCTGGCAGGCGAGGTAAGGACCGACATACCCGGCCGTGTAACCCTCCAGCAGTATGCTTTGAAAACGCGCTTACCATCTACAGGCCGATCCACTGCAGCGTCATGCCGACTAAAACTTTCTCAGGTTCTTTTCCCGCGCCAGTTCTTTCAAGAAGCTGGGGTGCGCCATTCTGCCAGGTATCTTTGCCTCACGAACGGAAAATCACGGAATCACGTTCTTTATTGCCGCTATTACCCCGGAATTCAAAAATCATTGCTGAGAATATTTTTTTCTCCTGACAGCCGTGCTTTTATTACGGGCGGTTTCGCTTCTTCTTCAAACTGATTCATTGCCGCCCTGTTCATACTTGACTTTTTATTCTCAAAATAGCATCTAGAAAAAATCTGTTTTGACTTGATAGCCGTGTTTTGAGTTTAATGAAGCTAAAATGAGGAGAATCAAAAGGAGGATGAAAAGATGAAGGCGAGAATAATGATATGTGTCGCGGTTCTCATAACTTTTGCTTTTGCGGGAAACGTATCAGGAGCAACGGAAGGCGATTATTACACTTACTACGGACTCAGCGCGGGAGGCAGCAGCACGGCAAGATATAATACATTTATTGGAAACAGTGCCGGCGTATCCGGCACAACGGGAACCGAAAACACCTTCATGGGATATAACGCCGGTTTTTTTAACAGCACCGGCCTCTCCAATACTTTCCTTGGATTCAGATCCGGTCAGAATAACATTGCCGGCAGCTACAATGTCTTCGTCGGTACACGCGCCGGCTACAAGAATGAGGACGGAACTGAAAATACCTTTGTCGGGTATTATGCCGGTTACACAAACGTCAGTGCAAATTTCAATACATTTATCGGACGTGCCGCAGGCTATTTCAATACGGCAAACAACAACACCTTCATCGGATATCGCGCGGGCTATTCCAACACCACAGGCCAACCCAACACTTTCGTCGGATACCAGGCCGGTTACTCCAATACCACCGCGGGTTTCAACACTTTCATCGGCCATCAGGCCGGTAATTCCAATACAACCGCCCAATATAACACCTTCCAGGGATATGCCGCGGGATGGGCGAATACCACGGGTACCATGAATACCTTTTCCGGGTTTAGTGCCGGTTCCTCCAACACAACAGCCAGCCTCAATACCTTTTACGGATACAGGGCCGGCTACAGCAATTCCGTCGGCACCCAGAACACCTTTATCGGCAGTGACGCGGGCTATTCGAACACCACGGCAAGCTTCAACACTTTTTCAGGAATCTATGCAGGCTACTCCAATACCACCGGCGAACGAAATACCTTCACCGGCAATGCCGCGGGATATAAAAACACCATCGGCAAATACAACACCTTCCTCGGGTATGCCGCAGGCTGGGCCAATACGGAAGGAAACTACAATACCTTCTTTGGGTACGCCACAGGTTACCAGAACACCACTGGCAGTAACAATCTCTACCTGGGAAACTACGCCGGCTACTCCAACACCACCGGCACGGGGAATATTTTCCTTGGCTACAATGCGGGGCGCAATGAACTCGGCTCCAACAAACTCTATATCGACAACTCCAGCACTGCAACCCCTCTGATTTACGGAGATTTCTCCGCCAATACAGTAACAATCAACGGAACTTTGTATGCGGTTGTCGTATCCCCGTCAAGCCGGGAGTACAAGGATAATATTCAATACCTGAAGGTGGAAGATGCCGTGGCTGCTCTTCAGGGGCTTAATCCGGTGACATACAACTACAAGAAGGATCCTCGGGAGCATTATGTGGGGTTTATTGCGGAGGATGTGCCGGATCTGGTTGCCACCTCTGACCGGAAGGGACTGAGTTCTATGGATGTCGTGGCGGTGCTCACAAAGGTTGTCCAGGAACAGCAGACTTTAATAAAAGAACAGCAAAAAGTTGCCCGGCAGCAGCAGGAGATTATCTCAGCACACTCAGAGAAGATCACTGAGCTCGAACGGATGCTCAGATTAAAAGCGCCAGCATCAAAGCCTGATTGACGGATGATTGCTTTAAGGTAAGGATGGAAAATAACATATAAAAGGTTTCAAAGCCGCAACCCCGTTTGGGGCTGCGGCTTTTTCCTGAAACGGACCGTTCGTGAGAAAGAACGGGATGGAGAAACAGTGAGACATCGGTTCATCCTGAAAAATCTTCAGAATAGGAAAGCCCCGCGGGATTGATGGATACCCCGGCGGGGCTTCTCATGAGGATTCATCGGGTCAAGTTCTAAAAGATCATCTTCTCGAGCAAATAAGGATGGTCTCAGCCCTTCCCTGGTTCATTCTCTTTTGTGCTTCCCGATCAAATCAGCCTTCCTTCAGAAATTCATCAATCATCGGATTGATGGCGGCAGCCTCTTCGTGCCGGATCCAATGGGAGCATTCATCGAATTTGACCAGGCGGCTATCATCGCAGAAGTCCATGGACTCATCGGACGACTGGGGAATCCGGGCGATGTCCTGGAGCCCCCAGAGCGCCAGTTTTTGAGGTTTGAGGGATCAAGTCTCTTCATGGCTGACTAGTGTAGTGCGTCGTAATCTCTTTGCACAGATTGGACTGCACTGCAACAGAACAAGCGTCTCGCCACCCTTTAGTGGTGGTTCAGCCTCTTGTTCTAAAGCGAACGGATTTGCGCAATCGCTGATATGCCGCTCAAAATCATGTAAAAAAAGAGTAAGACGCACCACACTGGAAGCATCTTGGATGGTCGGGTCAAGCAGGAGAACGGCAGATAGTGAGAGGAGCAGATTGCTGCGTCCCGGCGCGATGGAAGCCGCAATGACAAAACAAAAATATTGCCACCCTCTCGTCAGGGGTCGCGGCGCCGTCTGAGAGACGGACCCGGTGAAAGAACATGGGCAGAAGGTTTGATGTCTGCGACGTTAGAAAGCACTAAGCTTTATCGACGGGGGATGGCAGATGGACTGCGGACGGTCATGTACATGATCATACCCGCCAGCATGACTGCGGCCGCGCCGCAGAAGAGCGTCACGTATCCGAAATGGTCGATCAGCAATCCGGCGAGGGCCGGCCCGACGAGCAGCGTCCCGTTCTGGCAGGCGTGGTAAAGCCCGACAAACCCGGCCGTGTTGCCCTGGGGCAGCATGCTTAAGAAAAACGGATAGGATACGGCAAGCACCGTCCCGTAGCCCATCCCCGCGAGTACCATGAAGAAAAGCAGCAACGAATACGACTGAATAAACGGGACACAGCAAAAGCAGAAGACCAGGGTGGCCACTCCGAAGATCGTCGTTCGCTTGAGTCCTATCTTTGCGGCCAGCAGCCCCGCGGGCAGCGCAAAGAGTACGAACGACGCGTTCATCACAAAAAACGCCCGGACCGCCCTCTCGACGGTCAGGCCGAACAGCGCCATGCAGGTGATCACGAAAAAAGCGCTCACCATCCACAGACCGATCCACTGCAGCGTCATACCGATCAGGAACTTCCGCAGATTTTTTTCCCTCGCCAGCTCTTTCAAGAAGCTGGGATGCTCCATTCTGCCGGGCGTCTTTGCCTCACGAACGGAAAAGCACAGAATCGCGACGGAGACGGGAACCGCGATCAGGACCCACACAAACGGCCAGGCAGGCGACGTCTCCCAGAGCCTTGCGGCAAACATCAGATAGCTCAGGATTCCCGTGCCCCCGATGAGAAACATGATTCCGGAGGCGAAGCTTCTCTGCGCGACAGGGACCGTGTCGGGAAGCAGCGCGAAATAGGGGCCGATGGCCAGAAAGAATCCCGCATAGGCCAGGATAATCACGGGCAGCGCCAGGGAGAGGGAATCGACGCGCATCAGAAGCAGGATCATGACCCAGGCCAGAATCCAGCCGGCGATGATCACCGGACGCCTGCGGCCGAGCTTCGTGTGCAGCCGGTCGGACACCGCACCCGCAAGCACCGGAAAAAACAGGCCGGTGATGCCGGCAGTCGACAGGATCAGGCCGGTGACTGCGTTGGAGTGGGTGAGCGACTTCAGGTAAAGCGGCAATGTGGCCCAGGTAAATCCCCAGAAGGTCTGGACCGCGAAAAGCCCCATGGCAAAGCCCGCCAGCCGGGGAAGTGTTACACGCGATGGACCGGTTGTCTCCACTATAACAGTTTTTTCAGTTTCCATTTTTAATAAAGAACAATCTGACCGCCGGAAATGTCTTCTATGCTCTTCCCCTTATGCGGCATGGGATGCGCCTCGTGTAAAATGATTAATGATGAATGAACTGCGAAGAATCTTATCTCTTATTGAAAACATTGCAAGAATAAAAATGGTGCATGGTGAATGGTGTCTCGTGGATGGGTAAAGGAAAAAAATGATTACCACGTCCCGATGCAATGGGACCCGCAATGACATGAGCATGAGTGGACCGCTCAAAATTACTTTTAAATCGACATGCCGCGCCTGCCCGCCTGAGTCCCATACGCAGCCGTTTCTTTCGGAATCTAAAGACCCAATCAAAAGTTCAGTGTAAACAGTTTGGGCGGCCTGCCCTCTCCCGGGGGCGTGATGATTTCCGAGTCTTCGCGGCCGGTCAGATCCCCGCCGACTTCTTCGTCAACGACTTTCAGCGCCTTCTGCATATGCTCAATATAAACATCTGCCGGAATCATTTCGCTGTAGGTGCGGTTGAAAGCATAGATGCCGACATTTTCTTCCTCGGCCCGCCTTGCCATGTCGATGGCATTCTCTATTCTTTCTCTCACGATCTTTGCCGTCAGCACCGTATGAACCGGCAGAAAATCCCACAGGGCCACGGCATTGCAAAACAGGGTGGTCGGCCGATAGCTGAACAAATCAATGGCTGCGTTGTAGATAGTGCCTTTCAGAATCGTAATCTTCACGACCAGTTCATCCTGCTTCCGGACGGGCAGTTCACTGCGGCGATAGCCGATCTGCCATTGCACATCCATCGATTCCTGCTGAAAAATATCAGCGCCGCCGGTGATGGGTTTGGCCGGATTGACAAAGAGTTCCGCGTCAGCCGTGAGCATCGTTTTCAGCACGGCGGCGATTTTCAAGAGGAATGATGAGCGGGTCCCCGAAGAAGACACGGACATCCCTTTTTCAAAAAGCTGTTTGGCCTGATCCAATTCCTGATAGACTGCGTTCTGAAGATTTTTAAACTCCTGGACATCGGTATGGACCTCCGGATGCGTCCGCATGTACCGGACGGTCGACATGGCCTGGGCCAGATAGATGATGGCGTATTCGCAGTAGAAATCCTCCGTGTGGAAATCGCAATACTCCCGGATGTTGTCCGCTTCCTGGAGGGCCTGGCGAAAAACGGCGGCCGCCGTCCGGTGGGAAGGCGTATCCAGCGCCATGTTGCGCAGCAGCATCATCCGCAGGGTGCGCGCCACCAGGTCTTTCGGGTTGATGGACAAAACGATCCGGAGAATTTCCGCCGCTTCCGAGCAGCGTTTGCGATAGTAGAGCGTCTTGGCAATCTCCACGCCCAGCAGTGAATTATGCGGATACTTGAAAAAAGTGGCAATGGCGTTGTCGTCGCCCGCATGGCCTGAGGTTGCGTCTTCGCTGCCCATGGGCCAGAGCAGCCGGTCGAGTTTTTCAATCGAAGCGGGGGAATTTTGCAGCGTCTCATCATGGAGCAGCTCGGAGACAAAATCGAAATAATGGGTTGTCCAAAGGGATGTGATCCACCAGATCGGCAGAGATTCTCCGTTAAATAATCTGGCTTCCACGGATTTCGGACAAAGAATGACATGGATGTCGTTAATGAGCAGGCCATGACGCGCATAATCCGATATGCGGATCATGGGGTCATCCGGCAGGCTCGCGTTCAAAAGAGATAACAGGTGGTTTTCCAGAACCCCGTATTCTCCCGCCGTAATAGCGATGGAGAGAAATCTGTTCTTGCTGTAATATTTGGAAAGGGGCCAGCGGATGGCAATCTGGTGCGCCAGCGCCACCGCGCTCTTCAGGCAGTCCATGTAGTGAAGAAGATTGCCGCCCTTCTTTTCCTTCGGGAAATCGATATACAGTGTCGTAATGTCGTAAGCTTTGACTTTGCCCCATTTGCCGTAAAGAAAATGGCCGATGGCCCCGGCGATGTAACTTTTGATGTTTTTTTTCAGCCAGCCGATGATTTCATGATCGATGACTTCGCCGCGGCTGGTGAGGGCAAAACCGATGCGCACACCTTCGCCGTGGTCGTCAGATTTCGAAGAGGCGCCGCTTTCGGAAAATAACTTCACCAGCGTTTCAAAGTTCCATTTCCGGGAAAGTTCCGTCCGCTCATACCCCAGCCAGAAAGCGATGCTTCGGAGCACGTTCATCTTGTAGTCCGTATCCAGGGGTTCTTTTTTCAACCGCATGAGCATGGAATGGGTCACCTGCGGGAGCCCAATCCGGTGCGTGGTCAGAAGCGTATTGATCCGATTGCACAGGGCGCGCAGGGACAGATTCAGGTTCAGTGTTTCTTCCTTTTTATTTAAGAGGTCTTCAAAAGTGATATCGCCGGTCAACTGGAGCTTAAACGTATTGTCTGTATGGGTGCGGATGAACTGTTCAAGGCTTTCAGCGTCCGGCGCAGGGATAATTCCGTTTCTGGCGGCGAAATCAACAAACGAATCACCTGTCGGTGTATTATTTTTATCTTGATAAAATGATGTAAAACATTCCACCGATGGAAATACTGACAAAATAGCTGCTGCTGCCTTATCGCCCTGGTTCATTTTTGTATACTCCATAATTTAAATAACTTATGCTTTATTCAGGAAATACTGCCGACTTGTGCCGTTTCATGATTTCAGCCAATACTGTCTTTCTGGTTTACTTATAAATCATTATTATTTGTAATACAACATATCAAATTGACTGTCTTTCTTTCAGCGTTTATAAAGATTTCGTCAAAAGAATTAAGCAGTAGCCGACCAGGGAAGGTTCAAACGCTCGCTCCAATCAAGTGGCCTTTTTTGCGGATGTCCGTTTTCCCGAAAAGGCGGAAGACTTACCTCACAATAAAATTTTAAGGAGATGATATGGACCCGAATACCGTTTATGATTACCCGAACAACCTGGTCGATTTATTCGAGGAAAGTGTAACCAGGTTCCCTGACATCCGTTTCCTGGGCACCAAGAATCCGGAATCCGGAAAATATGAATGGCTTTCGCGCAGGCAGATTGCCGGGCGGGTGGACAACCTCCGCGGCGCTCTGGCAAAACTCGGGTTTACCAAAGGCGACAAGGCCGGCATCATCATCAACAATTGTGTTGAGTGGTTCGTCTGCGAGCAGGCTGTGCACGGGCTGGGCGGGGTATTCGTGCCCATGTACCTGCAGGAACTCCAGAAAGTCTGGAAATACATCATCACCGATGCGTCCATCAAATTCCTGTTTGTCCGCGACGAGAGCGTTTACGAAAAAGTCAAAGAGTTTAAACAGGAAATCGGCACGCTCGAAGAGATCTTTGTTGTTTACGGAGAAGGGGTTAACAGTCTTTCCGCCCTGGAGGAAATGGGCCGGAAGCATCCCGCTCCATCCGTCAAACCTCACTGGTCGGACCTGGCGCATATCATTTTCACATCCGGCACGACGGGCGATCCCAAAGGCGCGATGATCTCCCATGGAAATGCGTCGTGGGCCGCAAGGTCCAGCATCGACACGTTTGAGCTTAACGAAACCTCGCAGGTAATCTCGATTCTGCCCTGGGCGCATGTCTACGGACAAAACTGCGACCTGCACAATTATACGTCCTGCGGAGGCGGGATTGCCTTTATCGAATCGCTGGACAAATTCATGCAGAATGTTCAGGAATCGAAGCCCACGGCCATTAACGGCGTTCCACGGATTATCACCAGGATTTACGATGCCATCATGCAGGGTGTGAATGCCGATCCCGTGAAGAAACAATTTTTCGATGCGGCGCTCGCTGTGGCAGCCAAAAACAGGGACCTGCCCCAGAAATCAAAAGAGTTCAAAGATTATGATGACCTGGTCTTTTCCAAGGTCCGCGCCATTTTCGGCGGCAATCTGCAATTCATCGTCAGCGCCAGCGCGCTCTTAAAACCGGAAATCGCCCTCTTCTTCCATGATATCGGGCAACCGACCTACGATTGTTACGGCATGACCGAAACCTCGGGCGGCATTACCATGAACTGCACCGAATTCGGAAACAAATTGGGAACCGTGGGCAGGCCGATCCAGCACACGCATGTGGTGATCGACAAATCCCGCGTGGAGAAAGACAGTATTGACGGCGAGATCTGTGTCTACGGGCCCCAGATCATGACGGGTTACTACAACAAACCCAGGCTCAACGAAGAGGTCATGCTGCCGGATAAATGGAACGGCTTTGCCGGCATTCGCACGGGCGACCGCGGCTGGTTCGATGAAGAAGGTTTCCTGCACATCACCGGCCGCTTCAAGGATGAATACAAACTGGCCAACGGCAAGTATGTGCATCCGGAAAGCCTCGAGAATGAAATCAAGCTGCTGCGCTCTGTCGCCAACGCCATGATCTATGGCGAAGGGAGAGATTACAACGTGGCGGTCATTGTTCCCGACTTTGCCGAACTGCAAGCCGATCCCGCCACCCGGGCGTGGGTCAAAGACACGCCGGAAGAAACACTGCAAAGTGAAGATCTGAAGAACTACCTGTCCCGGGAAATCATTGAACATGTGCGAAAGTCTTTCGGCGGTTATGAAGTGCCGCAGAAGTTTCTTTTTATCGCGGAAGACTTCACCGTGGTCAACAGCATGCTGACCCAGACCATGAAACTCAAAAGAGCCAACGTGCTTACGAAATATAAAGACCGGCTGCTGGCCCTCTATTGAAATCAGCCAGGCCACGGAATATAAAAGCCGCAACCCCTTCAAGGGCTGCGGCTTTTTCTTGAAACGGACCGTTCGTGAGAAAGAACGGGATGGCCAAACAGGGGGACACCGGTTTCATCATCCCGAAAAATATTCAGGACAGAAAAGCCCCGCGGGATTGATGGATACTCCGGCGGGGCTTTTTGTCAGAATTCATTGGATCACGCTTTAACAGATCATCATCTCGGGCAAAGGGCACGGTTTCAGGCCCTTCTCCGGCTCATTCGCTTTTGTGCTTCCGGTCAAATCAGCCTTCCTTCAGAAATTCATCAATCATCGGGTTGATGGCGGCAGCCTCTTCGTGCTGGATCCAATGGGAACAGTCGTCGAATTTGACCAGGCGGCCGTTGTCGCAGAAGGCCATGGACTCATCGGGCGACTGGGGAATCTGGGCGATGTCCTGGAGCCCCCAGAGAACCAGAACCGGCATCTTGACCCGGTAATCGGCTGGCTGCTCCGAAGGCGCCTGCAGGGCGGCGCGGTACCAGTTTACCATGGCAGAAAAAGCGCCCGGCTGCTTGAATGCTTCGCGGTATTTCTCCAGTTCCTCCCTGGAAAAGACGTTCGGCCGGGCGCTTTCGACAATCAGATCGAGCGGCCACTGAAAATCGTTGGCGGAGGCGAACATTTCGACGGCTCCGGGAATCTGGAAATAGAAAATGTACCAGCTTTTTTCCATCTGCTTCTGGGTGCCGAACAGATGTTTGCGGAAAACAAGCGTATGGGGAACATTCATGACGACGAGGCGCGAGATGCGCTCCGGGTATTTGATGGCGACCCACCAGGAGACGGCGGCGCCCCAGTCATGTCCAACCAGGAAAATCTTATCCCGTTTGTAGAAGTCGGCAAGACCGATGGCGTCTTTGGCGAGCTCGTCGATCTTGTAGGGTGCGATGCCTTTTGGCTTCTCGCTCAGGTTGTACCCGCGCTGGTCGGGAACGACGACCAGGTATCCCCTGTCGGCAAAATAACCAATCTGCTTGCGCCAGGCATACCAGAATTCAGGAAAGCCATGGAGAAACAAAACCATCGGGCCATCGGCCGGCCCTGATTCCATCACGTGAAGTTTGACACCGTTTGTTTCAATGTAACGTTCTCTTAAATCCATCTACTATCTGTCCTCCTTATTTATTGTTACTAGCGGCACGCAGCCGTTAATTTATCCATAAAAATATTTTCGGTTTGCCCAAACAGACGCCAATCACATGGGCCACCCGAATAAATCGAAAGGGGAGCCGAATGAATCGCACACGAATCCGGCGGAAAGCTTTCGTTGGTAATGAATTCAAAGGTGTTATCAGGCAGGTCACGTTTTCCGCCGTTGCAAGGTCATTGATGGATGCTGACTGTCACGAACTTCTTTTTCCGGCATGAAGTATAGGGAACGCTGTTTCGCGTGTCAAGGCAATTCAGGGTGACACAGAAGGAATGCCCTTATTCCTTCAAGCTGCGGATTAAGTGCCTGTTTATTCGCGCCCCGCTTATCCGCACCGGCCTCCATCCGTAAAGTCCCATCGGCAATGCCTTGAAATCCCCTGGAATGAAGCAATCGTGTGAGCCACGAGCCGGGCATCAGGCAGAGCATGGGAAATTAGGGGGGCGTTGTGAACCTGCCTGCGGCCGAAATCGAATTGACATATGGGATTCCCCTTCTTATATTTCCATTAAGAGACGGTCGTACTTATCAACACAAGCCGTGGGAGGCGTCAGAGTGAATTATGCCCGATGAAATCTCTATCCGGATAACCGGTGAAGCAGGACAGGGAACCCAGACGATCGGCGACGCCCTTTCCCATATCTTTAAATCCGCCGGCTATCATTTATTCGCCTATCAGGACTTCATGTCGCGCATCCGCGGCGGCAACAACTTCTCCGAGATACGCGTTTCCATTAAGACCGTGCACGCACCCCGGCGCAAACCGGACATCATCATCTGCCTTTCCCGATCCAGCGTGGATATCCATAAAAATAATCTTGCCGCTCACGGCCTGCTCATTGTGGATAAATCAAAATTCGGCATGGGCCAGCTGGAAGAATTCATGTCTGATGTGGCTTTAAATGAGATCGCTCTGCGTGTCGCCCATGATGCGCTGTATGCCAACTCCGTAGCCTGCGGTTTCATCGCCGGCATTGCCGGCCTCGATTTTGCCTTTGTTGCGCAAGGCCTGCAAGAGGTTTTCAGCAGTAAATCGGAGGAAATTATCCAGAAAAATGTCAGCAGTGCGCTCGCGGGTTTCGAACTCGGCCGGGAAAATCCACATCAAAATAAATTCCTGCTGCCGGCAGTCGATAAAGACCGGCTGGCGGCCGTTCCCGGAGTCACGCTGCTGGACGGATCAAACGCCATCGCACTGGGCGCTGTCCGGGCCGGCTGCAAATTCTACACCGCCTACCCCATGTCCCCGTCGACCGGCATCATGAACATCATCGCCGAACACGCAGCCCGCGA
This sequence comes from Deltaproteobacteria bacterium, assembly GCA_036528635.1. Taxonomy (GTDB): domain Bacteria; phylum Desulfobacterota; class Syntrophia; order Syntrophales; family Smithellaceae; genus UBA8904. Next base: position 27,886 of record JAIGNE010000013.1, read on the forward strand.
GCATATCGTCGTGGAGCAGGCGGAGGATGAGATCGCGGCCGTTAACATGGCCATCGGCGCGTCCTTTGCGGGCAGCCGCGCCATGACGTCCACCTCGGGCGGCGGATTCTGCCTGATGGTGGAAGGGGTGAGCCTCGCCGGCAACTCGGAGACGCCGGTGGTGATCGTGGACGCCCAAAGGCCCGGCCCCGCAACCGGTTTGGCCACGCGAACGGAGCAGGCCGACCTGGATTTCGTCATCTCGGCAGGCCACGGCGAATTCGCCCGGGCCGTGTACGCGCCGGGGTCCGCCGAACAGGCCTATGCCCTGACCATCAAGGCATTCGACGTCGCCGAAAAATATCAGATTCCGGTTGTGATTCTGACCGACCAGTATTTGCAGGATTCGACAACCGATGTGCCGGCGCTCGCCCCCCATCCGGCCGCTCCCGCGCGTTTCATCATTTCCAGAGAGGCGTCCGCCCAAATCACGTCCTATCAGCGCTACGCCCTGACCGACTCGGGAATTTCCCCGCGGGCGATCCCATCGTGGATTCAGGATGTGATGTATGTGGACAGCCACGAACACGACGAATGGGGACACATCACCGAAGATGCCGAAATACGAAAGCAGATGGTCCGAAAACGTCTTCATAAAAAAATGAACGGCCTGCAAGAAGAGATTGAACCGCCGACATCATCGAATATCGATGACGCCCGGATCATCCTGCTGGGATTTGGTTCAACTCTGGGCGTCCTTCAGGAAGCGGCGCAGGCATTCGCGGACAAGAGAGTGGGTTTCGTTCACCTTGGGCAGGTCTGGCCTTTCCCATCCGATGCAATAGCGAAGCTGCTGGCCGGTGCGCACACGATCATCAGCATCGAGAACAACGCCCGGGGCCAGCTCGCCTCGCTTTTGTTCAGGGAAACCGGCATCAAGGTCAGTCAATCCATTTTGAAATACGATGGCCGTCCGTTCGACATCGACTCGGTCATCGAACTCATCCGGCCGGAGCTGGAATGATCAGCAAGGGGCAGAAACGAAGAGTGAATGATTTATGGAAGCAAATGACTTCAAAAGTTCCGATCCGATAACCTGGTGCCCGCACTGCGGCGATTTCGGCATATTAAACAGCCTCAAGCGGGCGCTGGCCAGGCTGGGCAGAAATCCCAAGGATATCCTGCTGGTCTCGGGCATCGGCCAGGCGGCGAAAATGCCGCATTATGTCAAAGCCAACTGCTTTAACGGCCTCCATGGCCGGGCGCTTCCCGCGGCATTCGGCGCCAGGGTCGCCAACAAGGATCTGACCATTATTGTGACCACCGGGGACGGCGATTGCTACGGCGAAGGCGGCAACCATTTTATCCACAACATCCGCCGCAACCCCGACATCACGGTCATTGTCTGCAACAATCAGATCTACGGACTGACCAAAGGCCAGGCATCCCCTACAACGGATGAGCACATGATTACAAAGATTACGCCCCGGGGCGTAATCCTGGAGCACCTGTCGCCCCTGTCGCTGGCTTTGTCCGCCGGCGCCGGCTTTGTGTCCCGCGGCTTTGCCCAGGATACCGATCATTTAACCGACCTCATCCTGGCCGGTATCCACTACCGGGGATTCGCCTTGATCGATGTGCTCCAGCCCTGCGTCACCTTCAACAGGAAGAACACCTACGAATGGTATGCCGAGCGCGTTTACAAGCTGGACGCATCCTACAATTCCGCTGATCTGGGCATCGCGTTTCAGAAATCCCTCGAATGGGGCGAGGGCATCCCCATTGGCATCCTGTATAACGTTTCCAAACCAACCTACGAGCAGAAAGCAGGTCTGGCGGACTGAAGAAGAGATTGGATGCCCGGCGACTTTTCCGATCGCAAATCATGATGCCTGACAGACAGCCAAAAAGAGGACGCTCTCCGGGAAAACATAAGAAGAAATTTCTGCCGATTCGGGAAGTCCATGAAGTCAAAACGCCGCTGGCTGTATATCAGGCAGGATCATCCATTGTGATGTCCGCTGCATTCACCGGCATTTAATCGCACGTTGCCAATCTTAAATTTTTCTTGACTTGAAGTGATAATCCCATTAGAGAGCCTCATCTTTTTATTAAGAAATATTCAAATACAGCAGGAGCTTTTTTATGCGCAAAGTCTATGCGGCGATTATGATCTGTATTCTTGTATTTGTTACCGCCGTCTATGCTGCCGAAACACAAATGACCGCCGAAGATATTATCGATACCGGTTCCATGATTTCCAATGCCCTAACAAGCGGGCAAATTCTTTTCGGTTTTTTCTGATCTGAAAAATAAGGGTCGATCTGAATACAGCGGGGACGGGACAAAACGGATTCCGCTGGAAGAGCGCGCCGTCCGCGTTGAGGATAACGGCTGCGATCTGCCCGTGATCTTCACGAACCACATGACGGACACCAACCCGGCGGGTTATACGAGGCGGGGAATCAAGGTGCGGACCCGCGGAACCGACCTTGCCTTTTTTAAGATGGAAAAATTAGGATCTGAAGGCAGTCGGTAATCACGAAGCCTGTGTGAAAATCATCCGGCAGAACTGTTCCTAGCTGACCGGCCGGGGATTGCCGGTTTTTTTATCATCAGCCCCGGCAATCGCGCTCATGGACGCGGCGGTGGCATCGCCGATGGCTTGCAGCAGCTCCTTCTGATCCAACGAGACAATTAAGGATCTCTTGCTGTTTAATTCTTCCAGGACTTTGGCAATAATCCGGTCTTCAGTGGACCGGTCGATTTCGAGCTCCTTGAGCTTTTGAAGGTCGGCACCGCAGGGAAAATGGAAAGTCATCTTATCATCATTTTCCTCCCGGCCGATAGCATTCTGATCGATGTGTTCCTTGATCTCCGATATCATGTATCTCACGGTCGTATGAACATTTTCCCAACTCATGAATTGCTCCTATTCATCTCCAATCAGCATCGTGCTGTTTCCAAATCAATTACAGCAATCACCGGACATATGCAAATAATTTCAAAAAGCAACAAAAGAACAGATGGGGGATCAGGGACCCTTGCGCCGGCTCGCTGATTCGGCAACGATCGGTCTGCGCGTTGTCCGTAAACGCGACTTACAATTTGAAGGACGTCGCAGCTTTGTAATGGTGAGAAAGGTAATCCGTCCCTCTGTTTCCTCCAACCGGCAACCTGCATTGGGGGGGGTGGTAACGTCCGGCAAATGTAAGCGACGGGGAAACAAATCAACACGCCTGCCCGTCAGGTGCCGGGCAGGCGTGCGTTTAAGAAACATATTGAAATCTTTTCGAACTTCTTAGAACTGCAAATTCTCAATGACCGTTGCCACGCCCAGACCACCGCCGCAGCAGGAACTGAAGCAGCCATACTTGCCGCCTCTGCGGATCATTTCCTTCATCGTAAAGATGCAGATACGGGCGCCGGAGGCGCCATTAGGATGACCAAAGGCAATCGCGCCGCCGTTGGGATTCCATTTGTCGCTGAAGCAATCCACCTTCTCGCCCATCTGCTTTTCAAGCTCCGCGGCCACGGCCAGATTCTGCACGGCGAAGGCCTCGTTGCATTCAATAACACTCAGATCGGAGAGTTTCAAATTGGCCCGTTTCATGGCCAGCGGAACGGCATACGCGGGACCGATGCCCATGATTTTGGGATCAACGCCGTAATCGCCGCCGGCAACCCAGCGGGCCATCGGCTTGTAACCTAACTGCTCGGCCTTTTCACGGGTCATCATCAGAACAAAAGCGCCGCCGTCATTACGGCCGGAAGAATTCCCCGCGGTAACCGTTCCCTCTTTAATAAACGCCGGGGGCAGTTTTGTCAGCGCTTCCATAGACGTCATGCGGGGATGCTCATCCACCTTGAACTCCAGCGGCGGGTTCTTTTTGCCCTGGGGAACCATGACCGGAATGATCTCATCCACGAAATACCCTGCGTCCATGGCTTTTTTCGCCAGCACCTGGCTGCGCAGACCGAACTCATCCTGGGTCTGGCGCGAAATGTTATAGATCTTCTGCAGCGCCTCCGCCGTAAGTCCCATATTCATGGTTGCCGGATCAAAGGTGGGAGAAAGAGACGGCATAATCGGCATCGGGGGAATCATCTTGAAGGGTTCCGTGGACATGGAAAACTTGCAGGTCATCTGGCTGTAGGACTCCATACCACCGGCAATCATGATGTCGGCATGGTTGCAAAGGATTCTGTAAGCTGCATGATTGATGGAATCGATGGCCGAACCGCACTGCATTTCAATATAAGAAGCTGACGTGCTCTCCGGAAGGCCGCTGGCCAGGGTCACCCAGCGCGCGAGGTTCAGGGCTGAATTGCCGCTGCCGGCCGATCCCGCGTAAACTGCATCCACAACGCCGCCCCTTTCCAGAATTTTTGATTTTTCCACAAGGCCTTTCAGAGCGAGGCCACCTATTTGTTCTATCGTGAAATTACGCAACGTTTTTCCTAATGTTCCGAAGGCCGTCCGCGCACCATCAACAAAAACGACTTCTCTTTTACTCATTGTTCATCTCCTGTTTTCTAATGTATTTTTTGAAACGTTATCTTTTACAATACTTCTCAGGGTTATGCCAATAGTTTTGTCTGAACACCCTTGAGAATAGCCTCAGCCTCTTTGGCAATGGTCTGGACCAGGTCGTTGACTTTGGGCATATCATTGATGCGCTGCGCCGCCTCTCCGGCAGCCATCATTGCTTTTGTCTTATCGCCATCATACACGGCTTTGATGGATTCAATCTCAAAATTGATGAGAGACATATCGATCGTTGTATAATCATCAGGCGTTCCGAGGAAAACGCCGGGCGATTTTTGCAGCGTGTTTTTGGCATGTTCATCGCTGCGCGCAGTTTTCAGCCAGCGGGCCGGTCCGACAAAGCCACGGGCAACCAGCGTTCCACGATCGCCGGCGGCAACGACCCCTTCCTTCCAGATCTGGTGAAAGTCGCTCTCCTGTGTTGCCAGGAAGCGCGTTCCCATTTGAGCTCCGTCTGCACCGAGCACCAGGGCCGCGGCAAGCGTCTTGCCATCGCAAAATCCGCCGGCGCCCACCACCAGGGTCTTGTCATCGGAAACCGCTTCGACGACGGCAGGCAGAAGAATCATTGAATGCACGGGCTCCCAGGAGGTATGAAAACCACCTTCATGGCCGGAGGCCACAATGACATCCACACCCGCCTTCTTGCAGCGCTGCGCGCCTTTGACGGATGGTACGACGTGCATCCAGGTGAAACCGGCGCCTTTAATTTTTTCCTTCCAGCCTACCGGGTCACCGGCAGACGTGAAGATGACCTTGAAGTGTTTTTTCATGTCCGGGTTCTCTTCCCGCACCCGGATGGCCGTGTCGATCATGACCAGCGAATGCTGTTTAAGCTCCGCCGACACCATGACGTTTATTCCGAATACGCCGCCTTTGTCTTTGACCAGGCGATAGGTCCGCTTCAACAGCTTTTCCAGAACGGTGGCCATATCATCCTCCCGCTTCGCTTCCGCCGTCTCCACAAAAGCATTGTAAATCCATGGCTGATCGTCCTTGTTAAAAAGACCGCTTGTGGAAAGCAATCCCAGAACGCCTGCATTGGCCGCGGCCACGCAAAGGTTGTTGTTGCTGAAGGGTCCCATGCCCGCCTGGATGATCGGATACTTTGTTCCGATCAACTCGCACAATCTTGATTTGATCATAACTATTCCTCCTGTTTTTTGAGTTTATTTTATCAATCCGTGATTTTCATAGCATGACTATGATAATACATCAATAAAAAGTGTCTGTCATTGATAATATTTAATTATTTAATTATTAACTATCGTATGTAGTAAAAAATCATAGTAATAATATTATTGAATTGCACAGGTTGCCGCGAACCGGACTGTTTGATGAATGTTTAGTCATTCCGGAGACATAACACTGAATTCAGTCCTTCGGGAAAATAGAACGATCGCCCCATCAGCAAACAGTATCCGGCTTTTTCCCGGGATATGGGTTGACCGCTGATCTCACACCTTCATCGTCATCCGCTGCTTCCCGGCGATCCCGAATAATAAGGATCAAACCGAAAGTGAAAAATTTATAATCATTTTTGCCTGCACTGGCAAGAAAACTCTGGGCCGGGCGAATCTTTCTTCCGGCCGTAAAGCGGAACCCGAACAACAATCAACATTCATCGCCTGCGGCCATTGATGATCAGATCATGCTGCTTTTCCCCGGCCGGTAAGACTCTATAAACAACGGACTATTTTACTTTTCCGGCCGTATCTGCTATACCCGCCAGCGGATTCCGGCTTACGCCTGCCTGTATTGTTGGCGCCTGTTGGCGGTCTTTTACAGTATGCTTTTCGTAACTACTGGAAATGCGGCGTATAAATTTCTGGTGCAAATGTTGAAGTGGAAACCAGAAAAACGAATAACGGGAGGGATCACCTGAAAAAGCGTATCGTCGGCATGGCCATTATTTTCACGTTGATTTTGGGCATGGGGACCCTGTCCTTTGCCTATGATGTGACGGTGACCAATGAGCTGGATGGGAATGCCCAAGTAGAGCTTTATGTTAATTTTTTCGGGAATTTCGAGCACGATTCCAAAGTCATCGGAAAAAACTCGTCCCATACTTTTAAAACAGGCGGCTGGTGTCCTTCCGGTTTCAAAGGCAAGTTTGTAAAACATTATACCTATATTGAAAAAACCATCGCGTCCACCAGCATCCTGGGTCACGAGACGGGTACGAGCGGCTTTTCGGCCGGGTGCTGGAACTCCTCATGGAAAGTCTGCTTAAAAAATGAAGGAACAAGAGACGCGCATTACGGAATGTGCAAGCAGTGATCCGGGCGTTCGCTGAAAGAAGGAAACATCCTGTCCCCGGAGCCTTCGGCGCCGGGGACAGGGCTGACCAATTACCTCGTTAGCCGGGAACCGGAAAGCTTGCGCGGCCAAATCTGAACCGCGGGGAAGACCCGCCCCGATTTTTCTTCTGGCATGTTCGAGCGGCATATTTATTTTATTTTCGTCTTAATCATTCTTAATTCCGGGCTCTCACCTTTCCCTGTAGAAAAAAATTAATTTAACTTTGGGAGGTAACGGTATGAAAAAGCTCACTGCGCTGTTTGTGGTCTTCGCCATGATGACTGTGCCGGGCGTTCCCATCGCCAGGGCTGATGATACGATCAGGATCGGGGCCGCCTTTGCCCTGTCCGGAAGCCTTGCCGTTTACGGTGAGGGCCTCAGGAAGTGCATCGATCTGGCCGTCTCGGAGATCAATGCCCAGGGCGGCATCAAAGGGAGGAAGATCGAGATCGTTTACAAAGACAACAAGAGTAACCCCGGGGACTCCGTCAGGGCCGTCCGGAAGCTCATCACGGTGGACAAGGTCCCCGTGATATTCGGGCCCGCCGGAAGCTCCAATTTCATGGCGGCGGCTCCCATTGCCCAGGAGAGCAAAGTTGTGTTGCTGTCAGCGCAGGGCGCCGCAGTCGGCCTGACCGGGGCGGGAGATTACATCTTTCGCGTGTTCCCCCCGGACACCCTGCAGGGGCCCCGCCTGGCGGAGCTCGCCTTGGGCATGGGCTACAAGAATGTCCCCGTCATGTATATCAACAACGACTGGGGTCGCGGCCTCACGGATGCCTTCGTGAATGCCTACGGGAAGCTGGGCGGGACGGTGACGGACATCATCGCCTGCGATGAGAAGAAGACGGACTACCGAACGGAACTTCTCCGTGCCGGCAAAGGCAGCCCCCCGGCCATCGTCAATCTGACCTACATCAACGAAGGCGCCGTGCAATTCAAGCAGGCCTTCGAGATGGGCATCAAGACGCAGTGGCTCTGCGGCTCTGCCGCCAGGGCGCCCAAGATGGTGGAACTGGCCGGAATGGCCGCGGAAGGGGTTATGGGCACCTATCCCTCGGTCTCCCAGGACACAAAACCCTATCAGGCATTCAAGGAAGCATACAAAAAAAAGTACGGCGACGACAAAATTCCCATTTTCGGCGATTACAATTACGACATGGTCTATATCACGGCCAGGGCCATTGAAAAAGGCGGCCCCACGGCCGGCGGGATTCGCAGGGCCCTGCCCGCTGCGGCCAGGGGATACAAAGGTATCACCGGTGACAAGACTTTCGACGCCCGGAGAAGCCCGAAATTCGCCGAATACGGCATCTGGATTGTCAGGAACGGCAGGATCGAGGATTACAAAAATAATTTGGCCACAGAATAGACGGATAACCAGGGCGGATAAGGCTTTCCCCGTCATCAGCTGCGGCCTTTTGTCTTTCTCGCAGGCGCAGCGATCCATTGGTCGCCGGGCCGGGGATGCTCCGACTAGCGGGGAGCGATGGGAGACGTGATCGGATGTCACCACTTTCCCCTGATACTATACTGTATTATTCAGCACTTCCCTGGCAGATCACACTCTCCCGGGATATTGGAATTGTTCATTCCAGCTTTCTGTGTTAACATTTTTGCGGTTGAAGAAATGTTTGCACTAAAGCAAGCTAAATATATTTAGGAGGAAAATAGTAAAATGGAAGCAAGACCCTGGCACAAGTATTACGATCCCGGAGTACCCCCTTTTTTTAATGCACCGCGCATTACGGCTCAGGAATTATTGGGCGCATCCGCCGCGTATCAGCCCGACAAAGTCGCGCTCGATATGTACGGATCCGAAATAACCTTTCATGAGCTTCGGCAAATGTCTTTGCGCATGGCCAATGCCATGGTGAAACTGGGGATCAGGAAAGGTGATCGGGTTGGTCTGGCGCTGCCGAACTGTTCTCAGTTTGTCGTGGCCTATCTGTCTATCCTGACCACGGGCGCCATCGTCGTCAACCTCAATCCCATGTACACGCAAGGCGAGCTCAAGTTCATGATGGAAAATACCGGCGTCAGCGCACTGGTTACCTTTGACGGCGCTCTTCCGACTTTCCGGCCGCTGGCGAAAGCCCTGGGAATAAAGAACGTGATCGTCACGAAGGTTTCCGACTTTATGAACGGTGTGCCCACGAGTTCAGCCAAAAGCCTGGATCTGGAAGACGGATGGCAGCATTTCTCGGAACTGCTGGAAGCATCAACGGATGCGCGCATCCCCCGCATCAGCATCACATCGGATGATCCGGCGCTGATTCAATTTACCGGCGGCACGACGGGCCTTCCCAAAGGGGCGGTCCTGACTCATTACAATATTGTATCTTCAGTCCACATGGGTTCTTTCTGGAGCCCCAGTTTAGCGTCCTATAGCACCATCCAGGAACGCGCCGTTCTCAGCCTGATCCCCTATTTTCACATCTATGGCACGATTTCCGCCATGAACTGGGGATTGTTTAACTGCGGCACGCAGATCATCCTGCCCCGATTCGATTTAGACGAAGTGGTCGCGACGATCGCCAAGTATCCCAAGATCACGTATTTCCCGGCGGTGCCGACGATGATCACCGCTTTGCTCAGCCATCCGAAAGTCAAGGAAATGAATCTGGGGAAACGGTTTTCCTTCATCGGCTCCGGTGGCGCCCCCATGCCCGAGGAACTGATCTGGCAGCTGCGCGACCTCGGCGTATTTTTCTTTGAAGGGTATGGAATGAGCGAATCCACGTCGGTCGGCGCCTGCAACCCGGTCACCGGTCTGAACAAAACAGGTTCGATCGGCCTTCCGTATTTGAATATGGACGTTCGCCTGGTGGATATCGAAAACGGCGTTGACGATGTAAGACCGGGCGAGCCCGGTGAAATCCTCATGAAGGGCCCGACCATAATGAAGGGGTACTGGAACAATCCCGAAGAAACGGCCAATCAACTCAAGGACGGCTGGCTCTATACCGGAGACATTGCCATCGCCGACGAAGACGGATTCCTTTTCATTGTCGATCGCAAAAAGGATATGATCATTGCGGGTGGATTCAACATTTATCCCCGCGAAGTGGATGAGGTTCTCTACCAGCATCCCAAAGTGAAGGAAGCGGTAACCGTCGGCATACCCGATCCCTACCGGGGAGAAACCATCAAGGTTTATGTAACGCTGAAACAGGATCAAGCCTGTACGGACAAGGAAATTATCAATTTCTGCAAAGAAAAACTGGCGCCGTACAAGGTGCCCCGGCTGGTTGAATTCCGGCCGGAAATTCCCAAGTCGGCTGTCGGAAAGATTCTTCGGAAAATCCTGCGGGATGAAGAAATAGCCAAACAGAAGCCAAAAGCATAATCCGTCTTGACCGTCATGACCGGTTCCGGTCGTTTTAAATGCGATCGGAACCGGTCACGGCGACTCGGGCAACAGGTGAAGCATCCTTAAAATTCTAAGATGCTCGAACGGTAAGCGGGTGCCGTAAATCCCGCAAATATATAACCCGCCTTTTATTCGCAAAACATATCTATTTAACATTTTGAAGTATATTCTCTGTTTCGTCCGATCAATTCTTTTTTTATCCGCCATTTTTGGGGCCCTCGTCATGCGGCGTTTTCTTGCTTGACTTTCCATAAAGGGAAGTTCATCTAAAATAATCGATTCTTCATGTGACCAGTTAACCCATCAACAAACTTTCAGGAGCGGGAGGTTCATCCCCTGGCTCCGGCAATAGACGAAAAACGATAGAGAAGCGTTTATGTTCATTAAATTCCAATCAATGAATAAAGGAGGCAGCCATGAAAGCCACGGGTATTGGGGGGATCCTTTTGATCCTTCAGGTTTTGCTTGCGGGTAATCTCTATGCATGGACGGAAGGGACATACAACACTTTCGGCGGCATCCACGCCGGCATGAACACCACATCAGACCAGAACACCTTTCTCGGGTATGATGCGGGCAAATCCAACACGACGGGGAACTGGAACATCTTCATCGGGGGCGGCGCCGCAATATATAATACAACCGGGTCTTACAACATCAGCATAGGCGGACAGTCGGGATTTTACAACACCACAGGCGACTGCAATGTCTTTCTGGGACATCAGGCAGGCGCTTCCAACACCACGGCAAGCTGGAACACGTTTGTCGGACACCAGGCGGGTTCTCTAAACACCACCGGATGGAGAAATTCTTTTTATGGTTACCTGGCCGGCAGGGCCAACACGACCGGAGCTGAGAACAGTTTCGTCGGGTGGCAGGCCGGCACCGCCAACACAACCGGCCAATACAACACGTTTATGGGCAGCATGGCCGGAATGGACAACACAACCGGCAACCTGAACACCTTCGTCGGGAGCCATGCCGGCTCTTCCAACACCATCGGACTCGGAAATACTTTCATCGGGAGCTCAGCCGGCACCAACAACACCACCGGCAACTCAAATAATTTCATCGGGAATTACGCGGGCGTCCACAATACCACCGGCGAGTTAAACAATTTCATCGGTTATCGGGCCGGCAGCGGCAACACAACCGGCTATCGCAACTCTTTTTTGGGGAGTTTCGCCGGCTGGTCGAATACGACCGGTCATCATAACACCTTTGTCGGGAATCATGCCGGCTCCAATAACACGGAGGGATCCTATAATACCTTCTCCGGAGACCAGGCGGGCTCCCTGAACACCACCGGCCAGTACAATACCTTTACGGGATATAAAGCCGGTGTAAAAAACACCACCGGCTTTTCCAATCATTTTTCCGGATATGAAGCAGGCCGCAACAACACCAGCGCCAGCTATAACACTTTCAGCGGATATCAGGCCGGCTGGGCCAACTCCACCGGGGAAAGAAACACGTTCGAGGGTTGCTCCGCGGGCTACTCCAATACCATCGGCAAATACAACACCTTCACCGGGTACGCTGCCGGGTGGGCCAATACCGAAGGGAACTACAACGCCTTCTTCGGGTATGCCGCGGGCTACAAAACCACGACCGGCAGCTCAAATGTGTATCTCGGGAATTATGCCGGCTATGAGAGCACGACCGGTTCAGGGAATGTGTTTATCGGCTATGGCGCGGGGCGCAATGAGACGGGGTCCGACAAGCTCTACATCGCCAACTCCAGCACAGCGACCCCGCTGATCTACGGGGACTTCAGCGCGAAAACCGTCCATATCAACGGCACCCTGACGCAGTCGTCAAGCCGGGATCTGAAGAGCAACATTCAGGGGCTCACGATCGAAGACGCGACGAAGGCGCTGCAGGGCCTCCATCCCGTCACATTTACCTACAGGGCCGCACCCGGCGAGAGCCACGTGGGTTTCATCGCCGAGGAGGTTCCGGAGCTTGTCGCCACGAAGGACCGCAAGGGTCTAAGTTCGCTGGAGATTGTCACGGTGGTCGCCAAAGTTCTGCAGGAGCAGCAGAAAACGATGCAGGAACAGCAAAGACTCATCCAGGCCCTGCAAGTAAAAAACGAAAAGCTGGAGCGTGAATTGAATGAAAAGAACGGCATACTGGAGAAGCGGCTTCTTGCCCTGGAAGGGAAATAACCCATAAAAGAATGGGTAGATCCAAAATACCTAAAGAAGAAGGAGAAGAAGGAGAAGGAGGAAAAATGCAGATGAAAGAAAAAGTGATTTGCACCTTGATTCTTATGCTGCTGGCTTTTGCGGGAGATGCGCTGGCGGGGACGGAGAATGCTAATTATACATACTATGGCCTGAATGCCGGAGGCAGCAGTACGGTTGTTTACAATACCTTTATCGGGGTCGCTGCCGGCGCCAGCAACACCACCGGCGAGCGCAACACTTTTATCGGGCACCAGGCAGGGTCCATCTCCACGACGGGCGATCGAAACACTTTTCTGGGAAATTATACCGGCTATCAAAATACATCAGGTCTGCGCAATACTTTTCTGGGCTACTTTGCCGGCTACGGCAACACCACGGGCAGTTACAATACCTATGTCGGAGGCTATTCCGGTCAGAATGGCGTGGCGGGCAGCTATAACACTTTTGTCGGATATAATGTCGGTTGGAACAACACCGCGAGCAACAACACCTTTCTCGGATACAATACGGGAGACGCCAATACCACCGGTGATTATAACACCTTTCTAGGAACCAGGAGCGGTACTTACAACACCACCGGTAATGTAAACGTCTTCGTGGGGAGCTATGCCGGCCAGAACAACACGACAGGCAGCAACAACACCTTCGTGGGTGAAACGGCAGGCGCCTTCAACCTGACCGGTTTCCGAAATACATTTGTCGGTAAAAATGCAGGAGCCTACAGTTTGAGCTCGTATAATACTTTTCTGGGAAGCTGGTCAGGCTTCGCCAACACCGACGGGCACGAAAACACCTTCGTGGGCGATGCCGCCGGTTACAGCAACACAACCGCCAGTTACAACACCTGCATAGGGACCAGTGCCGGCTACACCAACGCCACCGGGCAATTCAACACCTTTTCCGGATACCAGACGGGCTATTCCAATACGGCCGCGAGCTACAACACATTTTACGGCTTCCAGGCAGGCTATTCCAACACCACCGCGCCTTACAACACGTTTGCCGGTTATCAGGCGGGATACTCGAATACGACCGGCGAGAGAAATACCTTCACCGGCAGCGCCGCGGGTTACAGAAACACGATCGGTAAATACAACACCTTCCTCGGGTATGCCTCAGGCTGGGCCAATACGGGAGGCAACTACAACACCTTCTTCGGCTATGCCGCGGGCTACCAGAACACCACCGGCAGCAACAATCTCTACCTGGGCAACTACGCCGGCTACTCCAACACCACCGGTACGGGGAATGTTTTCCTGGGCTACAATGCCGGGCGCAATGAACTGGGTTCCAACAAGCTCTATATCGACAATTCGAACACGGCCACGCCTCTCGTCTACGGGGACTTTGCCGCCAATACCGTAACGATCAACGGGACCTTGTATGCAACTGTGGTAACCCCGTCGAGCCGGGAGCTGAAGAGCAACATTCAGGGATTGAAGATTGAAGACGCGATGAAAACGCTGCGGGGTCTGCAACCCGTGACATATCATTATAAAACATCTCCGGAAGAGAACCACGTCGGGTTTATTGCGGAGGATGTTCCTGAGCTGGTCGCCACAAAGGACCGCAAGGGGTTAAGCTCCATGGACATTGTGTCGGTGCTTGCGAAGGTCATGCAGGAACAGCAGGCCATCATTCAGGAACAGCAGAGGATCGCTAAGGATCAGCAGAAAATTGTCGTTGAGCAGCAGCAAAATATTGCCGCCCTGGCCCGGAAAGTATCCAGGCTGGAGCAATTGCTCTCATCCAGGTAAAAGGGATCACATCGGTTCGACCGTCCGATGAGACGCCGCCTTCCGGGGCGGGTCTCATCGAGCCGGATCAAGACGAGCTGAAATCCCCTGCTCCGCAATCTACTTAACGCTCAACGCGAATAACTGATTTTCTGATCGATAATGAAGGCCGACCTTGCTGAATCTGTTCCCCGGAAAATCTTCGCACCTTCCCCGCGCCTTTGACCGGCCTGTCCCCACGTGCTTGGCGCAAAGATGGTCGATATCCGGCGGACACAACCGCTTTACCCGCCACAACCTCTGCTTTGTCCTTGAGATTTTTTATGCGATTTGATTAACCGGAACAGATTCAATTGCAAAGACTGTTCAGGATACTGTCGATTTCGTCCTGGGATTTGATATCCGGGTGGGAGAGATCGACGGCCGACATGCAGATGTCGATCCGCTTGTCGATATCGTAAATCTCCTGCTCGATGTTCTTGACGGAATCAAGATTGCTGAAAGATTCGTCCAGAACGTTGACGACGATATTCATATTCACAATGAGCAGCCGAATCGTCATTTCCCTGATTTCCGCGCAGCGGGCGGCCAGAAGGGATGTTTTTCTGGAAAGGGGAGTGAACTGTTCGAAGCCCATGGAGGCCGTGCCGCCGATCAAACGGTTAAGCTTTTGAGCAAATTCCGAAAGCCGCGCCGAATCCTCTTCATTGGGAATGCCGACTTTTTTCAGGTTGCCGCCAAGCTGTTTCAGGTCAACGATGAGTTCCTGGGATTCTTCAATGAAGAAACCCAATATCTCATCATCATAAATTGCTGTCATACCGAACCCGTCAATGATCCGTAGCGGGGAGCGCGGATCATCCTTAAATGGATGCGAACTTCCTTTTCCCGCAGCGGAGTATAGGAAACGCGCTTGGGCGTGTCAAGAAATTCCTGATCGTTTGACGCAGATTTCCGATGGAGGGAATCTCCCGCTGTTTCTCTCTTTTGCTCTAAAAAGGGCGCGGTGCCTGGACAGCCGCGCCCTTTGTTAATTCCTTTCCCCGAGAGTATTGCCGGGGAATCAAACACCGCACGGCAAGCTGTCGATGCAGGAAATGAACGTCATGATATCGTAGCAAGCTGCGAAGCATTAATGCTTGTCCCGCTTAAGCGGGATTAAATCTTTGTATCAAATCCAAAAATCAAGCTTTGCATAATTTTGGTTAACTGACGGATCTGCTCGACCGTCATGTAGGCGCCCTGCAACCGGTGCGTACTTCGGCGATAGGCCCTTGCATGTTCTTCTGACCAGAAGAAAACACTCTCCTGTCAAAATGCCTGGATGATGCTTTCATCCGTGAGCCCGATCAGATCGACATGCGGCACGAAAATAACGGGGGCCGAGTCCTGCTCCCGGGCATAAAAATCAAGATCGCTATTGATGGTTAAGGTCATGGGCCTTGCGCAATGGGCGCATTGGGTTTCCACAGTAACGGACAGCGGCTTGTTCCTGAGTCGCCCCTGCACGAAGGGCGTCGCAAATGCGTCAACGGCTCAAGCGGCGTAGATCTGTTCACCCGTATCAAAGGTGACATGATGCGGCGTTTTCTCGAGGGTGACCGGATAGGCCCACATGACGCTGCCCTCTCCATTCCGGAAGAGGAACGTCATATGCTCTTCCAGGTCCTGGAGAATCCTCACCACCTTTTCCGGCGGCAGATTCAGGGCGCGGGCGATGAAACCCGGCGAGAGCGGTTGACCGGCACGCGGAAGCTCGCGAACCACAAAGTGGTGAACCAGCCGGTGCTCTGTTGTTATAAATGCAAGATTGGCCTCCATTTTTGCTTTGCCTTTAGCCTGTTGTTTTTCCAACAAGAACGGCGGAACATTGAGCATGTAACGCCACATCCCCAGCACCATCTTATTTTTCATCGATCCTCCTGTTTTCTTTAAAATGAATTGCAAACGAGGCGCGACAACTTTCCTTACCGCCTCCTTGCGGCAATCCTGCACTATGAAGCTGTAGTCGGGTCAAGCTTTTCTTTCGGGTCATCGGGAAGAGCGCCGCGCTTCGGCGCAGGTGGTTGGCATCTGTCAGATAACGGGCGCGTCAGAAGCAAATCAATGTGATTTTTTCCGGGCGGTCAGGATGCATGTCCCCGGGATGGTTCCTTCCAGAGATGCCTTGCCGTGCACTCCGGCAAGGCCGGTCAGCTCTCCTGCGGCATACAGGCCGGGAATCGCTTGGATCGTCGTCTTTATCATGACTTGTTGTCCGGAGCTTTCTGGCGCGCCACGAAGATCTGTGTGACCCGCTTGTCGAATTCGGGGTGCTTTTTTCTCAATTGCTCAAAGCTGTGTTGGGAAAGCCTGTAGACATCGCAATACGTGATGGCCTTGATGGAGGCATTGCGCATTTCATTCCGGATGAGCGCCGTTTCTCCGAACGGCGAGCCCTCGGAGAGGATCGCCACTTGTTTTTCGTTGACCATCACTTCCACGCTGCCCGCGCTGAGGAAGTACATGCAATCCCCGAATTCCCCCTGCCGGATCACGAAATCTCCGGGCAGGAAAACCAGGGGCTCGAGTTCCTCAATGACTTCGTGGATAAAAACCTCATCCGCATTCTGGAAGAGCGGGACTTTTTCCAGGATGCTCCTGTTGAGATAAAGGGCGATGTCCAGGCGCAGCGCCCTGGGAAGCGTCGACAGGAAATCGACATCGGTGATTCCTTTCCGTGTTTCCCACAGGTAGTTGTAGTAGTTCTTGACGCGGTCCTGAATGGGCGCGGGTATGCGCTTGATGCGCATGTAGTTGCGGACTTCTTCCAGCCTGGTCCGGAAATCCGCGCGCGCCGTGTCGATATGGACAATGAGTGTGGCCACGTTGCCGATGATGTAGCCGAACATGCCCACTCCGATGATCTGGACAATGATGGTATAGATGATCTGGAGGTTGCTGTCGTGGCTCGGACCGTAGTCCCCGTATCCGATGGTAGCGATGGTGGTGATGCACCAGTAGAGCGCACGGATATACTGGTCCCCGAACGGCCGCGCCGCCTCGCTGGCGCCGATGGCAATCCAGCCCAGGGATATGAAATGCGCAATGAGCGCGAACCAGAAGAGGAAGACGAGCAGGCGCATCAGCGCGGGCGGAATGTCGACAAGTTCCTGGAGCGCCGCAAACGTCGTGGAAATTTTGATCAGCTTCAGAAGCCTGAACAGCCTGAAGAGCATCAGGATTTGATAGACCAGTGTTCCCGAAACATCATGAGGCGCGACCCACTCGAACAAGGGGCCCAGGGGAAGCGCCGCGAGAAGGTCGAGAAAGAACCAGCCGGTAAGATAATGTATGGCCACGGATTTCCGGTCAGCTAACACTGTCAGCCTCGTTTTCACTTCGGTATTAAAAACGAGGATGACATCCATGCAGAAAATGACGGTAATCAGCCAGTAAATAAAATCCGTGGGGTCCTGACCGGATACCATCCGATAGGGGATGATGAGGCCTGAAGCGAAGACGGCCATGACCATCAGAAGGTCCCAGCCAATCTTCATTCTGCTGTCATGGGAAATCAAGCGTACCTTCATGTTGAGAATGGCTCCTCGGATGCGGATGTCACGCTGGAAAGACGGTACCAAAAGAGCGGTATACTGTCAAAGGAGAATCAGGATCAGCGAGCTGAAATCCTCGCGGCCTTCGGCAGAATCTCCCAAACAGGCAGAAGTGTTGCCCTGCCGGACGGGGCGGGAATCATGGCCCTGTCCTGAAAATCCGGGACGGAGGCCGCGCTACGGTGAATCCTGCGGGATCACCAGGGTCGTCGTTGTCGTAAGAAAGGTTTCGAATATGCCGCGGTGACGCTCCCGCGAGAGAGGCGGTCGCGGGGATGGCGGAACCACGATATCGCAGGCGACGAGTTCGACCGTTTCTTTCTGAACCGCATCCGCGGGGATATCCAGCGGTGACGGCAGCTTGCCGCCGGCTTTAAAGGCGGCCAGTTTCCGGAGCTGCCCCGTTCGATCCCTAAAAAAAACGGTCACCGTTTCCGCGGGCGACGGACCTTCCCTGTCGAAGATCAATCCCAGATCCTCGATGCGGATCCTTCCTTGTTCTCTTTTGACGCGGACACGGGCGGTGTCAAAATGGAACCGCGCCCCGCGGTTGTCATATCCGAGCCGGGAGGGAATCTTCGCCTGATACTGGATTTCCCCCGCAGGGTCTATCCACCGGTTGATACCGGAGCCCGCGATCCAGCTTCCGGTAACCGAAAATTTCGGATAGAGCGTGTAAGGAAACATGTAAGGACTGCGGTTAAACTTGTTGGCCGCGCCCCTGATATACGACCCGCCGAAGCGCCCCGTGAAAAGCAGGAAATCATACTCATCCCCGAATTTGATCTCATTCACGCGCGGCATCATCCTGACCTTCCCGAAGTCCCCTTCCCCGTACCAGAACCCTCCGCCTCCATGCATGGCGGCGTCAACGCCGCTTCCACACGATGCTTCACCGGGATCGGGAGAAAAGAACGAGGCGTGGGAACCGTTGGCCACATAGACGACGGGGTGCGTCGTGGGAATCCCGTCCGGCGCGTGTTTCCTTACATTTTTCCAGGGTTCGGCCGTCCCCTTGAAATGCTTGGCGTAGGCCGCGCCATGCGGTTCGAGCCCGCGGGGCCCCGGGATCAGGACGACGGCGATGTTTTCCGCCTCGCCCTCGTGATAATTGCCCGCGTTCCAGATCCAGTTCCTGCCCTGCGGATCGGTTTTCAGAATGGACAGGTGATTGACGTAATAGGGCATCCAGTACTGCAGGACAACGGCATCCCGGTGCAGGGCGCCCTGCCAGCTGAGCGGGGTCCGGACAAGCCGCCCGTAAATGGCGTTGGGATAACGGCTGACGATGTCGCGCCAGGGGTGAACGATGCTGTCGAAGGGCTGCGGGAGGTCGATAAAGTAGTCGTCCTTGCGCCCGTTAAATTCCCGCCGGTTCGCGGGCGACGACAATTCCGCCAGGACCTGATCTTCCCACAGATCGCATTTGATCATTGCCCGCTCGCTGCCGCTCTTTTCCGGAGGACCGGCGAGGATGGCCGCGATGTTCTTGGGAGGCCAATCGAAAAAGACGACGCCCGTGCCGGGATTGGTGATGATATCCGTTTTCAGGATGGGGGCGTACCGATCGAGCAGCGCCTGGGCCGAAAGGCCGCGGGTATCGAGTCCGGCGAGGGCGTCATCGTTGACCCGCTCGATATCCAGGAGAAAATAGGTGTCCGCTTCGTCGATGAGAACCATCTCGCCGCGTCCGTTTTTTTTCAGAAGAAGCAGGGAGACTTCGGCAAAACTGGGCCTGGGAAATTCATGGGGCAAGGGACCGATGCGGAAGGTCTCTTTCCGGCCCGCGGCGACAGACCCGAAAGTAGTGTGCAATCGGAGATTCTCGAACGGTTCGTGAAAATCCAGGGCGATTTCATAGTCGCCGGGGTCGGCCATTTGGATACGCACCTCCAGAAAGACGCGTCCCTCCTGATCAAACTCCCAGTTGCCGCCCTCGATGATGCCCCGATTCGCGGGATGAATGGCGTCCGCGGCCCCCACCTCTTTGAGATCACCGCTCCGGTTGCAGATACGATCCTTCGTATCCGTGGTTAGAACGGGACGAATCATCGAACAGCACAAAAGCCCGCAGCAGCAAGCGACAATCAGAAGGGATCGGATCACGTAAATGGCAGCCGTCACGGTCCCGTCCTCCCTTCGCTCTTTTTCGGAATCGGCAGCGACAGGAGAAAGGTTACAAACTCGGGCGTGTCCAGGGCCTCGCCTACCGCCCCGGCGGAAAGATCCGCGGGGATCATCATGGCCTGCTCTTCCCCGGAATCATGCCGCGGGGTTTTCATCCCGGTGACCGCTTCCCCGTGAACAATCAGCCATTGGCCCAGGATGCCGTGCGGCTCTGAACAGACCAGCACCGGATATTTGCCGAAACCGCCGGCGCGGGTAAAGCGGTGCCACTGAATTTCGCGCCCTTCACTCATGTGTTCCGCAAATCCGGTGTAGGCGTAAAGCGTTGTGCCGATAACGGTCGAACCGTCGGGCACGAGGAAAGTGAAGCGTCCCGCGGCAATCCTGACCCTTCCGATATCCGAGCTGAATCGCTTCAGAAATGCCCGCCGGATATCGGGAGCGGCAGGCCCCCGGGCCGCGGCCGCGGCCTTTTCAAAGATCCCCCGGCTCTCCAGGTAATCGACCTGCGAGGAGACGGACACCCACTCTCCCTCCCATTCGGCCGTCTTCGGTATCCTGATATGGTCGCCGGGCCCGGCGGCGACGCCGACAACGGGCGGCAGCGGCTCTGCGCCAACCGCCGCCGCAACACTGATGATCATGGCTATCCATAAGGCTCGAATCATTTCTTTTCCCCGATTGCGAAACGAGGCAGGCTTCGACCTGCCCGCCGTAAATTTGTACCACATGTTCAGTCAGGATTCTAATGTATCGTTAAAGCCCATTGAACATTTCATTGAAACAACGGGCGGAAAACAGCTCCTGCGGTTGTTGCCGCAGCAGGTCGGCATCGCAAAATAACATTATATATCATTAAGTTGCAATAATTAATGAACCGTTGCGAAATTCTGGCACGGACTTTTCATTAGTATAAAGGCAAATAGACAAACACCCCCGAAGGAGGTAACAGATCATGAAAAAGACATTAGGAACCATCGTAGCGGCGGCAGCAGTTGTTCTCTTAACGGCAACCTTTGGATTCGCGGAATACGCGGCAGCG
>JAIGNE010000014.1:0-196907 GCA_036528635.1 Deltaproteobacteria bacterium
TTTCAAAAAACGATCTGCCCGTAACAGATTCTCAACCGATTTCGGTCTTCAAAATGATTTTCTAATATTCTGTTGTCAAAGAGCAGTTAAATCTTACGACGCAAAAAATAATTGCGACACAGTCTCCGGGGAAGGGGTAATCGGAGCTATCTCTTTTTTGAAACCGGCTTCACGGCAGATGCCGGTTTTTTCCTTTTTATTTTCACCGCCGGTTCAGGGCTTTTCTTCGGCGCGGCTTTCTCCTTTTTCGGCCTCACCTTGCCCGTCTTTTTTTCCTTCTCCGGTTCCAGCGCCAGCTTGACGACGTCCAGCATATCGGTCATAAAGTGAAACTCGATATTCTTCTGCACGTTGGCCGGAATGTCTTCCAGGTCTTTCTGGTTCCATGCCGGCAGCAGAATGGTTTTAATGCCGGCGCGATAGGCGGCCAGCACTTTCTCCTTGATGCCGCCCACCGGCAGCACCGCGCCGCGCAGCGTAATCTCTCCGGTCATCGCCAGGTGCTTTTTGACCTTGCGATTGGTGATGAGCGACATCAGGGCCGTGAGCATCGTCACGCCCGCCGACGGCCCGTCTTTGGGCGTCGCGCCCGCCGGAACGTGGATATGGATATCCACATTTTCAAAGAAATCCGGGTCCACGCCCAGTTCCCTGGCATTGGTGCGGATGAAGCTCAAAGCCGCCGTGACGGATTCCTTCATGACGTCGCCCAGCTGGCCGGTCAGCGTCAAACCCTTCCTGCCTTTCATGGCCGTGGCTTCGATAAAGAGCATATCGCCGCCCACCGGCGTCCAGGCAAGCCCGATGGCAATGCCGGGCCGGGTGATGCGCCAGTCGATATCGGTCGGGACGCGCACGGCTCCCAGATAGCGATGAATATCTCTTTCCGACACGGTCTTGGATTTGATAATGCCCTCGGCAATCTGCGCAGCCACGCCGCGGCACGCATTGGCGATTTCGCGCTCCAGATTGCGCACGCCCGCTTCCCGCGTGTATCCGGTGATAATTGTGGAAAGCGCCTTGGTCGTCAGCTTGAACTGCGACGCAGTCAGACCATTTTCCTTAAGCTGCCGCGGGATCAGATATTTCTCGGCAATCTTCACCTTTTCTTCCTGTGTGTAGCCGGTGAGTTCGATCACTTCCAGGCGATCCAGCAGCGCCGGCGGAATGGTGTCCAGCATATTGGCCGTCGCGATGAACAAGACCTTGGACAGATCAAAGGGCACGTCCAGATAATGGTCGGTAAAACTGTTGTTCTGCTGGGGGTCCAAAACCTCCAGCAGCGCGGACGATGGATCGCCGCGAAAATCGCTGCCGAGCTTGTCGATTTCGTCGAGCATGAACACGGGATTGTTGGACTCCGCGCGCCTCAGGCTCTGGATAACACGCCCCGGCAAAGCTCCGATGTAAGTGCGGCGATGGCCGCGAATCTCCGCCTCATCGCGCATGCCTCCCAGCGCCATGCGCACAAACTTGCGCCCCAGCGACCGGGCGATGGAATGCCCGAGCGACGTCTTGCCCGTGCCCGGAGGACCCACAAAGCAAAGGATCGGCCCCTTGGAATCCGGTTTGAGCTTGCGCACGGCCAGATATTCAACGATGCGTTTCTTCGGTTTGTTAAGCCCGTAATGGTCTTCATCCAGAATCTGGCGCGCCAGGGCGATGTCCAGATTGTCGGTGGTGGCCTGATGCCAGGGCAGCGCCGTTATCCAGTCGAGATAAGTCGACGAAACGGTGTATTCGGCCGATGACGGATGCATCCGCGTCAGCCGCTCCAGTTCGCGCAGGGCTTCTTTTTTCGCCTCTTCGGGCAGGTCGGCTTCATCGATTTTCTTGCGATACTCATCCGTCTCCACGGCGTTTTCATCGGTTTCGCCCAATTCCTGTTTGATGGCTTTCATCTGCTGGCGCAGATAGTATTCCCGCTGGCTCTTGTCGATATCGTCCTTGACCTTGGTCTGAATTTTATTGCCCAGTTCCAGGACTTCCATCTGGTGATTGACCAGACGGGTCAACTCTTTGAGCCGATCCTTGACATCCATGGTATCGAGGACTTTCTGCTTTTCCTCCACCGGCGCATTGATGATGGATGTGATCAGATCGGCCAGCGTCCCCGCCTCCGTGATGGATTTGGCCATGGGCCCGAACTCCGGCGGCAGAAACGGCGAAAGCTTCAGAATGCGGTCAAAGAGCGACAGGAGATTGGCCATCAGGGCCTCGGTCTCAAGATCCTTGACTTCTTTTTCCTCGATGAGCCGGATGCGCGCCTGCTGATAGGGCTTGCCTTCGATCAATTCTTCAATCGAGAAACGGCTGACGCCCTGCAAAAGCATCTGCGTCCGGTTCTCCGACGTCTTCGCCATCTTGAGAATGACGGCGCACGTTCCCACCGGATGCAAATCGTCCAGCGTGTACTGGTTGGGCGTGGCCGGCTCTTTTTTGATCATGATGAGACCGACCAGACGATCTTTGGTCATCGCCTCGTCCACCAGGCCCGATGCATTGCCGGTAACCTCCAGCGGGATCATGGTTTTGGGAAACACGAGCACGCCGTTCAACGGCAGCAGGGGTATCACTTCCGGAATATTGAAACTGCTTTTATTTTCAGACCCGTTTGGCTGAGTCATAGTAACCTCCAAGTGTTATTGTCGAGAAATCGATCGGTTATTCCGCTGAAATCACCACGCGGTGAACCTTGCTCGCCGGCAGCTTGTTGATCCTCACCATCAGGATGCCGTCGGCATACGAGGCGACCGCGGATTGCGCGTCCACCGGTGCGGGCAGGGCAATGTTTCTTTCAAAGTAACCATGCGGAATTTCCGCCTGGCAGTAGCGCGCATTGTGTAAAAGCTGAATCGCCTTGCGAACCCCGGCGATTTTCATTTTCTTCCGGTCCACCTCAATGTGGAGTTCATCCTTGTTCAGTCCCGCCATATCCGCGAGCACGATGACCTCCTCCACCGATTCATAGACATCGATATTGGGACGCCAGATGCAGTCATAATTTTTGAAGGCCGGCCGCACCAGATGAAAGACCTCATCCACCGCTTTTTGAAATTCATCCTCGAAATTACCGCCGAAATTGATTTTTATGTATGTCATGTCCCGAGCCTCATCATTTTTTTTGATTCCGTCGAAATTATAGTAATTCAGCGGCGATTTGTAAAGGCTGCCGGTCAACATCCGGACATCTTGAAGAAATCATTCATTTTCCCTTAAAAACAGGACCGGGAGGATGACTCAAAAGAAATAACTGGTTAAATAAATCATATTTTGCTATGGGTAATCCCGCTTTGTTAGAAATATTAGCGTAATGGACATCCCTTCAGTAAAGAATAGTTTTATCCTATCCGATACTAATTCATCCTGATGACCCATAAGAAAGAGAAAAATGAAAAAAGATCATTTAAGAAATGTTGCTATTATTGCCCATGTTGATCATGGGAAAACCACCCTGCTCAATGCGATGCTCAAACAGACCGGCATTTTCCGCGCCAATCAGGCGGTGGAGGACCGCGTGATGGATTCGATGGTGCTGGAAAAGGAACGCGGCATCACGATTGCGGCCAAGAATACCGCCGTGGACTACAACGGCGTGAAGATCAATATTGTGGACACCCCGGGCCATGCCGACTTCGGCGGCGAGGTCGAACGCAGCCTGAATATGGTGGACGGCGCGATGCTGCTGGTCGACGCCAGCGAAGGCCCGCTGCCCCAAACCCGTTTTGTATTGAAAAAGGCGCTGGCCCTGCATCTGCCGATCATTCTGGTGATCAACAAGATCGACCGCCCCGACGCCCGCATTGAGGAAGTCATCAACGAGACGTATGACCTTTTTATCGACCTGGGCGCCGAAGAGCATCAAATCGAATTTCCGATTTTATACACCAACTCCAAGATCGGCGTCAGCCACAAGAAACTCGGCGACGACAGCTCCGATCTTCAGCCTCTTCTGCAAGCCATTATTGATTCCATCCCGGCGCCGGTGGGTGATGACGACGCGAATACGCAATTCCTGGTCACGAACCTGGATTATGATTCTTATGTCGGCCAGATTGCCGTCGGCCGCCTGCAAAGCGGAAAGCTGGAAATGAATAAACTCTATACCCTGTGCGCAAAAGAGAAAACCGTGAGCGGCGTGAAGCTGTCCGCCCTTTATGAGTTTCATGGCCTTGCTAAAAAACCGGTCTTATTCGCGGAATCGGGCGATATTCTCTCGCTGGCCGGCGTGGAAAATGTCACCATCGGCGATACGATTTCGTCCCTGGACAATCCGCAGCCCCTGCCGCGTTTGATCGTGGATGAGCCGACCGTGTCCATGGTGTTTTATGTCAATAACGGTCCCTTTGCCGGAACGGAAGGCAAATACCTGACATCGCGTCATTTGCTGGAACGGCTGGAAAAAGAATCTCTGCGTAATGTGGCGGTCAAGATCAAAAAGCTGGAGCGAACCGATGCGTTTGAAGTCTGCGGGCGCGGCGAATTGCAGATGGCGGTGCTCATTGAAACCATGCGTCGCGAAGGCTACGAGCTGATGGTATCGAAACCCCAGGTCATCACCAAAATACAGGACGGCAAAACCGTCGAACCTTTGGAGCGTTTGTTTCTGGACATCCCCGAAGAATTTGTTGGAAAGATTACTGAAAAGCTGTCCATCCGCAAAGGTCGCCTGGAAAGCCTGGTGAATAAAGGCAGCGGCCGGGTCAGCATGGAGTTTCTGATTCCCTCACGCGGCCTGATCGGCTTCCGCAGCCAGTTTTTAACCGATACCAAAGGCGGCGGCGTGATGAATTCACTCCTGGAGGATTATGCGCCGTGGTTTGGTTCAATTCCCCAGCGCAGCACGGGCGTGCTGGTGGCCGACCGCTCCGGACGCGTGACCTCCTACGCCAGCTTCGCGATGGATGACCGCGGAGAAATGATCGTCGAAGTCGGCACAAATGTTTACGAAGGCATGATCGTGGGCGAACGCAACCGCACCCAGGACATCAATGTCAACATCGTCAAGGAAAAGAAGCTGACCAACATGCGGGCGTCCACGTCGGATGCTACCATTATTTTGCGGCCGCCGCGTCTATTTTCGCTGGATCAGGCCATCGAGTTTATCGCCGAAGATGAGTTGGTGGAAGTCACGCCGCAAAGCGTCCGCCTGCGCAAGATGGAACTCGACGCCACCCGCCGCCAGATGAAAGCCCGCCACGACGATTAGAGCGGAAGATTTTTATTGCCATTCAGTCAGAACCCCGCGCTCGAAGGAGCCGGCATTTGTCATGTGTACATGACGCGGATGAGCTGCTTCCTGCACCCCGGGCACGGATGCAGTTTTCCATTCTGTAAAACAGTCATCACAGCATCCGCCGGATCGTCGCTGCATTTGCGCGCCTCTTCGCTTTCGAAAACCATACCCGCACTCCCCTTGCCCCCAACACGGACGGGCCGTGTTGACTTTCTTTCATTCATCGATATTTTATTGGCACGGCCTGGAAGTGTCCGGCATTGATCGACGCTATCCGCTGTCACGGATGCGCGCAGCAGTACATCATTCTATTTTGCGGGAAACAAAGCCTTTCTCACGTCCGCCGAATCCGGCCGTTTATTGAAATCCACAGGCAAAAGGGAGGTTTTAATCATGAAAAAGACCATCGCCTGCTTTTTCCTCTTTGCGGCGTTCGCCATCATGGTGCTAAATGGCAGGTCCGTCATGGCACAGGATAAGTATGCCCTGAAGACGTTGAACGGCATATCCTTTTCCGAAATCATGGGATATGAAACCTGGCAGAGCATAGCCCCCAGCTATAGAATGGACAATCATGAAGTCAGGATCATCCTCGGCAATCCCGTTATGATCAAAGCCTATCAGAGTGGGATTCCCGGCAACGGACGACCTTTTCCCGACGGGTCGACGATCGTCAAAATCGGCTGGTCGGAGCGGAAGCATCCGGATTTTCCGGTCGCACTGGAGCCCGATGTCCTGAAGAGAGTCGAGTTTATCGTGAAGGACTCCAAACGGTTCCCGGACACCAGCGGCTGGGGTTACGCACGGTTCCTCTATGACGCAAAAACCGCCACCTATACGTCGTACGGGAAAGACGCATCGTTTGCCGGGGAGTGTTTCCAGTGTCATACGCTTGTGAAACAGAAGGACTATATCTTCACGAGCTACCCCGTCCGCTAGAGATGGTCCGTCGTTTTTCGACGAGATGAGTCGAAGCGGACAGGCTCTGCCATCCATCATGTCGGCTCACGCCTCGTAAAGATAACGGACCGACGATATCGAGGAGAGTTATCTATGCGCAATACCGGATCGCCATACCGCACCCGAACCGATGCAGGCCGACGTCTGACCCGACACCTGGAGTCGTACCGGGACAGCGGCGCCATTGTGTTCGCGATTCCGCGCGGAGGTGTCCCCGTGGCCTGCGAGGTCGCACGGACACTTCACTGCAGCCTGGACATTATCGTGCCGCGGAAAATTCCGATTCCGCATAACCCGGAAGCCGGATTCGGCGCCGTTACAGAGGATGGCGTCATTGTCCTCAACGACCCGCTCGTCCGCCAGCTGCGCTTGACCCGCGATGAAATCGATCGCCAGACCGAGGTGGTGCGCGATGAAATCAGGAGGCGTCAGATGGTTTTCCGGGCGGTGCTGGCGCCATCGTCCGTCCAGGGAAAAACGGCCATCATCATCGACGACGGACTGGCCTCGGGCTACACAATGGTCGCAGCCGTCACGTCCCTGCGTAAACGCGGTGCGCGCACCGTTGTCGCCGCGGCGCCGGTCGCCTCCGAAAGCGGGTGGGAACGGGTCCGGGACGCCGCCGACGATGTCGTCTGCCCGATCGTATCGGGCACGTATCCATTCTCTGTGGCGAGTTTTTATGACGAGTGGTATGATCTCACCGATGAGGAAGTGATTCAGCGCCTGGAAGCGTTTAAGAATTTGTCTCAGGAGGCACCCCATGATTAAAGAGGCCCGTCTGTGGGAAAAGCAAGGTGAGCAGAAGGTTCATTGTTTTTTGTGCGCCCATGAATGCAAAATTGCAGAATCCAAGTTTGGGATCTGCGGCGTCCGGCAGAACATACAGGGCACGCTCCAGACCATGATCTACGCCGACGTGGTTGCGGCCAATATTGATCCCATCGAAAAAAAGCCGCTGTACCATTTTCTGCCCGGATCGTTGTCCTTCTCCATCGCGACCGTCGGCTGCAATTTCAAGTGCGGTTTTTGCCAGAACTGGCAGATATCGCAGACGTCGACCAAGGACGGTTATTCCCCCCGCAGGGAGGTGCCGCCCGCCGCAGTGGTGGAAGAAGCCCAAAAAAACAAATGCGCGAGCATCTCCTATACCTACACCGAGCCGACCATTTTCTTTGAATACGCCTATGACACCGCCAGGCTGGCCCATGAGGCGGGATTATATAATATTTTCGTCACCAACGGTTACATGACCTGGCCGGCGCTGGAAATGATCCGGCCTTATCTCGACGCCGCGAACGTGGATTTAAAGAGCTTCAGCGACGACGCTTATCGGAAGAATTGCAAGGCCCGCCTGCAACCCGTACTGGACACCATCGCGGCCATGAAATCGCTGGGCGTCTGGGTGGAAGTGACCACCCTCGTGATCCCCGGCGAGAATGACTCGGATGACGAACTGAAGCGCATTACAGCGTTTCTCGCGGGAGTCGATCCCATGATTCCCTGGCACATCAGCCGGTTCCATCCGGACTATGAATTCACCGATCATAAAGCCACGCCGCTTACGACCCTGCACAAGGCGAAGGAGATCGGCCAGCAGGCCGGCCTCGCCCACATTTATCTGGGCAATGTTCCGGAAGGCACCGACACGTTTTGCTACCGGTGCCGTCATCAGATCATTCAAAGACGCTACATGGGCTTGAATAACAATCAGTTGAAGGACGGCCGCTGTCCTCACTGCGGGGCCGTCATTGCCGGCGTCTGGTCGTAAAATTTGATTTGCGGCGGGCCTGTGCTGCTCATTACCGGATCGAGCCCGGACAGGATACCTGAACCAGGGGGCAGCCGGTCCCGGAGCCATTTTAAAATATTGAATCCATCAACAGGAGGAGTTGCGCCATGAAAAAAAAATTATGTCTGTCGTTTGCCGTAATCGTTTGCCTGATATCTTTTTCCGCTATGGTTTTCGCCGAGGAACCTGACGGGGTCATCCTGAAGCGATTCCGGCCGTCGATCAGCACGGGTTATGCGTACATGGGACCAACCAACATCGTTTTTGAAGCCAAGAACATACCGCTCCTGGGCGCCGGCAAATTCGATGTGGATCTTCCCGGCAAATCCGGAAGCTATGTGGGCGGTGATTTCTCGTTTTCTTTTACGGACCGCCTGAACCTGACGGTGGGAGGCCGACTGGCCAATGCGTGGACAACTCCGGTGATGCATGAGCAGTACAACGGGAATCCCGCTATCGGCAGAAACTGGGAATCCGACCAGCAATTCTCGATGATGGTTGAGGCAATGCTGGCCTATGCCTTTGTCCGGAATGTTTCCTTTGTGAAAAATGTTTCGGGTACGGTCGGTGTGCGCGGTGACTTCCAGCACATCCGTTTTAAAGATCCGAGTCAGGCCTCCGGAGTCGTTTCGAGCGTCATTGACAAAATGGATTTAAATGTGGGTACGGTGTCGCCTGTCATCGGTGTTACATCGACATTCAGCGGCTTTCGCTCGGGCATTTTCGGCGGCGACATCAAAGTCGGCGTTTCGGCCAGTCCCTTCGCCCTGGGCTCGGTAAAATATGAAGAGACATTTTCTCCCGCCGGCACAAAAGTAGAGGCAGAGGATAATTTCTATCGGTCGATGATGATCTCGGCGTCAGCGGAAGCTACGGTCATCACCGCGAAAATCAATCCGAAAGCCGATTTGATGGTCTCGATTTACGGTCAGTACACGCGATACTTCATCGATTCGGAAATCGAAATGCAGGCAACCGGCGGCTCTACCGGTGATTTCAATTTCAGCATGCAGCCCAGCATGACCATCGTGGGCATAAAAGCCGCGGTCGAATTTTAACAGGCTGTATCAACCGGAGAGCCGGCTGCGAAAGCCGGCTCTCGTCATTGCTCTGCACGCGTCATCACCTGAATAAAAAAGGCAGAGCCCGTAGGGCTCCGCCTTTTTGGATTCAACTCTTCTTTTTTGTTGTTCCCCGGAAATGGGCGGAACAAAACACCGCGGCGCTACCAGACTTCAGGAAATGCCATATTGGTGTAAAGATCCTCAAGTTTGTTCTTGTGCCCCCGTTCCATCGAGGCCAGTTCCAGAAAGATGGTCTTCTCACCTTCATCCGTACTCGTTTTGGCGAGCTGGGTGTACATCTGCATGGCTTCAAGTTCCTTTTTGATGGCAATGACCAGGCCGTCAACCGGTTTGAGATCGGGGGTCAACGGGGGGGTCGGAAGTGTATCCGCCACTTTGTAATCCGCTGATTCAGAGAAATGAATTTTCGCCGCGCCTTTCATCAGATATTTTTCCAGCGTCTTTTTATGCTTTGCCTCTTCTTCGGCAAGGTCTTTGAACAACCGTTTAAGGTTCGCATCCTTCGTTTTTTCGGAGACCTTACTGTAATAAGTAAAGGCTTCGACCTCCTGACCGACTGCATGGGTAATGATCTTCTTGAATTGTTCCTGGTTCATCGCTTCACACTCCTTGGTATGACATCTTGTTTAAAATAATCCTTCATCAGAATATGACTTAAAATCATTCGCGCGTTTTTTTCCGGCTGAATGATGAAAAACCTGAAGTCCGCGCATCGCGGATCCGCTCCTGCGGCCTTCCCGGCCGAAGGCCCGGGAGTCCCTTTCAGGACTAATAATATTTTCCTGCAATATAATCACTCAGCTGGTTAATGAGAAAATCTTTATTGGAAATAATACATTTGATGACGTCCCCGACGGAAATGATCCCCACAAACTTGGTTTTCTCAAAAACAGGCAGATGCCGGACATGCTTTCCCGTCATCAGCACCATCGCGTCTTCTACACTGGTATCCGGGGTAACGGAAACTAAATTGGTGGACATGACTTCTTTCACGGGGGTCTTTTTTGAGGTTTTTCCCAGGAGAATAATTTTTCGGGCATAATCTCTTTCTGAAAAGATACCGACGACTTTTTTATTTTCCATGACCACCAACGCGCCGATCTCCTTCTCGCTCATCTTCTCCAGAGCTTCATAAACCGTTGCCTTCGGGGAAATTGACTCAATCTTGCCATTCTTCGCACTGAGAATATCCTTGACACTGCTCATCGTTCGTCACCTCCTGTTTTTTTATCTGCGATGTTAATTTAATGCATGTCCCCTTAAAAATAAAGACCAAATTACAAACAACCGGCATTTATTCGTCCTGCCGCAGCGGTCTCGGTCTATCCACCGCGATTCTATTTGGCCGCACGGTGTGGCCAAAACCAGTGCGACTTTGCGGCATAATCCCGATACTCGGGAAAGATCAGGGCCAGCTTGGTTTCCTCCATCCGGGAACGATAGAGTTGAATGACGATGAATAAACCGAGTAAAAAGACATTCATCCACGAGAGACGCAAAAGAGCAACCGCGCCGGCCGTCAGCATTTCCCCCAGATACACAGGATGCCTGACCAGCCGGTAAGGACCGCCTGCGACCAGCGCCCGCGCCTCGACGGTAATGCTGAAGGATCTCCGGATCGTCCACAATCCCCAGATCGTCAAACAGGTCGCAGCGGTCATCCAGATAAAAATAATGGTAAAAAACTTTTCAGATCCCGTCGCCCACGGGTACGGCGGCGAAAGAAGGAGCGCGAAAGGCAGCACGCCGCCGACCAGAGGTATCACAATTTCCCGGATGCCCCGCGACCGGCTCACCGGATCTCGGCGCAGGGCATAGCTCGCGAGAAAGACCACAAAAATGAGTGTTTCAGCGGCCCAGAGCGGCTTAAACCAGTAACGATGATAAGACAGAACCCGGTGAACCAGAAATACCAGCAAAATAACCATAATTCCGAAGCGAATCATCCCATGCAGGGTTTTGGCTGAAACGTATTGCGTAAGCCACCCGAAAGGGTCAAATTCGTTCATCCACAGGCTCCTCATGATTTCTTCCTTGACAATGCTTTCCCGGCTGTGCTAGGCAAAATCCAAATCATCGAGGTTGATTGTATTAGATGCTGATTAAGTTTTCCAATAAAAACTGGTGGTGGCAGGCGAAAAGTGTCTGCCCATAAGCTCCTTTAAATCATGAGCATGGGCAGGGAAGCTCCTTCCCATGACTCGCAACGTATCGAAATGCCGTGGGAAGAAAAGCTCCATGGCATTTTTTTTACCCCGGCGGCCAGACAGATACCGGCGATTGGAAAGACAAAAGCAACAAAAAAAATTTCTTTTAAAGGAGAGAGCATATGGAACAGGTCAAAACAATACTGGAAGATCACGAGATTCCCAAACAATGGTACAACATCATGGCGGATTTGCCCACGCCGATGAAACCGCCGCTGCATCCCGGCACCGGCCAGCCGGTCACGCCCGATGATCTGGCAGCCATTTTTCCCATGAATATCATCGAGCATGAAGCCTCCACGAAGCGCTGGATTGACATCCCTGATGAAGTGCTGCAAAAATATCTGCTGTGGCGTCCGTCTCCCCTTTACCGCGCGCGCAATTTTGAGAAGCTGCTCGGATGTCCGGTGCAGATTTATTATAAAAATGAAGGCGTCAGCCCCGCCGGATCGCACAAGCCCAATGCCGCCATTCCGATGGCCTATTACAACAAGGTGGCCGGAACAAAAAGGATCACCACGGAAACCGGCGCCGGCCAGTGGGGCTCGGCCCTGTCCATGGCCTGCCAGATGTTTGGCCTGATCTGCCGCGTCTATATGGTCAAAGTCAGCTATGAGCAGAAACCCTACCGGCGCATGATGATGAACACGTGGGGCGCGGAATGCATTCCCAGCCCCAGCAACCTGACGCAGGCCGGCCGCAACGTTCTGGCCGAGCATCCGGATTCTCCGGGCTCTCTGGGCATCGCCATCAGCGAAGCCATCGAAGACGCCGTCACCAGTAAGGATACCAAGTACTCCCTGGGCAGCGTATTGAATCATGTGTTGATTTATCAGTCGATTATCGGACTGGAAGCGCAAAAGCAAATGCAGAAGCTCGGTATCTATCCCGATGTCGTCATGGGCTGCTGCGGCGGAGGCAGTAATTTTGCAGGTATCGCAGCACCCTACCTGAATGATAAATTCAATGGCAAACAAGTGAAGATTGTCGGCGCGGAACCCTCCTCCTGCCCCAGTATGACCAAAGGCCCGTTCGCCTACGATTTTGGCGATCTGGCCAAGACCACCCCGCTGCTCCCGATGTACACACTGGGCCACGATTATGTCCCCGCGCCCATTCATGCGGGCGGTTTGCGCTACCACGGCATGGCCCCCATCGTCAGCCACCTGGTCCGGGAAAAATTCATTGAACCCCGAGCCTATGACCAGTTGAAAACCTTTGACGCCGGCGTCAAATGGGCGCGTTCGGAAGGCTTCATCCCCGCGCCGGAAACCAACCATGTGCTGGCCGCTGTTGTGGATGAAGCCATGCGCGCCAAAGAAGAAGGCAAGGAAAAAGTGATCCTCTTTAACTGGAGCGGTCACGGCCTGGTCGATCTGGCGGCTTATGACGCCTATTTTGCCGGAAAACTTCAGGCCTATGAACTGCCGGATCATGAAATTGAACGCGCGTTGAATGCCATTAAGGATTTCCCGAAACCTTAATGCTAAAGGTCCTCACCCCGCTTTGCGGGATAATTCGACCGGAGAACTTCAGCGCACTGCGTTTCTAAAGTTCTGGTCTCATGAAAGGCCGTCAGGAAATAAAATTCTTGACGGCTTTTCTTTTTTTCGACAAGCTGACGCCCGAATGAAAACAGAACACGACCATAAATTAATCCGCTGCCCGAAACTGGGCGATGAAATGACCTTTGCCTACTGTTTGCAGGAAGCGGGCGACCTGCCCTGCGCGCGAACCATCACCTGCTGGCAGGCGGCCTTTGATGCGGCAGCCCTGCTCAAAGAAAAATTATCCGCGGATCAATGGGAGTGCTTTACCGGCGCTACACCCAAGGATAAAGTGACCAGCTTGATTGAAATCATCGAAAAAGCAAAGAGGCAACTATGAAAAATCTGGATCTGTTCAGTCTGGGAACCGAAAGCGACGCGCTGGACACGGCCCCCCTGGCCGAAAGAATGAGGCCCCGGAAACTGTCCGATTATATCGGCCAGCCGCACCTGATCGGCGAAGGGACCCTGCTCCGCCGCGCTATTGCGGAAGACAACCTTTTTTCGATGATTTTCTGGGGACCGCCCGGCTCGGGCAAGACAACGCTCGCCCGCATCCTGGCCAATGAAACAAAGTCCAACTTTATCAGCTTTTCCGCAGTTCTCTCCGGCGTAAAGGAAATCCGCTCGGTCATCGATGACGCCAGAGAAATCTGGGAGGGGAAAAAGAAAAAAACCATCCTTTTTGTCGATGAAATCCACCGCTTTAACAAAGCCCAGCAGGACGCCTTTTTACCGCATGTGGAAAGCGGGCTCATCACGCTGATCGGCGCGACAACGGAAAATCCATCTTTTGAGGTGATCGCGCCGTTGCTTTCGCGGACACGCGTCCTCACCCTGAAACAGTTTACGGAAGAAGATTTGATGGCCATTCTCCAGCGCGCGCTTGCCGATGAGCAAAGAGGACTCGGCAAATTTGCCATCAAGGCCGATGACGAGGCCATCCGTTTTATCGTGCGCCTCTCCGACGGCGATGCCCGCACGGCGCTGAACAACCTGGAAGCCATTGCCTCCATGATCCAGAGTCTGCCCCTGGAAGAAAGGGTCATCTCGGCCAGCTCCGCCCAGGAAGGCCTGCTGAAAAAAGCCCTCCTCTACGATAAGGACGGCGAAGAGCATTATAATCTGATTTCGGCCTTTCACAAAAGTATGCGCGGCAGTGATCCGGACGCGACCCTTTACTGGCTGGGGCGCATGATTGCCGCCGGGGAAGACCCGCTTTATATCCTGCGGCGCATGGTGCGCTTTGCTTCCGAAGATATCGGCAACGCCGACCCCCATGCCCTGCTCATCACCATGGCCGCCCAGCAGGCTTTTCATTTCATCGGCCTGCCGGAAGGCGAGCTGGTGCTGGCCCAGGCGGCTGTCTATCTGGCGACAGCCCCCAAAAGCAACTCCCTGTATGCCGGCTATGGCCAGGCCAGGGAACTCATCAACAAAACCGGCTACCTGCCTGTCCCGCTGCACATCCGCAATGCACCGACCAGACTCATGAAAGAACTGGATTACGGCAAAGATTACAAATATGCGCATGACTATCCGGATGCTTTTGTTTCGCAGGAATACCTGCCGGAAAAGATACAGGGGAAGATATTGTACCACCCGACGGATGCCGGTTTTGAAAAAACCATCAAGGAAAGACTCCATGTCTGGCGGCGGCACAAAAATGATTCGAAAGAAAGATCTTCAAAAAAATGACAAAAAAAGGGGAGGCTTGGTCAGAGCCTCCCTAGGAGAGAAGAGTGAAGGCTTGATGCCTTCTTGGGTTAATTTGCTGCCGGCTAATCATGCCCGTAATTTTTTTAGTCGACACTTAACTAACTTCTGGTTTATTTCAAGCATAGTTTGTGCCACTTTAACAACAATATCCTTAAGCTATTTATATAATTAAATAATAATCAATTATCACCTCTGCGCATTTTGATTGATCAAGATCGGGTTTCGGCAAAAAATGTCGGGTTAATTTGGGCTTATTAATAATAATCTAATAATAACAACAAGATAAACAAATACACCCATCGTCACCCCTTTCGACAAAAATGTCGACCTGCCCGGTGTTTATCGTTGACATTTACCGCGAATAGCTTAAGATGACCGGCAATAATGAAGATAACTCCATAAAAGCATCCTTGATTTCTGTAAAATGAGGAAATTATGAATTTTTTTCGAAAAAAAGAAACCATCGTCCGGCGCGCTTCTCGTACTTATAACGGCAGCTTTCTTCAACCGCTGGCGGTGGCTATTGTTTCCGCGATACTGGTCGCCCTGATTTTGATCATGGGGTTCCTGGATATCCGGCGCAGCGAGTCCAATCTGGTGGGTTTCATGGAAGATCAGGCCCTTTCCACGATCAGTGTTTTGCAGCGTCTCACGGAGGATAACCTCAAGAGCATTGTGGCCATGCCGGAAAAAATCCCCAGGCAAACCAAAACAGCCAGTCAGGAAGAAGCGGATTACTCTAAAAAGCTGGTGCTCGAAGCGATCACCGCCCTGGGACAAAAAATTGATGAGGACTGGAGAAAGAAATCCATCAGCAATGACTCTCTGAAAAAATTCGCCGCTGACCACAACTTCTGGTACGTGGCTGTCCTCAACCGGTCAGGCAACGCCGTCTACCAGAGCCGCGATTTAAAAGCCGATATGCTCGATGCGGAAGATCTGAAATCGGTCGAGAAAAAATCGACGATCATGGAATTGCTGGAAATCATCCGCGAAAAACGGGGCATTGGATTTGTCGCCCTCCGGCGTAAGGATAACAGCGGAACCGTCGTGATCAACCTGGACAAGACCGGGTTGATTTACTGGAGCATGAAAGTGGCCGTGGAAAGAGGCATCAATAAGATGGGGGAAGGCCACGGCGTTGTTTACCTCCAGATTTTCAATAACCATAAGCAGTTGCTGGGCATGACCGGAAAGCTGACCAGCGGATTACAGGACAAAGATATCAATCATCGGGAAATCATGACGGGCAAAAAGCGCATCCTCACCAGGAAGTTTGATGCAAAAAACGGCAAGATTCTGGATATGGCAACCCCCTTTGCCCTGGATAAGAAAGTCGTCGGGGTTGTCCGCATCGGCCTGGAGCGGGGATCAATGGACAAAATTATCGCGGAAAACCAGCGGAACATTTTTATTTTCATGGCGCTGGTGGTCGTCATTGCCCTCTTGTCCATGTGGCTGCTCTACCACGATCAGAACCGCCATCTCGCCGGCATCATCGAGATGGAGCGCCGCCTGGAGAAGGCCGAACGCCTGTCATCTCTGGGACAGCTGGCCGCGGGCGTGGCGCATGAAATCCGCAATCCCTTGAACGCCATCAGCATGGCGACGCAGAGACTGAAACGGGACTTCAACCCCGCCGATGAAGCAAAGGCCCGCGAATTTCAAAACATGTCCGGTGTGATCCGCGACGAGATCCGGCGGCTCAATGGGATTATCGAGGAGTTTCTTTCCTTCTCGAAAAGCAGACGCCTGGAACTGAGGGACTTTTCCGTAACGGAAGTCCTGCAAAAAATCGTCAGCCTGATTTCCGAAGAGGCCAGTGCCCGGGGGATCACGCTGGAAACGAAATGGCGTCTGAGCCCGGCCGTCATTCCCATGGACATCAATAAACTGCAGCAGGCCTTCCTGAACTTTATTAAAAACGCCATGGAGTCCATTTCAGGAAAAGGGACCATCACGATTGCGGTCGATAAAGAAAACAAGAATTATATTGTCGTGAGCATTTCCGATACCGGCTGCGGCATGACGGCGGAAGAGATTGAAAAAATATTCAGCCCCGAGTACACCACCAAGGAAAAAGGACTGGGCCTGGGAATTCCGCTCGCCACGGAGATTGTCCGCGGCCACGGCGGGGATATTCGCGTGATCAGCCGCCACGGTGAAGGCACCACTTTTGAAATCATTCTGCCGCGCGAAAAAATAAGCGACAAGGCTTAAACGCCAGGGACGAGGAATGCCATGCGGAAATTAAACATTCTGATTGTGGAAGACGGCCGTTCTCAACGGGAAATGCTGCGCGATTTTCTGATCTCCGAAGGACATACCGTCCTGGAAGCAGACAATGGTGAAGCGGCGCTGAAAGCCGTCGCGAACCATCATTTTGATCTCATTTTGCTGGATTATAAAATGCCCGGCATGGACGGTCTGGAAGTCCTCAAGGAAGTCAAAAAGATCAACCACGAAATCGATGTCGTCATCATCACCGCATACGGCACGATTGAAACAGCCGTGGAAGCCATCAAAGTCGGCGCCATCGACTACATTACCAAACCCGTCGAGCTGGAAGAACTGCTCATCCTGGTGGAACGGGTCGCGGAGCGCCGGGGGCTCATCCGGGAGAATGAACTCCTGAAGCAGGAACTGGGTAAACAGGGCGTCACCGCCGAAAAGATCATCTACAAAAGCGCTAAAATGGTGGAGTTGATCAATATGGCGAGCCGGGTTGCGGCCAGCCGGGCTTCCGTGCTGATCCAGGGTGAAAGCGGAACCGGCAAGGAACTTCTGGCCCGTCTGATTCATCAGTTAAGCCCGCGGGTGAACAGACCGATCATTGTGGTCAATTGCGGCGCCCTGCAGGAAAACCTGCTGGAGAGCGAATTATTCGGCCATGAAAAAGGCGCTTACACCGGCGCCGCATCCCGCCGCATCGGCCGGTTTGAAGAGGCGGACGGCGGCACGCTCTTTCTGGATGAAATCGGTGAACTGAACCCCGCCATTCAGGTCAAATTACTCCGCTTCCTGCAGGAGCGCGAAATTTCCCGTCTGGGCAGCAATGCCAGCATTCCGGTGGACGTGCGCATCATCAGCGCGACCAATCGCGACCTGGATGTTCAGGTTAAATCGGGGGCTTTCCGGGAAGATCTTTTTTACCGGCTGAAAGTCGTGACGATGTCTCTGCCGCCGCTTCGGGAAAGGAAGGAAGATCTGCCCGCGCTGATCGATCATTTTCTGGAAAAGTTTTCCAGGGAAAACGGCAAGACCTTGCAGGGCATCACCGCGGAAGCGCGGGATCTGCTCCTGAAATACGATTACCCGGGTAATGTGCGGGAACTGGTGAATATCATGGAAAGGGCCGTCGTCATTGCCCGGGATGACTATATCGCCGTAAACGATCTCCCGTTTAAAAACGATTCTTTTGACGGCCTGTCCGGCAGGAAATCAGCGGGGTCCCTTCGGGATTCGCTCGAAGAGCTCGAAAAACGTCTCATCAGCGAGGCCATGGGCAAAGCGGCGGACAACCAGACGAAAGCCGCGGAAATGCTGGGGATGTCGGAGCGCATGCTGAGATACAAACTTAAGAAATACGATTTGAAAAACTGAAATGGCGCTCCCCCGGAGTCCGCCATCATGACGATGCGTGAAAAAAAGCCATTCGGTTGATGAGAAAAGGGTCCTCTCAAAACCCGGCCGGTCTGCCCGGCCGGTCATGACGCTCCCGCCAATGGTTCGCGGTATGCGCCGGAAGAGACATTCAACATGAAAAACCTGATCAAAAAGATACCCGTTCTTCGCTCGTTAGCCGAGCTGGTTTATTTCGCGTTTATTGAGCCCCGTAAATCGTTTCCCGGCTCCGAGGAGTACTGGAAAAAGAGATACCAGTCCGGAGAGACGTCGGGGGCCGGCTCTTACCATCAATTTGCTGAATTCAAAGCAGAGGTGTTGAATGGTTTTGTGCAAAACCGGCAGATCAAAACCATTATTGAATACGGGTGCGGGGACGGGAATCAGTTGAGGCTTGCGGATTATCCGTCCTATATCGGTTTTGATGTTAGTCCGGAAGCTCTGTCACAATGCAGGAATGCCTTCCCGGGGGATGCAACCAGGACCTTTAAATTGATGGACGCCTATGCCGGCGAGAAAGCAGAGCTGACCCTGTCTCTGGATGTTATTTACCACGTGATTGAGGATGATCGGTTTTTCAGTTACATGAACCGTCTTTTTGATTCTTCAACACGATACGTCATCATCTACTCGTCCGACACGGATCAGCAGGCAAGAGTCCAGGCGGCTCATGTCCGGCATCGAAATTTTTCGAAGTGGATAAAACAAAACAAGGCAAAGTGGCGGCTCATACAGCATATCCCCAACCGGTATGCGCGCACCAAAGACGCCCGGAAAGGGTCTTTCGCGGATTTCTATATCTACGAGAGGACCTGACAGGCTCCGCGCCTGCCTGTTGCATGAATGAGATGCGATAAAAAAGCCGCCCCTGAAGGCAGCTTTTTTATGAACAGGTTTGTGAGACGACTTACCGGGTAAAGCGTTTTTTCATATCACACAGGATCGCGTAATGTTTTCTTTCTTCTTCGATAATCTTCTCGACGGCATCATGCTGCGCCGCGGGGATGAGATTTTTGATTTCGTGATAATACAAAATGGAATCCAGCTCGCGCTGCATGGCAAAATCAAAGGCGGCCACCGTATCCTTCACGCCCGCCAGCTGCTTATCCATGACGTCTTTGGTAAAGATGATATTATTGTCCACATAGTTGCGAAGATAGGCGCTGTATTCACCCGCGTACTGCTCAGGCGGTTCGAATTTTTCCACATCCGCGAAGAATTTTTCAAACGTTCGTTTGTGGCCGGCTTCCGCTTCGGCCAGATGGGCAAAAAGTTTCTTAGCCTCTTCCTGCTTGGCAAGCTGTTCGGCGAATTTGTAAAAGATGATTCCGTTTTCTTCAATTCTGATTGCGACCTGCATAATATCACTTGCTGCAAATACCTGCATATTCATGCCTCCTGAAATATTAAATTGTTGAGATAAGATTGAACATATTTTGACCGTTAATGCAATGTTTTTGCTACTTCGCTAGATCCACCTCTTCCTGCGAAATAAGATAAGCATGACGGCCGCGATTGCCAACATGACTCCCCACAGCCCAAAATACCCCCACGGCCAGGCCAGTTCGGGCATGTAATCGAAATTCATGCCGTAGATACCCGCCAGAAAAGTCAAGGGCATGAATATCGTTGCGATAATGGTCAGAACCTTCATCACCTGATTCATTTTCATGCTGGCGGCGGACAGGTAGATATCCAGCATGCCGGCCAGCATATCGCGGAAGGTATCGACCGTGTCGACAACCGCGATGATGTGGTCGGAAATATCTTTGAAATAAACCAGATCGGAATCGACAATCAGGGGGGAATCCGCCCGCTGCAGCAAGCCGATCGCTTCCCTGAGCGGCCACAGCGACTTGCGCAGCAGAATCAGCTCTTTTTTTAACTGATGGATCGCCTGCAGCTTGGGCGGCGTGGTCTGCCGGATTAAATCTTCCTCCAGCAGTTCGATCTTCTCCTCGATATCTTCCAGCACGATGAAATAATGATCCACGATAGCATCCATCAGATGATGCGCGAGATAATCCGCCCCCGCCGTGCGGATTCTTCCCTTGGAAGCGCGCAGTCTCTCGCGGATGGGGTTAAAAAGATCGCCTTCTTTTTCCTGAAACGACAGAACAAAATTTTTACCCAGAATAATGCTGACCTGCTCCGCGTGCAGTTCCCGGTCAGGATGGTTGTGGATATCCTTTAAAACGATGAACATGTAATCGCCGAAATCCTCCGCTTTGGGCCTCTGATCGGTGTTGAGAATATCCTCCAGAATCAGGGGATGCAGGCCGAACAGGCCGCCGATCTCGCCGAGCAGCTGCACGTCCTGTAAACCGTCGATATTGATCCAGAGAATACCCGGCTGTTCCTTTTCTTTGCTAAGCGCGTCTATGGAGAAAACTTCCTTCTCCGCCAGAAACCCTTCATCGTAGCGCGTCACTGTGATTTTTGAATGATCCGTGTAGGCATCGCCGATGTGAACCAGAACCCCCGGACTCAGTCCGGCTTTTTTCGATCTTTTTTTCACAATGGAGGACATCGTCTTTTCTCTCCTTATTTCTTCCGGACACGGATGTTGACGAGAACGGATGGCGATTTTCCATCCGGGAAAGAAACACCGGCCGCCGGAACGATGGCGAGCGACACGGTCGTGGAGGATGAGATGCTTTGCAGATCAACGGGCTGGGTTTCCAGCCTGATGTCTTCGGGTTTCAGCCGCGGCTGAATCATCGCCCGGACCGCAGCCGGATGCACCGTGATTCTCTGCATGACGAGATCCTCAGGCAGCCTGCCGTACGTTGCCGCATGAACCGCCAGCGTTGCGGGCACCAGCTTCGACGCATAAACGTGAATTTTCGCGGGACTGATATCGGCGACCGTCAAACTGGACGGAGCATTCACCATATCCTTGGTGAAAGTAAATTCA
This sequence comes from Deltaproteobacteria bacterium, assembly GCA_036528635.1. GTDB lineage: Bacteria > Desulfobacterota > Syntrophia > Syntrophales > Smithellaceae > UBA8904. The sequence goes on from JAIGNE010000014.1 coordinate 21,088, forward strand.
CGTTTCCTGGCGGCGATCGGCGCCAGATCCAGCGAAAGCCTGAGCGACCGTTCATTGAGCAGCCGGAAAGCCTGTTCGGGGCCCTGAAGAATGACTTTGGCTTCCGTCAGCTGGGGTTCATCGACCTGCCAGCTTTGCGGAATATTTTTATACTCGACGGGGATGATGAAATCCCGGCGCACAATGTCCCGCTGGTAGCCGAAAGTTACCCAGAGGATGCAGGCAAGCCCCACGGCCATGATTTTTTCCTTCGTGTTTTCGCGAAGCCAGGCCCCAACCGGCCTCTTGGGATGCGCGGGCTGGTAGCGGGTATAATTTTTTTTCAAAACCTCATTGACCGCCGAGGCGCCGGGAATCAGGGTCAGCGATTCTCCCTCGGCAACCGAAATGATCCCCCGCTCTTCGGAAACAACGATGCACAGGGCATCCGAGCGTTCCGTCAATCCCAGCGCCGCCGTATGGCGCAGACCGATGTTTTCATGCTGGGCGATATTGACCGACAGGGGCAGATGGCAGCCGAACATCGTGATCCGGTCACCCTTGATCACCACCGCGCCGTCATGGCCGGCAGAATGAGGATCGAAGATGCTGGCCAGAAGCGGCTCGCTGATCACGCCGTTTAAAGGAATGCCCCCGGTTAAATGCCGGTCCAGCGGATCATCGCCCTCAATCACCATCAGGGCGCCGACATGTTTTTTAGCCAGATTGCCCGCGGTTTCGGCAATGATGCCCGCGGCCTTTTCCAGGGCCGACAGGGGCGCCGCTTCCTTGCGCAGGTTGCCGAGCATCGCCAGACGCTCAAAAAACCCGCGCAGGTCTTCCTGAAAAATCACCACCAGTACAAAAAGCAGGATAGCGAAAAAACCCTGAAGAACAATGACCGTCAGATAAAGCTGAAAAAAGCGGGCGGCCAGATAAACGCCGCCCAAAAGGAAAATGCCGATCAGAACAAACCGCGACGCCCGGGTTTTAAACCACATCAGAAGCGCAAAAATCATCCCGGCGATAATCGCCACATCCAGGACATCCTGAATGCGAATGCTTTTGATCACCGACGCGGCCGAATTGACAAGATCCATAGGGTTGCTTTCCGGTTGCTGAGACGTTGTTACGGGTCATATAACGAAATTCCACGAGACGTGTCAAGCAGGATTGATCACATCGGCTGTCAACCTCATTCCCCGTATTCATCACTGAATAACCGACTTTCGCATAAAAAAAAACTCTATCCCTTGACGGTCATGACGATCGAACGTATGTTATAGCCGATCTCAAAAAATAATCCCGGTCGCTTATGGGTAAGCGGAAAACGAAGGCCGGACGAATCACTTAAGGAGTGACCGAAAAAAATCATTTATGAAAAAGACCGCGACCGCATGCATTCTGATTCTCCTGATCCTTTCAGCAGCCGGCACAGCCTTCGCCAAAAGCCTGGAGCTTAAAAAGAGGGCGGCAGATTATAGCGTAGAGATCAAACTGGATAGAAACCCACCGATCGTGGGCGACAATGAGATGGAGATTTACATCAAAGACGCCCGGGGAGAATTTCTCAAAGGACCCGGTCCGGCCGTCAACTATTATATGCTGCCCATGCCCCGGATGGCGCCGATGAATTACACCATCCCTGCCAAACCCTACAAGCATTATTACCGTATATCCATGAATTTTATCATGTCTGGCCCCTGGGTCATCGCCATAAAAATACCGGCTGACGGAAGAACGCGAACCATCAAGTTCAATATTGATGTCCAATAAGATAAGTCAATAAATCCTTTTCCATATTCCTGCCATTCCTCGGGCCACGTTCCGGAATTGGTAGTTTTACCCTACCATTAGCCTCTCAATTATCTGGGATTGCCTGACAGTTGATTAGACTTTAATATACCTCAAAATTCAGCTGCCGTTCTTCAGCGCACCATTTTACGGCTGAAGAAAGCTGCTCGAAAAACTGCAATAGACATCACTTACCAAGCCCTTTGGCCGCAAAATAATGAAAGGTTCCTTATGCCTGCATCAAATTTTTTTTCAAGAATCAGGACGTCGCGATCAGCATGGTATAAACTTCTGGCCGCAGCTGCTGCTGTTGTCATCATCATCCTTTCGTTTTCAGCCGGTTATCTGTCCAATCACGATCAAGAGACTGTCCCCGCGGTCAAGCCCGGGAGTACTGCCCAGATCCAGGATGATCAACCCTCCGGGGACGCTGATGAGGAAGAGTTGCCGCCGGGCACGGTCCAGGTCAGTCCGGCAAAACAGCAGCTGATGGGCCTCAAAATAGGTGTCGTGAAAAAAGCCGCCTATTCGCACCTCCTGAAAGTCCCGGGCCGGGTCGTCGCGGACGAGACAAGAATTTATCAGATTAACGCCGGAATAGAAGGCTGGATCACCAAGATATACGATAATACCACGACCGGCGGCATCGTTAAAAAGGATCAGCTGCTCGCCCTTTACGCCAGTCCCAATCTGCTGACCGCCCAGCAGGCGTATCTCAACGCACTCGTGAGCCAGGAACGATACGCCCTCACGGTCCGCGAGAAGGTTCAACAGTTGACCCGCCCCGAAAGAACCACCAAGCAATTAAAGGACGTGCTCAGTTCGCTCGGCATGACGGATACCCAGCTGGAACAAATCACGGAAAGCCGCGATTGGGATGAGTATGTTCAGATCCGGGCGCCGGGTCCCGGTTTTATTCTGAAGCGTAATGTTACCGACGGTCTGAGGTTTGACAAGGGAGCACCACTTTATACGATTGCCGACCTCTCCCGGATCTGGATCGTCGCCGACCTGTATGAAAATGACGCTCTCTATTTTCAGCCCGGCAAGACCGTCGGGGTCACACTGCCCGGACAGAGCAAAAATCTGACGGCCAGAGTCAGCAACATTCTGCCGCAATTCGATCCGGCATCGCGCACCCTGAAAGTACGTCTGGAAGCAAACAATCCCGGATACCGCCTTCGCCCGGACATGTTCGTCGATGTGGAATTGCCCATCACCACGAAGCCCGGAATTTTCATCCCCGCGGACGCCATTCTGGACACCGGGTTTAAAAAAACCGTTTTTGTCGCGCGCGGGCAGGGGTCCTTCGAACCCCGCCCGGTCACGACGGGCCAACGCCTGGGGAGTTTTGTGGAAATTGAACACGGCCTTGCCGAAGGTGAACGCATCGTGCTGGCCGGAAATTTTCTGCTCGACGCGGAAAGCAAACTGGAGCTGGCCGCCGCCGGCGTCAATGCGGCGCTGGAAATGGATCCGGTGTGCGGCATGAGCGTCGCCCCCAGGAAAGCGCAAACGGCGGGACGGAAAAGCCTGTACCAGGGGAAAACATACTTCTTCTGTTCGGATGACTGCAAACAGCGCTTTGATCGCCATCCGGAAAGCTTCCTCATGAGCGCCGGAAACCGGACCGGCGAGCAGGCAGGCGAGCAGGCCCAAAAACAGGAAAGCGCGCGTGAGGTGAAACGCACCGGCAGGCCTGCCCCGGATCATTCCGCAGCCGGCGTCAGCGCGGCGCTGGCAATTGATCCGGTGTGCGGCATGAGCGTCTCACCCGAAAAGGCGCAAACGGCGGGGCTCACAAGCCTGTACAAAGGAAAGGCCTACTTCTTCTGTTCGGACAGCTGCAAACGGAGCTTCGAGAGCAATCCGGAAAGCTTCCTGCAAGCCGGGAAAAAGACCGGAGCGTCCGGCCCGGACCATACCGTCAGACGCGCCACATGGGATGCCCCGGAGCATACCGGAGACCATGCCGGAGACCCTGCCGGAAAACCCGCTGCGGCACATGTTGAAAAACATTCCGCAACACCTGCCGGAGAACTGACCGAAGAGCAGATCCGGAAGTATGATGGAGAAGATCAATGATCAACCGCATCATCGACTTTTCCGTCAACAACAAATTCGTCGTCTTCGCCCTGGTGTTTTTCGCCTGCATCGCCGGCTGGTGGTCGATGAAGAACGTTGCGCTCGATGCCATCCCCGATTTAAGCGACACGCAGGTGATCGTCTATTCCCGCTGGGACCGCAGCCCGGACATTGTCGAAGATCAGGTCACCTATCCCATCGTGACCGCGCTCCTGGGCGCGCCGCACGTCAAAACCGTCCGCGGCTTTTCCGATTTCGGATATTCCTATGTGTATGTCATTTTCGACGACGACACGGACATCTACTGGGCGCGCTCCCGCGTTCAGGAGTATCTGGCCACGGTTTTACCCAATCTCCCGCAAGGCGTGAGGACGGAACTGGGGCCGGACGCAACGGCCCTGGGCTGGGTCTATCAGTATGTCCTGGTCGATGAGTCGGGCAAAAAAAGCCTGGCCGAATTGCGCACGATTCAGGACTGGTACCTGCGCTACTGGCTGAAATCGGTCCCCGGCGTGGCGGAAGTGGCGCCCGTCGGCGGTTTCAGCAAGCAGTACCAGGTGAATGTGAATCCCATCCGGATGCAGACCTACGGCATCTCCCTGCAAAAGGTCATCGACGCGGTCCGGGGCGGCAGCCAGGAAGTCGGCGGGCGCCTGATCGAACTGGGCGGTTCGGAATACATGGTCCGCGGCCGCGGCTATGCCAAGTCCCTCCAGGATTTTGAAAATATCGTGCTTACCGCCACGGACAACGGCACCCCCATCCGGATCAAGGATATCGGGCAGGTTGTTCACGGACCGGACTGGCGCCGCGGCATCATCGATCTTGACGGACAGGGTGAAGCGGTTTCCGGCATTGTCATCATGCGCCACGGGCAAAATGCCCTGGATGTCATCGAACGGGTCAAGGAGCGGATCCGGCAGCTGGAGCCCGGGCTGCCCGCGGGCGTCAAGGTCGTGTCCATTTATGACCGATCCGATCTGATCCGGCGCGCCATCGACAATCTGAAATCCACCATCGTGGACGTCATGATCGTTGTCGTGCTGATTATTTTACTGTTCTTGTGGCATTTTCCCAGCACCGTCATCCCCATCATTACCATCCCCGCCGCCGTGCTGATCTCCTTCATCCCGTTTCGGCTCATGGGGGTCACGGCCAACATCATGTCGCTGGCCGGCATTGCCATCGCCATCGGCGCCCTGGTGGACGCCTCCATTGTCGTCGTCGAGCAGACGCACAAGAACCTGGAAGAATGGGAAAAGGAAGGCCGAAAGAAAAACAGCCGCGATGTCATTGTGGCTGCCATCAAACAGGTCGCGGGGCCCAGCTTCTTTGCCCTCCTGGTCATCGCCGTTGCTTTCTTACCGGTTCTGACGCTCACGTCGCAGGAAGGAAAGCTCTTTAAGCCCCTGGCCTACACCAAGAATCTCTCGATGATCATCGCCGCCGTTCTGGCCATCACACTCGATCCGGCGCTGCGGGTTCTTCTGGGTCACAGAAAAGTTTTCAGTTTTCGACCCCGCTGGCTGGCCCGTCCGTTCACCGCCATTTTTTCCGCGCCGATCCGGCAGGAAGAAAATCATCCCGTCAGCCGTTTTCTCACTGCGGTCTATATGCCGGTTCTGAACTGGTGCATCGGGCATCAAAAAACAGTCGTTGCCGGCGCGCTCGTTTTGCTGCTGGCGACCGTCCCCATCTATCGCCAACTGGGCTCCGAATACATGCCTCCGCTCGAGGAAGGGTCTATCCTTTACATGCCGACCACCGTGCCGGGCATCTCCATTTCGGAGGCGGGAAAGCTCCTGCAGATCACGGACCGCATCATCAAACAATTTCCGGAAGTGGACCGGGTGCTGGGCAAAGCCGGCCGTGCGGACACGGCGACAGACCCTGCGCCTCTGTCCATGCTGGAAACCCTGATTGTCCTCAAGCCGAAGGACCAGTGGCGGCATAAAGACACCTGGTATTCATCCTGGGCCCCCGACTGGAGCAAGTTTCTTTTCCGGCGGATCACGCCGGACCGAATCTCGCAGGAGGAACTCATCCGCGAAATGAATGACGCACTGAAATTTCCGGGTCTGGCCAATGCCTGGACCATGCCGATCAAGGGGCGCATCGAAATGCTTTCGACCGGATTGCGCACCCCGGTCGGCATCAAGATCTCCGGCTCCGATCTCGACACGATCGAGGAGATCGGAGCAAAGGTGGAATCGGCGCTCGCCAAAGTCCCGGGCACCCGGGGGGTCTTTGCCGAAAAGACCGGCAGTGGATATTTTCTTGATTTCCGCTGGAACCGCGACAACATTCAGCGCTACGGGCTCAGCATGGCAGAGGTTCAGACGATCGTCGCCAGCGCCATCGGCGGAGAAAACGTCACCAGCACCATCGAAGGACGGGAGCGGTATCCGGTCAATGTCCGCTATATGAAGGATTTTCGCTCCGACCTCGGTTCCCTTTCCCGGCTTTTGATTCCGGTTGCCGACGGCAGCAAGTACGTCGCCCTGTCGCAGCTCGCCGAGATCCAACTCACCGAAGGGCCTTCGATGATCCGCAATGAGGACGGACTGCTCACCGGATATGTCTACGTGGACATCGGAGACCGTGATCAAAACGGCTATATCGGGGAGGCTTCGCAGGTCCTCAGCAAGAACGTTCCGGTCCCGACCGGTTTCACGCTGCTCTGGAGCGGACAGTACGAGGCAAGCAACCGAATCAAGGACCATCTGATCTTCATTGTTCCGCTTACCCTGTTTTTGATCCTCGTCCTTCTCTATCTGAATACGCGGTCGCTCACCAAGACGTTCATCATTCTACTCGCGGTCCCGTTTTCGGCGATCGGCGCTTTCTGGTTTCTCTATTTCCTCGGATACAACATGAGCACGGCCGTCTGGGTCGGACTCATTGCGCTTCTGGGCGTCGATGCGGGAACGGGCGTTTTCATGCTCCTGTATCTGGACCTGGCCTATGAACGGGCGCAAAAAGAAGGACGCCTGGCATCCCTTGCCGACCTGAAAGAAGTCATCCGCTACGGGGCGGCCAAAAGGCTGCGGCCGAAGTTTATGACGGTGGCCACCACGATGATCGGCCTTCTGCCGATCATGTGGTCCGCCGGCGCCGGCGCGGATGTTATGAAACGCATTGCGGCGCCGATGATCGGCGGCATCCTGACATCCTTTTTCCTGGAATTGATGGTTTACCCGGTCATCTATCAGATATGGAAATGGGATTTTGTTTTAAAGAAAAAAGGCCCGGCCCGGATGGACTGAGCGCTTGAGTCATGCAGGTAAACAAGCGGCATCATCCAGGCCATGATGCCGGAAACAATGTTCCACAAAATGATTTTAAGGAGGTTTTCATGAAAAAGAGAGTGGGTTCATTGATTTTAATCATTCTTCTTTTTATGATGGCAGGTTCAGCCTTTGCTGATGAAGACATAAAAGCGCATCCGACCTGCGTCTATTGCGGGATGGATCGCCAGCAATTTGCTCACAGCCGCATGATCATTGAATATGAAGACGGTACGGTCGTGCCTTTCTGCAGCATTCACTGTGCAGCGGTTGATCTCGCTCTCAAAATCGAAAAAACGCCCAAATCCATCATGGTCGGGGATTATGCAACGAAGGAACTCATCGATGCCGAAAAAGCCTACTGGGTACTGGGCGGCGCTAAAATGGGCGTTATGACGAAGAGAGCCAAGTGGGCCTTTGCAACAAAAAACCGCGCCGAAAGGTTCATCAGCGGCAATGCCGGCACGCTGATCAGATTTGATGATGCGCTGAAGGCTTCTTACGCCGACATGAATACGGATACCGTCATGATCCGCAACAAGAAAAAGATGATGCGGATGAAGCAGATGAAATCGGAAGGCATGCTGCAGCACGCGCATTGATGCCTTTTTCTGCTGTTTCGGGCATGGCGGTTCATTGTGAAAAGCGTACGAGCGTAATGTTTAGAATGTTGTTCCACCCAATAACCCCAAGGAGGATTTTATGAAAAAAATGTTTGTTTTGCTGGTAGCGGTCAGTCTCATTTTCACGGCGGCGGGTTTTCTTTTTGCGGACGATGATACCAAGATGCATCCGAACTGTATCTACTGCGGCATGAACCGGGTGCAATTCGCTCACAGCCGCATGCTTATTGAATACGATGACAACACCACAACGCCTTTCTGCAGCATCCATTGCGCGGCGGTCGATCTGGCCCTCAAAATCGATAAGACGCCGAAATCCATTATGGTCGGCGATTATGCCACCAAGGAATTGATTGATGCCGAGAAGGCCTACTGGGTCCTGGGCGGCGGCAAAATGGGCGTCATGACCAAGAGAGCCAAGTGGGCCTTTGCAACCAGGGAAGGCGCGGATAGCTTCATCAGCGGGAACGGCGGCACCGTGGTCAGCTTTGACGACGCTTTGAAGGCGTCCTACGAAGACATGAACGCCGACACCAAGATGATCCGCGAAAAGCGGAAGATGAAGCGGATGAAGATGCAAACGAGCAGCATGCAGCATTCGCATTGATCAGGCTTTGCCTGGAGAGCGTTTGACGGTCTGGCACCCTGACCGTTACGAACAGGAGACGGCTGGAAGATGAATAAAATTTATAGAAAAATACTGCTGATTGTCATCGTGGCAGGCCTGCTCGCGGGTTCGTCGGCCTACGCCGAGCCCGCGGGCAGCCTGAATATCAAAGCATCGGATAAATGTCCGGTGTGCGGAATGTTTGTGGCGAAATATCCGGACTTTCTGGCCTACATGATATTTAAAGACGGGACCTATGCGGCCTTTGACGGCGTCAAGGACATGATGAAATGCTACCTGGATATGTCCCGCTATCTTCCCGGGAAGAAAAAAACGGACATTCGCACGATGGCCGTGACGGACTACTACACCATGCGCATGATCGACGCCTTTACGGCCTATTACGTGATCGGCAGCGACGTGCTGGGGCCCATGGGGCATGAATTGATCCCGCATGAAAGCCAGTCCAAGGCCAAAGAATTTATGGAGGACCACCTGGGCAAGAAACTGCTCAAACTTCCCCAGATCACGCCCGCGCTGCTCAAGGAGCTGGACGCATGATTCCCAGAAAATCCAACTGGTTTTTTTCTTTTCTGGCGGTCGTGCTTGTCCTCCTGGCCGTGATGATCCTTCACGCCGGGTACAGCGAGCACAGATCCGCGGAAGCGTTTGCCGCCAGGAGGGCCTTGCTTGGACAATTGCCGCTCACGGATCTGTGCCTTTTTACCGAGGCAAGCTATACGCGTCACTGGTCGCAGGCAGACCGCCACACGGCCTTTCAGGATTCTCCGATGGCGCTGGAGCATTTTCCGTCAGGGTCGCTCTATGGGCCTCCCCTGACCGTCATGAGGAGGTTCCATGAATAAGTGGATCGAGCGGCAGCGCCACATCACAGATTTCACTCTGTCCTCCCTGTGGCGGAGAAAAGGCAAAAATGCCATTCTGATCGTCGTCTACACGGCGGTTGTCTTTCTTCTGGCCTCGGTGATCCTGTTCACCCATTCCCTGAAAAAGGAAGCGGCCTGCACCCTGCAGGACGCACCGGAACTCATTGTGCAGCGGATGATGGGCGGGCGTCATGACGTGATCCCGATTACGCACGCCGAGAAGATCAGGAACATTACGGGAATCATCAGCGCAACGCCCCGGCTCTGGGGGTATTACTATGACGCGATTGTCGGCGCAAACTACACGGTGATGGTCCCCGCCGATCGAGCGGTCGCCGGCGGTCAGGTGGTCGTAGGCGCGGGCGTCTCCAGGATTCTCCAGGTCTGGAAGGGAGATTCGATGGAGTTTCGAACATCGGCAGGAGAGCTGCTTTCCATGACCCTCGCGGATACCCTCGCTTCCGACTCCGAACTGGTCTCAGCCGACCTGGTCCTGATGTCCGAAGGGGATTTCCGGAATCTGTTCGGCATGCCCGAAGGTGTGGCGACGGACATTGCCGTGCGCGTAAAAAATCCAAAGGAACAGCCCATGGCCGCGCTGAAGGTGGCCCGGATCTTTCCCGAAACGCGCCAGATCCTGAAGGATGAAATCCTCCGGACCTACGAGGCCGCCTTCGACTGGCGCAGCGGCATGATGATTGTCATTCTCACGGCATCGCTTATGGCCTTTTTGATTCTGGCCTGGGACAAGGCATCCGGACTCGGGCCCGAGGAAAAGAAGGAAATCGGCATTCTGAAGGCGATCGGCTGGGAGACCAGCGATGTCCTTTTGATGAAATTCTGGGAGGGAATCGTCATCTCGTTTTCCGCTTTCGCCGTCGGTATCCTCCTCGCGTACGCCCATGTTTACTTTGCCTCGGCGTTCATTTTTGAATCGGCTTTAAAAGGATGGTCCGTCCTCTATCCGCAGTTCACGCTGACGCCGGACATCGACCCGTTCGAGCTGACGGTTGTCTTTTTTCTAACGGTCGTTCCGTATACGGTGATGACCATTGTCCCCGCCTGGCGCGCCGCGACGGTGGATCCGGATTCGATGATGAGGTAGCAGGCATGATTCAACTGGACTCAGTCAGAAAAGTATTCAATGAAGGAAAACCCAACGAGTGCATCGCCGTTCACGGGGAGAGCGCCGTGATCGATCTCAACCGGGCGACGGCGCTCACCGGCCCCAGCGGTTCGGGGAAAACCACGCTGCTCACACTGATCGGATGCCTGGCCCGTCCCACGGCCGGCCGCATCCGCCTCAACGACCGCGAAATCACCAGCCTTCCGGAGCGGTTCCTGACCCAGATCAGGCAGAGTACCTTCGGCTTTATTTTTCAGAAATCAAATCTGATCGGCGGGCTCACGGTTCTCGAGAACGTCATGCTGCCCGCCTATCCCACGGGTGAAAAGCATTCCCTCCTGCAGCGAAGAGCCCTGGCGCTGCTCGAAGCCTTCAAGATCGCCGGAAAAGCGAAAGCCAGTGCGCAGTGGCTTTCGGGAGGCGAAGCGCAGCGCGTCGCCATCTGCCGCGCCCTGATCAACAATCCATCCATCATCATCGCCGATGAGCCTACGGCCAACCTGGACTCCAAGTTGTCCGTCGACTTCATGGACATGATGGACAAACTGAAAAGCGAACAGAAAACGATTATCATTGCCAGCCATGATCCGCTGGTTTACCGGTCGTCCGTCATCAACACGGTCATTGCCATGCGCGACGGTCGCATCGAAGAGGCCCCGGCCGTATGATATTTCATCCTGCCATTCTTGCTCTGCTTATCGCCTCTTTCCTGATCGTCACGATGGCCGTTTATTCTTCTGTCTTCGGCGTGCAGATCCTGCGGCACTGGGATATCGAAAGCGGAAGCGAAGAGCAGCTCCTCTTGGAGCGCAAAACCTACCTGATATCGACGCTGCTTGCCTACCTGTTCGGTTTTCAGCTGGTCTCCCTGTTTTTGTTTGTCTTCACCGCCGATGAAATTCGTTCTCTGTTCACAGGCGCCATGTGCGCCGCAGGCTCGTTCAATTTGAACAAATGGGGATATCCGGCGCTCCTGCTTAAAGCGCTGAACTTCATTCTTGCCGGACTTTGGCTGATCCTGAACTACGCGGACAACCGCGCTTACAACTACCCCCTGATCCGGCGAAAATACTTCTTCCTGCTTCTCCTCACGCCTTTTCTGGTCGCCGAGGCCGTGCTGCAGGCGCGTTATTTCTTCGCGCTTCACCCCGACATCATCACCTCCTGCTGCGGGTCGCTCTTCAGCACCGGCAACGCAGGACTGGGCGGAACACTGGCGGGGCTTCCCGAAGGGCCAGCGAAGATCGCCCTCTTTACAACCTATGCACTTGCGGCCGCAAGCGGTATCATGAGCCTGGTGCGGGGGAAGGGAATTTATTTCTTCGCGGCAGCCAGCGGCTTCTTTTTTCTGGCAGCCGCAGCGGGGATCGTCTCCTTCGTTTCGATCTATGTGTATGAACTGCCTTCGCATCACTGTCCGTTCTGCATCCTGCACAGCGAATACCATTACATCGGATATCCGATGTATCTCACCCTTTTTGCCGGCGCCATTTGCGGGATCGGCACAGGCATTCTGGCGCCCTTCCGGCAGATCGAAAGCCTGAAGGAAGTTATCCCGCATCTGCAGAAAAGATTAACGATCGTCGCCCTCACCCTTTTTTCCGTTTTCATGGCGATCATCGTTTACATCCTGGCAACTTCCGGCCTCATCATGGAGCCGTGAGGGCCGGCGGATTTTCCGGCCGATGATAAACGCTACCGAAGCATGGACATAAAAGACAGGATTGCGGCAGAGATCAAATATGAATCAGTTCAATCAAAAGGAGGAAAAGATGAATTCATTAAAGAAAATTTGCATAATCACCGGAGTGGTGGGCCTTTTATGCCTTACCGTAGCATTCACACCCCATTTATACGCGGCCAATAACAACCCCTGCGGGCCCGATATCGCCAGGTTCTGTAAAGATGTTAATCCGGCAAACAATGGAATCATGAAATGCCTGGAGGAACATGAAAGCGAACTGTCCCCGGTCTGCCGGGAGCATGAAGTGAAGATGGAAGGACTGAAGGGAGAAAGAAGAGAGATCGCCCGGGGAAGGAAGCGGTTTCTGCAGGATTGTCGGGACGACATCCAGAAATTCTGCAAGGACGCCGATCTCCAGCCGGGCGGGTATGCCCAATGCATCCGCGGAAAAGAAAATGACGTATCCGCGCGCTGCAAGGCCTGGATCAAGATCGACAGGGAAGAGTACGGGAAAAAGAAGTAAGCTTACCTCTCTTCTACCTTTTCATCAACGATCCATCCCCGCCATTCACCACCATTAAGAGAACAATCCGGGAGGGCATCAAACCTCCCGGATTGTTTATTTATAGCGAGTCATATCCGATAAGGACGATTCCCATAAAAAAGCCGCCATGCAGATCATATCTTCTGCATGGCGGCTTGAACTGCAACCAATCTTTTCTTGATCTTCGTAAATACAGGGCGGCAGCTCCCTGGTTTACCTGGAGCTGCCGCCGGTTAAGGGTTTAACTTACATTCCGGTTAGAAACCGACAATGTCCCAGGCGGTCGTTTCCGACTGGACTAACGCCGTGCCGATCCGGGTATTTCCTTTCATATACCAGACCGAATTGTTGCCGGTCGTTGTATCTCTCCAGAGAATGTCGGGATAGACATCGCTGTTGAAATCGCCGGCGCCGGCAATCACCATGTTCGCGCCGGCAAGCACCGGCAGGGAAACGAGACCGGTTCGGGTGATGCCATTCATATACCAGACAATGTTCTGACCGGTTGTCGGGTTTCTCCAGAGAATGTCGGGTTTGCCGTCATTGTTGAAGTCGGCAGCTCCGGCAACCTCCCAGGGCGCGGTCCAGTTCGGCGAAATATCTGCCGTGCTGACCCGGGTTATCCCGTCCATGAACCAGACGGTGTTCCTGTTCGTCGACGGGTTTCTCCAGAGAATATCCACTTTGCCGTCTCCGTTAAAGTCGCCCGTACCCACAATGATCCAGGGTGCAGCCTGGCCGACCAGACCACGGATATTAATCCGGTGCCTGCCGTTCATGTACCAGACGGTATTGGCGCCGGTGTCGGGGTTTCTCCAGAGGAGGTCCCGCTGGCCATCCAGATTGAAGTCCCCTGTGCCGGCCAGCACCCAGGGTGCAGGCTGAGTGGCTATGCCCAGCGCTTTGAGCCTGGTGATTCCATCCATCTCCCACAGTTTATTTCCGCCGGTTGAAGCGTTTCTCCAGAGGATTTCCGTCTGGGCGCCGGTGTTAAAGGTGATGGGGCGCATCATGTCATTTTCTTCATGGCTCAGGATATGACAGTGCCATACATACTCATGACCGAAGTTTTCCATCCGGTTCTGCATCGGCGGCACCAGGTCTCCGCCATTGGTTATGTCGATCTGCGAGAAGCCTTCCGTGGAGCCGATCGGTGTTGCCGGATTCAGAGGTCGGATGCTGTTGGGCAGCGCGAAGGGAACTCTCGGAGCCACCGGCCTCAAGGCGACAATCGTATCCTCGAGCGGGGCCATCCGGACGGTGTCCTTCCAGCCCAGTTCGTTTTCGTCCGGCAGCCGGATAAATCCATCCCAGCCGACTCTGTTTAACACCTGTACATCAAAGAGATGGAAGTGAATCGGATGGGTGTCGACACCGTTGTGCGTAATGCGCCAGATCTGGATCTTGTTGGGTTCCACGGTCTCGGTTGCGGGATCGACAAAATTCTGGAGAATGAAGTTGGCGATGGCCGCATTGGTAAAGGGCATTTCCAGCCCCAGTTTGGCGCTCATGCGCCCGTAGTCGTCAAATGTGGCGCCCATTTCATCATGAATCGCTTTGGCCTTCATGACAAAATTGCTCTCGATGGTGCCGTCAACTTTCTGAAAGCTGATTGCGCCGTCGGAGATGCGCGCGAGGCCCCAGTTGGGCCAGGTCGCGGGGAACGTCGTCGCATACGTCTCGTTATACGCCGTCTGTCCGACCACAATCGGGTCCTGAGAAGACTGGAACACGCCTGTCGGCCCGACAAAAGCAGACTGCAGCGCTGCCAGTCTGGCGGCGTTGTAGGCATCGGGAACCGGCGTGCCGGGGGTGCCGGTCACGACGACCTGCATGACCGTTCTGATGTTGGGACCGAATCCCGGAGGAATCTTGATGTAGCCGCCGATATCGGTGCGGTCCGGCGCTCCGGTGTAGTAGTCATAGTGGGGATCAAGCGCCGGGAATGCCGTTGGCGCATCATTATAGAGAATCAGGGTCTGACCGGCAAACGAAGAGAAGTCAACAATGACGTCCGCTCTTTCTGCGGGACCCAGAAAAAGCGTACCGCCGCCGTCTCTCTGCTGGAGAACGTTTCCGACGTTAAACATGGTCGGATCGAGATTCCACTGGACAGGCTGATTCGCGAGGAGAACCGGTTTAGGCAGGAAGCCGCCTTCCGAACCGATCTGGATGAATGCGGGACCACGGGTGGCCGGATCAGGCACGCCGCCTTCCCTGCCGTCCATGGGCCACGTTTCGGGGTAACCGGAAGTAGGCGCAGCCGGAACCATACCGACTTCCTTCAGGATCGTGTAGATGTTCGCGGTGGCCGTCGCCTGCGTGCCGCCCGCCGGCGGAGCAGCAATCGTCACCGTCGGAGCAACCGAATAACCGCTTCCGACAGTCTGCATGTCGATACTGGTGATCCGCCCCTGGGCGTTGATGGTTGCGATTGCCGTCGCGCCGGTGCCGACGCCCGAAATGGTTATTGTGGGAGGAGTCGTGTAGCCCAGGCCGCCGTTCGTGATGCTGATGGATCTCACAATCGGGGTTGCCCGGTAAAACTGCAAGTTGAGAAACCGGTCATGCGAGGCATTCAGGATACGGAACCGGTATTCCTGCGGGTTCAGAGTAACCTTGGGATAAGCTGTTCCGTTGACCAGCATCGTATCGAGGAACGCTTCCGCCCCCCAGGAGGGGTTCGGAGCACCGGGAATTTCCGGGGGCTGATCCGTGCCATTGGCGTAAGGATTGGCAACGGGTCCGAAGTCGATACAATATGGCTTTACAGCCACTTCGCCGCCAACGACCGTTCCGCAGAGCGGCGTTGAGGGGAAGAACCACGGTCCATAATGCCAGCGGCCAAAAGCATTCGCGCCGCTCAGATCCGGATTATAGGGGTTCTGCGCGGGCATATAAACATGCGGCCACCATAAATCACCGGTTTGAGGATTCGCGGTGATCGGCTGGGCGGGGTTCGATCCCCAGGCCCAGGTCGGGTCCGTGGCCATGGTGTACATCGCCGGGTTGCCCAACGAAGCATTGACAAAGGTTTTATCCTGAATAATCAGAGGAATGCCATAGCGGTATTCGCAGGCAGCGCCGGGAGCGCCGCACGCGTTGGGGAGGGTCCCCGCCGTGATGGCGGCTTCTTCCGTCGGATCCGAGATCAGATAGCCGGCAGCTTCTCCGGCATAAACATTGAGGCGCGTGATGCCCCAGGCATGGTCGTGGTAGAACAACAGACGCGAACTCTGTTGATTGGTGTAAAAGTAAGTCAGCTTTCCGGGCCCCGGATTATTGGTGGCGCCGGCCACATTGCAGCTTGTCTGCAGCTTGCAGGCATCGATCTCAACACCCGAGCCATCATACCACATATCCGGCACATACCCGACGCTGACACCTTTGGGATAGCCGGTCACGCCCGCGGGAGCCGTCCACTGGTGGGGCGTTCCGTCGCTGATCCAGGGTGTCCGGCCGCCGTGAAGATGCAGCATAGCGCGACTCTCGGAAAATAAACCGGAGACCGTTGCGCCCATTGCTTTCGTTTCCGGATTATAGTTGATCGTATATTCACCGGAACCCATGATGGATTTATCCACGGGAAGAAAATAAGTCTCCTCCGGGAGGCTGTTGATGAATTTGATGCGGACCGGCTTGCCGTTCCCGCCGACTCCCGCCGGAAGCATCGGATCATAATGCTTGGCCAGGATCAGGGGGCCCAGGTAATTCGGCTGCTGCGGACCGCCCGGGTGGTTGACCTGACGGTAGCCGCGCAGTTTGGTGCCGCCGCTTGTGGAGCCGATCTTGTCCGCGGGATTGGAAAGAGCGGGAAGATTTCTATGCATCTGCTCGCGATATTGAACGAGCTCAATGACATAGTAATCGGACCCCGGATAGGTTGTCGTGTCGGCGACAGCGATGGGCATGCACTGCCCGAGATTGTTCGTCGCGGGTGTCGGGATCCCCGTGGTTGCGCCGCAGATGCCCGGCAGCGTGTCAATAAATTTCGACAGGGGCGGGCTGTTGGCCCAGTTGGGGGTTGTGTAATAGTCCGGTATATAGTAACCGAACCCCGGGCTGTCGGGATTGTTATCCACAACCAGCGCCGGCTGTGCTCCGACGTCGCCTGCCCTCCAGAACAGGGCGAACAACGCCAAAAATAAAACCGTAATATAGCTTGTCCGTTTTTGCTTCATAATGCCTCCTCCTTGTGACCGCTTACTTGCCTTTAAAATTGTTTTCACTTCTTTCAACCCTCTGCAAACGTCATCTTTTTAATGAAAATAAATTGATCCTTCGGCTTTAATATTTGCAGATAAATTAAGGTGATCCGGAGTTTAATACAATAGCAGTTTATATGTAGGAGAGTGGTAGGTTACTCCACTACCATACCCGGAATGCCGCGCGCAGTAACGGTTTGGCGTGTTTTCAGGAATGATCAGACAGCTGACCCGGGCAGGATGGCCGGATGCCGGCTGCGGAAGCCCGGGCTGAAGGACTGGCCCGGACCACTTCGGGCAGAGCGGATCCGGCATCGGGACGAAGGCATGCCCCGCCAAATGGTAGTAATGACCTACCACCATCCTTCCATTTAACTATTATTGTTATCTCCCTATAAATAGGTATTTTAGCCACTAAGAACAAAATGGATTCCCTGCATTTCATGGAATAAACGAACGATCTGCAGGCGTTCACTCATCAGGCTCGATATGGCCATTTTCAATTTTTAAAAGCAGTCGATTCTATCGGTTGAATGAAGGAGTGGAAGCAATTTATCCGGGTCACGGGAAATTTTTTAAACAGAGGTTAAACATTGTATGAATAAAAATCATAAAGCCGGCGGCTTGAATAAAAAGGGTTTTACCCTGATTGAAATTCTGGTCGTCATGGTCATTATCGGCTTGCTGGCATCCCTGGTCGGTCCCAGACTATTTCCGAAACTGGGCAAAGGCAAGCAATCCACGGCGAAAGCCCAGATCGAACTGCTGGGACAGGCGATCGATCAATTCAAACTCGATACGGGACGGTACCCATCCGCACAGGAAGGATTAGCGGTGCTGTCTCAAAATCAGAACATTGAAAACTGGGACGGGCCTTATTTAAAAAAGGCGCTGCCCGTTGATCCCTGGGGCAAACCCTATCACTATCAATATCCCAGTCAGCGCGGCGACTACGAGTTGTTTTCATATGGACGCGACGGCAACCCCGGAGGAGAAGGTGAAGATAAAGATATTCTTAGTTGGGAATAATGTTCCTGAAAAAATAAAATTGACCGGCAGAAACAGTCTTGTTCTTTTTTTGCTTCTGCTTTTACCCGTGTCCGGGCTGGCCCAGCAGGCCGTCCCCGGAAACGGCCGCCCTCTGTCGCAACCCGTCCTCAGCCAGAGCAAAAATAGAGTGATGCCGGCGGAGGATGAGGCGGCCATCAAAACGTCGGAATCGACGGCCGCCGGGAACGAAACGGCAGCGCCTCAGCCGCCGGCGCAAAGGACGGCGCCCCGCCGGGTGAATCAGAGGCCGCCATCCTTGACGCAGCCGGCAGGCGCGCAGCCGATTGCGCCCCACTCCCCTGTTCCTCCTGCGGGCGCCCCGGCCCAACCATCATCCGCAGCAATACCTGCCGGGGCGCCTGATTCAGAGATACAGCCGCCGAGATCCGCCCGCGGAGGATTCCGGCCGCCCATGGACCGGAGCGGCGTCAGTTTGAATTTTGACGACGCGGATGTTTATTCGGTTATCCTGACGGTCTTCAACGAAATTCTGAGGGTCAACTATATCATCGATCCGCGCGTCACGGGACGGGTGACCTTTCGGTCCATCGCCCCCGTGCCGCGCGACAAGGTGCTGCCGCTCATGGAGGTTATCCTCCGGCTCAACGGCGTTGCCGTCATCGAAGAGAGCGGCCTGTACCGCATCATTCCGATCAACGACCTGTCCCGCGAACCCGCGGCCATCACGATCGGCCGCAACGCGGACAACGTCGCCCTGCACGGAAAGGCTCTGCTGCAGGTCGTCCCGATCAACTATCTTTCGTCCAGCGAGGTTGTGAAGCTGCTTGCGCCTTTTGCATCGACCAATGCCGTGATCGTGGATATCCCCAAGATTAACCATATCATCATCGTGGACACGGATGTGAGCGTGAAACGCCTGCTGCAGCTCATCAACATTTTTGACTCGGAGCAGCAGAGGAAAAAAGGCCCGCAGGTCTTTGTACATCATATTCAAAACGGCAAGGCCAAAGATATCAGCTCCATCCTGCAGCAGATCTTCGACACGGCAAGACCGCAAACCGATACCGCTTCAACCCCGCGTTCGTCGGCCGCCGGGAAGTACGATGCGCAAGGCTCCGCAGCCCCGCAGCAGCCGATGCGGATGTCCTCTCCGGGAGGCGCCGAAACCATCCTCTCGGACAAAGTGAAAATTTTTTCCGATGATATTCTGAATGCCATTGTCATCCTCGGAACGCCTGAAGATTACGAAGTGATTAAAAGCGCCATTAACAAACTGGATATCATCCCCCGTCAGGTCCTCATCGAAGGGGCCATCGCGCAGATATCGCTGGTCGACAAAATGAGCCTGGGGCTCGCCTGGTCCTTGAAGACGAACCTCTTTGGTCTGGATACAGTCAACATTTCACTGAACCCGACGTCTCTGAATCTGGATCCGAAACTGGCCAATCCCGACATGTCCGGCCTCTCGCTGGTGGGCATCGACGCGGGAGGATCCGTGCGGGCGGTCATCAACGCGCTGGCCAGCCTCTCCCGGGCCAAACTGCTGGCCTCGCCTCACATCCTGGTGTCCGACAACCGGGAAGCGCGCATTCAGGTCGGCCAGCAGGTCCCGATCACCACCTCCGAAACATTCGGATCGGTGACCGTGGCGCCGCAGAGAACCATCCAGTACAAGGATATCGGCATCATCCTGAAGGTCAAGCCGCAGATTAACGACAGCGGCCTGGTCACGCTGGATATTTCACAGGAGGTTTCCACCTTTTCGACCTTGAAACTCTATGCCAACGAAACGCAGATTATTCTGAATAAGACGGAGGCCACGACCAACCTCGTCGTCCAGGACGGCCAGACCGTGATCATCGGCGGCCTGATCCGGGAGGACGATTCCAAGGCGCGAACCGGCATTCCTCTTTTGAGCAAAATTCCGATTCTCGGCTATCTGTTCGGAAACACCGACAAAGATAATACCCGGACGGAACTGGTCATTCTCCTGACGCCGCATGTGATCAAAACGCAAAAAGAAGCCAAAGCCGCCACCGATAAACAGATCGGCAAGATGACCGACGAACGGATCATCCAGAACCTGGAAAAACAACTGGGCGTCAAAGCCCCGGGAAATGAGGAGCGTGGCAAATGGCAGGATTGGCTTTATCCGTGAAGCTCCCAACCGCTACTGATTCTGATTCTGATTGTACTGCAGGGGATTCGGCCTGTGGAGCGGTCGGTCATCTCTGCGCTGGGGAATCGTCAGTTTCGGGCGGACCTGCGCGGGGGGTTGCACAGCAGGCTGTGCCGCTGCCGCGGGCTGCGGCGGTGCCGCGGGCGGCACTTGCCCGGCCGACGCCGGACCGGACTGACGTTCCGGAAAAGGCATTTTGGGACCGGCTGACGGCGCCGTCTGGCCTGCCGCCTGACTCTGGCCGCGAGTCCGTATTTTCTGATCGTTTAACCGGACGATCATTTTGTCATCAGCCCGCGTCAGTACGATGAAGTCTTCATGCACTTCGCCAAGCTTATACCCGGAGACCATGCCTCCTTCGACAACCGCCACCTGTCTTTTTCCGCGGCCCGGCGTGGCAAACGGCGCTTTCTTATCCTCCAGATACGCGATTTTTTTATCACCGGTGATTAACGTTCCGTAGAGAACGATTTCCGGCCGCACCACAAGCTGCTTGTCTTTCTTTTCCACCGGCACTTTCCTTTCCGGATGAAACAGGTTCTTTTCCGCGACAGCCGCATAATCCAGATAGGCCATGCTGCCGGCGGGCGCCGCTTTTTCCTCGCCCTGGACGGGAGCGCTCTTCGGCTCACGTTTGGCTATCGTATTCGGGCCGGTCAAAAGCGGATAGTCCAGCAGGAAAAACAGCAGCACCGCCCCCGCGAAAAGCAGGATATTCAGAATGTTCAGATGTTCGATCATTTTTTTTGTGGGGTTCATTTTTATCATCCGCCCGTCAAGGCCGCTATTTTAATTTTTACAACCAGATCTTTCGGATCAGTATAATTCCGGATCCGCACGTCCAGCTCCTTCACGACCAGATAAGGGGTCTGGGTTTCAATTTTAAAAAGGATATCGGACATGGCCCGGATGTCCGGGAAGATCACATCAAACACCACATGGGTGACTTTAAACTTGCCCAGATCTTCCGCCTTCTCGACACGCTCCGAATTGATGGTTCCCCCTCTGCCCACAATAATGTCTTTGACGGCATTCTGCAGGTTGGCCGCGGCGATCGCCGGCGTCTGACCCGGAATTAACCTGGTTTCTTCATGTTTCCGGGTTTCACGAAGCGAGAGCAGACGTTTTTCCAGCGCCGGCTTCCCGGCGATGGCGTCGGTATATTTTTGCAGCGTTTTGGCTTTGGATCGCTGCAAGTCCCTGACCTCGGCCAGCCGGTCGTGAATATTCAGAATCCCGTAATCGTACAAAACGGCAAGGCCCAGGATTAAAATCACGATCCCCGCGGCCCATTTGAAAATTTTATTTCGCCTGGCCATTATTTTCACCTGCCTTGTTTTTTTTCTCCGGTGCGGATTTGTTTTTCAAATCCATCTTAATAAAAAAGCGATCGGTATTCATCCGCTGGTCACGGAATGTGGGAGATCCGAATTCGGCCCTCTGAAACAAACGGGAACTTTCCAAAAGCGGAATGATTGCAGTGGCCTTGGCGGCGAAGCCTTCGATTTCCGCGCTGCTTTCCGTGACTTTCAGCCGGGTGAGCCAGGTTTTTTCCGGGAGAATCGCCGTCAGTTCCTTAAGCGCATCAATCGTCAGGACACTCTGCTTTTTAAAATCGTTGATTACCCTGATGTCGTCGGCTATCGCGTCGGCTTCATTTTTAAGCGCTTCTATTTTTTTGATTTCCGGCCTGAGGCCGGTTAAGCGCAGGTCGATCTGCTCCACCTTCTGCTCTTCCATGACAATCGGCGCTACATAATAAAATGCACAGATGGCAGCGATGGCCGCGAAGAGCAGGACCGTCAACGCCAGCGGCTTGCGCCTTTTCTTGTCCTTCCCGGCCGCGAGCAGATTGAAGGATTGCGGGTTCGTCCCGGCCGCTTCCAGAAAACCGCCCAGGGCGGCGGCGGAAACGTCCCGGCCGTTTTGCCGCCAATCGGCTTTCAGATCTTTGTTCACGTGAAAGGCGGGGATGTCGGCTAGCCTTGCCGTTAATGCCTGATAAAGGTCCGCCTGCGCCCAGATCACCATCCGCGGCGGATGCCCTTCTTTGATCAGCGCGTCCCGGTGCCTGCGAATCTCATCAGCGAGGCGGTTCAGATTGGCATCGTCCCAGGATGAAACAGGCCAGGACGCGGAGCGGACGGGAAAATGACTGATTACGGCCCCGCATTCACAGGACGCTTCATCGGCTGCGAGATAAATGTAGTGCGGATGATGATAGACCCGGCCGATGAGCTGCGAGACGGCGAAGGAACTGACGCTCACCTGGGCGACTGGAATGCTTTTATTTTGCAGGGCGGAAAGATAGCGTTCGATTTTTTCGCGCCGGACGGCCGCGAGCAACAGAGTCAGATGGTTTTCATCGTCTTCAATCGTATTAAAATCATAGAACGCATTGCCCGGACTGAGCGGCGTCAGGCGGTCAAGCTCGTTATAAACCACGTTGCCGAGATAGGCTCTCACCGCAGCCGGGAAGGAGGCCGTCTGGATCATTACCCAGGACCGGGGAACTAAGAAAACAAATTTTGCCCCGGTTATTTTCTGATCTTTGACAAATTGGGAAACGGCCTCGGCCAGATCATCGGGAGAAGCCCATTCGCCGCCTTTCAGCGCGACCTTCCTCGCGGCCCGGACGGACACCGCAGTCGAGATCCTCGCGCCGTATACCATCGAGATTCCGGTCGCCTCCACGGAAATGCAAACCACCCTGTTAAAGGCCAGCAGGTTGTCCGCCAGACTCAAGGTTAAAAACGCCCCGACGGCCCGGCTGACTTTCACCGCCGTCGTCCGAATGGTCTGGAATTGATTTTGATCGGTCATTTTAAATAGCATGTCTCACCCGCGCCGGACTTTGATAATAAAATATTTCATGTTTATTGTTGTTTAATATGGAAACAATCGCTTTAAGCCCGTAGCGGACTTTTTCGCTGCCCTCCTGATACCCCGCGGCCTCAATGGCATAGACGCCGGAATCCGTCGTCGTAATGTATTGGGCAAGGGGGGCATACTGGCTCCCCAGGAGCGCTTGAAGACCCGCCCCGTTTTGATCTGTATTGTCGGCCGTGCGGTAGGCGATTATTTTCTCCACGCTGTCCGCCGACATCAGGGGAAGCGCTTTGAGCAC
Source organism: Deltaproteobacteria bacterium (assembly GCA_036528635.1). Lineage (GTDB taxonomy): Bacteria > Desulfobacterota > Syntrophia > Syntrophales > Smithellaceae > UBA8904. Next base: position 44,226 of record JAIGNE010000014.1, read on the forward strand.
ATCCGGCGCGGCCGTATGTATATTGATTTTAGAGGTCCCGGAATAGACCGTCAGAAACCGGATCAATCCGGCTTTTTTTTCATTCCCGTAAAGAATTTCGGCCGTCATGCCTTTCACAAAAAGCAGTTCCTCCGGACTGTCAAAACTTGTATTTTTGGCCCGGTAGGGCCGGGGCAGACTCTGGTAGTAATCATCCTCCGCCCCATGCAGGCGGTGCAGGTTATCCGAGTCCTTCCAATCGAGCAAAGCATCCACAATCGTGTCGGCCCGGGATGGGTCAATGCCCTGTTGGACCAGTAAACGATTGAGGATAATGCCGGTTGCATCCGAAAGCAGGTTGATGTTGATTTTGCCGGACTCATCGGTCAGGCTGAAAGCGTAATGGTCCTCTCCGACCCGGCCGGCGTAGGGTCTGCCGTCAACGCGGCAGGGCTGACTCTCCGCCAGGGATACCGTATCCTTTTTATGGAGGCGCCGATAATAAATTTCCAGGATGCCTCTTTGCAGGCCCGCTTCAGCCAGCAGCTTGTCGTGCATCTGATCCTTAAACGCGTTGGTTGAAAAGAGTTCCGTCCGCACGGCGAAGGAAAATGAAAAAGTCACCACAATCAGAATGGCCATGATCCACAGCACCATGAGCAGGGCGATCCCCCGCTCCCGGAACATGATGCCGAAAGGTCCTGAGACCCGTCTGTCGAGCGCAGCGCTTTTATTAAGGACAAATTTAATCATGAATATTTACTCTTCGTCTCCGGGGGCAGATGACTGGGCCGCCTCCGTCGGTTTCGCAAACGCGTTAAACAAGTAACTTAAATGTCTTCCGCGGCAGGCCAGATCCAGTCTGATTTCCGCCGGAATGGCGGCATTCTCGCCGCTCCAGTTATCCACCCACTTCCCTTCCGCGAGTCCGGTTTTCTGGAAGTAACTGAATTCGATCCGGTCGCAGTTCTCAAAAAGAGTGGTCTCGTCGGCCATCTCCTGGAAGGGCAATCGCTCCGTCACCTGCAGACGCTGCTTCCCGGACGGCCCGGTCAGAACGTCATAGGACACCACCACATTCCCCCGGGTGCTGCGCCAGAGGGAATAACCGGACAACATCCGCAGGGTGTCCCGGCTGCCCGCAAAAAATATTCTGGGGCCATCCGGTTCATTCCGGTAAGGCAGCAGGGACTGGATCTGGGCCTCCATCAGGAAATAGGACACTTTCATCCTTTCCAGCTGAAGAATTTTTTTCTCGCCTCTTTGCAGGGAACTGTGCGCCATATGCAGCGCCCCCCCCAGGATGCCGGTAATCATGACCAGCAGCACGATGGAGAGAAGCAATTCCAGCAATGTAAATCCGCGATCGTTCATGATTGCCTTGCCCTCCGGATCAGGATTCCGACCGGAAGAATACCCTGGCCGTCTTCAGGGTCAGCCGCTTTTTATTTTCCCCGTGCGTCCAAAACGCCGTGACGGTAATTTCATTCATGATGACCGGCAGAGCGTCCGTCCGCTCTTTCATGATTTCATGAATCGTAACCTCGTAGGTGTACCCCGCCTCGTCCGTTTCGCTCCACGATTTATTCTTGAACGACGGCAGATTGAGCACCTCCCGCATTTTAGCCGCGGCCCGCAGCGACGATTCGATCTGATCATCGGCCCGTTCCAGGCCCTTCAGATTCGTGCGCGACAGCGAAACGACGGAGACAATCCCGATACTGATGATGAGCAGGGCCAGCATGATCTCGAGCAGGGTGAACCCGCCGCTGGCCGCGGCCATTTTTGTGATTTTACCGGATGGCATTTTCATCAGTCTTCCCTGAAACGGCAATGGCCGTCACAATCGGATCGGATTTTACGGTGACCGTTTTCCCGCCGCGGCTCAGGACAATGGAACTCCAATTACTGCCCAGGGTCGCGTCATAAACAATAGTATATTTACCCTCAACGGCCGGAGGCGCCTCGGGACTTTCATAAATCGCCAGGGCTGCATCCCCGGACAGAACTTTCGGCCGGCGTCCGTTCAGCGAATAACTGCGCTCGCCCAGATCTAGATCAACCGTCTGGATTTCCTGCGTCGTCCGGGCCAGGTTGTGCGCGTACTTCATCGTCGACGCCAGTTCTCCCGCCGCCGCCTTCATTTTGGCCTGCGGCAGCGCGCTTACCAGCATAACCGTCGTGATGCCGGTGATGAGCGCCATCAGGAGCAGGACGAGGATCATTTCGATCAGGGTAAAACCATTTGGCGGACATCCGTCCGGCCGATGGATTTCGTTTGGGCTCATCATTGCCTACCCGTTTTGCACCTTCCTGAAACGTGATCCGGCGTCCTGGTGCCTCAAAAAGGAATATCCATAATGCTGAACACCGCCATCAGCATGGAGACGACGATAAAACCGGTTAAAAGCCCCATGCCCAGAATCAGCACGGGCTCCAGGATACTTACAAATCTTTTGACGGAGACCTTCAAACTCTTCTCGTACGTGTCGGCAATTTTCAGCAGCATGGTATCGAGTTGTCCGGTTTCCTCGCCGACCTTGATCATGGACAGGGCCAGCTGCGGAAATATTCTGGCTTCCGCCAGGGGCTGGGAAATCCCCTTTCCTTCCTTGATCCCGCCGGATATTTTATCGAGCCGGGAAGAAACGGCATAATTGGCGACAATGTCCGTGGCATTGCGCAGGGCCTTTAAAAGAGGCACGCCGCTGTGGAGCAAAGCGCCCAGCGTCCGGCAGAATCTGGCTGTTTCCAGTTTGAGGATGATGTCGCCCATTATTTTAATTTTAAATTCATCCCAGGCATACCGGCCCTGATCCGTTTTGACGTAGTGCCGGAAGCCGAACCAGCCGAAAATGATGATGAGCAGCCAAATCCACCAGGTGGATAAAAGCAGGTTGCTGAACCCGACCAGCATCTGGGTGGACAGCGGCAGCGATGTCCCCATATCATCGAAAATGGCCGAAAATTTCGGCAGGACAAAGGTTACCAGAATGATGATCGACAGGATTCCCGTCACCACAAGAATCACGGGATACAGGAGGGCGGAGAATACGTGGTCTTTCAGTTCTTTGGATGATTCAAGAAAATCAATCAGCTGCTCCAGGACGGCCTCGAGCGCGCCGCTGGATTCGCCGGCCCTGACCATGTTGATATAGAGTCCGGAAAAGACTTCCGGGTGCTTTTCCAGCGCGCCCGAGAAGGTGCTGCCTTCCCTGATGGATTGGAGAATGGATGAAATGATGACCCTCATTTTTTTGTTCTCCGTCATTTCCATCAGAATATTGAGGCTGCGGTCAATCGGCAGGCCGGCGGCCAGCAGGGCATGCAATTCCGTCGTGAACGTCCGCACCTCCGTCCGGGCCGATTGGAAGTTGAACCAGTCCATGCGGAATCCCGCGCTTTTTTGCTGAACGGTGAGGGGGATCACGCCGCTCTGCTTCAATAACATGAGCGCCATGCGATCATCCTGGGCTTCGATGACGCCTTCCTGAATCATCCCGTCTCTGGTTGTCGATCGATACGTATAGGACGGCATTTAGATCTCCTGGGTGACCCGGAATACTTCATTGATGGTGGTCACGCCGGCCTTCACCTTGAGCATCCCGTCCTCGATCAGCGTGCGCATGTGATTGCGTCTGGCCGCCTCGCGAATCTGCCGGGCATCGGCATCCCGGATGATCAGTTGATGAATGGCGCTGTCCATCTCCAGCAGTTCATAGATGCCGGACCGGCCGTAAAAACCGGTGTGTGCGCATTGTTCGCAGCCCCGGCCGTGATACAGCGTGATGGGCTCATCCCCCCAGATGCCCCGGAGCCTTTCATCCATCACCGCCGATTCGTCCGGTTCCCGGCACTGGGGGCAAATCATCCGGACCAGACGCTGGGCCATGATGCCGCGGACGGTGGCCGCCAGAAGATAATTCTTGACGCCGATATCCAGAAGGCGCGTGATCGCCGTCGGCGCGTCATTGGTGTGCAGGGTGGAAAAGACCAGATGCCCGGTCAGGGCGGACTGGATCGCGATCTCCGCGGTTTCCAGATCGCGGATTTCGCCGATCATGATAATGTCCGGGTCCTGCCTCACGATGTGCCGGAGGATATTGGGAAAATCCAGCCCGATCTGCGGCTTGGTCTGAATCTGGTTGATGCCCTCGAGATGGTATTCGATCGGGTCTTCCACGGTGATGATTTTTTTGTCCGGCGAATTGATCTTGTCCAGCGCCGCGTAGAGTGTTGTGGTCTTGCCGCTTCCGGTGGGCCCGGTCACCAGCATGATCCCGTTGGGCGTATTGATGACCTTATTCAGCGTCGCAAGCGTATCGGCGGGAAACCCCAGCTGCTCCATATCAATCAGGATGCCTTCCTGGTGAAGCAGGCGCATCACGATGCTTTCGCCGTACAGGACCGGAATGCTGGAGACGCGGATATCGATTTCCGATCCTCCGACCCTCAATTTGATCCTCCCGTCCTGCGGCAGGCGCCTTTCGGCAATATTCAACTTGGCCATGATCTTGATTCGCGAAACGATGGCGGCCTGCAGCTTCTTCGGTATCGAATCAATATCGTGCAGGACGCCGTCAATGCGGTAACGCACTTTCAGGACACTGGAAAAAGGTTCGATGTGGATATCGCTGGCCCTGCTTTCGGCGGCCCGGGTAATCAGGATATTCACCAGCCGGATGATCGGTGCTTCCGACGCCAGGTCTTTCAAGTGCCCGACATCCTCGTCTTCCTCTCGGATATACTGCAGGCCGTTATCATCGATATCTTCAATCAGTTTATTGATGTCCTGGCTTTCCTGCGTGTAATATTTCTCAAGATAGTCTTCAATGGCCTGTGAATCGCTGGTATAGATCTCCATATCCGGAGAAACGGCGACCCGCAAGGCCTCCAGGGTATCTTCATTCTCCGGATCGGCAACGATCACTTTTAAAATATTTTCCGTAAAATCAATGGGCACAATTTTATGTTCCCGGATAAAACGCACGGAGATTGTTTCCAATACCAGGGGAACTTTCGGAAAATTATCAGGTTCAAGGTAAATAGCGGATGGCGGCAATTTTACTCCCTCAATGATCGTACTTGTTCATATTCTGCATTCCCGGGCGGCTCTCCATCGCGTCCAGACGTCGCGGAAAAATGCGGCGGCGGCCTCGCACCGGCAAGAAGAGAGCGTCTCTTTTTCGACACAATAAATGGTAATAGAAGTGACGGCAATGATAAGAAATTGATAGAGGATTGGTAGTAAAAAGCTACCTAAAAATGAATATGGAAAAAGCCTTACGGACCGGACCAGGTCGGCCAACAAACCGGCCGCCTGATCCTCATAAGTCATCGGCAGGGGATTGGGCCCGCATGATCGGGTAACTCAGTACGGCGGTTTGTTCAGCACCGCCCAGTACATCCCAATATGAGCGACTGTTTTCGCAAACATGTCAAATTCGACGGGTTTTGCAATGTAACTGTTCACACCCAGCTGGTAGCTTTCGAGCCTGTCCTTTTCCATCGGTGAAGAGGTGAGAACGACGACCGGTATCGCTTGGGTTCGCTCATTCGCCCTGATTCTTCTCAGAATTTCCAGACCGTCAATTTTCGGCAAATTGAGGTCCAGCAGAATCAGCGAGGGATGTTCGCAGATGCCGCAGTCGCTGAATGCGCCCTCCCGGAAAATATAGTTTACGGCCTCTTCGCCGTCTTTCAATACCTTGACCCGGTTGGCAAGGTTATTCTGCCTGAGGGCGTCCAGGGTCAATTCAATATCCGCGGGATTATCTTCCACCAGAATAATATCAAGCATCGAGTTAATCATGGTTCATTCCTTATCCTGCAGGGTGAAATAAGAGGGGACAGGGAAAGGGCCCCTCCCGGATGCGCGCAATTTGAAATATTTTACTGTGCGTGTCAAGTCTTTTTAAAGAATACCCGGGCATGAAAAATAACGGTTTCATCGCCATGACGATCACATGCCGGCCGGCTCAGGGTTCAGCCCCGGGGCGGCAGGCAGCGAAAAATAGAAGACGGCGCCTTCGTCTAATTGTCCCTCCGCCCAGACCCGCCCGCCATGCCGGCTGACAATCCGCTGAACAATCGCCAGGCCGACGCCGGTTCCCTCGAACTCCTCCTGGCTGTGCAGGCGCTGAAAAACACCGAAGAGTTTATCATAATAAGCCATGGAGAACCCGACGCCATTGTCTTTCACAACATACACCACGTGATCGGAATCCCGGTAACTGCTGACTTCGATAAGACCCGGTTTCCGGTCCCGGGTAAATTTAACGGCATTGGACAGAAGATTAACCAGCACCTGCCGGATCAAACTTTTGTCTCCGCACCCGGGCAACAGGTCCGCCATCCGGACCTCCACGCTGCGGTCCGGATTTTCACCGCGAATGTCTCCCCATACCTCTGCGACCGCTTTTTGCATGTCGATCGGTTGGATGATCATGCTGGCCTTTTGAATCCTGGAAAAAGCAAGGAGATTGTCAATCAGAATTCCCATCATCCTGGCATTATCCCGGATCATGTCGAACTGCCGCCTCGTGTTCTCATCAAACTGGTCCCCGTGCTGGCGCAGAATCATGCGTGAAAAACCGTCAATGGCCCGAAGCGGCGCCCGGAGGTCATGGGAAACGGAATAGCTGAAACTTTCCAGTTCCCGGTTCGCTTCCTCGAGCAGAACCGTCTTTTCCTGAAGCAGGGCTTCCGCCTGCTTGCGGTCGGTGATGTCCATAAAAATGACCGCAAACTGGCGCGGCGCCGGACAATAGGCAAAGACGTCATAGTGTCGTTTAAGCGTTATGGCGACGTTATCGAAATGAACCGGAACGCCTGTCAGCGCGACAGCGCCAAAAAGCCTGATCCATTTGGGGTCCTCGCCGGGAAGGACCTCCGTCATGCGCCTGCCGACGATCTCATCCCTCAGCAGGCCGGTCAGCGCCTCAAAGGACGGGTTGACATCCAGGAAGCGATAGTCGCAGGGGGTCCCTTCTCCATCACAGATAATTTCATGCAGGGCGAACCCTTCCGACATATTCCGGAAAAGGGAATGATACCGCGCTTCGCTCTCGCTTAAGGCCGTTTCCCGCTCCCGCAGATTCCGGAACATCAGGCGATAGGGCTTCATCAGCCCCGTTTCAATAATCGCCTTGTAAATCAGGTAGAAGGATAATATTTTCAGATAATGCCCGATCAGGTTGGAAAGGTCAAAGACGCCGACATAGAAGGTAAAGGCGAGTTCCGAGCCGATCGTCAGGACGATGGACAGAGCCAGCAGAACGAGCACGTCGCGATCAAATTCTTCGCGCTTTTTAATCAACAGAACCAGGGAGCTGAGAAGAATGGCCGAAATCAGATATTCGCTCGCGATCTTGAAACGGGTCAGGCCGACACCCTCGATATGGCAATCGGGAAAGGCGCCCGTGAAGATGAGCATCAGGAGCAGGATGCACAGGACCGTGTACACGGCAAAAATCCGACCAACGATCGGTCTGCGCTTCATCAGGACGAAAGCGGCTAAAAACGAAAGGCTCTCCAGATAGCGCGCGGCAATCCATAACTGGGTCGGCAGATTTGTCCCGTATCCGCTGAAAAAATCCATATTTTTGTAAGCGAGGGTGTGGATGAGATCAAAACCGGCCACAAAGAAAAAGGCGATGCCGATAAAGGTAAAATAATGATTATCGATCATCCGGCGCGAATTCCAGATGAGCATGAAAAGGCTGAATCCGATGACGACGCTGAATAACTCGGAGACGGTATGAAACGCGAGATAACTGTAGCGGCTGAGAACATAAAGCCCGACCAGGGAAATCAACCCGACCGCCGCCTCGCCGGGCCCCAATAAAAATGACGCTTTGTTCTTCATACAACCCCTTCTGGAACTGCTGCCCGCACCGGGCGCCGGCCCGGCAGGCCTGTTCGCTATCCCGGCGCAGGTGATTAAATACCCGACGCCCTCAAGGCTCCCGTGAGCCGGCTTTTTCATCCCGTAGCGGTGCGGAAAACCCGGGCTTGTTTCCTTTCAGCCCCGGCCATAGAGGGAGTGTCAATTTTGAGGCAGAGCGAAATAGAAAGTTGCTCCGCCGTTTTCTTTGCCTTCCGCCCAGACCCGGCCGCCATGACGATTGATGATCCGCTGGACGGTCGCCAGACCCACGCCGGTGCCCTCGTATTCTTCCACGCTGTGGAGCCTCTGAAAAACGCCGAACAGTTTATCGTAATAGGCCATGTCAAAACCGGCGCCGTTGTCCCTGATCCAGTAGATCGTCTTATCGGATTCCCGATCGCCGCCCATTTCGATAAAACCCGGCTCGCGGTATTTTGTAAATTTGACGGCGTTATCGAGCAGGTTAAAGATCACCTGCCGGATGAGGGTCTGATCCCCGCTTCCGGGCGGCAAACCGGTCATTTTGAATTCCAGGGCTCTTTCCGGATGGGCCTTCCGGATTTCATCCCAAACCTCCCGGGCCGTCCGGTCCATGTCGATGGACTCAACCTTCATCCCGGTCTTTTGCACCCGGGAGAAGGAAAGCAGATGGTCGATCAGGACGCCCATCATCCGGGTGTTGTCCCGGATCATCTCGAATTGACGCCGGGTCTGCTCATCGAATTGATCCCCCTGCTGCCTCAGGATAATCCGCGAGATGCCGTCAATGGCCCGAAGCGGCGCCCGGAGGTCATGGGAAACGGAGTAGCTGAAACTCTCGAGCTCCTGATTGGCGGATTCCAATTGGGCGGTGCGCTCCTGCAGCATGGCCGTCTGCCGGGCCAGAAGATTTTCAGCCTGCCGGCGCGCTGTGATGTCGCGCGCCACATGGACGGATCCGATACAGCGCCCTTCCCGATCATTGAGCGGCGTCGTACTCACCAGAAAATCGCCTCCCAGATGGGGTTCATGGACTTCGGCGATATGCTGCCGTCCGTCTCCGCACGTCAGGCTGTGCGGGCAGAAGGCCGGCGGTTGGCCCATCCCGTGAACGGCTTCATGGCAATGCAGTCCGACACAACTTGCCGGGACGACGCCCAGACGCTCGGACATCGCCTTGTTGACGCGGAGGATCCTGTGCTGATTATCCAGGATCGCGATAAGGTCCGGAACCGTGTCAAAGGTCCTTTCCCACTCCTCTTTCGCCAGGAGTATGGCCTGCTCAATCCGCTTTTGTTCAGTGACATCCTCCACCAGTGACAGGACGGACTCCATCCGTCCGCCGGCATTCACGATGACGGAGTTATGCCAGATGCACTCGATGACCGCGCCCGACTTGGTGCAGTTGCGGTTTGCCGAAACAACCTTGGACGCCCTGCCGCGCACCAGCCCTTCTACGACGCCGTTCACGACCAGAAGGTCATCCTCATAAATCAAATTCAGCGTATCGATTCGCCTGCCGATCACCTCGTCTTTTTTCCAGCCGAAGATACGCTCGGCCTCGCTGGACCACCGGGTCACGACAAAATCCGCGTTCCATTCCACCACGGCCAGGGGCGAATTCTCAAAATGAAATTCCAGGCGCTGCTCGCTTTCGCGCAGGGCCGTTTCCGCCCATTTGCGGCCGGTTATGTCGATGCACACGCCCAACATCCGGACAGGCCGATCCCGATCGTCGTACTGGCCTTCTCCGACGGCATTAATCCAGCGGACGGGGCCGCCGGGCAAGACAATCCGATAGTCGCTGTTCAGAATCTTGTGTTCCTGCAAAGCCTGGCGAATCCGGAGGCCGGCCGCTTCCCGGTCCTCGGGATGAATGATGCTTTCCCATGCCTCAAATGACGCGCTTACGCTTTCCGGATCAAGCCCGAAAAGGTGAAACATCTGGCCGGACCACCAGATCCTGCCGGTCAGGATATCCCAATCCCATGCTCCCACCTCGGCGGCGTGCTGCGCCATTTCGAATCGCTCCGTCGTCCGCCTCAGCTCTTCCTCCACGGTCCGCAGTCGCGTGACATCCGCGCCGGCCGCCACGGCCCCGCGGACACGGCCCGAGGCGTCAAAGAGCGGCACGGCGCCTTCGATCATCCGCACCACACGCCCATCCGAGAAGACCAGGTCCAGCATCTCCGGGTCCACCGGCCTGCCGGTGGCGCAGGCGATCTGCGCCGGCAGTTCCTCGGGTTTCAGCTCCACGCCGTCCCGCATCACCTGATAGGTGAGGGCCGCGCCGCCGGGAGGCGCGCTGACCGAAACATTGGCATCCGGCGGCACCTGCATGATCTCATCGGCGTAACAATTGCCGGTAATGCGCAGGCATTGCGGATCGTGCGCGATCCAGATGGCGACAGGCGCCATGTCCATCAACGCCTGCATCTCCCCGGCGCGCCTTTTTTCCCGGGACTCGCTCGCGCGCAGGGCATCCTCCATCTTCACGCGATGCAGGGCAATAGCGACCTGATCAGCAACGGCTTTCATCATCGCCAGGTCCTCCGCGCTGAAAGTCGTCCGCGTCCGCGTGCCGAAGGACAGCGTGCCGATCACCCGGTTCTGTTCGATGAGCGGATGGCAGGCATAGGCTTTGATGCCGAAGGATTTGATAAGCTCCGACCGCACGTCGGGCATCTCCGGAATGTTCTCGGCAACCAGCGGGCAACCGCCGCGCGCCGCGCATCCGGACACCCCCATCCCGCTTTCCAGCCATTCAATTTCATGCATCCTCCCGGACGGAATTCCGGCGCAGGCATTCAGGTGCAGACCTCCCGTGGAATCATCCGCGATATAATTCATGAAGACCTGGCAATCCAGAAATGCCATCACCTTCAGGCATAAGCCTTCCACGATTTGCCGGGGCTGATCGCTCGCCAGGAGCTGGCGGGTGATGTAAGACATGATTTCCAGTTGTTCATTATACTTGAGCAGAGTGGCTTCGATCTGCCGCCGGTGCGCAAGCTGCATCTGCAGCTCCGCCGTTCGCTCGTTCACCTGGCGCTCCAGATTTTTATGCGCCTCGCGAAGTTCTTCCTCCGCTTTCTTACGGGCCTTCTGCTCGTCTGCCTCCGCCAGGGCCCTCCTCACGGCCGGCGCAAGCCGCTGCGACAGGCGGTTTTTCAGGACATAATCCTTCGCTCCCTGGGTGAGGATTTCAATCGCGCGGTCCTCCGTCACAAAACCGGAGACCAGAATAAAGGGGGTATCGGGGCATCTCCGGGCGGCTTCCAGGAGAGCCAGGGCGCCATTGTATTGAGGCAGATCGTAATCGGACAGGATAAGATCGAAACAGTCTTTCTGGAGTTCGCGAATGTAATCCTTTTCGGTCGCGACCACCGTCGCCGCGACGTGAAATCCGGCCTCTTCCAGTTCAAACAGCGTTAACTCGGCATCCGTTTGGTTATCTTCCAGAATCAGGATATGCAGGGCCTTGTCCAAAACATCATCTCCCGTGGAAATACTAAAATTTGCGACGGTAAGATCATCTTACATATTTGATACAATACAGCAAGAGTGGATTCATAAAAACCGGGTGAAAAAAAACATCTTTTCTCAGTATGTCGCGCGAAAAACATCGTGATATTCCGCCACGGGACAGTAGCAGTATTTCCCTACCAAACACCGCAATATCTTCTACCATGGTTATTAAAGGGCGGCATACTATACTAATCCCCAGGATGAAGCGGATAAATTTAAATCATTGAAGGAGCAGGACTAAGATGGAAAATGCCATTCGCATACTGATGCTGGAAGATGTCGAGGCCGATACGGCCCTGATCGAAGATGAACTGCAAAAGGCTGATCTCAGCTATGTCTCCTGCATCGTTTCCAACCGGAAAGATTACCTGGCGGCCCTGGATCATTTTGCGCCCGATATGATTCTGTCTGATTACCACCTCCCCCAGTATGACGGACTCACGGCTTTAAGTGACGCCCGACTCCGCCTGGACGAGGACATACCGTTTATTCTCGTCACGGGAGCCATCGCAGAAGAACTGGCGATCGACATCCTGGTCAAAGGAGCGAATGACTATGTCATGAAAAATCGTCTGCAGAGACTTGTCCCCGCGGTGCAGAGGGCTCTGGAAGAAGCTCAGGAAATCCGATCGCGCAAAGAGGCGGAAGAGGCCCTGCGCCGGGCGCATGACGAGTTGGAAATGCTGGTCAAACAACGAACCGCTGAACTGCACAGAGAAATTGAAGAGAGAAAAAAAACGGAAGAATCCCTTCGGGAAGCGCTGACCCAAATCAAAACGCTGAGCGGCCTGCTGCCGATTTGCGCCTCCTGCAAAAGAATCCGCGACGACGGCGACAACTGGATCCAGATAGAATCCTACATCAGGAATCATTCCGAAGCGGACTTCACCCACGGCATCTGTCCCGAGTGCGCGGTTAAATTGTACCCCAAAGTTTTCAATGCCCAGCATTAACCAGGCTGTTCCCGCATCCGGGTGCGTTGAAAATCATTTCATGGCGGACATCCGCTCGCATTTCCCTGTTTTTCCGGAATGACCGGACCATGCAAAACACCTTCCTGATCCGAAAGACCCGCTGTTTGGACTCGATTACTGCGCGATCGACAGCAGCATGGACCGGAGGTTGGTCTTCGTGTTTTTTATCCCCAGCTTCAACCGGATATTTTTCCGGTGGAAATCGACCGCCGTCGCCGAAATATTCAAGTACTCGGTCATCTCCTTGGTGGTCCGGCCCTCCCGGACCAGCGCAGCGATTTCCAATTCTCTGGGCGTCAGATCGAAATGCCGTGTGGCCAGATTATTCAGGAAGGGAGAGATGACTTCTTTAAGGTGACTTTCGATAATGTTGACGTGGGCCAATTGCGTGTCATTCAGTTTCAGGTTCTTCAATTTTTCGATGGAGGGCAGAATCAGGCTCTTGACGTTGTTTAAAATATTCTCTTCCACGGCGAGGCGGTCTTCCTCCCGATGCTTCAGCAATACTTTCAGTGCGATATTGGCTTCTTCCAGAATTTTGGATTTTTGCTGCAATTCATTTTCGCTGCGCTTCAAATCCTCCTCCGCTTTGCGGCGCACATTCCGCTCCGCCACGTCATTCAATGCCCGGCTGACCGAAGGAGCCAGCCGCACAAGATTATTTTTTAAAACATAGTCCGTTGCTCCTTTTTTGAGCAGTTCAACCGCCAGCTCTTCTCCCAGGGCGCCTGAGACAAAGATGAAGGGAATGTCCGGGCACTGGCCCAGCACAATGTTCAGGGCCGATTTGCCGCTGAACCCGGGCAGTGAATAATCGGACAGAATCAAATCCGGTGAAAATTCATCCAGCTGCCGGGTAAAGTCCGCCTTGGTGGCAACTCTCATCGAAACAAAGCTGATGCCTCCCTGCTTTAATTCATCTTCCATCAGCTCGGCATCGGCTGCCGTGTCTTCTAAAATCAGTATACGCAATGGTTCATTCATTGGGGTACCCTCACATTCAATTGGTCTGCACGCGCCTGCCGAATCCCGCTATTTCGCGATTCAACAGGCATTGATGTTTAACCTGGTCCAATAATCAACAATTTGTTTGACATGATCCGCAAAGTCATCCGCATCCAGCGGTTTGACGACATAACTGTTGGCGCCCAGCCTGTAACTGTCCGCCTTATCCCTCGCCTCATTAGAGGATGTAAAAACGACAACGGGAATCTGTTTCGTTCTTTCATCCGATTTCAGCAATTTCAAAACCTCCACGCCGTTGATCTTCGGAAGCTTCAAATCCAGCAGGATCAGCAGGAAGGGATGATGTATTCCGGCGTCCTGGTCTCCATTTCCGAAAAAGTAGCGGGCTGCTTCCGCGCCATCCCGGAGAATGTGCGCTTCGCGATTCGTTTCCGATTCACGCAAGGCGTCTAAAATCATTTCGAGATCATGAGGATTATCTTCAACAATAACGATATCCGCGTTATTCATTTTATATCACTCCTTCACCGGCAGAGAAAAATAAAATGTCGCCCCTTCATTGATATTACCTTCGGCCCATACGCGTCCATGGTGGCGGAGGATGATTCTCTGAACAATGGCCAACCCGACACCGGTGCCTTCATAATCGACGGCGCTGTGCAGACGCTGAAAGACGCCGAACAGTTTATCGTAATACGCCATATCAAAACCCACCCCGTTGTCCTTAATGTAGTAGATGTTTTCATTGCCGTCCCGGCATCCGCCTGTCTCGATCCGGGCCCTATCTTTCCGTTTGGTATATTTTACGGCATTGGACAAAAGATTGAACAAAACCTGCTTGATTAATGTACGGTCGCCCCAGCCCGGGGGAAGTTCGTCCATTTTAAAGTCGATCGTCCGGTCGGGGGTAATGACCTGCAGTTCCATCCGGATATCATTGACCAGTCCTTCCATATCCAGCTTCGACATATTGATTTCCAGGCGGCCCATCCGGGAAAATGAGAGCAGATCGTCGATGAGTTTGCCCATCATCTGGGCATTGCCGCGGAGCAGATCAAACCGGCGCCTGGCCTCACTATCGAGGTTGTCCTTTTGATCCCGAAGAATCATGCGGGCGTAACCGTCAATCGCCCGGAGCGGGGCGCGCAGGTCGTGAGAAACGGAGTAGGTGAAACTTTCCAGTTCCTTGTTGGTTGCTTCGAGCAATTTTGTCCGAAACGCAATGAGTTTTTCCACTTCCCGGCGTTCCCGTATTTCCGACTGCAGATCTTCATTCATTTTCACGAGCTCATTGGTTCTTTCCTGAACCCTTAATTCCAGTTCACCATGGGCGGCCTTGAGCTCCCGCGTCATCCGCCGGAGCTCCGTCACGTCGCGCGCCGACGCAAAGATCCCCTGCACGTCTCCGGCCTCATTTTTGTAAAGCGAGGCGTTGTAAAGCACTTCCGTCACCCGACCGGACATATGGCGGATGGACAGGGGATAGTCCCGGACAACGCCGTCCTGCAAGACCAGTTTGTATCCCTCGTCGGCTTTCCGGGGCTCGGTAAAGTAATTGGAAAAATTGCTGCCGATCAGTTCCTTCCGGGGCTGACCCGTTATCAATTCCGTCGCTTCATTGACATCCGTTATTTTTCCCTCCGGGCTGATGGTCACCAGCGGATCCAGGCTGGCCTCAATGAGGCTGCGGGCATATAAAAAAGCCCTTTTATATTCCAGTTCGTATTGCTCCCGGTAATATTTCGCCTGCTGGTTACGCCAGATATAAGCGACAATGACTCCCAGCATGGATATGACGATGATGGTGATAAAGATCATGGCCCAGAAACGCTCTGTGCTGGGGGCATAGACTTCGTCGTCATCAATTTTGGCAACCAGAAACCATGGGGTATTGGGCACGGCCCTGGACACGGCCAGCACATTTTTTTGACGATAATCCACGCCATCTACAACACCCCGAACACCGAGGACAGCCTTGACCGCCGGTAAATTCGTTTCGGTTATCGGACGTCTCAGCCCTAAAGGCTGGTTTTGAACATGACGCAGCTCATTGAGAAACACGACCTCGCTGCCCTGACGATTGACCAGCAGCGCCTCCCCCGTCCTGCCGGGCAAAGGCCATAATTTAATCGCCGGGTATAAACGTATCGCGGGATCAATGATTTTCAGGATCGTGCCGATGTGTGCGGATTTCTTTCCTTGCGGGACCATCACGGGGATAATCATGGCCAGGTGAAGACTGTGGGCTCTTTCATCCCGGTAAAAATCGCTGAACATGATCTTGTTCTTTTCCGCGGCCTGTTCGATCATACCGGCGTGAATCCTGCCATAGTCAATGTCGTAATTTTTCAAGGCCAGCCTGATCTCTTTATTTTTATCGAGCAGTAATATGTTCTTATACTGATGGGACACTTGCGTCGCCGAGAGCAGCGCTAAAATATCTTTTCTTAACTCCGGGGATGAAGGATTTTTCAAATACCGCATCACATCGGAACTGAACACATCATTTTTATAGATGACGTTGGCCGCATCGATGCGTTCCTTCTGCCAGTTATCGATCTCCCATACTTTAAGCTCGGCAATCGCCGTCAGCTGCTGCTGGGCGGCATGGGCCATGTCTGATTTTTGTTTCTGGTAGATATAACGGCCCAGAAAAAGAACACAAGCGGAGGCCAGGGATAACAGGATTAAAGCCATCAAAAAAAACTTGTATTTTTCCCTGGGAAAAAGCTTCGTCATGCTTCGGTTAACTTTCTTATATCAATTTCAATTTGTTCGGGAAAGCATTATAACTCGAATAATTTTCAATACAAGGGGGTTTCATCCTGCCTGCCGCTTGTCATTTCTCCCCCCAAACCCGGATCAGGCAAACGTTGCCTTTCTTTCGCCTTGTGCAAAATGATGTCTTTCCAGGAAGGCCAACCGCCGGACAACGACCTTCCCGAGGCCCATTTTCCCTGCGTCCTTTCCGGTGCCATTCAATCTTTTACTTCCCGGCCGCAGGCTGGTCGAGAGGCGCATGGCCCTGTTCACCCGGTGATAAAGCTCGGAATGCTCAAAAGGCATTCCGAGTTCCTGAAGCTGCATCATGGTGAATCAGCTTCTGACCAGCAGGACCTGACCTTTCGCTCTTTTGATAACTTTATCTGCAACACCGCCCAGCAGATTTTTCAAGATGCCTGTTTTCCCATGCGACGCGATGACAATCAAATCAATACCCTTTTCTTCCTGCTCCTTGAGAATCTCTTCATACGGGATGCCTCTTTTGGTGTCATAAACCATCTCGATGCCGGCATTGCCGTCAACAATTTTTTTAGCTTCCTGCTGCAGTTTCTCCTCGGCATTTTTCAAGCTGTCCTGCATGACTTTCTGTACCGTTCCTTCGTCCAGGCAATAATCGACTGAGCACTGCTGGAATCCGTCATCAATCACATGAAAAAGATAGATTTTTGCTTTACTTTCCGCGGCAATTTCGACCGCTTTCTTTAACGCATTATCTGCATAAACTGAAAAATCCGTCGGTACTAATATTTTTTTCGGTGCAAACATAGCAAGTCCTCCTTTTTTTTCTTAGAAAGATAGCCGATTATAATTAACTTTCAATAAGAGTTGTTCTATAGGCTAATGATAGGATAAAACTACCATTAATGATTTATGCTGATCAGTCTCTGTAAAGAAAGTGTTTTACGGACAATACCGTTGAAATATCAAACACATCCCATGTTATGCCCAAAAGGATGGTTACGATTTTTATAAGCCCCTTGCTTTACTTTGAACTTCCTGAGCGGGTCGTTCTGGCTGTTATCGGGACAAGGTTGGGCCCGGTCTTGTTCCAGCCTCGCTCAACTGCCGGCATCTGCCTATGATGCTTGATTGATTTCCTGTTCACTGACGCCCTGGGGTGACGGCAGGAGACCGGCAATATTTGAGCGATACTCGATAGCAGGTAAATCCTCTTTCAGAAAATGACCGACAAACCGGTCTATGCGCGACTGCAACTGCTGCCAGTTTTGGTCGATTGTTTGCTGATTCATGGTATGTCCTCCTGAAGATTACTTTTTCATGATCGTCCGGGAAAAGAATATTCGGGGCAGCAGGCAAAGACAATACGGATTAATTGTGAGGATATTGGCAGGCGATGTCTACCATACGCATTGAAAACAGCAGAATGTCCGGACGAACCCGGGTATTTGGCGAGGAGTGCGGCCGGACTTGCCGCCCGGGCCGCCGCGGCCGAGGCGCGTTCCATCAATGCCGCGCTGAAAAAAATGGCCGTGAAAAATCCCGGCCGGATGAGTCCCTCCCGGGAGATACATCCGAACCCGATTTCAGGCCCTTTTTGATCGGTTATTTTTTGGGTGAAAAAAGTTTCACGTACTCGCCGTAGCCTTCTTTTTCCAGATTTTCCTTCGGGATAAAGCGCAGGGCCGCGGAGTTCATGCAGTAACGCAAACCGGTCGGCGGCGGACCGTCGGGAAAAACATGTCCCAGATGGGAATCGGCGTTCCTGCTGCGCACCTCGGTTTGCGTGGAGAAGAGACCGCGTTCTTCCCGCTCGACGATATGCCCGGGAGCCAGCGGTTTTGTGAAGCTGGGCCATCCGGTCCCTGAATCAAATTTATCAAGCGAACTGAAGAGCGGCTCACCGGAGACGATATCCACATAAATGCCTTCGGCTTTATTCTGATCATACTCGTTTTGAAAAGGCGGCTCGGTGCCGTTTTTCTGCGTGACGTCATACTGCATTTTGGTCAATTTCTTCCGGAGCGTCGCATCATCGGGTTTTGTGTACTTCCGGCCCGTGTCCGCCGCACCGGCTCCCGCAGGCCATGCTTTCTGCAGGAAGTTGTCCCGGCCCGATCCTCCCCGGTAATACTTGTAGCGGAGGGGATTCTTTTTATAATAGTCCTGGTGATAATCCTCCGCCGGATAGAATGGCGTCAATGGGAGGATCTCGGTCACCACCGGTTTCGAGAATTTACCGGAGTCGATCAGTTTCTTTTTCGATTTTTCCGCAATTTTTTTCTGCTCATCATCGGCATAGAAGATGGCGCTGCGGTATTGCGGCCCGCGGTCAACAAACTGCCCGCCGGCATCCGTCGGATCGATCAGCCGCCAGAAGCGATCCAGAATCTGCTCATAGGTTATTATCCCGGGATCAAAATAAACCTGAACGGCCTCAATATGCCCGAGATCGGAATAGTTTTCATAGTTGGGTTTTGCTCCCTTTCCGCCCGTGTAGCCGGATATCACCTTAAGAACGCCGGGGACCTTTTCCAAATCCGCTTCCACGCACCAGAAGCAGCCTCCGGCCACCGTGGCGATTGCCGCATGCTCCTTGTTTGCCTGATCAGCCATTTTCTTCACCTCCGCCTGTCCGGTATCCGTACTCTGGCAGCCCCAGACCAGAACCAGCGCCGCCATGATCGAGAAAATAATTTTTTTCATTGGGATAGAGACCTCCCGCCTTTTCTTAAATTTTAAGGATGGCATCCATGATTGTCAAATACAAGACGCCCGAACGGGCATTCGCGGATACAGACCCGGCCGGCTGCCGGTTGGGAAAACCGCCGCGGCCGATCGCAAACCAATAAAACCAATGGGCGCTGCGACGGTCCTAAAAAGAATATTCCAGGCCCATCGTCATGCTGATCTGCTCCGACCAGACCCGGACGCCCTTTTCGAACCTGAAATCCATACCGAAGGGTTCATTCACCAGGCGGTGGGAACCGGTGGTGGCGATGAACTGGTATTCCGCGCCGATGGCCGCATTCAGATTCTGGGTAAGGCCGATCTTTAAACTCGCCAGGGCATGCCAGGCGTGGCCCGTCGTTTTTTCGTACGTCAGGCGTCGGCCCGCCCTCAGAACGTGATAGTCTTCATTGCCCGCGTCGATGTATGCCCAGTCCATCTGCGTAAGCAGACGGAGCCGCGCCAGCTGAAACGGCTGCCCCAGATCGAAGGCGGCTTTGAGGCCGGCGGAAAGCTGCCAGTAAGTCTGTTCAAAGCGGATGCCGTTCCCCGGCAGGGGCGTAACCTCTGCGCCGTCCGGCGTGAGGTTATATTGAACGCCGTCATGCGTCACCATCGAAAACCGCTGCCATGTCAGTCCGATGACGGGACGCAGATCAAACCACCGGGGCAGTCCGATCCAGTCCGAAATTTTCATATCGACATCGCCGCGCACGATATAACTGGCCTCCATCCGGCACGGCGATTCCGAATAAATGGTCCTGAGATCCGGAAGATCGTCATCATCCCAGTCCGAATCCGTCATGACGTCCATTGCCTCGGAGGACAGGTTGCGAAACACCTCAGCCCCCACAGAAAAACGGGAAAATTCACGACGCAGTGACGCGCCCGCCCACCAGCTGTTTAAAGGAAACTCCAGGCGGCTGAGCGGTCCCTGGCGGGGAGAAAACGGATTGCCAAACTCATAGGATGTATGACTCTGGAAAAAATATTTTGTCTGGAGGGAAACCTGCCAGGGCCGGAGGGACCCTGTGCCTTCCGTATCGGCAGCCGACACCGGGACAGCCATAATGGAACACAGGCCCGCAAACAATAAAAGCATCAGGGCGCCCCAATAGTTGGAAGTTCTCAATTTCATCAGTTACTCAAGGCTCGAATCACTTGCGCATGAATGGGACGAAGCAGCCGGCGTTCGGGTTTTGATCACGAACGCCGGCTGCGATTGTACAGGAGAGTCCTCGATATCGACCCGGTTGAACCGGGGCATCCCCGGCCGCGGATCTATTTTTTATAGCTGTACCAGCCTTCACCGGTCTTCTGGCCGTATTTGCCTTCCGTGTAGCGCTTGACAATGCTGGGTGAGGGAAGGTCGGCGGGATTGCCGGACTCATAGAAGTGGCTCATGCCGATGTCGTAGGCCAGATCGATGCCGGTGAGGTCCAGCAGACGGAAGGGGCCCATCGGGTGGCCCGCGCCGTAAACACAGGCCTTGTCGATATCTTCAAAAGAGGCCACGCCCATTTCCAGCATCCACAAGGCTTCCTTATGGATCACACTGAAAATGCGGTTCAGCACAAATCCATCGACCTCCTTCTTGACATGGACGGGAATTTTGTCGATCTTCAGGCAGAAATCCATCATGCATTGCGCGGTTTCATCCGAAACATGGGGCCCCTGAACCACTTCCACCAGTTTCATGACCAGGGCGGGGTTGAAGAAGTGCAGGTTGCAGACCTGGGCCGGCCGCTTGGTGGCATCGGCAATTCTGGAACTCACGATAAAGGAGCTGTTGGTCGCCAGGATGGCCCGGGCCGGGGCGTACTTGTCCAGGTCGGCAAAAATCCTGCGCTTCAGGTCAATTCTTTCCAGGACCGCCTCGATGACCACATCGGCATCCTTCACGGCCTCTTTCAAATCACCGGTAAAGGAAATCAGGCTGCCGGCCTTCTTCGCCGCCTCTTCCGTCATCTTTCCTTTTTGCACACGGCCGGCCAGATAGGTCCCGACAAATTTTTGGGCCTTCTCCAGGACAGCCGGCACGACATCCGTGCTGACCGTCTTGAAACCATAGAGCGCGCACTGGAGGGCAATCTGATGCCCCATGTTGCCGGCGCCAACGACACAGACATTTTTCACATCTTCAATCTTCATGTTTCTTCCTCACTTTCCTTGATGGTTTATTCGATAAGTCATTAAAATGATTCTTTCCAGGACATGACCGGAAACAACGTTCGTTGTACGAATTATTTTGCCGGGGGTGTTTTGTCAAGTGATATTTTGAATTTACATTTGACAGGCCGGATACTTCTGTTATAGAAACACGAATATTTTTGAAAGGATTATTATCAATCGATGAGAAAAAACACAACCTCCGACCCGGAGGTTAAACCCAGGCGAAATAATGATCTGTTTCAAAAAAGACAAACGCAGATCATTAAGAAAGCAACCAAGCTCTTCATGGAAAAAGGGTATTCGCAGACATCCATGCGCGAAATTTCCAAGGCCACCGGCATCGATATCCGCAATTTGTATTATTTTATTAAAAGCAAAGACGAAATTCTTTTTCTGGTTTGCCAGATGATTCACACCCCGATGATGAAGATTGTGAATAATCCGTCTATCATGGGCATTGATGATCCCGTCGAACAACTGCACACCGTCATTCATCAATTGATTGATTTCGGCTTTGACTACGGGCAGGAAATCCTGCTGATGTACCGCGAATCCAAATCGCTCTCCAAGCCCCTCAGGAAAATCATTTTTCAACAGGAGAGTCTTCTGGTTTCGCGCATCGAATCCATCCTGAAAAAGGGGAAGGAGCGAAAGGTCTTTCAATATGACGACTCATCCTTTACCGCTAATTTTATCGTCTACGGATTCTCCATTCATCCTCTGCGGCACTGGAACATGAAGAAATACTCCAAGCAAAAACTGATGGCTCTGCTGGAGAAGGAACTGATGAGAACGGTTATGGTCTGACAGTATTTGTCTTTTACAATACGCACACATCAAAAAAGCCGGGATCCAACCCCGGCTTTTTTGTTCTTGTCCCCTTTTCATTTCTAAAGAGATAACGCGGCATTCCTTCCGGAGAGCCGGCCTCAGGCCAGATATTGTTTCCGGAGGACATCCTCAGCATCCTTGACGATGGTCTGTACCAGATCATTAACTTTAGGCATGCTGCTGATGCGCTGGGCAGCTTCACCGGCGGCCATCATGGCCTTTTCCGTGTCGCCCGTACAAACGGCTTTGATGGCATCAATCTCATACTGGATCAGAGACATGTCGATGGTCGTAAAATCATCCGGCGTTCCGAGGAAAACACCGGGGGATTTCTTTAAGGTATTCACGGCGTGCTCCTCGCTGCGCTTGTTTTTAATCCAGCGCGCGGGACCGACGAAGCCGCGGGCCACCAGGGTGCCCCGGTCTCCGGCCGCCACGACGGCCTCTTTCCATATCTGATGAAAATCGCTTTCCTCGGTGGCCAGAAAACGCGTGCCCATCTGGGCGCCGTCGGCGCCCAGAACCAGCGCTGCGGCCAGCGTCTTGCCGTCGCAGAACCCGCCGGCGCCGCACACAAGGGTCTTTTCATCCGACACGGCCTCCACCACGGCGGGCAGCAGGATCATGGAATGCACCGGTTCCCACGAGGTATGGAATCCGCCTTCGTGACCCGACGCTACGATGACATCAACGCCTGCCTTTTTGCAGCGCTGCGCGCCCTTCACGGACGGCACCACATGCATCCAGGTAAAGCCGGCGCCCTTGATCTTGTCTTTCCAGCCGACCGGATCGCCGGCCGAGGTAAAGATGACTTTAAAATTTTTCTTCATGTCCGGATTTTCTTCGCGGACCCTGATGGCGGTGTCGATGATGATTTTTGACTTTTCCGCCAGCTCCGCCGACACCATGACATTGATGCCGAAAACGCCGCCCGAGTCTTTGGTCAGGCGATAGGTGCGCTTCAGCAGATTTTCCATGACCTTCGCCATGTCATCCTCCATGGTCGAATCCGCCGTCTTAATAAAGGCGTCATAAATCCAGGGCTGCGCTTCCTTGTCGAAAAGGCCGCTCGTGGACAGCAGGCCCAGAACGCCGGCGTTGGCCGACGCGACGCAAAGGTTATTGTTGCTGAAAGGGCCCATGCCCGCCTGGATGATGGGATATTTGGTCCCGATCATCTCACAAAGTCTTGATTTAATCATAAAACGTCTCCTTCATTTATTTGATACATTACCTTGTTTGGTTTACTGTTCATTCATGGCGTATTCGCCGTTTTGCGGATACACGTATTTTGCCCGGACGCGTTCTTACCGGGCGGCGTCGCCCCCGGGGTTGATCAGCATGATGTCCCTGCAGCAGGCGCTTTGCTCATCTTTCGTGTTGTCCAGGTCGCAGATCCGGAGGGCAAACCGCGAAAAATCGCGCACCATCAAATCAAAGGCTGATTCTTTTTCGGCTGCAACAAATCATTCATTCAGGTCTCTCCTGACGTGATGATGCTCATGACTGCAACAGGGCTTCTTCACGCAGCCGGCGCATCATTTTACAACGAGCGTTGGTTGTAGCAATTAATTTGACGGACTGTTTTTGTCAAGGCCTTTTTCAGGATAAAATACGGGAGCTGCCCGGTTCCAGTCCCGCAGGTTGCGACGTGGCACATGTAACAACCGGCATTGAAAGGGTTTGCACCCAACTGGCTTCGATATTGAAATCATCCCCAATTAAGGTTTGCAATGGAAGCGTTACATTGAACAACAGGGGCTTCTGTGTCTGGATAAAACACAGAAGCCCCGCACCGGATCGTGTATTTGCCTGATCGTTATGATCGCCTGCAGGGCAGGCAACCAATCCCCGATAATCGGCTGCCACTTGCCCGATGCACAAACCAGGCAAAAAGAAACCTGCAATAGCTTGATTTCAAAACACAATTCACTGAGCATGCCTGAACATAAAACGGCATAAAATAATGCTTGACACAGCAGAGCCATCCATTTAATACAACCAACGCTCGTTGTATCGCAGCGGGACTGCCCGTAAGGAGAAATATGATGACCATGAAGACAAGCAAAATTACCGTATCGAGAGGAACTTTCAATGTTCGGGACCGGGGCAACCAGGATGGTTTTCCGGTAGTTATGATTCACGGATGGCCGGAAAGCTCCTATTGCTGGGAAGGTGTTGCCCAGTATCTGGATCCGGCCCTGCGCATTATCGCCCCGGATTTAAGAGGCCTGGGCGACTCTGAACGCACCCTGGATGTTAAGGCCTATCAGAAAGTTGAACTGGCCAGGGATATTATCGAAATTCTCGACGCCATGGGCATCAGGGATTTCTTCCTGGTCGGCCATGACTGGGGCGGCATTGTAGCTCAGGAACTGGCTTTCCTGGTTCCCGACCGGGTGAAGAAATTCGTCATCCTGAATATTCCCATTCTGACCAACCTCAAGGGGGCGGAAGAAGTGGCGAAAGCCATGATCGCCATCAAGTATTTCCCCTACTGGTATCAGTATTTCCAGATGCAGCCGATCCTGCCCGAGGTCATGATCAAAGGCAACGAAAATGTCTGGGTGCGTTTTTTCTTCGGTCAGAAAGGCAAGGACGGCCTTATTCCGAAAGAAGCTCTTGACGAATATGTGCGCTGCTACAGCATTCCCAACACGCCGACCACCGCCGCATCCCTTTACCGCTCCATGCCCCTGGATGGTGCTCACTGGGCAACGCTGATCGGCAAGAGATTTACCATGCCGTCGCTCTACATCTACGGCAACGAGGATACGGTCATTATTCCGGCCAACATCACCTATCTTGAAGATTGCTTTGATTCCATTAAAGTGGAGCAAGTCAAGGCGTCACATTTTCTTCAGGAAGAAAAACCCCGGGAAGTTGCCGAACTGATGAACGGCTTTTTTAAATAATTCCGCCCGGGACAGCAGGAAAATTCAAATGGTCTCTGCGGCAGGATAAGGGGATTCATCCGGCGCGCCATAGACGCTGCCGGGGCAACAGGAAACGGTCTGGCGCCTTGCTCTGTCCAGGCGCCCGGCTGTCCCGCAAGCAGTCTACAAAGACTCCCCCATGCGATTCACAAAGGAGAATAACATCATGTCCGGCATTCAAAACAACGAAGATCAATTTAAGAAACTGGCTGAGAATCAAAATGAAGAACCTTTTGTCATGCTCAACCTGTTGAAGTTCAAAAAGGAGGGCGGACGGGAAGCCTATTTCCGTTATATCAAAGAATCGGGCCCCTTCGTCGCGGCTGTCGGCGCCAAGGTAGTGTATTTTGGAAAGCCCAATGAACTGCTCCAGGGCGAGGAAGACTGGGATCTCCTGATGCTGGTCCAGTATCCGTCCCGCAAGGCGTTTTTGACCATGACCCAAAACCCCGACTATCTCAAGGTTCATGAATTCCGGGCTGAAGGCGTGGAGCGCGCTGTTCTCTATGCGACGGACCCCGTCAAATTCAAAGCGATTCTTTCCGAATAGCGAAAGCCTGGGAAAGCAGACGACGAAAGATAAGGCGGCGTTTCAGGGGAAAGCGGGACGTCAGGATAGACGGCATCATGGCCTGTCCTGTGTGCGGGATTTAGAAAACTCCGCCATGCCCAAAGACATGCACGAGTTTCTGGTGGCTCTGTATCCCATTCCCCGGCGTGTTTACGCCGGATCTGATCGAGAACGAGAGATGTCCCTTTTTATGATGGGGGCTGATAAATATTCCATACCGAGGTGAATTATGACAAAAGAGGCAGATATTAATTCCGTTTATGACAACCCGAACAATCTGGTCGATTTATTTGAGCAGAGCGTAGCCAAGTGGCCCGAAAACCGGCTGTTCGGCACAAAAAATCCGGCTTCCGGACAGTATGAATGGGTGACCTACCAGCAAGTTGCCGACAGGGTCAATAACCTGCGCGGCGCCTTGAAAAAGTCAGGGCTTTCCAAAGGCGATAAAGTCGGGGTTATCCTCAACAACTGTACGGAATGGTACATTTGTGAACAGGCCGTTCACGGCCTGGGCGGCGTCTTTGTTCCCATGTACCTGCAGGAACTTCCGAAGGTCATGCAATACATCGTTACCGACGCCGAAGTTAAATTTCTTTTTGTCCGGGACAGCAACACCTATGAGAAAGTCAAGGATTTCAAAAAAGATATTCCCACTTTGAAAGAAATATTTGTCGTTTACGGCGAGGGTGAAAATTCGCTTGGTGCCCTGGAGGAAACAGGCAGGAAAAACCCCGCGCCTTCCGAAAAACCTCACTGGTCGGATTTGGCCAACATCGTCTATACCTCCGGCACCACCGGCGATCCGAAGGGTGTGATGCTTTCTCACGGTACCCTGACGCTGTGCCCGCGTTCCGGTGTGGACGCTTTCGATCTGGATGAAACCATGCATGTCGTGGCCATTCTTCCCTGGGCCCATGTTTTTGGCCTTGCCGCAGACCTCCACTGTTACATCTATTGCGGCGGCGGCATTGCCTTTGCCGAATCCGTGGAAAAGCTCATCCAGAATTTTCAGGAAGTCAAACCCACGGGACTCTCCGTCGTTCCCCGCATCGTTAACAAGGTTTATGACACCATTCAGCAGGGCGTTAGTGCCGATCCCACGAAAAAACTGTTTTTCGACGCGGCCGTTGCCGAGGCGATCAAGAACCGAGATCTGCCTGAGAAAACAAAAGAATTCAGGGATTACGACGCGCTGGTTTTCTCCCAGGTCCGCAATGTTTTCGGCGGGAACCTGAAGTTCTTCGTCACCGGCAGCGCGCTCATCAAACCGGAAATCGCGCTCTTCTTTAAGGATATCGGCCAGCCGACCTTCGACGGCTACGGCCTGACGGAAACGGGGCCCACACTGACCATGAATTCTCCCAAATACGGCAACAAGTACGGCACCGTCGGCAAGGTCGCGAAAAACATGCACGTGGTGATCGATAAATCTCGCGTGGGCGCTGAAAGCCTTGATGGAGAAATCATTGCTTATGGTCCCCATGTGATGATGGGCTACCACAATAAACCGCAGCAGACAGCGGAAGTCATGATGCCGGACACATGGAACGGCTTCCCCGGCGTCCGCACGGGCGACCGCGGCTGGATTGATGAAGAAGGATACCTGCATATCACCGGCCGTTTCAAGGATGAATACAAACTGGCCAACGGCAAATATGTCCATCCGGAAGGCATTGAAAATGAGGTCAAGCTCCTGAGATATGTCCTCAATGTCATGCTGTACGGCGACGGCAAAGATTACAATGTGGCGGTTGTGGTCCCCGACTTTGCCGCGCTCCAGGCTGATCCGAACATCAAGCCGCTCCTGAAAAGCACGCTGGAAGAATCCCTGAAGGAAAAAGCTTTGCAGGATTACCTGTCCAAAGATATCACCGCGCACCTGCGCAAAACCTACGGCGGCTATGAAGTCCCGCAGAAGTTCCTTTTTATCGCGGAGGACTTCACGGTGGACAACGGGATGCTGACCCAGACGATGAAGCTGAAACGGCCGTTCGTCATGAAAAAATACGGAGAGCGGATTCAGAATCTTTATCAGTAACCGACCGAGGAAAGTTTAATCAGCTTCAGCAGCATCTCCGGCGACTGCTGCCGATCTCTTGCGTGGTTGGCAGCAGTCGATTTTTTTCATATGGGATCTGCCCGTCAGACGGACAGGCGCGCGGTGAATGAACTTCTGCATCTCGCCTTGCCTGACAAAACGGCCTGTCCTGAAACCCGTGCGACCAGGACACCGGTAAATGTCTTATGTGATTTCAGGTAGGCCCGCACTGTTTCTTTGGAGATCACCACGGCGCCTTCTTTACTCGAGGCGTGGAGCAGATGCCAATGCCGTCCCTGCCGCATGGCAAAACCGACATGCGCAACATCCAATCCTTCCTGGCTGGTCGCAAAGGCCAGGATGTCGCCCTGTTGAATATCGGAAGATCGGGCCGCAATCCTGTCCCCATCCACAATATAAGAAACCTTCCGGGAAAGCTGATTTTCCAAAAGCATCATTGCGTCAAACTGGGCTTCATGCATCAGGCCTGCATAAAGGCCGCGGTGAGCGGTCATGAAGTTGATTTTTTTGCGGTGAGGCCTGCCGGCCAGAAGACGCGAGACATTCTTCAGGACCTGCTTCTTTTGATTATCGGCGAGCCAGTCGGTGAAATAGTGCAGACGGGATGCATAACCGTTCAGCCGCCCCTGGCGGTAACGGATGAATTTCAGGTTTTTTCGGAATTCAGACACGGACAACTTTCCGGCGGCGGTTGAGCGGGACAGCGCCAGCACGGCTTCCACAAAAGTTGTACAGTCGAAATCGGCAAGATTGACCACCAGCTTTTCCCGGCCCGCCCGTTCCAGGGTGCCCGCCTGATAGGGCGCCCCCAGGAAGAAGCGGCCGATTTCGATGATCAAATCCCCGGGGGAAAAATCCCGCCGGGGCGGCGTTTGCCTGTGTCCGCTGCCGCCGGAATGGTTTCTGTTCTCTTCGATCATAACCTGCCCTCGTGTCATTATCTTATCATTTGAATTTACCCTTTTCAATGATTGCGGACGGAACCCGGCATGAGCATAAAAAAACAAGTGCCCTGTTTTTGAGCAAAGCCAGAGGAAGACCGAACGATGATTAAAAAGCGCCCGATGCGCAAGCGATGATGATCCCCGGCCGCCAGAGGGGCTCCAGGCTCCGGTCGGGAAACCCGCTTAAAGGGGGTTTCCCGAATCGCCGATTCGAACCGCCCCGCCGCGGGAAAAAGAAGGCCCTCCGAAGATACGTCGCCGCCCTCCCCAAGTCCCGTCACGCCCCGGACAGGCTACTCTTTCACTTTCAGGGTTGTCTGCAGATATTTTTTAAACGAGGCGAAATCTTTGGACATGCTGATGGCGCTGCCCTCACGGCGGGCCAGGTCTTTCATGCTCTCCGGCAGATCGGGATCGATGCCGAGAAGGTCTATAATTTCCTCCGGGAACTTGGCGGGATGCGCCGTCTCCAGGCAGATGGCCAGCCGGGAGTCGCCGGTTTCCCTCATGTAGGATTCCAGGCCCGCCCAACCCACGGCGCCGTGCTGTTCCAGGATCACATGATACCGCTCATAAACGCTCTTGATCGTCCGGCGGGTTTGTTCGTCGGCAACACTCACGGAGAAAATACGGCGGCGCATTTCCTCGAGATCCGGATAGCGGTGCACGGTGCCCACCCGATCAACGGTCCCGCCGTATAATTCAAAGAAACGCGCCAGATTGCTGGGATGTCCCACGTTCATGGCGTTGGAAATGCAGGCCCGCGAGGGCGACACTTTCGAATACGTCCCGGTTGCCAGGAAGTTCGGGAATTCATCATTTTCATTGGTGGGCATGACAAGTTTGGCCAGCGGCATTCCCATCCGGCGGGCGTACTCGCAGCCCAGGGCGTCTCCGAAATTACCCGACGGGACGGAAAAAATGACTTCCTCGCCGGCGCCGGCCAACTGGGCGTATGCATAAACATAATAAACGATCTGCGGCAGAATGCGTCCGAAGTTAATGGAATTGGCCGATGATAAATTAAACCGGGCCAGTTCATCGTCGGCAAACGCTTCCTTGACCAGGTTCTGGCAATCATCGAATTTCCCGTTCACGCAAATCGACTGCACGTTGCCGCCGATGGTGTCGAGCTGCTTTTTCTGCATCAGGCTCACTTCACCCGCGGGATACAGGATGGTCACGTCAATGCCCGCGACGCCTTTGTAGGCTTCACCCACGGCGCTGCCGGTGTCTCCGGACGTCGCGACCAGGATATTGATCCTTTCTCCTTCAGGCCGGCATTGGCTCATGAGCCTGGCCATCATCCGGGCCGCAAAATCCTTGAAGGATGCCGTGGGACCCTGATCCAGGCGCAGAATAAAAGCGCGCGGATAAACCGCTTCCAGCGGCACGGGATAATTGTAGGCGTCTTTCACGATCGCTTCGAGAACGGCGGAAGGAAATTCATCGGACAGAAAAGCCTCCGCAACCAGCTGCGCTGCATGCCAGTAGGGTTTATCCCGGAGCGCGATAATATCGTCCATGGCCAGCGCAGGAATCCTGTCGGGGACAAACAAACCTTCATCCGGCGCCTGACCGGCGAGCAGCGCTTCCTTAAAGGATACGCTGCCGGTAAAAGGCTTAATTCCCGCAACTTGATTCACGTGACGATTGGTGCTGTAATATCTGATCGGCATCTGGGCTCATCCTTGGTTAAGGTTTGCCTGTATAAACTGATTGCCCCGAATAAATCAACAAAAAATGACGGCGGACCCGCGGGCAGCCGCCGCGGCGTCTTCCGAATACCTGTTGGAAAATGCCGCCTTCTATGGTAAAAAATCGGCAGCGCTTCGCGGGGAAGCGGCACAACTTTTTTAATTTTTACATCGGGGGAAAAATGGAAGAAAAAAAGCCCGTCCGTTTGACGGAAACAGTCCAGAGCGCGGGTTGAGCCTGTAAGATCGGTCCGGGGGACCTGTCCGACATTCTCAGGGATTTGCCGCTCATCTCCGATCCCCATTTGCTGACCGGATATGAACATGCGGAAGACGCGGGCGTTTATAAACTGTCCGACGATCTCGCGCTGGTTCAAACCGTAGATTTTTTCACACCGACGGTGGACGATCCCTACACGTTCGGCCAGATCGCCGCAACCAACGCGATCAATGATGTATATGCCATGGGCGGGAAACCCCTGACCGCCATGAACATCGTCTGCTTTCCGATCAAGACCATGGATAAATCCGTGCTCAGGGATGTTTTGCGCGGGGGACTGGATAAAATGCGCGAAGCCGGCGTGCTGCTGCTCGGCGGCCACAGCGTGGAAGACAACGAAATTAAATACGGCCTCGCCGTGACCGGAACCATTCATCCGGACCGCGTGCTTTTTAATCGCGGCGCGAGGCCCGGCGATAAACTGATCCTGACCAAGCCCCTGGGCACAGGCATTGTCAGCACGGCGCTCAAGGCCAACGCGGTCGGTGATGGGCTGCTTGCAAAATCCATCGCCTGCATGACGGAGCTGAACAAGAAGGCCTCCGAGCTGATGATCACGGCCGGCGATATTCATTCCTGCACGGATATCACCGGGTTTGGCTTCCTGGGCCACGCCTGCGAAACCATCGAGGGCAGCGCTGTCGGCCTCCGGATCTTTGCGCAGGCAGTCCCGATTCTGGACGGCGTCCGGGATCTGGTGGAAACCGGGTATGTACCCGGCGGCCTTTACCGCAACCGGAATTTTCGCATCGCCCAGGTTGAAAAAGCGCCGTCCTGCCCGGATTGGATTATGGACGTCTGTTTTGATCCGCAGACCGCCGGCGGCTTGTTCTTCAGTCTGCCCGCGGCGAAAGCGCACAGTCTTGTGGAAATACTGCACCAGGCGGGCATCACGGACGCGGCCATCGTGGGTGACGTGGTCAGCGAACACCCCGGTAAAATTTTGATCGAGTAAAAATCCAGCAGGCATGGAATGAAACCCAACGATGAAACGTGAAGCCATCGCCGTCAAAAACGAGACCCAGCAGAATTTAAAAAAGATGCTGGAGCTTGCCCATCCCGATGATGCGCTGCTTCTTTTAATGTACGGCAGCCCGGACCCCGATGCCATAGCCTCCGCCATGGCGCTGAGAGAGCTCCTTCAGCGCAAAAAAGGCGTCTCCAAATGCGTTTTTGCGGCAACCGAACCCTTTCGCCGCCATCAGAACAGAGAACTGGCGCAGGCCATGCGGATCAACATCCGGTTACTGGCCCAGGTAGACCCAGGCGCCTTCCAGATCATCGCGGTGGTGGATGCGCAGCCGTCTTTCTTCGGCGATCAGCTCCGGCAAATCAAACCGACGATCGTCTTCGACCATCATCCCCGGCAGGGCGACTGGCTGGCCGATTTTGAGGACATCCGCCCGCAGTTCGGAGCCCTCGCCACGGTCCTCACGGAGTATCTGCTTTGCGCCCGTATTCGGATTCCCCGCATCCTGCACACGGCGCTCCTGTATGGCATCAAAACGGATACGGACAATTTCGACCGGGAAGCACTGGCTGAAGACATCCGGGCCTACATGTATCATGTTCGGCGCGCCAATATGCTGTTGATCCGGCGCATTGAACTCAATCAGACGCCGAGGAGCTACTTGAAATATTTTGATCATGCCTTTCATCACATGACGCATCACCGCGGCCGCCGCGTCGGCTTTCTGGGACAGGTGGAAAGTCCCGACGTTTGCGTGCAGGTGGCGGATTTCTATTTGCATCTGATCGGCACGTACTATGTCGTCGTTGCGGGAATCGTCAACGATAAGCTGATTATCATTTTCCGGGGCGACGGCTACCGGCAGGACTGCGGCGCCATTGCCCAGAGTGCCTGCGGCCTGATCGGCCAGGGGGGCGGACATCGCAGCGCCGCCCGCATTGAAATTTCTCTGGATGTGTTAAAAACAGAATTAAAGGGTGATTTATCTCAGCTGCGCGTTGATCATTTTCTGGATCAATGCCTGAAAAGAAGCTACCGCCCGAAGGACGATAAGACGGCATTAACAACAGAAAAGGAATCCCCATGAGAGACATCGGATTTCACAAAGAGATCACGACCGGACGCTACCTCAATCCGTTTACCGGTTTTGCACCGAAAGACATCCCCATCGAAGAACGCTATGATGAAACCACCGGTGTGGCCAGCCGCATCCTGCCCTACCGCGTGCGGCCCACGCAAAAGCCGGACACGGCCGCCTATGTGGAAAAATCGCCTGAATCGCTCTGCCCTTTCTGTCCGGACCTCTTTGACAAGATCACGCCAAAGTTTACGCCGGACATCCTGAGCGAAGGCAAATTCAAACGGGGCGGCGCCTTTTTATTTCCCAACGCATTTCCTTACGACGCGACCAACACGGTCGCGACCTTTTCGTCGCGGCACTTCACGCCCCTGGATCAGTTGACGCCGGATACGATGCGCGACGGTTTTGCCGTCTGCCGCGATTATTTTTACCGGATCGCCGAACTGCAGAGGGGGTATCAACACGCGTCCATCAACTGGAACTACATGCCGCCGGCCGGAGGCGGTCTGATTCATCCCCACCTGCAGACCCTTGTCGGCAAAAAGCCGACCAATTTCATGCGTCGGCTCCTGGTGAGCGCGCAAAATTACGCGGCGGCGGCAGGCGGCGGCAATCTGTGGAGAAATCTGCTCGTCATGGAACAGGAAGCCGGGGAGCGCTTCATCGCCACAACCGGCGTCATTTCGTGGCTCGCCGCCTTTTCCCCCAAAGGCATGGCCGGGGAAATTGATTTTTATTTCAAAGAAAAGACATCGTTTTTTGATCTGACGGAAGCCAACTTTGATGAACTGCTCGCGGGTCTTTCCCGGGTCTTCCTTTATTTATACGTGAGCAACTATATGAGTTTCAATTTATCCCTCTACGCAACGATGACCCCGGAGAAAAACTTTTGGGTGCAGGGTAAAATCGTGCCGCGCTTCGAAATCAATCCCCTGGGCACGAGCGACCTGAATTACTTCGAAAAACTGCACAATGAAATCATCTGCCCGGTCGTACCCGAGCAGTTGTGCAGGGAATTGCAGGCGTATTTCAACGCGCCATAAAGGGAAGCCGATTTATTTTGCGCATCAAAAAGGCGGCCTTAAGGCCGCCTTTTTGAATGACGAGGTGTTTTTTATTCCGCTTCATTTCGCAGCGGGATCATTCGACTTGCAGACTGCAATCGTTTCACTTTTGAAGTCTTAATTGCACTAATCTTCCTTGCTTACGCTGGCCGCAGCCGGAGTGTCCGCAGACGTCGCCGCGCTGTCGCCGGCCGCCGTTTCCTTTTTTTCTGTTTTAGCCGGTTGAGGCTTCTTTCCGGCATAATCGGTCGCGTACCAGCCGGAACCCTTGAGACTGAAAGACGACAGCGACATCATCTTCTGGACCTTCCCCTTGCAGAACCGGCATGTTTTCAAATCCGGCTCGGTAATCCCCTGAAAAGCTTCAAATTGCTTGCCGCATTTCCTGCACTGATATTCGTAGATAGGCATTGTTAAACCTCCTTAAATTAATTATATAAATCACTTATTGTATACTCACTCGAGAAGCAGTCCAAAACAATTTCCAGATCATTTTGCTTTACCGGCTGCAAAGCGCTTCGCGTCAGGTTGTGGACAATTTTTTCTTCCCGCTCTTTTTCTTCCTGAGGCGCGTTAAAATCTATATCGCCGTTTCCAAACCGAAGCACGTGAATCAGCTCATGAACGGCAACATAGAGCATCAAAGGGCTTAATTTTATAAAAGAATTAGCCCGGTCCACGGCATCCAGAATGATATTGTCCTGCAAACAAACCCGATAAAAATCAAAACCTTCCCGGCCTTCAGGCCTTAAAGCGGAAGGCTTTTCGTAAGAATACTTGCAAAGATGCGCAAACGCGCCGTCTTTTACTTCATGTTCATCTAAAAATACAAGTGTTTTTACGTCGTACTTATTTTTGCGCAGATCGTCTTCACTCAGGCGAAAATGACGCGACACCAGTCTTTCCGCGTCGTTGAACGCCCGGGCCGCGAGCGGTATCTGCGACTGATTAAAATAGCGAATCATAAAAACACCTTAATTTTATTGATCATTTCTAATCATTCCGTCCGTAATATAGCCATTTCGGAATGCCCTGTCAAGAGAAGGTAAGTTGCTCCGGGAGCATCGGTTAACAGGGCAATTTGTCATTGAGCAGCTTTGGTTTTAAGTAGTGAAATCATCTCCTTTGATCATCGTGAGTTGCAGGCGCGTTTTTTCCTGATCCGTCATCGAAGCGGCGACAAACACAATCGGTTGTTCCTGATCCTCTTCACTTGATCGTATGGCGCAATCACCGCGGCAACCTTTTGAAGTCATCGTCTCCGGACTGATCACTCCCCGATGATCAACGCGGTGATGTTCATATCCTTAATCCATCACGGTAACGATAGCGGACGCGAATCAGCGGCCCGCGGCTTGTGTGTTTTAATTTGCCATATCGCGGATTGCCGACAAGGGACATGACCTGCAAGACAGGTCCCTGCCGAGGATGAAAAACCCGCAACAGGTCTTTATAGATCAGCCTTTCCGGCAATCAGGAATTTCTTGTCAAATGGAGTTGCCAATGTTAGTATCCGTCACCAAATTTGATGACAAGAGCAATCCCCGAAGGAATCCGTAAATGGCGTTTGATATAAAAGGGCGGAATGAATTGGAAAAAGACACAAACGGAGAGCAAGGTTTACCCGCGCTCCGTCCGTTTGCTTTTATCGGCCGGAAAGTCATCGACTGGGTCGATAACCTCGGGGCGGCGGCCATTTTTCTTTATCTGGCGCTTCTGCAGACATTCCGGCGCAAACAGCTGTCAAAAACAATACAACAGATTTATTTCATCGGCGCGCGATCCATCACCATCATTATGCTGGTCAGTCTTTTCACCGGTATGGTTCTGGGTCTGCAGGCCTATCATGCTCTGTCCAAATTCGGTGCGCAGGGTGCGGTCGGATCGCTGGTGGCCCTTTCCCTGATTATGGAATTGGGTCCGGTGTTGACGGCCATCATGATTACGGCCCGGGCCGGTTCGGCCATTGCCGCGGAAATCGGCATCCAGCGCATCAGCGAACAGATTGACGCCCTGCACACGATGCGCATCAACCCGATGCGGTATGTCGTCAGCCCCAAGATTACCGCCGCGATTATCAGCTTCCCCCTGCTCACCGCCGTGTCCGACCTGGTCGGCATTTTTGGCGGCTATGTTTCAGGGGTCCTGCTCCTGGGGCTGAACGCCAGTGTCTATTGGCACAGTTCACAGGTTTACGTGGGCATGTCCGACATCGTCAACGGCTTTACCAAGTCGATTGTTTTCGCGGTCATTGTCGCCACGGTTTGCTGTTACCAGGGTTATTTCGCGCACATGCGCAAAGACAGCCACGGCGCCCAGGCGGTGGGACTGGCCACCACATCGGCCGTGGTTATTTCCTGCGTGCTGATACTGGTTTCGGACTATGTTGTAACGTCCCTGTTGCTTTAAGAGGATAAATGGATACACCGCTGATCGAATTTCAGAATATTACCAAACGCTTCGGCAATAAAACCGTCCTGGATCGCGTGAATCTCCAGATCTACGAAGGCCAGGTCACGACGATTATCGGGCTTTCCGGTTCGGGAAAAAGCGTTCTTCTCAAACACATTATCGGACTGATCCAGCCCGACGAGGGTGTTATTTTATTCCGCGGAAAACCGATCACGGGGGTTAAAGGCTCGGTCCTTGCCGAATCATTTACTGAGATCAGCTACATGTTCCAGGGAAACGCGCTGTTCGATTCCCTGACCGTTTATGATAATATCGCGCTGCCGCTTCGCGAAACCACCAATTTGAAAAAGGCGGAAATCCACCGGCGGGTGATGGCCCGAATCGAACAGACGGAGCTGACCGAGGCCATTTCCAAGTATCCGGCAGAGCTTTCCGGCGGTATGCAAAAGCGGGCCGCTCTCGCGCGGGCATTGATCACCGATCCGCAAATCGTCCTCTTTGATGAGCCGACGACCGGACAGGATCCCGTCCGGAAAAACGCCATTTTGAGCATGATTGCTCAGTACCAGCGGAAATTTAACTTTACGGCCATCCTGGTCAGCCATGAAATCCCCGATGTGTATTTCATCTCCAATCGCATTCTGGCTCTGTATGATCGTCAGATCGTTTTCCAGGGGACGCCGGAGGAGCTGGAAAACTTTGATCACCCGTTCATGGATGAAGTCATCAGCTCCCTGGAAGCGCTGCAGAAGGAATTGACCGGACTGTTTTCCCAGCGCCAGTTTAAAGTTCTCAACCATGTGCAGATGAAACGGCGGGCGACCGGCGAGCCTTATTGCCTGGTAGTCTTCAACCTGCGGGAATTGAATGCCGTCATTACGAAAGTCGGACACGACGCGGCGCAGGAGGCCCTGCGGGCCATGGGACGCCATATTGACAAGCACTTCGGCGCCATCGGCGGTTTTTCCACCCGCCGGAATACCAGCGAGATCATAACGATGCTGCCCTATTCCAGTCTCGCTGAAACGGAAACGATCCTGATGGATTTCATCCGGGATTTCGACGAGCAAATGATTTCCACGATCCAGAAGGAATCCTGTAAATATGTTCCAGGTGAATCGGTCGAATTGACGATCATTGCCGGCATCGCCGAAGGGAATGCGTCAATCGACATTGATTCCGTCATCGCTTTAGCCAAGTCTCACCAAAAAGAAATCGGGCGGATTCATTGCGCCTCCGGGGGAGTGAATATATGAAAAAGTACACTATGGAGACCATCGTCGGCATCTTTGTCATTGTCGGGTTGCTCTGCGTCGGTTACATGACGGTGAAACTCGGCAAATTGAATCTTTTCGGCGACGACACCTACCCGCTTATCGCCAAGTTTACAACCGTCACCGGCCTGAAAGCAGGCAATCCCGTGAACATTCTCGGCATTAATGTCGGACGCGTCGAGCAGATCACCATGGACCAGGAAGATCAAAAAGCGGTGGTGGAAGTAAGAATCAAAAGGAACATCAAAATCTACGATGACGCCATCGCCTCGATCAAAACGGAAGGCCTCATCGGCGACAAATATCTCAGCATTGACCCGGGCGGCGGCGGCGACCTTCTGAAACCCAATGGCGTGATCACGGATACGCAGGCCGCAGTCGATATTGAATCGCTCATCAGCAAATACGCCTTTGGCGACGTGAAAAAAGAACAGAAACCGGCTACAGGAGACAAACCATGAAAAAACGTTACATCGTATTCAGTCTATTGATGCTTTTCATATTATCCATTCCCGCATACGCCGGACCGCCGACGGTCGCCGTCGAAGCCACCGTCAACCGGGTGCTGGAGGTGATCAGAGATCCCCAGCTGAAAGCGCCGGGCGCCAAGGAAGCCATGAAGCAGAAGCTCCGCGTCATCTATAAAGATATGTTTGACGAGATGGAATTTTCCAAACGAACCCTGACGCGCAACTGGAACAAGTTTACACCCGATCAGCGCAAGGAATTCGTCGACCTCTTTGAACAAGTTCTGGAAAGAACGTACCTGGATAAAATTCTGGAATACTCCAATGAGAAGATCGTCTTTTATAAAGAAACGATGATCCCGGAAGACAAGGCGGAAGTTCAATCGAAAATTGTTACATCGTCCAAGGAAATTCCCATTTTCTACCGCATGATTCAAAAAAGCGGGAAGTGGAAAGTTTACGATGTGGTCGTGGAAAATGTCAGTCTGGTTCAGAATTACCGCACACAATTCAATGAAATTCTGGCCACCGGCACCCCGGAACAACTGCTGGAAACCCTGCGCAAAAAGGTGAAAACACATTAAAAGAAAGATCCTTCAGGTTGTGAGAACGCGCGAGCCGGATGCTTCAGGCGCGCGCGTTTATCGGAGGGTGAACCGGTACGATCAGGATTGGCTCGTGTTCAGACGGGCCGTGTAAACAATGAAAGCTCTGTCATGAGGTATTTCCTCTCATTCATAACCGCGGTCATCATCCTCGCGGGGTGCGCACTGGTCCCCTGTCTGGCGTCAGAGCCGGCGCAGGCGCAAACGGATACCGTTTCGTCTCAACCGGCAGCACCTCAGTCACCCGCCCCGGCAGGCAATGTTGCGGCAAAGCCGTCGGAAAAGAAGGCGGAAACGGCGGTTGATGAATACGCTGACGACGAGAACCTCGATTACGACGACGAACCCTTTGCGGAAGAACAGGTCACCATTGCCGATCCCATCGAACCCTTCAACCGCGCCATGCATCAGGTCAACGACAAGATGTATTTCTGGCTGCTTAAACCGGCCGCCAGGGGCTACAAATTCGTTGTCCCGGAGCCCGCGCGAATCAGCGTGAAGAATTTCTTTTCCAATTTGAAATTCCCGGCGCGCTTTGTCAGTTGCCTGCTGCAGGCGGATTTTGCGGGCGCCGCCACGGAAACCGGGCGGGTTTTCATCAACACCGTGTGGGGCATCGGCGGACTCATGGACCCCGCCGCAGGGGGGGAATTGGCTCTCCAGAAGCAGGACACCGACCTGGGTCAAACGCTGGGCGTTTATGGCGTCGGTCACGGCTTCTACATCGTCTGGCCGTTCTTCGGCCCCTCCAGCCCGCGCGATTCCGTCGACCTGGTCGGCAACCAGGTTTTGTACCCCCTGTCGTTTCTGAATATCTGGTACACATCGTTGATCACCAAGCCCATCGAAACCATTAACAGCACGTCTTTCCGAATCGGAGACTATGAATCGCTTATCGAGGCCTCCATTGATCCGTACATCGCCATCCGCAACGCCTATATCCAGTACCGGATGAAGGACGTCAAAGCACGCAAGGACAAATCTTTGTTTTTTAAAAACGGTGACGGCGTCCGGCAGCCGGCGGACCAGCCGCCGGAAAACTAAAACAGAAGGAAAGGATCATCCTTACGAAAAACTTTATTCGGACCCTCATTTTATTACTGATCATGGCGGCCCCCGGCACAACCGCGCTGGCGGGCGGCATGTTCGGGCCGCCGCAAACCATTTCCAGACAGGACGGAGGACTGAACACCGCCATCGGCTACCGGTATCATGAAGATACCTACACCGGCCAGTCGGATCATCTCCTCCGGCAAAACCAGGTTTACTCTCAGGCATCGTACGGCGCTTTGGGAATCTGGGAAGTTTACGGCCGCATCGGGATAGCCGATCTGAAAATATTTGACGCTTTCAGCTCCACCAGCGTCCTGACAGCAACGAACAAGAATCATTTTGAAGAAAACTGGAAATTTTTCGGAACTCTGGGAGCCAAGGGGTTTTATCCGATCAACGGCATTTTCGGCGTCGG
This sequence comes from Deltaproteobacteria bacterium, assembly GCA_036528635.1. Lineage (GTDB taxonomy): Bacteria > Desulfobacterota > Syntrophia > Syntrophales > Smithellaceae > UBA8904. The sequence continues at coordinate 83,843 of JAIGNE010000014.1, forward strand.
TGCTTTCCTCCAGGGAAGCGGCAACTTCAGCAACTTTACGGATGAGATTGCCGGCGTTCATAACGGAGCGCCCTTTCTCACCGATTTAAAGGTCAAAAATATCTGGGACGTCCATTTCGGCATCGGCGCCCAGGCGACCCTCCCCCGCGGCTTCAAGCTTTATGCCGGGCCCTATGTTTATTACGCGGAGGCGGACGTTCATCTTTCGCCGGCTGTTCCCGGGATTCAATCCGGGGTGGAAAAAGCAACCTGGAGGAACAAATCCGCGGCGGGAGGATTTTTCGGAGCCGACATCCCGCTTGCCAAAGGATTCCGTCTGAATATCGAGGGGCAATACACCGACCGGTTCTCGGTCGGGTCAGCCATTACGTATACTTATTAATTCAGGGGTTCATCAGAATCGATCAAGCGATACAGAGGAGTCGTCATGCAGCGCAAAATTTCCAGACCAAAATCAAAATTGACCATCGGCGTGTTATACGGCGGCCGGTCCGGGGAGCATGATGTATCGCTTTGCTCGGCGGCATCCGTCGTTTCCGCTCTGGACAAAAAGAAATATGACGTCATCGCCATCGGCATTGACCGCGACGGACGCTGGTACGTTCAGGGGCAGCCGGAAATCATCCCCGATAAAAACTTCGGAAAAATTCTGTCTTTGAAAAAAAAAGGATTCTGGCTGGTCAATCACTTCGAACAGCAAAACAAGCTGCACCTTTATAATCTGGAAGCAGGCGGTGAACAGGTCGTCGTCGATCTCATCTTCCCTGTCCTGCACGGCACGTTCGGCGAGGACGGAACCCTGCAGGGGCTGCTGGAGCTGGCCATGGTTCCCTATGTGGGTGTGGATGTGGCCGGTTCCGCGATCGGCATGGACAAGGATGTCGCCAAGCGGCTCCTCGCCCACGCGGGCATTCCGGTGGTTCCCTGGATCACGCTCGGCAGGTCCGAGTGGCGAAAACAGCCCGAAAAAATTCTGAGCAAGGCCTTGAAGCAGCTCAGCCTGCCGCTGTTTGTCAAACCGTTATGCACCGGATCTTCCGTGGGCATCAAAAAGGTCAAAGCAAAGAAGGACCTGGCCTCCGCCATTGACTATGCTTTCCAGTTCGACACACGGATTATGATTGAAACCGGCATCGACTGCCGCGAAATCGAATGCGCCGTCCTGGGAAACGAGGAGCCGCAGGCGTCCGTCCTGGGCGAGATCCTGCCCACGCATGAATTTTATTCTTATGAAGCCAAATACCTTGATCCGGAAGGCGCCAAGATGAGCATTCCGGCCGGGATCCCGGCCAAACTGTCCGCCGCCATCCGCAAGTGCGCCGTCGCGGGCTTTACGGCGCTCAACTGCAATTCCATGGCGCGCGTGGATTTCTTTCTGGACAAAAAAACAAATGCGTTTTACCTCAATGAGGTCAACACGCTCCCGGGCTTTACCAGCATCAGCATGTATCCCAAGCTCTGGGCGGCCACCGGCCTGCCCTACAGCAAGCTTCTCGATCGGCTGATCGCCCTGGCCATTTTGCGCCATCGGGAAAAATCATCCATCAAGACGGATTAAGCGAGGCAGCGAAGCTTGACCCGCCCCGGCTTCCCGCACCGGGGCCGCGCGCTTTATCTGTCTCCACTCGCGACCGCCGGCCTGGCGCTGATCCTGAAGACATCATTGGCCCGACCCGCAAATTCAATATAACTGCCCCGGGCGACATAAACATCACCGGTATCGAGCGCGCTGTCATACGTCGCGGCATCCTCGGCGGAGAAAATGATGATCCTTCCCCGATCGGATTTTTTAAAACGGATCACCATATCTTCATCCGCCGTCAGCCATTCGTTATATCCATCGCCGCTGATCCTCACGGAATGCTCGCCGGATTTCAGCCGGGCGGCGTTTTGGGCCTGGCTGTATAACAAATCCGAAACCCATGCCCAGACCGCTCCGTTCTTTTCAAAGAGGGTCAGCTCCGACTGATCGCGAACGGAGTCAAACGGCATCCCTGCAAACTCCGGGGAATCGATCCTTTTGATCCCCTGAAAGGACACATATCCCGGCAGGTCCTGATACAACAATGATTTTGAAAAATGCGAGTCCACCGCCATAATGCCCTCATCGGGAGAAACGTTGCGCCTGAGCCAAACCGCGCCATCCATATTGATCTTAAGATTTTGCGGCTTTTCTGCCGGTTTTATTTTTTGCATGGCAATCACGTCGATCCCGGCCCAGGGCGGACTGTTCACCAGATAACCTTCTCCCCCGACGCCGGTGAAATAGTAGCGGCTGCCCCCGGCATCATGATAATAGCCCGCATGATAGACCAGCGTGGCCGCCGGAATTTTCTCCCGGCCCTTGAACATGTAAAGTGTCACGTTGTTTTTATCCGCGTCAAAGACGACCTGACCTACTTTCCCGTCGCTTCCGTAATAGCCGCCGAAGGAAGCATCCCCCTGCGGCCATGGCTGCGGCCGGGGCGGAACCGGGATGGCTTTCTCCGACCCGGGAATCAGTTTCTTCCCCACCAGCACCGCATCGAGCACGTCCAGCGCTATCGTCATCGCGCCGCTTTCGGCGCCGGCGGCGATGACCGCCACGGATATTCTTTGATCAGGAACCGTGAAAACCATTGAAGAGTAGTTTCCCGTGCCGCCGCTCTTTCCCAGTATCTGAATCCCGGCCGCGTCATACCGCGGCATTCCCGTGAGGTCCCAGCCCAGCCCGAACGAGAAGGCGGGGTTTCTCAGCTTGCCCCAGAAGGCCGATGGCTGCGCCTTTTTCATCTCCAGAAGCGATGCTTTCTTCAAAAGTTTATTCCTGGCTGAAAAAGTATCGACGAAGCGGCAGAGCTCCACGGCGGTTGACGACAACCCGCCGGCGCCCAGGATCGACAGGGATTCCGGCGGATGGAGCTTTCCCGTTCGGGCATCATAATATAACGCCACCGGCTTCCCCCTGACCTCGGCCACACTCATGCCGGTGCTTTTCAGACCCAACGGTTTAAAGATCCGCTCATTTAAAAACGTGATGTATTTTTTCCCGCTCACCCGTTCCACAATCATTTCAGCCAGGGTAAACCCGTCATTGCAATACACAGCCATCGCGCCGGGATCATGCTTAAGATGCGCACGGGTCAGAGTATCCAGGGTTTCCTGCTTGATATGATCGTCATACTTGAATCCGAAGGAATTCGAGCCCTCCGTTCCCGGCATGCCCGAGGTATGGTTTAAAAGCATTCGGACGGTGATCTTTCGATAGCGCTCGTCAGCCATCCTGAATTCGGGAAGATAGTCCGTGACCGGCCGGTCCAGCAAGACCGCGCCGTCGTCGACGAGCAGCATGACGGCGGTGGCCACATACACCTTGCTGATCGAACCGATATTAAAGAGCGTTGCCGGCCGGACCGGAATGCTCTTCTCCCGGTTCGCCATGCCAAAGCCTTCGGCATAAACGACTTTGCCGCGAACCATGACGGCCACGGTTGCGCTCCCGCATTTGCCGCTCGTGATGGCTTGCCAGATTTCACTGCGGGCCCTGGTGACGGCGCTTTCATAGGGACTTTGCTTCAACGCCTCACCGGATGCCAGTGTCGCAACCAGCATACAGCACAGACAGACGACGCCGATCACTCTGTTTTTGGACATGACTTCCTCCTTTTTTCCGTTCAGGTCAAGATGTGGATTTTGGTGATTCGTGAATCTCGGAAAGAATCATATAAAGAGCCGCTGGCCTAGCAGCCCCGGCTTTTTCCCGCCCGCGCCGCGGAGCGGATACCGTCCTTGCGGAGGGTCACGCGGCCTCGCGTGCAGTTCTCCCGGCCCAAAGCGGTTCGACGCCAATGCCTGCCCCGCCCGGCGGAAACTGCCGAAGGAACATAAGCGTGATTTACCGCGCTTCGTCCCTTGCCGATCGCCAGGTCCCGAGTTCGTAGTCGAAATCGCCGATGGGCCTGACGAAGGTAAACTCGACGGGATCGACCACCAGCCGCTGCCCCACTTTTTTAACGCTGCCGGAGGGAATGGCAACCGGCAGGGCGATGATGAAGATGACCGAACCGAGCACCATGGCGGTAAGGCCCATGGGTCTCGCGAGCAGCACGTCGGGGATGATGGTCTCTGCCGTGGGCTCGGCGGCCAGAACCGGCGCCGCACTCGCGATCAGGACGAACGCCGCCAGCAATATAATCAATTTCTTTTTCATCAACCAATTCTCCTTGTGATCAGATGTCCTCCCGGGACAAAGTATAGGAAACGCCGTTTGGCGTGTCAAGAAAATCGTGGCGGCAAAAGGGGTGACCCGGTCCAGCGTTATTTCCCGCTCAAGGCCTTCATCATCGCCCGCACGGCTTTCAGTTGCGGTGCGTCTTTCGTCGGGTAGGTGTCTTTCGTACCGGCAAGGTAGCCCCACCAGTCAAAGCAGCCATTAGGATTCACATTACTCTTTTGCGCCTGGGGATACAATACAATGATCCGATTGGCGTCGGCCCACTCGTTATAACCGGCATGGAGAACCATCTTTAAACCGAACGCGACGCCTCCGCCATTGACCAGATCCTTCCCTTCGGGGTCCTGATTATAGACCTGCCGGCAGCCGTGAAACACAACGTGAATCCTGCAGACCTGACCCTCCTGGCAGGATCGGGGCACATAGGCGTAGCCGAATTCGTTCAACCCGGCCTCGCGGGCCAGCTCCTCCGGATTCGCCGGCCGCGGATCGATAAATTCCGCCTGCCCGAACTCCATGAGCTTGCCGGTCAGCGCTGCAGCCGGGGCGGGCGGATTTAACGCGCCGTAAATATGCTTGAAGACCTCCCCCGCCCCGTCATAATTGCAGGCGCTCATCCAGGGCGGGCTGTCCACCTCATCGCACTTATTTCCATAGCTGACCGTGGGCAGGGCATGTCCGGCAATCAACCCTTTTTTATAATAAATGCTGCTCCGGGGAACACCCGCTTTCAGATACCAGTCATAAACCCTGTCCACCACGCCGGGCTGTACGGTCTTATCCGCCAGGCCGCCAAACAGAAATACCTTTTTGGATTTCAGATTTTCCAGAGGGTCAACGCGATGGTTGCGGGCATGGGTCCGGGCATCGTTCAAGAGCTGCGTCATGACCTCAAAGGTCAGAAAGCAGGGACAGGCCATGCAGTCGTTAACGGCCTTCAACAGGTCGCCCCGGGCACATCCGTAGGGCCCGCCGGCAAAGACGCCGACGCCGGACATGATGCCGGAATAAGCCACAAAAAATTGACTGGCGAAGAAACCGCCGGCGGACAACCCGGAAACAGAACTCTTCTCCATCTCAATGTTATACGGTCCCAGCTTTCCGCGCACAGGTTCGATCCCGGCCGCCGATGCACTGTAACACACCGCGGCCGTAATCAGCAGCGCCGCAGAGATCATTCGCAAACGCCCGGCCATCCCCTCACCTCCCCGGCGGACGGATCATCGATCCGGTTCCGGCCGCTTTTCTTCTGCTAACCGCCAATATCCGGCGGCATTTCTCCCGAACAAAAATTGTTTACATCATTTTTAATATTATGTTAATACGGTAAACAATCTTTGTAAAAAATAACTGCAATGCTGATCATGATGTTCATGATGGTATGTCAATCGTTTAAACGGAAGTAAAGATGGCAAAGGATGAATCCTGTCCAGACGGGATGTCATCCCGGAGGATCAGGAACACCTGATCGTATCGTGGGAGTTGATGATTCATCATTCGGGGCTCCGCAGGAAGGCAAGCCATGCCGGCATCCACAACTGAAATGATAGGTCACGCCTTCAGAAATTTATTTTCCGGCTGGGAAGAACGAGCCCTGCGGGAAGGCAAGGACATCTTGAAAACCGCTCTCCAGGATACCGGGTACGGTGTCTGGGAATGGACCATCAAAAACAATAAAGTCAATTTCTCCAGACGCTGGAAATCCTCGCTGGGGTACCAGGCGCAGGAGATCGGCCAGGACATCTCCGAATGGGAAAAGCTGGTGCACCCCGATGACCGGGAAAAGACATTCACGGAAGTCGCCAGGCTCGTCAGAGGCGAAACCAAAACCGGCAGCTGCGAGTACCGCATCCTGTGCAAGGATGGCTCCTATCGCTGGGTTCTGGACATGGCCAGGGTCATCTCCAAAGACGGCAAACCCCTTCGCCTCATTGCAATGCAGACGGACATCACCCGGCAGAAGCAAAATGAGGAAATGCTTCGTGAAAGCGAGGAAAAATACCGCATCCTGCTTGAAGAATCCAGCGATCCGATCTTCACCTTTAACCCCGACTGCACCTTTAAATACGCCAACCGGGCCTTCGCCAGGGCCGTCGACATGGAGTCCGGGGCCGTCATCGGGCAATCCGTCTGGCACATGTTCCCCCAGGATGAAGCCAACAGAATCCACGCAACCGTAAATGGTGTCTTCGCCGGCGGCAGCCACAGAGTCATCGAGATGTGGGTTCCCAAGCCGGACGGCGACCACTATTACATGACCAGCATCGAACCCGTGAAAACGCGCGACGGGCGGGTCGGGTCCGTCATGTGCACCTCCAAAGACATCACCAAACGAAAAAAGGCCGAAGAGGAGCTGCTCAAGAGCCGCGACCTCACCGCCAAGGTGTTCGGAAATTTCCCGATGGCGGTTTACATGAAGGACTATAAAAATGACGGCCAGTACGTTATCGGCAACAGGATGTGGGATGACCTCCACCGGAACGCTCCCATGCTCTCCACCGTGATCTCCGAGTTCGAGGATGCGGCGCTCAGCACGGGATCGGCCGTCATCTTCGAGCATACGGTGCCCACCACGGGCGGCCTGATGAAGACCATGAAATCCAATCTGATTCCCCTGTACGATCAAAACGGCCGGCTGGAGTACCTGCTGGGTATGTCCGAAGACATCACCGATCTCAAAAATATGGAAGCCGATCTCGCGGCCAAGGACGCCGCGCTTGCGCACGCCTCGACCGAGAAGGCTATTTCCGCGCTGGTGGCGGGTTTGAGCCACGACATCAACAATGCGCTCGGGGGCATCACCGGCGGGCAGGATCTGACTAAAATGTACCTGACCAAAAGCGAGAAGGCGCTCACCAAAATCGATGCCGCGCGCAGCGAATTGGCCCGTATATTGCGGGCCGCAAAAGAGGGCAAGCCGGATTTATCGGCCATCGGGAACAACGGTTTTTTCTCGCAGCTGGAAAATTTCCTCGACGAGAAGCTTCCGAAGCACCTGACGGAGCTGAAGACGAACCTGGGCGCCGCGCGGAAGTATCTTACCTATGTCGATAACGGCGGCCTGGTCATCCGCGATGTCACATCCGGAATCAGGGACTACGTGAAGCGCGACCATTCTCTGGGCAGCTTTGAAATTCGCCCCGCCATCCGCGGAGCCGTGTCACTCTCCAAGGGCCAGTATAAACCCATGGCGCAGGACCAGGGTAAAACCGTTACGGTGGAAGTCTGCGACGCGTCACCCCCGGTCACGGTTTTCGGCAATGCCGGAGAGTTCATGGGCGTTGTCGTCAATCTGATCAACAACGCGGTCGCCGAGTTCCTGCGGGGAGGCAATAACAGAATCTGCATATCCTGGGAAAAAGGATTGAATGCCGGCTCGGAGGATATCATCCTGGTGCGGGTGGCCAACGACGGCCCCGCGATCCCGGACCACGTGCTGGCCCGCATGTTTAGCGAGAAGGTCCGATCAACCCATGGCGGCAGCGGCATCGGCCTTTTGGCCGTCAAAAGCACTCTGGACCGCTTCGGGGCGCGCATCCGCCACACCACGGAATTCTTCCCGCCGGAAAAAAATGGTAATCCGGCCTCTAAAATAAACCATGACAAAACCTGGACCACTTTCGAAATGGAACTTCTCGTGTCCGGGGCACAGGAAGAATCGCACCAGCCCCCGAAAGCTCCGCCGGTTCCCCGTAAAATCCTGGTCGTGGACGACGAGAAATACATGCTGGATATCATGGATAAATATGCGGAGAATCTTGGACACAGCGCGGTTATATTCAATGATCCGAAGGAAGCCCTGGAATGGTATATGGAGCACAGCGACGACGTGGATGTCGTCATCAGCGATCAGTGCATGCCGAATATGAACGGCTGCGAACTGATCTCCAACATGAAGCGGTGCGAACCGAACAAGACGTTCATGATCATGACGGGACACGGAGCGCTGACGCTGTCCCGCGAAGACACCAGGGACGTCCATCTTCTGGTGCGCAAGCCGTTTGATCAGAGACAGCTGAATGCCGCCATTGAGGACGCCGTGGAAAAGCGCGATCAAGCCAGGGGTCCGGCGCCTGTGGCGGCAGCTATGGCGCGGCGGCCCAGTACAGGGGCTGCGTCCACGCCTTGATGCCGTTTTTCCCCGTGACGACAACGCGGACATATCGGTCGCTGTCTTGAACCGTGTACTCGCCAAAAGGCCCTGTGACGCGGCGAAGCAGCAGCCCGTTATTCCCGAAAAAATCAACGGTCTCGCCGTTTCTCGATTCGATACGGACAACGCCGTTTGTTAGGTCCAGACGGCAAAGCAAAATTCCCGTGCTGGCGTAAAAAGATCCGTTTTCCATCCCCTGCCTGATGCCCGCCTGGTCCAGACCGTCCGCCTGAATCATGATCCACCCGCGTCCGATCTCCATCGGGTCATGCGCGTCATCAGAGGCCACACCGTACCAGAGCCTGCCCAGACTCAACAGACTGTCCCAGAGCGCCTGAGTATCATGATAGCCCTGCATTTCACCGGACCCGTTGTAGATTTCAATCAGGCTGACGCCGGTCAGGGGCAGGATGTCCTGCAGGGACCAGCCGATGATCCAGACGGGATGGTTCAACATGGCCAATGCGCCGGAGTCGACGACGTCCTTTAAATACTCAGCAGGCTGCCGGTTGCCGGGAATAATGACACTTGTTGCAAACAGGGCGTTCGCATGCCTGACGCTGTTGTTCGGCGTCAGCTCCTCTCCCGGGAGGACCAGCATCCCGGCCGGAGCGGCCTCCTCGGTAATCTCGTTGTGATCCGTGATAAAAAGAACATCGTATCCCCGTTCATGATACCGGGAGACAATTTCCGCGGGACTGAGCGATCCGTCGCTCCGGGTCGTATGCGTGTGCGTGTTGGCCTTGAACCGCGGACGTTCGTCCACCGGAACGGCCGTTGCAATGAGCATAACATTTTGAGCAATCACCGGACTTCCGGAAGACGGGGCAGGGTCGCCGGCCAGGCGGATCTGAAGGTCTTTATATCCTGCGGATAAAGAAAAAGTATACGCGAAAGCCGTATTCCTCTTCTGGGAATATACACCCGGATCGGTTCCCTGCACGCCTCTCCCGCAGAAGACTTGAATGGTCACATTCTCCGGCAAGGGCGGCGCCGCACTGCCGCCTCCACCCCCGCCGCAACCCGCGACAACACCGGAAGCCAGAATGACAACAAAGAACAAAACCCTTCTCAGAACAATTCGCACGGGACTGGGCATGTAACCTCCACTAGGATATTCTCATCATGTTGCGGCGTTAATTTTCGAGGCGGTCTTTGGCGCAGGTAATGGCCAGACGCCACGCCGTGCCGTGCAGGCTGACCGTCCGCCAGTAGATCACCTTCGCCACCGGCGCTTCGCCCACCATCCGGTAGAAATCGTAAGCAGCCTTCCCGCGAGGGGCGGCAGCCATCTTGCGGGCCAGAGCGATCACTGCCGGGAAGGGCTGATACAGCGGGTCTTTAAAGGCATTGCGCCCGATTTGCTGCGCATCTACATCATAGATAATCAGGCCGTCCGTCTGCATCAGAAAAATTTCCACCGGCAGATTCGACTGGACCGGTTCGATGATGCTGGCGAGCAGGTGTTCCGGGGCAAAAAGCGCCGACACCGATCCTGCAAAACGATGGCCCGCTGAAAACACGGGATGATGGATGACCACCGCCTGCGGACCTTCAACGGAACGGAACGACCCGCTCAATACCGGCTTTCCGGTTTTAAATAATTTGACCATATGCGCCTGCCTGCTGATGTCGGCGCCTTCCGCCGCATCGTGCCAGGGGGGCTCAACCACCAGCATGATCCCCCGGTCGCTCACGGTTTCGCAGTCAATAATATAGGGGTTCGCCAGGTACAGCTTTTTCAGAACCTCCCGGGCCTGACCGCTTTTCAAGTCGCTGCCGGAAAGTTTTTGCGCGCTTAGTTGAATATCCCCGTCGAGTTTTCGCAGGACCCCGGTGACCTCGCCTTCCACATGATGCAGAACGTCTTCGAGGCCCTTCCGGGAAATCAGGATCTTCTGCTGGCTCCCGGCCGGAACGATCAATTCCCCCACAATGATTTTCGTTTTCAAGGCCTGGACTGTATTATAGACATCCGCGCCGATCAATTTTTTGTTTTGATCATTATAGATGAATCCGACGCCATTCTCTTTCAGGCCGAAAATTTTCACCCCCCCGGAAAATTTCCCGTCAACCAGGGATTTTACGCTCTCGAACACCGCCACATCGATATTCTTGGTCATGCTCGTCAGCACAAATCCCGGCGCCTGCGCGCTTTGATCGGTGTCCACGCCTATTGCCAGCCGGTTCATTTCTTTCGCCGCCCGGAAAACTCCGGCGCCCGTCCCGCCTGACGCGTGGTAAATAATGTCCGCCCCGTCCCGATACATCCGGGTCGCAATCCGGTACCCCCCGGGCGGATCATTAAACGCCTGGCCGGTCATGCCGGCGTACCTGGAAAGCACGCGGACATCCGGCCGGACGGCGCTCGCGCCCGCCAGGTAACCCGCCTGAAATTTCCGGATAAGCGGGCTGTCCATACCGCCGATAAAACCGATTTTGCCCGTTTTGCTGGTGAGGGCCGCCATCGCTCCGACCAGATAAGACCCTTCTTCTTCCCGGAAGGTGAGGCCGGCCAGATTGGCAGGCGGCGGAATGATCCGGCCTTTGTCGTCGTGTTTCACGCTGTAGTCAACACAGATGAATTTTTTTTCGGGGTAGCGAACGGCCAGTTGATTCAGTTTATCGGAAAATGCAAATCCGACGCCGATAATCACTCCCGCGTCCGAAGCCGCCGCCTGGCTCAATGCGAGATCCAGCTCCAGATTTCTCTTGTGTTCCACATAGACGGCTTTCACGCCCAGTTCGGCTGCCGCCTTTTCCAGACCGGTATAGGCGGAATCGTTGAACCCGCCGTCCCCCCGGCCGCCGATGTCAAAAATAAGCACAACCTTCAGGGGCGCCGGATTCTGCGCCAGTGCTTCCTGCACTGCGACAAAAGAGAGAACCAGAGCCATTGTCAACCAAGAGTAAATCCATATCCTTTTCATCTTTTATCTCCACGTCTTATTTTTTGCCATTTTCTGTTCTTCACAACCGCTCTACGGCCTGTAAAGAAAATCCCCCTTCATCCCCGTTTGGCAAAGGGGATTTTCCATCATCTTCATGAATGTTGTCCAGTTTCCCTTCTCGTCTGAATAAAGAAGGAACCTGTATTATTTTTTTGTCTTAACCGTCACCTTCCCCTCGGAAAATTCCGCCGGCTTTTCGGACCCGCCGTTCGCCGCCGCCTTGACCTTGATGCTCCTGGTTTTGACGCCGATGTCTTTGGATCTGGTTTTAATGGCATAGACGCTGCCTTCTTCTTTCAGATTCAGATCGCCCAGTTCCGAGACACTGGCGTAGACCAGAATATTTTCTTTGCCGAAGGGCGGATTCACTTCCAGCTCAAATTTATCATTCCCGGACGGGATCTCATAAATAACGCCGCCCTGAAAATAATTGTCCTGCCGGTAGGGATTGGGCAGCAATTGAAGATGATTATTCCCCGCGTCCCGATAGATGACCCGGGCAAAAAACGGCTTGTTGCTCTTCAGGTAAATTTTAATCTTCTCACCCGCATGATACGACGTTTTATCCGTCCAGACTTTTACGGCCAGAGGCAGAGAAGGATCATCCAGCGACGCATCACTCGCTTTTGCTTTGGCCTTCTTCATGGCTTTTTCATCCGGGATGACTTCGGCCTTCAGCTTGATTTTGCAGCAGTCACCCAACGCCGGATCTTTATACCAGCCCTTTTCCAGCGTCTCGATCACTTCGACGGTGGCGTTGGCGTAAGCGGACACAAGATCTTTCTGAAGCTGGAAGTCCTTCACTTCGGTGGCGGACGAGACATAGGTCTTTACCGATTCCACGGCGTTTCTCTTGGCATCGGCCATGGCCGCGGCTTCGGTCTGCTTGCGCGATTTGTCATCCCCCATGCAGGCGGAGCCTTCGGCGATCTTAATGGTGGACTGCGCGGCATAAAGCGGCGCGCCGATCAAAATAATTGCGGCCAGAAAAAATATTATTTTACGCATAAAACCTCCCTTGTCGTTTTCTTGCCTGACAGCCGTGGAAAAATTCATTCCAGAAAAACCATTTTTAAATTTGACGTTTCTATCTATACCTTTTTGCAATTTCCGGCAACTCTCTTCCGTGACGAGCCCCGGCGCTTCCCTGCGCAAGTCGGATTCTTCACGTCAAGCCGACCGGCCAATTACTTAGGCCGGGGATTCACCATCCGCCCCATGAATAGAATCGTGCCGCAGGCTTTGTCCCGGATCAGGAAGAAGAAAGGATGATCCGCGCGAAACTCCGGATTAAACGGCATCGATTTCGTCGCCATCTCCACGGCCGTGGCAGCCGCCGCTTCCGTTCCTTCCTCGTTAACCTCGACAACAGCCTTATGTTTGATTTGCGAGATGTAAAGGGCCCCCTTCCGCCAGCCCATACCGCTGAAATCGGCCTTCGACAGGGCAAACGCATCCTTCATGCCCATTTTCATAAAGGGCGCAACCAGATCATAACCGGTTTCGAACTGGAATTTCGGCAGATAGAGATTGATCTCCTCGGCATCATTCGCGTCGAGTGTCGAAAGCCATCCCGTCAGGTTTTGGATGGACAATAGTTTTTCCAATCCGGCCAGGCCATCCACAGCCCGGGGGAGCAGGACGACCATGGACAGATTGCGCCCCTCATACGGAATATCCACCATCTGAAAATCGGCGAAGGTGAGCATTTTGAATTTGTCCTTTTGATGCATCAAAGGTACGGTGACGCGCTGGGAACTCGACACCGTAAAGAGTGCGTCCGACGTGCGGCTCTTCTGAAACGGACTGGCCCAGATGCCTTTGAAATAGACGGCATTGAGCAGGACGCAAACGGAATTGACATCGAGCTCTTCCAGGATTTTCCCGATCTTTCCTTCCGTCTTTCGTTTAACCCAGCCGTTGATCGCCTCGAGCCCGCCCTGGAAGATTTCGGCCTGATAGTTGTCATTGAGGAGCGCCTTGAAGCCGGCGGTCACATCGCCGCCGGTCAAAACCAGCGCGTTGGCCATGTTCAGTTTCTGCCCGCTTTTTTGCGCAGTGGCAGCAAGCTTTTGGTTCAGCCTCTTGAATGCTGGATGCAGTTCAGCTTGATCCAAAGGAAATTGCAGAGCATCCTTCATTTCGATGGCCGTATTTCCGCGGGCGCCGGCATACGTCATTCCCAGGGCGGACGACACGCTGTAGGGTGAAAAGAAGAGATTGCCTTCCTTTGAGCCCAGCTCGTGATACAGCTGCACGGCAAAAGCCGTGTTCCCCTGCACAAGCGTTTCCTGCGATGATGCCGCAGACGCTCCAGCCTGCCCGGGTGATGCGCATAGCGCCGAAAAAGTGACCGCCAACAAAATAACGGACAGCTTTGATCTCAAGCGATTCATTTTCCTCTCCTTCCAGGTCTGCTCATTAAGGTCGTTCTTCCCGTTAGCCCGAATGATCTGCTTCCCTGTGTAAGACAATCGCGGATGCACGATTGTTCCCGGGACGAAATCATTTTTTCTTCACCACTTCTGTCGCATGATTTCTTTGCGCTTTTGCAGATACTCCGCATCTGTAATCAGATGGTCCTTCTTCAGCCTCTCCAGAGATCGCAGTTTTTCTTCGATGTTGCCGTCGCGATCCGGCAGATCCAGGTTAATCTCCGCAAGCACTGCGGAAGAAGCCTTTCGCGACTTCAGATTAGACACGTTGTAGACAATCATCAGGATGACGATCAGCATCCACAATACGATAAAAATCCGTCCGATCTCGCTTGCGTCATCATCCAGAAGCCGGAAAAAAACGACGCCGAAAACAAGCATTGCACCCGCTGCGACGATTCCGATGGCCGAGGCTATCCTCCCCGGCCGCACATAGGCTTTGGAACTCATCAGGCCATTCCTTCTCTGTTAAAATTCATCTCTTCTGCAAACAGAACCCGCCGGACAGCAGCACTTTTTTATCTTCCGGTCGCCAGCGGAAAATCCATCCCCCGAGAATCCACCACGGGATACTGGGCTTCCTGTTTATATTTTTTCGTAATCTCCGGCAACTGCTCTTCCACATAGCCCATCAGCTTGCGAACCGTCACAGATTCGCCTTTGGCCGCCGCCTTGCCTTTCAGACCTTCCAGCAGCGTATACGTAAAAACGCCGTGGCCCAGGTCTTTGACCTCTGCGGCAAACTGGTCTTTGGTGGAGGCGGCCACGATATGCACACCGGTTGCGCGCGAAAGCTGCGAGAGCGCCTTGCGGTCTTCAAACCCCCGAAACGCCACCAGCACTGCGCCCGATTTGCAGGCATCGACCAGGAGCAGAATTTTTTGAGCCTTGATATTTTTAATATAGCCGGACAGATCATCCGACGACAAGCCTTTGGCTTTGACATCTTCTTCCCGTTCCGGATAGGTGAGTTCATGCGGAATGAAATACCACTTGTCCTTCTGGCTCTCGCCATGACCGGCCAGGTAGATCAGCACCGCATCCTGCGGGTGGGTATTTTGCAGCCGGTGAAACTGGGCAATCATATTCTCCCGGGTTGCCTGTTCATTATAGATTTCCCTGATAGTCACACTCTTGAACAATCCCCCGCCCTGCTTCCGGAAGAAGTCGGCGATGCCTTTAGCATCCGGTTCGGCGTAATTGAGATTCAACGCGGGATTTTTGTACCGGTTGATGCCGACGGCCAGGACATACAGAGAAACATCTTTGGACGGGGCGGTAAGTTTGACAACCAGTTCGTAAGGATTGGATTCCGTCCTGTCCGTGCTGAAGCCTATTGCCCGAAAGGTGTTGATGCCGTCCACCAGCGACACGGTATATTCCCTGATCGCCTCACTGCCCCGGGAAACAATCTTGACCGCCCGTGCATCGCCGCCTACGGCCTTGCCGTTGTGATACAGACGAAGCTCATCAATCCCGCCGCCTGTGTCTCTGGCCGCAACGGTAACGGTAAGCGTATCCGCGCTGACAACACTTCCGGGCAGTGGCGTGGTAATCCGTACGTCGGGCGGCGAAAGAATGCCCTGGCGGATGTCGTCTGCGGCTGCTACCTTTTTACCTTGAAGAACGGAGGCAACGTAGACAGGATTGAAAAACTTCTCATAAAAATTATCGATGGAATAAACCTGGTTGCCGACAGTGACGTTGAGATACCGGGCGCCCGCAGGCGAGGCATTGAAGTATCCTTCGGGTGTCGTCGCCATCCATTCGCCGTCGGTAAAGGCCAGATAAGTTGCCACCGGCCTGCCCGTTTCTGCCTCCCAGAAGCGCGTGGTGCCGTCACTGGCGGAAGAAATGACCCCCCGGCCATCCGGGGTGATCATGGCCGAGTAAATATGACTGTCGTGGCCTGTCAGGGTCATCTTTTCCGCTCCGGTTGAGACATCCCAGAGCTTGAGCAGCTTATCGGCGGCACCGGAGACAATGGTTTTCCCGTCTTTTGAAAAATTCATCACGCTGATCAATTCACGATGCCCCCGGAAGGTTTCCAAAAGCCTGCCGGTGGCGATTTCGCAAAGCGCCATTTCGTGAGTTGCCCGCGAGCCTTCTTTTGAAAAGAGGACAGACCGGCCGTCGGGGGAAAGGGCAAACCGGTTGGATGCCGGATAGGTCTTGATTTCCCTTCCCGTCTTGCCATCCCGGATCGTCAGTGTAAAATGAACGCCTTTGCTGGTGTTCAGGGCCAGGACGATGACATACCGGCCATCGGCAGACGTATCGCATTGCCAGAGGGAAGAGCCGTCAGGCACATTCAGGGACAGGGTCTCCCTGCCTGTAATGATATCGACCAGCCGGATGACATTCCCCACCACGACCAGGAGCTGCCGATTGTCCCCGGAAAGATAAATGCGGCTGATGTCGCCTGCGCGTTCCGTATAGCTTAAGATTTCCTTGTCGGCTGCGACATCCCAGATTTTCACATCTCTTTTCGTGAGGATAGCCGCGGTATAGCGTCCGTCTTTCGACCGTCCCACCGCCAGTCCCGGATAGGTTTTCACCGGCCGATCCGTGTTCAGATCCCAGAGCACTCTCTGATCATCATTGCCTGTGAGAAGTAGATGCCGGCCGTCGGTAAGAAACGACGACGCCACTTTATAGCCGTTAAATATTTTAATGATTTTGCCTGTTGAAGCGTCGATGATGAACGGCGGCATGTTATCGCTGTTGGTCAGAATATAACGGCCGTCGGGGCTTACGACCGTATACGGACGCAGCGGAAGGGGACGCTTCATGAAAGAGGTCACAACGCGGCCGGACGCAACCTCCCAGAGGGCAGGGGCATAGGTGCCGGCGGACAGAATGAATTTTCCATCCGGCGAAAAGATGGCCTGGCTGGTATGGCTGGTCGTAAAATTTTTCAACTCTCTGCCGCTTGCAAAATCCCACAACTTAAGGCCGGCCCTTCCCGCCGCAAGGACGTAACGGCCGTCGGGGGAAAGGGCAAACTGGTTGAATTTTGTATCTTCCAGTTCCCAGGAAGCCACCCGGCGGTCGGAACGGACATCGACCGTTTCGATGGTTTGACGCTTTGTCTGGTAATCGTTATTGGTGAAGAGGCCGTAACGGCCGTCGGGCGAAAAAGCTTTCTTTCCGAATGAGAGGAATTTGTCTCCGGAGAATGTTCCCATCTCTTTTCCCGATGACAACGCCAGCACGGAGGAATGTCTTTGAGCGCCGGGCTGGACGACAATCATCGTATCTGCCGAGGAGGGGAATGAGCGCAGAGCTTCGAATCTCTTGACGGCAAGACCTGTCGAGACCTCCCAAATGATCATGTAACTGCCCAGATCAACGGAGGTGAAGAACCGGCCGTCCGGGGAAAAGGAAAGATGAGTGACGTAGCCCTTTACCGCCATGCTCCTGACTTCCCCGCCCGTTGTGGCATCCCAGAGTTTGATGCCCCCCTTGCTATCCCCCGACAAAACCTGCCGGCCGTCGGCTGCGACGGCGACGGCTTTAATGCCTGCCTGATGTCCCCGGAAAGTCCGCACTTCCATTCCCGAGGCGACATCCCAGAGCTTGACGGTCAGGTCATCGCTTCCCGTCACCAGGTATTTAGCATCCAGAGAAAACTGGAAGGTATCGATGTCATGCGTGTGTCCCAGCTGCACGAAGATCTCCGGCCCCTGCCTGCTTCCCGCCGGGGCAGGCTTTTCTTCGGCAAAGACAAGGCTTACGGACACGACGGCAATCAGCACCGACGAGATGAATAGCGAGCGCCGCAGGCTCTTAAATCTGAACATATTTTCTCCTTTTAAAGCTTATCAACAACTCCCCTCGCTAAATGATGAGGGTCTTTTCTTTAATTTTCCGGTCTTCTTTTCCGCCATTGCTACCTGGCATTTTCTCCTTTATCCTTGCGGCGCGGCATCACAATCTTGTTGTCGTCCGTCATGATAAAAACTTCCCGGGCAAATTTATCCCCCAGGTCGATCGCGACCCAATATTCCACATTTCTTTTTAATCCGGCCGGGCCTGTGACCCCGGGAAACTCATCCAGGATCTGCCCGTATTGTATTTGCCTGAGCCTGGGATACTTTCTTTTCTTCACTTCGGTCGTCAGATCGTGGCCTATCGCCCACATCGTTTCTCCTGGCGAATCGGCCTTGCCCGGATTGAAAACGGCCACCCGGACCGCGCTGATCTCCTGCTCTTCCTCCAGCACAAAGAACACCTCGTTGCCGATCATCACGACATCAACGGGAACCGGCTTCAGGCAGGCCCAAAGGCAGACACCCAAAAGGACCACGCAAACGATTCCTGCAAAATTCTTTACTGTTTTCATTTTAACTTTCCTCTTCATAGAACAAGGGGACTTGCCACCTTTAGGTGGTTGCAACCCCTTGTTCTTACTACGAGCCATGAGCCATGAGCTATGAGCTACAAGCTATTTTACTTTCCCGACAGGAAACGCCTGACCGCTGATGGAGATCGTCGGATACTGCGCCCGCTTGAACGTCTTTTCCGCCAGCAGCGGCACTTCGTTGTCCACGTAATCGGCAAGGTCGGTGGTCTTGATATATCCGGTCTTCCCCTTATCCGCTTTGCCCCTCAGGCCTTCGGCGAGGACATACGTAAACAGGCCGTGTCCCCGGTAGCCTTCGAGGGCTTCCTGCAAAGAGGTCGAAGCGGACAGAATGGTTGATCCAACCGCCCGGCTCAAAATCTTGAGCGCCGTATCCTCACTCATCCCGCGCGTGAGCATCGCCACCTGGATGGCTTCGCCCAGAGCGCCCGCGTTGCAGGTATCGATGATAATGAGCTTCTTCGTCGCCGGAATGTTGGCAATCGCCTCTTTGAGCTTGTTCTGAGAGATCGCGTCGGTCTTGAGTTTCTCGGTGCGCAGTGATCCCACATTGGAGGTGATCAGGAAGTACTCTCCTTCATCCACCGTGCCGTGGCTCGCGATGTAAAAAACAAACAGATCATCCGGCCTGAGCGACTGAAATGATTTGATCTCCCGGAGGATCGCATCATTTGTGGTTTCTTCCGGCTTGATCAGTTTTTTGATGGTCACCCGGTCAAAGAGGCCTTCCGATGCGCTCTGCAGCGTGGCTGCGAACAGATCCGCATCCGCGGCGGAATATTGAAGTTTGAGTTTCGGATTCTTAAATTGATTAATGCCGATCACCAGGGCGCTAAGCGACGGCTTGCCCGCCTGCGCATAATTTGCCGTCACCTCCAGTGCCGCTTCATTGCTCTGCATGCTGTTGTCGCCGTTCATGGCCACGGCTTTGATCGTATTTTTCCCGTTCACCAGTTTCAGATCATAACTCTTCAAAACCGCCTGGCCCGTTTTTCCCAGGATCTGCACCGCCCGGCTGTCCATCACCACGGCGGTGCCGTTGAGATAAAGACGAATGTCGCCGATGCCGCCGCCTTGATCCGTAAGGCTCAGCCGAACAGTCACTTCATCGGTCGCGACCGACGCGGGGGTGTCGAAAATCTTTACAGCCGGCGGCTCTTTGACATCCGCCAGTTTCCGAAAATCGGCAAGCGATCCACCGGACAGAGCCACCTTCACCAGATCGGGACGGAAGAAAGTCTCCCGGTAATTTTCAATACCGTAAACCTGCTCGCCCACACGAACATTGAGGTAGCGTTCTCCTCCGGCCGAGGCATTGTAGTACCCTTCCGGCGTGATCACGATCCATTCACCGTCCATGAAGCTGATAAACTGCGCGAGTTCCTTTCCGGCGCGAAGATCATACTGCGCCGTGGAAACCCGGTGATTGACCATCGCCCTCCGGGCATCAGCGGAAAGCTCCACGCTCGAAATATTCCGATGGGCTGTAATCGCGGCGGTTTTATTGCCCGATGCCAGGTTCCAGAGGGTCAGCTCGCTTACATCCCGATCCGCCGCAAGCATCATTTTCTGATCCCGGGAAACGGCAAACGCAGCGCCGGAGATATAGTCCTTGTATCTGCGGATGAGCTTGCCTGTATCCGGATCGACCACGCTGAAAACCCCGTCATAGTCGGCGGCATAAATCGTTTTCCCATCGGCGGAGAAAAGAGAGAAGGTTCCATCCGTGATGCTTTCCATCTTCCTTGCCCTGCGGCCCGTGGCCGCATCCCAGAGCATGTTTTTGGAAAGCAGGTAGGCGCCGTCCGGCGAGAAGGTCACCCAGTAGCCCGGGCCGTTGGGGGTTTGAAAATCGAGCACTTTACGTCCTGTGGCGGCATCGAGGAGTATGGGCCCGCAGGCAATATGACGACCGTCGGGAGAAAAAGCCAAAACGCCGTTTCCATAATTCACATAATCACCGGCTTCCAACTCTTCGTAGAACCCGGACACATAGTCCGTTTTGAATTCGGAGACCTTTTGGCCGTCTCGCAAATTCCAGATTTTAATCATGCCGAACCGGGCCATCGTTGCCGCATACTGATTGTCAGGCGAAAAGGCGACAGCGATGATCACGTTACGTTCATCCGCCTTGATGGTTTTCAAAAGCGCGCCGGCGCCGATATCCCAAAACTGCATCATCCCCGATTCATCGCCTGTAACGGCGTAGCCGCCTTTGGAAGACAAAGCCATGGCGCTGATCTTCGCTGTGGTGAGGCCTGCAAACAGCTTCCCTGCGCGGCCGGTAGCCGTGTCAAAAGCTTGCAAGGTTTGAGACGACGGTGCGATGACTTTCTTCCCGTCATAGGTGAGCAGACCGAAGTGGACGGGATACCGCCTGATCTCTTTGCCGCTTGTGACATCCCACAGGCGGATATCCCGGTCATAACGATTCCTGGTCAGAACAACGTTCGGCTCGGCGGAAACGGAGACGGAAACAATCGCGCCTTTTTGCCCGAAGCGGCCCAGCACCTTGCCGGTGCTGATATCCACCAGTTCGTTTTCATTGGACTGGTCCCGATGACGGATCTTCTTTTCAGGTTTAGCATCAGCATCAGGGGCAAAAAGTTTCTGCTCCTGGCCTGACTGTTGCCGGTATTCCCGGGACAAAAAATATTTCCCGTCGCCCGAGTAGCCGCCAAAAGCGACATCCACGTAACGATTAACTTCACGTCCGTCCAAAGCCAAAACTCTGACCGTATGGCCTGATTTCTTCTGATCGTGGGCGATAAGCAATTGACGGCTGTCCGCCGAAAATCCGATGGACCACAGATACACGCCCGACAAATTCAGGGCGGTCATTTCCGCGCCGCCGGCGAGATTCCACAGCCGGATATCGTTGCCTTGCGCCGCACTCAGGATATACCGGCCGTCCGGCGAAATGACCGCCTTGTAAACCTGACCGGCATGCCCCTGGAAGGTATTTTTCAGTTGCCCGTCGTTTCTATCCCACAATTTCATGGTCTTGTCGTAACTTGCGGAGAGGAGATATTTGCCGTCCGGCGTAAACTGTACGGCTGTTATGGTTTCCCGATGGGCGTCGATCTTTCTCAACATTTTTCCCGAGGCCGCATCCCAGAGCCTGAGCTGCCCTTGCGAAGAACCGGTCAAAAGATATTTCCCGTCCGGGGAATAGGCGAACGCATTGGCATCGGCGGCATGACTTTTCAGCGCTTTGACCTCCAAACCGCTTTGGATATCCCAATACCGGATCGCCCCGTTATCGTCGCCGGAGAGCGCGAAGCGGCCGTCCGGGGAAAACCGGACAAAGGTGACCTCGCCGTCGTGAGCAAAACTCCGAATTTCTTTTTCATCGTCAACGCTCCACAGCTTCATCGTGTTGTCGCGGCTGCCGGAAAGGATATATTTTTGGTCAGGGGAAAAGGCAAGCGCCTCAATCGCTTTCTGGTGGCCGGCGAACACGGCTGCGGCCCGTCCCCTTTTTAAATCCCAAAGCATCACGGTCTTATCCCGGCTGCCGGAAAGCGCATAACGGTTGCCTGCGGACAAGGTGACGACGTCGATCCTGTCTGTGTGCCCGGACAGTGTGGCCAGAATCCGGCCGGTGGCGATTTCCCAAAGCATCAGCGTTTTGTCTTTGCTTTGCATGATGGACTCCGACGCGCTTTCCCGCACGGAAGAAAGCATCAGCCGGCCGTCCAGGGAAAGGGCATTACGAGAGCCGAAAGCAAATCCCAGATGGCCGGCAATGGCGCCGGACCTGGGCCGCTCGACGACGCTGGCGACGACGCCTCTGGACATGTCGGCGTTATACAGCCTAAGCCCGACGATAGCCCGCAGCACATGACCGTCGTAGGAAGCGGAGCGGCTGCTTATGGTTGCACTCATTTCGCTGAGTGCAAATTCCCGAATCTTCTCCCCGGTCCGGATATCCCAGACGCTGACATTCCCCTTCCAGTTCAGGGAGAAAAACGATCGGCCGCCGGGCAGAAAAGCGGCAAATTCAACATTTTCATTGTCCTTGAACGTTCTGATCAATCTTCCGCTTTCGGCTTCCCATAATTTGATGCTGTCGTCATCACTCCCGGAAAGAAGCCATTTGCCGTCCGGCGACAGATCAATGCTGTTGATCGATGACGTATGTCCGATCTGGACAAAGGTTTCGGGCTTGTCTCGCCCGTCCACTGAAACCGGATTGCCGGCGGCAAATCCGCCGACAGGTAAAATGGACAACAGGGCGATCCAGCCGATTCCGATCGCCAATGAACGTAATAAATGATTGGATGCAAACATCTTGAACACTCCTGTCTTTTCTTTTTCGGACATTCTCCTGCTCTTCATTAATCGGCAAAACCTGTTTTGGCGCCGGTGAGCACTCGCCCGTCATGCGTGACCTGGCAGTGGTTCCGGCCCAGACCTCTTTTGGGTACGATCAGGACATAATCCGCGCCCCGAATGATTTTGTAATCCGCTTCGGGAAATTTTAATAAAAACTGTTCCACCGGCAATCCCGCTGCCGCGAGCCTGCAGGCACCGGCAGCCATCTGTTTGGCCGAAGACAGATCATAAATAAAATAACCGGCCGAAAGTCCGACGAGCAGCGCCATCCCGTAAATGATCCTTCGAACCACGGGTCGGATTTTTTGATGAGCAGGCTTTGCTCCGGTCTGCGGCCACAGGATTTTCCGGGCCGTCCTGCGCAGAAGATAATAAAGGCCGATCACGCCCAGGATCAACAACAGCGGCGCGCCTTTTTCACTTTCGAAGAGCGGCGTAAAAGGCAAAATAAAGAAGGAAAGAAAGATCAGGATGGCCGGGTACCGGGCGTACCGCGCGTAACGGATCAATCCGGAACCGGCCACCGACGCGACAAACGCATACAGGACGGCCAGGGCAACATGGCTGATCCCGCCTTCCGCAATGGATCGGATATTGATCAAAACAGGAACACAGATAAAAAGCAGCAGGAAGCCGATGATCCGGACGGAAATATAAGCGCCTTGTTCGTCTTTGAGCTGCTTTCTTTCTTCCCGGGTCACCCATCGGTCATGAAAAAAAATCAGGCCCCGGGTCCGGGCTTCTTCGGCCGGCAATTGATCGCGAGGGATGCCCCAGTCTGTGTTAATCAACAAATCGGTGCGTTCGGGCTGATATTTTTTCATCATGCTACGTCTCCCTTTATCCTGCCGGTTAAGCAGCCTGCGATCCGGGCATCATGCTCGTGCTGACTGACCGTTAAGACAGACTGCGGCATATTCCGGTTTCGATGTCTTTTTTTGTAGTAGGGATCATCCCGGCCGTTCGTGAAAACAAATAAAAGCAGAAGCAGGACCATCAACAGGAGGATTATCAGCAGGTTTGCTTTCAGCCGGAAGAGCGCGGAAAGGAGGCCGGTCAGGCTGATGCTTTTGCCCCGCCTGCTCTCCTGCATGCGGTAGAGCCCTCCCAGAACAAGGAAGGGCCCGAGGAAAGGAATGACCGTTACGGCCGCAATCGGGTAGAATCGCCAGTTCCGGAAAGGAGCCAAGCCCCCGCCTTTCAATTCCGCAAATGCGCCAACGACGAGGAGCACCGAAGAGAAGGGGAAAACCATGCGGAAAAAATGTTCCGCACCGGATGACGACGACATGGCGACAAGCAAGGCCGCCATGTGGCTGATCAAACCGGCAAAAAGGGCATTTCTCCCGATTCTGGTAGTGGCGATTTCCAGCATGGGTTATCTTCTTCTTCGGGAATTCGGACCGGCCTCTTCCAGAATCATTGGAATGTCTTTCGGCTTATCGAACACCTTCATGTAATACTGACCGCCGGCTTTGAACGGTCCGGCCAGGCGCAGCATCACGTCGATCAGCTCGTATTCAATCACCAGCTCATTTCCGCGCTTTTCGGGCTGGCCCAGGCCTACGGAATAGAGCCATCGGGCAGAATGGCCCAGGAAGATGCAGGCCACAACATATTTTTCAAAATCCACATCGGGCGCAGGCTTTTCCAATGCCCGCGTCCAGAGTTCGGACCACTCTTTTTTCGTCCCCACAACTTTGATGAAAGGTTCTCTCTGCCTGGAAACATTTCCCTTCCATTCCATCCCGCGATAATCTCCGCCCGCGCCGGCTTTTTCCAGAATGCTCACCATCGCCGGTTTGTCGCCCTGAAGCGCATAGGTCCAGGCCGATTTTCCTTCCTGATCCTTCAGGGACAGGGATGCCGCGCTGCTCTTTTCAACCAGTACGCTGACGATTTCCGCATGGAAGTTTTTCGCCGCCAGAATCAACGCCGTTTCACCCCTGTTGTTCACTGCATCGACTTTTGCGCCGTGATCCAGGAGATACCGCGTAATCGACAGATTGTCCGCGTTGAATGACCGGACTGCTTTCATCAACGCCGTTTCTCCTTCATCATCTTTCATCTGCACATCCGCGCCTCGGGCCATCAAAAATTTCACCAGCGGCAAATTTTTATCCACGGCCAGCATCAACAGCGTCCCGCCGCCGAAGCCGCGCCTGTTGACATCCGCGTCTTTTGTCAAAAGAAGCCTGACGATTTCCAGGTTGCCGTTCATGACTGCCGAAAACAGAGCCTCCTGACGGTCGACGTATCCGCCTTTTTTCACCAGGATTTTGACAACCGGAAGATGATGGCCGGCGATCGCTTTGCCAAGCGCCGTATCCCCGTATTTTGATTTTCGATGGATATCCGCTCCGGCTTTCAAAAGCGCCTCGACTAATTCGGCATTGCCCTTTTCACAGGCCATCATCAGGGCGGTCATTTGATTGGGATCAGCGGCATTGACGTCCGCTTTATGACTGATCAGCAACCTGGCAATGTCGGTACTCCCGTCATGGACCGCCATCATCAGGGCCGATTTTCCGTCATCATATTGATCGGTCACCCTTGCGCCGGAAGAAAGCAAAACTTTGACCACCGGCGTCTTCTGACCCATCACCGCGTAGATCAAAGCGTCGCCCTTCGCCAGGTTTTTCACATTCACGTCGGCTTTCTTTCTTAAAAGCTCCCGGACAACACTTACATGGCCTTTGATGGAAGCATAGATCAGCGCGGTGTTGTTCGCGCCGTTCCCGGCATTCACGTCGGCGCCGGCCAAAAGCAATATCCGGACAATCGTAAATTGATTGCGATCCGCCGCATACATGAGCGGCGTACTGCCCGTCTCGGTTCGAAGGTTCACATCTGCGCCTTTAGCGATCAGCGCTTTGACCGCCTCCGGACGGCCCTCCTTGATGGCAGCAAATAAAGGATGCACGTCAGGATTGACGGGTTTTGACTGGGCGGCCGGTTTTTCCAGCAACTGGCTGATGTATTCCAGTCCCGACTTCCGGGCCAGCGCAAGCGCAGTATCCCCGTCCTTGTTTTTCAGATCCTTTCTTGCGCCCCTGTCCAGCAGAGCCTGTACGAGAGCCGCGTCTCCCTGCAGGACTGCGTACATGAGAGGCGTCCGGCCCGTTTTCAGCCAGGACTCATCCTGAACATTCACGTCGGCGCCGTTTTCCAGAAGGATGTAAATCGTTTTCGTTTTATCCCCGGGAGGTCCGGCGGGCAGATTTCCCCAGGCGCAAGCCAGCAGCAGCGGCGTCAGGCCGTTGCCCCGGGCGTTGACATCGGCGCCCTTCGAAAGCAGGAATTTCACAACGTCGACATGTCCCTGTCCGGCGGCTTCAATCAAGGGTGTCCTCTCGCCCCTCTCTTTGCCAATGTCAATGATCGCGCCGTGTTCGACGAGCAGCGAGACGATCTCCAGATTCCCGTTACGGGCAGCCCTCACGAGCGGCAAATCTCCGGTCACGCCGCTGTGGTTGATTTCATTTTGGCCGCCCGCCGTTTTCAATGCGGCCCGGACGGCCTGAACATCGTCCTTTTTGACGGCTTCCAGAAGAGGCTTGTCGGGGAGCGGCATACGGCTCTCCGCAAAACCGCCGACCGGCAGCAGGAGGATCATCAACACAAATGTCATGGCGCCTGAAAGGCCTTTTCCGATTTTCATGCCTTTATCTCCATTTTCTTATTCATAGCAGCCATCCCTGAAAAACATCAGGATGACGGCCCTTCGTTTTTTATATTCGATGATGGTGAAGCGTTGAAGCGGAATTTTCGCGTCGTAGCTGATGTGGATCAAGTCTTCCCGGCTGGCCTTGCTGTTTTACCAGCAATCATGCTCATGGCATGAGAAGTATAGGAATATGGCGCAGGTAAGTCAACAACATTAAATGGGCCAAACCACATGGAATCCGAGACGGCGAAATCGGCCGGAGACGCCTTCGCGAATCGGCGATCACGGATATGCCATACGCCATTGCTTTTAAGGACCATTTGGGCCGAGGCATGGGGCAAATCAGGGTTTCGCATCGGCGGGAAGATCGTAGCTCATGCCCCCCAATAATGTCCAGCGGCCCCTTCTTTGACCCACGTGTGGGTGATGCGCGACGATAATGTTTTCGCCGCACCGGCCGTGTTGCCGCATTGGGTGTGAAGGATGTATTGCGTCAGGACGATCTCCTTCAGGATACGGATGCCGGCCCGTTCGATCCTCAGGCTGCAGGAGGAAGGCCGGGTAATGAGTCCATAAGCATCGACAACAGAGCTTTGTTCCTCATTGTCAGACACCTCACATCCGTTTCAATGATTTCAGTCCGATGCTGGTTCTCCTTGGACAATTTTATCCCGCATCTCATAATACTGCAATACCGCCGCCAGCGATCGCGCCGCACGTTCAGGGTCCTGGTAAACGGGAATGCCCTGATCCAGAACCCGACGAACCATTTTTTCCTGAAGGCTCCGGTAGGTGAAACCGATAATTGCCTTATCCGGATGACGCTCCTTGAGGCTCACAAACTGATCGGCATGCTGATCGATCATTTTGTCGCGCTCGGCGGGAATTGTTTCCTCCGGAACCCCCATTTCCCGCATGATCCGTTCCATAAACATTCCCGGAGACAGGAAATACGCCAGGAGAATATCCGCTTTTTCATCCTCAAGCAGAATGTCGGGAATGTCAAAAAAGTTCTGTGCGGAATTCAGGCTGTAAGTCAAATCCAGCGGATTGGCGGTGCTCGCCGTCCTGGGAATCATGGGTTTGAGCTTTTCCACCGTTTCCGCGGAGAGTCTAGGCAGCGTGAGTCCGGCCCGTCCGCAGGCGTCGGCGGCCGTTGCCCCGGGGCCTCCGGAATGGGTCTGGATGATGACGCGATTTCCCTTCGGCCGCGGCAGTGTTCCCAGGGCCAGCGCGTAATCAAAAAGTTCCGCAAGCGTCCGCGCCCGGATAATGCCGCATTGCTTGAACATGCCGTCGTAAATTTCATCGGGCCCCGAAAGCGATCCCGTATGCGAAAGGCCGGCATGGCGGCCCGCCTCGGACCCGCCGATATAGAGGGCCACGATCGGCTTGTGCGGCGTAATGGCCTGAGCCGTTTCAATAAACGCTCTGCCGCGGGTGATTCCCTCAACGTAAAGCGTAATCACTTTGGTGTGGGGGCAGGCGCCCAGATATTCCAGGCAATTGACAATATCGATATTGGCCTCATTGCCGACGCTCACCGCCGCGCTGAATCCCATCCCGTGGAGATGCAGGTAATCAAACATCTGGGTGACGAAACTGCCGCTCTGCGAGGCCAGGCCGACAAAGCCGGGGGGGCCTTCCGCGGTGATGGTCGTCGGATTGAGCTTGAGGTGCGGGTTCGCAATGCCCAGGCAGTTCGGTCCCAGAAACCGGATGCCGAATCGATCGGCCACGGCTTCCAGCTCTCTTTGCAGGGCAACGCCTTCCGGCCCCGCTTCCCGGAATCCGCCGGAAACGACGATGGCGTGCCGGATGCCTTTTTTCCCGCAGTCCGCAAGCGTCCGGCAGACAATTTCGGTCGGCAGGACGATGATGGCCAGGTCCGGCACTTCGGGCACATCCATAATGCTTGCATAGGCCTGGTGACCACGCACTTCTTTTTCCGTCAGATGAATCGGGAATATTTTTCCTTCATACCCCAGGGCCTGCACCGACGAAAGCATCAGGGACCCCATACGCATAAAATTGTTGGATGCACCGAAAAAAGCGATGCTCCTGGGATTGATAATCGGATACAACGGGCTTTCTAAAATGGAACGAATCATTCTCTGGTTTTCCTTCTTCCTGTTTTTCAACGTTATAATGTTCTATTGTTTAACGCGTGCGACGCGCTCCTGACTGTTTTTACCGGACGCCCCGCTTATTCACGCACCATTGAAACGACGGTTTGGAATTTATGCGAATTTTCTCTCCGGGGAATATCATCAACGAACTCGAATTTGACGATCATGTCATCTCCCAGCACGGCCTGAAACCGGCTTTTCAGAAGCTGGTAGTGCGCGTCATCGCCGGTCGAAAGGCCGCCCGTTGTTTTGGCAGAATCTTTCACAATTAAGACGGTCATTTGATCCTCTTTTTCCTGCCGGATCTGAAATTTATTTACGCCCGGGACATTCTGCATTAAAAGGGTCAGCTTGTAGGGGTGAATCACTTTCTTTCCGGGAAGGATAACGGCATCAATTTTCCGGCCTTCAATTCTGCTTAGAAGCGGAAGCGCCTTCAGATGACAATCACAGCGGTCAGGCTTGTAGCCCGCGATATCTCCCATCCCGGAATAGCGAATAATCGGGAAAGCCATATTGTTGAGATCGGTTACGATCACATTGCCCGATTGCCCCGGCGGCAGAAGTCTGCCGTCATCATCGGCGATTTCGATAATGGTTTTGTAGTCCAGAACATGCAATCCGTTATGCCTCGGGCACTCGACCGCCATCACACCGGTTTCCGTGGCCGCGTAGCCATCCAGCAGCTCGCCTGCAAATACCTGCCTGATGATTTTGCGGGTATGTCCATCATGACTTTCACCGGTGGTGAACAGAAGTTTGGGTTGATGGAGTTTCATGCAGCGGGCCTGCGCCGCAAGCGCGATATTTTTTAAGACGCTCGGGTAGGTCATCAGATAGTCCGGCCTTACCCGATTCAGATATTCAATATGTTTTTCCACGCCATCCAGGGCATCGAACAAATATTTTTTAAAACTGGGGAACTCCAGCGCGGGAAGGATTTCCATGGCATCCTCATCCAGGACCAGAATGCTCATGCCTTTTTTAAGGTGCAAACCAAAATGCGTGTT
The DNA here is from genome assembly GCA_036528635.1 of Deltaproteobacteria bacterium. Lineage (GTDB taxonomy): Bacteria > Desulfobacterota > Syntrophia > Syntrophales > Smithellaceae > UBA8904. The sequence goes on from JAIGNE010000014.1 coordinate 113,105, forward strand.
GATCGAAAAGGCCGAAATCTCCGCTATTTCATAAAAACCTCTGTCCCTGTCATATAAAATGCTGACCGGAACGCCGCTGGACCCGGTGGTTTTAAAAATATGGTATTTCGTCCTGGAGCGTCCCTCTGCGATAATTGCGGCAAAGTCGGCGCGCCTCAGATCCTCTTTCGTGATAATCGGAAATTTATCAAGATCGGCGAGTGTTTTTAAATCATCCGGACTGACCCCGGCTGCTTTCCACTGATCTCTGTATAAAGGAATGCTTTGATAGGCATGGGTCATCACTTTTCTTAACTTCAAAAGTTGATAGTCGCGAAGCTGATCCTCCGTCATGGCCGCTTCGCGTTTTATCTGCCCCAGCTTTTCTTTGATTTTCAGGATCTTAAACAATATTCCCAAAAACGGCACATCCAGCAATTTTTCCATACAGCCTCAGGTTCTTTAATAAGTCCGCATTTTCACAGGAGAGGAACATAAGGAAATGATCCGGGTCTGTCAATGAAAAACTGGCAGGCGAATTGCCGCAAATAGAATGTTACCGAAGAGGGCGTGCTGTTTGCGGTTATCACCGAAACATGCGATCCGGCGTTTAAGAGGGTTTAAGCGGTTTACAAAATCCAGAGCGAAGAAAAGAGGAAAATCTACTGTTTTGCATACCTCAGTCCCAGAAACTGGATCTGTTCTCCGGCCGGCGTGTTGATGATCTGGACAGAACCGCCAAGGTTACGGCTCAGACCGCGCACATAGCCCAAACGATCGGTGCCGGGATGAACGACATACTGCAGACCCGTCTGCAGGCCTTTTGTCAGCTCCATGATGAGGAGTCCGTCTTTAACCTTGAGTTCCATGCCGGAGCTGAGCAATTGAAAAGCCTCGGGAAGGTAGCGGGAGGCATCGTCGGCATCGAGGTTTACCAGGTTGTACGTTCCGAGCCGTGCGGTCCAGGATGCAGGCATGGCCGCGGGCGGAATATATCGCTCGCCCAGCAGGCCGCTCCAGAGGCTGCCATGGATGATCATCACCCGTCTTCCGGCCACGTTCTTAAACTCGCACTGGCTTTGCTGGGTTTCACGAAGGGAAAACCAGCCGTTGGCCCGGGGGACCAGCTCGCGGACAATCGCACGGTCAGCGATTCCGGCGCGCGATTCCCATGCCGTCGGACCGTTGGAGAGCCACGGAACTTTCACGGCCGGCGCAATGATTTGCAGAGCGGGCAATCCCGCCCCGCTGGTCCATTCCAGTCCTCCGGCGACTCTTTTGATGAGATCGTATCCCGATGCAGTTACATAGATCCCGGCCACGGCATCCAATTGTGCGTCGGTCCAGGTAACAATGGGCGAAGGCTGGGGAACGATCGGATCGGGAGGCCTGATGCCCGTCTTTTCTTCGACAGCGAGCTTCAGCACCATTTTGGCTGCGTTTTCGGCCAAAACCGCCCCGGTCATCGAATTGGTCATCACAATGACCGCCAGCTTGTGGTCCAGGAGGATCTCCATATGACTTCTCATCAGGATCGTGCCGCCATTATGCCAGCAGAGGCGGCCCGCGTACGCCAGATCCGGATCACTGACGTACCAGCCGAGGCCGATACTCGCGTAATCCAGAGGCACGGCGCTGTTTGTCCGGGTGAGCATGGTCCCGAGCGTTTCGCCGGCGAGGACCCTTTTCCGCTCGCCCCTCCCGTCCGCCATGACCATTTTCAGATATTTGGCCATGTCCGACGCACTGGAGAGGATCGATCCGGATGGTTCGATATTGCAATAGAAGGGCCCGTACTCCTGACCAAGAATGTATCCCCTGGACTGGTTTGCAGGCACGCTGGCGCTTTCACGGTAAAATGTGGAGTGGTCCATGCCCAGGTCGGTAAAGAACTGCCGGCTGCGTTCTCTGAAGCTCTGGCCCGAAGCGGCGGTTACGACATCTGACAGAAGCGAGACCGCGGTATTGGAATAGGCCAGCAGGAAATCGACAGGGTAATCCGCGTACTCGCCGGCAAGATAGCTGATGAGCCGCGTGTTGTAGTCGGGGTACTTGACACTGCCGGTAAAGGCTCCATTCAGCAGGTCCCCGGGAATGCCGGCGTGGTGGTTCATCATGCTTCGAATCGTAATCGGACCGCCCGGAGAGGGAAAAGAGCCCAGGGGCTGCCCTATCGAAAAATCAGGCAGATACCGGGTGACCGGATCATCGATGTTCAACTGCCCGGTCTCGGCAAGCTGCATGATCAGCGAGGCCGTGATGGTTTTGGAGATGGAACCGATTTCAAAAAGCGTTTTCCCGGTCGCCGGTATTTTTTTGCCGGCATCCGCATAGCCGAACCCCCGGGCCCACACAACCCGCTGGTCGTCCACGAGGGCAATGGCCAGGCCGGCTACCTCGTAGTCCTTCATCTGCTGCTCAATGAAGGGGATCATTTCAGTCATCGTGTTGACGTAGGATAAAGGTGATTCGCTCCCCCCGCCGCAGGACACACTGGTCAGGGCGGTAAGCAGAAAAAATAAAAGCAGATAAAGGCGTTTGGCAAAAGACGGAATGGCAGCACGCATCATAAGGTTACCTCGCTGATGATGATCATGGGCAAAGAACGATCACTTTTGGCGTAAAAGCATAGGTATTCCGGTTTTGATTGTCAATCAATATTACCGCACAAAAAATCCGGCGAAACAATGGAGTGTAACTGAAGGACAACAGCTTTGAAGAGCCACAAAGGGGCTTGTTCGAACCCTGCCTTGCGCAGACCGTGGTCAGAAATCCGCCCGTGTATTTTAAAAAAAGAGACTTTTTCAGGAACGACTGACCATAAAAGCAAGGGGCGGGTTTGTCGCCCGCCCCTCCGGGGTTCACGGTAATGTTTGAAACTATTTTTTTGCGTTCGGTTTTGGCGCAGCTGCGGGCGGCATCACGGGCGCGGCGGGCGCCGTGGGAGCTTTCACTTCCAGCAGTTCGACTTCAAAAACCAGCGTCGCGCCGCCGGGGATGACGGGTGGACGCCCCTTGTCGCCATAAGCCGTCTCGGAGGGGCAAACCAGCTTGGCCTTCCCGCCGACTTTCATCATACTGACGCCTTCCGCCCAGCAGGGAAAAACCTGATTCAACGGCAGGTCCACCGGCTGGCCGCGTTTGACGGAGCTGTCAAATTCCTTGCCGTCAATCATCGTGCCGACATAGTGAACTTTAACGACATCGGTTGCTTTAGGCTGCGCGCCGGTGCCTGCCTTGATCTCTTTGTAGATCAGGCCGGAAGCGCTCTTTTGCGCGCCTTTTTCCTGAGCTGCTTTTTCCAGGAACGGCTTGGCCTGCGCCTTTTGTTTTTCCGTGGCTTTCGCCATGCGCGACTGAGCCAATTCACCCAGTTTCTGCATGCTGGCTTCCGGCTCCGCAGCCAGCTTTTTGCCGGCGGATGCGTCGGACATGCCCTGCTGAACAAGCTTCAATTCCTCGGGCGTCAGATCAAAGACGGACAACTGCTTATTGAGATGGACTCCCAGAGCATAAAAAGCCTTCTGGTCTTCTGTTTTAGGCGCATCCGGGGAACAACCCCAAACGGCTATCAGGGCTATAAAAACGATGAGCATCAATTTACGCATAATAATCCTTTCTTCCTCTTAAATTTAATGGATGATCCTTACACGAATATTCAAAGAGATTCAAATGATTATTGAATAGGTTCCTGCGGACGTTGCACAAAGCGATAACCGGAGATGAACGGACACGGGGCAGGCTTGCCGCCCGTCCCGTGTCCCGTGTGAGAAAATATTCTTAGTAAGCTATTTTTTTGAACTTTTTTTCGGCGCTGCGGGCGTCTTGGGAGCAGCCGCCGGCGCCTCAGGCGCCTTCACTTCCAGCAGTTCAACGTCGAAGACCAGCGTCGCGCCGCCGGGGATAGCAGACGGTCGGCCTCTGTCGCCGTAAGCCGAATCCGAAGGGCACGTCAGTTTGGCTTTGCCGCCGACTTTCATCATCCCCACGCCTTCCGTCCAGCAGGGGATCACCTGATTCAGGGGAAAGTCCGCCGGCTGACCGCGCTGCACGGAACTATCGAAAACCTTACCGTTAACCAAAGATCCGGTATAATGAACTTTAACAATGTCCGTTGCTTTGGGCTGAGCGCCACTGCCGGCTTTAATCTCCTGATAAATGACACCCGACGGCAACTTCCTGGCGTCTTTTTCCGAAGCGGCTTTCTCTAGATAGGGTTTGGACTGTTCTTTCTCCTTTTCGGCGGCGACCTGTATCCGCGCCTGGGCCAGCTGATTGATTTTCTGCATGTAGGCTTCCGGCTCAGCCGCCAGCTTCTTACCGGCAGCGGCTTCTTCCATGCCCTGCTTGACGATGGCGAACTCATCCGCAGTCAGGTTAAAAACAGCCAGCTGTTTACTCATGTGAGCGCCAATCGCATAAAGGGTTTTCTGGTCTTCCGTCTGAATTTCGGCGGCCCATGAAGGAACAGCCAGGAGCAAAACAAAAACAATCAGCATTAATTTACGCATAACAATCCTTTCTTTTTTCCATGAAATTTTTTTTGATCTTTGCAGTAGAACAAAAGAGGCTCAATCGAAGCGGGGGGCCTCTGTTCTGGGCAATCCTTCATCAAGCAGCTGCACGAGAACCTCGTCTCCCTTTTTGATGATGGAGTCTTTTTCACCCAGAACAATGAATCCATTGGCCGCCACCATCGATTTCAGGATGCCCGACCCCTGTTCACCTGTCACTCGGGCAATATAAGCATCGTTTTTCCGGTAGACAAGAGCCCGGATAAAATTTTTCACACCGGTGCTTTTCTTGATATCCTGAGCGCTTACGGCGGTCAGGAGCGGACGGAAGATTCGGGTATGCCCCTGCATTTTCAGCAGGTAGGGACGGACAAACTGTTCAAAAGACACCATGACGGAAACCGGATTGCCCGGCAGGCCGAAAAGCGGCACGCCGTCGATGGAACCGAAGGCCAGGGGTTTGCCGGGGCGCATGGCCACCTGCCAGAAACGCATGGCGTTGCCGATGTCTCCCATGACATCCTTGACAAAATCAAAGTCGCCGACCGAGACGCCGCCGGAAGAAAGGATAACATCAGCGCGGCGGGCAACCTGAAATTTTTCCGCCAGTTCCGCTTTTTGATCACGCCCGATGCCCAGCATAATCGGAATACCGCCTGCGTCCAGGACCTGCGCGGCCAGTGAATAGCTGTTGGAGTTGACGATTTTTCCGGGAGGGGGATCGGTTTCAATATCGACCAATTCATCACCGGTGGACAGAATCGCCACGCGCGGTTTCTGATGGACGCTGACAAATGCCTTTCCCAGCTCGGCCAGCATGCCGATATGGCCGGGCCGCAATACGCTTCCCGCAGAAATGACCCGCTCATCTTTTTGAACGTCTTCTCCGGGAAAGCGAATATCCAGGCCCCGGGGGGCCGCGATTTTAATCTTCACGGTTCTGGCGGCTTCCTCGGTATCTTCCCGCCGGACAACAGCATCCGCTCCCCTGGGGATAACAGCTCCGGTCATGATGCGCGCCGCCTGGCCCGCCTTGATGGTTTTCGCAGCCAGGGTTCCCGCCGCAATCGTCTCGACCACTTTCAGTTCCACGGGCTTTAAGGCATGCGCGCCTTTCGTATCAGCGGACCGCACGGCATAGCCGTCCATCGCGGAATTGGCCGCGGAGGGAATATCGCGCGACGCTGTGACATCCACTCCGATCACCCGGCCGCAGGCTTCAAGGATATCGACCATTTCCAGCCCGAGCGGGCGGCAACCGGCGAGAATGGTTTTGAGTGCCTCTTCTACAGAAATCATAGTGTTATCTCCATTGTGTCATTCCTGGCGTACCTTATCAAATACGGGGGGGGTGTCAATAATAAAATAGGCTGTCAGGCTGCAGGTTCATTTGCGGGGCGCCAAGCGCCCATCCATTTAGCGTAATAATCTAATAGTCTGCAGCCTAATAGGCTAATAGCCTTTTCTCCTTTATCCTTGAACTCTCCGTTTTTTTGCGCTAGGTGGATATGAAGTAAATTAAGGATGTGTCTATGACTCCACAGCAGAAAAAAATCCGTAAAATGCTGGATGAAAAGCACGGTATTTTACTGGTCCACTATTACGCCCGGCCCGAAATTCAGGAAATAGCTGATGTCCTGGGCGATTCACTGGCGCTGGCCGGGGCGGCGGCCAAATCTGACGCCGGCGTCATCGTTTTCGCGGGCGTGCATTTTATGGCGCAAAGCGCGGCCATGCTTTCACCTCAAAAAATCGTGCTGCTGCCCCGCGCGGACGCGGGCTGCCCTCTGGCTGATAGGGCTGATGTCCCGTCTGTCAAAGAAATGAGGCGGAAAAAGCCGGATGCCTTGTTCGTCACCTACATTAATTCCACCGCGGAAGTGAAAGCCGAAAGCGATATCTGCTGTACGTCGTCCAATGCGGTCAGAATTATCCAGACGCTGCCGCCTTCAAAAAAAATTGTCATGCTGCCCGACGGCAACCTGGCGCGTCACGTGGCCTCCGTCACCGGCAGGGACATCATCGCCTGGGACGGCTGTTGTCCGATCCATCAGGCGCTCACGGCCGGGGATATCGCTTCGTGCAAAAAGGAATATCCGCAGGCGCTTTTTGCCGCGCACCCGGAATGCCGTCCGGAGGTGCTGGCGCTGGCCGATTTTGTCGGCTCCACGGCGGCGATTCTCCAATTTGTCCGCAACTCCCAGGCAAGGGAGATGATTATCGGAACGGAAGAGGGTATTTTGACCGAACTTCAAAAGCGTAACCCTGAAAAAAAATTCATTCCCGCCTCCTCCGCCCTTTTCTGCGCGGATATGAAAAAAATCACCCTGGATGATATCGAGCGGTCGCTCATGACCATGCAGCCGGTCATCACGGTCTCCCGGGATGTCAGTCTGGCCGCTAAAAAAACGCTGGATAGAATGCTGGCGATTTCTTGACCGGCGGCGGTTATAGGTTTGGATGAAGTCCATTGAGAAAAATCATCGATAAAAAAATAATCCGGGACGCCCCGCCCGTGCGGGATCTTTTCGACCTGATGGACCGGGCAACGCCCGTCATAGATGTTCACGGGCTTGTCGGCTCCGCGCGCCCGCTTCTGGCCGGGCTTCTGTTTGACCGTCTGGCCGGCCCCATCACCGTCATTTGCCCCACGCCCCGGGAAGCCGCCGCGTTTGCGCGCGACCTCGCCCTCTTTCTGGGTGAAGGCGCCGTGCTCTATTACCCGCCGCTGGATTTTCTTTCCATTGACATGTTCGCCCTTCAGCGGGAAGAAGAACTGGCGCGCCTGGATGTGCTGACCCGGCTGCAAGTGGACAGCCGTAAGATCGTCGTCACCTGCCTTGCGGCCTTAATGCAAAAAGTCATGCCCTTTACAGAATTCCAGCAGTATCTCAAAATTATCTCCACCGGAGACACCCTCCTCATGGAGGAGTTCCCCGCCGGACTTCAGGCGGGCGGTTATCAGCGGGTATCCCTGGTGGAAAATCCCGGCGAATTCAGCCTGCGCGGTAATATTCTGGATATTTTTCCGCCGACCGAGCCGGAAGCCCTTCGTCTGGAAATGATCGGCGACGACATCGAATCGATCCGCCGTTTTGACTGTTCGTCGCAGCGCTCCGGGCAGGCCGTTGATGCGTTCGTCCTCGGACCGGCCGCCGAAATTCTGATGGATGAAACCAGGCTCAATCGCGCAGTGCGTAATGTCAAACGCCGGGCCGATGATCTGGACCTGCCGCGCGATCTGCGCCGGCGGCTTTCGGAAACGCTCCAGCAGCAATCCGCAACCTCCGTCAACCCGATCTTTCTGCCCCTGTTTTATGAGGACTACGACGACGCCGGCGGCTTCGCCCAGAAAAAGCTCTCCAGTGTTTTTGATTATCTGCCGTCCAATGCCCTGTTCGTGCTGAATGATCCGCTGGCCATGGATCAAGCCCGGCAAATCGCCGCCGCCAACATCGACAAACTGCTCTACAAGGCAAAAGCCAGCGGTAAGTTCTATCTGGAAAGCGCCGGTGTTTATCTGGATGAAGAAACGCTCAGCGCCCGGCTGGCGGGATTCCGGCAGATTCGTCTCTCCGGTCTGACCCTGGACGGCGCGGCAACCGAAACCCCGGCGGTGACTTTTGCGTCCCTTCCGGACATCCCGGTAACCGAACCACTGGCCGGCGAGGTCAAGGAGGAAGCGCTCCTGCGCCACACGGCGGACAAAATCAAAAACTGGCTGGCCCGGGGCATGACCGTATTTTTCATTTCACCGACGCCGGAAGATACCACCCGGATGAGGCATCTGCTTATGGGATACCATCTGCCGGTGCAGCTTCTGCCGGCGGACAGCCGCCTTCTGGATGTCATCCAGCACCCCGGCGACGCCCCGCCGTTTTTTTTACGGGAGGGAAAAATTTCCGGCAGTTTTATCCTCGAAACGATGGGGATCGCTTGTTTGAGTGAAGAAGAAATCTTTGTCAAAAAGGCGCCCCGCCGCCGCGCCCGGCCGATCCGCGAAGGGTATTTCCTGAAATCCTTCGGCGATCTCAAGGAAGGAGATTTCGTCGTCCATACGGATTTCGGCATCGGCGTTTACCGGGGCCTGCAAAAAATCACCGTGGGCATTATTGAAAACGATTTTCTGGTCATCGAATATCAGGACGGCGATAAGCTTTACCTGCCCGTCAACGCCCTGGAGAAAATTCAGCGCTATCTGGGGCCGGACGGCTACACGCCGAAAATCGAAAAGATGGGCGGCACCTCGTGGGATGCGGTCAAAGAGAGGGTCAAGAAATCCGTCCGCGACGTCGCCGAAGAGCTGGTGGCGATCTACGCCGCGCGCGAGGCGATGGAACGGAAGTCCTTCGCGCCGCCGGACCGGGTCTATGAAGAATTCTGCTCGGTCTTTGAGTTTGAGGAAACACCCGATCAGGCGAAAGCCATTGAAGACATTCATGCCGATATGGATGACGTAAAGCCCATGGACCGGCTGATCTGCGGCGACGCGGGCTTCGGCAAAACGGAAGTCGCGCTCCGGGCCGCGTTTCGGGCGGTGATGGACGGCAGGCAGGCGGCGCTTCTGGCGCCGACGACGATCCTGGCCGAGCAGCACTACGCGACGTTTACCAGGCGCCTGGCGGACTTCCCGATTCGCGTGGAAGTTCTGAACCGGTTCAAGAGTTCGGCCGAGATCAAGAAGACGATTACGGATCTTCGCCTGGGGAAAGTGGATATCGTCGTCGGCACGCACCGCCTGCTGCAAAAGGATGTCGACTTCAAAGACCTGGGCCTGGTCATTATTGATGAAGAGCAGCGTTTCGGCGTCGCCCATAAGGAAAAGCTGAAGAAAATGCGGACGCTGGTCGATGTGCTGACGCTCTCGGCCACGCCGATCCCGCGCACGCTGCACCTCTCGCTGGTCGGCATCCGCGATTTGTCCATTATCAACACGCCGCCGGAGGAAAGGCAGCCGATTAAAACGTATGTCCTGGAATTCGATGAAGATACCATCAAGGCCGCGGTGGAGGCGGAACTCGCGCGGGGCGGTCAGGTGTTTTTTGTCCATGACCGAGTGCGCTCCATCTATTCCATCGCGCATCTGGTGCAGCGGCTCGTTCCCCGGGCCAAAGTCGGCGTGGTGCACGGCCAGATGAAGCCTGCGGACATCGAGAAGACCATGTCCCAGTTCATCCGGCGTGAATTCGACGTGCTGGTCTGCACAACCATCATCGGATCGGGGCTCGATATTCCGTCAGCCAATACCATCATCATCAACCGCGCCGACCGTTTCGGCCTGGCGCAGCTCTACCAGATCCGCGGCCGCGTCGGCCGCGGCAATCAGGAAGCCTCGGCCTATCTCCTCCTGCCCAGGGGCGCGCTCCTGTCGCGCGACGCCATGAAGCGTCTTCAGGCCATCAAGGAATTTTCCGAGCCCGGTTCCGGATTCCGTATTGCCTATAATGATCTGGAAATCCGCGGGGGCGGCAATCTGCTGGGGCTGTCGCAGGCGGGACATATCTCCGCGGTCGGCTATGAACTGTATACGGAACTGATGGAAAAAACGGTGCGGGAGATCCAAGGGAACGCCCCCCCCGTTGAAGACGCTCTTCCCGAAATTCAAATGGGGATTTCCGCCTTTCTTCCCGAAGACTATGTGGAAGACATTCATCAGCGTCTGATTTTGTATAAGCGGATATCGCATGCGGCAAACTCTGAAGACCTCCATGAGATTCGCAGCGAATTGATCGACTGCTACGGCCCGCTGCCGCAGACGGCGGAAAGTCTTCTGCGCGTCATCGGCATCCGCAATCGTCTGAAACCTTTGATGGCCAGGAAGATGGGATATGACGGCAAGTACTTTTATCTTCATTTCCGGGAGTCCTCCCCGATTGATCCGGGAAAAATCATCTCCCTGGCCCGAAAAAAGATCAAGGATTTGCGCTTTACGCCCGACTACAAGCTTTTTTTGCCCGCCCGGGGACTGAACGCACCGGAAATCCTGGACCAGGCTGAAGGACTCTTAAAGATGCTTGCCCAATAATGCTTATCACGCTATAGAATGTCATGAGCAACATGCAACCTCAAAGATTAAATACCGGCATCAGACACTGCAAGTTCATGCTGCCGCTTGCTTTTATCGCGACCCTGTGGCTCGTTGCCGCCTGCGACAATGACATCCTCAATCGAAAACATGTCGCAGTGGTCAACGGCGAAAAAATTTATCAGGCGGAATATGAGCAGCGGCTGGCCGCGCAGCAAGGGCTGCTCTCCCCCAGGACTTTACCGGGTTCTTTCAATAAAAGGGCGATGCTGGAGGAAGAAATTCTGGAGTCCATGATTACGGAAAAAATTGTCCTTCAGCGAGCTCGGGAACTGAACCTTTCGGTCAGCAATACGGAACTGGAGCGAAAACTTCTCGATATCCGGAAGGATTACGGTGAGAATTTTTTTGATATGCTCGTCGCCCAAAATGTGCGATATGAAGACTGGCGCGAAGAACTCAGGAAGGAAATGCTCTTCGACAAGCTGGTAGCCGCGGACGTCAATGCGTCTGTTCACGTATCGGAGGACGAAGCGGAAGATTACTTTAATGAACGCCCCGGTCTGTGCAGGACCGAAGCGCGGGTCCGCGCGGCTCAAATTGTCGTCAGGGACCCGGAAAAAGCCGCGCAGGTCCTGACCCGGCTGGAAAACGGCGAGGATTTTGCGAAAGTGGCGGCCCAGGTCTCGATCGGGCCGGAATCGGTCCGCGGCGGCGATCTGGGATTGATTTACCGACAGACCATGCCTGAACCGCTCGACAAAACTCTTTTCAGCCTGCCGGCGGGGAAAGTAAGCCCGATTGTCAAAAGTGCTTACGGTTATCATATATTCAAGGTGACAGAAATACTGCCGGCCCGGACGCGGTCTTTTTCCGATTGCAGGGAAGACCTGCTGGCCGGCATCCGGGCTCAGAAAGAGGATGCCGCTTTTACCACCTGGCTGGAAGGGCTGAAAATGAAAGCGATCATCAAAAAAGAGCCTCTCACCTCAAGCAGAAGGCGACATGATGAATAAACTAAAGGGGGAATCACTGTGAACACTTTTAAAATATATCTCGCCTCTATCCTGGCGATGCTGCTTACGTGTGGTGTGGTTGCCGCCGAGGTGGCGGATAGAATCGTTGCCGTCGTGAATGACGACGTGATCACACTGGCCGAACTCAATCGGGCTTTTGAACCCTATGCTAAAAATATCCAGGCCAGCTACAAAGGCAGCGACATGGAAAAGGTTCTTCAGCAGAACAAGGCATCCTTTCTTCAGCGTCTCATTGACCAGATGCTGATCGAGCATGAGGCAAAGAAGGCGGGAGTGGGCATTGCCGCCATCAAGGACAGTGAAGCCATGGAAGCGCTAAACGAGATGCTGGTCAAAAATAATATCTCCATGGAAAACTATCAGAAAAAACTGGCCGCCGAAGGCAACAGCCTGGAGAACGTCAAAAAAGAAATCAAGGCGCAAATGCTGCGCATGCGCCTCCTGAGACGGGAAGTGCAATCCAAAATTCTGGTGACAGACGAAGAAATCGGTGAATTTTATGATAAGCACCGCCAGGATTACGAGGGAAAGGAAGCGGTTCGCGTCAAGCAGATCTTTTTACCGGCCCCCGCGGACAAGGGCGAAGCGACGCGTGAAAAAGCAAAAAATCAGGCGAAGCAGTTGCACGAACGCCTTGCGAAGGGCGAATCGTTTGACGGGCTGGCGGCTCAATTTTCCAAAGGACCGGCGGCGGCCCAGGGCGGAGATATCGGCTTTGTGGAAAAGGGCATCATCCTGCCGGAAGTCGAAAAGGCGGCCTTCAGCCTGGCCGTGGGACAGATGAGCAACGTGATTGAAACGGAGATGGGATTTCACATTATCGCCGTTGTCGATAAGCGGGGCGCGGGGCTGAAACCTCTGCCCGCGGTGCGCAATGAAATCAAAGCCAAAATCGAAGATGAAAAGCTGGCCAAAAAATATGAAGAATGGATCGAAAGCGTCCGCAAAAAAAACTTTGTCGATATCCGGCTTTAGGGGTAAATAAAAGATGCCATGGATTGGATAAGAATCAAGGGCGCGTCCCAGCATAATCTCAAGCAGGTCACCCTGGACATTCCCCGCGACAAGCTGGTGGTCATCACCGGCGTCTCCGGCTCCGGCAAATCATCTCTGGCGTTTGACACGATCTACGCCGAAGGACAGCGCCGCTATGTTGAATCTCTTTCCACTTACGCGCGCCAGTTTATCGGCCAGATGGATAAGCCGGAAGTGGAATCGATCGAAGGCCTCTCCCCCGCGATTGCCATCGAACAGCGCGCGGCCAGCCACAATCCGCGTTCCACCGTGGGCACCGTCACTGAAATTTATGACTACTTCCGGCTGCTCTTCGCCGGGATCGGCGTCTGCCATTGCTACAACTGCGGACGGGAAATAAAATCGCAAACCATCGACAGTATTGTCGCCGCCGTCCTGGCCTTGCCGGAAAACACGCGCTTCAGCGTGCTCGCGCCGCTCGTACGCGGGAAAAAGGGCGAGTTTACCAAGGATCTGAAAAAACTGCAGAAGGAAGGCTTTGCCCGTGTCCGCATTGACGGCGCCATCCACGATCTGGCTGAAGACATCGTGCTTGCCAAAACCAGGCGCCATGACATCGATCTGGTTGTCGACCGCCTGGTGCTGAAGGAAGGCGTGCGCAAGCGGCTGCGCGACTCTGTGGAAATTGCCGCAGGAAAAAGCGACGGGCTGGTCAGGATCGTCACCGCCGACGGGTGTGAAACGCTGTACTCCGAAAAATACGCGTGCCCTGATTGCGGCATCAGCATGGCCACGCTGGCGCCCCGTGTTTTCTCCTTCAACAACCCCTATGGCGCCTGTCCGACCTGCAACGGTCTGGGATCACGCATGCACTTCGCACTCGACCTGGTCGTGCCCGATGCAGGCCTGTCGCTTAGGGAAGGCGCCATCGCGCCCTGGGCCGGACGCAACTCGATGTATTACCATAACATGCTCGATGCGCTGACGGCACACTACAAGTTCGACATCAATATGCCGTTTAATCAGCTGCCGGAAAAAATTCAGAATGTTCTTCTTTACGGATCCGGCACGGAAACGATTAAATTCTATCACGACCGCGCGGACAAACGCCTCTTCGCTCACCGCACCTTCGAAGGCATCATCAAACAGCTCGAACGCCGCTGGCGGGAAACCACGTCCACCTCGATCCGCAACGATCTGGCACGCTACATTGATTTGCGCCCCTGCGAGACCTGCCAGGGCGCACGGTTGAAAAAAGAAAGTCTCGCCGTGACGGTGGGCGGAAAGAATATTTACGACCTGTGCCTGCTTTCCATTCGCGAGTGTTTCCACTTTTTTGAAGCGATCAACCTGTCGGCGCAGGAGATGCTGATTGCCGAACGCATCCTGAAAGAGGTCAAAAACCGGCTTTCGTTTTTACTGAATGTGGGCATGGATTACCTGAATCTGGCACGGTCGACGTCCACTCTGTCCGGCGGCGAGTCCCAGCGCATCCGGCTCGCCACGCAAATCGGCTCCGGCCTGATGGGTGTTCTATACGTGCTCGATGAACCCACCGTGGGCCTCCATCAGAAAGATAATTTGCGCCTGATCGAAACCCTCAAGACGCTCCGGGACATGGGCAACAGCGTGCTGGTGGTGGAGCATGACGCGGATATGATGTTCGCCTGTGATCACATTGTGGATATGGGACCCGGCGCAGGCTCGCTGGGCGGCGAGGTGATTTTTCAGGGCACGCCGGCCGAGATCCTGCAAAGCGAGACATCCCTCACCGGCAAATATTTGTCAGGCAAGGAATCCATTGCGCCGCCGGCCCACAGCAGACCCGGCACCGGCCGTTATATTATTCTGGAAGGCGCCACGCAGAACAATCTCAAAGACATTGACATTAAAATTCCGACCGGCATTTTGACGGCGGTCACGGGTGTTTCCGGCTCCGGCAAAAGCACGATGGTGATTGAAACCCTTTATAAAGTCATGGCGCGCCGTTTGAACCAGCACAGCGGTTCGATGGGAAAGATCAGGCGGGTCCGCGATATGGGCGATATTGAACGGGTGATCATGATCAATCAACAGCCGATCGGCCGCACGCCCCGTTCCAACCCCGTTACCTACACCGGCATCTTTTCCTTTATCCGTGATCTGTTTACCGGACTGCCGGAATCGCGCATGCGCGGCTACAAACCGGGACGCTTCAGCTTTAACGTCAAAGGGGGGCGGTGCGAGGCCTGCGAGGGCAACGGCCTCATCAAGATCGAAATGCATTTTCTGCCGGATGTTTATGTCACCTGCGACGTCTGCCGCGGCAAACGGTTCAACGCGGACACGCTGGATATTAAATACAAGGATCACAGTATCGCCGACGTCCTGGATCTGACCGTCCATCAGGGGCTGGATTTTTTCACCAACATCCCGTCGATCCGGGCCCATTTACAGCTTCTTTCGGATGTGGGATTGGGCTATATCCGGCTGGGACAATCGGCAACGACACTCTCCGGCGGCGAAGCGCAGCGCATCAAGCTGGCGCGGGAACTGGGCAAAAGGGTCAACAGCAACACCCTCTATATCCTGGACGAACCGACCATCGGCCTGCATTTCGCGGATATCCAGAAACTGCTCGATGTGCTGATGCGCCTGGTGGATATGGGCAATACGATGGTCGTGATCGAACACAACCTGGACATCATCAAATCCGCGGATCATGTGATCGATCTGGGCCCTGAAGGAGGCCCGGACGGCGGACGGATTATCGCATCCGGCACCGTGGAGGACGTAGCTCAAAATGAGCAATCACCTACCGGCTTGTTTTTGAAGAAGATTCTTGATGACCGGAAGAACCGGACGGGTTTTCCGGCAGGGCAAACCGATCAGGCTTGATTCCCGTCGCCGCTTTCCGGAGTTTCTGCTTTTTTTCTTTTTTGTATTCTGTTACCCTTCAGGATATCAGGCCGTGTGACGATATAGAAGGGACAGTCTCGACAAATATCTTTTTGATGGACATAACCGATGAATCCATTCCCGTCAGCGCCATTAAAATACCGGCATTCCATCCTGCTCGTTGATGATGAAGAGCCCATTCTGGATATCATGACGATGATGCTGGCGGATGAAGGCTACGATTTGCATACAGCCGGATCTGCCGAAGAAGGGCTTGAAATATTAAAGGAATTTCCGGATTTTTCCCTGATCATCTCCGACCAGATGATGCCGGGGATGACGGGCGTGCAGCTCCTGACACAGGCACGGAAACTCTGTCCCAACGCCCTGCGCGTCCTTTTGACCGGCTATACCGACACGGACGCGATCATCGACGCGATCAACAACGGCGGGATTCATCTGTATCTCACCAAACCGTGGCACAAAGATGAGCTTCTGTATTCGATCAACCAGCTCTTATCCAAAGCGGAGCTGCTCATTGAAAACCGCCGTCTGGATGAATTGGTCAAAAAACAAAATGCGGAATTGATGGAACTCAACAAGAACCTGGAAGAAAAAGTGCGCCTCAAAACGCTGCATCTCGACCTGCGGGCCCGCGAACTCAAAACCAGCTATGAAAGAATTCAACTGATTCTGGAAGGAACAGTGCTGGCGATGTCCAAGATCGTGGAAAGCCGCGATCCTTATACGGCAGGACATGAGCAGCAGGTCGCCCGAATCGCCCGTATCATCGGCCAGGGGATGTCGCTTCCCCATGAGCAGGTGGAGGCGATCCGGATTGCCGGATCGCTCCATGACATCGGCAAAATTGCCGTTCCCTCCGAGATTCTGACGAAACCGGGACGATTGAGCCACCTCGAAATGGAGATGGTGAAGACGCATTCCCAGAACGCTTACGATATTCTCAAAACAATTGAATTTCCTTATCCGATCGCACAGATTATACTGCAGCATCACGAAAGGATGGACGGTTCCGGTTATCCGCAGGGATTGAAAGGACAGGATATTCTCCTGGAAGCGCGCATCATCGGTGTGGCCGACGTCCTGGAAGCCATGTCGGCGCATCGGCCTTACCGTCCCGCACTCGGCATTGAAATGGCCATCGATGAAATTACACGTCATCGCGCCCTCCTTTACGACGAGGAGGTCGTTGACGCCTGTCTGCGCATTTATAAACAGGAAGGGCAAAAAGGATTCCAGCAGCTGCATGCGTAATCGCTCATCAACGGCCCGATCAACAACCCGGAAAAAAGCCGCCTTGCACAAAATCGTCAGACTTGTTTGGAGTTTGTTTTCGTCATTGCCGCACATCTCCTGCGGACTCCGGTTCCTATGCAATATCGGCAGATAGATCCAGGTCTGACTTTTCAATCCGCATCACCAATCCATTGTTTTCGGACTCCATTTTTTTAAGCGGCAACGCCTCGCCGGAACAGGTAGTGGGTCAGTTTGGGGGAAAATAAATATAAAAATACAAAAGGCCTCGCGAATAAACACGAAGCCTTTTTGTATACAGACGCCATACTTGGATTGCTTTCTCCATTTGTATGGTGGCCCCTGGTGGGGACTTAAGCCTGATGCCTAAGCAGAGCAGGTACGGTGTTAAGGTAACAAATCAAAGATGTTTTGTCAAGCTCGAAAGACCCATAGCATTTAACATGCATTCTTGTATTTTCTTCAGGTCAGAACCAGCAATACATCTCTGAATATATATTCTTTGACCATCTTTACTCTTACCAGAGGATGGAATCGATAATCTACTAAAGGATACAGTTGCTAACATATCGGCTTTTACCCATTGAAATGGAGAATCATATGGTGGGGGAAATGGTCTATCGAGTAACAATTTATAATGGTATGGCATTTCTGGTTTGGGAGGCGTAGTGCTGAAGGGAATAATTGTACATAAATTATCCCTACCTTTAAAGTTTGGTGACATAACAATAGCAAGGCGGCGCTTTACCATTTCGGGTTCTACGAAACCGTGAAAGTCACAAATTACGATAGTTCCTAGTGCCGGGTGAAATGAAATAGCCATTTATTGTCAGTCCCCGGATATTAGGTAGATAATAAATATTTAAAAATCAAGATGTTTTTATTGAATTAAATCTATTATTTCACTTAACATCCACACATGATCGGCAAGCCCTGATTCCATTGCGGGTGTTACTCTCAATGTCTTGTGAATCCGGCAAAAGTTATAGTGCATGAAATGCAGTGCTACTGCTGCTTCAAGGTTTTCAATCTTTTTGCTGAATCCATTTGTTAATCTTGTAAATCTTCTCATGCTCATTCGCATGGTAAGGTTTTGCCGTTCAACGTAGCTTGTTGAAATTTCCTTTTTGTCAGGGTTGCCACAAACGCGATGTTTTTCAATTCCGGTACATTCAGCAGGGCTATATCGTCGCTGGTCAGTAGTTGATTGAGGATTGCCGTAGGTCTTAACCAGCATTGCATAATCAATATCGCCGCCGAAAGCATCATCAACGGCCTGTAAATAAGGTTTGTGCCCATCAGTTGTTAGCTGAACGCGGTGTTGTAATCTGCTTGCAAGGTCTGTCATGAAAGCATGGGCGCATTGAGCATCACGCCTTCCGACAAAGTAAGACGGAATAAGTTTTGTGTCTGCATCAATAGCCGTCCAGGTGTAAACGTCGCCATATCCCCATTCTCCTTTATGATCGGCGGGGACGTTCTTTTCTTTGGAATAACAGAAAGCCCATATTTCATCGCATTGAATCTTTGTGCAGGGAAGATCATGAAAGACTTTATCTTGATAATCAGCACAGGCCTTGCCAACTTCAGCAAGTAGCTTAACGACTGTGTTCTTTGCTGCGCCGGTCATTCTTACGGTAGCCCGAATGCTGTTACCTTCCACTAAACAACCGATTACTTGCGCTCTCTTTTCAGTGTCTAGCTTGTTCATGTTCATCCCCTTTGTTATTTCGTTGTGACTAATATACTTGAGCGGTTAAGCAAATGCAAGCATTATTTTTAATTATTTGCTTGCAAAATACAAAATCTTTCATTACAATGCAAGCACAAATTTTAAAGGGGGTGCTTGCAAATGGAAGATGAGGTAACCGGAAAAGCCAAAGGGGGTATTGCTAGGGCAGCTAAATTAACACCAGAAGAACGTAGCGACATTGCTCAAAAAGCAGCCATAGCAAGGTGGGGAAGTAAGCCACCACAAGCAATTCGCAAAGGAAACTTTAAGGAAGATTTTGGGATTGACGTAGAGTGTTATGTTCTTAACGATGATCAAAATACTGCCGTTATTAGCCAGCGGGGAATGGGTGCTGCGCTTGGGTTAAGTCCTCAAAGCGGCGCAAGACTACCGCGAGTTGTTAGTGGAAAAACTCTTTCAACATACATCGGTCCCGAATTGAAAGAAAAACTAAACAATCCTCTTATATTTCAAGGTCTTCCCACGGTCCAGGGCGAACCATCACTTAAGACAATACATGGATTTGATGTCACTTTGCTTATCGATGTTTGTAAGGCGATTATTGCGGCTGATGCTAAAGGGAAGTTATCTAAGAGCCAGCAAAATATGGTTAAGCAGGCTCATATCATCCTTAATGCCTCCGCAAAAGCTGGAATTAAGGGACTTGTATACGCCCTCACGGGATACGATGCGACAAAAGAACAGGTCATTGCTGCGTTTAAATTTTTCGTGCGCCAAGAAGCACGGGAATATGAAAAAGAATTTCCTGACCAGCTTTATGAGCAATGGTACAGGCTCTATGATTTACCAAAACCCGAACGAAACAAGCCTTGGAAGTTTAAACACCTGACCGTAAATCATGTGTATGTGCCTCTTGCAAAAAGTAACGGCAAAATACACGAGTTAGTAGTTACGCAAAGAGCAGCAAGTGGAGAGAAAAGAAAAAGGTTACATCAATTTTTAGCCGATATTGGAGTCAAGGCACTTCGTACACACCTGGGGCAATTACTAGGAATAGCTCAAGTCTCGAAAACTAAAAAAGAATATGAAAAACATGTTAACACTGTGTTTGGAGAGCAGCAGGAATTTGATTTTGACGATCTTACTTCTTCCATCTAGCCGCCGCCGCTTGCTTTGCTATCTCTTTGCGCCTCTTAGCTGTCAGGCTTTCCGCTCTAGCCTTGCCGCCCTTTAGCCCTCCTAGTTTACCCAGGGCGACGGCGGCAGGGTTCTTTGCAATAGCCACTTCTTTGTTTTCGTCTATCTCGCCGGTTGTTTCATCCAGGATAAACGCTGCAAGTTTATTTAAGTCTCTTGGTCTTTTTGGTTTCTTTTCCATGCCTAGAAGATAGCATAAGCGCTCAAGCATGTAAAGGGTGATTAAAATGAAACTGACCCACTACCCCGGAACAGGCCTCCTTGATCGGCATCCGGAAATATGTTATGAAACCGGTGAAAATCAGATAATTTACACGCCTTATACGCAGGTTTCTGGAAGAAGACAGGTCGGGTCATGAAGAAGCAGAAAAATGAGCGGCGATCCGGGCAGACGTCAAGTTATATTAAACCGGTGCCCGGCAAAATACAGTGATGCAGTGGAAAAGTGCCGTCATTATTGCAAAAGAAAAACACTGCCGGGAAAACACAATTCAAAAGCAGGACCAAAGCGAAAAACAGATTGATCTGCGGGAATGAGAGCAGGCTGTTTCCGGCGTGATCCCGTAAACCTGCCGACGGTGCGATTCATATATTTCCGAAACGGATACTGATGCGGATAAATGAGCGAGGTGTGCATGAAAAAAGCGGAGAAACAGGCGGAGAAAGCCTCCCCGGCCGCCAGGCCGAAACACCCTTTGAAGTCGGGCGTGGGAAAGACGCTTGGCAAACCTGCCGGTGATGCCACGGAAAAAAGCACAATACTCCTGGATCAAACCTTTGAACAATCCCCCATCCCCATGGTGCTTGTCAGCATGCCCGGGGCGGTTGTGCAAATTGTCAATTCCGCTTACAGGACACTGGTCGGGATTGCTGATGAGCCTTCCCGGATCGGCACATCCCTTATTGATGCGAAATTCTCATTCCAGTATTATTCTCCGGACGGAAAGCCCGTTCATGCCGATCAGCTGCCGCTCATGAAAGCTCTTTCGAGCAAGAAAACCGTTCATGAGGAGTACCGGATTGTCCGCAAAGACGGCACACAGCGCCGGGTCATGTTGAATGCAGCGCCAATCTTCAACGATCGGGGCGATATCATTGCCGGATGCCTGGTGATGTCGGACATAACCGACCAAAAACAAGCCGAAGAAAAAATGCGGGAGAGTGAAGAGCGGTATCGCAGTCTTTTTGAGAATGCCAATGAGGCGATCTTTGTCGCCCAGGACGACAAACTGGTCTTTTTCAATCCGAAAACCCTTCAGCTGTCCGGCTGTTCCAAAGAAGAAATGGCTTCGACACCTTTTATTGAATTTATTCACCCGGACGATCGCGATCTGATCATGGACCGCTATTCCCGGCGAATCCGCGGAGAGGGCGTTCCTTCGCGCTATACTTTCCGGCTGATCCATAAAAGCGGCGAGACGCGGTGGGTGGAAATCAGCTCCATCGTGATCACCTGGCAGGGAAAGCCGGCCTCTCTGAATTTTCTGAGTGATATCACCTTGCGCATGCTGACCGAAGAAAAGCTGCAGGCAAGCGAGGAGCGTTTCCGGGCCATCTTTAATGCCTCATTCCAGTTCACCGGTTTGCTGACGACGGAGGGAATTCTCATCGAAGCCAACAGGGCGGCGCTTGACTTTGCGGGAATCACCGCGGAGGAAATCATCAGCCGGCCCTTCTGGGAGGCACGCTGGTGGCGGGGCAATGACGCGCGTGTGCAGCAATTGAAAGAGGCAATCGGGCGCGCGGCAAAAGGAGAATTCGTGCGCTACGAAGTGGAGCTTCAGGGCGCCGGAAGCACAACAATGCTGATTGATTTCTCCTTGAAGCCGGTTTTCGACTTCCGGGGCAGCGTGACGCTGCTGGTTCCGGAAGGCCGTGACATCTCCGACCGTAAACGGTTCGAGGAGAATTTACAGAAGGAACGCGATCTCCTCTACGCCATCACCGAAGCGAGCCCCGTCGGCATCACGTTTGTTGACCGCCGGGGCCAGATCCTTTTTGCCAACCGCCAGGCCGAAAATATTCTGGGCCTGAGCCGCGATGAAATCACCCAGCAAACGTATAATGCCCCCGTCTGGCGGATTACAGATGACAACGGACAGCCTTTCCCCGAAGCCGAGCTGCCCTTCCGGCGCGTGATGGCCACCGGAAAGCCGGTGTATCATGTGCAGCATGCCATCGTCTGGCCCGACGGTCGCCGGGTGCTGCTGTCGGTCAATGCGGCTCCTCTTCTGGACGCTGAAGGACGCGTGGATGGGATGGTGGCCGCTCTGGAAGACATTACAGAGCGGAAACGAATCGAAAACGCGCTCAGGGTAAGCGAAGAGCAGTACCGGGCCCTGATCGAAAGTTCTCCGGATATTATCATGCGCTTTGACGAAGAAGGCCGGCATCTTTTTGTCTCTGAAAATGTCAAAGATGTAGCAGGCATTCCGGCCGCCCGGTTCATCGGCAGGACTCATCGCGAGCTGGGTTTTGCTGAGCCGCTGTGCTCGTTTTTTGAGAAATCCATCCAACAGGTGTTTCAAAGCGGGGCGCCCTTTGAAACAGAATTTACTTTCGACAGCTCTCATGGAGCGATTGTCTTCAACTGGCGCCTGATCCCGGAGCTTGCTACGGAATGGAATGTGCGGTCCGTCATGTCCATCTGCCGGAATATAACCGCCCACCGCCATGCCGAGCTGGAATACAAGACGCTGTTTAACGAGATGCTCGACGGCTTCTCACTGCATGAAATCATCTGCGACGACCAGGGCCGTCCCGTGGATTACCGTTTTCTGGCCGTCAATCCCTCTTTTGAACGCATGACCGGCCTCAAAGCGGTAAACATCGTCGGACGCACGGTACGCGATATTATGCCCGGCACCGAGCAATACTGGATTGACCGCTTCGGCAAAGTGGCCCTCACCGGCGAGCCGGCTTACTTCGAAAACTACGCGGGTGAAATCGGCAAATATTTCGAAGTCAAAGCCTACCGGCCAGCGCAAAACCAGTTCGCCTGCATCTTTGCCGACATTACCGACCGTAAACTTGCGACGGAGCAGCTGAATCAAAGCCACGATTTACTGGCAAAACTCGCCAGCCTGGTTCCCGGCGTTATTTACCAATACCGTTTATATCCGGATGGTCGTTCTACATTTCCTTATTCAAGTCCCGGTATGCATACGATCTATGAATTTTCACCCGAAGATGTTCAGGAAGACGCTACCCCGGTTTTCGGGCGGCTGCATCCGGACGACTCCGACCACGTCAGCAACGCCATCCGGGAATCCGCCCGTACCTTACAGACGTTTTATTGTGAATTCAGAGTTATCCTTCCTCGTCAGGGTCTGCGCTGGCGCTGGTCCCAGGCGCACCCGGAGCGGATGGCGGATGGCGGCACACTCTGGCACGGCATTATCTCGGACATCACCGAACGCAAGCTTGCCTGGGCGGCTATTCGCGAATCGGAAGAGAAGTTCTCCACAGCCTTTGAGAAGGCGCCCATACTCATGATCATCACCTCTATTGAAGACGGCAGAATTATGGATATAAATGACGCAGTGACAAAACTAACCGGTTTTACACGCGAAGAGGCTATTGGCCGGAAGACGCATGAAATGGGGTGGATTACACCAGAGGAACGCACTCATCTGGTTCAGGAATTGGAAGAGACAGGATCCACCGAAGGCAGAGAAATCGAAGCGCAAGACAGAAACGGAAACAAAATAAATTGTCTTGTTTTCAGAAAAGTCATCACGATCGGCGGCCATAAGCGCATGCTGACGCTGGCGCATGACATTACCGACCGCAAACAGGCGGAAGCGGCGAGATTAAAACTCGAAGACCAGCTTCAACAGGCTCAGAAGATGGAGTCCGTCGGAAGGCTGGCTGGCGGCGTGGCCCATGACTTCAACAACATGCTGGGGGTGATTCTGGGCAGGACGCAGATGGCGCTCGACCGGATCGATCCGTCGCACCCGCTTCACGACGACCTGGCGGAAATCCAGAAGGCCGCCGAACGCTCTGCCGACATCACCCGGCAACTGCTGGCGTTTGCCCGCAGGCAGACCGTGACGCCCATCCTGCTCGACCTGAACAAAACCGTGTCCGATATGAAGAAGATGCTGCAACGGCTCATCGGGGAGAACATCAATCTCATCTGGATACCGGGCAGGGATCTGTGGCCGGTCCGGATGGATCCCGGCCAGATCGACCAGATTCTGGCGAATCTGTGCGTCAACGCCCGGGACGCCATCGAAGGCGTGGGCCGGGTTGCCCTTGAGACACAAAACATCGTCATCGACGAGGCGTCATGCGCCGGTCAGGCAGATTTCAGCCCCGGAGACTATGTGCTTTTGACGGTATGCGATGACGGCTGCGGCATCAGTCCCGAGCTTAATGCCCACCTGTTCGAACCATTCTTCACCACCAAGGAAATCGGCAAAGGCACGGGCCTGGGGCTTGCCACCGTGTATGGCATCGTCAGGCAAAACCGGGGTTTCATCACGGTGGAAAGCACGCCGGGACAGGGAACGACCTTCAAGATCTACCTGCCCCGGGACATGGCCGGAAAAGATCATGTGACGGCAAAGACCCCGGAGCGTCCCGAGGCACAAGGTCACGAGACCATCCTGCTGGTTGAAGACGAGCCTGCCATTCTGGAGCTGACCACCATCATGCTCGAAGGGCTGGGATACGCTGTACTGCCCGCAGGCCGGCCGGGCGAAGCCATCCGTCTGGCCCGCGAACATGCGGGGACGATCCATCTGCTGATCACAGATGTCGTGATGCCGGAAATGAACGGACGCGACCTGGCTAAAAATCTGCTGTCTGTCTATCCCGACATCAAAAGACTTTTTATGTCGGGCTATACAGCCGACGTCATCGCCCACCAGGGCGTTTTGGACGAAGGCGTTCATTTTATTCAAAAACCTTTTCACAAAAATGAATTAGCGTCTAAAGTCCGGGAGGCGCTGGATCGTTAGCTGCATGCCTCATGTTACGATGAAACACAAAACCATAGGCCGTGTGACCCCATCCGGCGAAAACAACGCAACGATATACCGCCGGGTCGGCGACCCGGCCTGCAGGATGACTGACACCAAGAAAAAAAAAGGGACGGTTGTTCTATTTATAGTTCCAGGTACAATTTGTTAAAGATGAATCGGGCGTGTGGAAAAAATTCAAATTTTAATGTTTATAGTTCCCCAAAACTTATTCCGCGGCATACAGGACATGCTCGTCGATGTAATGACGTACACTGTCCGGCGTAAGATAGCGAACGGATCGTCCTGCTTTGATGTTTTGGCGAATCAGGGATGAGGAGATATCCAGAAAAGTCACGTCCCGGAAATACAGCGCACATCCGCCCGGCCCCCGATAGCCCAGGAGGGCTTGATCGTACAGGAAGCGGGATGCAAAATTTTCAGGAAAGATGCGATCGAGCCCTCTGTTGTCATAACCCGGCCTGGTGATCACGACAAAATGGCAAAGCGATAAAAGCTTTTCCCATTCCCGCCAGGTGGTAATCGCGTCGAAGGCATCCTGGCCGGTGATGAAATACAATTCCAAACGTGCATCATGCGAATCCAGAAAATACTGGACGGTGTCGATGGAATAGGATTTCCCCGGCCGCAGACTTTCCACATCCGAAAATGAAAAAAATTCATTGCCGGCGATGGCGAGACGCACCATCTGCAGGCGATGTTCAAAGGGCGTGATGATGCGCGCCGATTTGTGCGGCGGCAGGGCGGCGGGAATAAAGATCACGCGGTCCAGGTCAAGGAGGGTGACCAGCTCCTGGGCGGCGCGCAGGTGACCGAAATGAATCGGGTCAAATGTCCCGCCGAAGAGCCCCCATTTCATGTGCGAACCTGGCCGTCGCCGTAGATGATAAACTTCGCTGTGGTGAGTTCCTCCAGTCCCATCGGGCCGAAGGCATGCAGCTTGGTGGTCGAAATGCCGATTTCCGCGCCCAGCCCCAGTTCGAAGCCGTCACTGAAGCGGGTGGAAGCGTTCACCAGCACGGTGGACGAATTGACTTCATTCAAGAACCGCTGGGAGTTGGCATAGTCTTTCGTGATGATGGACTCCGTATGCAGCGATCCGTATTTTTCAATATGCGCAACGGCCTCATCCAGCGAGGGAACGATCCTCACGGCCAGAATCAAGTCCAGATATTCCATGTACCAGTCTTCCTCGGTTGCCGCATCGATATTTTTCAGGATCTTTCTCGTTTTTTCGCAGCCTTTGAGCAGGACGCCGGCTTTCTCCAGTCGCTCCGACATCTGCGGCAGAAACGCGGCGGCGATGTCCTCGTGAACGAGCAGGGTTTCCAGCGCATTGCAGACGCCGGGGCGCTGCACTTTGGCGTTGGCGCAGATATTCACGGCCATGTCGATATCGGCCGTGGCGTCCACAAAGACATGACAGACGCCTTTGTAATGTTTAATGACGGGAATCTTGGACTGGGCGACCACGGCACGGATCAGCTCTTCGCCGCCCCGCGGGATAATTAAATCAATACATTCGTCCTGCTGCAGCAGCGTCGTGACCGCTTCGCGGTCGGTAAACGGAATGACCTGAATAGCCTTATCCGGCAGGGGGCTTTCCCGGAGGACATCCTGTAAAACAGAGGCAATGGCCAGGTTGGAATGAATGGCTTCCGAACCGCCGCGCAGGATGACCGCGTTGCCCGATTTGAGGCACAGGGCGGAGGCATCCACCGTAACATTGGGGCGCGATTCGTAGATAATGCCGATCACGCCGATCGGTATGCGCATCCGTCCGACCAGCAGGCCATTGGGACGGCGCCACATGGAGGTCACCCGGCCCACCGGATCGCGCAGAGCCGCGACCTCGCGCAGTCCCTGCACCATGCTCTCGATGGTGGCCTCGCTGATCGTCAACCGGTCGATCATGGCCATGGAAAGACCTTTTTCCCGGGCACTGGTCACATCCCGGTTATTTTCGGACAGGATAAAATCGCGATGCCAGACGAGTTCGTCGGCCATGCGTAAAAGGGCGGCATTTTTTGTATTGGCGGAAATGCGGGCAAGGCGGCGTGATGCGGCCAGCGCGTCTTCGGCTATTTTTTTAACATTGCTGTGAATATCCATCGTAATTCCCCGACTCGAGTATTTTTAAAATGACTTGCAATTTCTGTAATTATTGATAAAAGCCGCATCAACTCTAAATAAAGAGGACCGTGTGGGAAAATGAATTATTCGGCATCTATTTGTCCAACGGTGTTTTCTATATTTACAAGACAAAAGGATGTGTGTCAAGGTCTTTGCCCTGGTAAATTTTAATGAGTCGATTGCGCATCAAAGCCGGTAAATATGCTTACGAAATCATCAAGGATGGCGGATTTAATTTCGATGCTGTTTCCGCGTATTTCGGCGCGGCAGTCGGGCCGCGCTGGCTCCTTTCGAGCGGGTTTGACCTGACCCTTCTTGCCCAGGGCCTTCTCGGCCGGAAAAAAGCCGTGCACCTCGTCGGATCCTCGGCCGGAGCCTGGCGTTTTGCGGCGTGGCTTCAGCCGCAAGCGGTTGATTGTTATCGGAAATTTATTCAGGCCTACATCACGGTGGGCTTCAGCCGAAAAGACACGCCGGCGTCCATTCTCGAAAAATTCTCCCTCATCATGAATGAGTATATCGAAGATGACGCTTTGTCTTTTGCCCTGGCCAACAAGCGCTACCGGTTGTCGGTTATCACGGCCCGTGCGCGGGGCCTGGTCGCCTCCGAAAAAATCCTGCTGCAGAAAAGCGCCCTCGCCGTCTGTTATCTCCTGAACTGCTTCAGCCGGAATAATCTTTACGCTTTTGCCGACCGGGTCGTTTTCTACAATGGATCCAAGCCGCCTCCCTTTTGTTTTCAGCCGCAGTTCCGCGGCACGTATGTGCGAATCAACGAAGCCAATTTTAAATACGCCGTCATGGCCTCCGGTGCAATCCCGCTGGTGGTCGCGGGCGTAAGAAACATCTTTGGCGCACCGCGGGGCGTCTATCGCGACGGCGGGCTGATTGACTACCACCTGTCACACCAGTTTGCCGCGAAGAACAACGAACTGGTTTTGTTTTTCCATCATCAGGAACGGATTATTCCCGGCTGGCTGGACAAAAAAATCAAACGTCGTGTTCCCGATGAACAAACATTGAGTAACGTTGTCATGGTCTTTCCATCGCAGAGTTTCATTGACAAACTGCCCGGTGGAAAAGTTCCGGATCGCGATGACTTTTTGACCTATATCGATCAAGGCGGAGAGCGGATTAAAAACTGGAACAGGGCGGTGGACTTATCCGCTCCGCTGGGCGAAGATTTTCTGGAACTGATCGAAAGCGGCCGGATCAAGGACATGGTGGAAAAGCTCTAGGAAGTGGTCTTGTCACCCACGGGGTGGTTGCCAACCATCCCCTGCAGGCAATGAGCAGTTGCTTTACAGGATATGGCGCCGAGCGCCGCGTTGAACCTTCTGATTTTAATTTTTTATTTCTTTTCCCCATCGCGTATGTCCCGGTAAGCGGTAATTATGATCATTCAGGAACTCTTAAACATTTATACCTCCTGTACGCTTTGCCCGCGCGCCTGCCGGGTTGACCGGACAAAGGGAGCACCGGGCTACTGCCGTCTTCCCACCGGAATTATGATGGATTGCGCTCTGGCCCATCACGGGGAAGAGCCGCCTCTTTCCGGGACGCGCGGCGCCGGCACGATTTTCTTTTCTTCCTGTAACCTGGGATGTATCTATTGCCAGAATCATCAGATTTCCCACCATGCAGAGGGACGCGAACTGACTGTTTTACAACTGGCCAAAATCATGCTCGATCTGCAAAAAAGCGGTTGTCACAATGTTGAACCGGTGACCCCGACGCCTCAGGCGCCCTTGATCATGGAAGCGCTATGCCTGGCGCGGGCGCAGGGGCTCACCATCCCGTTCGTGTACAACTGCGGCGGCTATGAAAATCCTGATGTCATCCGCCTCCTGGATGGAATGGTGGATATTTACCTGCCGGATTTTAAATACGGCCTGGAAGCGGACGCTCTTCTGTTTTCCGACGCCCCCGGATATCCGGACCTGGCCATGCAGTCGATCAAGGAAATGCTGCGGCAGGTGGGCGATGACCTCAAAACGGAAGACGGTGTCGCCGTCCAGGGACTCATCATCCGCCACCTGGTTTTGCCCGGACGGCTGGAAAATTCCCGAAAAGCGCTGAGGCGTCTTAAGGATGAAATATCAACAAACGTCCCGATCAGCCTCATGTCGCAGTATACGCCGACCCAGCGGGTCCAATCCCACCCGCAACTGGGACGCAGAATCACCGGGGCTGAGTATGAACAAATCGTGGATTACGCCCTCGACCTCGGTTTTGATCATCTGTTTATCCAGGAGGTCAGCGACGATGACCTGACCCCTGATTTCAATCGTGAAAACCCCTTCGAGCCGTCACGGTAACCGAATGCAAAATGAGCTGCAGCAAATCTACGACCGCTTTGCCGACACCTACGAAATGAACCGCGGCTTATTTGATATGTCCGGCGTTATCGCCGATTTTTTTCAAAGACTGCCGCGCCGTCCGGGTCTTCTTCTTGACCTGGGCTGCGGCGCGGGGGAACCTTTTCCCGCATACTTCATCGGGCAGGGCTGGCAGGTTGTCGGCGTTGATTTTTCGGCAAGGATGCTCACGCTGGCCCATCATTATCTGCCCGGCATGAAAACCATCTTCGCTGATATCCGCGACGTGAATTTTCCGGAAGAACAATTTGACGCCGTTACGGCAATCTACTGCCTCTTTCATATCGAACACGCAACGCATGCCGAACTTTTCCGGAAGATGTTTCACTGGCTGAAACCGGGCGGCAAGTCACTCTTTACCTATGCCACGAAAGAATATACCGGCAGGGAAGAATTTAACGGCTACAAGGAATTCATGGGTGAAAAATTATTTTACAGCCACATGACGCCCGACGATCTTTTGGCAACCTTAAAATCAACCGGTTTTACAATTGAGGCCACTCAATACCGCCGGATCGGCGGTGAAACGTTTTTGTGGATAACCGTTGCCAGGCCCTCGTTATTTCCGGTCTAAATCAATGATATCCGGCAGCCTCGCGTCACCTCGCGTCACCTTCAGGTGATCAGGTGATCAGATGATCGGACATCAGGCAATGAGATGGATAAGGTTGTTCAGCGAGGACATGTGCATGGAGGAAGCCGGCCAATGCAATCAACAAAGCTGGAACCGGCCAAGAGGCATCAGGGCATTTTAAAGATACTGACACCCGGCGGCGGCTGGAATTGGAATAATTTGGCGGAGAGGCCGGAATTCATTTTAATATTCGAAAATTTCAGGACCGTTGAATTTCCCATGACGTCGTCAAAACCCACCTGAAGAATATGAAAGTCCTTTTTCTCAATCGTCATCTGCAGATATTGATAGGCTGCGCCTTTTTCACGCGGATATAGCTGAAGCTGGTAATTGCCCTGCTTATCCGTCGCGCCGGAAGCATATTGAATCGTAAAATCATCCCGGAGCTTTCCCAAACCGGACAAAAATTTAATCAAGGCTTCGGATTTAAAAATCTTATCAGACTCCTGGGTATAAACGGATTTATCCAGCGGCAGGTAAAGCCAGGCTTTTTGCGCATTGATGATGAGTTTTTTCGCTTTCGGCTTTTTGTAATCCCAGAGCATTTGTTTGGGGTTTTTAAAATAGACCATCCCCTCTTCCACATCGGTTTTCCGGATGGATTTAACCGTTGTTTCCTGAATAAAAGCCGCCTGAAAATCCTGGGTTTTCTCATAGATCTGCTGCAGCCGGCTTACGGTCTCATCGACGGGAGGCAATTCGGCGGCTCCGGAAAGAGGAGGCAGAACAATCCCTAAAAAGACGGCCAGAAAAACCGCCATGATTCTTCCCGATATAAATAATCCATATTTATCGAAATTTTTTTTCATCTTTTTCATCTTCAAAAAATATCCAAAAATGGATGGTTAGTGGCATATTTTTTTCAAGGGAGTTTATATCTGACGCTCTCCATAATCATAAGTCATGATGATCAAAAGACATATTACTAAATATTTGATTTTATTCATATAAATCATTGCTCAAACCTTAAGCAATCAGGTCCAAAAGCCTGACCATCGCGGACTTATCCGCCTTATCAACATGGTTATCAACAACCTTTTCCACAACATTGTGGAATACAAATTCAAGTGGCTGTATCTAAGCGGTAAAGCCTGCCCCCCTGATCCCTTTTTCCGCTCCTAGGCAACCTGCACACGCCAGCCGAATGGATCCTCATTGATTCCATACTGAATCTGGAGGATCTCATTATACAACTTTTCGGCGAGCACTCCGGTCTTCCCGTCGTTAATGAGATATTCCTTTTTGTGGAAATAAATTTGTCCCACCGGTGAAATGACGGCCGCTGTTCCGGAGGCAAAAGCTTCCGTGAGTGTTCCTTTTTCCAACGCATCAATCACTTCATCCATAGACAACCGTCTTTCATTGACTTCGACACCAAGATGCCTGGCCAATTTTATCACGGAATCGCGCGTCACACCCGGCAGGATGGTTCCCCCCAGCGGAGGCGTGATCAATTCCTTGCCGATCACAAAAAAGATATTGCTGGTTCCCACTTCTTCCACATACTTGTTTTCCCGGGCATCCAGCCACAGCACCTGGGTATAACCCATATCGCTCGCGATCCGGCTGGCGTAAAGGCTCATGGCATAATTTCCAGCCGATTTAATATTCCCCGTACCGCCCGGCGCCGCGCGCACATACTCTTCGGACACATAAATTTTAGTCGGCCCGAAGCCGTGCGCATAATAGGCGCCCACCGGCCCGGCAATGATAAAAAAGAGGTATTCACTGGACGGGTGCACGCCGAGGGCGGGCTCCGTGGCAATCATGGTCGGACGAATATAAAGCGATGATCCCGGTTCTCTGGGAATCCAGTCCTTTTCCAGCAAAACAAATTTTTTCAGGGCGTCAAAAAATACCGTTTCGTCAATTTGAGCCATACAAAGCCTCTCGGCAGACACATTCATTCTTCGAATGTTCTCCATCGGACGGAAAAGATAAATTTCGTCTTTCTTTCCCCGGTAGGCTTTCAGGCCTTCAAATATTTCCTGGCCGTAATGAAGGCACATGGAGGTTGGATCAAGCTGCAGATAATGGTAAGGTTCAATGACCGGGTCATGCCACCCGTCACCTTCTTTGTATTTCATGGAAAACATATGGTCGGTAAAATGTTTGCCAAAACCTAATTTGGCTGCATCGGGCTTGGGCTTCAAATATTTCGGCAACGCTTCAATAATTTTAATTTTCATAGATTCCTCTTCATTAAAAGATATCTTCTAATAATGCATATCCGGCAAAATTAATTTTTCATACCACTAAACCATGCCGCGATCAAGACTTCGATACTGGATAGCCTCCGCAACATGTGTGGATTCGATTGCTTCGGCGCCTTCCAGATCGGCAATGGTTCGGGCGACCTTTAAAACACGATTCATGGCGCGCGCGGACAGCCCGAGTTTTTCGATGGCCATTTCCATGAGCTGGTGCGAATCCTCATCGATGGCGCAAAAAGACCGGATGTGCTTTTCCGTTATACGCGCATTGGTGATGATGCCGGACTTGCCAAAACGCTTTTTCTGGCGCTCGCGTGCGCCGTCAACTCTTTCTCTGATCCGGGCGGATGGTTCGCCCTCTTCTTTTCCCGTCAGGGCGCGGTATTTAACCGATGGAACCGCGATATGCAAATCAATGCGATCCAGGAGCGGACCTGATATTTTGGACTGATACTGGCGAATCTGCTGGGGGGAACAGCGGCAGCTATGGATGCGGTCGCCGAAATACCCGCAGGGACAGGGATTCATGGCGGCCACCAGCATAAATTTAGCCGGAAAGCCGGCGGTCACCGCCGAGCGGGTGATCGTGATGGTTCCCTCCTCAAGCGGCTGGCGAAGGGATTCCAGCGCGTTTCTTTTAAATTCGGGCAGTTCATCCAGAAAGAGCACGCCCATATGGGCCAGAGAAATTTCTCCGGGATGCGGCATCTGACCGCCACCGACCAGGCCGACGTCGGAAATCGTGTGATGGGGCGAACGAAAGGGTCGCACGGCCATCAATGTCTCGCCTGAGCCGAGCAGTCCGGCCACGGAAAAGACCTTGGTTACCTCGATAGCTTCTTCAAAGGAAAGGTCCGGTAATATGGTCGGGATCCGTCTGGCCAGCATGCTTTTGCCGGAACCGGGCGGACCGATCATCAGCATATTATATATAGTTTAATTTAAATCAATCAGAGAACATATTTAATAACCGATGTATTACAAAATATAAGCTTAACAGACATTCGAACTATTAGCATGGACTAAAAAATGGAGTCGTCGAAAATACAAAAGTAAAGGTAGCAATGAGGGGATAGGTAACGGCTGATCACCGAAACCGAAAGGCGGTAACTTTCCTGACCGTTTTCCCCTCATTAACATCAGGAACCCGAGGGAGAGCGGAAAAATGTTCAGAACAAGATGGACTACCTGCCCCAAAAAGATGGGGCTACGTGAAAAGGTAATTTTTTTATCGCTTGAGAGACATGAAAAACAACTCGAAGATATTGAACAAAATAAGGGGGACAAAAACGAGAAGGGTATGTGGCTGATAAGTAAAGCAATGAATTTAAATCCCGGATATCGGCTTAATACCTCGCACGGGAAGAAAATTATTATTGAACTATTTAATCGTCTTACCTTCGATAAGCATTTATATAAAATACAACAAAAACTTTTAGATTTAGAAATTTTGATCGCCAACTTGATATCAATTGGCATGATTAAAGAATTTCAGGGAAAGTCTTATAGAGTCATACGTATGCCCATTAGAATATCCCGTAGCCCAAATAGTTATATAAAAAGTACGGGGATCGTTACATCGCAATTTATCATTTCACTCACAGATATGCTTGAAGATTCCAATCTTCTTAAGCAAGCGAAAGGGTACCGCAATGAGCGAGAGGCTAAGGTGACACGTATTTGGCCGACAAAAGAATTGCTCTTAATGTTTAAACCATTTGCTGCGGAGCTTGGACCTGTCGAGCTTGTTAATTTGAGAGACGAAAATAAAAGGAGCATCAACTACAAAGATACCGATGAAACTAACCGCATACGTGCCATTTTACGAAATGCGAGCATAGTAAATCGAGAAGCAAATGTGATGATTAAGACTCGTAACAGTTTTTTACGAATCGAAACTGACTTGCATGCAGTTTTTAACAACGGGAGCTTTGATTCTGGTGGACGGCTATATACTAGCAAGAATGGCTATCAATCATTATCTAGAAGTGAGCGTAAGGAAATTTTCATAAATCAGGAACCAACGGTTGAGCTTGATTTCTCCGGCCTTCATCCTCGTCTATTGTATGCAATTGAAGGCATACAGAAAGATGGAGATATATACGACACAATATATCCAGAACATCCAGAATTGAGAGAAATATTTAAGTTGACAATATTAGCAATGATTAATTCTAAAAGTGATGAGGAAGCAAGAAAATCATGCAACAAGGAATTTAATTATGATGGCTACTATACATATCGCCCATTGCTTAAGAAAATTGGAATAGAAATAAGCGATTTGATTAATATGGTAAAAACTGCTCATAAGGATATAGCCCATCATTTCTGTTCAGTTGCATGTTACCACTTGATGAATAAAGACTCAAAAATTGCTCTGGATATCATCGAGCACTTTACTGCCAAAGGAATTCCAATTTTGGCGATTCATGATAGTTTTATCGTAACAGCACATTTTAAAGATGAATTATATGGAGTTATGAAAGCTGCTTATCGAAAACATACCGGAAGCTTTGATTGCCCAATTTCACAAGTAAGCAATTAATATACTTTGCAAATAAGCAATTCATATTAGTTAATATGGAGTAGGATAGCAATTTAGGAAGGTAGCGGCGTGGGTATTAGAGTGATAGATCTCACGGACCCCCACCGAAGAACCTTGATTTTTCCCTATTCATTTAGGCATAACAAAGCAGGAAAATAGTGATGGGACGTGGCGATTATTATCGTGTTGGCAAGAAAGATACGACAGATGATTATCTCAGTATTAGCATTACATCAATGAACCGTTATAACGTATTACGACCAGGTCGACATTCATGGGGATGGAGGAGGAATGGAGAACTTTTCTATTCCCTATCATTTTATTTTGCAGATGATTGTATCACCTTCTTTTGTCCGGTAAGCGAGCACGACGGTAATCATATTGTAGTGAACGATTCAATTCCGTTAAACTGGACTCCGTGCAACTTCGGCGGAAAACGGCCATGGTTTGTTTGCAATTGTGGCAGGCGAGTTAGTCGGTTATTTATCCATAAAAAATACATTGCCTGCCGTGATTGTTTTAAATTGGTTTATGTATCCCAACGTGAAGATGAACTTGGCCGATTGCGATTAAAAATTGAAAAGATGGAGGCCAGATTAGAAAATGGGTGTTCCAAACCCAAAGGAATGCATCTGGAAACATTCAAAAAGTTCAAAGCCGAAATATTAGAATCATATATACAGAAAGAAAAGGTATTCGATCGAATTGCCCTTCAAAGATTTCCTGGAATGCAATTTTAGTGAAATCAATTTATGTTTCTTCCGCCATGACACTACAATATCGTGAGGTATGTTCTTAATAATATTTTAAACAACATTATCAGTCTGTATAAACTGGAGTCAGCGAATCTAAATTTTTATTATAATAAAAACCACATACCAGCATATATTTACCATTAAATTTTGCGCTAGACTCGATCCAAAATGATTCTCGTATTTCATTCCTAGCAAAAGCAACAGCTAGGTCTCGCGTTAACGCTTGTATATTGTGGTACTCACGCATATCTTTATAGTCCATATAGCCGATTGAGTAGTTTTTCGGAAAACGTAGACTGCATGCTATACCAATTTTTCCATGCTCATCAGGTTTAACATCGCATTTTGGTTGAATCCATTTTCTGGAAAGCTCTGCGCGTGTCCCGTAACCCATATTCCGAGCAGCGGACCATATCGCTAACTCCATTTTCTTTGCTTGTTGCTTCAACCTTGAGTTACCTGATTCAACTGCTTGTGCGGGATAAACCTTTTCCGGGGGGAATATCTTAAATCTACCTATTAATTTTGCATCATTTAATTTCTGTGCTTTTTCCCGTGCTTCATCTCGTGTCAGAAAATTACCGAGCCATAATATGTATTTACCTTTATGTTTCTTGTAATAATGAGTTTCTATACCATTTGCGTTGAGTTTTTTCTTTAAATTCTTCGCTTCATCCAAATCCTTGAACGGACCTATCTCCACATAATAGTCAAACGAATTTGAGATATTATTTTCATTACTATCTTTTTCGCTGCTATCCTTATTTTCCAAAAGAATTTTTTTGCATCCAGGCTTTAGAGTGGTATTTGTCAAATAAGCCACTCCATCATCATTTACGCAGCGATAAATATCCCCATGTGCTTGATAGCATAATGCGAAACTCACAACACAAATAAAGAAAACCATTCTACCAGTTTCGAACATGATAATAGTCACTCCGCTAATGTATTTAGTTGTTTTATTGATCCCATGGCTCACATTAACTATCACAAATAATAGAATTATATTAACTACTTATAATAATTTATTCAAATAAAAAAGCAAGGTTTAAAATATGCTCGTAAAAAAATACTCCACTGCTTCGGGATAGCCAGTTGGCATCTCCGCCTTAGGTAGAGCTCTGAACTAAGTTCAATGGGAAATATAATTTTATCCAGTCTCGTTAAATGTCGTGATCCTTAAAACAATCTTTACCGTACATTAGCAGCATTTTTTTTCACAATACCTAACATATTAGCCCTGTCAAGAAAATATGCCGTTTATAGTGGGTTTAAATTCTTATTATTACCGCATATATGTTGTTTTATGGATCTAAAGGGAATGAATATAGGAATTTTATTAGGACGGCGTATTCGTAGCCTGAGAACAGAAAAAGGCTGGACACAGCAAGAGCTAGGCAATCAGGCAGACGTAAATTATAAATTTATTGGAGAAATCGAAAGAGGGCAACAAAATCCAACATTGAGGGTATTGGAAAAAATTGCAATTGCCCTCGGCATTGAATTGCAGCAGCTATTCCAACTGGAAGCGGTGATGACCGACAGGAAAGAAATTGAAGATCGGATTAAACAGATTTTGAAGAAAATGCCGGATCAAGAACTTGGTCGAATACATTTGATGTTGCGCTCCCTCTATCCCATCCAATGAGCCTGTATTACTTCAATCATTTTCATTCGCATTTAGGCCCCTCACTAAATGCAATCTTTATCTTAATAACAAATAATCTTGGGCATGTTCAAAACTGTTAAACAATTCGAAACTTGTCTGCCTGGAAGCTAAGCACACTTTTCTTCACTTCAAAATTCATTCTTCTAATACTTAGCCACCTATCTTTCCAATAGGCAACGAGTTCATTTAATGGGTAATCACAATGTCTCAGTTTAGTATGTTCACCTCTGAGAAATTCCTTAAAATTATGGGCTAAAGGCACAAGGAAAATGCCTCTTTGGAATGAGTGTCTAAGCAAGAAATCTGCGTCAAATCCTAAAATCTCTGCTGCGGTCCGCATAATCCTCATGCTCCATATTGGTCCATCACCAAAAGCATTCGGCACGGAGATATTGTGCGATTTTATCAAACCTCTCATTGCCGCAAAGGTTTCATTAGTCAAATGCAAAGTGCCATAACCTTTTGTCTGACCAATAGGGATATAAAGTAATTTATCATTGTACTTAATGCGGTTGTATTGAGAACTTCTACCATATAAACTAGTAGTAAAAATGCAAGCCAGCTTATTTGCTGTACGCTTTGAGATGTTCGTAACTTTATCTCTATATTTACGTCGATAAATATCTCTAACTTCGTTTGATGCCAAAATATAGGAAATAAGTTTACCACCCAGAAGGTAATTATAGGGAGGTAGTGCTCCTAATACATAAGCATCCATTGCGTAGACAAGATTTTTTGTACGTGTTTCTTTATCCCATCCGATGAACGTATCTCTATCTGGGATATGGATGATCGAACTTCCAAGAGCCGCTATGCCTATTAGAGGCTTATTTGGCAGTGCATAGTCACGAATTAGAAGCTTTATTCTGCGCCCTACATACTCACTATAAGGTGACGACCAGTAGAAGCGAAAAATACGGAATATATCAAATTGTTTTTGAGTTTCGCAAATTTCTATCACAGGATATATTTTTGATTTCCAAACCGAGACACCATCGGCAAGGTTCTGTTGTATTAACTCAATATGCTTACCGATCCAGTCCGAATGCGTTGCAAACAATTCATTCCTTTTTATTTGCATTGTGTCTCTGATTATCTTCTTGTCGTAAAGGGCAGGTGGTTTGATAAGAACGTGATTGGATTTGAAGTCCATTTCCCAACCAAGACGCAACAAATCACGAACTATTAAAAGCTTTACTTTTTCTTCTGGAGATTCAGTCAAAATGTTGAAATCAATCGATTGATTCGAAAGTATTCTGTGAACATTGCTATCACGGTTAAACTGAATGACTAACATTTTTCATACATAATTTATTTTTTTATTAACTTACTAGTTTTCTAGGAGATAATAGTTCAAAAACCCATGAGACTCCTATTCCATCGCTGAAGGATTCGGGATAATAAACAGCGGGAATACTTGCTATAACTGTAATAGAACTCACAATGGAAGAAACGACCCAACAAGCTATTGTTTGGAGTTTTGAACCAGTAATAGCTAAATGAACATCATATTTTTCAAGCAAAGAAGGGTTTTTAAATAGTAATGCCGCAATTTGCTCAATCGCATTTCGATATGAAAAGGTGCTAATTTCTTTGATTTCCCAGTTTTTAGTTGTAAATATATTAATTCTTTTCAAAGCCTGAAGACGCCATAAATTTTCCTCTAATCGAGGACGGCCAGCAATAAAAATAAATTCAGAATATATTTCGCGTTCTATTATTGCGGCGAGACGTGCTGCCTTAAATGGCAAAAAACCTATCAGAGCGTGACCATAACCGACTGAATCGTAACCTTCATGCCCGGGCACAGTTTCTACGCAATGTTCATATCCGAAAAGCCAAGGTGCTTTGTCTACCAACTCAGAAATGGCAATACTTGTATTGACAGAAAGGTTTTGGTTTATTGCATCCCAGTCTGCTTTTTTGGGCCAATATTGAGCCGGTTCACTATACCCTATAAATATTTGTCGATTTGATGCGCTTGCAGCGTCCAGTGCCCCGAATAATCCCCTATTTGATATCGACGTAATATCTAAAAGAACTGCGTTTGCGCCGCTCAATTCAATCGCTTTACGCACCCATACTCCGTCATTATCGTTGTCTATTATTTTCGTGTTACTTGGCGCGAGATCATTTGCCAATTTTGCAAAACGGGCCAGATATTTTTTATTCTCTTCCAGATGATTTGAATATCGACCAATGATGACGCAATCTACTTTAGTTCTTAACTCCGCGAGCTTCTCACCTATAGCTAAAGATCTCTCTTCAAATCCTTCACATAGAATCAGACCGATTGGACGATCTTGTTCCTTTAGCCAATTTTCCAGATTTTGTTCTTGGCCTGACTTGTTAATATACTCAATGCAGATAGCATGCTCTAGACTAAGACAATCCGTCATCTATTCCCTCAAATAATGGCATTTCACTCTTTGGCTTTATCCAAATTTTACTGGGGTCGAGTAACCATTCTTCATATTCATCAAGTTCTAAATCTATGCATCCTTGACGCGTAGGACTAAATGGAAAGCATGGTGCATATAAGCGACGGACATAAAGTTTTCTCGTTGGCAAACCTTTTTTGCTTTTGCCACTGCCACCAGGAATAAGGACACTATGTCTAAAAAGTTCATCTTCCATTTCTTTTGCTTTCGCAGACAGTTCTATTGCTCCTTCAACTTCAATTCTCAGTCGCTCATCAGGCTTACCGGGATTCTTTGAATTCAGAACATACTGCTTCAGTAAATTGCCAATACCTTCCGCAAATTGATATAACTTTGGACCATACGTAGCAGTTGACCTAAGCGATGCTAATTGTCTCTGAGTAAATTGCTTGGTAGTTTCATCTTGTCTCGTTTTATCAACATGGTTATTTGCTAGCCCCCATTGACCTGCTGCAATAGAATGCAAAAGTTCAATTATGTAACTGACGTCACCGGAACACAAACGGCATAGTAACTTGAATCCATAGAATCGAACATTGCCGGGCTTGTCAGCTTCTAATATATATTTACCAAAATTTCCAATATGCTCGTGCTCTTCCAGTATAGATTTTAATTCTTCTAGACTTCCTTTGCCGGTCTCTTCAAATCGTGCAGTTAAGATTTGATCAAAAAATTGCTGGCAAGTAGCTTCATTATTTTGGAAATATACTTCACCCAGATTTACCTTCGTTATTTCACGACCTTCTTTGTATTTTCTACCTAAAGTATCAGTAAAAACAGGTCCATCTCCTTCGCTACTGATCTTTATTTTTACGTCGCTAGATAGCCTTAAAAGGACGGGATTATAGGCTTTAATGGCAAATGAAGGAAGAAGTGTTGGGCTATAATCATCCAATAAAAAACTCACATCTTTAGCCTTGGTCCATGAAAGTGATTTTATCGCCTTTGCCAATTGAAACAAGACATCATCGTTGCTTAGTTTAGTTGGTTTATACGACATCGGATTAGAAAGATTAGATAGTTCCATAACTCGGCTATCAATGCGCTCCACGACTTCATTCAGATTTGACGATCTCATGGCTGTCTTGTCGTCGATACTCAATAGTTTGCTGACAACAGAACTTAACATCATGAGATCGTCTGATGTTATATCTGCTAGACATTCTTCCTGTAGCCAAGTAAAAGTACGTAATACTTCATATGCAAAATGAGCGTTTATATATTCTCGGCAGAAATCTTCAGCTAACGGCTCATTTGTTTCTTCTAATTTCTTATAAGCAGATCGTATAAATGGTGTGCGTATCTCCCCTATGCTAACTCTAAAACCGATATAGCGCTCTTTATCTAAACGTGCCGCTACGTCTTCCGGAGTGTCCTCCCCTTTTCGTGGGCGAGCTTGGCTCGCAATGGATAAGAAACGAAGTAGCATTGTTTTTCCACACCCGCGCGGCCCCACAACTAAGACAGGCTCCGATTTTTCAATCCGATTCTTCCACCCTAAGCCGTCTCTGAATAAAAGAGCAATATCTTGAGGTGCAAGATTAATTGCATTAACGTT
The DNA here is from genome assembly GCA_036528635.1 of Deltaproteobacteria bacterium. Taxonomy (GTDB): domain Bacteria; phylum Desulfobacterota; class Syntrophia; order Syntrophales; family Smithellaceae; genus UBA8904. The sequence goes on from JAIGNE010000014.1 coordinate 153,991, forward strand.
TGCCAGTGGATCATTAAGTGATACGTGCATCTGATCTTTCATTTCAGCAAAGGTCGGAAAATCATTCCCGGTCATTGTCTCATTAAGAGCTGACCTTATTGCCAGAACTACTTGTGACGGCTCGTAGTTTCTGCGAGTAACATTCGTATCTGCAAGGCATTGAGCAATTTGCCTCAAACGGCGCGTAAAAGAACGATCCATTGGTTTCAATCTTCCTCTACTAGCCCACTCAAAACGTGCACTCAAATTTAAAATGTGCTTGCTCAGGTAAATATAATCTGATCTTTCACCATGTTCAGGCTCACCGGGAATTTGCTTCTTGGCAGAACCAAAGTCAATTAATTTCGCTTCATACTGCTCTGGGAGGTTCTCATCCGGTTGTACAGGTCTAATCAAGACATTATCGTCGTGCAAATCATCATGCCAAAGATCTCTGGAATGCATGCGTGCTAAGCCACTTGCAATACCGGAAAGTATATCAACCACATCTTTTTTAGTCGGTGCAAATCCTTCATCCAGATTGAATATTCGTAGAGACTTTGCGCCGGTATCAATGTAATCAAACACCAAACATAAGACATCTATGGGTTGCTTCAGTATTGTCACTGACATGTTTATTGGTCGAACGAACCTAGCTATGTTTCGGTGGGGAGAACACGCCACTAGATTACGGGCTTCTTCAACACCTATCGTATCCTTCTTCAATCGGTGTAGAGGAACTATCTTCATTGCAAAAGGTTGATACTTATCCTCTACCCTGAGCGTCCAACCATAGTAACCTCTACCAATGATATCTAATAATTTGTAATCATCTATCGTCAGGTTAAGGAGTTCGTCACCAATATTTATAGGATTGCCGCACTGATTGCATGTACCGTTATAATCAGATGACTTACCATCGCAAAAAAAACAACCATAATCCTTGGTAGACACTTATCTATCTCCTTTTGTGCTAATAGACTTTGCATCAAATAACTGTCTGGATACTGCTGATAATCTATCGAGAACATCACTCACGGAAAAACCAGAAAGAAAAGCAAGTGCAAAAAGAAAGTATTTACCTTTAGTAGATATTTTCATAATCGGTGATTCTGCTAAAATCTGAAATCCAATAAAACTCAGCAAGTAGGTAACTGCTCCCAGAATTGCACCCAATATAGGTCTCGTTAAATAATAGTAAACCCACCCGAGACTCCAGTCCATTTGCATAACTGCATGCCCTGTATATTTCGACGTGCTATAGGTTATTAGATATCGGTAATATTTGCGAATGGATGCAACTGTCGCTCCCAACATGCCAAAAGAGCCAAACAATACATAAATTCGTATTACGCTAATATTTAAATAATCTGGCATAAAATTAAGACTAATAGTGACAATAATACTTGCAGCAATAATTATACAGAGAATGAGATACAGGCCAATGAAATAGCATACCATCGGATATTTAATAGGTTTAACATCACTTTCGGGTTCAGCAATAATCATGCTCACCTGCCCCCCATATAAATGTTTTAAAGAATCGATTTAAGCTTACCGCCCCTTATTGATTCGACTAAGCGGCTATTTTAGAAAATTTATTTGTTTTTGGTTTGTTTTTATATTTCTCATGTTGTCTAGGGAAATGCTATCATATCATCGCATATGCTTTAGATACCGCCGCTCGGAAGACCGGACCTGCATGATGAGCCTTGGCAATCTTGCACATCCTTCAACGTTTGTCAAAATAAGATTATTGTAATAGGCGCTTATTGATTTGCGATAGGAAGCGATCATATCTCTGAATATTTCATGTCTATTGATAACAAGGAAGAATATTAATATTATTACCTATAATTTTTCGAAAACTCAATTTTATGCTTTACGAACAAATTACCATATAAAATATGTTCATTTTAAATACAGTAAAAACATAAAAGAAAATGCTTGATTTATGTTTATGTTTAATATATATTTAATATATAGATTTGACATTATCTTTTAGCGGAGGTGTTAAGCCATGAAAAGGACAATAAACACATCAAATGCCTCTATCCCTCGCACACCCCGAACCATCGGTTATTTACGTGTCAGCACTATTGACCAAGACCTAGAAAAAAACAAATCAGATATTCTTCTTTTAGCCAACGAGAAGCGCTTGGTTCCAGTGGAGTGGGTCGAAGAAAAGGTCAGCGGTACAAAGGATTGGCGCAAGCGAAGATTAGGAGAAGTAATTTTTGCTCTGCAAACCGGTGACACAATACTCGTTTCTGAACTTTCGAGATTAGGTCGATCAACTCTCCAAATATTAGAGATAATGCAGGAGGCAAAGAAGAGAGGGATAGCCGTCCATGCAATTAAGAATGGCTGGAGTCTCAATGGCACGATGGAAAGCAAAATTGTCCTTCAAGTATTCGCAATGGTCAGCGAGATTGAGCGTGATCTCATTAGCGCCAGAACCAAAGAGGGATTGAAAGCTCGTAAAGAGGCTGGAGTTATATTGGGTCGCCCAAAGGGGCCAGGAAAAAGCAAACTTGATATTCACCGAGAAGACATCATCGAAGATTTGCAGCGTGGAGTGACGAAAACACGAATTGCGAAGCGTTACGGAAGCACGCCAGAAAATCTTCAAAACTGGATCAAGAAGAACCAAATAGAAATGCGGTTTAAACCATGAGATTTGCCTTCTGTGCCATTTTCATCTTACTGCCATGTTCTGCCCTGGCCTCCCTTGTGCAAGGGTTCGTATGGCCTATTTCATGCGTAACGGCTTCTGGGAAACAAGAGGCCACACAAAACCATGGAAGGGGGAACTGAAGTGACTCCGAAATGCTACAGTTATGTTCGATTTTCCACTTTGGAACAGCAGAAAGGCAGCAGTCTTGACCGACAACTAAAGATGAGTGAGGAATACGCCCGAGAACACGGCTTAGAACTCGACTCCATGCGTGACCTTGGCCTTTCAGCATTCAAGGGTGAGCACCGAACAAAAGGTGCCTTGGGTCGATTTCTTACACTTGTCAAAGACGGTAAGATTCCAAAAGATTCCATACTAATTGTAGAATCTCTTGACCGACTCAGCCGTGAAAAAGTATTCGATGCGCTGGAGCAGTTCAGGAACATCATTCAAGCCGGAATCCGGATTATAACTCTTACTGATCAGATGGAGTATACTAAGGAAAGCATCAATGCCAATATTGGTCAACTTATTATCAGCCTTACCATCATGAGCCGCGCTAATGAGGAGAGTTTAATCAAATCCAAACGATTAAAGTCTGCGTGGGATCAAAAAAGGGGGAAAATAGACAAGAAGAAACTCACTGCAAGAGCACCGGCATGGTTGAAGCTATCAGAAGACAAAACATATTTTGAAATCATTCCGGAGCGAGCTAAAATAATCCTTCGCATCTATCAAGCAAAGCTTGCTGGAAAGGGAATCGGTTTTATTTGCAGAGAACTGAACAAGCAAACCGTGTGGTTGCCAAATAAGCAAAAGCGAAACGGCACCCCAGATGGATGGTACGAGAGTTATATACAAAAAATTCTCCGTTTCCCAGCCGTGATTGGAGATTATCAGTTACATACGCTTACTATGGATGAGCAGGGAAGAAGAATTCGTAAGCCCTTAGGAGATCCAATAAAGGACTATTTCCCCGCAGTAGTTCCAGCGGAATTGTATTATTCAGTTCAAAAGAAATTGGAGGAAAGCAGAGCGAAGCCGGGAAACAGTGGCGGCAGGAATGGGAAAATTAGTAACCTATTTGGACACCTTGCAAAATGTGGATATTGTGGCGCACCTATGGCATTCATTGATAAAGGCCCTAAGCCAAAGGGTGGGAGTTACCTTATCTGTGATGTCGCACGCAGAGGTCTATCTACTTGCAAAAAGCGACTCATCAATTATGGCGAATTCGAGATGATGGTGTTGACCTATTGCCAAAAGCTAAACCCTGGTGATCTATTGCCCGGCAATGAAGAAAGAGTGTCTGTATTGAATTTATTGCAGGGACAACTCTTCACAGTCCAAGGACATTTGAAAGAACTTGAGGCAAAAGTTGCAAACCTTTCTGACAGCATAGCCACAACCCAAAATCCCGCTGTCCGTCGTGTTCTGGAAAATCAACTTGCAGATATTCTTACCAAGGAAGAAACTTATAAGTCAGATGAAAAGCAGATAACTAATAACATAGTGCGACAGACACGTTCTTTTGATGAGACTGAAACTCAGCTGAAGTCCTTGCGTGAACTATTTACATACCTGCAGGATCACACTGGAGATAGACTAACAGATGTTCGACAACGGCTGCGGATGAGATTGCGAGAGTTGATTGATAGAATAGAAGTTTTTCCTGTCGGAAAATTTCGTATGACTGAGGAACATGTACAAGGAATTCTTTCAGCTATATTGGATATTAATCCTGATAGTGACGCCGAAGAATTGAAAGGGCTGGAAGAGCATGCGAGATCGAAGATTGAAAATCGAGATCTACGAAAGTTCGATATTTATTTTAAAGGTGGAAACATCCGCACTATCGAACCCGCAGCGAAGGAAAAACTAGCAATTGATTTAAATCGTGAAACTGGTAAAATGCAAGTAGCGGAATACAATAGTGAAGGAAAGACCTTCATTAGAGAATATCCTTGAAATTAAACCATATACAATATTAGCACATTATGATTTCCAGCCGCGGCGATCTCCAGCGCCCGGAGCGCCTGCTTCTGGCCTTTAATTTCAGAAAAGTCGATGTCATAGTGACGATGCTTCCGGAAAAGATCACGGGTATCCAGGCAAAGCGGCGCAATGTTTTGTCTGGCACTTAAAAATTCGACAACGTCGGGAAGTGTTTTAACGCCATAAACGCTGATGCCTTCCACCATGGCCGCTTCCGCGGCATTTTCTTCAGGCACAAAAACCGATTGAATGCCCGACTCCCGGGCCTTAAACGCAGCGGGTAATACGCCCCTCACCCCTTTAATGCTGCCATCCAGAGATAATTCGCCGATAAAGAGGCAATTTCGCAGAGCGTCCTCCGCAATCAAATCTTCCGCCGCCAGAATGCCCACGGCAATCGGCAGATCGAATCCGGTTCCCTCTTTACGAATATCAGCGGGCGCCAGATTGACCGTCACGTGATTGCGCGGAAAGGCGTAACCGGAATTCTTGATCGCGGCTTTGATCCGATCGCGGCTTTCCTTCACGGAGGCATCAGGAAGACCCACCGTAGCAAACTGCGGCAGGCCATTGGAAACATCAACCTCGACCGATACGGGATAGGATTCCATACCAATGACGCTCACACCGAGCACTTTGATGAACACTTTTTTTCTCCGGGGAAGAATTTATGGTAAAAGTACTAACTAATCAACGCATTTATATCAAGTTTTTAATTTAATGAAAATATCTTTGACTTTCTTGACTCAAGAAAGGCGCTGTGCTAGGGTCTGGCTAAATTGTTGAGACCTATATCCTTGCAAACAGACTGAAGTTCAGTAGCCGCCATGAAAAAGCTATCCCACATTGATGATGCAGGCCGGATTCACATGGTGGATGTCACGGACAAGGCCAATACCGTCCGAAAGGCTACAGCCCGCGGCCGGGTGATAATGAAAAGCGACACCCTTGCGCTTCTTGCCGAAGGCCGGATGACGAAGGGCAATGTGCTCACCACCGCCAAAATCGCCGGCATCATGGCGGCAAAAAAAACGGGTGAATTGATCCCGCTGTGTCATCCGCTGGGTCTGACCGGCATTGACATCGAATTTGTCATTGACCGGGCGAACTCCCTGGTGATGATTGAATCCCAGGTCCAAACCATCGGGCCTACCGGCGTGGAAATGGAAGCGCTGACAGCCGTCAGTGTTGCCGCGCTGACCATTTATGACATGTGCAAAGCAGTGGATAAGGAAATGGTCATCAGCGATATTCTGCTCCTGAAAAAAAGCGGGGGCAAGAGCGGCACCTTCATCAGGGAAACGGCAACATAGTACGGAGACAGCTGTGAATCAGGTTTATAAAATAAAAAAAACATTTACCGTTCCTTTTATCATCGCGGTTGTGCTTTTATTTGTGCTTCTTGCGCTGAGTTTTGTAAGCGGACAGCCGTGGGAAAAAATTATTCTCGCGGTTTTGTGTGTCATCACAGCCATCATCGCCATCGAGGCCAGCGAAAGAGCGTTTACGGTTTCCGATGATGGATTGCGCATCAAGAAATTTTTTCGCAGCAAAAATTTAGCCTGGGCGGAAATCACCCACCTGGGTGTCGTCATCATGCGCAACAAGGCCTACTTTCTGCTGACGACGACCAGAGGATTCTATATTTTTTCCAATCTTCTGCAGGATCATGCGCGTCTGATCCGACAGCTGGCAGAAAAGCTTGACGCTGAGAAAGTGGAAGTGGAAGTTAAAAATTATCTGGAGACTCCCGTCGAACGCACGTCTCTTGTCGTTTTAACCTGGATTGCCCTGATTATTATTGTCGCGATCATCCTGACCAAACTGATAAATTAATTTACAACATCTATTCGTTGTTGAACGTATCGAAAGTATTACTTAATATGGCTTCATTAACAAAATGGATTCAAATGCAGGAGTTTCATTACCATGAGAACAAACAAGCGAAATAAGGCGGCGGCGGTGATTGGTGTTCAAGAAACATGTCATGCGGCCGTTGAAGATATACTGGAAAAAAAGCTGGACGATCTGGCAACCATCTTATCGGTTTCCGACAACGGCAAAAGCAAACTCCATGAGGAAGTCATGGCGATGGTGGAAAAAGGTTTGTTCAAAATCGCCCTGCGCCGCTCCAGTAATGTCAAAAGCACCGCGGCAGCCTACCTGGGTATCAACCGCAATACATTTACCGATAAGATGGCCAAGCTGGGTATCGACTGCGAAAAGACAAAATAGGTTCCAAAGACTATTCATGCCGGACATTTCTGATAAACGTAAGCCAACCAATCTAAACTTTCGCTTCATTCAGGAACATTTTTTGCATCATCGCCCACACATGGCCGTGACATCCGGCGCATGTCCTGCGGCAAATATAATTCAGGACATCCTATATGGATCAAAGCCTGTAAAATAATGATCAAAAAGGATTTTCAGCGATTGAATCCATGCGGCCGCTGAGACTCCGAAGATGAAAAACGCTATGCCGGATCAAACATGTTGTTGAAGAAATTACCTCAGAGTGTGTCTAAAACGGATGACCGCCGCAGGAAAAGACAGAGATGATTTTCACTAAAATGCTCCATAGCCTGAAGACTTTTTTACGTTTCATCGTCCATTGCCGGATTTTTATCGGGTGCCATCCGGCCCGCATTCATGCGCCTGCGATGATTTTTTTCCCGTTTCTTCCCGGCCAATTGAACTGCGGATTTGCCGGTTTAATGACATGCCGTCTGCACGGAAAGCCTTTGGATACAACAGACGATCTGACGATAGCGGCCTTGTGGAAAAAAATCAGAAGCGCCGGTTTGCAAACTGTCTTTGCCGGAAAAAATATTGCAACTCATTTCCTGGACAGAATGGAAACCATTCAAATGATGGAAATGGCTGTCCTGGGCCTCAAACGCGAGGACGCACAGGAATTTCTTTTTTATCAGGACAGCAGGATGGCGGATTTATCCCGGGTTGCGGGCGAGATGAAGTACTTCCTGGCCAATGAAGAGAAAATCCTCGAAGACCAGGCCGCCGCGATTCAGTCGGCCGATCTGGAGACAATCAACGGCCGGCTGACCCTGTTCAAGGACATCTGCTGGATGCTGGAGAAAGACATTCTGTCCAATCTGCAAAAAGTACGGGTATTGGCCGGCGCCGAAAAAACCTCCGGGGTTAAACCCGCCGCTTTCCGAAAATACCGTAAACTCAATTTGCTGCTTAATGCCCTCGATCGGCTGGAAGTCAGGGGACGCGACTCCGCGGGCATCCAGTTGAATTTTACGCTGAAAAACGGAAAAGAAATGCCCACGATCGCCCGGCGGATCCAGGAGAACGGATTAGCCGATGATTTTCAGCGACGGACGCAGAACTGTGATCTGATCAATCAGTCTATTTCTATTTCGACCGCTCCGAACGGCGGCTCCGAAAACATCAGTGTTACGTTTACCTATAAGACATTTTCCATCGTTGGCGAACTGGGCCGCAATGTTGCGGACCTGAGAAACTCCATCCGGACGGATCACATTCTGCGCCACTTTGCCGAGGAAGAGGCGGTTTGTGAAACCGCGCTGACGCATACCCGATGGGCTTCCGTCGGCTCCATCACGGAAGAAAATTGTCATCCGGTCAATAACTTTACAACACGTCATCCCTCGTCGGCCTGTCGTTCGTATCCGGGCATCGAGACCCAAATCAATGTCGTCTTGAATGGAGATATCGACAACTACCCGGCTTTGCGGGAGGCTCTGGAAGCTGACGGTGACGTGATCGCTCCAACCATCACCACCGACACCAAGATCATTCCATTGCAAATAGAAAAATATCTGAAGTCGGGAATTAATCTTGCGGAAGCGTTTCGGCTGGCCGTTAATGATTTTGAAGGATCGCACGCTATCGTCATGACCAGCAACCTGGAACCCGGCAAAATGTTTCTGGCGCTTAAAGGCAGCGGTCAGTCCATCTATGTCGGCGTCAACGCCGATCAATACATGTTTTCCTCGGAACTATACGGCCTGGTGGAGGTGATGCCGCGTTTTATCAAAATGAACGGTGAGACGGGCAGCGGCGCGGTCGCCGGCCAAATATTTATTCTGGATCAAACCCACGGCGGCATGAAAGGTATTGCCGCCTGCTTCTATGACGGCACGGCCATGGAATTGACCGACCATCGTCTGCAGACAGCGGAAATCACGACGCGGGACATAGACCGCAGTGATTTCCCGCATTTTTTCCTCAAGGAGATTTCCGAATCCGCCTTATCCATCAGGAGAACGCTCCGCGGTAAATACCGGATCATGGCCTCCGGACACTCCGCCCCGCAGGTTATGTTTAATCTGGGAACCGATATCGTTCCCAACTCCGTAAAGAAAGGCCTTCAAAAAGGTCCGATAAAAAATATCGTCGTCATCGGCCATGGAACGGCGGCCGTCGCAGCCCAGGCCGTAGCCGACGCGCTCTCCCATTACCTCAAAGGAACGCCTCTGAACATCCTGTCCCGAATCGCTTCCGAATTAAGCGGGTTCGGACTGAAAGACGACCTTACCGACACGCTGGTCATCCCGATCACGCAATCCGGCACGACCACCGACACCAACCGGGCCGTAGCCATGGCCAAAGATCGCGGCGCACATATTATTTCCATTGTCAACCGCCGTCAATCCGATATCACCGGCAAGTCGCATGGCGTGTTCTATACCAGCGACGGACGCGACATCGAAATGTCGGTTGCTTCCACCAAGGCCTTTTATTCCCAGATCGTTGCGGGACAGGTGCTGGCTCTGTATTTTGCCCAGCTCATGAAATCGCGAACCGACAACGACATCGCGCAAGCGCTCCGGCATCTTGAAACCGCGCCGCACCTGATGGATCGCATTTTCGAAAACCGCGGCGTTATTGAAACCTCGGTGACAAAAGCCGCCGGGAAACGTTACTGGGCGATTGTGGGCAGCGGGCCCAACAAGGCGGCAGCCGACGAGATACGCATTAAACTCAGCGAACTCTGCTATAAAACCATTTCATCCGATATCGTGGAAAACAAAAAACACATCGATTTGTCGGCCGAACCTCTAATCCTGGTCTGCGCTTCCGGGAATCCCCAGGCTGTTATGGAAGACGTCGTCAAAGACGTCGCGATTTTCAAAGCCCACAAAGCAGCCGTGATTGTTTTTGCCGATGAAGGCGATCACCGCTTCGATCAGGTCGCCGACGCGGTCATTGCCGTACCCCTGGCGCCTGCGCCGTTACCGGTTATTCTCAACACGATGGTCGGTCATTTATGGGGATACTATGCGGCGCGCGCCATTGATGAAGAAGCGCAAATCCTGCGTGCATTCCGCAACCGACTGTCCACGGAATTGATGGAAAGAACCATGAAAAATTTATCTGTTTTTGACATCGTCACCGATGTTTCTTTCCGCCGGGTCATCAATGAATTCTATTCCCTGTTCAATCAGCATCGCCTGAACGGATCATTCAGCGTGCTGGGAGGCAAAACCATTGCCGATCTTCTGCTCTTGTTAAAGTATGCGGCAGGTAAGCTGCCCCTGCAGGATATTCGCCACGAATTCAAAGTTGAAGAGCATCTCCTGTCTCCGTTTGATCTTCTGGACATCACGCTGGGAACAGCCATCGACGAGCTCACCCGTCCAATCGACGCCATTCGTCATCAGGCCAAGACGGTCACGGTGGGTACAAGCCGGAAGGAAAAAGAAATCCGGGGCATTATTTTCGACCTGCTGGAAACCCTCAAATTTTCCGTACAGAATATCACCTACCGGAACATGCTGACGATCCATCGCATTCAACCGGCTATTTCGGCTATCCGGGGATATGCCGTTTATAATATCAGCGGCCTCGACGTGCAGGGCAATCCCACGGAAGGATCAAGCATTGAAATCATCAAAAAAGACGGTGTCGCCGCACAGATGAAATCCCGTGCGGATCGGCCGGCGCAACTGATGGGCAGTAAAAGAACCATCGTGAGCACCGGCCATGTTCATATCGGCAAAGGTAAGTCCGACGGGGCACCCATTGTGGTTTTGCCGCTTCTGGGAGAACATAACTTCGTCGGCCATCTTCTCCTGATTCATATTGATTACAATGAAATGCTGTCGCTTGATGAAAAGAAAGAAGTCCTGGGGTATCGCTACAATGATATTCGTAACCTCATCAATGAATACAACCTGCCCTGGCATGACGAACACCTGGAATCCGTTTCACTGGAATCGCTCTTCAGCGAACCGATAGAAGTCATTGCCGGGCAAATAAAAAAATCTTTAGCCCCGGCAGACAACGACACATCCACATCCGGCAATCCCTCATAAAGATTCAATATCCATCATCTATTCCAGAGCGTATGGCGTTCCTGTCCATCTGCCTTCCGGCAATATTAGTACAAAATTGAACTATTAAAAAGCATAACAAACAAAAATGTGTTTGACAAAAATGTTGTTTAAAAGTAGGAATACGGCAAACGATTGCCGTTTGCCGACAGGAGCCCCATGAAAGAGCTTTTTAAACCGGAAGACATTGAACGAAAAGCCATCCTCATCCTGAAGATCCTCCACGAAAGCCCGGATTCCCTGGGGGCGCGGGTGATCGCGCGGAAAATGGCGGAACGCAACGTCCAGTTGAGTGAACGAACCGTCCGCTACCACCTCAAGTTTATGGATGAGCGGGGGCTGACCAAGCTGGTGGGCCGGCGCGACGGTCGAATGATTACCGAAAAGGGTCTCGCCGAAATATCGGATGCGCGCGTCCAGGACAAGATCGGCTTGTCCATCTCCCGGATCGACGTACTCTCCTTCAAAACCACGTTCGATCTGAAAAAGAAGCGCGGCCTGGTGCCGGTCAACATATCCATCTTTCCCAAGGAGCAGTTTCAGCAGGCGCTCAAAATCATGAAGCCCGTCTTTCATAAAAATCTGGCCGTCAGTTCGCGTGTCGCCGTGGCGGCTGCCGGGAAAATGCTGGGTGATGTCGTCGTACCGCAGGGCAAGGTGGGTCTGGCCACCATCTGCAGCATCGTTATTAACGGCGTCTTGCTGAAATACGGCATTCCCATCGATTCCAAGTTCGGCGGCATTCTTCAGATCCGGAAAGGTGAAATCCTCCGGTTTGTGGAACTCATTCACTACGCCGGTTCTTCACTTGACCCGTCGGAAATATTCATCCGCGGCAAGATGACATCCGTCCGGGACGTTGTCAAAAATGGCGAAGGGAAGATTCTGGCCAATTTCCGCGAAATTCCCTCGCTCAGCCGTACGCTGGTTGACGGCGTCGTTCACGATTTCGCCAAGGCGGGTATTAACGGTGTCTTGTCCATCGGGGATATCGGTCATCCTTTGTGCCAGACGCAGGTGGATGTCAACAAAATTGGAATGATTCTGGTGGGCGGTCTCAACCCCGTAGCCGCAGCCTATGAAGAGGGTCTGGACGTGGACAATAAGGCCATGTCCACGGTGATGGAGTTTGAGAAGCTGCAGAGTATCGAAACGCTTTAATCCATAAGGAAGAGATTTTCATGTGTGCAACCCGTGAAACATGAAGGTAAATAAAAAACTATTTTAGAGGAGGAATAAACCATGTCAGCTATTAAAGATGTTATCGCCAAAGTGAAGCAGACCGATCCGAACCAGCCCGAGTTCCACCAGGCCGTTGAAGAAGTGATGGAAACCCTGGAACCCACCGTTAAAAAGCATCCGGAATTTGTGAAGGCCAATATCTATGAACGGATTGTCGAGCCGGAAAGAGCCATGCAGTTTCGCGTTCCCTGGGTGGATGATAAAGGCAATGTGATCGTCAACCGCGGCTTCCGCGTGCAATTCAACAACGCCATCGGCCCGTTCAAAGGCGGCCTGCGCTTCCATCCGTCCGTCAACCTCGGCATTATCAAGTTCCTGGGTTTTGAACAGATTTTCAAAAATGCGCTGACCACGCTGCCGATGGGCGGAGGCAAGGGCGGATCCGATTTTGATCCCAAGGGCAAGTCCGACGGAGAAGTCATGAGATTCTGCCAAGCCTTTATGCGCGAACTGTACCGTTACATCGGCGGGGATGTTGACGTTCCGGCGGGCGACATCGGCGTCGGCGGACGCGAGATCGGATATATGTATGGCTACTACAAGAAGATCCGCAATGAGCACACCGGCGTTCTGACCGGCAAGGCTCTCGAATATGGTGGAAGCCTGGTCCGCCCTGAAGCGACGGGATACGGCACGACGTACTTCGCAGCGGAAATGCTGGCCACCCGCGGTTTGGATTTCAAGGGCAAGACCGTCGCCATCAGCGGCGCCGGCAACGTCGCACAGTATGCGGTGGAAAAAGTCAACCAGCTGGGCGGCAAGGTCATTTCGCTTTGCGATTCATCGGCTACGGTTATTGATGAAGCGGGCATTGACGAGAAGAAATGCAGCTACGTTCTGGATTTGAAAAATGTCAAACGCGGCCGGATCAGCGAATACGCGGATAAATACAAAACCGTTTGTTACCTGGGCCAGAACGTCTGGGATGTTATCCGTGAACAGGGCATCAAAGTGGACATCGCGCTGCCCTGCGCAACACAGAATGAAATCAGCGGTAAGAACGCCGCGGCGCTGGTGAAAAACGGCTGTTACTGCGTGGCCGAAGGCGCCAACATGCCGTCGACCCCGGAAGCGATCAAGATTTTCCAGGAAAACAAGATTCTCTATGGCCCCGGCAAGGCAGCCAATGCCGGCGGCGTGGCCACATCGGGTCTGGAAATGAGCCAGAACAGTATGCGGCTTTCCTGGACCCGCGAAGAAGTGGATAACCGCCTGCTTCTGATCATGAAGAGCATTCATAAAAACTGCTATGATACGGCTGAAGCCTATGGTAAGAAAGGCGACTACGTGATGGGCGCCAACATTGCCGGCTTCACCAAAGTGGCTAAAGCCATGCTGGCATACGGTGTTGTGTAAGTCATTCCATTGCTGAGGCGATAGCGAGGTGTCCATAAAAGGCGCTTCGTCATCGCCTCGGCAAACAGGGAGCCTGGATGGATTTTCAACCAACATCCCATGAAAAAATACGCCGGCTTTTAGACAAGGGCGTGATCATCAGCAATCCCGGAACGATCGATATCGGCGATGACGTTAACGTTCATCAGATCTCATCCCAAAACGTCACAATATATCCGGGGTGCCGGATATACGGTAAGGACACGGTCATTACCGCAGGCTGCAGATTAGGCGCTGAAGCTCCCGCAACGATCGATAACTGCCGGCTCGGCCCGAACGTGGAATTGAAAGGCGGTTATTTTCGTGAGTCCGTTTTCCTGGACGGCGCCGGCATGGGTTCGGGCGCGCACGTCCGGGAAGGCTGCCTTCTGGAAGAAGAAGCCAGCGGAGCGCACGCGGTCGGTTTGAAGCAGACCATCCTTTTCCCTTTTGTAACCCTCGGCAGTCTGATTAATTTCTGCGACTGCCTCATGGCCGGGGGCACAAGCCGAAGTAATCACAGCGAGGTCGGAAGTTCTTACATCCACTTTAATTTTACGCCGGACGCCGACAAGACAACACCTTCCATGATCGGAGACGTCCCCCGCGGGGTGATGTTGAATCAACCCCCCATTTTTCTCGGGGGGCAGGGAGGCATGGTCGGTCCGCTGCACATCGGATACGGCAACGTTGTGGCGGCAGGCTCTATCCTGAGAAAAGATTATCCTCAGAACAATCAATTGATTCGTGATATGCCGCAATCCCGGGACACCCGGGATTTTGTTGCTGCGGCCTATCGGGGCTTTGGCCGTATTGTGGAAAACAATATTCGCTATCTGGCCAACCTGAACGCGCTGGAAGCCTGGTACGCCGGGATCAGAAAGCCGTTTTTTGAAGCCCAGGAATTCGGCACATTTATGTACAGCGGAGCAATGAACCAGCTTTCCCTTGCCCGCAAAGAACGTCTTAACCGATTGAGCATCATGTCAGAAAAGGCTATATCCTTTTCCCGGCGGCGGCAAAAACCAGAATCACCCGATGAAAAGCAATCCTTATATGAACACATGAACCATATTGAAGATATCCTGAGTGAACCCGTCCGGGATCATATCATCGAGACAACCCGGGCTGCTTTTCTCCGGGACTTCGCACAATCGACCGGGAATGCTCCCACCCAATCCTATATTGACACCATCCGGAACCTTCCACCCGGCTTATCCGCAAAAGGCATCACCTGGCTTCAGGGCATCGTGGATTACTATTGCCAAAAGGCCGCATCGGTGCTATCCTCGCCGCGTTTATTCAGAACACGTTAGTTCAAAAAAGATGGAAGTTACGCATGGGTAAATTATTCGGAACCGATGGGATCAGAGGAGAGGCCAACCGCTTTCCCATGAACGCGGAAATCACCTTTAAAATCGGTCAAACCATAGCACATCTCTTTAAAAGAAACGGTCACCGCGCCCGCATCATCATCGGAAAAGATACCCGCATTTCGGGGTATATGCTGGAAAGCTCTCTGGAAGCCGGCATTACTTCCATGGGAGGAGACCCCTATCTGGTCGGTGTACTGCCCACCCCCGGCATCGCTTTTATTACGCAGAGTATGCGCGCCGATGCCGGCATCGTCATTTCCGCATCTCACAACCCTTATCAGGACAATGGACTCAAGATTTTCAACGCCGATGGTTTCAAATTGACCGACGCGCAGGAGGACACCATTGAAGATTTAATCTTCGCCGACAAACTCAATGCGCTGCTGCCCAGGGCAAACGCCATGGGAAAGGCCGTACGCATCGATGATATTCACGGGCGATACATCGTTTTTCTGAAAAACTCTTTTCCCCGCGATCTGTCGATGGAGGGAATAAAAATTGTTCTGGATACCGCAAACGGCGCAACATACCGGGTCGCACCCGATGCCCTCGGCGAACTCGGCGCCGATGTCGAAGTCATTCACAACACCCCCAACGGCATCAATATCAACGACGCCTGTGGTTCGCAACACACGGAGGACCTGAAAAAAGCCGTCCTGAAAAACGGGGCCGTCATCGGCCTCGCTTTTGACGGGGACGGGGACCGCCTGATTGCCGTGGATGAGAAAGGAAATGAAATCACGGGCGACCAGTTGCTCATCATCTGCGCCTATCTTTTAAAAAAAGAAGGACGGTTGAAGAATGATCTGCTCGTCAGCACGGTCATGAGCAATTTGGGATTGAGAATCGCGTGTAAAAAGTATGGGTTCAAACATCATGCGGCGAGCGTTGGAGATCGTTACGTTCTCGCCGATATGCTGCGCCTCGGCGCGATGATCGGCGGCGAAGATGCCGGGCATATGATTTTTCTCGAACACCACAAAACGGGAGACGGCATCATTGCGGCCATGCAACTCATTGCCGCCATGCTCAAGGAAGGCAAACCGCTTTCTGAACTGGCTCGCCTGATGGATGTTTTTCCTCAAAAACTGATCAATATCGACGTTAAAAGCAAACCGGAGATTTCGGGCATCCCCCTGATCATGGAAGCCATCGGACAAGTGGAGCGCCAATTGGGAGAAGAAGGACGGGTCCTGGTCCGGTATTCCGGCACTCAAAATATGTGTCGGATTATGGTGGAAGGGCCGTCTCCTGAATTGACGGAAAAGTATTGCCGGCAGATTGCGGACGTGGTAAAAAAAGAAATCGGTTGATCATGAACAGATTTCAGGTCCCTGTCAGGACGCATTGCCGCTCGCAACAGGTCTTTTCGCGCATTATCAATATTATTAACCGCCTTGGGAATCTCATCGTTCCCGGCGCTTTGAAAGGGTCAATTCTGACATCATGAAAAATACAAAATTTATTTTTGTGACCGGCGGCGTTTTATCATCCCTGGGCAAGGGGCTGGCGGCAGCTTCGATTGCGGCGGTTCTGGAGTCCCGCGGCCTCCGGGTCACCAATCAAAAACTGGATCCATATATCAACGTCGACCCCGGGACCATGAGCCCGTTTCAGCACGGCGAAGTCTTCGTCACGGATGACGGCGCGGAGACAGATCTCGACCTGGGTCATTATGAACGCTTTTCCTCCACCCGGATGGGGAAGTGCAACAACCTCACGACCGGCCAGGTTTACTTTTCCGTTATCACCAAGGAAAGACGAGGCGATTACCTGGGCAAGACCGTCCAGGTCATCCCGCACATCACCAACGAGATCAAGGATTTTATCCGCGAGACCGCCAAAGGATTTGATGTTTCCATCGTGGAAATCGGCGGCACGGTGGGCGATATCGAGAGCTTGCCCTTCCTGGAGGCCATCCGGCAATTCCGCAACGAAGCGGGCCGGCAAAATGCCATCTTCATTCATCTCACCTGGGTGCCCTTCATTAAAACCGCCGGTGAAGTCAAGACCAAACCCACGCAGCACAGCGTCAAGGCGCTCCGCGAAATCGGTATTCAGCCGGACATATTGCTTTGCCGCACGGAGAATTTTCTTTCGGAGGACATCAAAGCCAAAATTGCTCTTTTCTGTAATGTGGAAGTTTCATCGGTTTTCACCGCTAAAGATGTCAGCTGTATTTACGAAGTGCCGCTTGTTTATCATCACGAAGGACTGGATGCCAAAATCATTGAACTCCTGAATATGTGGACCGGCCAGCCGAAGCTGGATGCCTGGGAGAATGTCGCGGAAAAATTTTATCACCCGGCAACGGAAGTTTGTATCGGCATCGCGGGTAAATATGTCAACCTGACGGATTCCTATAAAAGCCTCAATGAAGCGCTGGTGCATGGCGGGATTGCCAACGATTGCCGTGTGCGCTTACAATTCATCGATACCGAAAAAATCGAGCAGGAGGGCGCGGCAACCCATTTGTCGAATGTGGACGGTGTGCTGGTGCCGGGCGGTTTCGGCAACCGGGGCATTGAGGGCATGATTCAGGCCGTTCAGTACGCGCGGGAAAACAAGATCCCTTATTTCGGCATCTGCCTGGGAATGCAAATGGCCGTTATTGAATATGCGCGAAACATCTGCGGGTTTGATAAAGCCAACAGCTCTGAATTTGATCTGACAACTCCATATCCCGTGATTGATTTACTGCCCGAACAGCGCAGCGTCCGGGACAAAGGCGCTTCCATGAGACTGGGCGCCTGGCCATGCGTCGTTGAGGATGAATCATTCGCCTTCGGCGCTTACGAGCAGAAAGACATCACCGAACGCCACCGCCACCGCTACGAATTCAATAACGACTTCAAAAAGACGCTCACGGACCGGGGGCTGCGCATTACCGGTGCATCACCCGACGGCCGATTGGCGGAGATCGTTGAAATAAAAGACCACCCGTGGTTTCTGGGCTGCCAGTTCCATCCCGAATTCAAGTCCCGTCCAACCCAACCGCATCCGCTCTTCACGAAATTCATCGAAGCGGCGCTGAAACAAGCCTCCAAGAAATAGTGGAGGCCTGGCGACTTGTTGATTTCAGCATCAAGCTAGGACGCGGATGAAGTGAAGGGAATGGTTATTTTATAGACGCCTCCGGACAAGACGGTTTGCACCGGATAGAGCGCCTTTTCGTAAACCTTCAACATGGCCCGGTTGTTTTCCAGAACATCGGCTTTCAATCCGGCAATACCCTCTTCCCGCGCTGCGCGGATCAGGAGATTGAAAAGATAGGTTGAGATGCCCATCCCCTGGTAGTGTTCGTCTACAACAAACGCAGTATCCGCAAAGGACTCTCCCTGCGACCGGACATAGCGGGCTTCCCCGATAATTTTTTCAAGGCCGGACTCGTCAATGATGGCCACGATGGACATCGTATAACGGTAATCCACATTGACATATTCCTGCATTTTTTTGTGGGGCATGGTCTTGATCGGACTGAAATAACGGTAATAAACTGCCTGATCGGAAAACCGGTAAAACAACCGCCGCATCTCTTCTTCATCCGACGGTTTGATGGCCCGGAAACGGACGGTCAGAGTGTCTTTGAACCGGTGCGAGCAGGCGATCTTATCCGGATAAAGATGGCCGGACTCGGCAAAATAGATCTGATCGGCATAGATCATTTTCACCTCTTTGGCCTGCCTGACCAGGTCGGCGCGATCGTCGGGATGCGCGATTTCAATGAGCGCCTGCGCGCGTTCACGCAGGGTCTTGCCCATTAAATAGGCCACGCCGTATTCCGTGACAACGACATCCATGGATTCCCGGTTGGTAAACTGGAAGGGATACTTATCCAATGAAAGAAGAATGTTCGGCTTCCCCTTGCGGTTGCGGCTGGGCAGGGCAAAAATCGTCCGGCCGTTTTTGGAAAGCGCCGCCCCCCAGAAGAGCTCCTGAACATTGCCGGGGCCGGCAGTGACATTGCCCTTGCCGGTATGCAGCGCGATATCGCCGGTCAGGTCCACTTTCCGCGCCGGGAAAATGGCGACCATGTTGTCATTGCGACCGATCACCCGCGGATCCATGACAATATCCTGCGGCTGAAATTCCACGAGCGAATTCATGTCCAGCCAGGACATCAACTCTTTGGTGCCGAGGACATGGGATGCGCAGGATTTGCCGCGAAAGCTGCCTTTGAATCGATTGGTCACCGCGCCGCTTTTGACCAGATCCATCAGGGCATCGGTAAAAAACGGCGAATGCACGCCCAGGTTCTTTTTGGTCGCCAGCGTTTTGGCCAGCGCTTCATAGAGCGGCCCGATGCCGTAGGAAATACAATTGCCATCCTGGATGACGGAAGCAACATTGCCGGCAATTTTCAGATAAACGTCCTGCAGCGGCCAGCGCTGCACATAATAGGGAGGCTCGGTCGCTTCAACCAGATAGTGAAAATCATCCATATTCACCAGCGTATCACCCATGGTCCGGGGAATCTGGGAATTGATCTCGCCGACAACGATCTTGGCCATTTCCATGGCCTGCCGTTCGACGGAGGAGCCAACCAGGTAAGCATAGCCGTTGTCATCCGGGGGCGTCACCTGGATGAAGGCCACGTCAATATTAATCGCGCCGGTTTTAAAAAGCCAGGTAACGCGGGAAAACCGGCTGGGAATCAAATCCACGCGGCCCTGACTGATGGCATCGGAGGCCAGCCAGCCCGAGAAAAATGTTTTCAAACGGAATTTCCGGGCGTACCGTTCATCAATGGCTACCGCATCGCCCAGACTGACCAGCTGGATCAACTCCAGATCCTGCAGGTTGAACTGATTGGATTCCATCAGATGCTTGACCAGCGTGCGGGGTTCAGCCATCCCCGTCCCCAGAAAGATACTCATGCCCGGATCAATTTTCGCCAGGACATCTTCGGGAGACACTCTTTTCTGCTTCCACATAATTTTCTGTCCATCGATTAAAGGAGCATTTTGTTTACGCGCCCCGGTTGCGTTTTTAATTTTTTTACGACCATGCAGTTTTTTGTTCAACTGACGGCAAAAGGCTTTCGCCCCGCGCTCAGACATGATGATCGCACCTCTGGTCAAAACCGGGCGGACCTGACGAAAAAATTACAAAACTGAACCCCATCAATCAAACATTTCTTTATCCCGCCTGTACCAGTAATCGGGCAAAAGGCGATACATCAGCCTGGATAATGGCCCGATGTATTCATTCTTTCTCTTATCAAACTGACAGGCATGAATAATCATGTCTTTAATTGCATCTTTGTTGCCGCCCTTGTTAAAGATGGTGTAAGCGCAGGAAAAGAGCGGGCTGTACATGTTTTTCTTTTCCAGATATTTATAAACATTGCGAATCGTATTGGGACCTTCCGGCGTGCCGTCAATTCGGCCGAGCACCCGCAGATTGGTTTCAATGGGATTACCGGTGTAAAGTTCATAAAAATATTTCCCATAGCGGTAATTTTTGCTGGCCAGGGAAGAAACCGTGACATACATATCGCCGACACCGGCCTGAGAATGAAACGCCTGAAAACTGCCGCCCAGAAGGCGGGTGAGCGATCGGATTTCCACGCCGGAGCGCGCAAAAATAGTGCCGGGAATCGAATCGCCCAGGTCCAGTGAATCGGTCAGTCCCTTGATATTGGCGACGATATTTTTCAGCGCGCCGCAGGCTTCCACGCCGATTTTGTCAAAATTGTAATAGGAATTGAGTTCCTTGCGGTTAAACATCAGCAGATGGTCCCGGATAATATTGGCCGTGCGCCGGTTTCCGGCAACGGTCAGACACACCGGTTTACCCAGTGCAATATCCACATCAAAGAACGGGCCCCCGATGCACGCGACCTGGCACTTATGCTCCAGGTTGTACAAATGGTTATGAATCAACTGGGACGGTGTGATTAACTCTGTCGATATTTCATCGGATTTCAACCCCTTGATCGGCGAAATCAGGCAGGTATCTCCCGCTTTTTTATCGATCATCGGCTTGAGATAATTCAGCAATTCCGGCAAACGGTTCATGGTAACCGCCAGAATAATAAAATCGTTATTTTCAATAATATGTTCCAGGTCGTTGGTCGCGTAAACTTTCTGTGACAGACGTGGAACCTGATCCATTCCGCCCACCCGTTTGGCTAAATCCTCGGTTAAATGAATAGGATTTAAACGGTCCCGGTTGATCGCCTTGCAGACGTCCGAGTTATGATAATAAATAGCGACACGCTTGTTATCCCGTCCCAGTTTATAGGCAAATGAGGTGCCCAGGCGACCGGGTCCGATAATGGCGACTCTTGTAGTATCTAAATTGGAAACAATCATTCACATCCACTCTTCATTAAAAATTACGAACTTATTATAAGGAACAAATTGTCCGGATGTCAAACCCTATTAGCCTTTTTGGAAAAAGTAAAACAAAATTTGCCGGAGTCCGGCGATTTTTAGTTGCATTATCCCGGAGGATTGTTTAGAAAAAGTATAATGAATTCATCAATAGAACGAGACTGACGGGAAATTCAACAGGTAAGGTGTTCCCCGAATGCGGCGATCGGAAGTATCCGCTTCTGAGGCGCCGGAGCAGACGACACGAGAGGCGAGAATAATTTTTATGGCCCAGGAAACCATTATTCATTATCCAAACGGAGCGGTGAAGGAAAAGAAATATCTCCAGGACGGTAAGATCAATGGGGAGTATACGACTTATTTCACCAGCGGCCAGATCATGGCCCATGTTCAGTTCATGAACGGCAAAAAAAATGGCCCCGCCATCAGTTATTATTCCAATGGGCAGGTTCGGGAAAAAGTAAGTTTTCTCAACAATAAAATGGATGGTCACTATATTTCCTATTTTGAAAACGGGCATGTGCGGGAAGAAGAGTACTACAAAGACGGAAAACTCCATGGCACGTATCATCGCTACTATAAAAGCGGCGAATTAAAAGAAGAAGAAAATTTTCAAGACGGAAAGTTTGAAGGGGACTATGTCTGCTATTTCAAAAGCGGTCAAATGAAGGAAAAAGGGTGTTTTAAAAACGATAAACGCGAAGGCGACTATATTGCTTTTTTTAAAAACGGGCAGCCCCGGGAAAAAGCGACTTACAAGAACGGCAATCTGGCAGGCAAGTTCATGACCTTTAATGAAAACGGCGATCATATCGATGAGGACAGCAGTGATGATGCCGATTCGGGGCGCACCTGGGATGAAAAGGATGTTGCCAACCTGCTGCATGACCTGAGTCATTTTGATAAAAAGAAGAAATGATCATCGCCTGATGATAAGGAGACAGCCACCATGATCAAGACCATCCTCATTCCGGTTGACGGATCGTCAAACAGCGATATCGCTATCGATTATGGGATCTATATCGCGCCGAAACTGGAAGCAGCCCTTGCAGGACTGCATGTCATTGACGTCTATCTGATTCAGGGGCCGATGATGACCGATATTTCCGCCACCGTCGGCATGCCGCCCTATGACGGTTTTTTTGACGCTGTTGAAACGTCACTGAAAGAAAAAGCTGATCTCGTGCTGAAGACTTTCGATGATCGCTGCCGGACGGCGGGTATCGTCTGCGAAATGAAAAAAAACATCGGCAAAATCAGCGATACCATCATCGAAGAAGCCGAAAGCGCGGATATGATTTTAATGGCGAGGAAAGGGGAACACTTTCACCTGAAAGAAGGCGGCCTGATCGGGTCGGTTGCCGAAATCGTGATTCGTCATTCCGGAAAACCGGTTATGGTCATTCCGGAATCCTTTCGTGAAATCGAAAGCATGGGGCTGGCCTACGACGGCAGCGCTCCCGCGAAAAAGGCATTGGAGTTATCCCTGAACATTTCTGAAAAAGCCAAATGGCCGATCACCGTCCTGATCGTAAACCAGGATGCGGCAAAGGCCGCGGACCTGTCCGCGCAGGTTGAAGAGAAGGCCCAGGAGGGGCTCGCGGATTGCGAAGTCATTATATCTTCCGGCAGAGAAGCGGATGAAATCATCAAATTCATAGCGGAGGGATCCGTGGAGCTGATGGTCATGGGCGCTTACGGGCATAATCGTCTGCGCGAATGGCTTTTGGGCAGCACCACCTCCCATATTATCCGCAAGAGTCCCATTCCCGTCTTACTGATACGCTGACCGATCGGCGCTTCTAAAATCATAAATTGTCGTGAAGGATGATTCCCCTAAGTTCGTCGAGCAGTTCGTATCGGGTCAGGTCACAGTGAATCGGCGTTACGGTAATGTAGCCTTGTGACAAAGCGCTGACATCCGTTTGCAGAGTGCTGTCGGCTGTCAGTATTTCTCCCGAAATCCAGTAATAAATATTGTCCCGCGGATCGGTGCGCTTTTCAAACGTCTCAATGATATTGCCTTTGCCCTGCCTCACCACGGCCACCCCTTTTATTTTTTCTTCCGGGAGGAACGGAATATTCACGTTGACGGCGCTCCCCTGGAGCGACGGGCTTTTTTCAATCACCCGAACCATCTTACGGGCAAACCGGGCGGCAATGGTAAAATCAGCCTCCTCATGCGTGTCGAGAGAAATCGCCAGCGACGGAACGCCCATGATGGCCGCTTCCGTCGCAGCCGATACCGTGCCTGAATAGATGAGATTGACACCCACATTGGCGCCGCGATTGATGCCGGACACCACCATATCCGGTTTTTGACCGGCCAGTTCCTTGATGCCGATTTTCACGCAATCCGCCGGCGTGCCGTAAACCGCGTAACCGAGAAAATGACCGCCTTTGGTCGCGCTGCGCACCATCAGAGGACGGAAAAGCGTAATGGCATGTCCTACAGCGCTCTGCTCTATTTCCGGCGCAACAATCAGGCAGTCATGATCTTTGGATAGCTCGTCGTACAGCGCACTGATGCCCCGCGCGTAAATCCCGTCATCATTCGTTAAAAGAATTCTCATATTCGGTCCATACTAAAACACGACCCTCGCATTTCGTAAGTAACGCTGTTCCAACTTCTTGGCCTTGTGCCTTGAACCTGGAACTTCTTATTTCACCTGAATCAATTTCCCGTTCTCAACTTTTAAAATAAAAGCATCTTTTTGAGCAACCCGGCTGCCGCGAAAAGAAATACTGCCCGTTACCCCGCGAAAACCGGTGACAGCCAGCAGAGCTCGCATAAATTCAGATCGTGTCTTAATTTGCCGGTCTTCCAGAACACCGAGTACCAATTCCATCGTATCATACGACAGGGCCTCAATATTGTCGGGCTCCCGATGGTACGCGGAATAATAAACATCGACAAAATCATTGGTTTCCGGCAGGAAGCCGTTTGTAAAAAAACTGTCGGCCAAAACGGCGCCTTCCAGATAATCTGCGCCTTTCTTTAACAAATCAGGGGAATGCCATAAACTGGTCCCCAAAAGCTTTATCCCTTTGACATTATAAAAAGCGAGCTGGGACGTGATCATCTTCACCCGAAAAGCCGAGTCCGGAATAAACAGGGCTTCAAAGTCCACCGTCAATTTATTTTTAGCTTCCTCCGTCGTGGCATAAACCTTTTCCGACGCCCCGATTTTATTCCCCGTAAGTTTATTGATCTGAACCGTAAAATCCGTTTGGGTCTTGCTGTAGGGGATCGCCTTATCCACTTTGCCGCCGACTTTTTTAGCTTCGGTGCGGAAGAGACGAACCATTTCTTCTCCGTAGTCGTCCTGCGGATAGAGAACAGAAAAGATGGCGACATTTAAACGATCCAGAGCATATCTCGCAAGCGCCTCTATCTGCTGAGACGGCGTCAGGAAATGCTGAAACACATAGTCCCCGGCTTCCGTGACCCCTTCTTTGGAGGTAATCAAAATCAGCGGCACCTGCCGCTTCTGGGCTTCAAGAGCTGCGTCGGTTGCCTCCGCCGTGCCGGATATGGCAACAATCGCCATCACATTGGCCTGATCGGCCAGATAGGCAACAGCCTGTTTGATCTTTTCAGGCGTTTCACCGGAATCTGCGACAATAATTTTCCACGGCGAAGGAGACCGTTGATTAAAAATATCCGCCGACAGCAAAACGGCGTCAAGCGCTTTGTTCCCCGCGTCGGTAAATCGACCGGTCAAAGGAAGAATACAGCCAATCCCGTTGCGATCGACAGAAACAGCGGATGGAACCACACTCGGGAGCGGCGCTTTAATATCCGCAGGCTTTGCCTCCTCCGGTTTGGTCTCGGCGGGCTTTACTTCCGTCTTTTTTGCGTCCGGCGGTGTGATCTCAGGCGGCTTGACTTCGGCAGCCGGCATCTTTTTTTCAACTGTTTTCGATTCAGTTACGACGACGGTTTTTTTAGTCACGAACGGCTGTTTTGCGCATCCCATGAGCAGCACAAACATGAACAAAATGGATACAGCAGCCAACAGACGATATCTTTTCATTTTGCCTCCTCGATGATGGTCAGCATATAATTGCGGATATTTTGCGCCAGGTCCGGTTTTTCGATTAAAATGGACACTTCATTATTGTGTTTAAGGGCTGAAGGCGTGAGATTATGACTCCCGACAAAAACCAGCCTTTGATCCACCACAATCAATTTCACATGCGTTGTTCTTTTCGGTGAGTCCAGATAAACTTTTACCCCTCTTTTTTCCAGCAGTTCTTTTGTTTTGAAATTTTGCCTGCTCAAATCATTTTGACGCTCCCCTGCCCCTTCTAAAATCACTTTCACATGAACGCCTCTTTTAACGGCGCGCGCCAGATGCTCCAAAAGACGGTCCGGATAGCTCGCGGGATGCACGCCGGTTTTAAAGGAATACATGGTGATAAAAATTTCATTTTTTGCGCCATCAACCGCTTGCAGCAGCGCAGGAAAAAATGCTTCATTCATCAGGGGCGTTACGTCACAGGAATCACCGGTGGACCCTTCGGAAGTCTCCCGCATGGCGGCTTCACTCAAAAAAACGATCGATCCCGCAATGAAAATAATGCCGGCCGCGGCCAAAACCTTTTGAATCATCCTGGTTTTCTTCATAAGAGCCTTAATTTTGTTATTTATTGTATAACATATTCGAGGGTGGGTCGACATAAAAAAAGCCCGAAACCGGATTGACGGTTTCGGGCCTGGAAAATCCATATTTACTTCTTTACTTCTTCAAAATCCGCATCCACGACGTCATCGTCCTTTTTACCGGACGGCTGGCCTTCGTGTCCCGGGGCACCCGGCCCGCCTGCCGCACCCGGCCCGCCGGATGTTTTGGCGTACATGGCTTCCGCCAGTTTATGCGACACGTTCATCAAGTCCTCCTGAGCTTTCTTGATCGCCTCGATATCATCGCCTTCCAGCGCTTTTTTCGTTGCGGCAATCGCCTCTTCAATTTTAGCTTTTTCCGCCGCATCGACTTTGTCACCAAACTCCTTGACGTTTTTCTCGACGGAATACACCAGGGAATCGGCGTGGTTTCTCGCTTCAATGAGTTCCTTGCGGCGCTTGTCTTCATCCGCATGCATTTCCGCGTCTTTGACCAGCTTTTCAATTTCCGCCTCGGAAAGCCCGCTCGACGCGGTGATCTTGATGCTCTGTTCCTTGCCGGTGCCGAGATCCTTGGCGCCGACGTGCACGATGCCGTTGGCGTCAATGTCAAAGGTCACTTCAACCTGCGGCACGCCGCGCGGCGCGGGTGGAATACCGACCAGTTCAAAGCGTCCCAGGGTCCGGTTGTCCGCAGCCATCTGGCGTTCACCCTGCAGGACATGAATGCTCACCGCCGGCTGATTGTCCGCCGCCGTGGAGAAGATCTGACTCTTCTTACTGGGAATCGTCGTGTTCTTCTCGATGAGGCGGGTCATGACACCGCCCAGGGTTTCAATGCCCAGCGACAGCGGCGTCACATCCAGAAGGAGAACATCTTTGACATCGCCCGCCAGAACGCCGCCCTGAATGGCTGCGCCGACCGCTACGACTTCATCGGGATTGACGCCCTTATGCGGCTCTTTTCCGAAAATGTCTTTCACTTTTTGCTGAACGCGCGGCATACGGGTCATTCCGCCGACCAGAATGACTTCGTTAATTTCTCTGGCTGAAAGATTGGCATCCTTCAGGGCCGTCTGGCAGGGACCGATAACTTTGTCGATCAAATCCTCCACCAGGGACTCCAGCTTGGCGCGAGTCAGCTTGATATTCATATGCTTGGGACCGGACGCGTCCGCCGTGACAAACGGCAGGTTGATATCCGTTTCCATCGTCGTGGAAAGCTCCATCTTCGCTTTTTCCGCCGCTTCTTTCAGACGCTGCAGCGCCATTTTATCGGTGCGCAGATCAATACCCTGATCCTTCTTAAATTCGGCAACCAGGTAATCCATGACGCGCTGATCAAAGTCTTCACCGCCCAAATGCGTATCACCATTCGTCGATTTGACTTCGAAAACACCCTCGCCCAACTCCAGAATGGAAATATCAAAGGTACCGCCTCCCAAATCGAATACGGCGATTTTTTCATCTTTCTTTTTATCCAGACCGTAAGCCAGCGCCGCGGCGGTCGGTTCATTGATGATGCGTAAAACGTTCAGGCCGGCGATCTTGCCTGCATCCTTGGTCGCCTGGCGCTGGGAATCGTTAAAGTAAGCCGGAACCGTAATCACGGCGTCCGTTACTTTGTCACCCAGGTAGTCTTCCGCGGTTTGCTTCATCTTCGTCAAGATCATCGCGGATATTTCCGCCGGAGAATAATTCTTTCCCCGCACGGTTACCTGCGCGTCGCCATTAGGCGCTTCGGTTATCTTGTAAGCCGAAATCTTCACGTCATACTGAATTTCCTTGGAGCTGTATTTTCTGCCGATCATTCGTTTGACGGCGTAAACGGTATTTTCCGAATTGGTAATCGCCTGCCTTTTGGCGACCTGGCCTACCAGACGCTCACCGCTTTCCGTGATAGCGACAACCGACGGCGTCGTGCGGTTGCCTTCCTGATTGGCAATAACAACCGGGTCGCCTCCTTCCATAATGGCCACGCATGAATTGGTCGTTCCTAAATCTATTCCGATAATCTTTCCCATTTTTTTTATTCCTCCTTATTATCCATTGGTCTCATTTATTTCACAGCCGTTTGTATCACCGGTTTTTTTGCACACACAGACTCTCGATGGCCGAATCAGTCTGCCGTTGAGCAAATAACCTTTTTCCATTTCAGAAACAACCTGGTTATCCTGATGATCCAGGCTGTCCATTTGCATCAGAGCTTCATGGAAGTTGGGATCAAACACCGTTCCCACACTTTCGATTCTCTCGACGCCGTGTTTTTTCAGGCAACACAGCAACTGATCCTGAATCAGCGCGATCCCGGACTTAAAAGCCTGCTTGTCGTCGCTGTCCGCGTGCTCAAGCGCCCGATCCAGACTGTCCAGAAAAGGCAAAATATCCTTAATCAAATCTTCTTTGCCGTATTTGATGATATCGGCCTTATCCCGCGCAGCCCGTTTCTTAAAATTGTCCAGTTCGGCCACGGCCCTGAGATATCGCTCATAATTATCCCTGGCATCTTTTTCTTTTGCTTCCAGCGCCGCTTTTAACTTATCTGTTTCGGCTGTAATCCTTTCTTCTCTGGCTTCAGCTGTTTCAGCAGACTCCACTTTTATTTTTTTGTCAGAATGATCCTTTTTCGTATTCACTCCCGCACCTGCTCTTTTTTTATTTGATGTCCGGTTTCTGGAATAGCTTGATGTCCACCAGTTCACAAATCACATGACCGGCCGTGATATGTGTTTCCTGAATACGGGCCGTACTGTTTGAAGACACGTTCAGGGATAAATCAACCATTTTGGCAATCGCACCGCCATCCTTGCCGGTAAAAGCCAGCGTCACCAAACCCAATTTCTTGGCCACCTCCAGTGCTTTGAGCACATTGGGTGAATTACCACTGGTACTGATCCCCCAGGCAATATCACCGGGCTGGCCCAGCGCCCGGATCTGCTTGGCAAATACTTCCGAGAAATCGTAATCATTAGCTATACTGGTAATAACGGAAGTGTCGGTTGTCAATGCTATCGCCGGCAAGGGCGGCCTTTCGATGATGAAACGGTTGACAAATTCCGCAGCAATATGCTGCGCGTCCGCGGCGGAACCGCCGTTGCCGAAAATCATGATTTTATTGCCGGCCTTCAAAGCTGCCGTTAGAACATCGATGATGTTCACCAATTGACCGAGATTGTCATTAATGAAAGCCTCCTTGACACGGCAACTTTCCTTGAATAATTTAACCGCGTGATCCCTCATGATTCTTCATCCTTAAAGTGTTTTTTAAAACGATGAAATAAGCACCCATTAAAATAAGAATGGGGATAAAACATGTCAAGGGCAGAAGGTCGCTTTTTATGATCTTTATTCCCTCTTGATCATCGTTCATCACAAACCCCGCAGGCCACCTGCCCACGCTTCCCGCCCTTGACAACAAAAATTTCATTCATATATTTTGGCTTGAGAAGATAAATAATTAGTAATTGCAATTATTTACAAATTTTACATGGAAAGGAGGAAAGTTTATGTTCAGCCCAAATTTATGGAGAGTCCGACGATTTACTGACGTTATGCCGGAAGTGTTAAACCTGCAAAGGGAAATGAACCGGCTTTTTTCCGATGTTGGACAAAAGTCTCCACAACGTTTCCCCGCAGTTAATATCTGGGAGGAAAATGATAAAGCTATCGTGACGGCGGAACTGCCCGGACTTGATCCTGATAAAGTGGATATCTCCGTATCAGGGGATGTTCTTACGATTGCCGGTGATATAGCCGCAGAGCATTTCGAACGGGGCGAAATGTATCTGCGCCAGGAAAGAGGCGTCGGGAGCTTCAGCCGCAGCATCCAATTACCGTTTCAGGTTGATGCACAGGATGTTGAAGCCAGGTACGAGAAGGGTGTGTTAATGATTTCATTACCCCGGATAAAAGAAGATTTACCGAAGAAGATTAAGATTCAATAGACGGGAAAGGAGGTCGGATTCAATGATGGAAAAAGATATGCAAAAAACTGAAAACGTGTCGACGACCGAGCGTATCCGCAACGTTAAAACGTTCGTCCCCCGCGTGGATATTTACGAAAATAAAGAATCGCTTTTTGTAATCGCCGATATGCCGGGCGTGGATGAAAAGACAGTGGATATTGAACTGGAAAAAAATATTTTGACGATCACCGGCCGGGTGGAAAACGGACGGATTAAGGACGCGACCATGATGTACTCCGAATATGAAATTGGCGACTATGAAAGGGTCTTCACCTTGTCGGATGAAGTGGACCGCGATAAAATTGTTGCAACTGTCAAGAATGGTATTTTGCGACTGGAACTTCCGAAAGCGGAGAAAGTCAAGCCGAAGAAAATCGCCATACAGGCGGCGTAGGAAGTCTTTCAGCCTGTAGTCAATTGGACAACTTTCAGGTTACACATGGGGAAAGGAGGAAATGATTATGAAAATAAAAAACCTGTTGCCGGCAGCAGCAAAACCCGCGGGAAGAAGTGATGATCATCCCTTCTATTCTTTGCAGAATCAGATGAATAGTCTGTTTGATGATTTCTTCTCCGGATTCGATGTCGCGCAGCGCTCGCTGGCAGGCAGATTCGGCGCTTTCATGCCGTCCATCGATGTCAAAGAAAGCGACAAGGATTTCACGATTCACGCCGAGCTGCCCGGTGTGGACGAAAAGGATGTTGAAGTGACGGTCACCCACGATGCCGTGACCATTAAGGGCGAAAAGAAGGAAGAAAAGGAAGACAAGGGTAAAAATTATTATTACATGGAACGATCCTATGGTTCTTTTAACCGGACCATTCCCCTCGCGACGGAAATAGACGCCAGTAAGGCGGAGGCGAGCTTTAAAAACGGTATTCTCAACATCGCCATACCGAAAAGTCAATCGGCGAAAGACAAGGGAACCAAAGTCCCCATCAAAGCAGCTTAAATTTGCAATCCGGCCCGCCGTTCTTCAATGAAGAACGGCGGGCTTTTTTTAAATAGAACTTGACAATACAAAACGCTCGCTTGCCGCTACCGTCTGTCCTTTCTGCCTCGTCTGTTTCCCGGTCTTTTTATTCTGTTGCATTTCCCCTCCTGGCCTGTTAAAGCCGCAAGAATAAAATCATCCTGGACTGGTGACGATGGAAAAAAAACTCCCCGAAAAATACCCGCCGATTAAAGAGATCACGGATTCCCAGCGCATCAAGATGGTGAAGGAGATTTTTTCCACCATCACCGGTAAATATGATTTCCTGAATCGGTTTCTGAGCCTCCGGCGTGATGTGGCCTGGCGCAACTTTACCGCGAATAAAATGCGGTTCTTTCAGACGAACCGCTATCTCGACGTCGCCTGCGGCACGGGTGATCTGTCGATTGCGGCAGCCGTCAAGCATCCGCAGATTTCCGTGACCGGAATCGATTTCGTGCCGGCGATGGTCGAGGCGGCAAAAAGCAAAGTAAAAAAGAAAATACTGGCCGACCGGATTCAGGTCATGCCGGGCGACGCCTTACAGCTTCCTTTTGAGAATAACTGCTTCGACGTAACAGGCATTGCCTTCGGCATCCGCAATATTCCTGACCGCAGGCGCGCGCTATCCGAAATGCTGCGGGTCATCGTTCCCGGCGGGCAGGTGATGGTCCTGGAAATGACATTTGTCCAGAATCGATTCTTTAAACTGATTTACTATGTCTATTTGAATTATCTGCTGCCCGTATTTGCAAGGTTCTTTTCGAAGAATCCCGCTGCCTACTATTATCTGGCCGACTCGATCATGAACTTCCCCTCCCCCGATGACTTCGCGAAAATGATGGAAGAAGCGGGCATGGTCAATATAGAAAAGTATCCCCTGACCTTCGGCATCACGTGGCTGCATATCGGGAAGAAAGCTGTAGGACGCTAGACTGTAGGCTGTTAGGCTATAGATCGACCCCCTGGAGGGGATGCGCAGGCTAAGCGGAAAGCGACAGACTCCTCTTACACTTGAAAAGAGAAAGTAGTTTGTAATGATATTTAGGGTTGAGATATTGAATGCAATATCTCTATATCCATTTAGACCGATAGGTAACATCCTGATCGTCTAGAGCCTATTTCTGTGTCACCATCCACACCCCCTGCCAGTTCTCCGGAGGTTCGGCAATGAGTTCACCGCACTTGGCCACATAGGATTTCGCGACATCATCCTCATCCGTGATGGCCATGAACTTTTTTTGCGCACCGGCAAAATCACCCCGGTAGAAGAGAAGCAGCGCTTCGGCAAATTGATTCCACATTTTTTCTTTTGTTTGTCGATGCTTTCCGGCAGCATCGCGGCGGAAAGCTCCACGCCGGGGATAGACACCGGAAACGGGCGCGGGACGACGATCATAGAGGCCGGGTGAGTCAACCCCGAACAGCACGTCAGCGCCTTTGAAATCATCCAGGGGCACGGAAGGCGTCTCGCTGTTTTGAAGCCGTCGTTCACTTTGAGTCACGACTGCAGCGCTGTAAGCCTTGTGCGTTCCCGACGGACCGCGGAAATTGACGATCGCCTTGCCTGCGGCATCGATCGGAAGGATCCGATCACCCGGCAGGAAGCGCCCTCGATCAATTTTTAAAGGCGTGTCCGGCCGGGCCGTCAGGTAACTGGCCAGAGCCAGTGATGGTCATATCTATTGAGACGAACAACAGAAGACTCCAGAGAGTGTCAGGCAAATGATCATCGATCGATAGTGAAAGATACCAACCTCCTTTTCGAAGCCAATCTTCTTCATCCATGGACCAATCTAAAAACAGCTGTTGACCCTTCTGTTGTGAAGTTCCGCGAGCTTTCCTTTATTCCAGCCGGATACTTTGCTGTAATATTTTGTCAGCTCAGCGATCCCTTCCACTTCGGACGAACCGCAGTAAAGACACTTTTCGTTAAGTCCGCGCGCTGTCTTTCCGCAGGCCAGACACGATGTGAACTCCGGCGTGAAGTCGATCTGCCGATTGGTGGAGCGGTCAAAGATATCGCGAACAAACCGGCTGAGCTCTTCTGGCGCGGGATTGGCACCTCCCAGCTGCAAATGGGTAATGACTTCTCCTGCCAGAAAAGGATGGAATCTTCCCTCTTCCAGCGCTCTTTGCCGAGGCGCGATATCCGCGGCAACATTGAAATGCGTGGAATTGGTATAGTAAATGGACCCTTCGGCGATATCACCTTCGACAAAACGTCCGGCGGCGGGCGAGCAATACTTTAAATCCAGCCTCGCGAACCGGTAGGCCGTCGTCTCCGCCGGCGACTGCTCCAGAACAAACTTCATGCCCAGCTCCGAGCTTAACTGTTCGGCTTCTGCTTTAAGAAAACGGACAACCTTCAGGCCGAATGCCATGACCTGTTCGGACTGGTGCAGCTCGCCGCCTTGAAATATCCGGGCCAGTTCGTTGAGTCCGACCAGACCGATAATGTAATAGGAGCGGTTCATCCTTAAAAAAGGGTGCCCGTCGGTGTTCATGGCCAGAACAGCCAGCGGCCCCTGTTCCGCGTAAGATAATAGTTTTTCCAGAAAGTCTTTTTTCTGAACGTGTGTTTTAGCCGCCCGGGCCATCAGGTCTTTTAACCCGGTAAAAAACTTTTCTTCATCGCCTGCGGCTTTATATCCCAGTCGAGGCAGATTCAGCGTCACGCTCTGGATGGCCGCCTGGCGGAGGAGCCAGGGCTTCGTGAGTTCTCCCTTAGCTGAAGCATCGGTGGAGAAATAATAGTTGAAACAACCGGGAACCGGAACATTTTCTCCCCGGTCAAACACGAAGCAGGTGTTCCCCTGGCAGGCGGCCACCTGGCAGGCCTGCCTGAGCAGTTCATCTGCACCGGGCTCATTCCAGAACGCATCGTTGATATGCAGGAGCGGGCGGGGAAGAATGAAGGGCTTCCCGGTCGCGTCGCCTTTTTTAAAGACCTCGAAAATGGCGCGGGTGAAACGCTGCGCTTCAAAAATATAGTCGCGATACGCCGCGCCGGTGGGAATCCCCGCCGGTCCGATGGCGGGAAGATCCGCCCAGGCCCGCGGCATGTCATAGTAGAGGTGAATATCCGTATAGAGCGCCTGACCGCCGCGCGTGGCGGAAAGCTGAGAAAACTCATACACGAGCATCTGTGCGAACTGCCGGACTTCCTTGTCGGTCTTTCCGGTCAGATAGGGGGCAAAAGAAATATTGAGTGCATCCCAGCTGATGGTGCCGGTAAAATGCCCCTGCAGGATGGCGCTCACGCGCACCATATGCGCCAGCAGGACTTCCGCGTGCTTGGCGGGCTTGGCGGAATTGATCGCGTGCGGCAACTTTAACCCGAAAAGTTTCAGATACTCCAGCGACTGGCAGCAGCTGTAGGGACGGTCGATATAACCCAAACCGTGAATATGCAAATCTCCCACCGTATGCGCTTCGCCAACATCGATGGAAAAAACGTCATAGAGCGAAAATTCCTTCTTGATGCCTTCGGCAAAAAGCAGATTGGTGCCTTCGGGGGAATGAGGCGTGTTGGCGTTCTCCTTGTTCTGATGCAGGATGAGCTGGCGCACGTCATAGAGGGGAAATCCCAGGCGGCCGTGCAGGCGCCGTTCCTTTTCCAGACCGCGCTCGGTGAGCTTGGCGTTCACCAGTTCGCGCACCAGCGATGTTGTCAGAAGGCCGATGCCCGACGCGACGATCTGCTTTTCGACGTCTTTGGATATTTCCGCCGCCAGCAGATAATCGATGTCCGCTTCGCGCAGGAGCGCATCGACAATGCGCTGGCGGTTCCACGGCGCGATCTCCTCGCTGGATGTGCGGATAAACAAAGTCAAATCTGTTGTTTCGGACGGGTCAACCATAGCTATACGTTCGTCGGAATGGATTTTTCGATGTTGCCCAGCGCCGCTTCCGCCGCTTTCCCGAGCTCTTCATCGTGATCATGGTTGAGGGCGAAAACGCGGAAGTGCCGGACTCGCGCGGGAATAAAACGATAAATTTCATTTAAGGGTTCGGGAGACGTCCGCCCGGTCACCGGATTAAAGATGTTGATCTGCTTACCCGGCTCGGCTATCGGATTCAGGGGACGCGGATCCTGCGTGGCCACATCCACGCGAAAAGCCAGACGCTTCAATCTTACGGGCAGACATTCCCGGATCTTCGTTTCATAATTTCCGGCGCCGACAAACACCGTGCCGCGTTGAATCTGATCAATGGAAATTTCAGCGGCGAAAGACATTTTCCACTTCAGTTCACGCGCGTGAATTTTTTGCCACTCCAGCGCCAGCTTGCGCTTGCGCGCATCCTTTACGGAAAGCCAGCCCCGGACGGCGCTGAAGAGAGACCATTCGTCGCACTGAAGATAGGTGTCCAGGTTCTTCACCGGACTTGCCGGATACATCAGGTTGAGCGTGTCGGAGAAAATTTCCTGCAAATGCAAATCCAGCGCGCGCGTCGTACGGTGGAAATAAACATTGCTGTACAAATTCAGGCGGGCGTTGAGAAATCGCCTGAGCGCCGAAATGCCGGACTGGTGGAGGGCCAGACCATCTTTCGTAAAAAAAGTGTAGTAGCGCAAACGCGGCATATCGACCATATCCAGAGAAAAGCCGGTCATATAGGCGTCCCGCTGAACGTAGTCGAGATTGTCAACCGTGTAAATGCCGGAAAACAGTTGCCTAAGCCAGACAAGCCAGCGCGGCTGTTTGATTTCCCGGCGGAGATCGGGCTTCTTGATGAGATAGGCTACCTGCTGCGGATCCAAATGCTCCCCGCGGGCGAAAGCCCCGGAGGGTCCGCGGGTAATGCGCGCAATCGCAGCGCCCAGTTTCCGGATAATGATCTGCCGGCCGAGGTCTTCATGGGTCAATCCCCAGGCGGAAAGATAATGCTCATCAAAAAAATGGCCGAAAGGGCCATGGCCGACATCGTGGAGCAGCCCGGCCAGACGCAGTAATTCTTCGACATAATTAAAGGACGGTGTGTCCCGGCAGACATCCTTGAGGCTGGGATACAGGTGGCGTGCAAATTCTCCCGCGACATGCATGGTGCCCAGCGAATGCTGAAAACGGGTATGCTCGGCGGCGGGATAAACCCAGCGGGCGCTCTGCAGTTGATAAATGCGCCGGAGCCTCTGCATCCAGGCGGAATCAATCAGGTCCTTTTCCGTCTTTTCCGCGGGGTCGTCTTCCTGCGGTACGGTGAAAAAGGCGTAGGAATGAATCGGATCGGCAATCAAAGCCATTCCGGCATAGGCGCTGGATGAAAAATTTTTCTCTTTCATAGCGGATGGTTTACAATATTATATCTAAAAGATCAAATTGATTGATGATGGCTCCCGCCCCCCAGCATCAAATGATAAAGCCATTGACAGATTTCTTCAGTATGGTAACAAAACACCCATCAGCTTCATCGACTTTATCCCTTTGGAGAGTACCTGCATGGAAAAATTTTTTTCACCCCGCTCTGTGGCGGTCATCGGCGCCAGCCCCCGCGAGGGCAGTCTGGGCGGCCAGATCATGACCAATCTTCGTTATGGCTATACAGGCCGTATTTACCCCGTTAACCCCAACTATTCGGACATCCAGTCCCTGCCCTGCTATCCGACGGTGGAGAACATTCCGGACCCGGTTGATCTGGCGATCGTCATCGTTCCTGCCCCTGCCGTGCCCGAGGCGCTCGCAGCCTGCGGCCGTAAAGGCATCCGGTGCGTGATCATTGAAAGCGCCGGATTTTCCGAAACCGGCAAAGAGGGACGCCTGCTGCAGGAGCGATGCCTGGCAATTGCCCGTGCAGCGGGCATCCGGGTCTGGGGACCCAACTGCATGGGCGTGGTGGATGTCCCGAAAAAATTCTTTTTTACTTTCATGCACCCGTGCATTTATAAAGACGGCTTGATCAACGGCCGTATTTCCATGGTCGTTCAGAGCGGCATGTTGTCCGCGGGGTTCCTGGCCGACCTGATGAGCGAACGCGCCGTGGGGATCGCGAAGGCCTGCTCCATCGGCAATAAGATGGACATCGACGAATGCGATGTGCTGGAATATCTGCTCGCGGACAATGAGACGGATGCCGTCGCCCTTTACCTGGAATCGATTGTCCGGGGACGCCGTTTTCTGGAGCTGGCGGACCGGGCACAAAAACCGATTGTCCTGCTCAAGGGCGGGAAAAGCGCGGCGGGGGCCAAAGCGGCGCTTTCTCACACGTCGAGTCTGGCCGGCAACGCCCGCTTGCAGGACTCCCTGTTGTCCCTGGCGGGTGTGACCATCGCCCGCGATTTTCAGCAGATGATGGAAGTCGCCCGGGCGCTCGCCATGATCAAACAGACGCCTGCCGGGTGCCGGACGGCTATCCTGACCTTCAGCGGCGGCGCAGGCATTTTGTCGTGCGATCTCATCGAGCAGCAGGGCCTCCGCGTCGCGGAGCTGTCCGACGCTACGAAACGGGAACTCGCACCGGTTTTTCCCGATTGGCTTCCCGCGTCCAATCCGGTGGATATGTTTCCCGCCTTCGCGCTCAAGGGTCCCATGGTTGCCTATGAAGGCGCGTTTAATGCCGTTGTGAAAGACCCGAAAGTGGATGTCATCTTCCTGCACTTCTTTGTCGGTCTCTATCCCAACTACGACCGGCTGAAGCGCTTTAAGGAAACAGCGGATCGGGAGGGAAAGGTTTTGATTCTCTGGGTGATCGGGCGACGGGACGCATTGAAAAGCTTCAAGCGCGAAGCCCAGGAGGCCGCAATTCCGGTGCACGGTGAATTGTTTCGGGCGGTCGAATGCCTTGCCTGTGCCTCACGTTACACACCGCGCAAAAAAACACCACGCCTGATCCATCCCAAGACCCCCACCCTTCTGTCGAAGGCCTCGTCGGTTCTTTCAGACCGCCCGCAGCGGATCTGGGATGAATTCGACAGCAAGCGCCTGCTCAAAACTTACAGCATCCCCGTGGTTGAGGAAAAGATCGCCGAATCAGCCTCCGCAGCGCTTCGCATGGCGCGCAAAATGGGATTTCCCGTCGTCCTCAAGGGACTCGCTCCGGGGCAGGTGCACAAAACGGAATCGGGGCTGGTCTGCCTGGGCATCCCTTCGGCCGGCGCTCTCCAAGCCGCCTATACCGGCCTGGTAAAACGGATGAAAGGCCGGGGAAGAATTCTGCTGCAGCGGCAGATGCCCGTCGAATACGAATTAATTGTCGGCATGCTGCGGGACAAGCAGTTTGGCGCGTGCGTGATGTTTGGTCTGGGCGGTATTTTTTCCGAGTTGCAAAAGGACGTCGTCTTTGCGCCTGCGCCGCTATCCGCATCGACCGCGAAGGAGCTGATCGGGCGTATCTCGGGTAAAAAAATTCTCCAGGGCTTCCGCGGCAGGAAACCGCTGGATATGGAAGCGATGGCCGGGATCCTGGTTGCGCTTGGGAACCTGGCCGCCGCGTGTCCGGATATTGAGCAGATCGATATCAATCCACTGGTGGTCTTTCAGGGAAACCCGGTCGCGGTGGATGCCACGATTGTGAGATGCATCTCGTGACGTGCATCTCGTTTGAGGTAAAGAAGTCGTCGAACGACGAGACATGAGAGGCGAGATACAAACGACCCGTTCAAATGAATTCCCTCTGGGCCACGATCACGCGATTGCGGCCCGCTTCCTTGGCCGCGTAAAGAGCGCGGTCCGCTTCAGCAATGATCGATTTATCATCCGCGCCATGCAGCGGGAAGCCGGCCACGCCCGCGGAAAAAGTCACGCTGATGGATTTTCCCTCGATGTCGATTTTATGAGAACCGAACAGTTGCCGGAATTCATTGATGCGGCGGGCGGCAACTTCCAGAGCAGCGCCCGGCATAACGACAATGAACTCCTCTCCCCCGAAGCGGCAGGCAACGTCGCCGGAACGAATTTTATTTTCCAGCAAATCACCCAGAGCAATCAAAAAGAGATCTCCGGCACCGTGCCCGTAAGTGTCATTGATGACTTTAAAATGATCCAGGTCGATAATGGCCAGGCTCATGGGCTCGTTGGACCGATCGGCCTGTGCGAGTTCGCGACTGAGCGTCTCCTCCAGAAATCGTCTGTTGTAGAGCCCGGTCAACGGATCATGAATCGCCTGCTCTTTTAATTTTATTTGCAGCGCCTCAATCTCCTCTATTTTTTGAAGGAGATTCTTGTTGGTCTCGCGAAGGGCTCCTTCAATATTTTTAATGTGCGTGACATCCCTCAGAATGATCAGCTTGCCGCCCGGCTGGTGACGTTTGTCATGCATAACGGTCATGGTCAGATCGATATTCCGTTTTTCCCCCGTTTCCGTCACGAATTCAAAATAAACATCCGGTTGCTCCGCGATATGGGCTTCAACCTCCTGCCAGACCGGAAGAGCCGAAGCCGCGGGTTTGCCCAGGGAACGTTTCATGTCTCTGTTCAGCATGCCTTGCGCCGCGGGATTCATGTCGATGATCCGGTTGTCATTGTCCAACACCATCACGCCGTCGCGCATGCCGTCTACAACCGTGTGACGTGCGACGGGCATGAGATCAAAAAGCCTGTGACGCAGTTGCGCATAAGTGAAGATTGCACCGGCGGCCAGAAAACCCAGGGGTGAAAAATCAGTGCCTTTAATCGGCGCCAGATTGAGGATCGTGATCGCGTTGGCCGCGAGGGATATCGGCAGCCCCATCAAGACCAGCAATGCCTGCTTCCGGTACAGGGGCTGCATTCTGAGCCAGTTGATAAAAAGCATGATTCCGCCGGTGAATAAAAGGCTGTAGGAGTACAGGGTATGTAAATAAAAACCGATGCCCAGTTTACCGGTCTGAACAAAGTTTCCTGAAAACAGTCCGTGCCAATGATCCGTCCAGACAATGACATTGAAGAGTATCGGCTCGATCAGGAGCAGTGCCATCGTGCGGTTGTTGATCCAGCCGTCTCTTTTGGTGTAGCGCGACGCCCAAACCAGGAATCCGCAGGGCACCATCACGACTCCGAGAAACATCATCTTCGACCAGAAATAGGGTTCTGATGGCGGATGGATGAAATTCGATAATTGCAGCGCGTAACACAATGTCCAGAAGCCTTCGCCGATCATCTGGAACATCAGTGATTTTGAACCGGGCACCCGCCGCCAGCGCCAAGTGACCATAATAATCCATGTGGCGATGATTACGGAAAGAAAGAGGATCAGGCCGTAAACGACTTTAAAGGTCTCAGCTGTCATGTTTTCTTTCCCCTTGGGATGAGGAGATGTAAAAAGGACGATTAAAAATATCTTTAAATCATCAGAGAAATGCTGATTTGTTTATACAATAACGCCTGTTGCTGTCAAGAACAATGCATGGGATACGCAAACGCGTCGCAGCAGACGGTGATTCATTTTCATCCCGCCTATCACCATAATTATCTGTTCAATTCCGCGGTCGAATATGCTAGATGAACAGGGACGGATGTCAGTGTATCGCGACATCCGGCCAAATCATTCAAAAGGATATAAGGAGAAAAGCATGACCGGCAAAATATCATCAAACCCGTTTACTTTGCGTTTGCTCATCATCATGATCATGTGTCTGTTCACATTTGCGGTTTGGTCGGAAGCGGTGGCCGCAACGAAACCGGCGCAAGGCGATGTCCTTGCCCGCTGGGGAAAGAAAATCATCACGAAAGAAGACTTGGATCTGCGCATCAGCCAGTATCCTCCCGACCTGAAGGAGAAGTTAAAAGATCCCGCGCAGCGGCAGCAGTATCTGGAAAGTCTCGTCCAGATTCAGATTGCCGGCACGGAGGCAAAAGCTCAGAAACTTGATAAAAGAAAAGCCGTGGCCATGCGCATTGATGACGCGGTGAATTCCATCCTGGTGCAGGAGTATATCAACGATATCCTGAAAAAAATAAAAAAACCGACGGATGAAGAAGCGGAGGCCTTTTTTGCAGCCAACAAAAACAACTATGTCAGTCCGTTGTCCATTCGGGCGCAGCATATTCTTATCGAATTAAAGCCGGATGCAAAACCTGAAGACATAGCGACAGCCGAGGCCAAAGCAAAAAAAGTTTATGACGAACTGGTTGCCGGCGGAGATTTCGGTAAACTGGCCGAAAAATACTCGGATGACCCGGAAAGCAAAACCAAAGGCGGAGATCTGGGAACTTTTAATGCCGAGCAGATGGCGCCTGAATTTTCCAAACCATTGCTCAGCATGAAGAAAGACGAACTCAGCCGACCGTTTCGTACGTCGTTCGGT
The DNA here is from genome assembly GCA_036528635.1 of Deltaproteobacteria bacterium. Classification (GTDB taxonomy): domain Bacteria; phylum Desulfobacterota; class Syntrophia; order Syntrophales; family Smithellaceae; genus UBA8904. The sequence goes on from JAIGNE010000014.1 coordinate 195,089, forward strand.
TTCCATATTGTCAAAGTGAATGACCTCATTCCCGCCAGACAAATGGAACTCAAAGACGTCAAGGAAGATGTCCTGATGCAGCTGGACAATCAGCAGCGGGAAAAACTCGTTTATGAGGAAATGGAACGCCTGAAGAAAAAATACAGGGTGACAATATACTAAAAGGTTCAAGGACCAGGGACGTGAAGATGATAAAGCCCGGAGGGAACGTTTCCCCCCGGGCTTTCCTTATTCCTGAGAGTCTAACAGACTACAGTCTAGTAGCCTAAAATGTGAGCGTCAATTTGTTAACAATCAGGTAATCATCCCTCACGGCGTTACCGTCCGCCTCACCCTTGTAATACTTGCCCGTAAACAGATAACCGGCGCCCAGCATATAAGACAGATTATTGGTGATTTTATAGGTCGCCGTCAAATCGACTTCATAACCGTAATCATTATACAGCCAGGCCGCGGTGGGCTTCTTGTCGGCGTTGGCGTAGGAAACAGACGCCATAATATCCAGCTTGTCTACGGGTCTCACCCCGCCCCGGGCCTGGAAGAACCATGTATTGTACATCGGGCTGGTCTGAGACGCATTGTTATGACCGGGGATGGCACCCGCCCGGTAGCTGCGTTCTTCATTCCACATGATCAGACAGGGGCTCCAGTCACGTCCGCCATTATTGCGCAGGGCATCTCCTTCCGCCTTATCCGCTGTTCCCGGATCATCGCCGGCAACATATGCAAACGTGCCGCCCGCATAAAAACGGCCGAAATCCGCCGTCGCGTCCACCCAGGCGGACAGGGCGGATAGTTGTACATCCTCCTGGGCCGCATCATCTTCATAATCTTTGAGTTTGCCTACAAAATAGATCACTTCTGTTTGTAATTTCACGGGGCCGATCGCCGCCCGGACATAAGGCATAAAATTATTATAGAGTCCCTTATAGCTGCTGCCCGGCTTCTTGCTCGCATCTCTCCCCAGTCCGATCAGAATGCCTGTTTCGGCCTGTTTCCACCTGTAGCGGAAAGCCGTGCAGTATTTGTCTCCATCGAGATCGGAGGCCGCAGCGGGATTGATGGACGTCCGGCTGTTCTCAGCCATTTTGACAACCTGGATCGTATACATCCAGTTGGGCGCGTTATAACTCCAGGCCAGTTTTCCCTTGGGCGTTGAAGTATCCATAAACACGGTGCCCCAGGCGCCGTCATTCAGATAACCCACTCTCCACTGGCCGATGGGAGACAGATAGTTAATGTAGACCCAATCAAAAGCAATGTTCTCATTTTCGGCCCGGGTTCCTGCCGACATGACATCCAGTGCGGTTCCCACGGGAGCTCTTGCGGCGCCCCATACTCTTTCCATCACATCAAAGCGCGTGTAAAGCGATAACCCGGGGGCAACTATTAAATCCGCATGCGCGCGCAGGCGCTGAAAATAGAAGGCCGTGCCGGGCCCGTCAGTTGCCGTATCTTTTTTCACCGACGTTTTATCCAGATACACGCCGCCCGCGATGAATTCGCCGCCGACCTTCAATTCAACGGCCCAGGCTGCCGTGCTTAAAATCAGACCAAGCCCCATTACCAAAAAGAATATCCCGCGTTTCATACTATCTCCTTCATTTTGTAACGTCTGCCCAAAATAGAACGACGCAAAAGAGCGTCGAAAGATGAGGAACCCCCTATCATACTCAGATTGGATTCGTCAAAAAAAATTAGGTAGGAGGCGGGGTCACCCCCGCCGTCCTCCCACACCACCGGACGTGCGGTTCCGCATCCGGCGGTTCATTGAACACGCTGAAGTCGTCGCATCGTATCTTGCAGCGACACCAACCCT
>JAIGNE010000015.1:0-13259 GCA_036528635.1 Deltaproteobacteria bacterium
ACGCAAGCTCGAACCATAGGGTCGTTTGTCAAGGCTTCATTAACTTTTTGGACGGATACTTTTTATTGCTCTTTTCCGATCTATAGGAGAACTATTTTCTTGACAACCGAAGGCCATATAGAGGTTGGTGTAATTTTCTAAATTTCAATTTGCCCCGCTTTTGCTTCGGTCTTTAAAAACAATTTTTCATTGACCCCTGATTACCTTAGCAGCTCGCTTCTTGCCGACTGAACCCACCAGAAGCGAGGGTGATGCCCGATTTGTGCAAAAGCCACTTCGTTTTGACGAAGCCCCCAATTCCGATATGTATTTATTTCCATCATGCCTGACACCAACGCAGAAATCAGCGGGAGTGCGCCACGGGCGCACGATCCGCTGGATTGAGAGGTTAGCCCTTCTTGTCAATCAGACTCAGCCCGACTGGTTTTCGACGGAGCAGCTTTTCTAGCACCCACGTGACAGTCGCACCTATTACGAACCAGTGTAATGAGCCAAACAAGCCAATAAGGATCAAAGCTCTAATGTTTGGTCCTTGACCATTTCCAACACTATACCACCAATCTACTAATGCTAGCATCGGCTGGGTAGTACCCAAGAGCCGATAGACAATTCCGACGGTTGGAAAATCAAGTTGCATTAATAAAAACCAAACAAAACCAGCTTGACCATCAGTGCTATTCTGGACAATAAAAAACATGAACAAGCTTACAGCAAAGTGAAGAATGCCCAGCGCTGCACCAATTGCAATGAATAGCCTAATCCGTTTTACCATCATTATCTGAATTCCTTGGGCTAACGAAAAAATCAGCCGGAGCGTTAGCGATCGGCTGTATTGCCTTGTTCGCTTTTATATTTTTCTTTCACTATAATAGCATGCTCCATAAGTGGAAGAAATAATATGGCCGTAGAGATAATAAGATATAAGATGCTCGCAAATATTGCTACTGAGTTCACAGTTACAGATGGCCAAAGATTCTTGCTTCTCTTATGAACAACAATAAGGCATACAATAATTAATACTGCTGTAAAAAAATATATTCCGTGCGAGATGGAGGCATGATCATGTGCCGCATCTATAAAGTGACTTTTTGTTAAATCAAAATTATCATATATCGTTGCAAATAAATGAATTGCTCTCGGTAGAATGATGCCTAATAGAAGAAGCCAAAGACAAGCTATAATGGTAAATACTCTTTTAAATATTATTTTCCATTTTGTCATAATTTATCCAAGCGAACAATTAATCTACCGCTCCGGTAAAATCCGGGGTTCGGGTGCAAAATAGCTTTCAAGCAGTTTTTCGCTTAAAAAAAACTGCTTGAAAATCAACGCCATATAAATTACCGTAGCGGCAAAAGGTCCTTATTATCCTCAAATACCGCTCCGGTTTTTTAATGCTTTTTGTAAATTGTGGTCAAGTATCTTTAGGTGGAGGTTCACGGATGAATCAGATTTTGCCCCAGTTCCAGAAATTTATGACTGATCGAAAGCTGGCGGCGGAAAACCAGATTCCTTTTTACGCCGGTTGGGCAAGTAAGTTCATCCGTTTCTCCAATACGCGGCAATCTACTCCAACAGACTTAAAAATTCAATTATTTCTTGACGATTTAAAGAAAAATCTGAAGATTCAAGACTGGCAGGTCGCACAGGCTGAAAATGCCGTCAAACTGTATGTTGATCATTTTCTGTCGAATAATCCATCCGCACCGATGTCTGAAGCGCCGGGGAAAAGTCAGCGTATCTTTCCCGACGCGGCCGCCATCCATCAGAAGATCCGTGAAGCGCTGCGCATCAAGCATTATGCTTACAGCACGGAAAAGACCTATACAGAATGGTTTCAGCGCTTTTTTGACTATCTGACCGGGATCAAAAATAAAGATTGGGATGCCCGGGGGGCCGATGCAGAAGATGTTCGCGATTTTCTAAGTCACCTGGCAATTAGTCAGCATGTTTCCTCTTCAACACAAAACCAGGCTTTCAACGCGCTTTTGTTCCTATTCCGGAATGTGCTGCGAATCGATTTGAAGGATCTCGGTCAAACCGTGCGGGCCAAACGCGGGCCGAAACTGCCCACGGTGCTGTCAATCAATGAGGTCAGGCAATTGCTTTGCCACTTAACGGGGCGCGATCTGCTTGTGGTTCACATCCTCTACGGAACGGGCATGCGTCTGATGGAGGCGGCCAGGCTGCGGGTCAACGATATCGATTTTGGCGGCAATGCGATCTTTGTGCGCGGCGGCAAAGGCGACAAGGACCGGGCAACCGTTTTGCCGCAGGCTGTGATCAAGCCGCTGAAGGAGCATCTTACAAGTGTAAAGGAACAGCATGGGCAGGATCTGGCAAAAGGGTTCGGCGAGGCGAATCTGCCGGAAGCGCTTGATCGAAAATACCCGAATGCCGGCAGGCAATGGCGCTGGCAGTATGTTTTTCCGGCAAACAATCTTTCCGTCGATCCTCGTTCCGGCAAGGTCCGCCGCCATCATATCAGTCCCGACACGGTGCAGAAAGCTGTTGCCGAGGCAGTCAGGGCCGCGGGCATTCCCAAACACGCCACCGTGCACACGCTGCGGCACAGCTTCGCGACGCATTTATTGATGAACGGGGTCAATATCCGCGAGGTGCAGGAGCTGCTCGGCCACAAGAATGTCGAGACAACGATGATCTACACGCATGTGATGCGGGATATGGCGCACGCGCCGCAGAGTCCGCTCGATGCGCTTTTGGCCGGGGCAAAGGAACAAAAGACACCTTGAAAATCCGGCAGGTCTTGCAGAAATTTCCAAATAGACACAGAGGGAAAACAGGCGATGCGGCTTCGACCCTCCTTTCTTAAAGGAGGGTCGAAGGTGGATATTATGAAGGGAAAAATCCCCCTCGCTCCCCCTCAGAAATGGGGAAGATAAAGCGAACGGCTAATATTTTTTCCCGGGACCCTTCTTGCGTTTATTGAAAAAGAGAGATTCCCGTGTTTTGGCGCCGCCGGCGTAGCTTAACTATCGTATTGCTCCCTGCAAGCCGGAAAGAGGAAGTACCTCAATATTGCGTGAAAGCGTATAGGGTTTCGTGCCGGGATAGATCACAAATAGTTTGTTCAGGCCAAGATCGCTCATCGCTGTTCGCATGGACGGCGTCAGACCGGGTGCATCCGCCCGTTTTATTTCTACCCCGATGCGTTTATCGCCTTTCAAAAGCATCAGATCCAGCTCAGCGCCGGCATGGGTTGCCCAGAAGAAAGCTTCATCCGGCTCGGCTATGGATAGAATTTCTTCAACGATATAGCCTTCCCAGGACGCTCCGCATTTCGGATTTAAAAGCAAATCCGTCGCGGTCCTGATGCCCAGCATCTGATGCAGCAAGCCGCTGTCGCGAATATATATTTTTGGCGATTTAACCTGCCGTTTCTTGAGGTTCTCATGCCAGGGCGCCAGTTGCCGGACGATGAATACGCCTTCCAGGACATCGAGATAACGGCGTACTGTTGTTTCACTGATTCCGAGAGAACGGGCCGGCTCAGCAGCATTCCAGATTTGTCCGGAGTAATGGGCAAGCATGGACCAAAAACGAAAAAGAGTTGGGGCGGCAATATTGATGCCAAGCTGCGGGATGTCCCTTTCCAGGAACGTCTGAATAAAATTTTTACGCCAGGCCAGGCTGCCCGATTCATTTTTTGCCAGAAAAGAAAGCGGCAACCCTCCGCGCAGCCAGTGTTGTTCATGCCTCTTGATGCCTACATCGCCAAGCGTCAATCCGCCGATGGTAATGGTTTCCTGACGGCCCGCAAGTGACTCAGACGACTGGCGCGACAAAACGGGCGAGGCGCTTCCGAGGATGAGAAAACGAGAAGGAAGCGGCTTACGATCTGCCAGCACACGGAGAACCGGGAAGAGTTCCGGTCGCCTTTGAATTTCGTCAATCACCACAATCCCTTTGAGATTCTGAAGGGCAGTCATGGGCTCGTGTAAACGTGCCAGGCTCGAAGGATCTTCCAGATCAAAGTAATTAAGGGAATCGGGCGAAATAAACTGACGCGCAAGCGTCGTCTTACCGCATTGCCGGGGGCCAAGAAGTACGACAACACGACTTCTTTTCAATGCTCTCCGTATAGCCGACATGGTCATTTTACGTTCGATCATGACAGCATCTTACCTTGAATATCCAACATGTCAAGGTGGATATTCAAGGTAAACTATTAATATTTTTTCCCGGGGCTCTTTTTGCGTTTATTGAAAAAGAAAGATTCGCGTGTCTTGGCGCCGCCCGCGTAGCGCTTGCCCTGGACGCTTCCGCGGCCGCCCCGTTCGGCGTAATCGATCCTCACGCGCCGGCTCGCATACTTTTCCTTGCCGAAACGGGCCATCAGCGCTTCGGCAAATTGCGGTTCCACTTCAAAGTAGGAATTGCAAAGCTCGACGTCCACATTGGCAACGCGCAGATGGGCGATATTGGCCGCCTCCAGCAGATAGGCCGTGAGCTTTTTGGCGTTGAATTTTTCCATCTTCCCCAGATTAACGGACAGGCGCGCCAAACCGCCGGTTGTCGACCTGGCGTGCTGAGGCGCTGCCTTCGCCTCTTTCCTCTGGGATACATTAATATCGACAGCGTCGCGGTAGTAGCTTAAGAAGCGGTTGAATTCCTGCGAGACGAACCGCGCGATGATGTCTTCCTTGCTTAATGCTTTCAGCCGCTCCATGGCGGCAGGCAGGAACGGGTCGATATCCGCGTGCTGGATTTCCGTGTTCTTGAGCTTTTCGACCAGGTGAAGCAGCTGCTTTTCGCAAACTTCCGCTCCGGTGGGAATCTTGGCCTGCTGGAATTTCTTGCCGATCTGTTTTTCAATCTGGCCGATGCGGAAGGTTTCTTTAATATTGACGATGACGATCGAGATGCCCGTTTTGCCCGCCCGCCCGGTGCGGCCGCTGCGGTGGGTATAGTTTTCGATATCGTCCGGCAGATTGTAATTGATGATGTGGGTCAGATCGACGACGTCAATCCCGCGGGCGGCAACGTCGGTTGCCACCAGCATCTGCAGATTGCGGGTGCGGAAACGGTTCATGACGGAGTCGCGCTGCGCCTGCGACAGATCGCCGTGCAGGGCGTCGGCATTATACCCGTCTTTCATGAGCATGTCGGCGACTTCCTGCGTCTCGGTGCGCGTGCGGCAGAAAATGATCGCGTAAATGTCGGGGTAAAAATCGGCAATACGCTTCAGCGCCAGATACCGGTCCTTGGCGTGCACGACATAATATTGATGCGCAACATTTTCCGCGCCGGTGTTGCGGGCGCCGACGGTAATCTCCATGGGCTTCTTCATGTAGCTGTGCGCGATGGCTTCAATGCCGCGCGGCATGGTGGCGGAAAACAGCAGCACCCGTTTCTCTTCCGGGGTCGAAGCCAGGACGCCGTTCAATTCTTCCTTGAATCCCATGTTGAGCATTTCATCCGCTTCATCGAGCACCAGCCAGCGGATGGCGGATACATTTACTTTTTTGCGGTTCAGCATATCGAGCATCCGGCCCGGCGTGGCGACCACGATCTGCGCGCCCGCGGCCACCTGGTGGATCTGCGTGACAATGTTGGCCCCGCCGTAAATCGGCACAATATTTAAATTGTCGATATACTTGGCCATGTTCGTCAAATCGTCCGTAATCTGGAGACAGAGCTCCCGGGTGGGGGCCAGGATCAGCGCCTGGGTCTTTTTGGAGGCCATGTCGATCTGCTGAATGATCGGGATGCCGAAGGCCGCCGTTTTGCCCGTTCCGGTGTGGGCCAGGGCGACTAAATCCCGCGTCTGGTTCAGCAAAAAGGGAATGACCTGCTGCTGCACGGGCATGGGGGCTTCAAATCCCATCTCGCCTATGGCTTTCAATATTCTTTTGTCAATCTCCGGCTCACTGAATGTCGTCATTTTCGTGTTCATGATTATAAACCTTGCTTTCTTCTGTTCGTTCTCTTTTTTAAGGATGTTTTATAATTATATCTTATCCGCTTTTTCCACAAGGAACATTTTGCTTTCGAAATCGATGCTCCTCATGCGGTAATGTGCTGAATCAAGACATGATTCCATTTATCGCGGCCAACCGGTGAAATTTTCTTGACTGCCCGCTTCCCAAACCATATACTCGCCGCACCGAAAACAAAAAGACCTTTGAAAACGAGGCTTATCAGGCAAATTGCTATTTTCTGATTCGCGGAAATCCGCTGATATCAGGAATTTGCCGGAATGAACCCTGAAGGCCCCCGTCAACAAAAAAAGGAGCGACTGAAGATCAGTTGGACTGATTTTCTTACAGCGCAATTAAACTCAAATACATACAGGAGGATTTTTTATGTCGTTAAACCCTTTAGTTGATTCACGTGATGTCCGTTTTGTTCTGTTCGAGATGCTCGGTTTCGACAAAATCAGCCGGTTTGAGCATTTTGCCGGTTTGGATAAGGAGGTATTTGAAGACACCCTGAACCTGGCCGAAAAAATTGCCGTGGCCCATTTTTATCCGTCCAATGCCGAAGGAGATAAAATCGGCCTGACCTTTGATCCGAAAACCAATGAAGTTCATGTGCCGGATGCGCTTCGCCCCGGCTATAATGCCTTCATCGAAGCAGGCTTCCACAGTTTGTCCCTGCCGGCGGAAGATGGCGGTATGGGCATGCCGATGACCCTTTCGTTTTCTGCGCAGGAATACTTCAATGCCGGCAACACCTCGCTCGGCATGTACGGCGCGTCGCTTTCCGGCACCGCCCGCCTGCTGATGACGTACGGCTCCGAAGACATGAAGAAACGCTACCTGCCCAAAATGCTCGAAGGCGTCTGGGGAGGCACAATGTGCCTGACGGAAGCGGGCGCCGGCTCCGACGTGGGCGCGCTCAAAAGCAAGGCCGTCCGCCAGGCGGACGGCTCGTACCTGATCACCGGCCAGAAGATTTTCATCTCCGAAGGCGAGCAGGACATGGTGACGAATATCATTCACCCGGTGCTGGCCCGCATTGAAGGCGACCCCGAAGGCACCAAGGGCATTTCCATTTTCATCGTTCCCAAATACCTGGTCAATGACGATGGATCTTTAGGCGAAAGAAACGACATGGCCTGCACGGGCATCGAGCACAAGATGGGCCTGCACGCCAACGCCACTTCCACGCTCAGCTTCGGCGAAAACGGCAAGTGCCGTGGCTGGCTTTTAGGGAACGAACGCGAAGGCATGAAGATCATGTTCCAGCTCATGAACGAAGCGCGCACCTTCACCAGCCTCCAGGCGCTGGCGGTATCGTCCGCGGCTTACATGCATGCCGCCGCCTACGCCCGCATCCGCATCCAGGGCGATTCTCCCGTCACCAGGGGCGCCAAGGCCCCCATCATGGAACACATCGACGTGAAGCGCATGCTGCTTTACATGAAAGCCATGGTCGAAGGCATGAGAATGCTCACTTACTATCTGTGCTACAACCAGGACGTCATGGAAGCCTCCAAAGACGAAGCCGAGAAGGAAGAAGCCACGGCATTTGTCGAGCTGCTGACGCCGCTGGCGAAAGCCGGCAACTCGGATGCCGGCTGGCTCGTCACCGCGGAGGCCATCCAGGTTTACGGCGGCTACGGCTATTGCCAGGAATATCCGGTGGAGCAATATGCCCGCGACGTGAAGGTCTTCTCCGTTTACGAAGGCGCCAACGGCATTCAGTCGCTCGACCTGGTCATGCGGAAAATCCTCATGAACAAGGATATGCGGAACCTGACCGTGTTTAAAAACCGCGTCGCCGCCACCGTGGCGAAAGCCAGGGGTGTTGTTGACGACAAATATATCGCGATCGTCGAGCGGGGCATCGCGAAAGTGCAGGAGCTGGTGGACATGATGGCGACGCAGCTCACGAACAAGAAGATCGGCCAAGTGCTGGCCAACGCCACCGTCTTCCAGCAGTCCATGCACATGATGGTCCTGGCCCTCCTGCACCTGGAAAGCCTGACGATCACGATCCCGAAGGCGAAGAAACTCACAGGCGACCTCAAGGGCCCCGAGCGCGCGAAGCTCCTGGAAGAAAACGACGAAGCCGCTTATTACACGGGCCGTATGCTGTCGTCCCAGTTCTATATTGCCTCGGAATTCCCGAAATTCTTCGGCAAGGCCGAATGCATGATGATGAACGACGCGGCGCCGCTCGTCGCTTCATCGGCGACATTCACGGGTTCGCTGAAAGAATAGTTGAATACGTTTTTTGTGATGTTCTTCAAAATAAAAATAAGGGGGTTTTTATGAAATTTGTTGTGCCGATTGTTGTGTTGTTGATCTTGTCCGGATGCGCAGCAAATAAGCCGCTTCAATATCAAGTGGCAGGGTTTGAGAAATCATCTGCTGTCGTCATCGAAGATGCTCGTCCGGCATTGGAATCAGAGCAAACCGTATTCAGTGTGTTGCTCCACAGCGATGCTTATGCCATTTATCGGAATAAAGATACGCTTATCGATCCGACACCGATTCGTCTCTTGCAGCACAGGGTCTATGAAAAATATGGAAGCACTGCCAAAAAAGTAAAAATCAATCATTTTGTTTCCTATACAAACAGGCAAGCCACTCTAAGAAGAGCGGCAATTGGAGGCGCCTTTGGTCCTGTTGGCGCAGTCGCAGCCTCTGCATCGGTGGATCAGAACGCCAAGGAAGGAATAAGAATACTCGACTGCAAGGTGCTGGATATCGATCCGGAAAAGGAATACACCAGAGCCGCTTACACGCCGGGAGAAAACCCTGGCAAGTCTGACCTGTTCATCATCTATATTGATGGAGAAATTGACGGGAAGCGCGTGTGTATCAAGAAGATATCGTCTACTGTTGAAAAGGATTCAACCCATCCGTATGTCGCGGCGGTTAACTCAACAATCAGAGTATTCTTATCAAGTTTCTGAGTAACCTGACAATTCGCTCTTTCCCTGATATGCGCAAATGAATCCCGGACAGGAGAAATCCCGTCCGGGATTTTCTTATTTGCGCGGAGCCCATGGCCGTCGGCGCAGCTACTTCGCCGGCGGTCCACCGTTTACGTTCACTTCGAGGAAAAGTTTCCGGCCCGCCTTGTCTGAAATATATATCGAATATTCCTTCGCCGGAGTCTTATCGGTGATCTGGACGGTGAAAGCAGGACCGAATGGCTCGGTTTGACGCACCATGGGACCATCCGCGTCACCCTGCAGCACAACTGCGTACGGAGCCTGACCGCCCCGGATCACGCGGCCGACCGTCGACGGTTTTCCGAACGTGAGCCCGATGCGGCCGGCAGGCTCTATCGTCATCGGCTGGGCGGTCTGCTCAACATTAACGCCGCACGCCTTCAGGGTCTCGACAGGTTTGCTGGCGGCGACGGCGTTGACAATATTTGCCACAGGGCCAGCCGCGCTTTGCAGATCGTGCATCGACTTCTCGAGATCCTCTATGGCAGTGCCTAAGCTCGTTTCAGGCGAGTCTGCGGTCGTCCGTGATTTCTTTGTATCCTCAACACCTGATTTCGAAGGCGGCTCGAAGCCTTCCGGCACAGTTACGAACCGCCCGTAGGATGCAGCCATGCCGCCGATCAGCGAGACCAGCGCCTGCATGTCCGGCGCGCTCTCGATGATCTGCTGCGATACCTTGCCGCGGATCTTATCAACGGTCTGCTTCAGACTTTCCCCGGCAGTCGCGGCTTCCAGAAGCATCTTCTCGGCTGCACGGTTTGTTTCACCGGCGTCATTGAGAAGTTTCTCCGCCTCCCGAACCCGCTGATCACCTGATTTCCTGAGTTCGTCCAGTTCGGGGCCGGTTTTTCCCTCGACTTCAGCAAGTTTGTCCCGGACGTTCCTTATCTTCTCCGGGACCACTGCAAGAGCATCGTCCAGTTTTTCTTTTTTCTCCTTGATCTCATCCTTTTTTTTCTCGACATAAAGCAGCGGCACAACGGCATCTACCGCACAGGTGGTGGCGTTGTAACCAACCAGCCAGGCCCGCTGATTAGGTTTGCTGTAGAGCCATGTCCCGGCCGCATAGCCGGATGCCGCCGTCAATCCCAGCACGGTGATAGCGGTGGCCCCCTGCCCGGTAATCCCCAGCCCAAGCGCCGTAGCGGTTACCGGGATGATGCCGATGCCCAGCAGGGAAACAAACGCTGACTGACAACCGATGGCGTTCATATAGGCAACCTTGGCGCTTTCGGCGTATTGAATCCCCTCCTCAAGGGTACACTGCGATGCAATAGCGCATGATGGCGGTTTCAATTGGATATGCGGATTAATAAGTGAACAACCGGCCAGCATGACCGCTGCAACCGCTATGACCGCCGCTTTAAACAATAGTCCCCTGATAATTCTCATCTGAAACACCTCCCCTTCTCATGAACTTTTGATTTCTTTTTACGGCAACTGTAAGAACGAACCGGATGATAACAACGGAATCTCTTCACGGCAGGCGCCGTCAGAGCAATCTGCATTTTCTCCATAGATCACCCCTTTCTGACGAAGTCATCAAGAAGGCTGAGAATGATAACCATGCTCCGGATGCAGGCAATAGAATCAAATGATGATCCGGTCGGTCACTGCGTTATAGAATTAGAATGATGAGATATTGCTTACTTATATAAAGAAGTATCTTCTGTCAAGAGTGAGGAGCAAATGGAAGTGAGTCTGACTGACCCACGACCGGGCTCCGGAAAAGCCCAAGCCGTTTTTCCATTTGACATCCCCATACCGAGCCGCTATGAACTAAGACAGGCAAGACACCTCCCGCAAACCGCCACTCTTTTCTTGCCGTCCGGGCATCACTATCTGACAGCAAGGTGTGTTCACGATGAAAGGCACGTCCAAAACCAAACAAGAACTGATCGCGGAAATCTCCGCCTTGAATAAAAAGATTCACACCCTGGAGCAGGCATCGTCCGATCAGAAGAAGGGCCGGAAACGGACGGAACCGGAACGATCCGGGCCGGAAGGACACTACCACGCGCTGTTTCAGCATTCAAAAGATGCCATGCTTTTGACCCGGCCGGACGGCGCCATCCTGGATGCCAATCCGGCCGCCTGCGAGATGTTCGGAAGGTCGCTTAAGGAAATCCAAAGCATCGGACGAAACGGCCTGGCGGATGTATCGGACCCGCGGCTTGCCGCCGCTCTGGACGAACGGGCGCGCAACGCCGTGGTCAGGGCTGAAATCACGATGCTCCGGGCCAGCGGCGACAAATTTCCCGCCGAAATCACATCGGCTCTTTTCGTCGATGCGGAAGGCCGGCAAAAAACAAGCATGATCATCCGCGACATGACCGAAAAACACAAGGCGGAGCAGGATTACCAGATGCTCTTCCGGGAAATGCTGGACGGCTTCGCGCTGCATGAGGTCCTTTGCAACGCCGAGGGGCAGCCGGCGGATTATCGTTTTCTGGCAGTCAACCCCGCCTTCGAACGCATGACCGGTTTGCAAGCGGATGAAATCGTCGGCAGGACGGTCCTCGACGTTCTGCCGGGCACCGAACGGCGCTGGATAGAGACCTATGGCTGCGTGGCCCTGACCGGCGAACCGATCTTCTTCGAAAACTATTCCCAGGTCCTGGATAAATACTTTGCGGTAAGAGCTTTTCAACCCGCGCCCAGCCAGTTCGCGTGCATTTTTGTCGATATCACCGACCACAAGCGGGCGGAGGAGGCTTTAAGGGAAAGTGAAAATAAGTATCGCCGCATCACCGATAATATCGCCGATGTCGTCTGGATCGCCGATGCTAATCTGAAAATAACCTACGTCAGCCGGTCGATTGAAAAAATGGTGGGCGAGCCCCGCGAAAGGTATCTGCAGCGGGCCATAGAGGAAAAGTTTCCGCCGGACGCCCTGAAGCAAATCTATAACGCCCTGGCGGAAGAGTACGAAAAAGAGAAGGACCCCGGCGCGGACAAGGCCCGCACCAGGCTGATAGAGGTGGAGCATTACCGGGCCGACGGTACCACCCTGTGGATCGCCATGAATATTTCCATTGTCCGGGATGGAAACGGCGGCATCACCGGATTTCAGGGAATATCGCGCGACATCACCGAACGCAGGCAGGCAAGAGAAGAAATCAAGCGGAGAGACTCCCGGTATCAGCAATTGATCGAACACGCCGAAGACGGCATTTTCACGATCACCTCCCAGGGCCGGTTCATTCTGGCCAATGCGAAGTTCTGCCAGATGCTGGGATGCACGCCTGAAAAGTGCCTGAGCCTCAACATCATGGACACCTACCCGGCCGATCTTCATCCGGCCGGCGCCAAACGCCTGGCTGATCTTCGCTGCGGGGAAGCGCTCCGCTTCGAACGCCCGCTGAAGCGCCTGGACGGCCGAATCGTATTCGTGGAAGCCACCACCTGGAAGGACATCGACGGCAACCTGCAGGCCATCGTGCGCGATATCACCGACCGCATGCTGACGGAAGAAAAACTTCGGCATTCTCTGGCCAGCCTCCGGAAAGCGATCAACACGACGATCCAGGTCATGGTGTCGGCAGTCGAGGTGAGAGATCCCTACACGGCCGGCCACCAGATCCGGACGGCGGACCTGGCCCGCACCATCGCGACCGAAATGGATTTGCCGCCGGAAACAATCGACGGCATCCGGATGGCCGGCACGATCCACGACATCGGGAAATTATCGATCCCTTCGGAAATCCTGTCCAAGCCCACCAAGCTCCTGCCTGTGGAGTTTTCCCTGATTAAGGAGCATGCCCGCAGGGGATTCGAAATGCTGGAGCATGTGGAATCACCCTGGCCGCTCGCTGAAATTGTTCATCAGCACCATGAACGCATGGATGGTTCGGGCTATCCCAGAAATCTGCAAGGGGAGGACATCCTGATCGAGGCCCGCATCCTGGCCGTGGCCGATGTGGTGGAATCCATGGCCTCGCACCGGCCTTATCGCCCGGCCCTGGGGGTCGGCCCCGCCCTAGAGGAGATTTCCAAAAACCGCGGCATCCTTTATGACGCTGCCGTGGTCGATGCCTGTCTGCGCCTGTTCACTGAGAAGGGCTTTCAATTCAAGTGAAATAAATCTATGGTTTCGTCTCTGTCTTTCAGGCAAGGATTTGCGGCGCCTGCAGAAGCCTTTGCCTCCGCCCGGCATAACGTCTCCGCGCCTGCGGCAAACGGCGTTTAGTCACGGCGCGGCTGAAATTAGGTAGGAGGCGGGGTCACCCCCGCCGTCCTCCCACACCACCGGACGTGCGGTTCCGCATCCGGCGGTTCATTGAACACGCTGAAGTCGTCGCATCGTATCTTGCAGCGACACCAACCCTAA
>JAIGNE010000016.1:0-27916 GCA_036528635.1 Deltaproteobacteria bacterium
TAGGGTTGGTGTCGCTGCAAGATACGATGCGACGACTTCAGCGTGTTCAATGAACCGCCGGATGCGGAACCGCACGTCCGGTGGTGTGGGAGGACGGCGGGGGTGACCCCGCCTCCTACCTAATTCAGGCATGGCTGATATCGTCTGAATCCTTCTATCCGACTTTGGGCGCTTTGGGAGGACTGACGAGACCCGAGCCATCCAGCACGATCACGCCGTCCTGGTTCACGCACGTTGTTTTCAAACGGACGCGATTTTTTTCAACATTCAGCTCCAGAATTTCAACGCGCGCCGTAATGGTGTCGCCGATGCGCACCGGCGCAAGAAAACTCAACTCCTGTTTCATGTAAATGGTTCCGGGGCCGGGAAGCTGACTGGCAATAATGGCGGAGACAAACCCCGCCGTGAGCATCCCGTGCGCGATGCGGGTTTTAAAAAATGTGTTTTTGGCGTAAGCCTCATTAATATGGGCCGGATTGAAATCGCCGGTGATGCCCGCGTATAAATAGATATCCGTTTCCGAAACGGTTTTAGCAAACTCTGCCGTATCTCCAACATGAAGCTTATCAATACTTTTTCCAGTGATCATTGATGATGAACCTCCTTAAAAGAATATATGCTATTACAGTAAATTAAAGATGATATCACGGCGGCAAGGAGGAGGCGACGAGGCGTATCTTGCATACGTTGAGGAAGCCGACGACCCCCTCGGCAGGGGGCACGCGACGCCAACAAAGATAGCGCTTTAATTTAACTAATAGCTAGAACCAGCTTTTATGACTCCAGATATTCTCCTTCAAGTCCTTGATGTCATCCTGCATGACCAGATACATGCAGGCGTTCGCAATGGCCAGGCCGCCCTGGTAGGCCAGCGCCGTCACCAGCAGAATTTCATCCTCCGTGAATTCCCGCTGCCGCCCGCTGTAAACGATCAGGACGCCGATGACCTCCTCCTTGGATTTAATGGGAACATACAGCATGGAGACGATGCCTTCTTCTTTTTTTTCTTTCTTGTACTGGATGCCCGTGTCGGTGAGGACGTTTTTGATATTGACCGTCTTTCCTTTCAGAGCCTCGGCGATATTTTTATCCGCGACGATCGGTCCCTTTTTCAGGTACTTTTCACTCAAGCCGAAACTGGCCACCGTTTTTAAAGTGCGCTTGTCTTCCTCAAGCAAACGGACCGAGGCTGCCTTGAGACGCAGAGATTTGACCAGATCCTGGGTCATGGCCTCTAAAATGGTTTTGACGTCCAGGCTCTCCGAGATGCTGGCGGCGAGTTTCAGGAAGATGCCGGACTGATGGCGCAATCTCCGGATCAGGAGGGCGTTTTCAATCTGCGAACCGCCATGCTCGGCCAGGATGGAGAGAAAATCGATTTCATCTTTGGTAAACTTGCGGATGTCTTTAGTGTAAAGGCTCAGGATGCCCAGCATTCTGCCCTTGTCCAGGACCGGGACGGACAGAATCGAACCAATGCCTTCCGCTTTCTTGGCTTCCCGATTCATCAGGCGCTTGTCCGTTGCCGCGTCGCGGAAATACATGTAGCCGTCTTCCAGAAGCTGCGGACTGATTTTGACGGCGTGCGCCTGTCCCGCGTGGATGTATTTTTCGGAAAGCCCGACCTGGGCCACCGCGGTGTTGCGAATAGAATCTTCCGAATCATCGGCCATCAGGAAGACGACGGCTGCCTTGGCCTTCAGGGTCTTCACCGCCGTGGAAACGATCATGTGCCCCATTTTGAAATGGTCATCCGTTTTGGCCATGTCTCTGCTGAGTTTACTCAAAGCTCGAAAATAACTTTCTTCAGTGGACATACGTCTCTCTCCCTCATTTAAATGGCTTCAGCAATTCTCTGGATCAGTGACAACTTACCTTTCTTCGGCGGCGTCCGGTGAAGGGTTTGATCCGGGCCTGACGCTGCTTGTTTGGAGCCTGCCCGTTTCAGCGCGGGTTTTTTCCTGACCGGGGATCGTTTCGGTTTCCTTTTGGACGGCGCTTTGGGGGGGGGAGCTGCGGCCGCCGCCTTCGTCACCGTCTCGCCCTGATCGCGTTCCTTAAGCCACCGGACAATTTTCGGCGCAAACAGTCTCTGAAATCTGGAACTGACGTAAATGCCGATGTGCCCGGTTTCCAGACAGACGTCTTCCACGTCTTTGCTGCCCACGGCTTTGGTGAGCTGGCTGCAGGCCTCGGGAGGCACCAGATGGTCATATTCACCGAAAAAGTTTAACAGCGGCATGGTCAGCTGCTTTAAATCAACCGGTTTGCCGTTCAGACGCATTTTATTTTGAATCAGCAGGTTGTTCTTGTAGCAGTCGTCGACAAACTGGCGGAACGTTTCTCCGGGAACATCGGGGCTGTCGAAAATCCATCGCTCCATGCGGACGAAATTTTCCACAAAATCCTTATTGTCCATGTTTTCCATGAAACCCACATATTTGTCGATCATCAGCCGGGCGGGGTTCAAAAGAAGAAAGCCGAAGTTCATCAGATCTCCGGGGATATTGCCGAAAGTCCGAATCATCCGGTCCGTGTCAATGTCTTTCATCCAGACATGCAAAAGGCCTTTGTCCGTATCAAAACTGGATGGGGTGACGGTTGTGATTAAATTCTTGATCTTATCCGGATGCTGCGCGGCGTAGATGACGGAAAACGTGCCGCCCATACAAATGCCCATCAGATTGATTTTAGGAACATCATGTTTTTTGCGGATGAAATCGACAATGTTGTTCATGTAACCGTTGACATGATCGTCAATCGTCAGAAAGCGATCCTTGCGCGCAGGATAGCCCCAGTCCACCATATAAAGGTCAATGCCTTCCTGCAGAAATGTTTTCACAACACTGCGGTCGGGCTGCAAATCCAGCATCGTTTCACGATTGATCAGCGCGTAAACCACCAGCAGGGGGGCTTTAAGCTTGCTTTCCGCGTTTTCGTTGCGGATGTAGTGCTTCACCCTGACCCGGTCTTCTTCGTACACGATTTCATAAGGCGTCTGGCCGAGTTCATAGTTGAGCTCGCCAAGCAAAACGTCGGAGGCTTTGGAAGCGCGCTTCTGAGCCTTTTCCGCGTCCTCGGCCATTCGCTCCAGGATCAGGTCTATAGGAATTTTTGTCGCGTCCATGAACAAAATCTTTCTTTCAGAAAAAATTCAACCGTCGTCCGCCTGAGGAAGGGCGGCTATTGGGCGGCGGTCAAGGTGTTGGGTGAAATTCCAAGCTGTTTTTCCAGCTCTTTCACCCGCTTTTTAAGCAGGTGGAACTCCTTGTACAGGTCATCCATATCCTTATGGGTTACAACCGGCAGCAGCTGAAGAAAATCACGCATGGCATCATTTTTGGCGATGATGAAATCTTCCAGTTTGTTGAGCGTCCGATGCAGCGCGTCCGTGTATTCTTTGGATTTGAAGAGATTCATATAGTGGCCTTCCAGAATCTTCAGCCACATGCCGTAGCTTTCCTTCGCTTCGCTGGGCAGGTGGCCTTCCTCCGCCATCTGCTGCAGTTTCTCCTGAAGCACTTTAAAAGATTTTTCCATTGGCAGATACAGGATGGAAAGAAATTCAGCCAGGGTCGTTTCAAAAAGATTGTGTTTGTCCAGCATTTCATTAAAGCGTTCCTGATAAAAACGGGTCAGCCCCAGCGGAGGAATTTTGAGGTACTGCCGCAGCTCTTTTTCGTACACATCGGTCAGGGCCTTAAAGACTTCCTGGTCCAGATTGTCGAAGTTGTAAGCTTCCGTGCGTTTGCCGATCTTGCCCGCCTTTTCCAGCAAATGGTTCTGAATCTGCATGCCGGCGTCAAAACCGGATTTGGCCATTTTCATCAATATATCCGGCAGGGCGCTCATGGAGTTGGCGGCCGCGGAAGCGGATTCCGGCTCATTCATCATTCGGGAAAAAGATCTGAGCAGGTTCAGGTTCGTCGTCAACTGCTCGGTGAAGCGGTTCTGCACGGCGGTCTGAGTTTTAAGCGTGGTGTCCGCGTTGGGCGGCATCGCTTTGGCCATATTGAGCCACAGGTCCGCCGCCGCTTTCATCCAGGGAAACATCGAAGATTCCGTGAACGGGGATTGTTTGTCTTCGTCAGCCATGTTGACCTCTTTTTTGCAACGTTACTATTCAAATGGTGATTTAATAATTATACTAAGAAATAGCAAATGTTTATGGTAAATTATTTACCCGATGGATCGTCGAGTCTCGCGCTGCCGGTTCGTCAACCGCGATTCAACGGTAAACATTTCCGGTAAAAACTTGTTTATTTTTTAATATATTAGATAATATTTGTCAATGAGTATCGCCTGCTTACCGGAGAGATGATCAAAAGGGGAGGGGAGAATGAGGCAGGCGATGAAGAGGGCCGAACTTTTGGCTTTGCAGCAAAATAATTTCGGAGGAATGTCATCCATGGTGAAAGAAAAAAGGGCTGGAATAGAGAAAATCACACCGGACGAGCTCCTGGGAGTGATCGGTGTTTCGGCCGCCGACAATCTGGAGCACGTCAATACGGCGCTGGCATGGAAAAGCAAAATGATCGGCGGCCAGGTTAAAAGCCTGTTTGGTTATCAGAGGATTCTGGACACCGTCGGCAAGGATATATCTCTTTTCGGACCCTGGGCGGTTGCCGCGGCCTGGCAGAGCGCCCTGCTCGATACGGTGCTGCGGCCGATAAAGGCCGGCGCGCGCATTGCCGTCGGCGCGGGAAGAAATCCCGATGCCATTGCCGATGTGAATGGCTGGATTTATAAAAATTATTCCCGGCTGCTGTACACCTTAACCGGTTTTTTCATGAAAGACGGAAAATTCAGCCGCGAGAAGGCCCACCGGATTTGTACAACGGCAGAGGGCAAAGACTATCTGAAAAACTACATGGACGAATTTGCCCAGCTGGAGCATCAGTACAATAACATCGGCCTGACCCGCCTCAAAGCCATGAAGGAGTTGTTGAAGTGCCTGCTGGTGCTGATTACGGAGCAGCCGTTTACGGGGGGATATCTGCCGTTTGAAAAGACCGGTCCCGACGGCGCGCCTGTTCTGGCTTTTGAGGATTACCTCGCCGAAAACCGCACCCGCCTGGAAAATCTTTATGCTGAAAATGCTTTCGACATCAAAGAATATTCCGAAAGGAAAACATCCGGAAAGATCGGCTGTTCGGCGTATGAGTACGTGGATGGATCCATGCTGCACCGGGTTCAACTGCGCCATTATCCGGTTCCGGCGGGTATCAGGCGCAGCGGCAAAGTCATCTACATGGTAACGCCGCTCATTAACAGGCCGGAGTTGTTTGACCTGGCGTCCGGCAAATCCGTGGTCGAAGCGATGCTGAAAAAAGGTTATGATATTTATCTGGTCGATCATGGCGATCCCGGCTGGGAGGAAACCGGATTGGGGCTGGACTTTTATGGAAAAATCATTCCCGATCTTTACATTGATTTAATCAAAAAGAGACATCCTCGGGAAGAGATTTACGTGATGGCCTATTGCATGGGCGGCACGCTCATCTTGCCCTGCCTGGCCAGGCGGGCGGAGGAGCTTCTGGCGGCGGGCAAGCCCATGGATATCAGGAAGGTTGCCTTAATGGCCTCCCCCGTGAAGTTTGATGACCATGACAGCGGACACGCTGCGATTCGATCATTGATCCGCCGCGATTACGATCCCTATCTGATGAAAGAACTCTTCGGCGCGGTCAATATTCCGCCGCAGGTGATTGAAGCGGGGATGAATGAAATTCAGCCCGGAGTCCAGTACACGGTCGTTCTGGGATTTTACGGGCGGGCGGAGATGAAAGAGTCGCTTGAGGATGCGGCGCCGTTTCTCTACTGGCTGACGCACGGAACAAAATTTCCCGTCACCGCGCATATCCAGTGGATTCAAAACATCTTCATCGGCAATCAGATTTATGAAGGGACCTATTGCCTGCCTTCAGCCAATCCCAAATTTGATGGTAAACCGGTGAATATGAATACCCTGAAAAAAGCGGGCGTGAGAATTTTTGATTACAGGGGATCGCGCGATCCGATCGCGCCTGCCGGATCCTGCGTGGCCGGCGAAACATGGGGGCAGGTGGACCGCGGAAACGTCCGCTTTACGAGCGAGCACCTCAACCGGATCATCGAGAAAAACATCGGCCATATTTTTGTCGTCAGCCGCAAGCTGCTGGGAGAATACCTGGATCTGGTCGAAGCTTTCTACGAAGACTAGCGGCGCACCGGTGCCTGATCGTTATTCCTGCTCCAGAAGCGCGGGCCAGGGCAGCTGCGGGAAGACATGACTCAGAGGATGATCATCCTCCACGAAGTGATGCTCCAGGCGGGCGAAAGATTTTTCGGCAATAGTCCTGACCAGATCCGGATCGACCACGTCGTCTTTTGTCCCGTGGTAGAGAATTACCGGGGTTGGCAGCTTCTGCTTTACGGCGGCTTCAAATCCTTCGATATTCAGGGCGGGGGCAAGCAGAATCAGCTTCCGGACTCTGAGTGGGTTGTCGATCGCGAAGCGGGCTGCCATCAGGCCGCCGTAGCTCGATCCCACGAGGATCAGGTTGTCTTTGCCCTTCAAAACCTGTTCCAGCTTCAGCATTCGCGCCTGAAAATCCCCCGTATAATCCTCGATAATCATCCGGGGGAATAACCTGCGAAAATACTGCCCCTTCGTTCCTTGAGAGGTGCTCTCCAGACCGTGAATAAAAACAAGCGTGTATTTCATCATTTCGTCCTCCGGTTTCGCGGGCGCAAGCAATTTGATATTGCCCGGATTATGCCATTGTGTTAAACCTTGCGCAACAGTATTTTAAGACAGGAGAAAAAAATATGGCTTCGGTATTACCTTTTAAAGCGGTTCGTCCGCAGGCGAAATATGCAGCTGATGTTGCAGCGCTGCCGTATGATGTGATGACTCGGGAAGAAGGACAAAAAGCGGTGGCCGGCCGGCCGCTCAGCTTTATGCATGTCGAAAAATCGGAAATCGATGTACCGGACGGTACGCGTCCGGATGATCCCCGGATTTATGAGACGGCCAAACAAAATTTTGCCAAGTTAAAGCAGGACGGTATCCTGAAACAGGATGAAGCACCCTGTTACTATGTCTATCGTCAGCAGATGGGGACGCAGGTGCAGACGGGCATTGTCGGCGTGATGAGCGCCGCCGAATATGATCAGGGCAAGATCAAGAAGCACGAGTTGACCAGGCAGGACAAGGAAGACGACCGCATCCGCCATGTCGATCGGGTCAACGCGCAGACCGGTCCCGTGTTCATCAGCTACCTGGCCCGTCCGCGGATCAATGCGCTGGTGGAAAAAATTGTCGCGGGCAAGCCGGAGTATGATTTTACCGCCGAAGATGGTGTGATCCATACCGCCTGGGTCGTGGCTGATACCGCTCAAATTGAAGCGCTTAAAAATGAATTCGCTGAAATTGACGCGCTGTACATCGCTGACGGCCATCACCGCGCCGCCGCCGCCGCCACTGTGGCGCGCCGCCGGAAGACAGGCCAGGCCCAGGAATCGGATCATGTGCTGGCCGTCTTCTTCCCGCATAATCAATTGAAGGTCATGGATTATAACCGGGCGGTGAAAGACCTGCATGGCCTTACGGCCGAACAGTATCTGCAGAAAATCAGCGGAAAATTTATCGTGACCTGCGACTTCACCGCAAAATCGCCGCGGCGTCTGCACGATTTCGGCATGTATCTGGGCGGCCGCTGGTATTGCATCACCATCAGGGAAGGCGCTTACGATGCGAAGGATCCGGTAGCCAGCCTGGATGCGGCCATCCTGCAGGATCACCTGCTGGCGCCGGTTTTAGGCATCGCCGATCCGCGCACCGATGACCGGATTAAATTCATCGGCGGCATCCGGGGTATGGCGGAACTCGAAAAGCTGGTGGATCAGGACGGTTTCGCCGTGGCGTTTTCCCTGTATCCCACATCGATGGAGCAGATTATGAATGTGGCCGATGCCGGCGCGATCATGCCGCCCAAGTCCACCTGGTTTGAACCCAAACTGCGCAGCGGTTTGTTTGTTCATACCCTATAGGGCACAGGCGACCTTTAGGTTGTTCATACCCTTAAATAGTGAATAGTGAATCGTGAATAGGCACAATCAGATATTTCGTGCCCTGTAAAAGGAGGATAAAAGGAAGATATGTTGAAGAAGAATCCACTACATTATCTGATGTTCATTGGCCTGCTGATGCTCAGTATTTCAGGTTGCGCCACCACGGGGATCTACTCCGCTGATATGGGGTATGATGCCGCCAATGCCATGGTTCCTTCCTACCTGAAACCGGGACCGAAAGCCCTGCAATCGATTGTCGGCATTGCCGAATTCACCGATACGCGCAAGATCGATGATCCGCTGGTCATCGGGCGCGTCACCGAAAGAAACGGCATGAAAGTACTGGTTCTTCCGAAGCATACCCGGCCGACACGGGCCGTTGCCGAGGGTGTCCGGCAGTATTTAAGAAAAGCCGGGTATAATGTGTCCGGTGTCGGTGACGCATGGAATCTGCGGGAGGAAAACATTCCGCAGACAACGAACGGCAGACTGCTGGTCGGGGGGGCGATTGAAGACATGGAAGTCAACTGCCGCCGGGCATTCCCCACCAATGCCTACGCAACGAAACTGAAACTGACCGTTTACCTGGCGGATACGGTCCATAAAAAAATCCTGTACCATGCCACCGTGGAAGCCACAACATCGCTGGAGCATGTGTCTTTCAGTGAAGACCGACTGGGCTATCAGGCCAGCGTCGCCCTGGGCGATGCGATTGAAAGAATCTTTGAAAAGCGGGAACTCGCCCAGGCCATTCAGGAAGCCCTGAAGCAGCATTGATCGGAGCGGCGGGGAAACTCCGGCACGCGATGCAATCCTTAACTGTTCCGGATGAGGGGGAATCATCATGAGTACAGAAGGTAAAACCGGATTCAATAAAGTTCTATCCACGTTCATGGATTATTTCGGCATCGGCCGCACGGCATCCATCGTGGTCATGATTCTGGTCGCAGGGGTCATTCTATTTGCCTGTTTCTGGTTTTTCCATTCCGCGCCTCCCAAAACGATCATCATGACCAGCGGCGAGAAAGGCAGCGCCTATTACAGCGTTGCCGAGAAGTATGCAAAAATCCTCGCCCGCGATGGGGTGAAGCTGATCATCCTCCCTTCGGCCGGTTCCGTCGAAAATCTCAAACGGCTGGCTGATCCCGCGTTTCCAGTGGATATCGGATTTGTCCAGGCCGGTCTGACCAGGGGGCAGAATATTGAGAAACTGGTGTCGCTGGGCAGCATGTCCTATCAACCCCTCCTGGTCTTTCATCGTCTGCATTATCCCATAGAGGTCTTATCGCAGCTCGCCGGCCGACGCATCGCCATCGGTCGTGAGGGCAGCGGGACGCGCATGCTGGCCCTGACGCTGCTTGCCGTGAATGGCATCGCGCCCGACGGCACGATGACGTTTTCGGAGGCGGAAGGGGAAGGCGCGGCGGCGGACCTGCTGGCCGGAAAAGTGGATGCTATTTTTCTCATGGCCGATTCCGCCTCGTCGCAAACCATGCGAACGCTCCTGAAAACACCGGGCATAGGCCTGGTCAATTTTACACAGGCTGATGCTTACGTGCGGCGCATCGGCTACCTCAATAAACTCACGATGCCGAAAGGCGCGATGGAGTTCGGAAAAAATATTCCCGCGCAGGATGTGACGCTGGTCTGCCCAACGATCGAACTGATCGCCCGGGACCATTTGCATCCGGCCCTGTCCGATTTACTGCTGGCGGCCGCCGTGGAGATCCATGGCCGCCCCGCCCTTTTTCAGAACCGCGGAGATTTCCCGGTCCCCCTGGAGAACGAATTTAAAATCAGCAGCGATGCCCGGCGTTATTATAAATCCGGCAAGAGCTTTTTCTACCGGTACCTGCCTTTCTGGCTGGCCAGTCTCATCAACCGGATTCTGGTGGTTTTTGTTCCGCTGATCATCATCCTGATTCCGGGGCTGAAAAGCATCCCCGCGCTGTTCCGCTGGCGCATGAGCTTGCGCATCAACCGCTGGTATCGGCTGCTGTTAATGGTTGAGCAGGATTCAATGAAGCAGGATCAACCCGTCCCTGTGGATGCGCTGGTTCGCCGGATTAACGAAATTGAAGCCGAAGTCAATAAAATAAAAGTTCCGGCCTCCTACGGCGAACAGTTCTACGGATTGCGCACGCACATTAATTTTGTGCGAAGCAAGATTCAGAATACGACGGCGGGTTAATCCATGCGGGACAAGGGATCATTACCAAACGATGTTGCCGGCAGCAGTTAAACTGTTCATGAGCCGAATTATTGAAAAAGCAAAACGCGAGATGGCTTATTATCGGGCGTTAATCGCCCATCCCGGGACACCCGGAGCCGCCCGCTGGCTCGTGGGCGGCGCTCTGGCCTACCTGTTGTCACCGGTCGATCTGATCCCCGACTGGATTCCGGTCTTGGGAGTTCTGGATGATCTGGTGATCGTGCCCGGATTAATCTGCGCGGCATTGCTGCTCATTCCGCCGTCGGTTAAAAAAGAATGCCGCGAAAAAACGGCAGATCCCGTCGCCAGAAGCACAGACACGGCGGGGAAAAAGAAGACTCAAATACCCGGAGGAGACGAAATATGAAAATACTGAACACGGCGCCCATGTCGAATGTTTTGAAAAGCCTGATCGAAAGCAAGGCCGGGGGATTGTCATTTTCCGTTGTCGAAGCCCATCGCCTGCCGGAAGAAAAACTGATTGAAGAAATCGCCGATGCGGATATTGTGCTCGGGGACTACACGGGCGGCACACCCATCACCCGCCGGATCGTCCGGGCGGCAAAGAACCTGAAGCTCATCCAGCAGCCCAGCGTGGGACACAACCATATCGACATGGCGGCATGCACCGAGTTTGGCATTGGGCTGGCCAACACGCCGGGCGCCAACGACATCGGTGTGGCCGAACACACGATCATGCTGGCGCTCGCCTGCCTGAAGCGCCTGCCGTTCTATAACGCCAGGACGCACGAAGGCGAGTGGCTGTTTCTCCATGCGCAGAAAACCGGCGTTTTTGAGCTCAACGGCAAAACATACGGGCTTTTGGGCATGGGACGGACCGCCCGCGCCGTTGCGGAAAGGCTCGCGCCCTTCGGCGTCAAACTTCTTTATTACGATGTTGTCCGGTTGAACGCCGGGGATGAAAAGAAGTATCAAGCCACATTTGCCCCGCTTACCGAAATCATGAAGACGGCGGACGTGGTAAGCATCCATCTGCCGCTGGTGGAGGCTACGACGAAGATGATAAACGCGGAAAAGCTGGCGCTGATGAAACCAAACGCCGTGCTCATCAACGTGGGGCGCGGCGCGCTGGTGGACGAAGCCGCGCTGGCCGACGCTTTGCGTTCCAAAAAAATCGCCATGGCCGCCGTGGACGTTTTTGTCGAAGAGCCTCCCCCCAAAGATCATCCGCTATTCGGCCTGGAAAACGCCATTCTCACGCCGCATCTGGCCGGTTCCACCCGCGAGTCCGGGGGCCGCATTCTCAACATGGCGGTCGACAATCTCATCCGCATCCTGAAGGGTGAGAAGCCCCTCTGGGTGCTGAATCTTTAAACCGGCATCATGATCTTCCCGGTGATCGGACTGCGCCTTTCGCGTTGCCTTGATCAGTGCGCGAGGTCATATTTAAAGGCCTGCTTCAGTAAATCGCCGTAGGCATTGATGGCTTTGATGCCCTCGGCCATGCCGTCATACGATTCGATGGGTTTATCCACGCCGGTGAATTGCGCCCTGCCCGCATCGTCCAGTTTTTGATAATCAGGCAGAGACGCTTTGACGGCGGACAAGTATTCCGCCACCAGGGTGAGATACTGAGGGGAATAGGTTTCGCAGTGGCGCATCCGGGCCTGCTTTAATTTGCCGCCAAGCTTGCTGACACGTTCTGTATCTTTCCGGGTTGTTATAATATCGCCCATGGAAGATAATTCACGCTCGATGGGTGCGATGTCCCTCGCTTTTGCCGACGCGGCGTTCTGATCCAGTGATTGGATTTTGCCGAGGATGCCGGCGGTGACGGCTTTGCGGGTCTCAATCTGCGCCAGCGCGGCCTGATGCCCCGCCTGCTGGTCGGCGACTGATTTGACCTGCTGATTCATGCTCTGGTATTGGGGGTCGGCCTGCATTTTACCGGACGCCCGGGAACTGGTCGAAAGCGCCCAGGCGGTTTTTTCTTCCTGGGTCATTGTTTTGAGTTTCTTCCTGTCCTCGGGCGAAACACCGTATTGACGCATCATCTCTTCGGCCCTGGCCTTTTTTTCCTCTTTGGACAACTTCCCGCTCTTCCGGGGTTTCTCGGGCGACTGAGGCGTCAGACTGTCCTCAATCTTGTCCCGGTTGGCTTCCGTATAGGCTTTGGACGCCTTCCTTTTCTGACGAAGATCCTTTTCCATGGCGAGTTCGACACCGCTTATGGCGGCTTGAAAGGATGACTTTTCCTGATCCGAAACGCCGCAGCATGTTTTCGGCGCTGAGGGCATCCTGGACAGGTAATCAGAAAGCGAGGTTTGTGCGTTGGCAAAAGTTGCGGCGCAAAGGAACATCAGTGAAAAAAAAGTTATTTTTATCATCTTTCGTCTCCCGGTTTTGAAAATTTTATCCTGTTTGAAGCCTGGAACAATCCTGCTGATGCACAAGTCATTTTTCGCGTCCAGCCGTTTCTATCCAATTCCGATCCCGCAAAACATATTTCCGCACCGGGAAAATTCGGCGGGCTTACGCGAGCGCCTTTTCCAATTCCGCCGTCAGTTGCCGAAGCTGGTCACGATCCAGTTCCAGAGAAGCCTTTCCGCCTCCGGGATGCGCGAGTGTCAGGCTGGCGCCGGTTTTTGTTTTCTCAACGTGCCACATTGTGCCCGCGGGGAATTTTACCTGATCGGACAGCCAGTCGTCAGCCCGGAACTCGGCGATTTGAATCAGGACGCCGAACGCGTGACGCGGGTGGATGAATATTTCTTTCCAGACGCCTCCCGGATATTCATTATGGCCGAAGAAAGGGATGCCGTGCGCCTGCAGGCGGGCCATGGCTTCCTGAAGATCCGGCGTCTGCAGGGTGATGTGGTGGACGCCCGCTTCCTTATTTGAGAGGAACCCTTCCAGGAAACTTCCCGGTCCCGTGGGCGAGATGATCTCCAGGCGGGACAAGTCTCCCAGTGAAAATAGCCGCCAGAAAAATTTTGTTGACGGATCGGCGGCGCTGGTTCCCGCGACAGCGCCTAAAATGTCCCGAAAAAAATGTTCGGCCTTTTCCTGATCTTTAACTGCGATGGATACGTGATCGATTCGTGAAATCATATTTTCATCTCCTTTCGCCGGCGCAAGCGATGCTGATTTTGTGAGCCCCTTTTTCCTGTCTCGAAATCGCGGCGTCAGTATAGGAATAAGGTGTTGTCTTGTCAAGAAAGAGGTTGCCGAATGGATCGTCCGGACCATAAAGATCTCCGCCTGTTCACGCACACACCGGATAAACAGCGAGTTGCGGCCGGGCGTGCGGCAACCTGCCGCAAAAAAGCCTCCGATGAGTGCCGGGCATCGGAGGCTTTTTTGGAATCGCTGCGAATTTATTTTTTCAGAAGGTGAGCGTCAGTTTGTTGATCACAAGATAGTCATCCCGGACGCTGCCCGAATCATTTTCTCCCTTGTAGAATTTGCCGGTAAACATGTAGCCGCCTCCCAGCAAATAGGAAAGATTGTTGGTTATCTGGTAGGAAGCCGTCAGATCAACTTCATAGCCGTAAGAGTTATTCACCCATGCCTGGGTCGGTTTCTTGTCGGCTACGGCATAAGACAGCGATGCCATGATGTCCAGACGATCCGTGGGACGGACACCGGCGCGACCCTGGTAGAACCAGGCATTGGACATCGGGCTCGACTGGCGGGCGTTGTTGAACCCGTTCACGTCGCCTGCCCAGTAGGTCCGGTCAAAATTCCACATGATCAAACAGGGGTTCCAGTCAATGCCGCCGGTGAGGGTACCGCCTTCCCGTTTGTCGGTTGTGCCCGGATCATCTCCGGATACGTAAGCCATGGTTCCTCCGGCGTAGAATATCCCGAAATCGGCGACGGCATCAATCCATCCCGAGATATTTTGCATATCGACATCGGCCAGAGGGACACCGCTGTCATAATCGTTTTCTTTTCCCCGGGCATAGTTGAATTCCGCCTGCAGGGCGACGGGCCCGATCCTGGCCTGTGCAAAAGGAGTCATAAGATAAAACGCCTTTTTATTGTTGGCGGTCGGCCGCGTGGCCGCATATCGATAACCATAGAAACTCAGGCCGGCCAGATAGTCTTTCCATTTGAAAATGACATCCGTGCCGTATTTATCATTGTCGGCATCCGTTACGCCCGCGGGATTAACAACGGTGCGGCTCCCTTCTCTGACCTTCGTGTATTTCGCATTGAAGGTGATGGGACCTCTGGTATAGGCATATCTGATCCGCGCGCCAGGCGCCGAGGTGTCGCCGAATACCGTCCCGATCGGGCCGTCATTCATGTAGCCGGCAAAGAAGGCGCCAATGGGCGATTGGTATGTCAGATAAACCCAGTCAAACGCAATGTTCTCATTTTCCGCCCTTGTTCCGGCAGAGTCGATGGCATTCGTCGTTACCAGGGGGACCTCTGATCTTGGCGCGCCCCAGGCTCTCTCCATAGCATCAAAACGGGTGGTCAGCATCAGGCCCTTTGATACCACGAAATCTGTTTTTACGCGCAAACGCTGATAGTAAAATGCGGTCGATGGTCCATCTGTAGCCGTGTCCTTCAGGACATTGGTCCGATCCAGATAGACGCCCGCCGCATAATATTCCCCGCTGAATTGAAGATTCAGCGCAAAGACGCTGGTGCTGAAAGCGGCGATTAACCCCATGGCCAGCAAAATAACCCCGATTTTTTTCACGATCATCCCTCCTCAGTGAACATGAATCCAAACCTTCTCCCGTATAAACATCTGCATGCCGCAGTTTTGTCTCATGCCATTTCCTTTCCAAAATAATGTTAACTTAAGCAAATTTCAATGGTAGTTGAGTATAGGGGCCTTGTCAGGTTCAGACTACCAATTGCTTTAAAAGGAGAGGCCCCATGACCTTGCTGTCTTTACGATGCGGTCAAACTATCAACGCTTCTTACCCATCCGCCCCTGCACAAAGTGCTTGACGCTTTATGACAAACGGTGGATATTCTGACACCGGTAGGAGAAGCGCAATGCCCCACTTTTGCCGGCTTCTTATGACTGATGATGTTTTGGGGATCGGACGATAACCGACATCTAAAATCAGGGAGGAAAATCTATGAAAGTGATTGCGCTAAACGCCAGCGCGCGTAAAGACGGTAATACCGCCATCCTGCTCAATGCTGTCCTCAATGAATTGAAACAGGAAGGCATGGAAACGGAAATAATCCAGACGGGCCCAAAGACGATCCATGGCTGCAAGGCCTGCTACAAATGTTTTGAGAATATCGATAAGCACTGTAGCGTGAAGTCCGACATGCTCAATGATATTCTGGATAAGCTCGTCGTCGCCGACGGCATCCTGCTGGGATCGCCGACGTATTTTTCCGATGTGACGGCCAATATGCGGGCCTTTATCGAACGCTGCGGGCTTGTTGCCCTGGCCAATAATTTCATGCTCAAGCGCAAGGTTGGAGCCAGTGTGGTCGCGGTCCGGCGCGCCGGCGCCATTCCCGCGTTTTCCAGCATGAATCTCTTCTTACATTACATGCAGACCGTGATGCCGGGATCATCTTACTGGAGTTTAGGTGTGGGCATGAATGCGGGAGATGTTCTCAAGGATGAAGAAGGCCTGCAGACCATGAAGACGCTGGGACAAAATATGGCCTGGCTGCTGAAGATCATAGACGCGTCGAAAGAGAAATAGCGAAAGACAAATATTAACGGTATCCATCCATTCCATGAGGGGAGTTCTCCATGACCGGGATGCAAGCAACAGAAAAAGACAAACAGATGGCCCGCCGCTGTATGGAGTGTCCTGTCTGTTCGCGCGCCAGAAAGAAACAGAGCGGCATCGCTTACTGGTTTGTTAAAAATATTGAAGATGGCTTATGCCCTTACTGTGCCGCGTATGAGCGGGTTTACGGGAAAAAGGCCCATGAAGCTTAGAGGATTATGAAAAAAGAAACGTGATCGGGAATCCCGTTTCAGGAAGGCAGGCTGATTCATGACGACGAAAGTATATGTGATTATCCTGGTTTCATGCCTGGGCCTCTTTATCCTCGGCGCCGTCGTCAACGGCATTCTGGAATCCTCGGGCGCATTCAATATGGATGCAATCGATCCCGGAATCAGGACCGCCGTGAAGGTGTGCTATTTCATTTTATTCCTGGCCATCGGATTTTCATTCATTCCGCTGATGCTGAAGCTGTTCATTTATATGCAGATCAGGATCGGCAACGGCGAATTTATTCTCATTAAATTTTTACACAATCATGAACAGACCGTGGTTTACTGCGCCTGGGGGATGTGTCTTCTTGGATTAATCATCGCGCTGCCTTCGGCGATCAGGGACGGCTTCTTCAAGTAGGAATCCAGCAGGCGATGGTGCGGCGAACGGCAAAAAACTGCGGGGATGATCGATGATGCAATGCATACAATGTCATCAGGAATTGTCCAAAAAAGATCTGATTGCTTCCATATCCGGCAGCATCATGGGCGACGAATGCACGGATGTGTACTACTTCTGCCCGGCCTGCCAGGTTTACTCCGTGAAGAGCTGGTGGGATGATTTCACCGGTTTGGAGACATCCGGCACATCCGGACCCTTGTCGCGAAAAGAGGGCGACGCGATTGTTGAGCTGATCGGCGCGTGTGACAGGCCCTGGGATAAGACGTGCCGCTGTGCAGCGCACCGCAGACATTTCAATGACGCGCTCGACTGAACGAACGGCGCGCGGCAAAGATCGTCCGCTGGTTTCTCCGTGGCGGGTATTTATCATTATCTTGTGTGTGAACAGCTGAGAAACGAGGAGGCCCCAAAATGCAGAAGCGTTTCTACTTAATGCTGCTATTTTCCCTTGTTTTATCCTTCTGGCCGCAAGCAGTCAATGCTTCCGAACCGCTCCGGGAAACCGGCGAATTAAAGAGTTATCAGGGTGTGGCGCTGGGTTCGGTCAAGGATTTTTATGAAAATTCCATTGGCGGGGTCCGTAAAGTCAACCCCAGGACTTACCGGCTCCGCGTCGACGGCCTGGTCAACAAGCCGCTTTCCTACTCCTATCCGGAACTGAAGGCTTTGCCGCACCAGAAGCGGATTGTCACCATTCATTGTGTGGAGGGGTGGAAGGTTACGGTCTTGTGGGAAGGCATTCCCATCGGTGAACTGATCCGCCGCGCGGGCGTGGAGGCGAAAGTGAATACCGTGATCTTTCACGGCGTGGACGGATATACCACGTCTCTGGATTATAAAATCCTGGCCGGCCGGAATCTGCTCCTGGCCGATTCGGCAAACGGCATCACTCTTCCGGCCCAGCTCGGGTTTCCCCTGATCCTGGTGGCCGAAGACAAATGGGGCTACAAATGGGCACGCTGGATCGAACGCATCCAGTTTACCGACAAGGCCGGTTTCCGCGGCTACTGGGAGCAGCGGGGTTTCAATCACGAGGGTGATATCACCGGATCGCAGCTGGAGGACGAAAGCCGCTGAGGCCTGAAGCCCCGGCGGCGGGGGAACCGGATTCAAGGAAGCGGAGGTGACGGGTGGTAACCTTTTTGAAAGTGATGCTGGCCGCGTTCATGCTCGCGGGTCTGGCCTTTGCTCTCTACGGCGGATGGGAGATCCTCTCCACCATTCATTTTGTCAAAGACCGCCCGGAGCGGGCAAAGGGGGTTTTCGCAGGCTATGACGATGTCGAGGTCGTATCCAGAAGTTCGACAACCAACGCCTTCAGCCAGCTCGATTTTCAGGACACCACGTCCTACATGAGTTACCCGGAATTTGAGTTTGTCGGCAAAGATGGTCAAACCCGGCGCGTGAGGGAATCCAAACATCATCTCATCAGCTGGTTCAAACCGGGGCAGGAGGTCGAGATCATCGTCTCGCCCTACGGCGACCATCGTCTGGCCGGATTTTACTCCCTGTATGTCCTGGATCTCTCCATCCTGGCGTTAGGTCTGCTCTTCATCCTGATTCCTTTTATTTTATATCGCGGATTCATTCCGATGCTGGATACGGCGGCCGTCGGGGCGGCAGGTGAGGCCGGCGGCCATCTCGTTAAATTCGCTGAAGACCAGTTCCGGATTGTTGCCGCCCTGAAGGCCGGTCCGATCACTGTCGGAACACTGCTCAAAGGGACGGCGTATTTCTTCGCGGTGGTGCTCATGATTGCAGCCGCCAGCGCCATTTTGCCGTATCTCAAGCAGATGCGGCTGGGCTTCGATTACGCGCTGCTGGAGGCGCTGGAACAGGACCGCTTCGAGGTGGCGCGGGAACTGATCGCGAAAAAGAAGGGGATCAATCGTACCGACGAATACGATCAGACGCCTCTGATCCTGGCGCTGCAGAAGCAGCGGCCGGACCTGGCGCGGGCGCTGGTCGAGGCCGGCGCGGATGTGAATGTCAAAAGCGAAACGCTTTACCGGACGGCTCTGCAAGTCGCAACGCAATCGGGCGATGCCCGGATGGTCAGGTTGCTTCTGGCCAAAGGGGCGAAGCCCGATGCTGATGAAGACGAATCCCCGCCGATTTTCATTGCCATTCTGAAAGGCCATGATGAGATTGCCCGCGCCCTCATTGAATCGGGATGCGATCTCCGGCGGCAATATACGTCCGGGGGAAAAACTTACACCGTGGGGGACCTGGCGGTCATAGCCCAAAAGCCCGCCCTGGTTGAACTGATCCGGAAGCGCGGCGGCGTCTTCACCCGGACGCCGTGAGATCATCAGGATCAGGCGGATGTTCGGCTTTTTTGCTTCTTTTCTATTGACTTGTCCCATGCGACTATCTATAGTTTTTCGCGCAACATGCAAGTTTTCATGAATTATTTTACCGGATATGCAGAACTTTCCGGTCTTCTTGCCGAAACTGATAAAAAGGGGGTAGCATGCAGCTGAGGGTCGAAACTGTCAAAAAAGGGGCAACCGTATTTTTCCCGGAAGGCACCCGGATGAGTGGAAAATTTTTTGTCTCAGCCGTGTCGGCCTTCCGTGACGGCGGGGAACTGATCGTCGAGCTTCTCGCCAAAGACAGAAACTATATCCCTTTTGAATCCGATGATGGAAAAATCGTGTTGCTCCGAAAAGAAAATATGATGATGGTTTTTCTGGAGGAGGATGAGGCGGATAATTATCTCCCGGGCTTCAAGCAGGTTCCGGTGGTTATCCATCTGCTGACCGGGCAAATCATGAGCGGCAAGGTTTCTTTTGCTCTGCCGGAAACACATTCCAGGCTGTCGGACTTCTTAAATTCGCGGGACGCGTTTTTTCGCCTGGAAGTTGAAGGGAAAAACTACCTGATCCAGAACAGATTTGTCAAAATGATAGCGGCGGACTGATCCGGGCCGGCGCACCGGGTACCGCAGACGCTCAGGTTGATCCAGAGGCCATCACCTCCGCCACTTTAGAGGCGAGGGACTTAACGGTAAAGGGTTTCTGGATAAACTGCACGCCTTCTTCCAAAATGCCGTGCTGGGCGATGATATCCGCCGTATAGCCGGACATGAAGATCACTTTGATGTCCGGACGTATTTCCAGCATCTTTTTTCTCAATTCTTTTCCGCTCATGCCTGGCATGACCACGTCGGAAATCACTAAATCAATGCGGGAGGCGGGATTCTGACAATGCGCGATCGCGTCTTGCGGATGCTGCGTGGTCATGACCGTATAGCCGATGGATTCCAGGATTCCCCGGGTAATCTGAAGGACCATGGCATCATCTTCGACCAGCAGAATGTTTCCCGTGCCGGTGAAAGCCTGTTCGTCTTCGGGTTCATCCTGGATGTCTCTTTCTTCGGACGCACGCGGCAGATAAATGGTGAAGGTCGTCCCGTGACGGCGTTCGCTGTAGACATTAATAAAACCGTTGTTTTGTTTAACGATGCCGTAAACGGTGGCCAATCCCAGCCCCGTGCCTTTGCCGATTTCTTTGGTTGTAAAAAAGGGTTCAAATATATATTGCAGGGTTTCTTTGTCCATGCCAGCGCCGTTGTCGCTGAACGACAGGCGGACATAGTGACCGGGCAGGAAATCAATGTGCTGTTCACAATAGGCGTCATCTAAAACGATATTGGCGGTTTCAATGATCAACCGGCCTCCGCTGGACATGGCGTCGCGGGCATTGACGGCCAGATTGATAAGAATCTGTTCAATTTGCGATGGATCGAACTTGATGAGCCAGAGGTTTTTTCCCGGCTTTACCTGCAGGTTAACGTCTTCGCCGATCAGGCGGACCAGCGCCTTCTCAGTATGAGCCACCAGATCATTCAAATCGATGATTCTGGGTTCAATAATCTGCTTGCGGGAAAAGGCCAGAAGCTGGGTGGTGATGTCCCGGGAGCGGATAGCGGCTTTCTCAATTTCCGCGATATCCTTTAAAACGGGATGCTGCTTGGCCAGGCGCAGTTTGGCCAGATCCACATAGCCCAGGATGACGCTCAGCATATTGTTGAAATCGTGGGCTACTCCTCCGGCAAGCCGTCCGACAATTTCCATTTTCTGGGCCTGCATCAGCTGCGCCTCCAGTTTGTCTTTTTCCTCTTCGGCCTTTTTGCCAGCCGTGATGTCCCGGCCGGCCATCAGCATGCCGGTGGCTTTGCCCTGCTTGTCCCGGATGAATGTGCCGGTGACCTCGATCCAGACCGTGCCGCCTTGCTTGCCGATAATTTCCTGCTGCATGGTTCTCGACCGGTACGGATCAACCGGCTCGCCGCTGGCCTCGCGGGCGATTTCCTCCATCACCGTGGTTACAGCCACAGTCAGCGATTCCGGCGTCAAGAGCCGGTCCAGGGGCAGGTCCATGAGTTCGTCCGGTGTATAGCCGGTCAGAAGGAAGCAGGATGGGCTCATGTACGTCGTTTTCATATTCAGGTCCGAAGTCCAGATGACCTCCTGCATATTTTCGACGATCATCCGGTAGCGCTGTTCACTTTCTTTGAGGGCTTCCTGAATTTCTCTCCGAGCCGTAATATCTCTGGCGACAAGCATT
Source organism: Deltaproteobacteria bacterium (assembly GCA_036528635.1). Taxonomy (GTDB): domain Bacteria; phylum Desulfobacterota; class Syntrophia; order Syntrophales; family Smithellaceae; genus UBA8904. Next base: position 21,199 of record JAIGNE010000016.1, read on the forward strand.
ATTTCCTTGGGTTTGCCGTATTCATCGCGTGTTAACGTTGCGGTTACTTCCGCCCAGGTGGTTCCGCCTGCTTTGTGGAACAGTTCCAGCTCTATGGTTCTCATGACGGGATCATGGAATGCTGTTCTTTTCTTCTCCCGTTCCATTTCCTCTCCAAATATGTCGATGATCTGCGATAAAGATTTGGGCGCGAGTAACTTGTCGATGGGGACGCCCTTCACTTCTTCTTTTGTGTAGCCTGTTAACTTGAGATTATCGCTGCTGACATAGGTGAACTGAAAATTGAAATCCATGATGCCGATAACATCCTGCATATTTTCGACGATCATCCGGTAGCGCCGTTCGCTTTCGCGCAGCGCATCTTCAATCTTCCGGCGTGTCGTAACATCCCTGGCCGCAAGCAGGATTTCAAAGGGTTGACCGTTTTGATCCCGGTTAAACGTGGCCGTGACCTCGATCCAGGCGGTTCCGCCGTCATTCTTGTAGACTTCCAGCTCCAGGGTTCTGGCGCGATGGGGGTTAAGAGGCAGGCCGCTCTGCTCAAGGGCCAGTTCCTCCATGAGAATTTTTTCGCCCCTGGCGAAGGATTCCGGCGTTATCTGGTCTCTGACGGGCCTGCTCATGAGTTCATCGGCCGTATAACCGGTAATGCGCATGCTGGAGGGGCTGCGGTATTTGTATTGAAGATTGAAATCCATGATCCAGATGACATCCTGCATATTCTCGACGATCATCCGGTAGAGTTTTTCGCTTTCCGCCAGCGCCTGCTCGGCTTTTTTGCGTTCCGTAATATCCCGGCCCACGACGAGTATTTCCGTAATCTCACCATGACTATTCCGGTTGAACGTACCGGTGATTTCCAGCCAGAGTGCGCGGCCAGTCTGATGAAGGGCTCCAATTTCCATAGTGATGGCCCTGTTGGGGTCGAAGGGTTGTCCGGTTGCTTCCAGCGCCATTTCATCGGCCAGTCTCCGGGTGGCTGCGGCAAAAGATTCCGGTGTCAGCAGTTGATCCAGGGGCGTCCGGCACGTTTCTTCCTGCGTATAACCGGTTACCCGTTCGCAGGATGGGCTGACACGGGTAATTTGCAGGTCCAGATTGATCGTCCAGATGATATCGTTGATGTTTTCCGCCATGACCCGGTAGCGGCGTTCGCTTTCCGCCAGGGCTCTTTCGGCGTTTTTACGCGCGGTGATATCTCTGCTGGTCAGAATGATGCTGATCGGCTTTCCGCTTTCATCGCGTTCGAAGACGGCATTTATTTCTTCCCAGATGGTTCCGCCGTTTTTATGATAGGCTTCCAGTTCCAGGGTAATCAAACGGTCGGGGTCAGGCGGCTGATCGCCGAATTCCAGCTCGAGTTCCCGGGCCAGGATTTCTTCAGCCAGGGCGTAGGATTCCTGTGTCAACTGATCCCGTATCGGAATCGCCATGATTTCTTCCGGCGTATAGCCGGTGACCCGGATTTCCGACGGGCTTTGATAGATGTATTGAAGATCCAATCCAACGATCGAGATGCTGTCATGCATGTTCTCCACGATCATCCGGTAGCGGCGTTCGCTTTCCGCCAGCGCTTTTTCCATGTTCCGGCGCTGGGTGATATTTCTGCCGACGGCCAGAATTTCCGTGGGCTTGCCGCTGGCATCCCGGTTGAATGTGGCGTTGACTTCCAGCCAGAGATTTTCGCCGAGCCTGGAATAAACCTGGATTTGCAGGCTGATGGATCGATTCGGATCGACCGGTTGTCCGCCGGTTTCCCGAACCAGTTCATCGGCCAGGATCCGGGCGGCCAAAGCCAGGGATTCCGGCGCGACCAGGCCGCCCAACGGCTTGTACAGGACTTCTTCCGGTGCATAACCGGTCAACCGGATATTCGACGGACTGACATAAGTGATCTGCAAATCAAAATTAATGATCCAGACGATGTCATTGACGTTTTCGGTCATCACCCGGTATCGTTTTTCGCTTTCCCTGAGCGTGTTTTCCGCCTGTTTCAGCTGCGTAATATCCCGCATGAAATTGAGCACGGCCGGTTTTCCCTGGTAGACAATATCTACTGACGTGACTTCGAGATAAAGCAGCGTTTGATCGGGTTTGATCACGCGTACTTCGTGCTTTCCGGGCGTCGGCTCGCCCCGGAGCCGTTTTTCGTGGTAATAATTTATCAATTTGGCGTCATCGGGATGCATCATAACGTCCAGGCTCTTGCCGATCGGATCATTTTCCGGAATGCCCAGGGTTTTAAGGAAGCGCGGATTGACATAAACGTACTTGTCGTTCTGCAGAATGGAAACGCCGTCACTCGTGGTTTCCAGCGCTTTGCGGTATAAAACTTCGCTTTCTTTCAGCGCTTCTTCAGTTTTCCTGCGTTCGGAAATATCCCGGGTGACGCCGACGATTTCCAGCGGTTTGCCGTTTTCATCCCGGCTGAAATCGGCGCTGATTTCCACCCAGAGGTTTGTGCCGTTCTTGCGCATGAGCGGCATTTCAAACGTCGTTGTTCTTGGCTCGTCGGGGTCCGGCCCTCTTGCTTCTCTGGAGAGTTCTGCGGCGACGGTCTGTTCGATCAGGGTGTACGTCTCGGGCGGCATCATGGCCTTGAGCGGTATCCCCATCACTTCTTCCGGTGAAAAACCGGTTATCCGCAGGACCGATGGGCTCAAATAGGTCCAGCGCAGGTTAAAGTCCATCGTCCAGATGATGTCGCGAATATTGTCGGTGATGAGGCGCAGGCGTCTTTCCCGGTCCTTGATGGCCTGCTCGATCTTGAATTTGGAAGTGACGTCCCGGCTGATCCCGCTGAAGCCGATCGGTTCCCCCTCCGGGGAGCGCATCAGTGATATGGACATTTCCAGAAAAATCGTTGAGCCGTCCCTGGTGATAATCTCGTGGTTGACAAATGTTTTCTTCTGACCGGTGCGGTAAATTTCATTGAACATCGTGAAGATGCTGCTGGCTTGCCCGGGCGGGATAATGAGCCGGTAATTGGCGTTCTGGAGTTCTTCTCTGGAATAACCCAGCACGCGGCAAAGCGCGTCGTTGAAGAAGAGAAAATTACCCTTGAGATCCGTCTCCAGGTAGGTTTCATCCATGCTTTCCAGAATGTTCCGATACTTTTCTTCGCTTAAACGTTTTGCCTCCAGGGCTTGCTTGCGCAAGGTGACGTCCCTCATCAGGATGCGGAACCCGCAAAGTTGTCCCGACGCATCCCGTCTCAGGGCGCCATTGATTTCGTAAGTGACAACAGACCCGTCGGGGCGCACCAGATCATAATCAACAAGACGCTCCGGTTTGCCGGTGGCATAAATCGTTTGAAAGACTTCTTTCATCATCCGGGCAACACCGGGGATGAGATAATTGCGGTAATGCCTGCCGATCAGTTGATCACGCTCGTACCTCATTAACCGGCAGGCGGCGTCATTGGCAAAGGTGATTCGGCCCGACAGATCCTGCTCCAGATAACCTTCATCCATGATGTCCAGAATCGTGCGGTACTTCTCCTCGCTTTGCCTGAGATCATTCTGGGCCTGCACGCGCTGAGAAATATTCCGGACAACACCCCGGAAACCGACCGGCTTCCCCGATTCGTCATGCAACAGGGCAACCGACGACTCCACATCGATTTTTTCCCTGTTTTTTTTCAGAATTTCCCAGTCAAAACCTTTGATGGGCCGGTTGCTGAGAAATACCTGGTGAAAAGCCTCGTAAACCTTCTTCGCGTTGGCTTCATCAACAAGCTTCTGAAAATTAATTCCGCGGAGTTCTTCCGGACTATAACCCAGATCCCGGACCACCGTGTCGTTGAAAAAAAACAGGTTGCCCTGAAGATCGACTTCAAAATACGATTCTTCAATGTTGTCGAGGATATGCCGGTAGCGCCGGGCGTCATCCGTCAGATCGGCTGCTGTTTGCCGGGAGGAGGAAAGTTTTTTTTCGGTTTTTCTGAGAAGCTTATTAACGGCGTCCGCGATCAGGCCCAGGTCGTCTTCCCTGGAGGCAAAATCAAGTTTTTGGGAATAATCGCCCGCCGCGGCTTTTTTAAGAGAGTTGAGAATTTGTTCAATGCGGTCTTTTTTGAGTTTTGCAGTCATTCCCTGGCACCTGTATTTACGGTTCAACTCTACATGACTTGCAGCGCCTGAGCAAGCCTTTAATCACTATTGGATATCGGCTGAAACAGGCCAAAACCTAAACAGCCGATTGCAACCCCGGCCCGACTGTGGTAAGCCTCGCGCTCCATTAAATCCGCAAAGGAATAATATGAATTCAAGTCGATACGAAAAAATTGCCGGGGAACTAAACATCACGGTCAAGCAAGTGGCTGATACGGCAGCCATGATTACCGAAGGCGCGACCGTTCCCTTTATCGCCCGCTACCGGAAGGAAGTGACCGGATCACTGGACGAAGTCGTGATTATGGCGATTCGCGACCGGTTGCATGAACTCGAAGAACTGGAAAACCGCCGGCTGGCGATTGTCAAGTCACTGACCGAACGCAATCTGCTGACGCCCGAACTGGAGGCCAAAGTTTCCGCCGCTGAAACGCTGTCCGTCCTGGAAGACATTTACCTGCCGTTTCGCCCCAAGCGCCGCACGAGGGCGACTGTTGCCCGGGAGAAAGGTCTGGAGGACCTGGCGACAAAAATATTTGCCGAGCTGGACATGGATGTCGTAGGCGATGCCGCCTTGTTTATCAGTGAAGAAAAAGGCGTGGCGACGGTGGATGACGCTCTGGCCGGGGCGCGCGACATTATCGCGGAATGGGTGAACGAGGATGCGGGCGCGCGTGCGAAAATGCGCGACCTGTTCTGGCATAAAGGCGTGATCCGGTCAAAGGTCTTGCCGGATAAACTGGCAACCGGCATCAAATACAAAGATTATTATGACTGGGAAGAGCCGGTTTCGACCGCTCCGTCTCACCGGGTTCTGGCCATGCGCCGCGGCGAGCGCGAAGAATTTCTGACCCTCTCCTTGATGCCGTCGGGCGAGGAAGCTTTACTGATTCTGGAGGAGTTGTTTGTCCGCGGGACAAACGATGCCGCCCTTCAGGTGAAGCTTGCGGTGCAGGACAGCTACAAACGGCTGCTTTCGCTGTCGATGGAAACGGAAACCCGGATGGAGGCCAAGAAGCGGGCCGATGAAACCGCCATCCGTGTTTTTGCGGACAACCTGCGTCAGCTGCTCCTGGCGCCGCCTGCAGGTCAGAAAGCCGTGCTGGCCATTGATCCCGGATTTCGCACCGGTTGCAAGACGGTCTGCCTGGATGCCCAGGGGAAACTCCTCCATCATGAAACGATCTTTCCGCTCCTTTCCGAAAAATCACGTGATGAGGCCGGGCGAATCGTCAGAGCCCTGTGCGAGAAATTTCAGATCGAAGCGATCGCCGTCGGGAACGGCACGGCGGGGCGCGAGACGGAAAGTTTTCTCAGGAGTCTTCACCTGCCGGACAACATCCTGGTGGTCATGGTCAACGAAAGCGGAGCGTCCGTTTATTCGGCGTCGGAGGCGGCGCGGGAGGAATTTCCCGATCAGGATATCACCGTGCGCGGAGCGGTTTCCATCGGCCGCCGCCTGATGGATCCGCTGGCCGAACTGGTTAAGATCGAACCGAAGGCCATCGGGGTGGGCCAGTATCAGCATGACGTCGATCAGGGCCTGCTGCAGCAGTGCCTGGATGATGTCGTGGTCAGTTGCGTCAATGCCGTGGGCGTCGAAGTCAATACGGCGAGCGTCCAGCTTCTGTCGTATGTATCCGGTCTGGGGCCCTCGCTTGCCGAAAATATTGTCAAACATCGTGATGAGAACGGCCCGTTCCCGTCGCGGGATGCCCTGAAAAAGGTGAAACGTCTGGGCGCCAAGGCTTTTGAACAGGCCGCGGGTTTTTTGCGCGTGCGCGGAAGCGCCAATCCGCTCGATGCCAGCGCCGTCCATCCGGAAAGCTACACGATCGTGGAAAAAATGGCCGCGGATCAGGGATGCTCGGTTGTCGATCTGATGGCGGATGAAGCTAAAAGACAAAAGATTGTTCTGACAGGCTATGTGACGGACACGGTTGGCCTCCCCACGCTGAAAGATATTATGGCGGAACTGGCCAAGCCGGGACGGGACCCGAGGCGGCAGTTTGAAAATGTGGTCTTTGCCGAGGGCATCGACAAGATTTCGGATTTGATTCCCGGTATGAAACTGACCGGCGTGGTCACCAACATCACGGCTTTCGGCGCTTTTGTCGATATCGGCGTTCATCAGGACGGCCTGGTCCATTTAAGCGAGATGGCCGACCGGTTTGTGAAAACCCCGGCGGATGTGGTGAAGGTCAGCCAGAAAGTCGAAGTGACCGTGCTGGCGGTCGATGCCGAACGCAAGCGAATTTCCCTGTCCATGAAAAAAACGCCCGGTGAAAGAAATAAGCCGGACCCGGCTGAAACCAAGAAAACTCCCGACGGAGAGCGAAGCGCTCCGCAGCAGCGGCAGGAAAAGCGCCCGGGAAAAAAACCCGGCAGGGAAGCACCCAAACCTTTTAATAATCCTTTCGCGGAAGCGTTCAGGAAGAAAAACACCTGAAAAACAAAAAGCCGGAGCAACCATGCTCCGGCTTTTTTATTGTGCGCCCGGCAGGGCGCACAGACTTGGTGGTGCAAGTCCACTACTCACCCGGCAAGGGGAAGAGTTAGCCGAACGGCAAGGGTGTCGCGGGTGACTGCGAATCTGGAGGAAGCCG